>JAFYYU010000003.1 GCA_017557425.1 Muribaculaceae bacterium | reverse complement strand
TAGCGTGAGGGTCCCACCTCTTCCCATTCCGAACAGAGAAGTTAAGCCTCACCACGCCGATGGTACTGCGAAAGTGGGAGAGTAGGTAACCGCCCCCTAAGAGGGAGTCACTCGTCTGACGAGCGGCTCCCTCGTTTTTTTGTTCCCAGGCCGTGGCGGTGCCACGGCACGGGGGGACCAGCCTGGAAGAACTTATCACTGCCACGGCACGGGGGACTGGGCTGGAAGAACTTATCGGTGCCACGGCATATAGGGGTGGTGGGGTTGATGTGCGGCAATTTTTGTTGAAAAAAAGAAAAATTTCTTTAAAGGTTTGTTTGCTCCGAAAAATAGTTATAACTTTGTTGGTTGATACAAAATACGATGAAACGGTTACTGGCCATATTAACGTTGATGCTCGCGCTGGGAATGTGGAATACTTCTCTGGCCGAGATTCAGTGGCATGAAACTAATCGTGAGATGACCGGCAAGAGCCTGAATGACCCTCGTACGAGTGACGGTGTGGAGATTTACGGCTCTAACGGCACCATCACTATCGTCACGCCTAAACGCATCACTGTGCGTGTCTATACCATCCTGGGCCAGGTGGTGTCGCAGGCGACGTTGCAGCCTGGCACGAGCGAGTTGCGCCTGGGTTCCAGAGGAATCTATCTGGTGAGGATAGGCAACTTGACTCAAAAGGTGGCCATATGACGAAGGCCGGTATCGTGGAAACAACATGAATGATGACTAAAACCATTTAATAACCTTAACTGAACAAGAAAGTATGACTAATTTAGAAAACATTGACTGGGCACATCTGCCTTTTGGTTACATGAAAACTGACTATAACGTGCGTTGCACGTTCAAGGACGGCAAGTGGGGTGAAATTGAAGTAACTCAAGACGAGTCAGTAACCCTGCATATGGCTGCCAGCTGTCTGCATTATGGCCAGGAGATTTTTGAGGGCCTTAAGGCTTTCCGTGGTCAGGATGGCAAGATCCGCATGTTCCGTCCCGACGAGAATGCCAAGCGCTTGCAGAACAGTGCTCTTGGTATCAAGATGCAGCCGCTTCCCGAGGATATCTTCCTGGAGATGTGCAAGAAGGTCGTTAAGCTTAACGAGCGCTTCATTCCTCCCTATGGCAGTGGCAGCTCGCTCTATCTGCGTCCCGTAGAAATCGGCATCTCGCCCCGCGTTGGTGTCAGCCCTGCCGATGAATATATGGTAATCATCTTCGTTACTCCGGTGGGCCCGTACTTCAAGGAGGGATTCCAGTGCACGAAGGTTGCCGTTTACCGTGAGTATGACCGTGCTGCTCCCTGTGGTACCGGCCGTTGGAAAGTGGGTGGTAACTATGCCGCTGGTATGGGTGCTACCGCTCGTGCCAAGGCTGCCGGCTACAGTGCTGCGCTGTTCTTGGATCCCAAGGAAAAGAAATATCTCGACGAGTGTGGCCCTGCCAACTTCTTTATCGTGAAGGGTAACAAATACATCACCCCGAAGTCGGATTCTATCCTGCCGTCAATCACCAATATGAGTCTGCAGCAGATTGCCCGTGACCTGGGTATGGAGGTTGAGGCTCGTCCCATCCCCCTGGAGGAACTGGCCGAGGCCGATGAGGCTGCCGAGTGCGGCACCGCTGCCGTTACCGCTCCCATCAGCGAGGTGGTTGACATGGACAAGGATGTACATTATGTCATCAGAAAAGATGGCACTGTCGGTCCCAAGGTAACCGCCCTGTATAACCGCCTGCGTGCCATCCAGCAGGGTGATTATCCCGATGAGCACAACTGGGTAGTCTTTGTTGACTGATGTTAGACTGCCTGTCAATCATTGAACGATACTATACACCCGGTAACGACGATTACCGGGTGTTGGTTTCTCATAGCCGCCGTGTAGCTGATCTGGCTGTCGCTTTGAGCCAGCGCCAGATTGACGCGGGTGTTCCCATCGATATCGAGTTTGTTGAAGAGGCAGCGATGCTGCACGACATCGGCATGTGCCGCACCGACGCTCCCGGAATCCACTGCTACGGCACCGAACCATATATTCTGCATGGTGTTATTGGACGCCGTATGCTTGACAGCATGGGCCTTTTCAGGCATGGCAGGGTGTGTGAGCGTCACACGGGTGCAGGCATCACCGCAGCTGAGATTGTCGCCCAACATCTGCCCATCGATCCGCCTCGCGATCTCTTGCCCGAGAGCCTTGAGGAGAAGGTCATCTGTTATGCCGACAAGTTCTTCAGCAAGAGCCGTCTTGACGAGCCCCCCAAGACCATGGAACGAGCCCGCCGGTCGCTGGCCAAGTTCGGCGGAGACACACTACAGCGGTTTGATGCCCTCGTTGCCCTTTTTGGCGACCCCGGCGATATATTATAGATAACAAAAACCGTCGCAACCAGTGCGGCGGTTTTTTGTTGAGAGTTTCTCGTCGTTGAGGATTACTTGCGGATACCGAGTTCCTTCTTTGCGATGAGAGCGCGGTAGCGGTTGATGTCTTTGCGCATCAGGTAATCGAGCAATTTGCGACGCTTACCAACGAGCATCTTCAACGAACGCTGAGTCGTATGATCCTTCTTGTTGACCTTCAAGTGCTCGGTCAAGTGGGCAATACGGTATGAGAATAATGCTATCTGGGCCTCGGGAGAACCAGTGTCAGTATTGCTTTTGCCGTAAGTGCCAAAGATCTCTTTCTTTTTCTCTGAATCTAAGTACATTACAAAAAATATTTATAAAAAATGTTTCGAAAAGCGGTGCAAAGATACAACCATTTTCTGAAACGGCAAAGCCTTTGCTAAATTTTTTTACCACTCTATCGGGGCCATGCCATGTTGGACGAGATAGTCGTTGGCGCGCGAGAAGTGATGTGTCCCGAAGAAGCCGCCTCGGTTGGCCGACAGGGGAGAAGGGTGGGCCGCGGTGAGCACCAGATGGCGGTTGCGGTCGATGAATGCCCCCTTACGCTTTGCATATGAGCCCCAGAGCATGAATACAAGGTGTTCGCGTTCCCGGGCTAAGTGGGCGATGACATGATCGGTGAATTCTTCCCAACCCTTGCCCTGGTGGGACAGAGGCTGGTGTGCCTGTACCGTGAGCGTGGCATTCAGGAGCAGCACGCCCTGTCGAGCCCAGCGTGACAGGTCCCCGCTCTCGGGAATCGGAGCGCCCACATCATCGTGAACCTCTTTAAATATGTTCATCAGCGAGGGAGGAAACGGAACACCCTCGTTAACGCTGAAACACAGCCCGTTGGCTTGGCCCAAGCCATGATAAGGGTCTTGCCCCAGAATGACCACTTTGACCTGGTCGAAGGGCGCTGCATCAAAAGCAGCAAATATCTGCCTGCCGGGAGGAAACACTTGCCGTGTCTGGTATTCATGACGGACGAAGTCGGTCAGCTGCTTGAAGTAGGGCGCTTCCCATTCAGCCGCTAACACTCTGTTCCACGATGGCTCTATGCGTACTGTCATAGTTCGGTTTTTTAGATTACGAGTTGCAAAGTTATGAAAAATGCAGTAATTTTGTCGTCGCTATCGCCCAAAAAGCGGTTTTCTGGACCCGTAGTTCAATGGATAGAATAAAGGATTCCGGTTCCTTCGATTGGGGTTCGACTCCCCACGGGTTCACCAAGGTAAATGATGTGTTATTGTAAATTATTGAATGCCAATAAGAAACAAAAACACATCATTTTTTCTGCCGAAATTTACAAATTAGTATCAACTCTAGAAGAACAAGAAAGATGAAAATACGTTTAGAACAACCCAGTGATTACCGTGGGGTGGAGAACCTCACCCGTGAGGCCTTCTGGAATGTCTATCGTCCCGGATGCACCGAGCATTTCGTGCTCAACCAGTACCGCAGCAACCCCGACTTCGTCCCCGAACTCGACCTGGTGATGGAGGAGGACAGCAAGATCATCGGTCACGTGATGTTTTCCAAGGCGGAACTAGTACTTGACGACGGCAAGAAAGTACCGTCATGGACATTCGGGCCCATCAGCATCCACCCTGAGTACAAACACAAGGGATATGGCCTGCAACTGTTGAACTATGCCCTTGAAAAGGCCCGCGACATGGGCGTCGGCTTCCTGTGCATGGAGGGGAACATCGACTTTTACCGTCATGCCGGTTTTGGCCTGGCCAGCAAACTGGGCATTCATTACCATGCCGAACCGCGGGAGGCCGAGGTGCCATACTTCCTCGCCCAGGAGCTCATTCCTGGCTGGCTGAAAAACAATGGCATCACCGAGGCGACTTATTGCCCGCCCCGTGGCTACTTTGTGGCTGACGAGCGTCCTGAGGATTTCAATGCCTACGAGGCGACTTTTCCCGCTAAGGAAAAGACGTTGCGGCCCGGGCAGTTGCCCCAGTTCTGCCAGAGTTGCGGCATGCCGTTGATGCGCAACGAGGACTGCGGCACCAACGCCGACGGCAGCATCAACTTCGACTATTGCCAGTATTGCTACAAGGATGGCCAGTTCCTGCAGGACTGCACGATGGACGAGATGATTGAGCACTGCGCACAGTTTATCGACGAGGTCAACAAACAGATGCCCAAGCCCATAACTAGGGAAGAATACGTCCAGATGATGCAAGGCTTCTTTCCCATGCTGAAACGGTGGAGAAAATGAATGGTTTAAGATTTATATGTCTGAAATGAGTGATATGATTGCCTTTTGCGGGTTGAACTACGAGAAGTGTGACGCATAGATGGCGACAAAAACCAGGCAACTGTTAAACTTGTGTTAAATCCATTGATGGTACTTGACTCGTCCCTTAGGGCATGCCCTAATTTTGTTGTCGCTTAGCAAAAATGTCGTACGATGATGAGTAAGAAAACAAAATTAAAAATCGGAGAGTTCTCACGGTTGATGCAGGTTACCGTAAAGACGTTGCGTCACTATGAACAGAAGGGGCTGCTCCTGCCTGACGAGGTGGACGAGTGGACGGGATATCGCTATTACAGCATCGACCAGATGCAACGTTTGAACACCATCCGTGATTTGCAACGGCTCGGATTCACGCTGGAGGAGATCAAGGAATTGTACGAAGACGATTCGCACACCCCCAGCATCCGCCAACTTGACGCGAAGATCAAGGACACGGAAGCGCAGTTGCAGCAACTGATAGCCCGTCGTGAACGACTGCTCGACTGGAGGAACTCTCGCAAAGAAATGAAGACAATGGAAAAATTCAGCATTCAGTCTTTGCCAGAAATCATTGTGGCAAGTCATCGTGAAGTCATCCCCAATTACGCTGCCCTGGGGCCTTTATGTGTCAATATAATTGCTCCCGAGATGCAACGCCTGGGCTGCAAGTGTCCGCCTCCGGGTTACTGCTTCACCATCGAGCACAACAAGGAATACACCCCTACTGACATCGACATCGAGTATTGCGAACAGGTCGAGGAAATGGGCACCGACAGCAACATCATCCAGTTTAAACGCCTGCCAGAAGTACCCAAGGCGCTCTGCATGAAGCATATCGGCCCCTATGAGCGTTTCTATGAGTCCTACACCGAAGCCTTCCGCTATATGGAGGAGCAGGGCCACAAGATTGCCGGTCATCCTCGGACCTGCTACGTTGATGGAGCCTGGAACCAGGAAGACCCCGAGAAATGGCTGTCCGTTATCCAAATCCCGATAGAATAATCACGGATTGTTACACTCGCAGATGAGGCGGGCGAGATCGTTGAGTTTAAGGCACTGGCCACGGTTGATGGTCAGTGCTTCATTGTGATGCTCCCACGGAGCGAGGATGAGCAATTGCCCTTTTACGCAGGCCTTCATTCTGCCGCCACCGGGCTTTGCAAGGTCGGTAAAGCCGTTTTCCTGAAGAAAAATCAAGGGCAAGCCTTCGTCGAAGGCGGCACGCATGACCGCTTTTTCGCCAGGTGAGATGGCTGGCGAGACAAGTACGGCGCCCTGTCGGGTTGCAGCAAGGTACTTCTTGACCGTTTCTTGTATTTCTGCTTCAGTAAGGCGGCGGGAACACTGCACCTGGAGCCGGACAGGGCGGTCGAGCAGAAAACGGTTGCCGATGGCCGAAAACGCGGAGCCTGCCGCTGTCACGTTGCGCTGGACGCGGAACAGGTCGGGATGCTCTCGCTTCATGAGCAACCCCATTGTCCTGAAAAAGAAAAGCGCCCCGTCTCACGACGAAGCAGCCTTGCTAGGAAAAAAGTATCATATTGCTGCAAAATTAGTTTTAATGTATGATTTGTGCAAGTTTTTTTGATAGAAAGTGGGCTTGTTTTATTAATAAAAGCGAAAAAAGAAAAAACTGGTGACCAGAAACTGTAAACTAATACTTTTTTTATATACCTTTGCCGCCAGACTGAAAACGATAATTTGTGAAAGACAGAATGAAAAGACTATTTGTGACTTTGATGGCGCTGATGGCGCTGATGGTTGCTGCTCCAGCGGCTCATGCAACCGACTGGTTTGATGTGTTGTCCAGTGGCGGTGAGACTATTGCCGTCAATCCCGAGATTTCGACAACCGATAATGGCAAGAGCTATCTGGTTTGGGTGCGCAATTCGTTTGATGTGCCCGAGAGCCGAGCAATTTACTCCCGTGAACGTGGATATGACAAGACGGTGGCTTACAAGCTCACGCTTTACAAGTTCACCGACGATTGGAACAATTTTAATATTGTTCAGGTGTCGGTCTATGACGAGCATGGCGACATCATTGACCAGTACGCCAACCCTGACATGGCTAACACCGAGAGCATCATCCCCTCAGGTTCGCCCATCGAGACGGTAGCCGAGGCTGCCAAGGTCATCTACGAAATCCGTACCAATCCCGAGTAATCTTAACTCGACAAAAGAAACAACAAGCCGCTGAGTCCCAAATGACCCGGCGGCTTTTTTACCGATTTAGGTTGTGGGAGGGGTTACAGGCTCAGGCTCCAGTGGGCGAGGGGTTTGCCGTAGTCTTTAAAGACGCGGTAATCTACCTCGGTCAGGTCGAGGGTGATGTCGGGCAGATCCACCAGGCTGATGATGTCCTTGAGTTTGTGCACGTTCATCCGTGGGTCCTGCACACGACCCAGGGTGACGTGAAGTTTGAAGTCCGATTGGAGGACGCAGCCCTTAGCCTTGAAAAAGCGCCTGATATCCTCGACCAGCGCCAGGAAGTCCTGCGGGGCGTCGGTAGTGGTGAGGTGGATGACCTGGCGGTGGGGGCCCGAGGCAAAGGCGTCGAGCGTGTCGAAGGTAATGGCGGGAGCCACTGCATCGTCTAACAGATTGTTGAGCCCAGGTACCATGTTCACGCCGTCGGGGGCAAAGTCCAGGAAAGCCATCGTGATGTGGTAATAATTGCGCTGCCAGCGTATGTCGACGCCGCGCAGCAGGTCGCGCAACTCCCTGAACCAGTAATCGTCAAAGGAGATGGGCACTTTTATTTCGAGATAAGTTTTCATCGTTTAATCAGCGCTCTCTTGTTTAATCAAATCGCCAAGTTCCTCAACGTCATAACGAAAATCCTCATCAAGGTACCAATTACGCATCGCTGCACCAATAATCGTGCCAATGAAACAAGCTGTAGCTGCAGGAATGCTAGACCAGTAATATGCTGATCCTAAACGATATGCGACAACACCCCCGGCTGCCCATCCCAAAGCAAGCGAGATCAAATATCGCAATTTGTGGGTTAGGATTAACCGTTTCACTGCCCGATAATGCTGTGGAGCTGTACTGGCATTTTTCATGCTTGTGAGAAAGTGTCGCATGATCAGGGTCATGAGATAATGTCCAATAAAACTGACAATGATGAAAACGCCCATCAAAGCATTGGTTTCCCAAAAATCATTCTTATTATATAAAAATACCTCGATCCAGACAAATAGTGCGACTAAAACAGCGATAGCTATCCTGCGAACTGTCTTGCTGGGTTTTGTGCCCCCTGAATAGTTTATTTTGACCATCTCCTCGGCCTTTGCGTTGATGCGCTGCCGCAGTTCCAGCAGATACTGTTCATTATTCTCTTCCATAATAAAGCATTTTAATGTTAGTTATCTATACTCCATCCGTTATTGGTCATTTTGACTAACGATTTCTTGAGGACGATTTCATCTAGGGCGATGCACTGGCGCAGCCAGGTAAAAGTGATGTAGATGTGGCCGTTGGAGCCCTGGATGACCGAGGGATAGGACAATTCGCCTTGCGGTGCGGAGCTCTCGGTGGACTCCTTGATGATGTGCCAATGCTCGGCGTCGTCGCTGACTGCGACGGCTAGGGGGGTGCGTGGTCCCATCTCCTTGCCGGCTTTGACGCTCACGGGGTTATAAACGAGGATGTAGTTGCCGTCGTTCAGGGCCACGGCGTCGATGCCGCTGTTATTGTTGGGAAGGTCGGTCAGCTTGACCTCGCCCCAGGTCTCACCGCCGTCATGGCTTGTGGTCGTGGCGATGCGCCCGTTCTTGGTGCGGCACAGGGCCTTGATGGAGCCGTCAGGCAACGGGAGCAGGGTGGGCTGGATGCACATGATTTCCTGGGGATGTGCATTGTGCTTGCCCTTGTCCATCGTGGTGAGGGCTTTGGCGCCCTTGATGGGGCCCGTCTTGTGCCACTCGCCCGTGTTCAGGTCCAGGATCTCGAAGTGGATGCGCCAACCGTCCTTCTCGGTGCTCGACGGGCACAGCAGGCGGTCGCCCAGCAGCAGAGGCTTGTTCTTGGTGGGGCCGAGGAAGCCCTCGGGCAAGGGTTCGCGCGGGCTCCACGTCTTGCCGCCGTCAACGGACTTGGTGAGCCATCCCGTCCAGTCGGCCACACAGGAGCCTATTTTGAAAAAAAGCCACAACTCGCCGTTGGGCATGGGTTGCAGCACTGGATTGTAGCATGCCTTGCGCACGCTGTCGTTCAGTACACCGTCGGCAGCGATGACGGGCGTGGTCCACATGAAATCTCCCTTGGGCAAACGGGTTACCCAGATGCACACGTCCTCACAGCCCTCGTAACTGCCCCCGAAGCAGGCCACAACCAGGTCGCCGTCGGCGGTCTCGGCAATGGTCGAGGCATGGCAAGACTCGAACGGGGCCTCCTTGAAGAGTTTCCAGAAGTCACACCAATCGAGCACCAGCTGGCCAGTCGCGGCAAATGCCGTCACCAGTGCCAGGGCGATTGTCGTGAGACTTTTCTTCATGGACCAGGGGCTGAAGACAGCAGTTTAGTGGCGTTTCTTGGTGGTTTTCTTCTTGGTAGTCGCTTTCTTGCTGGTTGATGTCGACTTTGCCTTGTCGAGGCCCATCTGTATGTTTTTGATGATGGCTTCGCTGGTGTAGGTCGCACCAGTGGCGATGTCGGGTTTGAGCTTCTTGGCCTCGGCGACGGTCTTGCCGATGTACTGCGGCAGCACCTTGTCCTTGGCGCGCTTGAGGTAAGCGGGTGACTCCTCGTTCTGGAGCACCTCGATATTCTCGATAACGCCGTTCTTGACAGTGATGTTGAGCGGGGTGGTGCCGTTGTAGCCAATGACCTTGCTGGCGATGTCGCCGGTGTAGATGACCTGCGAGGTGGTAGCCTTCTTGGTCGTGGTTTTCTTCTTGGTGCGGGCATCCAGCGAAACGGTGCCTGCCACGAGCAGCATGATGGCTGCGATGATGATGGTCTTGTTCATTTATTTAGTTCTTAGTTTTTAGTTTTAAGTTTTTAGTATGATTACTGTCGCCTGGAAGGGTGGACGGTAACAATTATTTAGATGGCTGAAAGGCTGGAAAGTTTAAATAAATCTTAGCGCCTTAGCGTCTTAGCTTGTGGCCGTGTCGTCCGAGTTGTCTGGCTGTAGTAATTCTTGGGCCTGGGCCAGCGTCTCGGGCTTGCCGATGTCGAGCCACTGGTAGTCGCTGTCGGGATGGTAGCCCTGAATCAGGTGATGGGTGCACATGCCGATGTAGAAAGGCACGATGGAGAACTTTTCCTCCCCGCCCTTACGGCGGAAACGCTCCAACTCGGGGAAGACGCGCGGCGAGATGATGTGCAGCCCGCCGAAGGCCAGTTCCCGCAGGTTGCGGCCCTGCAGTTTCTCGGCCTCGGGCTTGAACTCACCCGTCGCCTTGTTGGTCCATCCGCACAGGCGGTCGTTCTCGTCGAGCAGGAAATAGCGCTGTGTCTTGCGTTCCTTGACGAGGATAGTCGCCAGCGCGTCGTGCTTGACATGGTAGTCATAAAACGCCTTCAAGTCCAGCGTGCTGATGATGTCGGTGTTGTGTACCAGGAACGGCTCGTCGCCGTCGAGCCACTGGCGCGCCTTGAGGATGCCGCCACCCGTGTCGAGCAACAGTCCGCGCTCGTCGCTGATGTGGATATTGAGTCCGAAGTTGTCGTTGCGCTCCAGGAAGTCGATGATCATCTGCCCGTAATGGTGGATGTTGATGGTGATGTCGTCAAAGCCTGCTGCCGCCACACGCTCGATGACGTGCTGCAGCATGGGCTTGCCGGCAATCTCGACCATCGCCTTGGGACGGTCGTTGGTCAACGGGCGCAAGCGGGTGCCCAGTCCAGCGGCAAAAATCAGCGCTTTCATTGCACGGTGGGATTGAGGGTGCGCTCGTGGTCGGGCTGCTCGCGGTGCGAGAGCTCGACACGCACGTTGAATTTATCGTGGATGTGCTCGGCAAGATGCTCAGCGGCATAGACCGAGCGGTGCTGGCCGCCAGTACAGCCGAAGCATACCATCAAATCGGTAAAGCTGCGCTTCATGTAACGCTCGACCGATTCATCGACCAGGGCATAGACATGTTCCAGCCACTTGTCGATGGTACTCTCCTTTTTCAGGAAGTCGATCACGTTCTTGTCAAGTCCCGTAAAGGCCTTGTATTTGTCATATTTGCCCGGGTTGTTCAACGCGCGGCAATCAAACACGAAACCGCCACCGTTACCCGACGAGTCGTGAGGAATGCCCTTCTTGTAAGCGAAGCTCATTACCCTGACGGTCAGTCCCTTATCCTCGCTGACAAAGTCCTTGAGGTTCACCAGCTCGTCGATGACAAGGCTCAGGTAGGGATATTGGGTGAACGGCTTGTCGATGACCAGTTTGCGCAGGTTGGCGACGGCAGGGACGATGCTGTTCTTCATGAAGTCGGGCTTTTTCTCGAAATAGCCGCGGAAACCGTAGGCACCCAGTACCTGCAGCGTGCGGAAGAGCACGAACAGGCGCAGGTTGTCATAGAATTCCTTCTCGTCGAGGTCGGGCTGGTACTGCTTGAGTTTCTCGAGATAGGCCTTGACGAGATCCTTCTTCAAATCGTCGGGATACTTGGCGCGAGACTGCCATACGAATGAGGCCACGTCATAGTAGTACGGGCCACGGCGGCCGCCCTGGAAGTCGATAAAGGCCAGTTTGCATTCAGCGGGATGGTCTGAATCGCCCACCAGCATCACGTTGCGGGACTGGAAGTCGCGGTACATGAACGTGTCGCTGGGAACGGACAGCAGGTCACGCGTCAACTTCTCGAAGTCGTTTTCCAACTTGTCCTCGTTGAAAATCACGCCAGTAGCCTTGAGGAAGCAGTATTTGAAGTAATTCAGGTCCCACTTGATGGAACGCTCGTCAAAGCTCTTGGCAGGGTAGCAGTTGCTATAGTCAAACCCTTGGCTGCCACGGAACTGGATATCCACCAGATCCCGCATGGCGCGGCGCAGCAGCTCTTTTTCGCCGCTAGTGAAGGCATGCGTCATGGCGCTGCGGCGAATCTTGTTCCACAGGATGTTCTCAGGCTTCTTGCCCAAATCTTCCTGGATATAGGCCATGTGGTCCTCGCTCACGCCATAAACCTCGGGTACTGACAGGCCCTGCTCACGGAAGTGGCGCGCTATGTAGATGAACGCGTCATTCTCCTCGCGCGACTCGCCGATGACGCCCACGATGGAGCGTTCCCCCAACAGACGGTAGTACTGGCGGTTAGAGCCGGCTTTGTCCATGAGCACGATGTCGGTGGGTTCGCTGCCCACATGTTGCAAGTATAATCTTTTCAGTCTCTCCATTGCTATCTCGTTGAATTATATGCTTCAGAAATAATGATACTAAAACTCGCTGGTGAAGTGGAAGGTAATCTTCGGGAAGTCCTGCTGGGCCATCTGCAAGACGTAGTTGCTGTCAGCAAGGAATACGTCACGACCTTCGATGTCCAGGGCCATGAACTGGTGCTTGCGCTTCTTGAACGCGTCCAGCGCCTCCTCGTCGTCACTCTCGATCCAGCAGGCCTTGTAGAGGTGGATGGGTTCCCAGCGGCACTGGGCACCGTACTCGTGGAGCAGGCGGTACTGGATGACCTCGAACTGCAGCTGTCCCACGGTGCCGATAATCTTGCGGTTATTGAACTGGTTGATGAACATCTGGGCCACACCCTCGTCCATCAGCTGTTCAAGGCCCTTGTTGAGTTGCTTGGTCTTCATCGGGTCGCTGTTCTCGATGTACTTGAACATCTCGGGTGAGAAACTGGGCAGACCCTTGAAATGGAGGCCTTCGCCCTCGGTCAAGGTGTCGCCGATCTTAAAAATGCCGTTGTCGGGCAGACCCACGATGTCGCCGGGATAAACCTCGTCGATGATTTCCTTCTTCTGCGCCATGAACGCCGTCGGGGCGCTGAAGCGGTAGCTCTTGCCGCTACGCACGTGCAGGTAATTGCCATTGCGATGGAACACGCCCGAGCATACCTTGACAAACGCGATGCAGCTGCGGTGGTTGGGATCCATATTGGCGTGGATCTTGAATACGAAGCCCGTGAATTTGTCCTCGCCGGGCTCTACCATGCGCTCGATGGCGTTTACGGGGCGGGGCGACGGAGCGATCCGCACAAAGCAGTCCAACAACTCCTTTACACCAAAGGTGTTCAACGCCGACCCGAAGAACACGGGTGCCACCTTGGCATCCAGGTAGTCGAGCGTGTTGAAATCGGGATAAACGCCGTCGATGAGTTCGATGTCGGCACGCAGTTTCTCGGCATCGGCCTTGCCCACAGCCTTGTCGATGGCGGGGTCGTTGATGTCGTTGATGTCCACGCGGTCTGTCACGTGTTGCTTGTCGGGCTTGAACAGGCTGATGTTGTGCTCGTAGATGTTGTACACGCCCTTGAAGTGGGCGCCGATGTTGATGGGCCAACTCAGGGGGCGCACGTCAATCTTCAGTTCCTCTTCCAGCTCGTCAAGGATGTCAAACGGGTCGCGGCCCTCG
Organism: Muribaculaceae bacterium; assembly: GCA_017557425.1. Lineage (GTDB taxonomy): Bacteria > Bacteroidota > Bacteroidia > Bacteroidales > Muribaculaceae > Sodaliphilus. Next base: position 51,870 of record JAFYYU010000003.1, on the reverse strand, counting down.
CGGTCGAGTTTGTTGACAAAGATGATGACAGGGGTGTTGCGCATACGGCACACCTCCATCAGTTTGCGTGTCTGCGTCTCTACGCCCTTGGCGACATCGACCACGATAATCACGCTGTCAACGGCCGTCAGGGTGCGGTAGGTATCCTCGGCAAAGTCCTGGTGGCCAGGGGTGTCAAGGATATTTATCTTGTAGTTGCCATAGTTGAATCCCATGACCGAGGTGGCGACCGAGATACCACGTTGTTTCTCAATCTCCATCCAGTCGCTGGTGGCTGTCTTTTTGATTTTATTGGATTTCACGGCGCCTGCCACATGGATGGCACCACCAAAGAGCAGCAGCTTCTCGGTGAGCGTCGTCTTGCCTGCATCAGGGTGGGAGATGATGGCAAAGGTGCGGCGGCGGGTGATTTCGGTTGTCAGTGACATTATTTGAGTTATAAGTTTTAAGTTCTAAGTACGATTACTCTTGCCTGAAATTCCTAATTCAACGAGGGTATCTTGAAGGCTGTCAAGCCAGTAGGGGACAGTCACGCCGAATGTGGATTTGAACTTGGTCTTGTCAAGCACGCTGTAGGCGGGACGGTGGGCCTTGGCGGGGAATTCGTTGCTGTGACAGGGTTGCACGTCACAGGTCGTAATGCCTGCAAGACGATGGATGGCTTTGGTGAAGTCATACCACGAGATGACGCCCTCATTGCTGTAGTGGTAGATGCCGCCATGCCACTCGTCAGCACTCATCACGGTAACGATAGCGTGAGCCAGGTCACGGGCACAGGTGGGCGAGCCCACCTGGTCAAACACGACTTTCAGGGCGGGTTTGTCCTTGCCCAATGCGAGCATGGTTTTGACAAAATTCTTGCCGTAGGGCGAGTAGAGCCAAGCGGTACGAAGGATAATTGCATCATCACCCAAGATGTCCTGCAACAGGAGCTCGCCGTCAAGCTTGGTGCGGCCGTAGGCAGATTGTGGGTTGGTGGGCATGTCCTCAGTATAGGGAACACAGCCGTTACCGTCAAACACATAGTCGGTTGAAATGTGAACCATGCGTGCGTCGTGTCGCTTGGCAACACGGGCCAGGATGCCCACGCCATAGCCATTGAGGCGGGCCGCAAGAGGTTCGTTGTCCTCGGCGGCATCAACGGCGGTATAGGCGGCACAGTTGACAATGATAGCGATCTTGTTGTCGGCAACCATCCGCTCCACGGCCTCTTCATCAGTGATGTCGAGCAGGGTGATGTCGTCGCCAGCCACATCGGTAAAAATGGCGTTAAAGCGCTGGTCATCGGCCAGCACATTGCGCATCTCGTGGCCCAGTTGGCCGTTAGCGCCTGTTATGAGTATGTTGGTGGTTGCCATTGGTCAATTGTCATTTAAGTCGTCACCGAATAACGGTTTTTCCTCGTCGCGCTTGTAGTAGGCGGCGAGCATGCCGATAAAGTGCGAAATCTGGGCAATCGCTGCTGCAGTGTCCTGGGATATCTCCTTGCCTTGAAGGTGCAGCATCATCACACCATACAGGGCATTAAAGCAGGTTTCCAACTCGCTGGGACGTTCCTGCTTAGGCAGGGTGGCGCGTAACTGCACGATATAGGGTAACGTACGGTAATAATCGGCGTGGTAGTCGGGGAAACGGTTCTGGTCGGCCAATAGTTGCACGTGCAGGTCGTTCAGGCGGATGAGAACGTTGTGGCACACGCGGATATGGCCTTTTTCACGCACGTTTTCCAGCTCCATCATCTTGATGAGGGATTCGTACCACTCCTTGATTTCATGACGTGTCTTCTCGTCCACGTCATATCGCGAGATGACAGCTTTCTCGACCGTGTCGATATCAAGATGGCATGCACGCAACAAATCCTCCACCTGCCACAGGTAGAGAAGATACTCGGCGATGTTGTCTCGGCGTTTTTGTTGTGCGATAATCATGGTCGTTATCCAAATCGGCTGATGTTACGCAATGTGGGCTCGTCAACAATGCGGATGCGGCGGCCGTCAACAGTAATGATGCGTTCCTGGGCAAAGGTCGAGAGGGTGCGGATGGCATTGGCGGTGGTCATGTTCGACAGGTTGGCCAAATCCTCGCGGGCCATGTAAATCTTCAGTGTCTTGCCATCGTCCTCGTACCCGTAATTGTCAACAAGCATACACAGGGCCTCGGCAAGTCGTCCGCGGATGTGTTTCTGGGTAAGGGTGACCACCTTGGACTCGCTACCTCCCAAATGCTTGGATAACTCGTGAATGAAGAACCATGCCAATTTCATGTTGCCGTCGATAAGCTGTTTCACAACCGACATGGGGATTGTGCCCACTTGGGATGGCTCTATAGCCATCGTGCTGGCCACATAGGGCTCGTCGGCAAACCAAGCTCGGTAGCCGAAGTACTGGATGGGGCGGTATAGACGCAGAATCTGCTGTTTGCCGCCAATACCGTTTTTGAACCTTTTCACCTTGCCCTTGATGAGTACCCACAGATACTGTGGCTCGTCTTTTTCGGCATAGATGATCTGGCCCTTGCGGTAGGTATGGATAACAAAATTTTCGGCGACAAGATGTTTCTCGTCGCTGCTCAGTATGGACCAAATCTCGGCAAGGTCTTCCCTGATGATGTCCTGTATGGTACTTTTGATGACCATCCAATCACGGTTTATCATGCAAAATTACAATATCTTTCCCACTCACCCAAAACAATACCCCAAAAAAACCTAAAACTCGCCCAATCACCTGTCAGTGACGGAAGGCGTCGGGAATGGGCACTGGGCTGTTGGGGTTGAAGCCGGGTTGGCTGGTAACGGCGTTGGGGGCGGAGACGGGACGGTATTTGGGGTCGTCCCATTTGCTGCTTTTCTTGCCGCTTCCTAACATGTAGTCCAGTACCTGATAAATCAATGGGCCGGCATCGAAGGAGATGGGTGCGCCAAAGAGGCTGAAAGTGGGTTGCACGACTGGCAGGGTGCGCCATCGGCCCGTGTAGGGGTCATAGATGCGGCGGGCGCCCACGTCAAGAGAGAAATTGTCGCTGGCGCGCCAGCCCAGCGTACCGCCATAGGACGAACTGCCCAAGAAGGGCATCGCAGCCACCGAGTGGTAACGCTGGTTGACATAATACTGTCCGAAAGCGTTGAGCGACAGACGGTTGTTAAGCCTAAACGAGGCATTGCCGAACACACCGTAATCGTTCCATGCATTGTTGTCAAAATGGTACTTGCTGCCCGTCAGGCCCGTAGTGACCTGAAAACGGTCACCCATGGGCATTGTGAAGGCGACACTGGCGCTTGCGATGTTGCCCATACCCAGGTAGGTCGTGTGTGAGCCTGCCCCCGTGAGGTAACCACCGCCCACGCGGGTAATGACGCCGCTTGATGACCAATCGCGACTGTAGGGGTTGGTGTCATAACGGAATTGTGGCAGAGCGCTCATGCGGTTATCGTACCAATCCTGCTGGTAGATGGCCAGTGAGTCGGATAGGCGGCTTTGAAAGTCCAAATGGAGGTCAGCCGCCGTTGGGAGATTGGCGTTGAAAGTGGGTTTGAGATTGGTAGTTGGCGTGACTGTCATCGGCAGTTCAGGCATGGTGAACTGCGGACTGATTTTGGACTGATCAAACTGCAGTTTAAGAGTCTGGTTTTCCTGCGCTGCACAGGCGAGGGCAACCAGGGCCATGAGTATGAGTAAAACCCGCTTCATGCCGCAAAAGTAAGCGTTTGCCAAATAACAGGCAAACGAAACAAGTTAAATAGTCTTATTGCTCTCCTGGCATGTTTTCCCACACGGCACGCAGGGCTGCGACAATGTCGTCATAGTCCTGCTGGGTAAACGGCTCGTCACTGTTGGTCAAGATGGTGAAAGTGAGGCCCTCCCAAGTGCGGCTCGTGCCCGTGTCCTTCATGCCGTTCCGCAGGTAGAAAGCATGGCGACGCTTACGTTGCTCTGGATTGGGAGCATCTGGCTGCAAGGGAGATTCGATATCCATGATGAAGGGACGTTCATCGCGGTACTTGTCGAGCACGGCCGTCAAGATTTCCTGGCCGATTCCTTTGCCGCGCAAATCTTCACGCACGGCAAAGTACCATCCCCAATTATAGCGCGGAAGCCTCAGCACCATCGTCAATCCCACCAACGCCTCGTCGTCATAATAGGCGGTATAGTCGATATCCATGGCATCCAGCAGCTGGATGAGGTCATCGTAGGGAATCTGCTCCTGGACAGGAAACGCCGTCTCATAAAGGCGCCTCAACTCCGGGTCATCGGCATTATTGCTGTCGATATGCGATTGTTTGAGTCTCATTGCGCAATTTTGGGGTATTTTGCTCCAAATAGCCAGTGAGCCAGGAACGGACTCAACCTTAGAATATTACTGATGAGAAGACAGCCAGCAATGATGATCAAAGTGACAAGGAGCGAAACGGTTGCCTCGATGATAGGCATAGGGTGATCGACAAACACCGTGACGAAATCCAGATTCCTGGGAATCAGGAAATAGTGTATGAGATAGATGTCAAGCGTGCGCCTGCCGATATACTGCAACGAGTGGCCCAATACCGTTTGCTGGCTAAACAATGACTGGTTCTTCCTGAAAAAAGCGAATACAATTGTCAGGCCCGTCAGCGATAGGGTGAGGTTGATGACCAGTTCGTTTACAGGGATAAGATTTCGGAAAGCGTTGACTATAAAATAGTAGAGAATGCAGATGGCAAGAAGCCACTTGCTGTCAAGAAGCGCTTCGGTGCGGGAGAAGTGCTCTTTTACAATAGTGCCGAGAACAAAGAACAGGAAATACTTCCACTCAACGACCGACAAGGTGCCCATTGTAAATGATGAAAATGGCAAGACGTTCTGAATAGGCAGATAGAAAATCAGGCCTAAAACGAGGAGTATGATGCTGCTTGCCCATGTCTTTCTGACAAAGAAACGGACCACAGCATAGAAAATGAAATACTCTAAAAGTACAAACGTGAACCAGTACCCGCTCTTGGCTGGATCGCTGATTCCTTCGATTAGGGGTTGTTTGGTGACAAACAAGTACAGAAAGAAGAATAGAAAAGGAGACAGCAGTTGGACGGGTATTTTCTTGCGGAAGAATCTGATTATCTGTTGAACATCCCAGGTCACACCAGCCTTGAAAAGAACGAAGCCGCTGATGAAGAAGAACATGGGCATCCTAAATTGGATCAAATACTCATGGACTGACGGTGCATTGCCGAAGACGTGCCAGCAGAATGATGCGACATGCTGCAGCACAACCAGTATCATGGTGAATCCGCGCATGGCATCGATGTACTCGATGCGACCACTTGCACTGAGTTTTATGTTGCTGTTTTTGGCTATTGAATCGTTCATTTGAAATGATATGATATGCTGATATTGAGCAAGTTATTGTAATCCTTTTACTTTATCCAGTTCTTCTCCGGCTTTTTCCCATTGTGCCATGACTTCCTCGAGTTCACGGGATATTTTGGAATGGGAGTAGTAAATGTCCAGGTCCTCGCTGGTGGCGGTAGAGAGTTTGTCTTCTATGTCGGCAAGTTGTCGCTCTAACTCGTCGATTTTTCCCTCAAGGGTTTTCACTTTCTTTTCAGCCTGACGGATACGGCGTTCATGTTCTTTCTGGCGCTGATAGTCCATCTTGCCTTGGCTGGCTGGTTCGTCAGTCACTTCGGCGTCAGTGATGGGGGGAGGGCTATCTTTAATCTCCAGCTGCTGGAGTGAGTCGAGCCTTTTTTTCTGCAGGAAATCGTAGATGCCACCCAGGTGCTCGCGAACTCGATGTTCGCCGAACTCATAGACCTTGTCAACGATGCCGTTCAGGAAGTCGCGGTCGTGGGACACGACGATGACAGTTCCGTTAAAGGCTTGGATGGCTTCTTTGAGTACGTCCTTACTGGGCATATCCAGGTGGTTGGTGGGCTCATCAAGGATCAACAGATTGACGGGCTGCAGCAGCAGGCGAATCATTGCCAATCGGCTTTTCTCACCCCCGCTGAGCACTTTGACCTTCTTGTCGGCATTCTTCCCGCCGAACATGAAGGCTCCAAGGATGTCGTTGATGCGGGTGCGGATGTCGCCAACGGCCACATAGTCGATAGTGTCGTGCACGGTTAAGGTCTCATCGAGTAGCTGAGCCTGGTTTTGGGCAAAGTAGCCAATCTTGACATTATGTCCGATCTGCAGTTTCCCGTCGAAGGGAATCTCACCCATGATGCACTTGACCAAGGTCGATTTGCCCGCACCGTTCTTGCCGACAAAGGCGACTTTCTCGCCGCGCTTGACGGTGAAGGTCACGTCATGAAATACGTTCAGGGAACCATAGTCTTTTCTCAGATCTTCGGCAATGATTGGATAATCACCACTGCGGGGTGCTGGCGGAAATTTGAGTTTCATGCGACTGCGGTCCACCTCATCGACCTCGATGCGCTCCAACTTGTCGAGCATCTTGATGCGGCTTTGCACCTGAATGGCTTTAGTTGCCTTGTAGCGGAAACGCTCGATGAATTCCTCGGTATCGTGTATGAGTTTCTGCTGGTTTTCGTAGGCGCGCATCTGTTGCTCAACGCGCTCTTTGCGCAGTTCTACAAACTGGCTGTAGCTTACCTTGTAGTCATATATCTTGCCCAACGAGATTTCGATGGTGCGGTTGGTGACATTATCGATAAAGGCGCGGTCGTGCGACACGAGCAACAGTGCGCCATTGCGGTTTTTCAAGAAAGTCTCCAGCCACTGGATGGACTCGATGTCCAGATGGTTGGTCGGCTCATCGAGCAAGAGGACGTCGGGGCGGCGCAACAGCAGTTTGGCCAACTCGATACGCATGCGCCATCCGCCGCTGAACTCACTCGTGGGGCGGTCAAAATCGCTGCGCTCAAACCCCAGGCCTGTCAGTGTTTTCTCTATCTCGGCCTCGATGTTCTCGCTCTGCATCAGCGTACGCAGCTCGGTCTTTTGAGCCACACGTTCAATGAGTTCCTGATATTCCTCGCTGTCATAGTCGGTTCGCTCGGCAAGCTGTTGGTTCATGCGGTCGATTGCGGCATCCATCTGCTGCAGGTGTTCAAAAGCGCGCTGAGCTTCCTGCTTGACGGTGAGTTCGTCCTTGAGTACCATTTGTTGTGGCAGGTAACCGATGGTGATGTCAGCTTGGCGTGCGACAGTGCCGCTGGTGGGCATTTGCTCGCCAGTGATGATTCTTAGCATAGTGGTCTTGCCGGCACCGTTCTTGCCAACCAGTGCGATTTTATCGCGCTTGTTGATGACGTAGCTGATATTCTCGAACAGCACTTGGCTGCCGAATTCCACCTTCAGTCCCTGTATAGAAATCATGCCTAAACTGCAATTTTGGCTGCAAAATTACAAAAAATCAGAGACTCTAGATACTCTGGAGCCTCTGGATTTTTTAGAACAGACTCAACGGTTTTGCCTCGGTTGTCGCGCGTGCCTGCTTGATGTATTCGCCGTTGATGTCGATGCCGATGCTGCGCAGGTTCATCTCATAGGCAATCTTGCAGGCTGTCCCGGTGCCGCAATAGGGGTCGAGTGCAATGCCGTCACGCGGGCAGGTGGCCACCAGAGGCAAGCGGTAAAGTGTGTCGGGGGCAACACAGTAGTGTGCGATGCCGGAGCGCTGCACGCCGATGGTCCACACATCGCTGGGAACAAGCCCCTGATGCTGTTTGCCTTTTGCGGGTTTGCCTTTTGCCTTTCCATGCATGATCAGGGCAAATGTTCGCCGCAATTCTTCGTCATTGTAGTAAAAATCATCGTTCTTGACCAGGTGGAACATGAACTCGTGCACCTTGCGCAAGTGGTCCTGACTTCCTTGTGGAGACGTGGTGGTTTTGTTCCATACCACCTCGTTGACCAGCTGCCAGCCTTGCCGGTCAATCATTTGCAGCACGACACGCCAGGGTATACCCTGAACAAAGCCATCGGTTGTGTCATCACCCATATTGAGCCAGAGAGATCCTTGCGGCTTGAGTACTCGCCATGCCTGAGCCATGGTCTGTAACAGTTCGTCGACAAATTCCTCCTTACTGGTCGCGGTGATACTTTCGGTGCCCTGGGTGCGGCGTCTCCAGTAGGGCGGTGTAGTGACGATACAATCGATGCTCTCGTCCTCGATGCGCTGCATCACAGTCGCTGCATCGCCCTGCTCGTAGTGCGGCATCAACGAACGGCCCAACCTCTTGACAAGGTTGCGGGTGACAGCAGCAGTTGGGGATGCGGTTGCTTGATTTGGAACCGTTGTCGGAGCTTGCTGGACGGCCGACGTGTCACCTTTTAGCATCCCGTGTAGCATCACGGCTGCTTGAGTCGCCATTTTGTCTTGGGCAATGTGGGAATAGGCTTCATCGGCAAGCCACATGGCCACCAACTCGTCAGGGTCGGTCTTGAAAATTCGGGCCAGTCGCAGCACCTGGTCACGTTTGGGCCTGCGCTCCCCATGCTCAAATCGGCTGTAGGCGGGTACATCCACACCGATTGCTTTGGCAAGGTCTTTCTGGAGCTTTCCGCTCTCCAGACGCAGTTGTTTGATTTTATCAGAAAAAAGCATATGAGTTGTTTGTTGTTGTTTTCAGTTGACAAATTTAGGCAATATCTTTTTCATTATCAAAGATATTGCCTAAAAAAATGTCTTTTCCGTTTTTTCGGTTCTTCAGCAGGTGCGCTTTATTTCTTTTTCTTGCGGCGATGCTGATAGCGCCAATGGTGCTGTAAGGAGTGATACAGATAATGGCGGAAGGGGTGCAGGAGCCAGAAGTGGTAGAACAAAAATGCCAGTGCTGCGCCCAGTGCAGCTGCAAAAATGTTTTTGGGGTCGTAATTGTAACCGTTAGTCCTCCACATCAGGGCGATTTCCAGCAGCAGAGCCATCACGGCGCTGACGGCAGCAAGAGCCATCTCCTGGTTAATCTTGCTGTGGTGGGGCAGTTTGGCTTTAGCATAATCAAGAATGAAAACCAGAGCGACCAAGAAATAAAGGATGAAATGGCCTACTTGTTCGGCATAAGGAAATATTTTCAATCCATTGACACCTAGTGGATTATCGGCAAAAGTAAAATACAGTGCCAACAAAATCATGATGATTGTGGGCACGCCTTTAGGAATAGCCAGAATAAAGTTTTTCATCTTCTGATAAATCTCTCAATTTGTTTTTTAACTCGCAAAAGTACTATTTTTTCAGATACAAAGGTGTTTTTTATCATGAAAAATGCTGACTGATGAAAAAATAAGAGGCCCGTGGGCATGAAATAAGGATGATTTTGGTTACTTTTGTGTCTGAATTTATTCGGTTGTAAAGAGTTATGAATAAGGGCTTTTTCGACATGTCGAGGCGTGAGCGGCGTGGGAACATCGTCCTGCTGGCGCTCATGGTTATGCTATTACTTGTCACAGCCGTTGTCAGATTGAAAAAGAGTGCGACACCCGCCCCGGCAGTCCAAGCCGCAGTGGAAGCGTTTGAGGCAGAGACGGATTCTGTCATCATAACGGTAGATAAGCCTTCGCACCACAAGTCTGAGAAGAAAAAGCGTTCTTCAAAGCGACCTTCGCCCCAGAAATCCAAGCCTTCAGACAAGCCGCGCCGCCTGGATCCCGTGCCACAGTTTTGAGTGCCGCCCACTGAATAAAAATGTTGTATTAAGTTTGATGGTTTAAACAGATTGTGCTACTTTTGCACATAATCTAAAACTAGCATACTATGGCAAAACGTGTAGGATTTGCGACACGCATGGGCGCCATTGCCGCGGCAGTGGGTTCGGCAGTAGGACTGGGTAACATTTGGCGTTTCCCATACGAGGCTGGCGTGAACGGCGGAGGTGCGTTTATCATCGTGTACATCTGTTGCATTCTGGTAATGGGTATCCCTGTGATACTGAGTGAGTTTATTATTGGCCGCTCTACCCACAGCAACATGAAGTCGGCTTTGAGAAAGTTGTCTCCCGGCAAGAAGTATTACCTGTTCACTTACCTCTGTATTCTGGGCAGTTTCGTTGTCATTGGCTTCTACAGCGTGGTGTGCGGCTGGATTATTGAGTACCTTTACCAGGCCGCATTGGGACACTTGAGCGGGCACACACCTCAAGAATATAGTGACATGTTTACATCGCTGGTGGCCAATCCGTGGCGTTGCGTCGGTTGGACCGTGCTGTTCCTCGTGTTTAACTTCATGGTCATGAGCCGAGGCATTGAAAAAGGCATTGAGCGCGTGGCGAGCATCATGATGCCCTTGCTGTTCCTTATCCTTATCGTATTTTGTGTCAAGTCGTTGCTCCTGCCGGGTGCAGGCAAGGGGCTTAGGTTCCTGTTCTATCCTGACTTCTCGGCGTTGACGATGCGTGGTGTGCTGGACGCTTTTGGTCAAGCGTTCCTGTCACTTTCTATCGGTATCTCTTGCCTGGTGACGTATAGCTCCTATTTCAAAGATGACTCCCCGCTGACCAAGGATGCGGTGACTGTAGCAGCGTTGGATACACTGGTGGCCATCTTGTCGGGTGTGATGATTTTCCCCGCCGTGTTCTCCTTTGGTGTGGAGCCTACGGCTGGTCCGCGCCTCATTTTTGAAGTCCTGCCAGGCATTTTCCAGCAGATGACAGGTGGCTATTTCTGGGCCCTGTTGTTCTTCTTGCTGGTCTTCTTTGCCTCATTGACCTCGACGATTTCCTTGAGCGAGATACCCATCACGTTCCTTATCGAGGAACACAAGATGTCGCGCCCCCGTGCCATCGCTTGGACCGCGTTGTTCACATTTGCCCTTGCCACGATAGCGGCCTTGTCATTCAATGTGCTGGATGACATCAAGTTGTGGGGTAAGAATATCTTTGATATGATGGATTATGCCGCCAGCAACATCTTTATGCTGCTTGGCGGACTGTTTACGGCAGTGTATGTGGGCTGGATACTGGATCGCAAGGTGATTCACGACCAGTTGACCAATGGCGGGCGCTTGAAGGGTGTGTTGGAGCCTTATATCGTCTTCTGCCTGCGTTACATAGCCCCCATTTCAATCTTCTTTATCTTCCTTTATCTCACGGGCATCATTTAGTGTCCAAGTAGTCGCGGATGGCAGCGGTGAAGGGGCGCCAGTATTTTTGGCATTTCACTTTGCCCACGCCGTAGAGAATGCCGAACTCGGCTTGTGTGGTCGGTTTCTCGGTCGCCATGGCCGTCAGCGACTTGTCGCTGAATACCATGTACGGGGCAATGTGGCTGGCCTGTGCGATGGCTTTGCGCAGGTCTTTCAGTTTGTCGAACAGGATTTTGTCCATCTCTTTGGCAGCGACGGGCGCTTCTGGGATGATTGGTGTGTCCTCCGGCTCTTTCTTGGCTGTGAAAGTGTTTCTTTTGAATCGGTTCAGCTCAATAAGCTGCCTACCATAGAGCACATCATTGCCCAATTCGGTTATTTTCAGGTGGTTGTTTTCGTCATAGGCGAACTCGAACAGTCCCATCTGTAGCATTTGCAGCAGGTATGCATTCCACTCGGCATTACTCAAGTCGTGCCCGACTCCGAAGGTCTTCAGGCGGTCGTAACCGTTCTCTACAAGCTCTGCTTTGTTGCTGCCGCGCAGGATATCGGTCAGCGTGTACATGCCAACCTGTTCGTTGGTGCGTACGATAGCGCTGAGTGCCATCTGAGCCAGTTGTGTGCCATCGAACCGTTCTGGAGGGTTGTCGCAAATGTCGCAGTTGCCGCAGTCGTGGTCAAAACGCTCGTTGAAGTAACTGAGCAGAATGCGCCGCCGGCACACGCCACTCTCGGCAAACTGCTGCATGCGCCGCAGCTTTTCCAAGTTGACCTCTACCTGTCCCGACTCTTGGGCAAAGTGTTGCAGGGTGACCATATCACCATAGTTGTAGAACAGCACCGCGTCGGCAGGCAATCCGTCGCGTCCAGCCCGTCCGATTTCCTGGTAATAGCTCTCGATGTTACGGGGCATGTTGCTGTGGATGACATAGCGTACATTGCTCTTGTCGATGCCCATGCCGAAGGCGATGGTCGCGCACACCACTTTCAAGTCATCGTTGATGAAGTCACGTTGCACACGCCTTTTCTCGCTCACGCTCATAGCGGCATGGAACGGCTCGGCCTTGATGCCCAAACGGGTGAGTTCGCTGGCCATCTTCTCGGTGTCCTTGCGGCGCAGGCAGTAGATGATGCCGCTCTCGTCACGGTGCAAGTTGATGAACTGGACAATCTGGCGGAACTTTTGGCGACCAGAGGAGCCTTGCACAACGTTGAGGGAGATGTTGGGACGGTCAAACGAGCTGATAAACAGTCTGGCGTCGGGAATGTGGAGCTGTGTCGCGATATCGTCGCGGGTGATGCGGTCGGCGGTGGCAGTGAGTGCCATCACGGGGATGTGGGGATAGCGCTGCTTGAGTGTGCCTAGCTGGGTGTACTCGGGACGGAAATCGTGACCCCACTGCGAGATGCAGTGCGCCTCATCAACCGCGAACAGGCAGATGCGGTCGGTGATGACATTGGACCAACGGTCAATCTCGCTAAGCAGCTTTTCGGGTGAGATATAGAGCAGCTTGACTTTGCCCTGCATGAGCAGATCCAGGGTCTGACGGTTTTCGCTCTCGTTTTTCTCGCTGTTAAGGGCCCGTGCTGGCACGCCATTCTGCTGCAAGGCATCGATCTGGTCGTTCATGAGGGCAAGCAGCGGAGAGATGACAATGGCAAAGCCGTTGTCACTCATCAAGCCGGGAATCTGGTAACAGATTGATTTGCCGCCGCCCGTGGGCATGAGCACGATGCTGTCGCCCCCGTCAAGCGTGTGGTTGATGATGCTCCATTGCTGTCCACGGAAACTGTCGTAACCATAACAGCTTCTCAACAGCGCCAGCGCATACTCTTCCCTTGTCATCTCCTGATTTCTAAACCTAAAACCTAACGTCTAATAAGCATTATCCTCGCCCTTGAGGGCGTTCAAAACGGTGCGGAAGATGATTTTCAGGTCCATGAAGAAGGTCCAGTTCTCGGCATACCACACGTCATACTCGACGCGTTTTTCCATTTGCCAGAGTTCCTCGGTCTGGCCCCGGTAGCCACGCACTTGTGCCCAGCCGGTAATACCGGGCTTGATAGTGTGTCGCAGCATGTATTTGTCGATGAGTTCGCTGTAGAGCTCGGTTTGAGCAACCATGTGAGGGCGGGGGCCCACGATGCTCATTTCGCCGCGCCACACATTATAAAACTGCGGTAATTCGTCGATGCTTGAACGGCGCAGGAAGTTGCCGAACCGTGTCACACGAGGATCGTCCTTGCTGGCCTGTAACGTGTCGCTGTCGGCATTGACGCGCATGGTGCGGAACTTGTAACAGTCGAACGCTTGCCCGCGATATCCCGTGCGCTTCTGCACAAAGAAGATGGGGCCTGGTGACGACAGCTTAATACCGATCGCGACGGGAATAACGACCAGCGGTGACAATATCAATGCAACCGTCGATACCAGCAGGTCGAAGGCGCGCTTGACAAAGCGGTTGATCGGGTTCTTCAAGGGGTAGGGGTGGACAGCCAGAATGGGAACGTCACCCACCGACTGCAGCTCGAACTGACGGGTTACCGTACGTCCGAATTGCGGAACATAGTAGAAGTCCACCGCATTATTGTCGGCAATGCGTATCATGCGTGACACGTTCTGGTTGTCTTCAATGTCGGGGACGCAACAGAACATCTCATCCACCTGGTGCGTTTTGACAAACTGCTCCACGTCATCGAGTGTGCCTTGGTAGGCGGCGGATGCCGAGCGTGCCTTGTGGTTGTCGTCAAAGAATCCTACTATATGATAACCATAGCCTTGGTCGGCCATCATTTCGTCAATGAGGCGAACACCCACAGTCCCGCCACCGATGACGATGACGCGCTTGAAGTTAAATCCCCTGTTGCGGTACAGTTTGACAAACTGTCGTGAAATGACCCACCATGCAGCAAGAACGACAAAAAAGACGATATAGAACCACAACACTCGTTGCCATTGAGCGGCGGCGTGTCCCAGGAACGTGGTCAGCGTGACGAAGATTCCCGCATGGGTGAGCACAAGCTTGAGTGCCTGCCCTACGACCTTCTCGGCATAGAAGACACGGCGCTCATGCACATCGTTGTAGAAATACAGGCAGACAACCATGGCCACATTGAGCACGAGCCACACGGGCCTGGAGTACAACTCTTGGCTGGCGGGCAGTGTGTCACGTTGCCAGTACATTGACGCGAAGAATACCACGTTGACAATCAGCAGGTCGATGATGCTGAATATCCACTTGACAAATTGGCCGTATCTGCCTTTACTCTTCATGCAGGGGTGATTGGGTTCGGGTTTTGGGGCGCGCAAGAAAGGACGGGGGAGCGACTGTTACACTCCCCTGTCTGCAGTCTAGATTATGCCGTTAAATATATCCGTTACCACGGCAGGGTGGATTAGGCGTTGTCCATTTCCTTGATTTTCTGTTCCAACTCGGCAATCTCTTCCTTGAGCTTGGCGATGCGTCGTTCCATCTCCTGGACGAGCGAGTTGCCGCTCTTGGTGTTGGCGGTGAGGAAACCCATGTTGTTCTCAAAGGTCTTCAACTCGTTCATGCGCTGCTCGTAGGTGCGTACCAACCGGTCACGCTCGCTCAGGTTGCGGTCGCCTCCTGACAAGCGCGGACCCCTCGAGCCGCCACCCTCGCCACGGGGGCGAGAGCCGCGCATGTTGAGCGTTTCAAACGCTTTATCCACCAACTCGCGGTACTGGGCGTAAATCTTGTCTTTCTCCTTGAAGGGCACATGGCCGATTTCCTGCCAGCGGTCCATCAGGTCGCGTACGGTCTGGGCAGCCTCTTCGCCAGCCTCCTCGATAGTGGCCTTAAGGTTGGCAATGACCTCTTTCTTTGCCTTGAGGTTCTCATGCTCCACGGCATGGACATTGACGTTCTGTTTCTTTTTCTCCTCAAAGAAGTGGTCACAGGCGGCAATGAAGCGTTTCCACACGTTGTCGCTGTATTTCTTCACAACTGGACCGATGGTCTTCCATTCCTTCTGCATCTCGACGAACTTGTCGGTAGCTTCCTTCCAGTCGGTGGAATCCATGAGGGCTTCGGCGCGTTCGCACAGGTCGATTTTCTTGGCCAGGTTGGAGCTGAGTTCTTCTTTCATGTTCTTGTAGAACTCGGCTTTCTTGGCAAAGAAGTCATCGCAAGATTTGCGGAAACGGGCAAACAGCGCTGCATTGGCTTTGCGGGAAGCGTAACCCAGTTTTCTCCAATCCTCCTGGAGGGCGATGATTTGTTTGGTCACCTCGTCCCATTGAGCATAGGTCTTGAGGTCGTCGGTAGAGATTTGCTCGATTTTCTCGCACAACGCGGTCTTGGCGTCGGCGTTCTCTTTCTCTTTGCTCTTGCGGTCCTCAAAGAAGGTCTGGTACTTCTTGTTGATGGCGCTTGATGCAGCCTTGAAGCGGGCCCACAGTTCCTCGCGCAACTCTTTGGCCACGGGACCGATCTCGCGCCAGTTGTTGTGGAGCTCTTGCAGTTTCCTGAAGGCGGCGACAATGTCGGTCTCCTCGTCCAGGGCCTCGGCCTCCTCACACAGTTGCTGCTTCAGTTCCAGGTTCTTCTTGAAGTCGTAGTCGCGCAGCTCCTTGTTCATCTTCAGCACGTCATAGAAACGTTCGGTGGCGCGCTGGAACTCTTTCCAGATCACGGTGTCGGCAGTGGCGGGCACTTCGCCGGCATCCTTGAAGTCCTGTTGCAGTTGCTTTACGCGGTTGAACTGGCGGTTGATGTTGTCGGGATCGTTGGCGATCTCGTTGATGAGGGCGATGATTTGGCGCTTCTTCTCCAGGTTGGCCTCACGGTTGGCCTCCTGCGCGGCGTTGTATTCGGTGCGGCGTTCCTTGAGCACGTTGAGCAACTCCTTGAGGTTGTTCTCATCGACATCCTCCTTGGGGGTGAAATCACTCTCTAAGTTGCCGTTGGCGAGGAAGGCTTCTTTCTCCTGGGCGATCTCTTCGCGGCGCAGGGCAAAGAAAGCGGCCTTGATGGCTTGCACTTCGTCCTTGACCTCCTCGATGGGGCGGGCAGCGGCAGTGCGCATCATCTCCACAAGCTCATTCTTGCTTTTTCCTGCAAGATCCAGCTTAGGAGCGGCTTCTTCAACCGTTGGTTCCTCAATTGTCGGCTCCTCGGCGACAGGCTCCTCGGCCTTCGGTTCCTCTGTTACAGGTTCCTCGGCTACAGGTTCTTCAGCCTTCGGCTCCTCGGCTTTTAGTTCCTCGGCTGCGGGCGTTTCTTCCTCAGCAACGACTTCCTCAGCGACGGGATCAGCCTCTACTGGAGCGACTTGCTCGTCAGGCTCAACGGCGGGTTCCTCAACTTTAATTTCTTCATTCACAACTTCCTGGGGCTCGTTTAGGGCCTCAGTGCTCAAGATTTGATCCTTCTCGAGATTGTTCATCGATTCAGATTGTTCACGCGGTTCCATCATAATTGTAGTTTTTAGTGTAGGGGCAAGTGCCCCCATTTTGTTACATTACAAACCCCAAATTTAGGCATTTTTTTTCACCCGCAAATGCATTTTTCCGTTTTTTTTCAAAAATAGCCCTTTTTTTCAAAAAAGAGGACTTACTAGCCACGCTCGGCTAATAAGTCCATAGAGTATCTTCTGACAAATAAAAGTGTGCCTTATTTCTTCAGGATGGTGGCCTTGACGATCTTGATGTCAACAGTGGGACGGTCCATTCGTCCGGTAGTGGTGTTCTGGATTTTGTCCACAACATCCATGCCCGAAACCACTTCACCGAATACGGTGTACTGCCCGTCGAGGTGAGGCGTGCCGCCCACGCTGGTATAGGCGTCAATCTGCTCATCAGTGAAGGCGAACGAGGTATTGGCGGCCTCGGCCTCGGTTTGCTGGATGAGTTCGTTCTGCAGGGCCTGCAGGCCGGCACTGTCTTGTGATTGCTGCAACTGTTGAATCTTGGCGCCGTTCTCGGTCACCAGTCGGCGGAAGATGTCCTGTTTTTTCGTGTCAGCCAAGCGCTTGGCCATCATGTTCAAGTCATCACTGCTGTAGATTTTGCCCGTAACGATGTAGAACTGGCTGCCGCTGCTGCGCCGCTCGGGGTTGACCTGGTCGCCCGTGCGTGCTGCTGCCAACGCGCCGCGCTTGTGGAAATACTTGGGATATACAAACTCGGCCTCGATGGTGTAGCCGGGATCACCGTCTCCCAATGTGGTCTCGGGGCCTGCGTTCTTCGAGTTGCCGTCACCGGTCTGAATCATGAAGTCCTTGATAACGCGGTGGAAGAGCACGCCGTCATAGTAACCTTCTTTGACCAGCTTGATGAAGTTGTCGCGATGTTGAGGAGTCTCGTTGTAGAGTTCGACGACGATGTCGCCCAATGTTGTCTCGAGTTTGACTTTGGTCATCTTTTTGCCGGTTTTGTTTTTTGCGGGTGCGCTGGCCGATCCCTCGGCATTGCCTGCCGAGCAGGACATGAGCGTGAACGCAACCATCACGATGGATAGAATCAGATGTCTCTTCATTATATATTAAATTAGTCAGTTAAATCCCTACAGGATAGAGCCGCTTGTAGATCCGGCGGAAGTTGTCATCACTGGCGCTCAGCTCGGCAGCGCGCTCCTTGTAGTCGGCACCCCACAGCGAAGAGGCCAGGTAAGCCAGATAGACGTGGTCGCGGTCCTTGGCGATGGCGGCTTTGACCAGCAGGTCGATGCTGGAAGCATACTTCTCGGGGTCGATGGCGTTGAGATAGCGGGCTGTGCTCACTACAAACTGGCCAGTGCGGTCCTTGAGAATCATGTTGTCCACCAGGACGCCCATCTCCTTATCGATACTGCCCATGTTGTTGGCGATGTATTCATAAGTCAACAAACCGTTAGTGTCAGTATCCAATATTTTCTTGATGTTGTTATCCATATATAATTATGTGGTTCATTTACAATCGGCAAATATACTGCTTTTTTTATACCTGCATTATTTTCGCATCGAAATTTTTTGGATAAATTTGGCGGCGTCTCAACAAAATCAAAAAAAACATTTTTGTTTTGTATTCGGCTTGCACAAATTTTGTTGTATCTTTGTCGATTAATAGCTAACGACATTTAAAATAGAGATACAATGGCAAAATTCCGCAACTTCATGCTTCTGTGCATCTGCGCATTGATGGTGGTTCCCGCATTGCGCGCCGAGCACTTGATGATTATCGCTGTTAATGACACACACAGCCAGATTGATCCTGCCAGCGACGGCAAGGGCGGAGTGGCACGGCGCAGGGCCGTCTATGACCAATTGCGTGCTGCAAACCCAAACTCGGTGCTCATCCATGCGGGTGATGCCGTCCAGGGCACTCTGTTCTTCTCGCTTTACAAGGGCGAGGTGGAATATGCCTTGATGGACACGCTGGGCTATGATGTGATCATCCTGGGCAACCATGAGTTTGACAACGGTATGGAAGAATTGGCCGAGCATTACCGCAACGTCGATGCTGTGAAGATCAGCGCAAACTATGACTTCAGCACTACGCCGCTCGACGGCCTGTTCCAACCCTATTGGGTGAAAGCTGTCGGGGACAAGCGGGTTGCCTTCTTTGGCATCAACGTCAACCCTGAGGGGCTGATATCCGGCATTAACTGCGAGGGCCTGCGTTACCTGTCGGCTCCTGATGTGGCCGATGCTACCGCCAAGTATCTCAAAGAGGTGCAAAAAGTGGATTATGCCGTCATGGTGTCGCACATCGGTTATAGCAGCTATGAGCCGACAGAACCCAACGACACCCTCATCATCGGGCACAGCCATTTCATCGATATGGTTATCAGTTCCCATTCACACACGACGATCAAGCCGGGCAGTGGCATGGACCGCATCGCCAATGCCGATGGCAAGCTGATTCCCATTGGCCAGAACGGCAAGAGCGGTAAGCTGGTTGCCACCTATGATCTGGATTTGGAAACGGGCGATATCGTTTACGACCATATTACCGTCGATGAGAGCTGGGACGATGCTGCCAGCCGCTATACGGCCATGAATACATGGCTCGACGGTTATCGTCATGGTGTGGACAGTATCATGAACAACCCGGTGGGCACGAGTGCCCGCTACATGAAGAACTCGAGCGCGACAATCCAGAACTGGGTTAGCGATGCTGCCATGGAGATTCTCAAGGAACTCTCGGGGATCAAGAACATTGACTGCGCTATCATGAACAAGGGCGGAATACGCTGCGACATGCCTCAAGGTACGGTCACCGAGGGCGACATCGGCTCGATGTTCCCCTTTGATAACCGTTTTGTCGTGCTGGAAATGCCTGGAAATGAGCTTATCGAGAGTATTAAGCTGATGTGTGGCCGCGGTGGTGATGCCGTGAGCAAGGAGCTGCGCGCCACCTATAACAGCAAGGGTGAAATGACTGGCGCTACTGTCAAGGGCAAGAAGATTGACCCCAAGAAGACCTATATTGTTGCCACAATCGATTATCTGGCCAACGGCGGCGACTACATGACACCCATGACCCGCTGCAATCGCCTGTTTGTCGATACGCAGAAGTATGGCAACCACATGCTGGACTATGTGAAGCGACTTCAGGCTAACGGCAAGAAAATCGATGCCAAAGACGAGGTAAGAATCAAACAAAAATAATCCATAACGACCTTAATGTCTTTAAGGCCCCTAAAGACCACAAAAAAGTAAAATGACCAAAATCAAACGTATACTGCTGGCTGCTGTGGCAGTAGTGCTCACGATGAACGCTGCAGGGCGTGAGTCCACGCGCCTGCCCAACCTGTTCAATGAGGTGGACCAAGTGGCGATGAATGCTTGGGTGGACAGCGTTTTCAACTCAATGTCGCCCGAAGCGCGCATCGGGCAGCTCATCATTGCCGCCGTGACCCCGTCGGGCAACGACGCTACCCGTGAGTTGGTGCGTCGCCTGGTCACCCGCAATCTGGTGGGGGGCCTCATCTATGAAAACAGCTCTATCGCCGATCAGGCCGCTGTGACTAACCTGGCACAGTCGCTGGCGACGGTGCCGTTGATGATTACCATCGATGGCGAATGGGGATTGGGCATGAGGCTGAAAGAGGTTCCCAATTTCCAGCGCAATCTCATCTTGGGTGCTCTCGACAATGATAAGCTGCTCTACGACTACGGCCGTGAGGTGGCGCGCCAGTGCCGCCGCATGGGCATTCAGGTGAACTTCGCTCCGGTGCTTGACGTGAACGACAACCCGCTGAATCCCGTTATTGGTGACCGCTCCTACGGCGAGAGTCCCGAACTGGTGGCAAGGCATGCCATCGCCTTTGCGCGCGGTTTGGAAGATGGCGGCGTGATTGCCGTGGGAAAGCATTTCCCGGGCCATGGCTCGTCGAGTGAGGACTCTCACAAGACCTTGCCGGTCATCAATAAGACCCTGCAGGAGATCAACACCTGTGAACTGGTGCCCTTCCGCAAGTTTGTCGAGGCAGGATTGAGCGGCATTCTCACCGCCCATCTGCTGGTGCCGGCAATCGAGGGAGGCAAGGCGCCCACAAGCCTTTCTCCTGACTGCGTGAACACGCTTCTGCGAAGTGAAATGGGCTTCAACGGCCTTATCTTCACCGATGCGCTGAACATGAAAGGGGCAACCCAGATGCTCAATGGATCGGCCTGTGTCAACGCTCTGCTGGCTGGCAACGATGTTTTGCTCATGCCCGAGAACATCGACGATGAAATCGCGGCAGTACAACGTGCCCTCACCAACGGGACCCTTTCCCAGCAGATGATTGATGAGCGTTGCAAGAAGATCTTGCGATACAAGTATGCGCTTGAACTCACCTCGCCCCAGCATGTGAACACCGCTAACCTGCAGAATGATGTCAACTCGCAACAGGCTGCTGTGCTCAAGCGTCAGCTCACGGCAGGCAGTATCACCGTCATCAAGAACAACGATAATATCCTGCCCATACACAACCTGCAGAGCCGGCGCATTGCCGTGGCAACCATAGGCAACGAGAACGGAACGGCATCGATGTTTACCCGCCGTTGTGCCGATTATGCCCAAGTAAAGCGCTTTGACCTCGCTAAAGCCGGTTCGGCCAGTGCCCTTGCTGAGCAACTGCACGACGGCCACTTCAACACCATCATCGTCGAGGTGGGTGAGGATAACCCGGAGAACCGGGCCGCCCTTGATGCTGTGGTCAAGAAGTGCAAGAACGTCATCGTGACGCTCGCATGCAAGCCCTACGAGATCAAGAACTACGGCAGCGCCATTACCAACAAACACGTCAAGGCTGTGGTGCTGGCATATCAGAACAACAGCCTTGCCGAGGATTATGCCGCTCAGACCATATTCGGCGGCAATGCGGCAGGTGGAAACCTTCCCATCTCGCTGGCCTTTGATGGCAAGAAAACCCGCTATGAGGCAGGCCACGGCATCCATTACGACGCCACACGCCTGGGTTATTCCATCCCTGCCGAGGTGGGCCTCGACAACCGTTTGACGGCTCAAATCGACTCGGTGTGCCGCTTGGGCGTGCAGCAGCATGCTTTCCCCGGCTGCCAGGTGATTGTGGCGCGTCATGGCAAGGTGGTTTATAAAGGGGCGTTCGGTACCATAGATTACAGTAGCACTGTTAAGGTCGATGACAACACGCTCTTTGGCCTTGCATCGGTGTCTAAGGCCACCGGCACCATCAGCGGTGTCATGAAGGCCTTTGACGACGGTAAGTTCCGCCTCGATGACAAGGCAAGCGAGTACATCCCCGGCCTGCGTGACGGCGATAAGGAGGACATCACTTTCCGCGACCTGCTATATCACGAGACGGGAATGCCGGCCTCGTTGAACATGTGGTACATGATGATGGATTCCAAGAGTTACACCGGAGACCTCATCGCCAGCGCTGAAGACGCTAACCACACCATCAAAATCATGAACGGGGCTTGGGGTCATAAGGACGCTAAAATGCGCACCGATATCCTGTCAACGGTCAAGACCGACAAGTTCAACATCGCCATTGCCGATGGCCTGTGGGGCGGTCGTGTGACCTACGATTCAATCATGAACCGCATGTATCACGCCAAGTTGGGCAAGAAAAAATACCTGTACAGTTGCTGTAACTTCTCGTTGCTGGCTGATGCCGTGCAGCGCATGACCCACTCGCCGCTCAACTATTATGTGAACAACTACATCTTCGCTCCGTTGGGCGCTTATCACACGATGTACAGGCCCTTGAGCAAGTTCTCGCGCGACGAAATCGCCTATACCGAAAAGGACACCTACCTGCGTCGTCAGCACATCCACGGCTACGTCCACGACGAGTTGGCCGCTTTCTCGGGCGGTGTGCAGGGCAATGCGGGCTTGTTCTCCAATGCCAATGACTTGGCGAAACTCTTCCAGATGTGGCTTAACGGAGGCACCTACGGCGGCATGCGATTGTTGAAGGCATCCACGGTGGAAACGTTCACTACCCAGAAGAGTCCCAACAGCCACCGCGGACTGGGCTTTGACAAGCCAGTTGTGGGCGACCCCGATGCCAGCAACACCTGTGCCGAGGCTACACCCGAGACCTTCGGCCACACGGGCTTCACGGGCACATGCTTCTGGGTTGATCCCAAGAACGACATGTTCTACATCTTCCTGAGCAACCGTGTTAGCCCCACGCGCAACAACCCGAACTTCGGCCGCATCAGCGCGCGCAGCCACATTCAGTCCCTCATTTATAAAGCGATTAGAGATTAGTGATTAGAGATTAGTGATATGAAAAGATTTGCATTCATTTTTACCGCATTGCTGCTGCTCGCTTCGTGCAGCAAGGGCTACAAGGTGACCGTCACCTTCCCCGATGACAGCAACAACGGCGAGACCGTTTTCCTGACCAATTATGACACGGGCGACACGATTGCTACCGCCACTGTCGAGAACAACGCATGTACCTTTGAGGGCAAAACCGACAAGGGCTTCTTTGCGCGCCTGTATGCCGGCGGCAACCCCTACGGCTTTATTGTTGAGCCTGGTGACGTGAAACTGGATATCGCTGCCGGTAACGCCGTCAGCCCGTTGAACGACAAAATGGCGGCTTGGAGCAAGGAGATGCAGAAGATTGCTGACGACACGACACTTACCGATGCCGAGAACGAAGCCCGCTATGCCGATGAGCTGCTCAAGTTCTATCAAGAGAACAAGGACAATGCCATCGGTCCATGGGCGTTCTGCAACTACCTGATGTATAAAGAATTCAGCGAGGAGGAGATTGACGCTCTCGTCAAAGACGCTCCTGTCGAGTACGCTCAGCTCAAGCGTGTCGAGAAGGCCAAAAACGCAGCCCGCCAGCTGAAGGTAACTGCCGAGGGCCAGAAGTTTACCGACTTTGAGGTTCCCGCCGCGGACGGCGCTGTGCAAAAACTCTCAGATTTTGTCGGCAAGGGCAAAATCACCGTCGTTGACTTCTGGGCCAGCTGGTGTCCTCCCTGTCGTGCCGAGATTCCCAAGCTGCAGGCTCTCAAGGCCAAGTATGGCGACAAATTCGATGTGCTGGGCGTAGCCGTTTGGGACAACCCCGACGACACCCGCAAGGCAATTGAGGAACTCAACATCACTTGGCCGGTAATTGTCGGCACCCACAAGCTGACCGAGCCCACCGACCTCTACGGCATCAAGGGCATTCCCCACATCATCGTCTTTGGCCCCGACGGTACCATCCTGTCGCGCGGCCTTACCGGCGATGACCTGGCCAATAAACTGGCCGAACTCCAGAAATAACAGAGTTAGACAATACAACAAAAGCGGTGGAGCATCACACTCCACCGCTTTTATTGTCGATGTTTTTTTGATTACTCGGCCTCTACGGCTGCCTGGGCGGCTGCAAGGCGTGCGATGGGCACGCGGTAGGGCGAGCAGGATACGTAGTTCATACCCAACTTAGCGCAGAACTTCACGCTGCTGGGCTCACCACCGTGCTCACCGCAGATACCCAGGTTGAGCTCGGGCTTGGTGGCACGACCCTTGCGGCATGCCATCTCGACGAGCTGGCCAACGCCTTCCTGATCGAGTACCTCAAACGGGTCAACCTTCAGGATGCCCAGGTTCTTGTAGATGGCGAGGAACTTGCCGGCGTCATCACGCGAATAACCAAAGGTCATCTGGGTCAAGTCGTTGGTACCGAACGAGAAGAAGTCAACCACGCTGGCGATCTGGTCGGCAACGAGGGCTGCACGCGGAATCTCGATCATCGTACCCACCTTGTAGGCAACGGTCTCACCGCGCTCGGCGAATACCTGCTGAGCAACGCGGTTGATGATGTCGGCCTGCATCTGGATCTCGTTCTTCACACCAATCAGGGGAACCATGATCTTGGGGTGAACGTCGATGCCCTTGGCCTTCATGTTGAGAGCGGCCTCGATGATGGCGCGAGCCTGCATCTCGGTGATCTCGGGATAGGTGTTGCCCAGACGGCAGCCACGGTGACCCAGCATGGGGTTGAACTCCTCAAGGCCGTCGCAAACCAGCTTCACCTCCTCAAGGCTGCGGCCCGTCTCGTCGGCGAGCTCACGCATGGTCTCGAGCTGATGGGGTACGAACTCGTGCAAGGGAGGATCGAGCAGGCGGATGGTCACTTCATAACCGTCCATGGCCTCGAAGATACCCTCGAAGTCGCCACGCTGCAGCGGGAGCAGCTTGGCCAGGGCAACGCGGCGTGATGCCTCATCGGGAGCGATGATCATCTCGCGCATAGCCTTGATGCGGTCACCCTCGAAGAACATGTGCTCGGTGCGGCACAGGCCGATACCGTGGGCACCCAGCTTGCGGGCAACGCTGGCGTCGCGGGGCGAGTCGGCGTTGGTGTAAACGTCCATCTTGCTGTACTTCTCGGCAAGGTTCATCACGGCAGCGAAGTCACCGCTCAGGTCGGCGTCAACAGTAGCCACGAGGCCGTCATAAACCTCACCGGTGCTACCGTTAATCGAGATCCAGTCACCCTCGTTGTAGGTCTTGCCACCCATCTCGACGGTGCGGTTCTTGTAGTCCACCTTGATTTCACCGGCACCCGAAACGCAGCACTTGCCCATACCGCGAGCCACAACGGCTGCGTGTGAGGTCATACCGCCGCGTGCGGTGAGGATACCCTGAGCCACGCTCATACCGCGCAGGTCCTCGGGAGAGGTCTCCAGGCGCACCATGATGACTTTCTTCTTGCGTGATGCCCATTCCTCGGCGTCGTCAGCAAAGAACACGATTTGACCAGTTGCGGCACCGGGGCTGGCGGGCAGACCCTTGGCCATCACCTTGGCGTTCTTTACGGCAGCCTTGTCAAACACGGGGTGCAGCAGCTCGTCGAGCTTGCCGGGCTCCATGCGCTTGATGACGGTCTTCTCGTCGATAGCGCCCTCACGCAGCAGATCCATGGCAATCTTCACCATGGCGGCGCCGGTGCGCTTGCCGTTACGGGTCTGGAGCAGCCACAGCTTGCCGTCCTGGATGGTGAACTCCATGTCCTGCATGTCGCGGTAGTGCTCTTCGAGCTTCTGCTGGATGTCAACGAGCTGCTTGGCGCACTCGGGCATCGACTCCTCGAGAGAGGGATACTTGGCGGCACGCTCTTCCTCGCTGATGCCCTGCAGCTTGGCCCAACGGCGGCTGCCCTCGGTCATGATCTGTTGCGGAGTGCGTACACCAGCCACAACGTCCTCGCCCTGAGCATTGATCAGGTACTCACCGTTGAACAGGTTCTCACCGGTGCCGGCGTCGCGAGAGAAGCAAACACCAGTAGCACTGTTGTTGCCCATATTGCCGTAAACCATAGCCTGTACGTTAACTGCCGTGCCATACTCCTCGGGAATCTGGTTCATGCGGCGGTACAGGATGGCGCGGTCGTTGTTCCAGCTGTCAAATACAGCATAGATGGCGCCCCACAGCTGATCGTAGGCATCGGTGGGGAAGTCCTTGCCGGTATTCTCCTTGACGGCGGCCTTGAAGCGTACAACGAGTTCCTTGAGGTCCTCGACGTCGAGTTCGGTGTCAAACTTCACACCCTTCTTCTCCTTCACTTCCTCGATGATGGCCTCAAACGGGTCGATATCGGTCTTGTTGGTGGGCTTCATACCCAGCACAACGTCACCGTACATCTGCACGAAGCGGCGGTAGCTGTCCCAAGCGAAGCGGGGATTGCCCGACTTGGCGGCCAGCGTCTCGGCCACTGCATCGTTGATACCCAGGTTCAAGACGGTGTCCATCATACCGGGCATCGACACGGGAGCACCCGAGCGAACGGATACCAGCTGAGGATTGCTGGGATCATTGAACTTGTTACCTGTCAGCTTCTCGATGTGCTCAACAGACTTCATCACATCGTCCTTGATCATCTCAACGACAGCTTCGCGACCCTTCTGGTTATAAAGGGTGCAAATCTCGGTAGTAATGGTGAAACCCGGGGGAACAGGAACACCAATCAAGTTCATCTCGGCAAGGTTAGCGCCCTTGCCACCCAACAGATCTTTCATGTCGGCACGACCCTCAGCCTGGCCGTTACCAAAAGTGTAAATCGCTTTCATTTACTTAACTTTTCTTTTGTTTTGAATATTTTGTAAATATTTATGAGAATTCATTTTGCGGTGCAAAGGTAGTCATTTTAGCCCAAATTATCCGTATTTTATCGCTTAAAAAACACATTATTTTATTAACACTGCCCATTTTTCCTCCGATTGTGACAAATTGCAAGAAAAACACCGATGCTTATGATGATTTGGCGGTGATGTGACGACTCTTTGACGTAATAACCCGACGACAGCCCGTTTCTATAAGGCTGTCGCCGGGTTTCATGTTGTCACACTTGCCGTCGATTCAAAGGTTATTTTGCCTTCTTAGCAGCAGGTTTCTTGGCAGCAGGCTTTTTAGCTGCAGGTGCCTTTTTGGGCGTTTCCTTCTTTGCGGGCGCTTTTTTTGCGGGCGCTTTTTTAGCCGTTTCCTTCTTGGCAGGTGCTTCCTTCTTTGCGGGAGCTTTCTTCTTGGGTGCGGCGGGCTTCTTCTCCTCTTTGGGAGCGGGCTCCTCTACTACTGGTGCGGGTTCCGTCTCATCGATGGGGAAATCGCCAGTGGTGTCATTGACGATGTTGTTGCGCATCATCTCCACCTCGCGGTGCAGCCTCTCGATTTCCTGCTCCTGATTGCGGATAGTCAGCAGCAGCGAGTTCAGCTCCTCGTTGTCGATGCTGGCAGGGTACTGCTCCTCGACACGCGTCATGAAGTCGCTCAGCACGTTCATGTAGTTGGTGAACGCCGTATAGGGTGAGTCGTAGGGGCTGTAGTGGCTGTGTACCGAGCCATCGTCGTTGTGCTTGGTGGACATGTAGAAGAAGTGGTCGCTGGCCTGCAGGTAGTTCCAGTCCTGCTTGATGCGGCGGTCGGTGCACAGACGCACGCGCTCACCGATGGAGTACAACTTCTTGGCGGCCTCCTGCTGCAGGGTGTTGCCCAGCCATGCGCTGGTGTCGCGGGCCTCGTCGGTCCAGGACATGGGGTAGGGCACGGCAAGTTCGGCAACGGGTTTGAACTTAGAAACCACCTCGCTCGGGGTCCAGAACTGGATGTCGTGCTCGGCGGCAAAGCGGGGCAGGGCCTTGATGAACTCAAAGATGCCGCTCTCGCGAGGTTGCAGCTCTCCGAAGGCGTCATAGTTCATGAACAGGTTGACCAATTGCTCCTCTTGCGGCAGTTCGTTGATCCAGTTGATGTACTTGTCGGCCGTGAGGGGATAGGATGCCCACTCGGGATTACTGAAGCGGAACGAGATGTCATCGCTCAGTTTGCCGTTCTTCAACATCAGTTTGAGCTTAGGCGCCGAGGCACTGCTGTACAGGAAGTTGGGCGAACGCCAACCCAGCACGTGCTTGGCGTCGGCCGTGATGGCGGCTTTGAAGCCCATGGCATATACCATCGAGGCGATGTCGTCATCATAGATCAACTCGGTGTTGCGGAACACCTTGGGTTTCTGGCCAAACAGCTGATAGATTTTCTGGTCGTGGGCCTTGACCTGGGCGACGAACTCGTCGGGGTCATACAGGGATGACAGGCTGTGTGCATAGGTCTCGCTCAGGAACTCTACACAACCGGTTGCCGCAAGTTCCTTCATCGAATCGATGAACTCGGGTACGTACTGTTCCAATTGCTCCAGGGCGGTGCCGCTGATGGAGAAAGCCACCTTGAACTTCTTGCCGTTCTCCTTGATCATGTCGAGCAGCATCTGGTTGGCGGGCAGATAGGACCGCTGAGCGATGCGCGTGATGATGTCGTCGTCGGCAAAGTCATCATAATAGTAGTGGTCGTTGCCGATGTCAAAGAAACGGTAATGTTTCAGGCGGAACGGCTGATGAATCTGGAAATAAAAACAAATCGCTTTCATATATTATTCAGTTTTTAGTAGTCAGTTTTAAGTTTTTAGTTGATTTCCATTAGCGGTTGATGAGGTTGCGGTAGATGTTGATGACCTTGGCGCCGGCCTTGTCCCAGGTGATCTGGTTGACCTCGGCAAGTCCCTGCTCACGCAACTCGTTGAACATCGCGGGATACTTGATGATGCTGTAGATGGCGTCGGCCATGGCATTGGTGTCCCAGTAGTCGATCTTAATGACGTTGTCCAGAATTTCGGCACAGCCGCTCTGCTTGCTGATAATCGACGGCACACCCATCTGCATCGCCTCCAGCGGAGAAATGCCGAACGGCTCGCTTACCGACGGCATGATGTACACGTCACTGGCGGCAAGCATTTCGTACACCTGCTTGCCCTTAAGGAAGCCGGTGAAGTGGAAGCGGTCGGCGATATTGCGCTTGGCGGCAAGGCGGATCATCTTGTCCATCATGTCGCCACTGCCTGCCATGACAAATTGGGCGTCATTGACCTTGTGCAGCACCTGTGCAGCGGCCTCGACGAAGTATTCGGGGCCTTTCTGCATCGTGATGCGCCCCAGGAAGGTGATGACCTTGCTCGTCTTGCCTGGAGGGGCCTCCAGGTTGAGCAATTCCTCGTTCAGGGGTTCCACGGCGTTGTGCACGGTGGTTACCTTGTCGGGGCTGATGCCGTATTTCTCGATAACGGTGCGGCGCGTGAGGTTGCTCACGGTGATGATGTGATCGGCATGGTTCATGCCGTCTTTCTCGATGCTGAACACCGTGGGGTTGACATTGCCGCGGGAGCGGTCAAAGTCGGTGGCATGCACGTGGATGACCAGAGGCTTGCCTGTCACCTGCTTGGCATGGATGCCGGCGGGATAGGTGAGCCAGTCGTGGCTGTGGATGATGTCACAGCCCACCGTGCGTGCGATGACGCCTGCCACGATGCTGTAGTTGTTGATTTCCTCGAGCAGATTGTCAGGGTAGCGTCCCGAGAATTCGATGCAGCCCAGGTCGTTGGTGCTCATGTAGTTGAAGTCGCCGTAGATATGGTCGCGCAGGTTAAAGTACATCTGCGGATCCATTACATTGCCGATGCGGCTCTGCACATAGTCCCAGTTCACGTCGCGCCATGCTACCGGCGTGTTGTTGGCACCGATGATATTGGCAAAATCCTTGGGCTCGTCACCCCATGGCTTGGGGATGACAAAGGTGATGTCCATGTCGCCGTTCTGCCACATGCCCTTGGTGAGTCCGTAACTTGCTGTTCCCAGTCCTCCCAGGATATGGGGAGGGAACTCCCAGCCAAACATTAATGCTTTCATATCTCTTGATAGGTTTATTCGTCAATGATGTGAAGGTTCTTGAAAGTGCGCAGCACGCGCAGGATGCCGCCCACGTTGGGGGCGAAGCTCACGGCGCCACGGCCTGTGAAGGGAGGATTGCCGTCGTAGAGTTCGCTCAGCGAGCCGATGCAGCCCTCTTTCATCTCGTCCTCAAAGCCGATCATCATCCTCTCGATGAAGGAAATGCTGTTCAGGCCGAAGACGCGGATGTAGGCCTTGCTGTAGAAGTCCATCAGCCAGGGGCGTGCACTGCCGGCGTAGTAAGCCATCTGTCGCTCCTCGGGGGTGCCCAGATACCAGGGAATGTAGCCGTAACTGTTGGGGCTCAGGGTGCGCAATCCCTTGGGCGTCAGCAACTCGCGTGTCGTGATGTCGAGGATGCGTTTGCGCTGACGGCGGTCCAGGGGACTGTAGTCTGTGGCGGCGGCGATAATCATGTTAGGCCGCACGCTCAGGTCGGTGTAACTGCCGTTCACATAGTCGTACAGGTAACCGTAGTCGGTCATGAACGTCTCGATGAAGGCGGGTTTGCATTTGTCGGCGATGGCGTTGCAACGCTCTACAAATTCCTTTTCCTCGTCACGCTCGGCGAAGAGTTCTTCCACCGCAAACCTGAGGGCATTGTACCACAGGGCGTTGAATTCCACCAGATAGCCTGTGCGGGGAATCAGCGGGGTGCCGTCGGGGTGCGTGCTGTTCATCCAGGAGACGGGACGCTTGGTTCCATCGGTTGTGACAAGGCCGTTAGTCTCAAGTTTGAGATTGGGGTGATGGCCGTCGGCAATAAAGGTGATGATGTCCTTGACCAGTTGCCCGTAGCGCTCGCGTGCTGCATCGGCATTCAGGTCATGGGCATAGCGCTGCACTGCCCAGATGGCCCACAGGGGCACATCGGGCAACTCCAGGCCATCAAGGTGCTTGTCGAGGGTGCCGTCGCGCATCCAGTCGTTGAGGGCACGCTGGGCGGTGTCCATGATGAGCTCGAAATCCTGGCGGTGGTGTACCGACAGGGTGCAGCCCGGTAGAGCGATGAACTCGTCGCGGGCGCGGATCTTGAACCAGGGATAGCCGGCCAGCAGGTAGTGACCTTCCTTGTTGGTGATATAGAACTGCTTGGCGCTGTTCTTCATGCAGTTATAGAAGCTCGTGCGCGGTGTGCGTGTCTTCATCTCGTCCTCGTACATCTTGGTCAGGGTGCGGGTGTTGACTTCCTCGACACCGGCCGAGAAAATGAGGGGCTCGCCCTTTTTGATTTCGACCTCGAAGTAGCCGGGCACATACAAGTCCTCGCTGTAAGGAATGCCGCGCTCTTGGTCCTTGGTGTACTCGATGTTTTTGTACCAGTGCGGGTCAAACACGAAACGGGGCTTATGGTTCATCTGCATGTACAGGGTGGGGTAGCCGTTGTACATACAGGTGGCGATGCCGTTGGACACTTCCTGGTAGTCGCGGCTGGCGACAGCATTCTCGACACACAGGTCGTTGGCGTTGCGGAAGGCCAGGAAGGGCCGGAACTGCAGCGTCGTCGCCGAGTGGGCATCCACCAGCGTGTAGCGGATGAGGATGCGGTTCTCGTGGGTGATGAAAATCTTCTCCTTTTTCAGGATCACGCCGCCCACGCGGTAGGTAGTGGTGGGCACGCGCTCGCAGTCATACTCTCGGATGTACTTGTGGCCGTTGGGACTGTAGGTGTCACCCTTGTAGCGGTGCAGGCCCAGGTTGAAGGGTGCCCCATGCTGGATGACGGTCTCGTCGAGTGTGGACAACAACACGTGGTTGTTGTCGTCGAGCTCGGGCACCGGGATGACCAACAGGCCATGCTGCTTGCGGGTGTTACAGCCCACGATGGTGGTGCAGTGATAGGCCCCCGACTGATTGGTGCGCAGCATCTCCTTGGGCAGGGACTGCTCCAGATTGATCATCAGGTTTTTATCAAATTTCAGATAACTCATTATTGTTTGATTGTTTAGTTATTATATTGTTTCGGTTAATGTTCAGGAGGCTCTTTTCACACATCATCGGGCAGCGTGCGCGGCACCAGGATGTTGATGCCGGCCGCTACATTCTCGATCGCTATGCGAGCAGGCATCATGACAGGATCGCCGTCGATGTGGATGACATCGTCGTGTCGACGCTCGATGACCACACGTTTGCCTCGATAGATACTCACGTGGTTGTCGTAATTGAGTTGCCGCAGAAATAATCTGGCTCCGATCAGCGGGCTGGCAGCAGGGTTGAAGGGATGCATCACGGTCACGTCAATGAGTCCGTCCTGCATCGTCGCGCGGGGGGCGATATAGGCGTTGTTGCCATATTGGGCCGCATTACAGCACGCGATGACAAAGGCTTTGTCGGTCATGCTCTGCTCATCGATATCAATCTTGTAGGCCTGGGGCTTGTAGTTGAGATACTCGGTGAGGGTTGTCTTGATATAGGTGATGAAGCCGCGTGTGCCCTCGTTGGCGAACTTGTTGCTGACGGCCGCGTCAAACCCCATCCCGCAAACACAAAAGAAAGGTTTGCCGTTAACGGTGCAGTAGTCAAACTTTCCTTTCACACCGTCATTGATTAAATGCAGGGCGCGGCTCGCGTTCATCGGGATGCGCAGGTGGCGTGCCAACCCATTCCCTGATCCGTTAGGTACGATGGCAAGGGTGGTATCTGAGCCGCACAAGGCACTGCCCACCTCGTTGACCGTGCCGTCGCCACCGATGGCGACAACGATGTCAACACCGTCTCTCACCGCTTGCGCTGCTATTTCACGGGCATGTCCAGGGTATTCGGTTGCTATGATGCTCACATCATAGCGGTCATGGTCTACTGCTGTATCGATGAGGCGAGGAATCTTGTCCTTTCTGCCGATGCCTGACACAGGGTTGATGATGGCGACTATATGCCTGCGTTTCTCTTCCATTCCCTGCAAAGATAATACTTTTTTACGGGTTTTATTTGGATTGAACGTCTATTTTGAGTTATTTTTGTGGAAAAAATATTAACAAGTCGTTTTTTTAGTACCAAGACTAATGAAAAAAGTCAGTATAAACTTGCTCACTAATGTGATATTGCTACTTGCCGGCATTATTCTGATTGTGTTTCACCATGTACCTAATATCCTGGTATGGGGCGCTCGTGTGATGGGTGCCGTGTTCCTGTTGCCGGCGGTGGTGTATCTCATCATGGTGGCCGTGCGTCACGCCGATGCCCGCACCAGTACTGATTATTTGGGCGTGCTGCCCGCTGTAGGCGGTCTGTGCTTCGGGTTGGTGATGATCATTAAGGCCCATTTGTTTGACGGCATTCTGCAACTGCTCATGGGCGTGTTGCTGCTCGTGTTGGGCCTGTTCCATGTCATCTTTCTGTTGCTGTCTCGCAATAGCATGAAAGTCAAGGGGTGGTATCACATTTGTCCGCTTGCCGTCATCTTGTGTGGTGTCCTCTCGTTGGCGCTGCCCGCTCTGCGCTCCAGCGTGTCCACGGTGGTGCTGTTGACTGGCATCTGCCTGCTGCTGTTCAATTTCACCAGCCTGCAGGAATATCTGGCCGAGCGTAAGGTGCGCCGCGCTGTCACACAACCTGCCGTCGAGTCGGCACCGGTCGCCGATGATTCGGCTGCCGAAACAATAGTCCAGGACAATGAGCTTGAGTGATGTAATCAATGAATTGCTCGTGCTGATTCATCATCCGCGGGCAGGCAGCTATGAAATCGGGGACGAGACGCGTTCCTGTGTGAATTGCGGGCATGAGTATCAGGGCAACTTCTGCCCCGCTTGCGGGCAAAAGGCCACCGCTGGCCGCATCACTTGGACCACCGTGCGCAGCGGCGTAATGGACGTGTGGGGCCTGGGGTCGCGTTCCCTGGTCAGGTCGTTGTGGAACCTGATAGTGCGCCCCGGCAGTTTCATCAGTGACTATATCAACGGCAAGTGGCAGGTGAGCTTCCCGCCCGTCAAGATGCTGGTCATCGTGGCCATCAGCCTCTATTTCATCGGTCGGTTGATTTACCCCGAGTTCTGGAACGACTTGTTTGATGAGGAGAAAGCCGAGAGCGCGGCATCGGGCGCTGTCGGTTTTATAGATAATGTGGTGTATTGGATCGTTTCGCACCCCGAATGGGCGTTATTGTTCTTGCTCTCATCCTTGATTGTCCCCACGTGGTTCGTTTTTCGCCACGCTCCGCGCAACACGCTTCACACGCTGCCGCAGGGCTTTTTCATCCAGGTGTTCTTGTGCGTTCAATTTTACCTGTGGCTGTTTGTCTTATCGGCCATTTTCAGACTGTGCGGTGCAGGCTTGGAACTCGCATTTACCATCTCATTTGCCGTGATGTTGCCGGTGATGGTCTATGTTGACTACAAGTCGCTGTTCGGCTACGGCTGGTGGGGAACGCTGTGGCGCTTGGTGGTGTCTTTTCAGTTGGCTTATATGATACTGGCCGTGCTGATTTTCACCTCTGTTATATGCGACCGGTTGGTATTGGGAGGGGACCTCTCGATACCCATGCTTTTTGTCAGGCTCCTGTGCGTGGTCGCGTTTATCGTGCTGTACATTTTTGTCATCGACATGATCAACCGCAGGACGTGGCGCACTGCAGGAAGGCTCAAGGCGTTGAAGTATCCGCTCATCATGTTGGGTGTGATGCTGGTTCTGGTGGTCATCGGTGAATTAGTCGCACCGGGCTCAATTTCCAAACTCCTCACGCTGTTCTATTTTGGTTGATATAAAGTAGAAATATATCCATGATCAAAGAGAAATACCACCGTTTTCGCCAGTGGCAGCAGGATCCGTTTGACTATCACGACAGTCACCACCATCACGAGTGCTGCAACTGCGGTGGGGAGAGTGACAACAATTATTGCCCGCGTTGTGGCCAGAAGGCCGTCCATGGCCCCATCACGTGGAAGAGTGTCTGGCAGGGTATCTTGGACGTGTGGGGCGTGGGTACGCGATCGCTGCCTTACACGTTGTGGCAACTCGTTTGGCGCCCCGGTTATCTGATGCGTGACTACATCAGCGGCAAGCGTCAGGTAAGTTTCCCGCCAGTGAAGATGCTGTTGATTGTGTGTATTGCCTCATTGGTAATCAGTAATTGGATAAAACCCGAAGAGGTTGTCAATCCCGTGGTTACATCGACAGGCCTAAGGTATTATGTCGATGTAGTCAACAATTGGCTGAATGTCCACATGGAATGGTGGATTCTTTTAGCCTTTTCTTTTTTGATTGTGCCCATCTGGTCCTTGTTCCGTGAGGCACCCAAGTGTTACCGACATACCCTGCCCCAAGGCTTCTTTATCCAGGTTTTTGTTGGTACGCAGTTTATTTTGCTAATGATGTTGATCTTTATCATTGCTTCATTGTTCTTACTGAATTACAATGGAGAATATATGGGAGATCTGGCAATAGTGTTAATTGTCCCGCTTTTGTTGCTGATTGATTTCAAGCAGTTGTTCGGCTACGGATGGTGGGGAACCCTATGGCGTACGCTGATGGCGGTGCCGATGAGTCTTTTAATTTTAAAGGTCTTGGCTTATTTTGGACGTGCAGTCCTGTACTTGTTTGAGCAGGGTATGGGACGTCAATTATGGAAACTGATACTTATAGGTGTCGATAGGGCGGTGCTGCTGTGGTTGCTCATGGAGATTGTGGGTGTTGTCAACCGCAAGGAGTGGCACGATAAAGGATGGTGGCAGGTCGTGAAGCGGCCTGTACTGGTAGCCTTGGTTTATCTGGTAGTCACTGTCGCCTGCTACAGTTTGGGCGCTCATGGCGGACTCATGAGTCTGTATGAAACCTATTTTGGTCCGATGGAGTCATAATCTGGCAGATGCAATAACAGTTAAAAGGAATAAAACAAGCGGCGCGCTCTCATCATCGAGGGCACGCCGCTGTATATGTTGGGATTATCTGCCGCGATGGGGCGGGCTATTCGTTCCAAGAATTTGAATTTTCGATCAGGTTGGTCGTGTCGGTGGACTTCACTGGCTCAGAGACTGTTGTGCCCGACGGCAGTTTGTTGCCCGAGATGAGGACATTGTCGCTCTGGGTTATGCTGATGATGGAAGAAGGAAGGGTGGTAATGCTGGAGACGGTGTTGTTGGCGATGGTCACGTAGTCCAGGTATTTACCCGAGAACATCATAGCTTTGAGCCCCTCAATGCTGTTATCGGTGATGATATGTCCGCCGCCACGCGAGGAGGCGCTGGCCTTCAGGAAATCGAACACATAGCTCTTGATGTTCTTAAACACGTTGTTGCGGACAATGGTATACTTGCCGCAGGAGGCAAATTCCTCGTCGCTGACACCATGATTGAAGCTCGAAATCTCGTTGTTCTCCACTATCACGTTAACGACACTCTGACAGAGGAAAACACCTGCTCCCGATCCGCTGCCGGTCATCTTGTTTCCAGTGATTACGCCGCCAGAGTATCTTGTGCCCATATGCACGCCATGCATTGCGGGGTTCTCGATGGTGCAGTTGCTCACGTGCAGGCCGCCCATGCTTTGGTCGCTGATGCCGTCGTGTGGCGAGTTCTTGATAGTCACGTTGTTGACGATGAGGTTGCGCTGGATTTGCCTATATTCGATTCCTGTATTACCGGTGTAACCGCTAGGCGGGTAATAGGCGTCCAGGTGGATGCAGCTGTTGGACCACACCAAGGGTTCGGAGCTATTCCTGTTGCCGTCCAGGGTGATGTCGTGAATGTACACTCCGTCACAGTCAAAGCGGGGGCTCCAAGAACGCAGCAGCGCGAATGCGGTGGTCACTTGGCGGCCCGTGACGTAATTGCGGATGCAGCCGGGGAATTTGCTCTGCTTGTCGCTGATGACATTGGAGAAATTGATGCGGTTGCCCTCTATCGAGGTGACGATGCCGAATGTGCACTCGTTGGCATAGTTGGGCTCGATGATGACAAACATGTCGCCCTCGTTGAAGCCGCTTGCGTCTTCAACGTCAATATAGGTCTGATGCTTGGAAGCCGCCTCGGTCAGTGACGTGGTGACGGCGTCCCGCTTCTTGATGGTGGCGTTGTCGCCATAGATTTCCATGCCGGTGCGCAACGTCAACGCACGGCGGATGAGATAGGTTCCGGATTCAAAGAAGATGGCCTTGTGCATTCGGTACCCGTCCTCGAACAGGTTCTCCAGGGCCTGGGTGTCGTCGGTCACGCCATCCCCCACGGCGCCGTATCCTTTTGCTGACAGGTAAGTCCCGTAAGGATTGAACGGTGTGTAGGAATCATTTGCCAGCAGATGGTCGATAAGTGCGGTAACATCACCGATGTTGACTTTGCCGTCCAGGTCCACGTCTCCGAACCAGTCTTGCGCATTGAGGTGCAGCGGCATCAGCAGCATGGCCAGAGTGGCAAGCGTCATGGTCACTTGTCGGAGAGATCTCCTCGGTTTTGCGTAAAAAACTCCCATTTTGTTGTCTTGATTGATGGTTATTGTGATAATGATGGCGCAAAGGTAGTCATTTTCTTGCAAATAACAACGACGCACCTTTCCGTTTGGTGGGAAGGGCGCGTCGCAGTGTCGTACTCGCCGTGCGGCGGTGTTGTCTCTTATTTCTTCTTGCGGTTGCCGTAGCGCTGCATGAACTTGTCCACGCGACCTGCGGTGTCGACGAGCTTCTGCTTGCCGGTGAAGAAGGGGTGAGAGGTGTTGGTGATCTCGAGCTTCACCAGGGGATAGGTGGTACCGTCGATGTCGATGGTCTCCTTGGTGTTAACCGTGCTGCGAGTGATGAAAACCTCCTCGTTAGACATGTCCTTGAAAGCAACCTCGCGATAGTTGCTGGGATGGATATCCTTTTTCATTGTCTTGATATATCTTTAAATTGTTAAACTTACAAATGTTGTGGCGGTGGTAAACGCCTTTTTGTAATGGCGCGCAAAGGTACAAACATTTTCTGAACCACAAAAACTTTTTCTACCTTTTTATTCTTTTTCATGAGATTTTTTGGTAATTCTTGGCATTAAATGAAAAATATTGAGTAATTTTGCAGGCTGATTTTGATTAAAGTAAATAAAAGAGCTGAATATATGTTTGGCAAACTCTTCAAGAGCAAAAAAGAGCAAGTTAAACTCTTCTATAATACCGATGTGCATTGCCATATCCTGCCGGGCGTGGACCATGGTTCACCGTCGGTGGAGCACTCGTTGGAGATGCTCAAGGCCGAGGCCGAGATGGGCATCTCGCGCGTGATCCTCACGTCGCATGTGACGGCAGTGTCATTTGAGAACACACGTGAAACGCTCATGGACGCATTCATCAAGCTCAAGGATGCAGTGTCCGACGCGGGTATGGATATGGATCTGTACTTGAGTGCGGAATACCGCATGGATGAGTACTTTGACAAGGAATATGCCGCCGACCATCTGATTCCCATGCCGGGCAATCACATACTGTTGGAGAACTCGTTCCAGCAGGAGTTGATGAACCTTGATGAACTGCTGTTCGACATGCAGGTAAAAGGATACAAGACCATCCTGGCCCATCCGGAGCGTTACTCCTACTACTCACGTCGTCGCAAGCGCTACGAGCAGCTTCACAACGCTGGAGCCCGTTTCCAGGTCAATATCCTGTCCTTCACGGGCTATTTTGGTGAAGAGGCGCGTGACAGCGCTCTGTGGTTTGTCCGCAATGGCATGATCGATTTTCTGGGCAGTGACATGCACAATGTGAAGCACGCCCACATCATCATGGATTACATCAACTCCAAGGAATGGAAGAAAATCGGTCCTATGATCGAGCCCACCATCAAAAATGACCTGATCACCTGGTAATTCTTAGTTATCAGCAACTATTCTGAATCTTTTGTTTTATCGCGTTGTTCGGCGGGGAGATCCTGTTGAATGATGTCTCGGCACTGGTGGCTCACCTGGGCAATGTCATTGCCGCCTGTATGCTCGATAGGAGCGTGGAAGGTGAGCGTGATGGTGCCCGGGGTGACATTGAAGGTGCTGCGGGGCATGACCTTGTAGCTGCCGTCGATAGTGATGGGAACCACCGGCAAGCCAAACTCCAGGGCCAACTTGAACGCACCGTTCTTGAACGGGCCCATCAGGCCGGTATCGGTGCGACGTCCCTCAGGAAAGACAACTATTGACATGCCACCGTGCAGTTTCTTCTTGGCTGCGGCCATCGTGTCGCGCAGGCCCTGTGCCGTGTGGGTGTCCACCAGGATGTGTCCGGCCATGCGGCATGCGGTACCGATGATGGGGATGTTGGTGATGCCCTTGCGCATCATCCACTTGAAGTTGTGCCCCAGGAATCCATAGATGGAGAAGATGTCGTAAGCGCCCTGATGGTTGGCTACGAAGACGTAACTCGTCTCATGGTCAATGAGATCGTGGCCCACGACACGCACCCTGACCAAGTGAATCCAGCACCACACCCTGGCCCACCACTTAGCGGGGAAATAGCCCCAATAGTCTTGGTCAAACAGGCACCCAATGATGGTGATCAAGGCGGTGATGATGCTGTAAACCAGCATGATGGGTGCAGCAATGCACCATTGGTATATGCGGTAGATGTAAATCATTTTTCTATCAATCATTGTTTCTGCCGTTGCAAAAGTAAACAAATACAGATAATGGTGCAAACTCCTTGAAAGGATAGGGGCGAAATTGACCTACATTTAACGCAATTTAGGACACTTGTTAACGGCCATAAAACAAGAATCGCCCTTGCGGGCGACACTTGTTCGATTCAGTTTTGAATGTTGTTAATTCTCCTCGGAGGGCACCTCGGGGGCAATGAGTTTGTAGCCCTTGCCGTGGATGTTGATGATCTCGATAGTGGGATCGTCTTTGAGTTTCTTGCGCAGCTTGGTGATGTAAACGTCCATCGAGCGGGCATTGAAGTAGTTGTCGTCAATCCAGATGGTCTTGAGGGCGAAGTTGCGCTCCAAGATCTCGTTCATGTGTGCGCACAGCAGGCTCAGCAACTCGCTCTCCTTGGTGGTGAGGTTGTCGCTCTTGTCGTCGGTGAACAGCACCTGGCGTTGGGTGTCGAAGGTGAACTTGCCGATCTTGTAAACGGTAACTTCCTTGCCCTTCTTGCCCTTGACGCGGCGCAGGATGGCCTCGATGCGCATCACGAGCTCCTCCATCGAGAAGGGCTTGGTGATGTAGTCATCGGCACCGATCTTGAAGCCTTCCAGGATGTCCTCCTTCAGCGCCTTGGCGGTGAGGAAAATGATGGGCACATCGCTGTTGATGGCGCGGATTTCCTGTGCCAGCTGGTAGCCGTCCTTCTTGGGCATCATCACGTCAAGCAGGCAGATGTCATACTTGCCCTTGAGGAATGCCTTGTAACCGGCTTCACCGTCGGCAAATAACTCGGCCTTGAAGCCCTTGTCCTCGAGGTACTCACGGGTGAGGGTTCCCAGATTCTCGTCGTCCTCGCATAACAGAATTCTCAGTTTGTCTTCCATAATCGTCTTTTTTATTTGTATAGTGGTAATGTGATAATGAATTTCGATCCTCGGTTGACCTCGCTCTCGGCACGTATGCTGCCGCCAAACAGGTCAATCATCTTCTGTACATAAGCCAGTCCCAGTCCAAATCCCTTGACGTCGTGGCGGTTGCCAGTGGACACGCGGTAGAACTTCTCGAAAATCTTCTTCAGGTCTTCGCGCTTCATGCCGATGCCGTTATCGGCAACTGTGATTTGGATGTGGTCCTCGTCGGGGTTGACAGTGGTCACCTCGAGTTCGGGAGGAACGTCCTCTTGCCGGTACTTGACAGCGTTGTCCAGCAGGTTGAAGATGACGTTGGTGAAATGCATGCGGTCCACGTTGATGATGGGATCCTCGGCATCGAGGTTCGCAACGATTTTTCCGCCATATTTCTCAACTTTGAGTTTGAAGGTGTTGATGACGCTGTAGATGTTGGCATTGGCGTCTTCTTCCTCAAGGCGCATTGTAGCGTTCTTGCGGTCGAACAATGACAACTGCAGCACTTTCTCGACCTGGAAACGCAGGCGCTTGGTCTCGTCGTTGATGACGCCCGAGACGTGTTTGAGCATCTCGGGGCTCTTGCGCACGCTGTCGTCGTTGAGCATCTGGGCTGCAATCGAGATGGACGAGATGGGCGTCTTGAACTCGTGCGTCATGTTGTTGATGAAGTCGTTCTTGATCTCGCTCAGCTTCTTCTGTTTGAAGGCGACCGATATGGTGTACAGGAACACACCCAGCAACAGGAAAGTGAATGCCAGCGACGGCACCAGGAACTTCACCGATGAGAAGATGTAGTCACTCTTGTTGGGGAATGTGACGTTGAGGGTGTTCTGCTTGTTCTTCGGGTCATTGGGGAATAAGACTTGAGTGTAAACGTCCTCTTGCGACATCGGGGAATAGTGCTCAGTCTTATAGATCACACCATTGGTCTTGTTCACAATGGCGAACTCAAAGGGCAGCGTCAGGCCGTTGAACTCCAGCTCCGAGCGCAGGTAACTGGCTACCGTAGCGCTGTCGGCGCGTTCCTGGATGGGGCGGTCGCTGGAGTGGTTCAGAATGGTGAGTATGACCTCGTTCAACAGGCTCTTTTGGTACAGGTACTGTCCCTTGAGTATTTCCTGCTTGCGCTGATAGGTGTCGTTCAGGTCCTTTAGCGTGTTGCGGTTGGCAGGGCGCAGGCTGGACGGGTCCTCGGTATTGAGCGTGGTGTCGATGGTAGCCTCATGCCTGTCATTGAAACTGAAGCTGTTCTGACTGATGTCCGAGTAAGTCTGCTCGGCCTCGGCCAGGTCCAAGTCGAGGAAGTATTTGGTTTCGTTCTGCTCCAGCATCGTGGACACGCTGTAAAGGCTGCGCTTGACAATCTCGCTGAACTGGCTGTTGCGCATGTCAACCATCTTCTCGAGATATACGATCTGCATGGCGAGCAGTCCCAGCAGGGCTATCGCCATCACAACCGTCAATATCCATATCGTCGATCTCTTCATGAGAGTTCCTTTCTATTCCAAAACCTTGTTTTTAACAATCAACGGCAAAATTAACACTTTATTGTGAAAAAACAAAATTTTCTGCCGTTTTTTGTCTGAAATTTTACCTCTAAATGTTAATTCTGCCATTTTTGTCTCGATTTGGAACAACAAAATAATGGGCAACCCGGTGTCGGGTCGCCCATTATTATATAATGTTAAGGGGAGGGGATTAATCCTCGTCCTGCTTGCTCTCCTCGTACTCCTTGAGCAGCTGAGCCTGCACGTCGGCGGGCACGAGCTCGTAGCTCGAGAACTTCATGTTGAACGAAGCGCGGCCGCCCGAGATGGAGCTCAGGGCAGTGCTGTAGCTCGACATCTCCTTCAGGGGGATGCGGGCCTTAACGCGCTCCATGCCGTTGGCGCTGGACATATCCATCATGATGCCGCGGCGGCCCTGCAGGTCGCTCTGTACACCACCCATGCAGTCGCCGGGCAACAGAATCTCGACGTCATAGACGGGCTCCAACACCTTGGGGTTGGCATCGCGGAAGGCGGTCGAGAAGGCGTTGCGGGCTGCCAGACGGAAGGAGATTTCGTTACTGTCAACCGGGTGCATCTTACCATCGTAGATGCAGACGCGCACGTCGCGGGCATAGCTACCGGTCAACGGGCCCTGTTCCATGCGGTCCATGATACCCTTGACGATAGCGGGGATGAAGCGAGCATCGATGGCACCACCAACGATACAGTTATAGACAACCAGCATACCGCCCCATTCCATGGGGATTTCCTGCTTGTCCTTGATGTTCATCTTATACTCCTGGTTGCCGAACTTGTAGGTGTCAGGTTCGGGCATGCCCTCGCGGTAAGGCTCAACGATGAGGTGTACCTCACCAAACTGGCCGCTACCACCAGACTGCTTCTTGTGACGATAGTCGGCACGGGCAGCCTTGGTAATGGTCTCGCGGTAGGGGATGCGGGGCTCCTGGTACTCGATCTGGATCTTATCGTTGTTCTCGATGTTCCACTTGAGGGTGCGCAGGTGGAATTCGCCCTGGCCCGAAACGATGGTCTGGCGCAACTCCTTGCTCTGCTCGATCAACAGGGTGGGATCCTCCTCGTGCATGCGGTTGAGGACGGCACCCAGCTTCTCGGTCTCGCTCTCGTTGATGGCGCGGATGGCGCGCTGATACTTGGGAGCGGGATAAGCGATGAAGTCAAACACGTGCTCGCAGCCCTTCTCGTTGAGGGTGTTGCCGCAGCGCACGTCTTTCAGCTTCACGGCAGCGCCGATGTCGCCGGCATGGAGCTCGTCGATCGGGGTCTTGTTCTGACCGCAAACCACGTTGATCTGGGCAAGGCGCTCCTTGCTGCCGCGGTTCTGGTTGGTCAGGTCGGCACCAGCCTTGAGGGTACCGCTCATTACCTTGAAATAGGAAACCTCACCGATGTGGGTCTCTACCGAGGTCTTGAAGAAGTAGATGCTGACGGGGCCGTTCTCGTCGAAGGGCACCTCGTCACCATTGCTGTTCTTGGGAGCGGGCATCTCGGTCACGTCGGGCACGATGATGCTCATGATGTCGAGCATGCGATCGGTGCCGATGTTGTTTTCAGCGCTTACCAGTACGACGGGGAAGATGCTGCGGTCAACCATACCCAGGCGGATACCCTTGATGGTCTCCTCCTCGGTCAGGGTCATTTCGTCGAGGAACTTCATCATCAGCTCCTCATCGTTCTCGGCAGCCAGCTCGAGCAATGCCATGCGGTACTCCTCGGCCTTGTCGGCATGTGCGCCGTCAATGTCAGCGGCGGTAGCCTTGCCACCGTCCTTGGGCCAGGTGTACTGCTTCATGGCGAGCACGTCAACCACGCTGTTGAAGCCAGGACCTGCATTCACGGGGAACTGGAGGGCAACAACCTTGTTGCCGTAGGTCTCGCGCAGCTGGTTATATACGTTGTCAAAATCACACTTCTCGTCTTCGAGGCGGTTGATGACAAACATCAGGGGCTTGCCAATGCGCTCCACGGTGCGGAAGTTGTTCTGTGTACCTACCTCAACACCATTGCGTCCGTCAACGACCA
Organism: Muribaculaceae bacterium; assembly: GCA_017557425.1. GTDB lineage: Bacteria > Bacteroidota > Bacteroidia > Bacteroidales > Muribaculaceae > Sodaliphilus. The sequence goes on along the minus strand of JAFYYU010000003.1, from coordinate 8,160 downwards.
GGGCGGCAGTATCGGTAACGCTCAGAGCAGTTACGGCATTGCCCACGAAGTCGTCACTACCCGGGCAGTCAAAGAAGTTGAGCTTCTTGCCGTTCTTCTCTGCATAGAAGACAGTAGAGGAAACGGAGTAGCCATACTCTTTCTCAACGGGAGAATTATCGCTCACGGTATTACCGCCATCGACGGTACCCCTGCGACTGATTGCGCCGCCCTCAAGGAGGATAGACTCGGTGAGAGTCGTCTTGCCAGCGCCCTTGCCACCGACGAGAGAGATGTTTTTGATCTCGTTTGTTTTGTAAACCTTCATTAGAGTTTTGTTGTTAAATAGTTGTTATATAGTAAATTGAGTTTTTTAGTTCGCTAAACAGCCTGCAAAATTAGTTATTTTTGCCCGTAATCACAACATTATTAAAAAGAAAATTATTTACAAGCTAAAAATTGAGTAAATTTGCACCATGAAATGAGATGCCCATGGCTGGTGTTTATGTACATATTCCCTTCTGCGCAAGTAGGTGCAGCTACTGCGATTTCTTCTCCACACTGGAGTTGAAAGATGCGGGTTTCTCCTATGTCGAAGCTGTCATTGCCGAGGCTGCATTGCGTCGTGGCGAGCTGGGCGGAGAACCTGTTCGCACGCTTTATCTGGGTGGAGGCACACCGTCACAGCTGCCGCTGCCGTTGTTGTCGCAGCTGGTTGACGGACTGCGGAAGGCCCTGGACTTGACCCATGTAGAGGAATTCACGATTGAGGCCAATCCTGACGATGTCACGCCCGAGTGGAGCGCCGCGTTGCCCTCGATGGGCGTGAACCGCGTGAGTATGGGCGTGCAGACCTTTGAGGACGACATTCTGCGTCTCATCGGGCGCCGCCACACTGCGGCTCAAGTCGTCCAGGCCATCACGAACCTGCGCTCAGCAGGAATCTCCAACATCAGCATCGATCTCATTTACGGACTGCCTGGGCAGACGTTGGCCTCTTGGATTCACACGGTCGAGCAAGCCATCGCATTGCGTCCTCAACACGTTTCGGCTTATGGGCTGACCTATGAGGAGGGCACACGTCTTTGGCGCCAGCGCGAGCGTGGCGAGGTGGCCGAAGTTCCCGAGGAGGTTTGCGTCGAGATGTACCGTGAACTTGTTGAGCGGTTGCAGGAGGCCAGTTTTGAGCACTATGAGATTTCCAATTTTGCCTTGCCGGGTTATCACTCCCGCCACAACTCCTCGTATTGGGACGAGACGCCCTATTTGGGGTTAGGTGCCGCGGCACACAGCTATGACGGCAGCATCAGGCGCAGCAACCCGTGTGACTTGCATCAGTATATTGCCCGTATCCAGGCCGGTGAGCCGGCTTGTGAACAGGAAGAGATGACGTCGTATGAGCGCTACGACGAGCGAGTGATGCTTGGGCTCCGGACCGCTGCTGGAATCGATGCTGAGCGCTTGCGTGAGGACTATGGCGAGGAGGTATGGTCGCATTTCCTCCGCGAAATCCAGCGTCATCTTGATGCCGGTCATGTGAGGCTGGCCGGCAAGTCCCGTTACGTGCTCACCGCCGACGGCATCCTGTTGAGTGACAGTGTGATTCGAGACCTGATGTGGTAAAAAGGCCGCCGTTGTCTTGCCCACAAGGAATATTTGTACTATTTTTGCGCATTGGGTACCGGCCCGTGATTGAAAATAAGCATTGCAATGAGAATGACATCACTAGAGAATAAGTTTATCGACGCCATCAACAAGCACCGCCATGTGCTGTTGCTGGTGCTGCTTTTTGCGCTTGGCGCTGCCATCAGGTGGGCAGGCCGCTATTTCGTGTCCGAGGACATGACCTACTGCCTGATGCCGTGGTTTGAGAAAATCAAGGCCGCTGGAGGTTTACCCGCCCTGTCGAGCCAAGTCGGAGACTATGGTATTCTGTATCAGACGCTTATCTCGATTATGACCTATCTGCCTATCCAGTCGGTGGTCCAGTATAAATTGCTCTCGTCACTGTTTGATATCCCGTTGGCGCTCGTGGCGGCTGCCATCTATCGTGATGTGCGCTTGTCGGACATGGCTGCCACCCCCGAAACGCGTTCGCGTGTCCGCATGCAGTCGTGGCTGGTGGCCGCTGTCGTGTGGCTGTTGCCCACGGTGATGCTCAATTCGTCCTATTGGGGCCAGTGCGACTCGATGTACGCAACATGCTGCCTGGCAACGCTCTACCTGATGCGCCGCAACTCTTTCGTCGGGGCTTTCGTGATGTTGGGCTTGGCTTTTGCCTGCAAATTGCAGACGGTCTTCATTTTGCCGATAATCATTGTTTATTACCTGGTTAAGAAGCGCTTCAGCCTGATGTGGATTCTCTTGTCGGTGGCTGTGATGTGGCTGTCGGGTATCGTGGCGTTTGCTTATGGCCGCAACTTGTTGGCGCCGATCCTCATCTATACAGGGCAGGTGGGCCATTACCAGGAGATGTATATGAGTTTCCCCAGCCTGTGGATGCTTGTGGGCAACGACTACTGGTCGATGCGCTGGTTTGCAATCCTGCTAACGGTTGCCGTGCTGGCTGTGGGCCTGTGGTATTGCCTGAACCACAAAAACAACGTCCTGTCCAACGAGCGGTTCTATGCCGTGGCGGCTTGGTTCATGTGGACGATGCTGTTGCTTCTGCCCAGTATGCACGACCGCTATGCCTATCTGCTTGATCTCCTGCTGGTCTTGCTGGCTTGCTGGGACAGGCGTTTCGTCAAATATGCCGTCATCACGGTATTGACCAGCCTGTATTACTATGGCATTTACCTGTTTGGCGACAGGGGTAACGGCCACGTTTTGGCGGCTATTATCTATCTGGTGACCTACCTGCACTTCACTTGGAAGCTCGTCAGGCAGGTCGAGTGCGATACGGCTCAATAAAAATCTTCAAAAGGATTATTGAAACTCTTCCAGGACATCGCGCAGCAGTGCGGTGAGCTGTGGCTGTGCGTGTGCCGCCTCGGCCTCGACGATGGATTTGAGTGACGGCGTGGCTTGCGTCTTGCCCGTCAGCAGAAGGTTCAGCAGCAGGCGGTAACCCGTGTATTTGACCATGTTTTGCTCCTGTGCGATGAGTTTGCGGAAGAGGGTGTCGGCCTCGGCCGTGTGCCGCAGTAGCTTGTGGCACAGGTTGTCGGCAATCTCGACGGTCTCGACGCCTGAGCACCATTCCAGGGCCTTTTCCAGCGACATGAGTTCGGCGGGGTAGAGCATGGGGGCTGCCAGGCGGCACTCGCGCGAGTTGGTGTCGTTCCAGAGTTCGCGGGCAAGGGCTTGCAGTTGTGCCTTGTCGCCGATGGCGTCGCGTGTGCGGCCTGTGATGTCCATGACGTCGGCCAGCAGGCATCCCATGATCATGGTGTGCGGGTCGCCGGCTTTTCTCAGTTTGTCGGCGACGATGCCGTTGCGGTAGGCGAAAAACTCCTTGCGGATTGCCCTCAGTATTTCTTGAGTTTCCATCTTCATCAAAAATAACTATAGCGCCTTCGCGTCTTAGCGTGGGGCGATTTTCTCGGCCAGGAAATGGCCCGTGTAACTCTCTTTGCATTTTGCGACCTCTTCGGGGGTGCCGCTGACGACGATGTGTCCGCCCAGGTCGCCTCCCTCGGGCCCCAGGTCGATAATGTGGTCGGCGCACTTGATGACTTCCAGATTGTGCTCGATGATGACCACCGTGTGGCCGTTGCCGATGAGCTGGTCGAACGATTTCATCAGCGTGTTGATGTCATGCAGGTGCAGGCCTGTCGTGGGCTCGTCGAAGATGAACATCGTGTTGCCCTGGCGCTCGCCGCTCAGGTAGTAGGCGAGTTTCACGCGCTGGTTCTCGCCGCCCGACAGGGTTGACGAGGACTGCCCTAGCTTGATGTAGCCCAGTCCCACGTCCTGCAGCGGCTTGAGGCGCCTCACGATTTTGTGCTCGTTGTAGGTGCTGGACTCGTTGAAAAACTCGATGGCCTGGTTTACCGTCATGTCCAGGACGTCGCTGATGGTGCGGCCCCTGAAGGTCACGTCCAGGGCGTTGCGGCTGAAGCGCTTGCCGTGGCAGGCCTCGCAGGTGAGGGTGATGTCGGCCATGAACTGCATCTCGATGGTGATGGTGCCCTCGCCCTTGCACTCCTCGCAGCGTCCGCCCGGCGAGTTGAACGAGAAGAAGCTGCTGTTGTAGCCCATCTGCTTGGACAGTTGCTGCTGGGCAAAAAGCTGGCGTATCTCGTCAAAGGCCTTCAGGTAGGTCGCTGGATTGCTGCGGGTGCTCTTGCCGATGGGTCCCTGGTCGATGAATTCGACTGCCGTCAGTCGGCTCAGGTCTCCGCCGATGCTGTTGTGGCTGCCGGGCGTGTCGGCCGTCTGGTCGTAATGGCGCGCCAGGGCAGGGTAGAGGATTTTGCCCACCAGGGTCGATTTTCCCGAGCCGCTCACGCCCGTCACCACCGTCATCACGCCCAGGGGGAACTTGACATCTATGTTCTTGAGGTTGTTTTGGGTAGCACCCTTGATTTCGATATACTGGCTCCAGGGGCGGCGTCGCTTGGGCAAGGGGATGGAGAGGGCATTGGTGAGGTATTTGGCGGTATAGCTGTCTTGGGCGTCGGCTAGGTCGCTGACGGGGCCCTGATAGGTGATGCGTCCGCCGTTGCGCCCTGCCTCGGGACCCACGTCGATGAGGTAGTCGGCGCTGCGGATGATGTCCTCGTCGTGCTCGACGACCACGACGGTATTTCCCAGCTGCTGCAGCATGCGCAGCACGTGTATCAGCCGATGGGTGTCGCGCGGGTGCAGGCCGATCGAGGGTTCGTCAAGGATATAGACCGAGCCCACTAGCGAACTGCCCAGGGCGGTCGCCAGGTTGATGCGTTGGCTCTCGCCGCCCGACAGCGTCGAGGAGAGGCGGTCCAGCGTCAGGTAGCCCACGCCCACGTCGCACAGGTATTCCAGGCGATTGTTGATCTCGGTTAGCAGGCGCTTGGCAATCAGGGCGTCGGTCTCGCTGAGCTGCAGGCCGCTGAACCACTGCCGCAGGTCCTTTACGGGCATTTTTACGAGGTCGCTGATCGTGCTGCCGCCCACCTTGACGAAGCCCGCCTGCGGCTTCAGGCGTGTGCCATGGCATGTGGGGCAAACGGTCTTGCCGCGGTAGCGTGCCTGCAGCACACGGAACTGTATGGCATAGGCTTTGCTCTTTACCCAGTCAAAGAAGCCGTCGATGCCGCTCCACTCGCCGTCTCCCGTGCCGTGCCACAGCAGGTCGAGCTGCTCTTGCGTCAACTCGTGGTAGGGCTTGTGGATGGGGAAGTTGTGCCGTGCGGCAACGTGGATGAATTCGTTTTTCCATTCTCCCATCACCTGTCCGCGCCAGCACATCACGGCGTCGTCGTAGACCGAGCGGCTCCTGTCGGGCACCACCAGGCTCTCGTCGATGCCGATGACGCTGCCGAAGCCTTCACACGTGGAGCACGCTCCCAGCGGGTTGTTGAAGTTGAACATCAGGTCGCTGGGCTCCTCAAAGCTCATCCCGTCCAGCTCAAAGCGCTTGGAGAAGCGGTGTTCAGCCGTCGTCCCGTCCTCTTGCCACAGCACGACGATACATTCGTCCTTGCCCTCGTAAAAGGCCGTCTGCAGCGAGTCGAGCAGTCGCATCTCGTCGTCCTTGCTGTGCGTCACCGCCATGCGGTCGATGAGCAGGCGGTAGTCGGCGGCATCGAGGTCGCCCTGGGCGGTCATGACCTGGGAAATATCGACGAATTTGCCGTCGCGCGTCATGAGCCTGGAGTAGCCGCCCTTGATGAGGATGTCGAGCTGGGTGCGCAGGTCGCGCCCCTCGGGGACAATGACCTCGGTGAGCAGGGCCAGGCGGGTGCCGTCGGGAAATGAGTTGATGTACTCGATGACGTCGTTGGCCGTGTGCTTCTTGACAAGGTTTCCCGAGATGGGCGAGAACGTCTTGCCCACGCGGGCAAACAGCAGCCGCAGATAATCATAGATCTCGGTGCTCGTGCCCACGGTGCTGCGCGAGTTGCGCGTGACGGTGCGCTGCTCGACGGCAATGGCGGGTGGCAGGCCGTAGATGAAGTCGCAGTCAGGCTTGGTCATGCGGCCCATGAATTGGCGCGCATAGGACGACAGGCTCTCGACATAGCGGCGCTGCCCCTCGGCATACAGTGTGTCAAAGGCCAGCGACGACTTGCCGCTGCCCGACAGGCCCGTCACGACGACAAACTTGCCGCGCGGAATCGCCACGTCAACGTTCTTCAGGTTGTTGACGCGGGCACCCTTGATGATGATGTCGCCTGATGCCATTTGGATGAATTTGGGGCGCAAAGATAGTGCAAGCCGAAGACAAAGGCAAGAAAAAATCTTTTTTTCTCTCCTTTGTTAAGGCGCAGCCTATCTTCGACGAAGTCAAAGATACGCATTTTTGTCGAGATAGGCAAATAAGGTGAATTTGAAAAGCTGTTTTTGGGTCTCAATTATAGGTGTTGTCAATTTTTTAGTCTTTTTGTTCTAAAATATTGATTTTTTTGCTATTTTTGCGACAAATAGCAATATTAACCTCTAAAAATACAGGATTATGAAGAATAAATCACTTATTATTCGACTGTTCGCCCTGGTGGCGGCCATGATGTGTGCCCTCGGCGCCAGCGCTGCCGAGGCCTATGCCAACTACACGCCGTCGAACACGACGCTGACGTTCTACTACGACAACCTGCGCAGCACCCGCACGGGCACGACCTACGACCTGAACACGGGCAGCAACGATCCCGGCTGGTACACCGACGGCACCTATAGCAACGTGACCAAGGTGGTCTTTAACTCGTCATTTGCCAGTGCCCGTCCCACAACGACGTATTACTGGTTTGGCGATATGTCCAAACTCCAGTCCATCACAGGCACACAGTATTTCAACACTTCCCAGGTGACGAACATGTGTTTAATGTTCGCTGGCGCCGGCGCTATGATGCCGAATCTGGATGCGAACTTCCTGAATACCTCAAATGTGAAAACGATGGAAAGCATGTTTGCAAACAGTGAATTCACGAGCATTATTGTGAGCGATTGGAACACGTCCGAGGTGACAAATATGCTCGAGATGTTCGCTTTCTGCTATAACTTGACGAGCCTAGACCTGAGCAACTTCAACACGTCTAAGGTAACCACCATGGAAGGCATGTTTAATGAAGATTACATTCTGGTGAGCCTAGACCTGAGCAACTGGAACACGTCCAATGTGACTAACATGAATAACATGTTCCATGAATGTAATGCATTGACTAGCGTTGACCTGAGCAGTTTCAATACAGCCAAGGTGACCACCATGTACTCCATGTTTGATTATTGTACGTCATTGACGAGCCTCGACCTGAGCAGTTTCAACACGTCCAAGGTGACCGACATGAGGTGGATGTTCTCTAGCTGCAGTAAACTCACCACAATCTATGCCGGCAGTGGCTGGAGCACGGCGGCCACTACCGACAGCAATTCTGATGGCATGTTCCGGGAATGCACCAAGATCAGGGGCGGCCAGGGCACGACCTATGATGCCAGCCACACGAACCGTCTTTATGCCCGCATCGACGGCGGCCCCAGCAACCCGGGCTACTTCACTGCAGCGTCCGAGCCCTATGCCTGCTACACCGAGTCGAACACGACGCTGACGTTCTACTACGACAACCAGCGCAGCAGTCGCACGGGCACGACTTATGACCTGAACACGGGCGGATACTATACCGACTGGGACACCGACGGCACCAAATCCAATGTAACCAAGGTGGTTTTTGACCCCTCGTTCGTTGGTGCCCGCCCGACGACCACCTACGATTGGTTTTATGGCATGGTCAATCTTCAAACTATCGTGGGCATGAACTACTTGAACACCAGCGAGGTCACCAATATGGGTTTAATGTTCTCTCGCTGCCAGTCTTTGACAAGCCTTGACTTGAGCGGTTTCAATACGTCTCAGGTGACCATTATGAGTTCCATGTTCTATAAATGCACTAATCTGCGGACCATCTATGTGGGCAATGGCTGGAGCACTGCGGCTGTGGCAAGCTCCTCAAATATGTTCTATAACTGCAATAGTCTGGTGGGAGGCCAGGGCACGACCTATGATGAAAACCATGTGAATAAGACCTACGCCCATATCGACGGCGG
>JAFYYU010000014.1 GCA_017557425.1 Muribaculaceae bacterium | reverse complement strand
GGCAGCGTGAACATCAGCGACGTGACGGCCCTGATCGACTACCTGCTGAGCGGTAATCCATCAGGCGTTAATCTGACAGCCGCCGATTGCAACCAGGACAGCAGCGTCAACATCAGCGACGTCACCTCCCTGATCGACTACCTGCTCTCGGGCAGTTGGTAGGCTTTAGGTTTTAGGCTTTAGGTGCATCCGCGCTCGTCTTTTGTCGGCGAATTTCACGAATTAAACTAATTAGGCATCCGCGTTCAAAGTGAGCGCGGATGCCTATTCGTCTAATTTGTTTAATTCGCCGACCATTATTCTTTGCGGCTTTGCGTCTTAGCGTGGGGCAGATCTCATAGGTACGAGCGGGCAAAATACTGACAGGGTGGCTGACAATGTGTCACCCTGTCGGTTTTGGCACACGGTTTGCAAGTGTTGGGCATGGTGACCTGTGTCATTATAGGCGTTAGCCAACTAAGGTCTAAGGTCTAAAGACTAAGGTCTAAACGCGAAATAAACATTAAAAACAACATACAAAACAAAGAAAGAGAGACATTTATTATGGGAAAGATTATTGGTATCGATTTAGGAACGACTAACTCGTGTGTTTCGGTTCTGGAAGGCTCCAAGCCTGTTGTGATCCCCAACAGTGAAGGCCGCAACACGACGCCTTCGGTAGTTGCTTTCAAGGAGGGTGGCGAGCGCATCGTGGGTGATCCCGCTAAGCGTCAGGCCATCATGAACCCCACGGGTACCGTATTTTCTATCAAGCGTTTCATGGGCGAGCAGTATGACCACGTCCTGAAGGATGTGGAGCGCGTGCCCTACAAGGTGGTGAACAACGGCAGCAACCAGCCCCGCGTGGAGATTGCCGGCCGCCAGTACACCCCGCAAGAGATTTCGGCGATGATTCTCCAAAAGATGAAGAAGACCGCCGAGGATTACCTGGGAACCACCGTTGACGAGGCCGTTATCACCGTGCCTGCCTACTTCAACGACGCCCAGCGCAAGGCCACCAAGGAAGCCGGTGAGGTTGCCGGCCTGAAGGTGCAGCGCATCGTCAACGAGCCCACCGCAGCCGCTCTGGCCTATGGCCTGGACAAGGACAACAGCGACAAGCGCATTGCCGTGTTTGACCTGGGTGGCGGTACATTTGATATCTCGATCCTGGAGCTGGGCGACGGCGTGTTTGAGGTAAAGGCCACCAACGGTGACACCCACCTGGGCGGCGACGACTTCGACCAGCGCATCATCACCTGGCTGGCCGACGAGTTCCAGCAGGAGAACAACATGGACCTGCGCAAGGACCCCATGGCCCTGCAGCGCCTGAAAGAGGCTGCCGAGAAGGCCAAGATCGAGCTTTCCAGCTCTACCAGCACCGAGATCAACCTGCCTTATATCACCCAGCTTGACGGTATGCCCAAGCACCTGGTAAAGACGCTGTCGCGCGCCAAGTTCGAGCAGTTGTGCGATGACCTGATCCAGAGCACCATCGAGCCCTGCCGCAAGGCTCTTGCCGATGCCGGCTTGACCACCAACGACATCAACGAGGTCATCCTCGTGGGCGGTTCGACCCGTATCCCCGCCGTTCAGCAGGTGGTAGAGAAATTCTTTGGCAAGGCTCCGTCCAAGGGTGTTAACCCCGATGAGGTGGTTGCTGTGGGTGCCGCTATCCAGGGCGGTGTGCTCACCGGCGACGTCAAGGACGTGCTGCTGCTCGACGTCGTGCCCCTGAGCGTGGGTATCGAGACGCTGGGTGGCGTGATGACCAAGCTCATCGAGGCCAACACCACGATTCCTGCCCGTCGCAGCCAGATCTTCTCGACGGCTGCCGACAACCAGCCTGAGGTGGAAATCCATGTCCTGCAGGGTGAGCGCCCCATGGCCAAGGACTGCAAGACGCTGGGCCGCTTCCACCTGGATGGAATCGCTCCCGCTCCCCGTGGCATCCCGCAGATCGAGGTGACCTTCGAGGTCGATGCCAACGGTATCATGAACGTGAGCGCCAAGGACAAGGCTACCGGTAAGGAGCAGAGCATCCGCATCGAGGCTTCGAGCGGCCTGAGTGACGCCGAAATCCAGCGCATGAAGGACGAGGCTACCGCCAACGCTGCCGCCGATGCCGCCGAGAAAGAGCGTGTCGATAAGATCAACGCTGCCGATGCCCTCATCTTCCAAACCGAGAAGGTGCTCAAGGACAGTGGTGACAAGCTGCCCGCCGACATCAAGGGCCAGATCGAGGGCGCCCTGGGCAAACTCAAGGAAGCCCACAAGAACCAAGACCTCGCTGCCATCGACACCGCATCGGCCGAACTGAACTCTCTGTTCGAGAAGATGTATCAGCAGGCAGGCGGTGCACAAGGCCAGCCCGGTGCAGGCTTTGACCCCAACAACATGGGCGGCGCAGGCTTCCAGGGCAACCCCGGCGGCGGTGCTCCCAACCAGGGTGGCGACAACGTCGAAGACACCACTTATGAAGAAGTAAAGTAATATTTTTAGGTTAATAATTTGGATGATGGCGTGGAGCAGTGATGCCCTGCGCCATTTCTCTTTCCACACGTCCCCACGCCAAGATGCAAAGCCGCTAAGAATCATTAAAAAAGCTTCGCACCTTAGCGCCTTCTCGCGGGGCACAAAGGGCTCTCAGGACTGGAATTGAAACGGTTTGACAATCGTTTGCACAGTTAAGGACAGATAATTCATTGAAAGTGGTGGAAAATTGAGGAATTTTTTGTACCTTTGTGCCCGAATTTTCGTAATATTACTGTCAAGTGATGTTAGACTTACTGTTTGAAACTAGTTGGGAGGTCTGTAACAAAGTCGGCGGCATTTATGCCGTGCTTTCGACCAAGGCCAAGACCCTCCAAAAACGATATAAAGACAATCTGATATTTATCGGTCCCGATCTGTGGTCGGCCGATAACCCGTCGCCCTCGTTTATCGAGGGTAAGACACCCCTTGCCGCATGGCAGCGCAAGACTGGTCTGCCCAGCGGCGTGCGAGTGAGGGTAGGGCGCTGGGACGTCCCGGGTAAGCCGTTGGCCGTACTGGTGACCTATGACGCGCTGTATCCCTACAAGAACGAGCTTTATGCCGAAATGTGGGAGCGCTACGGCGTGGATTCACTGCATGCCTATGGTGACTATGATGAGTCCTGCATGTTTGCCTATGCTGCAGCCCTCGTTGTCGAGAGCATCGTCAAGTGGAAGGATAATCCCGAGATGAAGGTCGTTGCCCATTTTGATGAATGGACGACCGGCATGGGACTGCTCTATGTCAAGTCCCGCTTGCCCCACGTGGCCACGGTATTCACTACCCATGCCACAAGCATCGGCCGCAGCATCTGTGGTAACGGCAAGCCCTTGTATGACTTTATGCAGGGTTACTTTGGTGACCAGATGGCCGAAGAACTCAACATGCAGTCCAAACATTCGCTCGAGAAGGCTGCTGCACATGCTGCCGACGCTTTTACCACGGTGAGCGAGGTGACGGCCCGCGAGTGCGAGCAGTTGCTGGAGCGCCGTCCGATAGTGACGCCCAATGCCTTTGAGCAGAACTATGTGCCCAAGGGTGCAAAATTCACCGCTACACGTGCCGCCGCCCGTCAATGCATGCTGCGGGTGGCTGGAGCCCTCACAGGGCAGGTTTTCCCCGAGGATACCATGATTATCGCCACGTCGGGACGTCTGGAGATACGCAACAAGGGCATCGACGTCTATCTTGACGCCCTCTCGTCGCTGCGTGATGCGCTGGAAAGGGTTACCAGCCTGCAGCGCAAGGTGGTGGCCTTTGTGCTGGTGCCGGCATGGATGAAGTCGCCGCGTGCCGACCTTGTCGAGAATATGGCTTCCCGCAAGCCTCACCGCCTCTTCAACCCCGTCATCACCCATAACCTGTATAATCCTGACAACGACCCGATCTATAGCCGCATCAATGCGCTGGGCTTCCATAATGAGCCCCAGGACATGGTCACGGTCATCGACGTGCCTTCCTACCTTAACGGCAATGACGGCATCTTTGACATGGCTTATTATGACCTGTTGGCAGGCCTTGACGCAGCCGTGTTCCCGTCCTATTATGAGCCGTGGGGTTATACGCCGCTGGAGAGTGCCGCCTTTGGCTTGCCTACCGTCACCACCGACCTCGCCGGCTTTGGCCAGTGGGTGCTTGACAACTTTGGTGACGACAGTGACTTGAGCGGTATCAAGGTCGTTCACCGCACCGACAGCAACTATGCTGACACGGTGCAGACTGTTGTCTCGGGTCTGCTCAATCTTTACGTGATGGAACCCAAGATGATGCAAAGCGTGCGCAACGGCTCCCGCACCACCAGCAAGGCTGCCTCGTGGGAAAACTTCATCAAATACTATGATGAGGCCTACACTGCAGCCCTTAAACAAGTAGAAACCAACAACTAACTACAATTATAACTTATGAAATTTCAAGCAAGCAACAGCAATGATCCTCAGTGGAGGAGCATCACTGTGAAGTCAGAGCTTCCCGGTAAGCTCAACAAACTCAACGAACTGTCACGCAACCTTTGGTGGGCATGGAATACCGAGGGCAAGACCCTGTTCCATGACTTGGACCGCGACACGTGGCGTGCCACCAGCGAGAACCCCGTGAAGATGCTGCAGCGTCTTTCTAACGAGAAAATCAAGGCTATCCAGAACGATACCGCCATGCTGGCACGTATCGACAGCACCTATGAGCTCTATAAGGAGTACATGAAGAAGCCCTTGCGCACTGACCTGCCTTCGGTGGCTTATTTCTGTATGGAGTACGGCCTTTGCAACGCCCTCAAGATTTACTCGGGTGGCCTGGGTATCCTTGCCGGTGACTATGTCAAAGAGGCTAGCGACCGCTGCGTGAACATGACCGCCGTGGGCTTCCTGTATCGTTACGGATATTTTACCCAGACGCTGTCAATGGACGGTCAGCAGATCGCCAACTACGAGGCCCAGAACTTCCACCAGCTGCCCATTGAACCGGTAATGGATGAGAATGGTAAGCAACTGGTACACGAGGTTCCTTATCCTGGCCGTACCATCTATGTGAACGTGTGGAAAGCCAATGTGGGCCGTGTTACTTTATACTTGTTGGATACCGATATCGATCAGAACAGCGAGTATGACCGCGAGATTACCCACAAGCTCTATGGCGGCGACTGGGAGAACCGCATCAAGCAGGAGTACCTGCTGGGCATTGGCGGCGTGCTGCTGCTTAAGCGCCTGGGCATCAAGGCCGACATCTACCACTGCAACGAGGGCCATGCCGCACTGCTCAACCTGCAGCGTCTGGTGGACTATGTGCAGGAGGATGGTCTGAATTTCAACGAAGCCCTCGAGGTCGTTCGCGCCTCTTCGCTTTATACCGTCCACACGCCTGTTCCCGCCGGTCACGACTACTTTGACGAGGAACTCTTCGGCAAATACATGGGTGGCTATCCTGAGCGCCTGGGCATCTCGTGGCAGGAACTCATGGACATGGGCCGTGAGAACCCCGGCAGCAACGAGCGTTTCTGCATGAGCACCTTTGCCCTGAACACCACGCAGGAGAGCAACGGCGTGAGCTGGCTGCACGGCGAGGTGAGCAAAAAGATGTTCGCAGGTATCTGGAAGGGCTATGCCCCCGAGGAGTCTCATGTTGGTTATGTCACCAACGGCGTCCACATGCCCACCTGGGCCGCCAGCGAGTGGAAAATTTTCTACAACCAGGTGCTGGGCGATGATTTCATGGATAATCAGGAACTGGAGTCCTCTTGGGCCCCGCTGATGAATGTCCCTGACGAGAAGATTTGGGAGATGCGCATGATGCTGAAGCAGAAGTTTATCCGCTTCGTGAAGCGCGACTTCAAGGAGAACTGGCTCAAGAACCAGGGTGATCCCACACGCATCGCCAACATCGTAGAGAAAATCAACCCTGACGCTCTGCTCATCGGTTTTGCCCGCCGTTTTGCCACTTACAAGCGCGCTTATCTGTTGTTCAACGACCTGGAGCGTCTGAGCAAGATCGTGAACAACGAGCGTTATCCTGTGCAGTTCATCTTTGCCGGCAAGGCCCATCCCGCCGACGGTGCCGGTCAGGGCCTGATCAAGCGCATCATCGAAATCAGCAAGATGCCGGAGTTCCTGGGCAAGATCATCTTCCTGGAGAACTATGACATGACGCTCTCCAAACGTCTCATCACCGGTGTTGACGTGTGGTTGAATACCCCGACCCGTCCGCTCGAGGCTTCGGGTACATCGGGCGAGAAGGCCGAAATGAACGGTCTGCTCAACTTCTCGGTGCTCGACGGCTGGTGGTATGAGGGTTATCGTGAGGGTGCCGGCTGGGCATTGACCAGCAAGCGCACCTATACCGAGCAGGACCAGCAGGACAAGCTTGACTCGGCTACCATCTATTCGATGCTCGAGAACGAGATCATCCCGCTGTATTTTGCCAAGAACAGCAAGGGTTATTCGCCCGAGTGGATCCAGTACATCAAGAACTCGATGGTCCACATCGCGCCCAACTATACCATGTCGCGCATGATGAAGGACTATTTCGTGAAGTTCTACAACCCGCAGGCTGAGCGCATGCACAAGCTCGTTAAGAACAACTACGCCTTTGCCCGTGAGATCGTGAAGTGGAAAGAGAATGTCGCCAAGCGTTGGGATGACGTGCAACTCGTCGGCAACATTATGGGCAACCGTGAGGCTATTGCCAACGGCACTGCCGACATCGACATTACCATGCGTCTCGACACTGCCGGATTGGGTGAGGACGTAAAGCTCGAACTCGTCGTTTATAAAGAGGAAGACGGTCAGACCAAGTTCTTCCGCAAAGCCGGGTTTGAGGTAGTTGCCAAGGATGGTAACATACTGACCTACAACTGCAAGGTGCCTTTCCATGAGAACGGAATCTTCCGCTATGCCTACCGCGCTTATCCCTGGTGCGACAACCTGCCCCATCGTCAGGATTTCGCCTACCTCAAGTGGTTCTAAGGCATTTTTAAAACAAGGTAACGATAGTGTCCGCAGGCGCTCAGCTTGCGGACACTTTTTTATAATCTGAAGGAAAATCGTAGTTTTTTTCTTGTTTTTCCAATTCTTTTGTATCTTTGCTAGTTAAAATGTCTAATTGTGCATTGACGCGAGCATAAATGTTTGGAAAAAAGGGAAATATGTTTTCCAAGTTCGCTGCCTGGGTGGGCGGTGGTATCTTGGGCATGGTGGCGGCGCTGCCGTTTGCCATGTACATCCCTTGGGTCCAAAACAAGGTGGCTGACGCTGCTGCCGAATATGCGAGTGAAAAGACAGGCATGGACATCAGCGTGGGCGACGTGAGGGTGAAATTCCCGCTGGACGTCAGCGCTACCGATATTCAGGTCATCGATCAAAACGGCGACACCTTATTCAAGGCCGATGAGGTGAAAGGCAACGTGAAACCGGGACCCCTGCTGGACAAAAAAGTGGAGGTGGATAATGCCTTGCTCAAGGGCGCCAAGAGCCAAATCAAGACCGACGACGGCTCGATGGACCTGGACGTGGACCTGGACGATGCCAATATCGACAAGGCTTCGGTTGACTTGAACGACAACAAGGTGGATGTCGGCAATGCCGCACTCAAGGGCGGTAAGGCCAAGATGAGCTACAAGCCCGAGAAGAAGAAACCAGAGGAAAAAGAACCGAGCAAGCCGTGGAAGGTCAATGCCGACAAGGTCACTGCCGATGATGTGGACTTCAAGATGGACATGAAGCCTACGGTAGATAACCTCGATGCCAAGGTGGGCCATGCCGAGGCCAAGGATGTGAAAGTTGATACAGGAGATCAGACGGTGGACGTGGGCAGTCTCGATGTTGACAAGGCCGACGTGAACTATGAGCATCCCAGCGAAAAGGACGCCAAACAGTACAGCAAGGACCATCCCATGCCCAAGGAAGCCCCCAAGGCCGATGGCGACGATAAGCCGTGGAAAGTCAAGGCCGGTAAGGTAAGCGTCAAGAACAGCAAGGGGCGTTACGCCCAGACGGGCAAAAAGCCCAACAAGCCGGGTACCACGCTGGATCCCGACAATATCGAGGTGAAGGACGTGAACGCCGACATCGAGGACTTTGAATATGACGGCGAGAACATGAAGGTGCCCGTCAAGCACCTTTCGGGCAAGGAACGCAGCGGCCTGCAGGTCAAGGACGCCAGCGGCACCGTCAATAAGAACAAGAACGGCCTCGACCTCAATGACATGAAACTGAAGACCAAGGGCAGCGACATCAAGCTCGATGCCCATGTCGACCAGGATATGCTCGACGGCAAGCCCAACGGCAAAGCCACCATCGACACCGACAGCAAAATCGACCTCAACGAGGTGGAGAAACTCGTGCCCGAGGCCCGCAAGGCCTTGAAGGACATTCCGCATAACAAGCCCGTTAAAATCAAGGCTAAAGCCCGCGGTAATGACAAGCGGCTTGATATCCACTCGCTGGATGCCGATGTACCGGGCATAGGCCGCGTCAAGGGCAAGGGCACCATCTACAACCCCACTGACATGGACCGCATGAAGGCCGACATGGATACCGAGGTAGACCTGCGGGATCCGAGCGTCCTCAACAAGATGCTGGGCTTGAAGGATGTAAAACTGCCCCCCATGAAGATGAGCGGCAAGATCAACAAGGAGGGATGCAAATGGGTGGCACGCAACCTGCGCATCTCGACGGGCTGCGGCTCGATGCGTGGCGACGGTTACTACGACATCTGCAACGAGAACTATGACGTGGATGCGTCGTTCAACAACTTCCCTGTCAAGTCGTTCCTGCCCGATTATGACGTCAGGAACCTCACGGGCAGTGTCAACGCCCGCGGTCACGGCTTCGACTTCACCGACTGCGGCTCCACGTGGACCGATGCCACTGTCAATCTGGCCAGTGTGCGTTATAACGGTACACATTACGGCAACATCAAGGCCCGCGGAAAACTGCGGGGCGGCTATGCCGACGTCTATGCCTCCAGCGCCAACAAGGGCTGCGACTTTGACGCCAATGC
Source organism: Muribaculaceae bacterium (assembly GCA_017557425.1). GTDB lineage: Bacteria > Bacteroidota > Bacteroidia > Bacteroidales > Muribaculaceae > Sodaliphilus. Next base: position 41,649 of record JAFYYU010000014.1, on the reverse strand, counting down.
CCACGGCACTATCTGCAACGACCACTACGTCTTCACGGCTGACGGCAATGTGCGCGACCTGGATTTGAACCGTCTGGGCATGTATGACGGTGTGTGCAACGGAACGACTAAGCTCCATGCCGAGGGTGACATCAACCTGCGCACCCAGGAGTGGGATGCCGACCTAACGCTCAATGACATCGACTGGCAATTGGACAGCAGTCTGCTTGTTGCAGACGAGGCCCATGGAACGCTGCACAGCACGCCGTGGATCACCTGCATTACCGTTGAAAACGAAGACAATTATGCCCACTTGAATGCGCCCAGTGGCATGATGCCCCTGATCGAGGACATGCAGCATGCCGCTACTGAGTTCCAGCGCCAATTTAAGGAGCGCTCGCTGGATGTGGAACGTCTCAAGGACTCGATGCCGAGGTTTGATTTGGATATGCACATGGGAACCGACGGTTTGGTTCAGCGTTATCTGCAACAGCGTGACATCGACTTCCGCAACGTCAGCTGCGAGGTGAGCCGCGATACGAGCATCTACATCGACGGCCGTGCCCACGGTATCAGCTATGGCACGACCAACATCGACACGATCACCATCCATGCCAACGAGCTGAACAACAAATACCTCGCCTTTAATGCACACATGGGCAACAGGCCGGGCACATGGGACGATTATGCCTTTGTGGACGTTGAGGGAGGTGTAAAAGGCTCGGCACTGGACTTCATGCTGCATCAGCAGAATATCAAGCATGAAACAGGCTACCGTTTGGGCTGCAACGCCCGTCTGAGCGACGATGAGGTGCGGATGCGGCTCTTTGGCAACGATCCCGTCATCGGCTACCGCCATTGGACGTTCAACGAGGATAACTATGTGAATGTGGACTATCGCACGCGCATGCTTGATGCCAACTTGATGCTGCAAAGCGACAGCAGCAGCGTGGAACTGCTGACACAACGGCTGCCCGGTGAGAATTCCGAGAATGTCCAGCTCAATATCGAGAACCTGCGTCTGGAGGAATGGACACGCATCGTTCCCATGCTTAACAAAACCAGCGGCACTCTCAATGCCAGCATGGACATCAACTGGGACGGCGCCAATGCTGACGGTGACGGCGTCATCGACATCAAGGACTTCGTCTATAACGGCAAGCACGAGGGTGACGTGACACTGAATGCCGACTTTGACTTTGACCCGGCCAGTGCGACCACCCGCCTGACCGCTGACCTTATTCTTGACGGCAAGGAAGCCATCGTTCTCGAGGGCTCGCTCAACGATGCCACCGCAGCTAGCCCGTTCAATATGGAAGCGCGTTTTAACCGTTTCCCGCTGACGCGTGCCAACGCGTTTATCCCTGGCGATTACATCTGGCTGGACGGATATGCCGTGGGCAACATGGTGGTGTCGGGGTCGATGGACAATCCGATTGTCAATGGTTACTTAACGGCCGATTCGGCGATGGTTAATCTGCCACGATACGGCAGCTCGCTCAAACTGGCCGCTGACCGCATTCCTGTCGAGAATAATGTCATTACGTTCAATAACTACAAGCTCACGGGCGCTAACCGCAGTCCTGTCGTTATTAACGGGCAAGTGGATTTGCGTGACTTGGATAACATGGTGATTGACCTCAAAGCAACAGGCCGAGAGGTGCAGTTTATGGACAGCAAGCAGGATGAATTGACTCAACTGTTTGGCAAAGGCCTTGCCGACATCAACGCTACCGTCAAGAGTCATGGTGACCTGATGACTGTGCGTGCCGATGCCACACTGTTATCCGGCTCCAATATCACCTACGTGATGAAGAATGATATCTCGCAACTCTCTACTGCTGTTGACGAGAATATGGTCACGTTCACCGACTTTAATAACACCGGAACGGGCCAAACGGTGCTCGTGACAGGTCGCGGCAGCAGCGCCAACAGTATTCTGGTCAATATCAATGTAGAGAAGGGTGCCAAGATCAACGCTTATTTGTCGGAGGACGGCCAGAACCGTGCCACTGTTGACGGTAACGGCCGACTGCAGTATTCACTTGACTTCGCTGGCCGTGATAAGCTCAATGGCTCCTACATCATCGAGAGCGGCAATGTGCGCTATACACCGCCACTCATCTCGCAGAAGAACTTTGACATTAGCAACGGCAGTTCGATCACTTGGACCGGTGATATGCTCAATCCCCAACTCAACCTCAAGGGAACCGAGCGTCTCAAAACCAGCGTTTCCAATGACGACGAGGGCGCACGCCTGGTAGAGTTCATCATTGACGCTAAGGTGGGTGGTACGCTCAGCAGTATCGACCTGGACTTTGACCTGAATTGCGAGACCGATATGACCGTGCAGAACGAGTTGCAGTCCATGAGTGAGAACCAGCGCTCGCAGGCGGCTATCAACCTGTTGCTTTACAACACTTACTCGGGAACCAATAGTGCTGGCAATATCAATAACCTGACGGCATCGTCGGCGTTGTTCTCGTTCCTGCAGTCGCAGCTCAACACCTGGGCGGCGCAGACGTTGCCTGGTATTGACCTTTCGTTCGGCATCAACCAGTATGAAGGCGCCCGTAGCGGCGGCACCGAGACCAGTTACAGCTACAGGCTTGCCAAGTCGTTGTTCAACGACCGCTTTAAGATTGTCGTGGGCGGTGAGTACAGTACCGAGGCATCGGCCGAAGAGGATATTGCAAGCAGCCTGTTTAACGATATCTCTCTGGAATATTACCTCAACGATGCCGGCAACAGGTACCTGAGGCTGTTCCGTCATGCCAGCTACGAGAATGTGGTCGAGGGCCAGGTAACCGAGACGGGTGTGGCTTATGTGCTCAAGCGCAAGCTCACCAACCTCAAAAACCTGTTCAAGTTCAAGCACTCGCGCGAATACCTATTGCGTGACTCGCTGGAGAAAGCCCGCAAGGCCGAACTGAAGCTGCAGGAGAACGCTATCGAGGCGATATCCAACAATAATGATACCTATGTCGTCCCCTTGGAAGACAGCGCTATCGATAAACCAACCGTAAACCGCAAGAGAGAAGATGAGAACGAGCCCTAAGACATATTTCAGCTTCATGCTTGTAGTGGTGGCCTCACTGCTGCTGGCATCGTCTTGCTCGACGACTAAAAAACTGGGGGAGAATGATGTCCTATACACCGGAGTGAAGCATCTCAAGTATCACGAGGACAGCGTGAAGGCCGATGCCGGCATGAAGGATGATATTTTCACGGCCATCAATGTGCGTCCCAACAATCCTCTCTATTCGCCTTATTACCGCACTCCGTTTCCCTTCGGTCTGATGTTGTATAACAATATCGATGAGGATGCGACGGGCTTCAAAGGGTGGCTCTTCAAGCATTTTGCGGCTAAGCCGGTGCTCATGAGACGGGTCAACCCGCAAGCGCGTGTGGACATGATCAACACCATCCTGCGCAACAACGGTTATTTTACCTCCTCGGCCAGCTATCAGCTTCATCCTGCTAAGAATCCTAAGAAGGCAAAGGTTTCCTATGATATCGATATTCATCCACCTTACACGATTGGAAACGTGGAATATACGGGCAGCAAGGAGGCGGTCTTGCAACTGGTGGATTCGTTGGCTAGGGAGAACCGTTACCTGCAGACGGGCAGCCGCTATTGCCTGGACTCGTTGAGTGCGGTGCGCATCGACATCACTAATTTCGTGCGTAACCGCGGCTATTATTTCTTTAGGCCCGAATATATCCAGTATTTGGCCGACAGTGTCCAGGACAAGGGCGTCATCCACATGCGCCTGATTCCCTCGGGAGACATCCCCAATAACGCGATGATGCGTTATCGCGTGAATGACATAACGGCATCGGTGCTCAACGATGACGCCGTCGGCGAACCCGATACGGTCGAGACCAGGAATTGCACGCTCATCCGCTATGAACCGGTTTATATCAAGGATCACGTGATACCGTCTTGCATCCGTGCCCGCAAGGGTAGGGTGTTCCGTGTCAACAGTATCGACCGCACCCAGGCGGCTCTGTCAAGACTGGGCATCTTCAGCACGGTGGACATTCAGGTGAATCCCATCGACAGCGTTACACCCGAGGGCGACGGATTGCTTGATCTGGCCATCTACTGCCAGCTCGACAAACCGTGGGAAGTGACCTTTGAGATGCACGGCTCATCCAAGAGTAACAGCTTTATCGGCCCGGGTGTCGAGGTGGGTGCCAGCCACAAGAACGCCTTCGGCGCTGGCGAGAAGTTCTCGGTGGATATCTATGGCGACTACGAGTGGCAGACCTCTGGCGGTGACTACAATGGTTCTGACTTGGATTCCTATGAGTTCGGTATCGAGGGCAAACTGGATTTCCCGCGCTTGATAGCCCCCAAGTTCCTCTATCCTTCACGTCGATACACCAACTGGACGCGTTTGTCGATGAGTGCCGACCTGATGAACCGTCCGGGTTTCTTCAAGATGGCGCAGTTTAACATGGCGGCTACGTGGGAATGGCATGGGAGCCGTTATTCCAGTCATGTGTTGACTCCTTTCAAACTCACTTACAACAAACTCATCAGCAGCACCGATGAGTTCAAAAAGGCCATGGAAGACAATCCGGCACTTGACCAGAGTTTCCAGGATATGTTCATTCCCAAGATTGAATATACCTATACCTATGACCGTGACCTGACTCCCCGTGACCATATCACCTTCACGGCTGGTGTGGCCGAGGCGGGTAACATTTTCTCGGGCATCTGGTCACTGTGTGGCAGCAAAAACGGCTCCAAGGAGTTGTTCGGTACGCCGTTCTCCCAGTTCGTCAAGGCTCAGGCTCAAGTCGTGTGGACCCGCAACTTAGGCCTGGAGGGTGTGTTGGCCACAAGGGTCTTTATGGGTGCTGTACATGCCTATGGCAATATCAACGAGGTGCCTTACCGTGAGCAGTTCTATGTCGGCGGTTCCAACTCGATTAGGGCCTTTGCCGTCCGCACCATCGGACCGGGAAGCTACCATCCGGAATTCCGCGACCGCTACACCTATTATGACCAGACGGGTACCTTCAAGTTCGAGGCCAATGCCGAGTACCGCTTCCCCATCTTGGGCTATTTCAAGGGAGCCGTCTTCCTGGACGCAGGCAATATCTGGCTTTTAAAGGACGATGATCACCGTCCTGGTGGCCTGCTGAAGATGAAAAACTTCTTGGATGAGCTGGCATTGGGCACTGGAGTCGGACTGCGCTTCGACATGTCGATGCTCGTCGTGCGCGCCGACCTGGGTATCGGCATCCACGCCCCCTACGACACCGGCAAGAGCGGCTACTACAACATCGCCAATTTCAAGGACGGCCTCGCCTTCCACCTCGCCATCGGCTACCCCTTCTAATCTATCAAACTACGAATTACACTAATTGAACTAATTTGGCATCCGCTTTCAATTATAACGAATTGGACTAACAATCAAACAACGCATTACGCCAATTTAAGAATAAGAATCCGCCTCATCCATCGATAGGGATGAAGCGGATGCTTATAATATGAATTCTAGACTGCGAGCGCAGAATCAATGCCACGTGCCGCTGAGAAGGTAGTCGATGAGGCTGGTCACGTCGCTGATGTTCACAAGCCCGTTCCCGTCGCAATCAGCATTAGTAAGATTGATGGCCGAGGCATCGCCGTTGAGCAGATAATCTATCAATGCCGTCACATCGCTTATGTTCACAAGACCATTGTCATCAACATCACCAACGCACTTTGATGGGATAATAACAGTAGTTTCCTTACTTCTTCTAGAGTAATTATCACCCCATTCATTTGTTATGTTTATTTCCGCTTGAACTGTTACTGAATAGTCGTGGTCTAAACGAGGTAATGCATAGTGGTGGCAATCCGTCGATAATTCAACTTCCTCGCCGTTAACGATGAGACTGATATTATTCATGTTTGGAGCAAAATCCAAGAACAAAGAATCACGAGTAAGACGAGTAACAACGGGATGAATCTCTAATATAGTATCTGTCGACAATGAATTATATCCATCAGAAACAGTAGCTTTTATATGGTACTCTCCGCCATGAATATCACCAAATGGTAGAAGATTGATAGTAGCTATTGCAGGATCAAAAGTATCATTCCAGACTAGTTGGTAATCGACAGTTGTTGTGAGTTGCAAATCCCAATAATTTGCAAAAGAATTTAATTCAATAATAGCAAAACATCTCCCTAATTCTACATCTTCTGTGTAAAAACAAGACCCATTTTCAATAATGGAATATATCCAACCCGGTTTGATGCTATCGCATTGTGAGATAGCAATATTGCATTCTCTTGCTGGAATCAAGAATGTTCTTTCTGAATAACTGTATACACTGCCCAAAAGCGTTCTGTTGCCGGCCCTAACTGTTAAATAGTAGTCATGATCAAGACGTTCGATAGCGTATACTGACGTGTCCCAATTGTCATCTATGTCATTATTAGACGCGTCGAGGCTACAATAATGGACACTGCAAGAATAGCCGACCTGAATGAAAAAAGTCAAATCAGTAACATACTCAGAGATGCTTGGAGGCGCCACTTCACTAGTATCAAGAAATGAAACAAAAGAAGAGTGCTCCATTGTTAAATCGTTATATCCAGCGGAATGTACTGTCACAACGAAATTAAGAACTGAACAATATTGATCTCCGAAGGGGGGAATAAGGTAGTAAAGAGAGACAACATAACGATTATTGTCTTCATCCCAACTGACACAATGATTGAGGTCTTCATCTTCTAAGAGATTTCTATCATTGACTAAGATAGTAAATTCGACATCTTCGTCTCCCGAGTAACTGATATAGAGATACTCATACATATCAATTAATCCACCATCATCAGTCAATGCAGTAGTTTTATTACCTCCTTCTTCAAATACTATTTCACCAGTTAAGTCGTTCAATACAGGTTGATCTTTTGAAGAGGCGGCAGCATACAACGCCGCCAGAACTGCCATCATCATCAATATAATCCTTTTCATCGTTATCATGTGGTTCATTGCCGTATACGTTTAAAGGTCTTTATAGTTGCCAAAGGACAAAGATAGTACATAGACCTCATGTTTACAAGAGAATATGATAAAAAACTGCGGATTCTATCAGATAGATCAGACTATTCAGTTGTTAAACGACGAGGGCGGATGCCGTGGTGTGGCACCCGCCCTGCTTATAGCGATTTGTCATCAAGTTTTACCCTTTGTGGCCTTTCTTGATGTGGGTGGTGATTTTGTCGTCGTGGGCGTCGATGACGATGGTGTCGCCGGGCTTGGCTTCCTCGCGGAGGAGCATTTCGCTCAACGGGTCTTCGATTTCGCTCTGGATGGCGCGCTTCAAGGGGCGTGCGCCGTACTGGATGTCGAAGCCGTGGTCGGCCACCAGATTCTTGGCGGCATCGGTGATTTCCAACGTCAGACCGTTCTCCTCAACGCGCTTGTAGAATCCGGCGAGTTCGATATCGACGATCTTGAGGATGTTGTCGTGGTTCAATGCCCCGAAGGTCACGATGTCGTCCACGCGGTTCAGGAACTCGGGCGAGAATTGGCGGTTGAGCGCTTTACGGATTACCGCATCGCTGCGTTCTTTGGTCAGTTCGCCCGTATGGAAACCCACGCCGGCGCCAAAGTCCTTCAGTTCCCTGGTACCGATGTTGCTGGTCATGATGATGATGGTGTTCTTGAAATCCACCTTGCGGCCCAGACCATCGGTCAGGCTACCCTCGTCAAGCACCTGCAGCAGCATGTTGAACACGTCGGGGTGGGCTTTCTCGATCTCGTCGAGCAGCACCACGCTGTAAGGGTGACGGCGCACCTTCTCGGTCAGCTGGCCGCCCTCCTCGTAACCCACATAGCCCGGAGGCGCACCCACGAGCCTAGAGACATTGAATTTCTCCATATATTCGCTCATGTCCACACGGATAAGCGCCTCGTCGCTGTTGAAAAGGAACTGTGCGAGCTTTTTGGCCAGCAGGGTCTTGCCCACGCCCGTCGGTCCCAGGAACATGAACGAGCCGATGGGACGCTTGGGGTCACGCAGGCCGGCACGGTTGCGGCGGATGCTGCGGGCAATCTTGTCGATGGCCTCGTCCTGGCCGATGACCTGCTTCTTCAGCTCGTCGGTCATACCCAGCAGGCGGATGCCTTCGCTCTGGGCGATGCGCTGGGTGGGCACGCCGGTCATCATGGCGACGACTTCGGCGATATGTCCTTCGTCAACGGTCACGCGGCGGCTGTCCAATTCAGCTTCCCAGCGCTCCTTGGCCTCTTGCAGTTCGGCCTTGAGTTTCTCCTGCTGGTCGCGGTAGCCTGCCGCGCTCTCGAAGTTCTGGGCTTGTACAGCCTTGAATTTGTTCTCTTGTGCCTCGGCAATGCGTTGCTCCAGGTCTTCAATCTCCTTGGGAGTGTCCACACGGGTGATGTGGACGCGTGAGCCGGCTTCGTCCATCGCGTCAATGGCCTTGTCGGGGAAGAAACGGTCGCTGATGTAGCGGTCGGTCAAGGTGACGCAGGCGCGCAGGGCCTCGTCGGTATAGTTCACGCCATGGTGCTTCTCGTACATCTCCTTGATGCGGTGCAGGATATCCAGCGTCTGCTCGGGCGTAGTGGGCTCAACCAGGACCTTCTGGAAACGACGCTCCAGGGCACCATCTTTCTCGATGCTCTTGCGGTACTCGTCGAGCGTGGTGGCGCCGATGCACTGGAACTCGCCGCGCGCCAGGGCGGGTTTGAGCAGGTTGGCGGCATCCATCGAGCCGCTGGCGTTGCCGGCGCCCACGATGTTGTGGATCTCGTCGATGAACATGATCACGTTCTTGTTGGCGCTTACCTCGTCGATGACGGCCTTGAGGCGCTCCTCAAACTGGCCGCGGTACTTAGTGCCGGCAACGATGGCAGCCATGTCGAGCGAGACGATGCGCTTGTCGAGCAGGGTACGAGCCACCTTGCGCTCCACGATACGCTTGGCCAGTCCCTCGATGATGGCGCTCTTGCCCACGCCGGGCTCGCCGATCATCACGGGGTTGTTCTTCTTGCGGCGGCTCAGGATTTGGGCCAACCGCTCAATTTCCGTCTCGCGGCCCACAACGGGATCCAGGCGACCCTCGGCAGCCTCGCGGGTGATGTCTTTGCCATATTTATCGATAACGGGAGTGGCAGAATTGTCACCCCGACTGACATTTCGTCGCTGACGTGTCTCCCTGTAGGACGGATTCTCGCTCTCGCTGCCACCGCTGTAGTCGCCACCGCCGGGCAGGTCATCGTCCTCCTCATCCTCTTCGTCAGGGAAGTCGGCACCGGCACTGGGCAACGCAAAACCGCGCTGCCAGTACTTGTGTTGCATGTCGTGCTGGTTGTGAATCATATATTTTAATTTCTTTTCTTGTTCAGTTACTGTCAAAATATCATCTTGTAAACAGCAAACACCGTGCCAGTTCAACGGTACACGCCACCCGTGCAGATTTCAGGTGGCGTGTCGAATTTACAGATGGCCCTGCCGCTGTTACGAGCCCAGCAGGATGTCGATGAGGGCTGTGACGTCGGCGATGTTGATCACGCTGTCACCGTTAACGTCTGCAGCCTGCTCGTTGAAGACTTGCGGCGTATTACCCAGCAAGTAGTCGATAAGCGTCGTGACATCAGCAATATTCACCACACCGTCGTCATTCACATCACCCGTGAGCGGTGCGTCGCCGCCACCGGTGAGCGTCACGTGCTGGATGTTGGACCACACGCTCTCGGTACCGTCGGTGTAGATGGCTTTTACCAGATACTCATAGACGCCGCCATCGAGTGCGCGCACGGTGTAACAGGTGTCGGTGATGCCGCTCACCATGCGCCAGGTGGAGTCACCCTCCTCGACAATCTCGCGCCGCGGGGTAGCCGTCAGGTCGCCGTCGTAAATGTTGACGCTGTAGACGTAGGCGCGCTTCTTGACAGCGTTCATGGCCAACTTGATGTTTTGAGCCGTGCAGCCGTTGAGTACCACGGTATAATCCTCGGGACTGTCACTCAGGGTTATTGACTGGTTCGCCTCGCCACATGATACAATGATAGAGGCATTATCGCTGGCACCGCTGGAATTAATCCAGTTTTTGGCCCTGAATACCACAGAGACCGTACTGCTGAGCTGCAACTCGGGACTGGTGAGGTATCCGACGGCACTTGATGTGCCCAACTTCAGAGATTGGCCTGGGGCGGTATAAACTTTGAAGCCCGTCCAACCCGGGTTGTCGGTGTACTCGTCAAGGTTTTCGCCGATGTCGGTATAACCATCGGAATAGACATTTACGTTGGAGAAATTCTCGGTCATCAACAATACTGCACCCGACTCCTGTTGACGGTTCACCTTGAGGGTATAGCTCGACACATCGCCGCCGCTGGTCCAGTCGGCGCGGAAGGAGTTTGACTCCACGGCTGTGGTGTCAACGCTGAGCATGACGGGCACCTCTTTGACAATGGGCTGGGGGATGTCGCCTGCACCGGTCCAGGCCTCATGCTGCTTAGTGCCCCAGATGTATTCGGCCAGTTCGGGGTGGTCCACAAAGGGGTTGCGGTTGCCCTGACCATATTCCTTGTTGCCGTCTTTGCTGCTATAGACGGCCTCGTTGCGGGCAATTTCCTTGGCGCTGACAGGATCGGCGCGATGCCACTCCATGAGCATCTGGATTGACCAATTGGAGAAGGCTTTGTAACCATTGGTCGCATAGTCGAGTTGGTCGCAGCCAGGCCACTCGCTAACTTTGCCCTTGTAGCATGTAACCATGTAGAAATAGATGCGTGCAAAGTCTCCCTTGTACTCGTCATCAGGCTCAAAGACCTTTGCGTTATAGCCATTGTAGGTGCTTATGCCCAGTTTTCCCAACATGGAAACGCCTAATTCCTCGTTGGTGTAAGTTATGGCATCAGATCCAGCGCACACGCCGTAAGGGTAGTTGCTGCGGCGTTGGTTCACATAGCCGTCGGTGGGGATGATCATCATCAGGTCGGTATACATGGGATATTCTTCACCGCCAAACCAGCTCTTGGGGAACGAGTGCTCGCGGTTGAGGCCTTGACCCACATAGGAAGCCGTGCCCACATGATAGGAGTTCTTGTTGTACTTGCAGGTGGAATACATGTCGATGTAATAGCCGTCACTGCCAGCGTCGGTATAAGGATAGGCATCCCACAGGTCGTTGTAGCCCAGTTGGCTGTGGTAATAAATGATACCCTCGAGGGCGGTCATCAATGCTTCGTCGCTCTTCCCGACGGCATTTGTGTAGTAGCCAGTAGGGATGTCAGCCATTGCTGTCAATCCAACCAGCAATGCGAATAATGTAGTAATCTTTTTCATTGCATTATATCGTTATTTGGTTATAGATCGTGTCAAACAGGTGGCGAAAGGCAGGCTCGTCGGCAAGCAACTGACGGAACTCTTCCAGACGCTTGGCATTGTCGCTTTGAGGAATCCACAGCTTCAGGTAACCGCCGTAGTCGTATTTCTCCCTCATGTGCTCCATTAGCCGGCGGTATTGCCCCTCGCGGTCAAGACCTGGCTCATGTTTGAGGCCGTATTGCAGTGCTCGGCGCACGATGGTCTCGCCGTCGATGATGCGGTCGGCCTCGGCGACGATGCGGCCATAGATGGTGCGGGGCTCATGGTCGCTGGATGCGCGGTGGTCCTCGGCAGCGTCGGCAATGGTGTTGATTTCATCCTCGTTGAACCATTGCCGCAGCCGCTCGTCTTCACGCACGATGCGTGCGCTGTCGGTGTGGTGGTGTTCACGGCCATTGACGAGCCCCAGGTCATGATAGGCCGCTGCCACGAGCAGGAGGCACGTGTCCACCTCGGGATAATGCTGGGCCAGTTGCAATGCCTGCGAAATAACGGTTTGGACATGGTCGGTTCCATGCCCCTTGTCAAAATTGTTGTAGCGAGGGATGATTTCCCGCTCTACAAACGCCATTATTTCATTAAAATCCCGCATCTTTCTCTTTAGTCCACTTTATGCAGATCGTGTCCCATGCGCACCTTCTTGGTGTGCATGTAGAACTCGTTGTACTCGTTTGGTTTTACCTCCAGCGGCACATTTTCGACCACTTCCAGTCCATAACTCTCCAGACCGACGCGCTTGACGGGGTTGTTGGTCATCAGACGCATCTTTGTCACGCCCAGGATGCGCAGGATATTGGCTCCCACGCCATAGTCGCGCTCGTCGGGCTTGAATCCCAGATGCACATTGGCTTCGACGGTATCCATACCGCCCTCCTGCAGCTTGTAGGCCTTGATTTTGTTCATCAGACCGATTCCTCGCCCTTCCTGATTCATATACACGAGCACGCCTTTGCCCTCTTTTTCAATCATCTGCATGGCCAAATGCAGCTGTTCGCCGCATTCACAGCGCATCGACCCGAATATGTCGCCCGTGGCACATGACGAGTGAACGCGCACGAGCAGAGGCTCATCGGGTTTCCATTCGCCCTTGATGAGGGCGATGTGTTCCAGGCCGTTGTTGATTTGACGGAAGGGAATGAGCTTGAAATGCCCGTATTGCGTGGGCAGGTCAACCTCATCGCCCACCTCGACCACCTTCTCGGTGCGCAGGCGGTAGGCAATCAAGTCCTTGATGGTGATGATGGGCATGTCGTATTTCTTGGCCACCTCCATCAGTTGCGGCAGGCGCGCCATGGTGCCGTCAGGGTTGATGATTTCGATGAGGGCAGCTGCAGGGTAGAGGCCAGCAATGCGCATCAGGTCGATGGAAGCCTCGGTGTGGCCCGCGCGCTTGAGTACGCCCTTATCGACGGCGCGCAGCGGGTTGATGTGCCCTGGACGGCCAAAGTCACTCGGTTTGCTATGGGGATTGGCAAGGGCACGAATAGTCATCGCGCGGTCATGCATCGACACGCCGGTGGTGCAACCGTCCAGCAAGTCGATGGTTACTGTGAACGGGGTCCCAAGCATCGACGTGTTGTCATCGACCTGCATGTTCAACTCGAGTTCATGGCATCGCTCGGCGGTGACAGGGGCACACAGGACGCCGCGTCCCTCCCGCAGCATGAAGTTGACTTTCTCTTCGGTGATTTTTTCGGCTGCAATGATGAAGTCGCCTTCATTCTCGCGGTCCTCATCATCGACGACGATGACAAATTCGCCGCGTTTAAGCTGTTCCACGGCCTCATCTATAGTATTCAGTTTGATTTCGTCCATTCTACAATTTGGTTGAATTGATGTTGTCGCTGTATTCCATCTCTCGGCTGTATTCGCCATTGAAGATGGCAACCAGCTGGTCGCAAGTCTTGATGGTCAGGCTAACGTCACGTTTCAGGTTCTTCTGGTGCCGGAGTCCTACCAGCCAGGCTGGCAGAGCCAACGGGAAGAGGGCTGCAAGAGCAGTGCCCAGGGTTTTGTTGCTGTTGGGCTGGTAGGTGAGCAACTGGCGGATGACAGGGTAGTCCATCGCCTTGTTGAGCACCATCTGGTCATGGGAGTTGGAAAGATAGTCCACCACATCGTCAACCTGCTGTGATAGTGATTTGATGGCCTTCTTGTCATAGCCGCGCTGCCAGTATTCCAGGTAACCTTGGCGACCCGGATAAGTATCGAGAAAATGCTGGCAGGACTCCTTGAGCGCTTCAATCCTGCTGATTGCCTCGGCTGGAATGACGTCGTTAATGATGATTTCCTTTGCCTCCAGCTTGCGGGTCTGGTGCAAGCCCGTGAAGCGGCGCAGCAGGTTGAGCCAGGCGTCGGGGTTAAAGACAGCCGAGTCGTTGACTGCTTTCTTGGTCAGGAAGATGCCCAACGGCATCAACACCGCCGAACTGAGCCACATGCCCTGCCACACTTCCCAACGGCCGTCGCGTGCCAGCTTGTAGCCCGTGTTGTCAATGACATAATAGACGATGAACAGCATTACCGACACGACGATGGGCATACCCAAGCCACCTTTACGGATAATCGCACCCAGGGGGGCTCCGATGAAGAAGAAAATGAGACACGCCAGCGATAGGGTGAATTTCTTCATCATCTCAATCTGGTGGCGTCGAATGACAAAGTTGTCATCGCTTATGGTATAGCCTTGGAACTGCAAGTCCTGCATATTATTGGTGGTGCGCATGATCGCCTGGTTGAGGATCATCTCTTGCTCGGTTGAGGGTAACTCTTTGACAATCTTGTTGATATCAACCGGTTTGTCCAATTTGACTTCATGGATGGGCACTTTTGTCTCCTTGCCATCGTTGAACTCGATACGATAAATAGGAACACCACACACGGGTTGGTTGCGCAGTTTGGTGACGATAAAGGTAGCGGCCGAGTCCACTTTCAGCCTTACCGAATCGATGGTCTGTCGCAGTTCTTTGATGTCTTTGCCCACATATTGGGATTTCATCGTCTCGTCGTCCATGCGGGTGAAATTGGCATCGTACGGAATCAGTAACTCCTTGTCGTGGAACGTCTCGCGCCGATACAGGTCATTACTCATTCCGCTAATGCCGCTGCCAGAGCCCATCTGTTCATACCACGCGCCCTTGTAAAGGGTCAACACCAGATGACACTTGTCATCGGTCATGCTCAGCCGACCGGAATCTGCAACAACAATGCGTGGATACATCGTGGTAGCCGATACGTCATAGATAAGCAGGTTATAGAGCATGTCGTGCTCCTTGTCATTACGCTTGACATAGATGTTGTAACCTGGAATCTGGCTATAAACGGCCCCTTCAGGGATGTCAAGGGTGGGTGAGGTCTGGCGCATCGAGAACAACAGGGTCCACATCTTCACTTGGGACTTGGGTAAGACGTTGTTCTGGAAAAAGAAAGCCCCGATGGCCACGAACACCATCAGAATGGCAAGGGGCTTCATAATGGTCGTCAGCGAGATGCCCGACGATTTTAGCGCCGTCAATTCCACGTGCTCTCCCAGGTCGCCGAAAGTCATCAGCGCTGCCAGCAGGATGCTCAACGGCAATGCCAGCGGCACCATCGACAGTGCGGCATAGAAGAACAGCTCTGCAACGACGTCAATGCTGAGACCTTTACCCACCAGTTCGTCGATGTAACGCCACAGGAATTGCATCATCACGATAAAGAGACAGATACAGAACGTCATCAGGAACCGTGGCAGGAACCTGGACAGCATGAATGTGTAGAGTCTCTTTATCTTCATGACGTGTGAGTAAAGGTCTTGCAGTAATGTTTTTTAGTGGGTCAGGGGAGAGTAATCCTGGCTGTAGCGCAACATCTGGTCGATGTAGCCTTCGGTATAGGAAACCTTCACATCGATGAGCTTGCCGTTCTTGTCATACACCGGAGTGTAGATGGGGTTGACAAAGCCCTTGTAGGGGGCGATATTCAGACCCTCGTAGCGGGCAAGTACCTCCTTGTGGATTTCGGGATCAACCTTTACACCATAGGTCTCAACCAGCTGGCGACCAGCCTCATAGTCACCCTCACTCTTGATACGCTGGATCTCGGCGAGCAGCTGGGCAAAGAGGTCACGCAGTTTTGTGTAGTCGTTGACGCGGATATAGGTCTTGCCGTCGCGCTTCACATACTCGATGACGTTATCCTTCATGCCGTGCTGATAGCACCACTCACTGATGAGTTTGCGGTTGCGCATGTGGGCTTCCTCGATGTCCTTGCCGGGCTCGATGCGGGTCAACTGGGTCATCAGGCCGTTCATGATGTATTTGTAGTACTCGGCCTTGTAGGTGTCCTTGTCCTTGAAGATGCCCAACTCAATCAGCTTGGGGTCTGCAAGGTAATAAAGTGCGAACAGGTCGGCGCGGGCCTCCTCAAGCGTGGAGCCGTGGGCCTTGAGGGCGTCCTGGTCAACACCGGGGAGTAACTGGCCAGAAGCGTGACCCAGGCACTCGTGCAGGTCGGTGTGCAGGGCGTCTGCGAGCGCGAGGTAGTTCTTCATTAGTTCGACCTCGACGTCGCTGTAGGCAAACTCCTCGTTAAAGCCGGTACCGGCAGCCACCTTGTTGTAGGCATCGGTAATGTTATCGATAGATACCGACTTGGAGCCATGCTGGGCACGGATCCAGTTGCTGTTGGGCAGGTTGATGCCGATGGGCGTCGAGGGGTAGCTGTCACCTGCCAGAATGGCGGCGGTGATGACCTTGGCGCTCACGCCTTTCACGTTTTTCTTCTTGAAGCGGTTGTCAACAGGCGAATTGCTCTCGAAGTATTGTGCATTGTCGCTGATGAGTTTGCTGCGGCGCGAGGCGGCCTTGTCCTTGAAGTTGACCATGCCTTCCCACGAGCCGGTCATGCCCAGGGGATCGCCGTAGCTCTCAATGAAGCCGTTGATGAAATCGACATCGCTCTTGGTCTCCTCGGCCCACAAGATGCTGTAATCGTCAAAGGTCTTCAACGAGCCTGTCTGGTAAAACTTGATCAACTCGTTGATATAGGCGCGTTGTCCCTCATTCTCGGCAACGGTGGCTGCTTTCTGGAGCCAATAGACGATTTTCTCGATGGCTTTGCTATAGAGGCCGCCTATCTTGTAGGGCTCTTCAACTATTTTGCCATTGCGTTTTACCACCTTGCAGTTAAGACCCCATGATACGGGAGTGAGGTCGGTGGTGTCTTTCAGGTTGTTGTAGAAATCCTCGACTTCTTGCTGGGTCACGCCCTCATACATGTTGCAGGCCGAAGTGAGAATCAGATCCTGTCCATCAGCTTGGTTGACGCGCTTGGCCATGAAGTCGGGGTCAAAGATGACGCGGTCGAGCACTTTCTTCTCGGCGGCACGCTCTTTTGCGCCAGGCAGTGCGTTAAACTGCTTGTCAAAGAATTTTTGGGAGAACTCGGGAACGAATTTGTCCATCGAGTAGTGATGATGGATGCCGTTGCCGAACCACACCTGCTTCAGGTACTTCAGGAATGCCTGATAGTCTTTGTCCTGCTTGTCACCATTATAGTTGCGGTAGATGTCCTCCAGCGTCTGGCGCACCATCAGGTTGTACTTGCAGTTCTGGTCAAAGAGGATGTCGCGGCCATTGAGGGCAGCCTCGGTGAGGTAATAAACCAACTCCTTCTGTTGGAGTGACAGGTCCTCAAAACCGGGCACCTGGTAACGAAGCACCTCGATGTCGGCAAAACGGTCAACCGAGTAGTTGAAATTGCTGTTTTGTGCCATAGCGGTAGTAGCCATAGCCGTCATAGCGATGACGGCAAGAATCATTTTCTTCATCTGTAATATCTGTTTTGTTGAATTGTTCTAAAGATGGGAAAAAGGTCATTACGTTGGCTTACTTGGAGCCTTTATAGATGATCTCTTTCTTGTCCATAATTACGATTTGGCCCTTATCGCCATTGATGAGGATGTTCTTTCCTTCATCGGTATGCATCAGGCAGGTTTTGCCCTGGAGGCGGCAGTTCTTGGTCTCATACACCTGATCGGCCTTGCCGTCCTTATTGAGGGTTACACGGTAAGTGCCGTCGGCAAGGTTCTCGACCTTAACCTGGTATTCCTTGGTGTTGAATTCGGTCACGATGTGGTCTTTACCGTCCTCGGTGGGTTGCGGCTTGTCCAACGGAGACACTTTCACTGTCGATGGTTGTTCAGCCTTTGCCTCAGCCTTTTCGGTAGCAATTTCCTTTGTCTGAGTCTCTTTTGCGGGTTTCTCATTACATGCGGTCATGGCCATCAGAGCCACGGCTGCCAAAAGAATCATAATCTTTTTCATTTTCGTTTAAAAATATTTGATAGTTACATTTATTTCCTAACTAAAAACCTAAAGCCTAAAACCTAAAGCCTAAAACCTAAAGCCTAAAGCCTATTCGACATAGAGCACCAGTCCCTTCAGGTACTCGCCCTCGGGGTGGTAGATGTTGATGGGATGGTCAGCGGGCTGAGTGAGCTGGTGCAGGATGCGCACCCTGCGGCGCGTCTGTGCGGCAGCGCTGAACACTGCCAGGCGGAACTGTTCCTTGTTCACGGCCTGTGAGCAAGAGAAGGTGAACAGGATGCTGCCCGGGGCAATTTTCTCCAGTGCTTTGGCATTCAGGCGGCGGTACCCGATCAATGCGTTGCGCAGCGCACTCTTGTGCTTGGCAAATGCGGGCGGATCCAGGATAATCAGGTCATAAGCATCCTTCTCCATATTGTCGAGGAACTTGAAGGCGTCCTCGGCATAGGACTTGTGTCGGCTCTCGTTGTCACCGAAATTCAGCGTCACATTGTCATCGGTCAGGCGCACGGCTTTTGCCGAACTGTCCACCGAGTGGACCAGCTGTGCATCGCCTCTCAGTGCATAGACCGAGAAACCTCCCGTATAGCAGAACATGTTGAGCACCTTGCGGCCACGGCTGTAATGTTCCAGCAATCGGCGATTCTCACGCTGGTCAACAAAGAATCCCGTCTTTTGGCCCTTGAGCCAATCGACATGGAACCGCAGTCCGTTTTCCAAAGCCTCGTCGGTTTCCATACTACCGACAATATAGTCGTTGACGGGGTCGAGATGTGCCATGTATGGCAGGGTAGTCTCGCTCTTGTAATAGACGTTGTGTACGCCCGGCAATTTGGCTAGTGCCTGGGCGATGATGTTGCGGGCGAAGTGCATGCATGGCGAGTGGGCCTGCATCACGGCTGTGGGGCCGTAAATGTCCACCACCAGTCCTGGCAGGAAATCTCCCTCGCCGTGAACAAGGCGGTAGGCGTTGTTGTCCTCGCGTTGCATCCCAAGGGCCTGGCGCATCTTGTAGGCATCGTTGAGGCGTTGCTCGTAGAAAGCCTCGTCGATGGCTGTGTCGTCAAAGGTGAGCATTCTCACGGCGATGCTCCCGATCTGGCTGTGGCCGTTGCCGATGAGCGTGCCGTCGCTGGCATAGACAGTCACCAGGTCACCCTCCTCGATGGTGTCGTCGGCAGCCGCGATGGCGCCCGAGAAAACCCAGGGGTGGAACCGCTTGAGCGATTCCTCCTTGCCTCGCTTGAGTGTTACGGTTTTATAGGTCATTTGAAGAAGAATCTATAGATATCGTTTGCGTTAGCGAATACCAGCAGGGCAATCAGCAATGCCATGCCGATGGTTTGAGCCCTCTCCAGGAACTTTAGGCTGGGCTGGCGGCGCGTGATCATCTCATACAACAGGAACATGACATGGCCGCCATCCAGGGCAGGAATGGGCAGCACGTTCATCACGGCCAGAATTACCGAGATAAAGGCGGTGATGTTCCAGAAGTCAAGCCAGTTCCAGGTCGAGGGGAAGATGCTGCCGATAGTGCCGAAACCGCCCAGACTTTGTGCACCCTGCGGGGTGAAGATAAGCTTGAGCTGCTTGACGTAGGTCACCATCTTGTTCCAGCCCATCTCGATACCGCGGGGGATGGATTGCAGGATGTTGTAGCTCTTGACGGTCGTGTGATAGATCTTGGTGGGCTCGGTGAGCAGGATGCCCAATTTGCCATCGCCATCGATGGGCACATCGGTAGCGGTCATCATTTGCCCGCCACGCCGGTACTGCAGCGTGACATTCTTGCCCTTGTTTTTCTCCAATTCGGCCGTGAACTCGGTGTAGCTGGGGGTGGGAGTGTCGTTGACTGCTAAGAGGCGGTCTCCGTCTTGCAGGCCGGCTTTCTCGCCGCCCATGCGTGGCTGGGTCTGAGAAACGACGACAGGTAAGCGATAAGCCATGAAGGACTGTCCCGCTTCAGCATCCTTATTGGCTTGGAAGATGAAATCCTTGGGCAGGTTGATTGTTACCGTATCCTTGTGGTTGCGCAACACGGTGACCTGCTTGGCGGTGAGCATGGCATTCAAATCCTCGCTGTTGAAGTAGGCCAGGGTTCGGCCGTCGGCCGTCAAGGGGATATCGCCATCTTCAAAGCCAACCTTATGGGCACTGTCACAGAATTCCATGCCCTCGGTGGCATCGGTGAAGTTAATGAACTGCTCGCCAACAGCATAGACGATGCCGGCATAGATGATGATGGCCAGCAGGAAGTTGAACAGCACGCCGCCCAACATGATCAACAGGCGTTGCCAGGCAGGCTTGCTGCGGAATTCATAGGGCTTGGCGGGCTGTTTCATGGCCTCGGTGTTCATCGACTCGTCGATCATGCCCGCGATGGAGCAATAGCCGCCCAGGGGCAGCCAGCCGATGCCATACTCGGTGGCGCGCCATGATTTTTTGTTCTCTTCTGCGTCCGACGATTCCATGGCTCCCATCTCGTTGCCGTGGGAGAACCACTTGACATATTTGCCCGGTTTCCATTTAACGATGGATAACCAAGGGTTGAAGAACATATAGAATTTCTCTACCCACACGCCAAACACGCGGGCGAAGAAGTAGTGTCCAAACTCGTGGATCATCACCAGGATGGCCAGTGCGAGAATCAGTTCAAATGTCTTTATCAGTGTTGCGCTCATTATTGAGTTTTAAGTTTTTAGTCTTTAGTTTTTAGCTGTTAGTTGTTCGGCAATGGAGCGGGCGGCGGCGTTGGTGGCTACGTAGTCGTTGTAGCCGGGATGGTTGACGTGTGGCGTCTGCTCCATCGTTTTTTCTATGATCTTGAAGATGTCTGTGAATTTGATTTTGTCTTTCAGGAAGGCGGCCACGGCGATCTCGTTGGCGGCATTCATCACACAGGGGGCCGTGCCACCGGTGCGCGCTGCAGCGTATGCAGTGCCCAACAGCGGGAATTTGTCGAAGTCGGGGCGCTCAAACGTCAGCGTGGCAAAGTCGTCGATTGTCATCTTGCGGCAATCGCTCGCCAGGCGGCGGTCAGGCAAGCCCAACGCATAGCGAATGGGCAGGTGCATGTCGGGCAGACCCAGTTGGGCCTTCACCGAGCCGTCCTTGAAGGCGACCATCGAGTGGACGATGCTCTGCGGGTGCACCAGGATTTCGATGTCGTCGGGCATTACGCCGAAGAGCCAGCGCGCCTCGATCATCTCAAAGCCCTTGTTCATCATCGTCGCCGAGTCAATGGTGATTTTGGCGCCCATCGACCAGTTGGGATGCTTCAGCGCATCGGCGGCAGTGACGGTTGACAGTTGTTCCTTGGGCATGGTGCGGAACGGACCGCCCGACGCCGTCAGCAGCAGTTTGTCGATGTCCTCCTTGCGTTCGCCCACCAGGCACTGGTAAAAGGCGCCGTGCTCGCTGTCAACGGGGTAGAGCACACTCTCGGAACCCTGCAACAGGCGGTCGATCAATTCGCCAGCCACCACCAAGGTCTCCTTGTTGGCCAGGGCGATGCGCTTGCCCGCCCGGATGGCGGCAATCGTCGATTCCAGGCCACTGTAGCCCACCATCGCAGTCACCACCGTGTCAATCTCGGGCGCGGTGACAGCCTGGGCGATGGCAGCGCTGCCTGTGGCCACCTCGATGCCGGTGTCCTCGAGGGCGTCGCGCACGTACTCATAGTACCGTTCGTCGGCAATGATGACCATGTGAGGGCGGCAGGCGCGGGCCTGCTGGATGAGCAGGTCGGCACTGCTGCGCGCCACCAGCAGCCAGGCCTTGAACAGGTTAGGGTACTCGGCAATGATATCGAGCGTCTGACGCCCGATGGAGCCCGTGCTACCCAGCACCGCAATATTACGGCATTTCTGTGTCATGTATAATTCTTATTCCTTTCTTTTTAGTCAAATACAACCTGCGAAGATACTGCAAATTTCCTACACGGCAATACCTCAATTTATAAAAACTACTAATATAGCCAAAACTTGTGCAATCAAAAGCCATGAAACCTGCTTCGATGGCTGACACGCCGCCAAGTTTATCCAATATCAGAATCTTTAGTCGACATCCGCATCCGTGCCTCACGCAAAGTCGCTAAGACGCTAAGTTTTTTATTGGCATCCGCATTGGGGGTGTGTCATAATTCAGACTCGGAAACTTAACCGTGCTTACGCACGGGAAATTATTCAAATTATTTAAAAATTATCGATAAAATTTATTTTTCGTTTAATTTTAATTCAAAATTTGTTTAATTTCCCGCCCGCAGGGCGGTTATTGTAGCGGCAGTCACAATTATGACACAGCCTCTTTGTCACGCCGCGTGACTAAACAAGCCATCCGCACTCCCAATGAATGAGGGGTGCGGATGCCTTAGTTGTTAGAGTTGTGAAAGTTGTCTTTCTTTCCCGCTACGCACTGGATAGCATAGTATTTATTGTATTTATTGTTTTCTTTTTTTATCGAGTGCGGATGTCTCAGATGAACCAGTTGTTGATTCAATCGACGCCCAGGTCCTTGAGGGTGCGCGGTGCGGGGGTCTTGGGCATGGGCTGGCGGTCCTTGAGCAGGTCGAGGATGACCTCGATGGCCTTATCCAGCTGCTGGTCGATGCCGTTGTACTCCATGACGGGGTCGTTGTCGATGACGATGTCAGGATCCACACCGTGGTTCTCGACGATCCAGTTGCCGTGGGTGTCATAGTTGGTGAAGAAGGGCACGCGGATGTCAGTTCCGTCCATGTAGGGCAGGGATCCGCTGATGCCGACGATGCCGCCCCACGAGCGGGTGCCGATAACGGGACCGATCTTGTTCTCCTTGAAGCTCCAGGGGAAGAGGTCGCCGTCACTGGCGCTGTACTTATTCACCAGCAGCACCTTGGGGCCGACGAGCGTGCGCTCGGGCGTGGTGCCGTTGTAGTTGCTGCCGCGGTACATGGTCAGGCGGTAAGGCTGACGCAGCAGTCGCTCGATGACCATGGGCGAGATGTTGCCGCCGCCATTGCCGCGGTCATCCACGATGAGGGCTTCCTTGTCGGTCTGGGCAAAGAAGTAGCGCGAGAACTCACGCAGTCCCTCGGGACCCATGTCGGGGATATAGACGTAGCCAACGCGTCCGCCGGTCTTCTCGCTCACGTAGTCGATGTTGTGCTGTACCCACTCGTGGTGATACAGGGGATACTCGTCCTGAATGGGCTTGACCACGACTTTGCGGTTGCCGTTCAGGGTCAATTCGGTCATAACGCCGGCCTTGTCGCGCAAGAGGCTGTAGATGTTGTTTACGCCCTGGGTCGTCACACCGTCCACGGCGGTGATGACATCACCCTCCTTGACGTTCATGCCGGGTTCCAGCAGCGGCGAGCGCAGCTCTTCACGGTCGGGAGCGCCACGCAGGATTTTGGTGATCTTGTAGCCGTTGGCCACGGGCTCCATCTCGGCACCCAGCATACCGATGTTGTGCTGATCGGGCATGATGTGGTCGCCGCCGTTGACATAGGCGTGGCCCACTGCCAACTCGCTGATCATGCCACCGATGACGTAGGTCAAATCCAGGCGGTTCTTGACGTAGGGCAGCAGGGCGGCATATTTGTCATGCATCGCCTGCCAGTCCACGCCGTGCATGTTCTCGAGGTAGAAGCCGTCACGATAGGCGCGCCAGGCCTCATTGAAGATCTGGTTCCACTCCTGGTCATAGTTGACCGTGGCAATCATGTCGTCGAGGTTAACGGCCTCGCTCAGGTCGGCCTTGCGGGGAGCGAGGGGAGCGATATAGACGTTGTCGCCCTTGATGAACGCGGCGGTCTTCATGTCGGCCGAGGGCACCATAAAGGCGCGGTCGGCAACGGATTCGTCCTTCTGCTCAGCAAAGTCGAACACGCGCACACCGCCACGGTTGCTGTACCACAGGTGAGTGCCGTTGCACACAAAGCCGCCGTAGTTGCCGGCGCCAAGAGGCAGTTTCACGATGCGGTCAGCGATGCCGTCGATGTCGATGCGGATAGCATTGGGATCAGCCTGGGCCTTGTTCTTGCCTTTTCCCTTCTTGTCCTTGGGCTGCTCGGCGGGAGCGTCCTTGGGTTTGTCGCCACCGGCATTTACCTGGTCATCCTTGGGGAGGAAGGGCGAGGGCGTGTCCTTGGCAAGCATCACGAGGTAGATGCCTTCCATCTCACGATAGGCAAAGTTCCACTCGATGCTGCTGTAGATGGGGTTGAAATCGCGTGCCGAGGCAAAAATCAGGTATTTGCCGTCGCTGCTGAAGACAGGCGAGTTGCTGTCGTACCAGCGGTCGGTCACGGGATATTCCTTGCGCTCGGCGATGTTGTACAGGTAAACCACACTGTATTCGTTGGCTCCCTGGCGGTAATAGGTCAGCCATTTGCCGTCGGGTGAGAAACTCGGGGTGGGGATTTCGCCCATTTCGTCAGTCAGCAGGGTCTGCTTGGCCTGGGTCTTGACGTTGAGCAAAATCATGCGGTTTTTACGGTCGGTATAGACGATTTGACTGCCGTCAGGACTCCATTCAAAGCCGCGGATATAGGTGTCGTTGTCCTTGGTCAGCTGGATGGCCTTGTCACTGCCCACGGGGCGCATCCAAATCTCGGTCTCGCCGGTCTGGTCGCTGATGTAGGCGATGTTTTTGCCGTCGGGGCTCCACGATGCATTGCGCTCATGAACACCGGGCGTGTGGGTGATATTGCGTGTCACGCCGTGCTTGGCGGGCACGTCAAAGACCTCGCCGCGGGCGCTGATGACGATTCGGCTGCCATCAGGAGCAAGGCTGCCGTCGCGCAGGTCGTCCTTGACCTTGCGCTGCTCCTCGCGGGCGAAGTTGTTCTCGCTGTTGAGATAAACGGTAATCTTCTCGCTGCGCTTGGTCTTGGGGTCGAGCACATAGAGGTAGCCGCCGTTCTCAAAGACAATCTTGCCGCCGCCGCAGTTGGCGAATTTCACGTCATACTCGGTGAAGTCGGTCACCTTCTGGGTTGTGCCGCTCACGGTGTTATAGACAAAGATGTTCATGCGGTTGTCGCGGTCGCTCATGAAGTAGATTTCGTCGCCAATCCACATGGGGTCGATGTCCTGTGCGATGTTGTCGGTGATGTTGGTCACCGTCTTGGCCTGGGTGTCATAGATCCAGATGTCATCGGCCATACCGCCCTTGTAATATTTCCAGGTGCGGAACTCACGGAAAACGCGGTTGTAGGCCAACTTGGTGCCGTCAGCGTTATAGCAGCAGAAGCCGCCCTCGGGCAAAGGCAACTGGGTGGGCATGCTGCCGTCGATGGGAGCACACCACAATTTGCCGTCAAAACTGTCGCTGATGCGGTTGCGGTAGATGACGCCCTTGCCGTCACGTGTCCATGTCATCGTGATGTTGTTGGGACCCATGCGGTCGCCCCAGTCATCACGGGGATTACTGGCCGTGAAGGTGATGCGGCGGGGCTCGCCACCCTGGGCGGACATGACATAGACCTCGGTATTGCCGTCATACTGGCCCGTAAAGGCAATGGTCTGCCCGTCGGGGGAGTAGCGTGCAAAGGCTTCATAGCCCTTGTGGGAGGTGAGTTTACGCGCCGTGCCACCGGTGATGGGCACAGTGTAGATGTCGCCGGCATAGCTGAATGCCACTTCGCTGCCGTTGGTGCCGGGGAATCGCAACAGGCGACCCTCGTCGGCCTGGCTGGTCATTGCCATTGCTGCCAATGCCGCCAGTAAGATGAGTTTTTTCTTCATAAAAATAAATCAGTTTTTATATGTTTTATAGTAGAGTTGTCAATATAAAACCTAAAGCCTAATAACTAATTATCCTCACATGGACGGGTTCACAGGGCGTGAAGGACTTGGGCAGCCTCAACTGGCTGATGGTGATGACGTTGTTGCCTTTGAGCAGTATCACCCTGACCATGTTGCTGTAGACCAGGCCGTCTTCTTCAAGCATGTTGCCGCTTGCCATGACCAGCGTGCCCATCGGGTGGCCGTTAGCAGCCACTTTGCGCACGTCAAGGGTGCCGGTCGGCTGATAGCCGATGTCCATCAGGTAGTCACCTCCCTTGGCCACGCTCACGTTGATGACCGCAGTGTCGGCATCGGTCTTGGGGAAGAACGCGATCTGCGGTGTCAAGTAGTAGCGTAGCAGTGGTTTGGACATGAAACCGCCAGTGTATTTCCCTGCTATCTCTACTGAAAACTCGGTAAATTTTTCAGTTTTGGGCAACACGAACACCGAATCGTTCAGGTTGGTCAGTTCGCCATTGACCGACAAGCGGTAAGGAGTACCGGGGACGAAATCCTTTATATATCCGGTGTCATTGCTCCAGACTACTGTCGGGGTGAGCGGGAGAATCAATTCATCATGATGGATGGTGGCCTTTTGAGTCGGACGGTTTCCTTCCTGCAGGGTGATGGCGATTTCATGGTGGCCTTCGACGTCCTTAGGCAGGAATGCGCTCTCCATGGGCTTACCGTTGTCGGTGATAGCGGCAATGTCATTGCCCGTCCCCTCGATGGTGATATCCAGTACGGCCTTGCGGTAATTGAGTCCGTTGAAGGACTTGTGTCCAGGCATGCCGGCAGGGATGATCGGCTCAAATTCGATACCCTCGGGTTTGAAGTTCATGCCGAGCAACACGCGCATGATCATTGCCGCATTGCTGGCGCTGGTGCCCAGCTCGTCGATAGGGACGTCCCTCAGGCGGATACCACGTGACTGGTACAGGGCCTGGGCACGGTACAGGGCCCCTAAACCGCGTCGCAGGGCATTCTCATTGCCCACGTAGGCCGCAGCCAGGTTCCACATGGCCTGGGTAGTGGCCCAAGAGGAATTGGCGAAATAGGGCTCCAAGGGATTATTGGCGGGGTAGGTGACATTGATGCCCTTGTCCGAGACGGGAGTGTTGGCGATGAGGTTCTCGGCCCGGTCATCGTCGGCGATGCCCCACAGCACACACATCGCCTGGGAGGTGTTGTCGGTCGTCGGGGACTGTTTGGGGAAGGCCATTCCATAGAGGAAGGAGCAGTAAAAACCCTTTTCCTCGCTCCACAGGTGCTGGTTGATGGCGTCCTTGAGGCGCTGAGCATCCTTGTCATAAGTGTTCTCGATGCCTAGCTCGTCACACATGTCGTTCAGGATGGCATAGGCATGGGCGGTGAGGATGTTGTTGCCCAGTGACATGCAGGCGAACAGGTCGTTATAGCCCATCCATGTCATGCGCCTCACGCCCAGCGGCTTGGAGGTCGTATAGCCGGCGCCGTGAATCAGCCCTGTCGGGTGGTCCACCAGGACCTTGCTGTTGATGCTGAGGGTCTTTTCAATGACGCGTCTGCAATAAGTAAGCCACGCGCGGTCGCCTGTCGCCTTATAGACTTCCCAGGCCGCAGTGGCCCAGCCGATGTGGTCGCTCACGACGGGCCATTGACCCTCACGCTGCATGATGATGCTGTCGACATCGACCAGCGACTTGAGTGTCGCCATCGACTGGTGGGGCTTGAGGTAGGCCAGTGACAGGTAGATGGAGCAGTACAAGCGGCTGATGTTGTGCGTCACATTGAATCGTCCGTTATTGTCGATGGCATCAACAATGCGTTCGGCTGACATATCATAAAGTGCGTCAACCAGCGGTTGCTCACTGGAGTATTGAGGCATGCCTGCAGGGCGGTTCATGCGCTTTTGCCATGCCTTGCCCTGGACGAAATCCACGTCTGACAAATCGTTGTGCCGATACAATGAATCCAACCTCGCGGTACTGATGTTTGTGCGGATGTGGTCGCCTTTTCGGGACACGCACGCCACGACGGTATCCTCGATGATGCTGTCGCCGGTGACGGTAAAGACCTCGTTCTGGACAATGACATTGTTTCCAATCTCTTCATGCCCATGGCAGGCACACAAAAAGACGCCCACGGCAAGGACCACGAGCCACAACAATGAATGGAAAACTCCCTCCTTTTTCATTTCACGGTGACAAAAGTAGTGAAAGGAGAGAGAATAATCAAAAGAATTATTCATTTTCGCTGACGTGAACAGTATTTAGCCCTAAAAAGCCGCTTTTTATTCACTTTTTTTAATATAATGTGCCATTGATTACTATTTTTCTTTATATTTGCAGGGTAATATTAATGCAGAATGTGTGGATGGCGCCTTGCTTGCATCGTCCGCACCTTGGATTATGATTGTGATGGCAGACACTGTATTTGAGGCCATGAACGGCCTGATGGGCGTGTTGCCGCCCGTGGAAATGCTGGAGCACGACATGACGCCTTACCTGTCGACACTGGCGCGCTGGAGCGGCCTGATGGGTGCGTCGCTGGCCGTGCTGGTGAGCGTGTTGTTACTGTTGATGAACCGCCGTGGCCGCGCCTGTCGCTGGCCGGTGTCAGGGCGTGGGCTGACTACCTCGTTTATTGTGGTGTGGCTTGCCGGCTTCGTGGTGTATGACGTGGGAATGTACATCTCTCATGGGCCCTGGTCGCTGTTGGCCAACGTGCCGATGGCGACGATTCACGCCTTTGAGATGTTCCTGCTCCATAGCGATGTGGCAGCGATTCACGAGCCTTTCCACGATAACTGGATTTTTATGGCGGCCTTCTCGCTGGTTCACCTGCTGGCGGCCGTGGTGACACTGGTGTTTGTGCTGAAGCACTTCGGCTACAACATTGTGGCGGGCTTCAGGATGCTGTTCGAGGCCTATCTGCCCGGAACGAAGCGCGAGACTTACGTTTTCTGGGGACTGAACGACGCCTCTTATCTCTTGGCTGACAGCATCCGTGAGCACTACGGCACTAAGAACAAGGATTACCGCATCATCGTGGTGCGCACCAATCACGACGGCCAGGGCAAGAGTGTGCGCAACGGCATGGAGCGCCTGTTCAACTTCCTGTCTCTGCGCAACAATGACTTGGAGCGTCTCTTGAAACTGGACTGCTTGACAACCAGCACCTATACCGACTTGATCCACCTGTCGTTGGATGGCCTGGATGCGTCAGGATACGCCGACATATTGCGTCACCACCTGGACCTGGGCCTGCTGGCGCGCATCATCAGCCGCAAGACTTCGGGCTCGGTGCACCTTTTCTTCCTCACCGATAATGACAACGATAACATCCAGGCGGTGGGTAACATGAAGCGTGACAAGACCATCGCCGCCATGCTTGAGGACGGCAAGAGCGCCACCCTGTACTGCAAGGCGCGCTACAACAGCGTGCACCGCGTCATCGAGGACGAACAGATTCAGGAACGCCTCACCGTCAAGGTGGTGGACTCATCGCACATCAGTGTCGAGATGCTGAAGCAGGATGTGCTGCTGCAACCGGTAAGTTATGTGGATATCAATGCCGATGGAACGGTGTCGTCAGATTTCAATGCCCTTGTCGTGGGCTTTGGCGAAGTGGGATATGATGCGGTAAGGTTCCTGTATGAGTTTGGCGCATTTGTCAAGCCTGGCAGTGACAATGGCAAGGTGGAGCGTTCGGGTTTCCGCTGCGACGTTGTTGACAAGGACATCAAGCAGCGTGCAGGTCTGTTTGCCGTCAACGCCCCGTCGATTTCGCGGCAGATGTCTTATGACGAACATGAGTGGGACCATCTCACTCCCATCACACTGCATGACCTGGACATCCACAGCGTGGACTTCTATAACCACATCGAGCGCATGATTGAAACACTGAACTATGTAGTCATTGCTCTTGACGATGACGAGCAGAATGTGGCGCTCGCAGTGCGCATCTTCAGGCTCGCGGTGCGTTATCGCAAAGACTTGAACCACTTCCGCATCCTGGCCCGTGTGCGCAACGACAAGGGAGGGCACCTGCTCAAAATCACCCAGCATTACAACCGCCTGTGGGCTGCGCAGACTTGCAGCGATGAATCGTCACGCAACATCCATCAGCGCGAGGTGAAGAACAGCGACAAGGTGAACGAACCCATCACGCTGTTCGGCTTGATGTCCTCGACTTACACATGGGATTACATTGTGAGTGACCGCCTCAAGAACGAGGCCAAGCGCTTTAAAGAGAGATATGACCAGTCTATCATGGCCATGAATGGAGCAAAGGGCACCGTCGCAATGACACCCCTGGAGTGGGAAAGCGAGCACCGTGACCTCATGCAGCTGACCGATGAATACCGTGGCTACTCACCCACGTTCTCGGGCATTATGAGACTGCGCCGCATCCAGCGCCAGAACATGGAGAACTGTTTCCACCAGCTCACCAAGCGCGCCCTGGCAAAGGCTGCACTGAGCGAGGAAGACTATGCGCTGATCGGTGGGCATTACCTCATCAGGCAGGAAAACGAGACACAATACCAGTGGCAGAACCACACTCCCGTTCCCGCGGTGGAAAGGGTACTTGAGGTATTGGCCCAGACTGAACACCTGCGTTGGATGGCATCGCACGAGATTTTGGGATATCGCGAGGATGTCGCCGAGGACGACAAGGACGAGGCACGTTTGCTGCATGGTTGCCTCAAGCCTTGGCAGGAACTCACCGAAATGGTAAGGAGTTATGACTACAACGTTGTGGATGTCTCTCTCGGAATCATTTGATTGGAGCTAATTCCATATATTTTGTTAGCAAAAACTGAAAATGAGTGAAATAAGAAAAAGGATACTGATTTTATCGGCATTACTGGTTGCTGTCGCTTGCGGAGCAATTGCCCAGACGCAGACGGGCTACGTCAAAACCCGCGGACGCATAGTCAACGGCAAAACAGTGCCCGGGCAGGGACTGACCGGCGCCACTGTCCAGATCAAAGGCCGTGCGGCCGTCCTGGTGAAAAACAACAACGGCTCGTTCTCGTTTCCCGTGAACACTAATCAGTTTGTCATCCAGTCGGTGAAAAAGAACGGATACCAGCTTGTGGATGCCGATGCAGCCCCAAAAACTTATATTTACTCGACTGCCCCGGTGTATTTGGTCATGGAAACCCAGTCGAAACTGATGGAGGACAAACTGGCGGCCGAGCGCCAGCTGCGCCGCACGCTCAATAAGCGTCTGCAGCAGCGCGAAGACGAACTCGAGAAACTGAGGGAGCAGAACCGTATTACCCAAGACGAATACAACAAAACCCTGCAGCAGCTCTATGACCAGCAGGAAAGCAACGAAACGTTGGTACGAGAGATGGCGGAATACTACGCCAAAATCGATTACGACCAGATTGACGAATTCAATGCGCAGGTGAGCGAGTATATTCTTGCCGGGGATTTGGCCAAAGCCGATTCGCTGCTTCGCAGCAAGGGCGACATCGACGAGCGTATCAAGAAACTTAATGAGCACCACGAGGCAAACGTCCAGGCCCGCCAAACGCTTGAGAAGAGTGAACAGGCCGAGCAGTTCAGCCGCAATGATCTGGCTCAGGACTGCTTCAGTTTCTTCAGGCGTTTTGTCTTGGACAACGAGCCTGACTCGGCTATGTGTTATATCGAGAAACGAGCAGCACTGGACTCCACTAACTGCCAATGGCAGGCCGATGCGGGTAGTTTTCTGCAAAAACGCGGTTTGACCCAACGTGCCCGTCAATACTATGATCTGGCATTGAAAGCGGCCAGAAAAATGGCTGTTGACAATCCCGAGTCCTATGAACCGTTGTTGGCCAAAACACTGAACAATATTGCGCTACTTTATACTGAAACAGCCGATGATGACGCTGCTGAGCCGTTGTTCAATGAATCGCTCTCGCTGTTCAAGCGCCTGTCACTCACCGATGCTGACACCTATAACCCCTATGTGGCCTCGACGCTGAACAATATGGCTGTTCTTTATTCCAGGAGCGGCCATGACGCAAAGCGTGTCGAAAAGCTGCTGAAGGAGACGATAGATATCTACATGTCGCAAGACAACGCCGAGGCTTACTCGCCTGCCGTGGCATCGATCTGGAACAATCTGGCCCTGCTCTACGATGAGACAGACCGATTCGAAGACAGTGAGCAGATGTACATCAAGGCTCTGGAAATGTACCAGCAATTAGGCGAGAACACCAGTGCCTATGACGCGGACTATGCCGCTACGCTCAACAACCTGTCGGCGCTGTATTTCAAGAATGGAAACCGCCTCTTCGACAGCCATCAGTTATTGGGCGAAGCACTCGATATATATCGCCGCCTGGCTGCCGATGACGCCCAACAGTATGCGCCCCTGCTCGCTGTTGCGCTCAACAACCTGTCGGTGCAAGACTTTGCGATGAATCACAAGGAAGAGGGCGAGAAGGCCTTCTTGGAGTCACTTGACATCTACCGTGGCATGGTGAAGAATTCCCCTCGCTCTTACCTGCCGATACTGGCCAAGGGTTTATATGACCAGGCTATCAGATACTATCAGGGCGACGATATGGAGAAAAGCGAGGCATTGTTCCAGGAATCGCTTGGCGCCTACAGGACATTGAGCTCAATGAGCAAAGAAAAATACTTGCCTGAGGTGGCTAAACTGCTGCGCAATCTGGCTACCGTCTGTGATAAGCGGGAGCAATGGGATGAGGCCGGCAAATTGTATCAGGAGGAATTATCCATCAATCAAACACTGGCCGGCAGCTTGCCAAGTAACTACACGTCACATGTGGCGCGGAGCTATGGAAACCTGTCTAACCATGCGATTCTGACTCGGGATTTTGATAAGGCAATTGAATATGCCCAAAAGGGGCTTGCCCTGGATGATTCAAGGCTGTTTATCCAAGCCAATCTGGCTGCAGCCCTGTTGTTTAAGGGTGAGCAAGAGCAGGCAATGGCCATCTACAAGAAATACAAGAAAGAGCTGAAAGATACCTTCCTTGACGACTTCCGCCAATTCGAGGCTTTGGGTATTATTCCCGAGGAGGCTCAACCAGCAGTGAAAACCATTAAACAATTTATTAACCAATAAAAACATTTAAACATGAAACGTATTGTACTGTCAGTTATTACGATTGTCTGTGTGTTAGCAGGTTATGCAATGGAGAGCAATAGTGCCGACACTACAGTGATGACCCTTGAACAGATTATTGCCCAGGAGTCCAAGTCAAAGCATGATAATGACTATGCGAGGAGCCTGAACAGCACTTGGGGAAAGAACACCTACCTGAACCTGATTTACAATTCTTCCCACAAGATGAAGTCCGACGAATTCCCCTCGACGACTGGCGTTTTCTCACGTGAATATGAGCCCAAATTGGGCTTGGGCCTGGAATGGGGTCACACTTACAATTTCCACAGGAAACCCATCGGCTCGGTTCTGTTCATCGGCCTGGATTATACCTGGATGGACCTTAATTTCAACAAATTTGAAGCTGTAGAGATTCCTGATTTCACTCATGGCATTGAGGTGCACAATCTGCCCTGGCACAACGAGAAGATGACCCTGAGCTATGGCATGTCGATTGGTCCGTCACTGACATTCTATCCGTTCAATCCCATCCACCAGTCGGGTTCCAACAAAATCAGGCTGCAAGTCTATTTCCACATTGGTTACTGCGCCGAGGGTGCCCTGATCAAGGATGCAATTCCCGAGGATTCAAAGATTAAGGATGGTTATGCCTTTGGCCACGGTTTGTTCATGGGGTATGGTGCAAATCTGTCATGGGATTTCTTTGGCGTTGGTGTTGAGCTGCGCAAGGCTGATGATATGAAGTTCAAGGCGCTTGATTCGGACTATGACACCGGCACGATGAAGGTGACCGAGGAGACCACCCGCCTTTATGTGCAATTCCGATTCTGATAATCAACAACTTATATGAAAAGGATAATCCTTCTCTTGGCGATATCCGTGTTTTGGGCATGCTCCATAGTTGCCCAAAACACGAATACTGCCTCGGGTAAGTGTGGCAGTGACGTTGAGTGGAACTTTGACGGGCGCACGTTGTACATCAACAACATGACTCCACGCAAGAACGTGGTCGAGATGCCCGATTATGACCTGAACAAGAACATTGCGCCATGGGTAAAACAGAAGTTGTCGGTGCGCAAGGTGGTGATTGGGCCTGGTGTGAGTCGTATCGGTTCCTGTGCGTTCGCCAATTGCAAGGACTTGACGACCGTTGAGTTCCAGCACACGTTCCTGTATGAAATCGGGTGGGGAGCTTTTCTGAACTGCAACAATTTGTTCAATATCTCTATACCGGTCAATGTCAAGCGCATCGGCACTGTCGCGTTTGCCAACTGCTCGTCGCTCCGTTCGGTGAGCATCCCCAATCTGGCGCGTGTCGAGGATCAGGCGTTCCTGTCGTGCACTAACCTGAACCTGGTCGAGATTGGTGACAACGCGTTGTTAGGCAAGGCCGTTTTCGCCACCGAAGTTTCTGAGGGAGGCAAGACTTATCACACCTATTACAAGGGTGAGATTAGAGGATTGCCCAAGAATATCAATACAGATAACTGCACCGAGTACGGGCTGGACCGCGAAGCAGTCGCCATCTGCCTGAAAATGTATCAGTCTTACCAGACCGACACGCGCGTGTCGGTTGTTGATGCCAATATCCCCGAGGCCTTGATTGTGCGCAACGACACCTATGCGCTCATCTTTGGTAACGAGCATTACCGTTTTGTCGCTGATGTGCCATTTGCAAAGAACGATGCGACAATCTTTGCCGAGTATTGCAAGAAAACCCTGGGTATCCCGGCCGAAAATGTTCACCTGTGTGAAGATGCCACCAAGCACATGATTCTTGAGCAGGAAATGACCGACTGGTTGGGCCATGAGATTACTGATCGCCAGTATAAGAAATTGATTGTCTATTATGCTGGTCACGGCGTCCCTGACATCAAGGACAACAATAAGGCTTACCTGCTGCCGACCGATGTGTACGGAACCAGGCCTCAACAGGGAATCTCTCTGGAGGAGTTCTATGCCACACTGGGTGGATTGGGATTTGATCGTGTGACGGTGTTCCTTGATGCCTGTTTCAGCGGCGTGAACCGTGACAACGAGGGCCTGAGTGTGGAACGCGCTGTGGAGGTCGAGGCTCAGGATACACAGCCATTGACGGGAAATCTGGTTGTGCTGGCGGCTACCCACGGCAACGAGACGGCTCAGAGTTTCCAGGAGGAGGGGCATGGCTTGTTCACTTACTATCTGTTGAAGGAGTTGCAGGATACCCAAGGTATGGTCTCCTATGGCAAACTGGCCGACGATATCGAGAAAAACGTGAGCAATGTGGCACCCACGCTCGACTTGCGCAAACGGCAGACACCGAGGGCCTTTACCTCTTATCAGAGCGACAGATGGAGGAAAATGACATTCTGATGCTCTGTTTCAACGCATTGTTAGAAAACGATTGAGAATAAACTATCAAGAAAATGGATATTTCAGAACAAGAACAAGAGATGATTAAAGAGCAGGAGTTTAAATACTATGCCTTTATCAGTTATAACAGCAAGGACACTAAATGGGGCAAGCGCGTGCAGCGCAAGCTTGAGCATTACCGCATGCCGGCGACGCTGTGCAGCGAGCGAGGATGGAAACGCACGCCTATCAGGCCCGTCTTCTTTGCACCCACCGATATCCAGCCAGGCGGCTTGACCGATGAATTGCAGGAACGGCTAAAGGCTTCGAGGAATCTGATTGTCATCTGTTCTCCTAACTCGGCGCAATCTGACTGGGTGGGTAAGGAGATTGAGTTCTTCCATAGTCTGGGACGCACCGAGAATATCCATTTCTTTATCGTTGACGGCAAGCCGCATAGCGGTGATCCCGAGACAGAGTGCTTCAACCCTGTCATCGACAAACTGGGTTTGCCCGAGATATTGGGCGCCAACATCCACGAGCAGAATTATCGCTTGCCGTTGCTGAACAAGGAGCGTGCTTATGTCCAGCTGGTGTCTAAGTTGCTGGGCGTGGAGTTTGACGCCATTTGGCAGCGTCACAAACGCATCCTCATCAATCGCGCCATTGCGTGGTTCCTCGGCATTGTGGCTGTACTGGCCGCTCTATGGGCCGTTTGGGCCGCCAATCAACCGTTTGACGCGACGGTGCATCTCAGCGAGACATCGGTTCACAACGACCAGCTGCCTCCCATGAAGGATGCCGTCGTCACGTTAACGCTTGACAACGAGTCCAAGAGTGACACCATCGCGGCGATTGACAATAGCGGTGTTTTGACGAACGTTCCCCACCGCTATCTGGGTAAACAGGTGAAAATGACCTTTGCTTGCCGTGATTTCGTTGATATGGACACGATGATCACGCTTGATCGTGATGTGACATTAGACATTCGTCGTGACCCTGACGTTTTTGGAAAAGTGAAGTTTGGCTTGTGGAATCCCGAGACCGAGACATTCATCGGTGGTGTAAAACTTGAAATCGCAGGGCAGACGGTAACGACCGACGGGGATGGCCAGGTCAGCATGTTTGTTCCCCTGGAGCAGCAGCGCAAGACCTATCAGGTAAAAGCGCCGTTCCGGCTTTACAACGACATGATTACGATGCCCTGTGGCGAGAGTGATGTGATTGAGAAATTATAAGCAGTAAAATGAAGCAAAAGAGCGAAGAATATTTCCCACAACCGGCTGATACCAGTGATATCTGCCTGCCGGAAGAGCTTGAGCACCTGGTGGAACAGCTGGCCCGCAATGTACATGAAGTGTGGGCAAGTTCGCGTATTGCCCAGGGGTGGACTTGGGGACCTGTGCGCAGTGATGAGTTCAAGACTCATCCCAGCCTGGTTCCTTATGAGGAATTGCCTGAGGAAGAAAAGCAGTATGACCGTGACACAGCGGTGGGCACCCTCAAGCTGATTATGAAACTAGGGTTTAACATTTCAAAATAACAGTCAAGTGTATATGTTCAAACGATTGGCGTTTTTTATCGCTGCAGTAGCGTTATCGCTGGCAGCGCAGGGTGGGGTGGTCAAGTTGGCCATCCTGAGCGATGTGCATGTCACGCCAGGCAATGCCAACGAGGGCAAGCTGCGTGAAGCGGTTGCTGAAATCAATGCTACTGATGTTGATGCAGTCATGTTGACTGGCGACCTCACCAACGAGGGCAGTGACGAGCAGTTGCGCAACATCAAGGGTATTCTCGACGGCATCAGGCATCCGTTTTATATCATTCCGGGTAACCACGAGAACAACTGGAGCCAGAGCGCTTGCAAGACCTTTAACGACTTGTGGGGGAGCGACCGCTTTGTTTTCACCATTGGCAACCTGGTGGTCGTGGGAATGAACTGCGGCCCGTTCATGAAGATGGGCGACGGCCACATCAAGCAGGAAGACCTCCTGTGGCTCGACAGCACTCTGAATGTCATGGTAAAGCCCGGGATGCGTGTGTTGAGTGTCAACCACTATCCCATTCTTGACGACCTTGACAATTACCGCGCCTATGTGGATATCCTCAAGAAGTATCCCGTCGTTACCCATCAGTGCGGCCACTACCACACCTGGCGGCTTTATGAGACCGACGGCATCAACGGTGTGATGGTACGCGCCCTCGATATGGGCGGTGACAACTATGGTTACACGTTGATGACCATCGACCTTGACCGGCAGTGGATATACGTGTACAACAAGGTGATCGGCAATGAGCCCGTGGTGATGTTCTCCTACCGCATCAATCTGGACTATTATACGGCTGCACAGCCCCAGCTGCACAATTCAGTCCCCGCAGGATTTGATGTCAAGCGCATTGTCGCCGACAATGCTTCAATCTTTACCCGTGTGGGTGTGGACAGCAAGAACCTGTACTTTGGCAACTCGCTGGGCTATTGCAAGGCAGTGGACAAGAAGACGGGAGCGCTGCGATGGCAATTCAAGACCGATGCCATGCTCTTCTCGCGCCCTGCTGTGGGTGACAAGTACGTCGTTTTGCCCACGAGCGACAAGCGCCTCGTGTGGCTCGATAAGAAGTCGGGCAAGGCAAAGTGGCAGTATGAGGCGAACGGCCCCTACGTTGCCGACGGCGTTGTGAGGGATGGTATCCTTTATCAAGGCGGCTATAAGACTTTCCAGGCTTGGGATGTGAAGCGTCACCGCCTGTTATGGCATTATGACAGCATCAACAATTACTGTCAAGCGGCTCCTGTGGTAGGTGGCGGTGACGTCATCTTCGGCGCGTGGGACACCTATTTGCGCTCGCTTAACTGCCGCACGGGTGCCTTGCAGTGGCAATGGAACAATGGCAGGAACGTCAATCTTTACAGCCCTGGAAATGTGGTGCCCGTCGTGACCAGCGACCATGTGCTTGTCGTCGCTCCCGACCGCGTAACAACGGCGATTGACCGCAAGAGCGGAACTCAGCTATGGCGCGAGAAGAACGAAAACAAGGTGCGCGAGAGCCTCGGGCGTAGCGCTGACGGCTCGGTGGCCTATGCCAAGACGATGGACGGCGAACTCGTGGCCATGAGCACGGGCGACAATTATGAGATGCTCTGGAAAGTCGATTTGGGGTTTGGCTATGAGCATGCGCCCTGTATCGTGCTGGAGCATGACGGCTACATCTATTGCGGTTCACGCCGCGGCATGCTGGCGGTGGTCAATGCCACAACCCATGAATTGGTATTCACCTATAGCATGGGCTCCAGCGAGGTCAACGGCTTTGAAGTCGATGAGCGCGGCGACGTCTATTGCTCCCTCATCGAGGGAACCATCTGGCGCATACAGCAGCAATTATAAGAGAAAAATCTTCAGGCGAGCAGGCCGATGCGATGGCCTTGCCGTGGTCTTCGACCACCACATTCATCCCCATCATCTTTTTGCAGCTGGGCGCATACACCAGTCAAGGATGTGAAGCGAGTCCGCTTCACATCCTTGATGTATCGTGTTGTGAGGTCGTTTAGAGGGCCTCGGCAATGAGCTCGATTTCCACGAGGGCGCCCTTGGGCAGATCCTTGACGGCAAATGCGCAGCGTGCAGGGAACGGCGCGGTGAAGAACTCGGCATACACCTCGTTCATGGGTCCGAAGTTGGCGATATCACTCAGGAATACAGTCGTCTTTACCACATCTTTCAGGTCAAGGCCTTCACTTTGCAGGATGGCGCGTGCATTGAGCAGGCTCTGATGGGTCTGTTCCTTGATGCCTCCCTCGGGGAAGGCTCCGGTCTCAGGAATGATGGGCAGCTGGCCCGAAACGAAAACGAGGTTACCAGTGCGGATGGCTTGGCTGTAGGGGCCAATGGCAGCAGGTGCCTTGTCGGTGTTTAATGCTTTCATTGATTGTTGATTTTAAAGTAGTTGATAGTTTATTGTAAATGATGACTATTGTTTCTTGTTTAATACCACGTTCTGTTTAGTGAGCACTTCGATTGGCGTGGGATAACGCGAAGGCTCGATTTCCAGCTCTCGGTCGCTGTACATGATGAAGCGTTTCCAGCTCTTGTCGCCCAAGCCGGCATCGGTAAAGTCGTTGCGGTAATATCCGTTTTTCTCTAGTAATTTGACCATCGGGATATTGTCCGACTCGACGAACACAGCATTGCAGCGATGCTGTTCCACCGCTTTGACTTGGTCATCGACCATCGCTGGTGTGTAGCCCATCTGCAGACTCCAGTACTTGCAGGCCGGCAAGGCATTGACGGGAACCCCCTCGCCATGGTCGTGGCACATGAGGTACAGCAGGCGCGGCTGATCGTAATGGCTCAGCAATGTGGGATAGTAATACCAAATCTCGCGGTCAGGCAGTTGCTGGCTGTAGAGTGATTTGCGCTCGACTGTGCTGAACAGCAATGCAAGCACTCCCACTCCGAGGATGCCGACCACCAGCCACCAGCGCAGCCACCGCGACAGCGCCTGTGCGACGATTCCCGCAGCCAGCACGGTGAACAGCGACAACACGTTCAGGTAGATGCGGTCGCTGCCGTTGAGCATTATCACTAGCATGAACCACACCAGGGCAATCACCGCCATGAGCCATCCCTTGCGGATCGTCTTGCAGTAGATGATGACGCTCGCGATTACGCCCAGCGTGAACAGGATGACGCGTTTGCCCAGGAACATCAGCAGCACATTCCCCACAGTGATTTGCTCGCCATGCAGGTTGTCGAAGGTCGAGAATGTGTTCAGGAAGTACTCGTTGATGCAGTCATCCAGACAGCCGTGCCATGCCAGCCATGCCGTCATGGGCAGTATGGTCAGGATGCCGGCAAGGGCACACCAGCCCAAGGCCTTCCAGGGCGAATAGCCGCAGCGCCGGGCGACCACGATGCACCAGTAGGGGATAAAGACAGCGAGCATCAACGTGCAGCTGTACTTGATCAGGAAGGTGCCTCCAAGGGCAAATCCCAATAGCAGGGCCGTGGACTTCACGAAACGGTGCCCGTTCTCATGCGCCACGTTATAACGCAGGAAACGGTAGAACAGCGGTATCATGAAGGCGTAGCAGTAATCCTCGGCGCGCACCTCGATGTGGGTGAGTCCGCTCAGGAAGAATACTGCCGACAACAGTACTGCCACCAGCGCCAGCCGTGTGTCACGCACAAACAGCATAGCGCATTTGTAGCACTGGTAGAAGATGAAGGTGTACAGCACGCACGACAGCCAGTACATACCCGTGTAGTCGTGGGGGCTGAGCAGATAGCCGATGCCATAGATGAGCCACAGCAGCGGCCCCTTGCTGTCGGCAAAGTCCACGTAGGGCGTCATCCCGTTCATCCACGCCTTGCCGCACAGGTAGAACCAGATCACGTCATGATGCTGCCACAGGTCATACAGGTAGGAATCCCACGACACCAGCAGCAATGCCAACACAGCAAAACATCCGATGGCCAGCAACGCCCATCGGTTAACCTTTCGCTCACTTGTCCTCATCATCATGCCACAAAATTACAAATTAAATCCAAAATATAAACTACGAATTACACGAATTATACGAATTATGTTATTAAAAAAGGAAGACAATAAGTACAAGAAATACAAATGAGCCATTGTCAATTATTTTAGATCGTTTTTATTGTATTTATTGTTGTTTTATTATCAAGTTCGCGAAATTGGCTTCGCCGAGCTAAAGGTTTGTAGTTTTAGAAGAGCGCGGATGCCAATCAGTATAATTAGCGAAATTCGTAGTTTGAAGTCAGGGTGCGGATGCCGAAATTAGTTTAATCCGTTAAATTCGCCGACAGAAAAGAAGAAATGCGGATGCCAAAATTAGTATAATCTGTGAAATTCGTAGTTTAATTGAAATTCGTAGTTTAAAGATTTGATTTTTGCGGAAATATCCATAAATTTGCACCCAGAAATGATAGGAATAAATAAAAACCAAATAACAATAAACCGGACAATGAAACACCTTATCAAACTATCTCTCTTGCTGGCGCTCCTGTTGCCAGCCACCGCCACCGCCCACGATTTCGTAGTGGATGGCATCTACTACAACATCAATGGCACCGATGCTACTGTCACTTACAAAGGAACGTACAATTGGCAATACAGCGATAGGTACACCGGAGATGTGACCATTCCATCTGTCGTATCATACAATGGAACGACTTACTCTGTCACGTCCATCGGCAACTCTGCGTTCTATGGCTGCACTGGTCTGACGAGCGTGACCATCCCCAACTCCGTCACGTCTATCGGCAACTATGCGTTCTATGATTGCAGCGGTCTGACCAGCGTGACCATCCCCAACTCCGTCGCTTCCATCAGCGGCTATGCGTTCTATAGATGTCAGAGTTTGACCAGCCTCACTATCGGCAACTCGGTCACTTCCATTGGCGGCAGGGCATTCCAGGATTGCATCGGTCTGACAAGCGTCACCATCCCCAACTCGGTCACGAGCATCGGCCTCGGTGCGTTCCAAGCATGTATTTAGAGGTCTCTTACTAACCATGAACAGCACTAAACAACCAAATGTAAAATACTGAAATACAGATACTTTTAGATTTTAACACTTTGCGGCGTGTTTTTGGTTGCTTCGGAAATTCCCTATATTTTTGCCACGTATTTCTACCGCAGGGAATTTACGAGGCTTTATTTTTGCCACATCGTGAACGGAGTTGACAAAGGTTGCTGACGGATTACAATAGATGACAGGTTCCAAACCAGTTTTGAGAAAAGCAACATCGTGGCAAAAGACGACATAGAGAGTCGAGTGTTTACTTGTAATG
>JAFYYU010000013.1 GCA_017557425.1 Muribaculaceae bacterium | reverse complement strand
CGACAAGACGGGCACGCTCACCCAGAACAAGATGCAGGTCTATCAAGCCCGATTCTATGGAACGGACACGACAGGCCAATTGGGCAATGACCCGATGAGCGTGATTATCGCCGAGAGTATAGCCTGCAACAGCACCGCATTCCTCGATGAGAGTGATCCAGAGCACGTTGTGGCTCTGGGCAATCCCACCGAGGGCGCCCTGTTGCTGTGGCTACGTGATTCGGGTATCGACTATATGACCGTGCGCGACAACAGTGAGCCGCTGGCACAGTTGTCTTTCTCGACCATGACCAAATATATGGCAACGGTCATCAACAGTGCCACGGGCAAGCGTTTGCTGCTCGTCAAGGGCGCGCCCGAGGTGGTTATGCACATGAGCGGCGCGGTAGCAGGCGATGTTTCGTTCCAACAGATAACCGATGAGCTGACGCATTACCAGGCCAAGGCGATGCGAACGCTGGCATTCGGCTACTGTGAACTGGACGATCACGAGAATGCCGATGCCGCCCTCAACCGTCTCAAGGCTAAGAATCAGCCGCTGTTGACTTTCGTTGGCATCGTGGCCATCAGTGACCCGGTGCGTCCTGATGTGCCCGCCGCAATACAGGATTGCCGTAATGCCGGCGTGAAGGTGAAAATCGTCACAGGTGATACCAGCGCCACGGCCCGCGAGATCGGCCGTCAGGTGGGCCTGTGGACCGATGAAGACACCGAGGATGCCGTTATCACAGGTCCAGACTTTGCTGCCCTGGATGACGATGAGGCCGCCAAGCGGGCACAGTCTATCAAAATCATGGCTCGCGCCCGTCCCGATGACAAGGCCCGCCTCGTACGTCTGCTGCAACAGCAGGGCGAGGTAGTGGCTGTCACTGGCGACGGCACCAACGACGCTCCCGCCCTCAATGCCGCCCAGGTGGGCCTCTCGATGGGCGATGGCACCGCTGTGGCCAAGGAAGCCAGCGACATCACCATCCTGGACAACTCGTTTATGAGCATCAACAAGGCCGTGCTGTGGGGACGTTCGCTGTATAGCAACATTCAGCGTTTTATCCTGTTCCAACTGGCGGTCAACGTATGCGCCTGCCTGGTAGTTGCCATCTGTTCGTTCTTCAGCAAGCAGCCGGCGTTGACGGTGACTCAGATGCTGTGGGTCAACCTTATCATGGACACCTTTGCTGCTCTGGCGTTGGCATCGCTGCCGCCCAACAGCGTGCTCATGAAGCAGAAACCCCGCAACTCGCAGTCGAGCATTATCACTTCGTTGATGATGAAGTTCATTGCGGCCAGCGGTGTGGTATTTGCCGTTCTTATGATAGGATTGTACTATTATTTCGTGCGCGAAGCCAACGGAGGCCCCGTCTTTGCTCGCGGCATCAATCCCAATATCAACCCGCACGAAATGGGCATTTTCTTCAGCGTCTTCGTCTTCCTGCAGTTCTGGAATATGCTGAATGCAAGGTCGTTTATGACGGGTAAGTGGGCGTTCAACAATATGGAGGACAGCAAGGTCTTCTGGGCGGTTGCTGCAGTCATCTTTGTGGGTCAGATTGTGCTCGTGCAATATTTCTACCCGTTCTTCAACTGTGCACCGCTCGACATCAATACCTGGTTGTGGATTATTTTTGGTACCATGCCAGTCTTCATAATTGGACAAATGGTAGCCCGTATCAAGAACAGATGGAGTAACGTATGATTACTTTTATTAAGCATTTATCATACATTCTCATCTTGCTGCTGCTCGGAGTTGGAGTCGCAACGGCCCAATCTTATAAGGGCAACAAGCCACTCATCACAGTAAGCGGCAAGGTCGTTAGTGCAACCGATGGTCAGCCGATTGTTGGGGCAACGGTTTCTTATAGGGACGATTCCAATGGTAAGTATGTGCCTAAGACAGTCTCAGATTATGACGGGCGTTTTGAATTGGACTTTATTCTTGAAGACACTCTGATGGTTCAGTTGATTGGCTACAAAACTAAAAAAATCTTGCCATCGGATGACCCCATTCTTGTGAGAATGGAGGATGACCCGTCAGTGGTTTTTGGTTGTCCTACAATTGTACAGTATCCAGTTTCAGGAGTCGTGCTTGACGAAAAAGGGGAACCTCTCATCGGTGCAGTCATAAGAATAAAGGATACAAAAGTGGCTGTCGGGACCGATATCAATGGCGAATTCAAGATATCTGCCCAAAAAGGGGCTGTCCTCGAGATTAGTTATATTGGATATTTGAGCCAAACTAAAAAAGTCTCGATCAAGAAACCGATGAAAATCAAGATGAAACCAAATCCAAATGTCATTATCTGTGACTAAAAGTATCAAAATGCACCAGGGGAACCATCCTCTGGTGCATTTTTTTGAATGGGAATATTTAATTAACTTTCCCTTCGGGCACTTCGCGCCCTCGGGCAAGATAGGTGGCGCTTCGGGATAAAAAACAAAAAACTGCGTTTTTCGTTTTGTTCTCCACTCGGCTTGCGCTATCTTTGCCACCAAAACATCAACTAACAAGTAAGAATAATGATAAAAACGAGATTTAAGTGCCCCGTTATTTTGAGGCTACTTTTGCTGCTTGCTCTCGCTGTGGGCGCTGGTGTGCCGGATGCTGCCGCAGTACCACAAGCGCAGAACAGTACGGTAAAGGTTGTGACGGGGCAGGTGCTTGACGAGAATGGCGAACCCCTCATCGGGGCGAGTGTGATTATCAAGGGCACCAATGTGGGCACCGCCACCGACATCGATGGCCGTTATACCCTTAAGGCTCCGCGAGGAGCAACCCTCAGGGTGAGTTATGTGGGCTATAACACGCGCGAAGTGCGTGTTGACGGCACTGTTTTGACCGCTAATCTGGAGCCTGCCCAAAATTATGATTTGGGTGAGCTCGTTGTGACTGCCCTGGGTATCAA
Source organism: Muribaculaceae bacterium (assembly GCA_017557425.1). Taxonomy (GTDB): domain Bacteria; phylum Bacteroidota; class Bacteroidia; order Bacteroidales; family Muribaculaceae; genus Sodaliphilus. The sequence continues at coordinate 49,381 of JAFYYU010000013.1, read as the reverse complement.
GAAGGAAGCGAAATCGTTGTCCTACAATGTGCAGCAGGTGAATAGCGACGCCTTGATGACGGTGCAGGACGCCAATTTCGTCAACTCGCTTGCAGGTAAGGTGGCCGGTGTGACCATCAACAGCAGCGCAGCGGGAGCCGGTGGCAGCAGCCGCGTGGTGATGCGTGGTGCCAAGAGTATCAATGGCAATAATAATGTGCTTTACGTCGTTGACGGAATCCCCATGCAGAACCTGAGCAGCGAGCAGCCCGAGGGCATCTTTGCCGGCGCGGGTCAGACGGGTGACGCCACCAGTAACATCAATCCTGACGACATCGAGAGCATCAGCGCCTTGACGGGACCCTCGGCTGCAGCCCTGTATGGTGCCAATGCCGCCAACGGTGTCATCATAATCAACACCAAGCGCGGGCGCGCGGGTAGGGTGGACGTGACCTATAACGGCAGTTTCCAGTTCTCCAAGCCCTTTGTCTTGCCACGATTCCAGAACCAGTACGGTCCGAGCGAGACGGGCAGTTATTTCAGTTGGGGTGAGAAACTGGCGACCCCGAGCAGTTACAACCCCGCTGACTTCTTTCAGACGGGCACCAACATCGCCAACTCGGTGAGCCTGAGCACCGGTACCGACGAGAACCAGACCTATTTGTCGCTAGGTACCACCAACGCCCAGGGCATCATCCACAGCAATAACTACGACCGCTACAACGTGAGCGTGCGCAACACCACCGACTTCCTCGACGACCGCATGACACTCGACCTGGGCTACATGCTCACCGTTGTCAAGGAGCAGAACATGATCAGTCAGGGCCAGTACCACAATCCGCTGGTGCCCGTCTATCTGTTCCCTACCGGGGATGACTTCTCCAAGTTGGGCTACTATGAGCGCTACGATACGGGCCGCAATTTCCCAGTGCAGTACTGGCCCTACAATTACGACATCTCGATGGAGAATCCCTACTGGGAAACCGAGCGCGAGCGTTTTGTTAATCACAAGGAACGCCACCAGGCCACCGTCTCGCTCAACTGGCGCATCGCCCCGTGGGTGGACGTCACGGGCCGCGTGAAGTATGACAAGAGCAGTGACAAGTACGAGGAGAAGTTTTTCGCCTCGACCAATACGCTTTATGCCTCCAAATACGGCCACTACGGCCTGCGCAATGTGAGCAACCGCCAGTTGTATGCCGAGGCCTTCGCCAAGTTCAACAAGTACTTTGCCTATGACCGCTGGAACATCAGCGGCGTTTTAGGCGCCAGCTTTGACCAGCGCGACAATGCCATCGAGGGCTTCAGTGGCCACTTGAAAGGCACGGCCAACAAGTTTACCCTGGCCAACGTCGAGACCACCAATTCTACTTTCAAACCCGTGCAGAGCGGCTACCGCACCCAGTTGCAAAGCGTCTATGCTACAGCCCAACTGGGCTACAGCAGCATGGCATACGTGGATGTCACCGCCCGCAACGACTGGTCCTCAAAACTCGAAAAGAGCTATTTTTACTGGTCCGCAGGCGTGTCGGCCATCTGGACGGACATCATTCCCGCTCTCAAGGGCAACGGTTTGCTCAACTACTTCAAGACGCGTTTGGGCTACTCCCAGGTGGGTAACGAGCCCAACGAGCCGTTCCTGACGCATGAGACCTACGCCATCAACCCCTCGACGGGCCTGGCCGAGACCTCGACACGTATGCTTACCGACCTCAAGCCCGAGCGCACCGACTCGTGGGAGGCAGGAATCGACTTGTACATGTTCCTCCACCGCCTGCGCGTGAATGCTACGCTTTACCAGTCCAGCACACGCAACCAGTTCTTCTATCCCACGCTACCTGCCTCGTCGGGCTATACCAGTGCCGTCGTCAACGGCGGCCGTGTGGATAACAAGGGTGTGGAACTTACTGCGCGTTATACCCAGCCTATTGGCCCAGTTACTTGGGAGACCTATCTGACTTGGACACTTAACCGCAACAAGGTCAAGGAGCTGCTCAGGAATTGGCGCAATCCCATCGACGGCGAGATTTATAATCTTGACGAACTCTACATGGGCGGCACATCGGGTTATCAGATCAGGCTGACCGAGGGCGGCACGTTGAGCGACGTGTACGTGTCCACGCTCAAGACCGACGAGCACGGAGCCATCTACGTCAATCCCGAGCGCCAGACCGTCGAGGCCAATCCCAACAACAATGCCTATTACATCTATGCTGGGCAGGCGGCGCCCCGCTATAACCTCTCATGGGGCAACTCACTGTCATTCAAAGGTATTACCGCTTCGGCGCTGTTGGCTTACCGCAACGGCGGTATCGTCGTGAGCGAAACGCAGGCCATTTTGGACTATTACGGTGCCTCTGAGGCCACCCAGAACGCCCGCAACGACGGCGGTGTGGTCATCAACGGCAAGAAAATCAATGCCCAGGGCTATTACCAGACCGTGGGCAATCCCAACGGCACGGTGGACTCCCGTTATGTTTATAGCGCGACCAATCTCAGGCTCGCCGAGTTGAGTATCGGCTATGACGTGCCGATTTACCGCTGGGTGAAGTGGGTCAAGGGCATGAATGTCGCCTTTGTGGCGCACAACCTGTGCATGATTTACAACAAGGCCCCTTATGACCCTGAGGCGACCTCTAACACAGGCACCTACTATCAGGGCATCGACTACTTCATGCAGCCCAGCCTGCGATCGATGGGATTTAATGTGAAACTCAAATTCTGATGACGGCTATGAAGACAAAAATATTGATATTGACGTGTATAGTGATGTCGCTTGCGGCATGTACCAAGTCGTTTGAGGATATCAACACCAATCCGCACCAGCTTACCGACGAGGAATTGGCCCGTGATTACCAGAATGTGGGCGCCTTTTTCTCCCAGATGGTCAACCGCGTCGTCCTATTCGACGACGGGTCGGGTAATTGCCTGTCGTCAGACTATCAAGTGGCCCAGGGCTTGAGTGCCGACGCCTTTTCGGGCTATCTTGCCCCGACGGGCACTTGGCGCAACGGTGTGCATAACGGCTCTTACAGTTTTGTGAGCGGATGGTATGACCAGATGTTCACGCGCGCCTTTAGCGAGGTGATGCCGGCTTGGCAACGCATAACCCGCGCTGCTACTGCGATGGGTCAGCCTGCTGTGGCGGCTTTAGCGACCATTGTCAAGGTTGAGGCATTGCATCGCGTGACCGATATGTACGGCCCTATTCCCTATAACAATTTTGGCAGCGGAGCGCTAGGCACGTCCTATGACCGCCAACAGGAGGTTTATAGCCGCTTTTTTGCCGAACTGGACAGTGCCATCGAGGTGCTCACGCCGCTAGCCGAGTCGGGTGGCACGCTCTTGCCCGACTATGACAACGTGTTTGAAGGCAATGTGGCCCGTTGGGTCAAGTTTGCCAACACGTTGCGCCTGCGTCTGGCCTTAAGGGTCGTATATGCTGATGCCGCTTTGGCCCAACATGAGGCCGAGAAGTCGGCCGCCTGCCCGCTGGGCTTTATCGAGACGGCCGCGGAGCGTGCCCAACTGCTGCATGGCCGCTTGACCTACTTCCATCCCAACTATGACATCGCCTACAACTTCAATGCGGGCGAGGTGCGCATGGGTGCGACGATGGACTGCTACATGAACGGCTACAGCGATCCGCGCCTTGCGGCCTATTTTGTTCCCGCCAGCAACGACAACAAGTATCATGGCGTGCGGTTGGGCGTTCACAACATGAATCCCACACGTTATGCGGGCGTTTACACCTCTAACCTGAATATCGACCGTGCCACCACGCCTATTGTGTGGATGACGGCTGCCGAGAGCTACTTCCTGCGCGCCGAGGCGGCCTTGCGCGGCTGGAACATGGGTGGAACGGCAAGAGCGTTCTATGAGGCGGGAATCCGTGCCTCGTTCAGCGAGAACGGCGTGAGCGGCGAGGACGCCTACATAACCAATACGTCGTTGAAGCCAACCCGTTATGTGGACCGCACCAACGGCGGAAATGCCGCTAATGCGCCCAGCGACATCACCATCGCCTGGGATGAGGAGGCCGACTTCGAGAGCAATCTGGAACGCATCATCACGCAGAAGTGGATTGCCATGTACCCTGACGGCTGTGAGGGCTGGGCCGAATTCCGCCGCACGGGCTATCCGCGCCTGCTGCCTGTGGTGAACAACGACAGCCAGGGGCTGATTGACACCGATATGCAGGTGCGCCGCTGCCCCTTCCCCGTGCAGGAGTACAACACCAACGAGGCTGCCGTCCAGGCCGCTGTCCAGTTGCTGGATAGCGAGGCGCTTGGCGGCGGCCAGGACAATGGCGGTACCCGCCTGTGGTGGGATAGGAGAGTGATTAGTGATTAGAGATTAGTGATTAGGGAGATATGAAACTGACAAGATATATATCGGCTGCTTTGCTTCTGCTTGTTGTCATGTCCTGTGACACTGAGCCTGAGGCGTTGGACCTGCAGCCCATGCGGGAGTACAGCGAGGAGTATTATCAGGCGTTGCGGGAGTATAAAGCGAGCGACCACGAGATTTGTTACGTGTATTATGCCGACTGGGCGCCTATCGAGGGTGCCAGCGGCTACAAGGACCCCGCATCGTGGGGCGAGCGCATCATCGGCCTGCCCGACAGCATCGACATCGTGAACCTGTGGATGGGCATTCCCACGCCCGAGGCGCATCCCGTCGCCTATCAGGACATGATCGAAACGCGTGACAAGAAAGGCACCCGCTTTGTCTTCCATGCCGATGCGTCAAACTATAACCACCGTTTTACCATTGACGGACAGTATTATGACCTCTCGACCGGCCGCAGCGAGGAAACCATACGTGCTTACGCCCGTTGGGTCTGCGACACAGTGATTGAGACAGGCCTTGACGGCGTGGATTTTGACTATGAAGGCTGGAACAAGCAGCATCTCATCTGGGCCATCGAAGAGTGTGACAAGATTTTCGGTCCCAACGGCGGCCATTCCGATAAACTGCTTATTGTGGACTATTTCTCGGTGTCACCGCCTGTCGAATGTGATCCCTATGTGGATTATTACATCAAACAGGCCTACAGCCAGCAGGGCGCTGGCGTGGGAGCGATGGGACACCCCGACGAGAAGACCGTTTATTGTGAATCCTTCGGCCATAAGCCCACAGGCGGCGAAATCTTCAACTATGCCGCTTGGGAACCCGCTACGGCCCACAAGGGCGGCTGCGGAGCCTTCTATGTGGAGCGCAACTACTACAACACGAGCGATGGCGTGCCCTATGGTGCCATCCGCCGTGCCATCCAGATCATGAACCCGGCAAAATAGGTTTTAGGCATTAGGTTTTAGGCTTTAGGCTTTAGTAATCTTTACGAAACAATGAAAAAGACGATTTTAAATATACTATGGCTGGTGGCTGTCGGGTTGTTGATGGCGGCTTGTGACAGTGAGGGCGACAAGTTTGATTACGAGAAGGTGGGATTGCTCATTTCGGGCACCGAGCAGCTGCCGGTGCAGCGATTCACCGTTGATGAGCTGCCGGCAACCTATGCCGTGACCGTCAAGGCCACGCGCCGCTGCGAGCAGCCTGTCACCATTCATCTCGCCATCGATTCCACGCTGGTGAGGGCTTACAATGCCAAGCACGGCACGGCTTACTATCCCGTGCCTCCTGCCTGTGTCACGCTCGACGACAGCGAGGTGACTATTCAGCAGGGCGAGGCCCTCTCCACGGCTGCCCAGGTGCGTGTCATCGACACCGATGGGTTTATCGAGGGCGCCACCTATGTCATCCCCGTGACGATGCAGCAGGTTACTGGCGAGGGTGGGGAAGTCATCGAGAGCTCCCGCACGTTGTTCCTGCAGATTTCGCGCATCATCTCGTTCTACTCGCTGGAGAACAACCAGAATGCCTCGTCCAACTACATCTTCCCTGACGACAAGATGGTCAATCTGACCAACTACACCATCGAGTTCAAGGTCTATTCCTACAAGTTCGGCAACGTGGGCAATATCAAGCGTGTGTTATCCATCGAGGGCAAGAACGAGGAAGAGGCCAATATGTTCCGCTTCGGCGAAAACGGCTCGGCGGGCGGCGACATCCTGCAGTGGGTGCTGCCTGGCGGACGCTGTTTCTCCAACACCCATTTCAAGACCAACCGCTGGTATCTGGTCTCCTGCACCTATGACGGCTCGACTTTCAAGATGTATGTCGATGGCGTGGAGGATGCCCAGGCGAGCGGTTCAGGTAAGTCAACGCCTTTCCAACGCTTCGAGTTGGGTATGTCGTGGGGCAATTACCGCAACAGCCAGTTCTTCCAGGGCCGGCTGTGCGAGGTGCGCGTGTGGAACCGCGCCTTGACGGCCAGTGAGATTTCCATGGGCTTTGCCGGGGTGAATGCCCATAGCGACGGCCTCGTTGCCTACTGGAAGATGAACGAGGGCGAGGGCCATATCTTCCACGACGCCACGGGCCACGGCTACGACATGGACTGGACCGACACGTGGCGTGACGACCGCGAGAACGGTGTCCTAGTGGCCCACGACTACAGCCAGTACATCAAGTGGATCAAGGACGACAACAACAAGGTGGTTCAATAGGGTTCATTAATTTGCATCCGCGCTCAATGTCTCGAGCACGGATGCAAATTATTAATGTTACTGGGCTGCCTAGTTATTGTGCTCGCACACTACAACATTGCTTTCTATCATGAACTTTCCTGCGATGGGCCAAATGCCAGGGCTGGGAATGAACGTGAAGACGTATTCTTCGCCTGATCCAACAAACTTGTATGCACCATTGCCATTGTTTTGAAGTAGGGTATTTACCCAAGTATCGGCATGAACGGTTTCATCTTGGCCGCCGCTGGGCCCGAAACGGTAATTGGAATTGAATACTTCCCAACTACTGGAAAGGCCTGAAGCGAAAACAAACCATACCGAACCATTGATTGTGGCCGTGTAACTGTAGCTGCCGTCAGCATTCCTCGTCATCTTGACACCTGCCGCCGGATTCCAACCACCAAACGGGTCATTGCCTACAATGTAATAATCAGGTGTGGGGGGGTGAGCAAGAAATCGATCAGGACAGTTACGTCGGCGATGTTCTCCACGCCGTCATTATTGCAGTTGGCTGTAGCAGGGGCTATGGCTTCGCTCAGCAGATAGTCGATCAGCGTCGTCACATCAGCGATATTCACGGCTCCATCAGCGTTCACGTCGCCACGAATAAAGAGTGTGAAGTAGCCCGGGTTGCTCGTGCCGCCGTCTATGTGGGCATAGGCCTTGTCTGTGTGGGTGGCATTGTAGGCTGTGCCCCTGCCGCCCACAAGCTTGGAGCAGTCGGTGAACATGTTTTCAGATTGGGTGACACTAGCCGTATTCCATTTGTTGCTGGCTATGATGGTAGTCAGTTTGGAGCAGCCATTAAACATATTCTGCATATTTGTCACCTTCTTGGGGTTGAAACTGCTCAGGTCAAGGCTCGTCAAGCTGCTGCACAGACCGAACATGGCATTCATGTCTTTCACGTTATAGGTGTCGAAGTTGCTCACACCAAGACTTGTCAATGCGGTGCAAAAAGCGAACATGCCGGACATGTCCGTTACATTATAGGTGGAGAAGTTGTTCAGGTCAAGGTTCGTCAAACTGGTGCAGAAAGCAAACATCCAACCCATGTCTTTCACATTATAGGTTCTGAAGCTGCTCAAGTCAAGGCTTGTCAATCCTGTGCAGCTATTGAACATCCATCGCATGTCTGTTACATTATCGGTTTCGAAGCCGCTCAAATTCAGGCTCTTTAAGCCGCTGCATTCGTTGAACATGCTGCGCATATCTGTCACCTTGGCGGTGATGAAACTGCTCAGGTTAAGGTTGGTCAAGCCATGGCAGCCCGCGAACATGCTACTCATGTTTGTCACCTCAGAAGTGTTGAGGTAATTCAGGCCTGTAATCGTTGTAAGGTTTGCCGCCTCAAAAAACCACATATAGGTTGTTGTGGGACGGGCATTGGCAAAAGACGAGTTAAAGACCACCCGTGTGATGTCGTTGTTATAGGATGTTGCTTCGTCATACCAGCCTGGGCCATCATCTCCCGTGTTCAGGTCAAAAGTCGTGCCCGTGCGGGAACTGCGGTAGTTGTCGTAGTAGAACGTCAGCGTCGTGTTAGACGACGTGTAGCAGGCATATGCCTCGGCAGCCACGGCACTCAACGAGGACATCAGGCACGCCACCAAGAGGAATAGTTTGAGTAATAGAGGTTTCTTCATAATTCTAATATTTTTATGTTAATAAATTCGAGTTAATAGATTTTCCTGCAAATATACCTCAAAAAAACACAAAACACAATAAAAGACTAAAAAATTATGTTTGATTTCTCGGGTGAAATCCCGGTGTCGTTTTTAGGCGTTAGTTTTCAATTTTGGTGCGGTCGCCCAAGAAACGTTAGTCGTACTGATTTATAAAAGTTTTTAAATAAATTTGGTGGCGCCTTAACAAAACTCAAATTAAATAGGTTTTGTGTTCGGCTTGCACAAATTTTTACTAATTTTGTGGTTTAAACTTAAGACCATGCAGATTTATAAATTCAATACCGTATTCAGACCCGTCCTGTGGGGCGGTAGCAAACTGTTGGAGTTCAAGGGATTGCCAGCACGTGATGAACTCATCGGCGAGACTTGGGAATTGTCGGCTATGCCTGGCCGTGAGTCGGTTGTGGCCGAGGGTATGGAAACCGGCATGACGCTTCCCCAGCTTGTACGCCACCACGGGGTGGAACTTGTGGGCGATGATGTATACCACCGTTATGGTGACAACTTCCCACTGCTCATCAAGTTCATTGATGCCCATCGTGATCTGTCCATCCAGGTGCATCCTGACGAGAAAATGGCTCGGCAGCGGCACGGCTGTATGGGCAAGAATGAGATGTGGTACATTCTCCAGGCCGACGAACATTCATTGATTCGCACGGGCTTCAACCGCTCCGTGTCGGTTGAGGAATTTGACCACAGCCTGGACGATGGCTCCATTCTCGATATCGTCAATGCCATGTATTCCAAGCCCGGTGACGCGTTCTATATCCCATCGGGCCAGATCCACTCCATCGGCGCCGGCAATATGCTGGTCGAGATACAGCAGTCGAGCGATATCACCTATCGCGTGTGGGACTACAAGCGCTTTGACGTTGACGGCAAGCATCGCCAGCTCCATGTCCAGGAAGCCCGTGAGGCTCTTGACTTCACTCCCGGTGGAGGAAAGGTGAACGACAGGCCTTGCATCGCTCCCGGGATGACCCTGCTCGTGGACAGTCCCGAATTTGTCGTGCGACATCTGGAGTTTGATGACGGTTACTGCCTGGAGAATCCCGGCTGTCACACCTTTGTGGCCATGGTATGTATCCAGGGTGAGACCACCCTGCAAGTGAAGGGAATGCCTGCAGTTACCCTGCGTCAAGGCGAGACGGCGCTGATTCCTGCCGTCGCCGATAGGGTAGAGATGAGCGGAGCGGCCCGTATGCTCCTTGCCACAGTGCCAAGTAAGACAATGATTTAAGTTTCGCAAGTTGTAACTTGCTCACTGATTAGAGGTTAGTGATTAGAGATTAGAGAGAAATATGAAAAAGAAATGGATTATCGGCGCTATTGCCGCAGTAGTGGTTGTTCTCGCGGCCTGTGCTGCACCTTATCTGTTCTCTGGTGCTCCTGCCGACGGGCTTATCAAGATGCGCAAGGGCAGCACCATCGAGTCGATCCGTGACAGCATCCAGGCCAACGTGGAGGTGAACTACGGTAAGCGCGTGGCAAGGATGCTCTCGCTCATGGGCGCTAAAGTGGAGAACCGTGAAGGCGCCTTCCGCATCACCAAGGGGATGTCTCCTTTCACCGCTGCCCGTTACATCAAGAACGGTGCCCAGAGCGGAGTGCGCTTCACCTTCAATAACGTTCGCACGCTTGACGAGTGGGCCCAGCGCTGGGGCGACACGTTCATGGGCAGCGCCGACGATATTCACAAGGCGTTGAATGACAGTGCCCTGTGTGCCAAGTATGAAAAGACGCCACAGACCATCGCCTGCCTGCTGATGCCCGACACCTACGAGTTCTATTGGGATATCACGCCCGAGAAGACGCTCGATCGCTTGTATGAATACTATAAGGACTTCTGGAACAATGACCGCAAGGCCAAGGCAAAACAGCTGGGCCTCACGCCAGACGAGGTGGCTACCGTCGCCTCGATTGTCGAGGAGGAGACTAGCAAGGCCGACGAGCGCGGTAAGGTGGCACGCCTGTACCTGAACCGCTATCACGAGGGCATGCGCCTGCAGGCCGACCCGACGGTGAAGTTTGCCATCGGCGACTTCTCGATCAAGCGCATCACGGTGCCCATGACGCAGATCAACTCGCCTTACAACACCTATCGGGTGAACGGCCTGCCGCCCGGTCCCATCCGTCTGCCCGAGAAATCGACCATCGATGCCGTGCTCAATGCTCCGCAGCACGACTACCTGTACATGTGCGCGCGTGCTGACTTCAGCGGCTATCACGATTTCACGCGTGACTATGACAGCCACCTCGACAATGCCCACCGCTACCAGGCGGCCCTCAACAACCGCGGCATCAAGTAGTGAATCAACAACCGAAAAAATTGAGATATGATGGACAAAGATGATAAAATCGTCGTGCTGGAGAAGTACTCCAACGCCGTTGACGCCAACATCGTCAAGGGCGCGCTCGAAGCCAGCGGCATTCCCGCCGGAGTGATAGTTGACAGTACCGCCAATGCCATCTGGATGGCACCCGTCAGGGTCGTCGTCTTTGAGCGCGACCTGGAGCTGGCCAAGAAGGTGATCAGCGAGACCGACGAGACCGAACCTGAAAGCGAGGAGTGATGATATACTAAAAAGGGCGTTTTTTCGTTATATCATTGTAGTTAAATTGGATAACGATTAATATGACAACCTATTTGCGTCACATGATATTGCTGGCTGCCGCAGCAGTGGCTTTTGTCGCCATGGCTGATGACGGCCCCACCACCACGGCCTATAACTTCCTGAGTGTTCCCGCTTCGAGCCATGTCTATGGCTTGGGAGGCCACAACCTGACCATCATCGACGATGACATCAACCTAGTTGAGCAGAACCCTGCATTGCTGGGGCCTGAATATGACCACCAGGTGGGCTTGAACTACATGCGCTACATCGGCGAGACCAATTTTGCCGGTCTGCGCTACGGACAGGGCGTGAGCGAGCACGGGGCGATTGCCGCCGGCATACAGTACTTTGGCTACGGCGACATCCAGGGAGCTGACATTGACGGCACCAGGACAGGCACGTTCAGCGCCAGCGACATGGCTTTCAGCCTGACCTATAGCCATGACATCAGCGAGAGACTGCGTGGCGGCATCACGCTCAAGTACCTGTACTCCAAATATGAGGATTACACAGCCGGTGCCGTTGCCGCCGACCTGGGTATCAATTTCTATGATCCGGACCATGATTTCTCGGCTTCGCTCGTTGCCAAGAACCTGGGCGGCCAGGTGAAGAAGTTCAACGAATACAAGGACAACCTGCCGTGGGATATCCAGGTGGGTATGAGCAAGATGCTGGGCATGGCACCCATCAGGTTGCATGTAACGGCCTATGAGTTGGCACGTTGGAGCTCTCCTTATTACAAGATCGAGGACGTTAACAACCCCAACAGCGACCTCGTGAAGAAAGAGTCCTTCGGCAGCAATCTGATGCGTCACCTGGTCTTCGGTGCCGACATCCTGCCCACAGACAACATCTACCTGGGCTTGGGTTACAACTACCGCACACGCTCTGACATGGCAACTTACAAGCGGGACTTCATGTCGGGTCTCTCGGTGTGCGGCGGCTTGAAGGTGAGGGCCTTTGGCTTCGGAGCCGCCTTTGCGCGTCCACATACCGGCGCATCGACCTTCATGTTCAATCTTACCACTTCGATAGGTGAACTCATGAAATAAAACGATGTAGAGGCGCATACCTCAAGGCCGTTGTGGATTTGCTCTTCAAGAAATAGTTGAAGGATTAATCAATTTTTAATGATATGAAAAAGGTTTTATTATTCTTTGTCCTGTGTGTGGTGGCCCTGGGAGCCAGTGCCCAAGACACAATGACTGCCATACTCTGGGATTCCGATGCGAAGACCAACATCCGCAACAAGCCTAGTGGGGCAGTGGTCATGACGTTATCGGCTGAAAACCCCTACGTCTTGAACCTCACTACTCCTCAGAACGGCTGGTGGAGAGTCCTCGACCTCTGGAATGCCGCGGATGATTTGGACCCGACAATATTGGCGAATTCCGACACGGGCGAGTACTGGATTCATTACTCGGTTCTTGTTGTGAGCACCAGAAATTATGGCGGGCAGGAACTCTGCTTGCGTGATGCTCCCGATGAAGATGCGGGTGTCGTTTTCTCGTTTACCCAGGAGTTGATGTTCAGACCCATAGACATTAAGGGTGACTGGGTGAAGCTGAAGATGGACGGCAGCGGCATTGAGGGTTGGATAGAGGCCGAGTGGCTCTGCAGCAATCCGCTGACCAACTGCTGCTGACACCGTGAAGTTTTCCAAATTGTTGTTTATCTGAAACCTAAGAATATGAAAAGAGAATCAATTGCCCTCATCTTTGCCTGCTTTGCGCTGGCGTTGATGGCTCAGGATGGCATTAGAGTGCACTTTAAAGGAGCACAGCCCACTATCTGTGACTTTGTATCGGCCTTCGTCTCTTCGCACGATGATGCCGAAGAAGATGATTGCGCCGACGAGGCATTCAACGGCGTGGCCTATGCCTGGGAACGGTACCAGAAGGGCATACCACTGGAAGAAGGTCAGACCCTCACTGTCGACGAGAAGAACGGCTACGTGGTTTATGAGACCAGGTCGGAGTATGAATCGACAGAAAACGTAGTAAGGATGGAGATGTGCTACTGGAACGAGACTGACGGGAAACACAAGCTGTTTGCCTATAGCGTGTGGTGCTTTACCAATGGCAAGCCCAGTCTGGGCCAATTCGACGGCATCACATTCTATCGCTACGACAATGCCACGAAGAAGATGAGCTATTGTGATCCACCGGGATTCGACGTGAAGTATTTTGACACGTCTTATGCGCTGCCGCGTACCGGTAAAGACATCATTGTCACGACGTGGGATGAAAACGGCAATAAGGAGGAAAAGGCGCTGAAGTGGAACGGCAAGAAGTTTACCTTCTGAAAAACGATTTGAGAAGCTTAATTCTTTCCTCTTTTTCTCTGTATTCTCATCTGTTCTGTTTGGCAGGAATAAACTTTTTATCTCATCCTCAACCAATACAGGAAGAAATAATCGTAAATATAATACCGTCCTCGATCATTTGTGACGATATCTTTATCTTGAAGAGCTGCGAGACACCTTTGCACAACACTTGATGATGCAAGGTGGTACTTCTTGATAAATTTACCACTAGTCGGCTGGATATCATCTGTGGATTGAGTCAAGCCTGTGAGCACAGCCTTTTGGTTTGAGGTTAGGCGTGACATTAGATCCAGATAGGTGTCCTCTTTCTCAAGTACAGCATTTCTGATGGCATTGTCGACATCACCAATATCGCTGACATCTCCTTGATCGCTCGCCGCAAAAAGTTCGTTGCACACTTTCTGAATATACCAGGTAGTCCCTTCAAATCGCTCATAGAGATATTGGATGGCCTCGGGCTTAATGTGGCGATTATTTTGCTCAAAATGACGGGTGATGAATTCCGCATAAGACTTCAGCGCAATCGGTTTTAACGAAATGGTGGTTGCGCTCTGATAAAAGGGTCTTGCCGGGGAAGAGAACATCTCTCCCATCATGTGGCGCTTCGAGCCCGAGAATACGAACCAAGCATTGTTGCAAGACTGAATGTGTGTGCGCAATAGCGCTTCAACATTCTTCTCAGCATAGTCCATAATGCTTTGAAATTCATCTATAGCCACTAAACACGGCTTATCTGCCGCCGATAAATATTGGAAAATCTCGTTGAGGGACATCTGGGGCATATGAATGTCTCCAACTTGAATGTTCCAACTGGGTTTGCCAAATTCATCTATCGTAATGCCTGTACGGAAAGAACTTGCGACCTGAATGAAGCGTTCCCATGCCCTCCGCTCCTTGGACTTGAGCACCGATAAGATCTCCCTGCCCAATTCATAGGTAAACTCAGCTAAAGACCTCGTGGCATAAATGTCAACGATAAACAAATAGTACTCATCTTGAAGTCTTTTCTGTGAAAAGCAATGTTTTAGCAGGCCCGTCTTGCCCATGCGTCGAGGGGACATCAATGCGACATGGTTGCCATTCTCCAATAGAGTGGTCAACCGTTTTGTTTCTTCTATACGGTCACAAAAGTATTCGGGACCCCCATAGCCGTAAGTCAGGAATGGATTCTTCATAACAAGATGTTTTTGTTTTGGTGCAAAAGTAATACATTATTTTAAATTACGCAAACTTGCGTAACGCAAACTTGCGTAATTTATCAATTAACATGGTTGTTTTTTCCAAGCATATTCTGTTTTGTGATTTAGCAAGAGGTGTATTTGGAGTGTGTGGGATTCGGGATTAGAAGGGGAGTGCGTGAGAAGCGGGGGCTGCAAGAGTGGCTCGCTAGTGCTCGACCATCTTGTGCGTTCCCGCGGGGCCGCTGTCAAGCCGAGAAACTGCGCCCTGACGGGGCGCTTTATCGTTTTTCCGTTGGTGCCCATCAGCAAGCGAGCTTGCCATGGGCATTAACAAAAAAACGATTGCGACAGTCGTCACAACCGTTTCTCGGCTTGGCGGAGAGGACAAGATTCGAACTTGCGGTAGAGTTACCCCTACGGCAGTTTAGCAAACTGCTGGTTTCAGCCACTCACCCACCTCTCCGGAAGCTAGCTGAAAAACTATTTTCAATAGCGAGTGCAAAGGTACTGCTTTTTTTGATACCTGCAAGGATTTTGGGCGATTTTTTTCGAAAAAATACTGCAAGGGAGTTGTGAAAGGGTTTTTTCTTGCGTTTTAGGCCATGCTTTCCCAATTTTTTGTATCTTTGCAGTTTGTTAAGAGCGGACGGGGTTTGTCCGCGCCAGTAAATAATACGAATAGATCATGGCAGATATTACTATTGCGGGCGTGATGCGCGCGGGGGCCTATTCGCCCAACCATATAGGCAACGACACCGCCATCTTTAATCTGGTGGCCGAGCAGCTGCGCAAACGCGGCTGCCAGGTGAATGTGTACAGCGAGGAGCAGTTCAACAAGCAGGAGATTGAAGAGCCTGTGGTGCTGGCTATGTGCCGTGAACGCGCCAGCATTGCCAAGCTGCAGAAGCTGGAGGACGAGGGCAAGTTGGTCATCAACTCTGGCTACGGCATTGAGAACTGCACGCGTGAGCGCATGACGCGCATCCTGCTGGGTAACGGCATTCCCTATCCGGAGAGCCTGATTGTGAACACTAACGAGAACATTAAGGGCCAGCTGAAGAAGGCAGGTTTCAAGTCGTGCTGGATCAAGCGCGGCGATTTTCATGCCATGCATAAGGAGGATGTGAGCTACGTGCGTCACCCCGAGGAGGCTCAGGAGGTGCTGCAGGAGTACTTCTACCGCGGCATCACCCGTGCCGTGATCAACGTGCACCTGGTGGGCGACCTGGTGAAGTTCTACGGCGTGAAAGGCTCGCAGTTCTTCTATTGGTTCTACCCCTTTGACGAGGGGCACAGCAAGTATGGCTGGGAAGAGGTTAACGGCCACAGCCAGGGCATCGACATCGACCTGAAGGAGTTGAAGGACATCTGCTCTCGAGCTGCTGAGGAGTTGAACGTCGTCATATACGGCGGTGACTGCATCGTCGATCCCGACGGTACGATCCGCATCATCGACTTCAACGACTGGCCCAGCTTCGCGCCGTGCCGCAACGAGTCGGCTCCCCACATCGCTAAGGCTGTCCTGGCGCTTGCCAAAGCTCACCTGGGACTCTAACACCGATTATCTAAAACCACACTAAGCATGACATTAAAAGAAGAATATCAGGCATCGCTCAAATCGACGGACACCGAGGAGTGGTTCGACCTTCATTTCCACCGTCCGTTGGGTTTCTTGTGGGCCAAGCTGTTCGAGAAACTGGGCGTTAGCCCCAATGCAATCACCATCGCCAGCATTTTTATGGGCGTGCTGGGCGGCATCTTGTTGTATTTTGGCCAGCCTCATCTGGCGTGGCTCAACTGGGTGGGTATGTTGCTCATCACATGGGCTGACACCTTTGACAGCGCCGACGGCCAGTTGGCACGCCTCACTCAGCAGTATTCCCGCATGGGCCGCATCCTGGACGGCGTGAGCGGCGACCTGTGGTTTGCCGCCATCGGCTTTGCCTTGGTGTTCAGGGAGCTGGACTTCGGGGACAGCCTGCTGGGCAATTACTTCTATCATCATCAGTGGCTGATTTGGGTGCTGGGCTTCGGCTCGGGCTTTAGCCATGCACTGCAGGCCGCGATGGCCGATTGCTACCGTCAGTTCCACCTGTTCTTCCTCAAGGGACAGCAGGGCAGTGAACTGGACAGCGCCGCCAAACTCACCGAGCAGTACCGACGCTTGGAGTGGGGCAGAAACTTCTGGAGCAAACTGCCGCTGTTCTTCTATCGCGGCTACACGGCCAACCAGGAGCGCTTGACGCCCAACATGCAACGCCTGCGCGCTGCGTTGAACGAGCGTTACGGCGAGGACGGTGTGCCCAGTCAGGAATTCCGTGACTACTTCCGCCAGTTGAGCCTGCCGTTGATGAAATATACCAACATCCTCACCTTTAACACGCGCATAATTGCCTGCTTTATCGCGGTCATCTGTGATGTGCCCTGGTTGTACTTCGTGTTTGAGATTGTGGTGCTTAATCTCTTGCTCATCTACATGGTGCTGCGCCACGAGGGTATCTGCAAGAAAGCGCTCAGCAAGTTAGGAGAATAAAGTCAGAAATGACACCTAATTTTTAGGGTCCCTAAGGTCGTTTACGACCTTAGGGACCCTAAAAATCATATAGTTATCAGTTTAATAACCGAAGATGTCCTCGAGGGTGAGGCGGTGGATGGGAGCGATCTTCTCAAGTGACTTGATGTCGAGCTCCTTCTCGTCACCCAGGATGAGGTAGCGGTAGGGCTTGCCTGCCATCGACTGCTGCTCAAACTTCACGATGTCGTTCAGCTTGAGGTTGGGCAGCATCTCGAAGACCTTGGCGTTGATGTCATAGTCCAGACCCATGCGCTGTGCCTGCATGTAGCTGTTCAGGACATTACCGCGCACAGTGCGACGCGATGCCAGTTTCTTCATCAGTGACTCCTTGGCGAGGGCGAAGGCTGCCTCGCTCTGAGGAATGGTGCCGACGATGTTGTTGAACTCGTTGACGCAGTCCATCATCTTGTCGTTCTGGGTGATGATGTAGGTCATGGCATACTCGGGATGGTTCAGCCTGTTGGGCTGGCGGTAGTAGGCGGCTGCCGAGTAGGCAAGACCGCGAGCCTCGCGCAGCTCCTGGAAGACGATGCCGTTCATACCGCCGCCAAAATATTCGTTGAACAGGTTGATGGTAGCAGCATGCTCGGGAGCCCACTGGGTGCCCTCGTTGTGGTACTGCACCATGTAGATGTTCTTGGCGTCGTAGGGAGCAATCAGGATCTCGGTTTGCGGCGTTTGCTGTTCCATGTAATCAACGCCGACAGGCACGGCGGCAAGGTTCTTTTTGGTCTTGTGAACCTTGTTCAGGCATTTGCTCAGCTCCTGCTGGGTCATGGGGCCGTAATACACCACGGTGTGCTGCATGTCCTTCATCCCCTTGACCAGGTTGAGCAGTTCGGCGGGCTTGGTGTCACGCAGCTGTTGGGCGCTCATGATGTTGGTGTAGGCGTTGCGGGGACCGTACATGCCGTACTCGTTCAAACGGCTGAAGCACTCATCCTGGTTGCTCTTGGCATCGTTGCGGGCTTTGATGATGGTTTCTACCATATTCCTGTAGGCCTCTTCGTCAACCTTGGCGTTCTGCATCAGGTCCTCACACAGTTTCAATGCCTCGGGCATGTTCTCGCTCAGGCCGGTCAAGGTGAGGTATGTCTCGTTGTCGCCCACATTGAATCTCACGTCACAGGCCAGCTTGTAGAGGCGCTGCTTGAACTGCTGGGGCGTGAGCTTCTTGGTGCCCAGGAAATCCAGGTAGTTGAGAGCAGTCTCGTAGCGGTTGTCGGCGGTATTGCCGAAGTCATACTTATAAGTCAGCGTGAACAGGTCGTCCAGGGTGTTCTGTTTGTAGAGCAGGGGCAGGTTCTTGCCTGTCTTGCCTACGGTCATTTCCTTGCTGTAGTCCACAAACTGCGGCTGGATGGGCTCGACGATCTCACCGAGGATGTTGCGCACAAAGTCGCTCTGGTTGTCGCGGTTGGTGGGGATGGGGGTGATGGCGGGCTTGTCAATCTTCTTTTCGGTGGTGTCCACGCCCATGCGCTTATAGACGCATACGTAGTTGTTGTTCAGGTTACGGTTGGCAAAGTCCACAATCTGCTGCTTGGTCATGCCTGCCTTGCGGTCGAGTTTGCCGACCTCCTGTGCCCAATCCACGTGGTTGATGAAGGCATTGACCAGCTGACTGGTGCGGGCCCTATTGTTGTCGAGAGCGCGCAGGTATTGGAGCTTATTGTTGTTGATTACGCTCACGAGCAGGTCATCGTCGAAGTCGCCGGCGCGCAGCTTGGCCATCTCGCCAAGCAACAGGTCACGCACTTCTTCCAGCGTCTGGCCCTCGTTAGGATAGCCATAGAGCATCAGCATCGAGTAGTCGGTCATGGGATCGGTGAAAGCACCGCTCGCCATCACCTTGAGGGGCTGGTTCAGGTTGAGGTCCAACAGACCTGCCGTGCCGTTGGAGAGCATCTCACCGATGACATCCACGGTGTCGTTCTGCAACGACTTGGCGGCGTCAAATCGCCAGCCCAGGGCAATGAATTCAGCCTCTTGGCCTATAATCGTGGTGTCGACGGGCGCGGTAATGGGCGCAAGTGCAGGAAATTCGGGACGGGTCAGGCTGTAATTGGGCTCCCAGCCGCCGAAGTAGCGTTCCAGTATGGTGATGACCTCGTTGGGGTCAAAGTCACCGGCCATACAGATGGCCACGTTGTTGGGGCAGTAGTAATTGTGGAAATAGTTCTTGATATTGGTGATTGACGGGTTCTTGAGGTGCTCCTGCGTGCCGATGGTCGTCTGGGTGCCGTAGGGGTGCGTCGGGAACATCTTGGCATTCATGGCCTCGAACAGTTTGCGCTGGTCCTGGGCGATGCCGATGTTGTACTCCTCATAGACGGCCTCCAACTCGGTGTGGAAACCGCGGATGACCATGTTCTGGAAGCGGTCGGCCTGGATGCGGGCCCAGCGGTCTACCTCGTTGGCGGGGATGTCCTCGGTATAGCAGGTGACGTCGGTGCTGGTGTAGGCGTTGGTGCCTTGACCGCCGATGCCTGCCATCAGTTTGTCATACTCGTTGGGGATGTTGTACTGGGCTGCCAGCTGCGAGATGCTGTCGATCTCGTGATAGAGCACGCGGCGACGCTCGGGGTCTTTGACAAGCCTGTACTGTTCGTAGCGTGCCTCGATGGTGTCGAGAAGGGCCTTCTCGGCGGCATAGTTGCTTGTGCCGTACTGCTGGGTGCCCTTGAACATCAAGTGCTCCAGGTAGTGGGCAAGGCCGGTGGTCTCGGCAGGATCGTTGCGCGAGCCGGTGCGCACGGCAATATGAGCCGTGATGCGCGGACTCTGGTGGTTCTCGCTGAGGAAGACCTTAAGGCCGTTACTCAGGGTGTAACACTGTGTAGCCATCGGGTCACCAGGGACTGTGGTAACCACGGGCTTTTGGGCGGCCATGCTCAAGCATGCGAGGGCCGCCAGCAATGAAATCAAAAATTTAGGTCTCATTAGAATTAGTCAATTAATTAAAGATGTAAAGTTGTTAGTTGTGGGCAAAGGTAGTAAATTATTTGAAAAATGACTACCTTTGCCACAATGAAAAGGATAATGCTGTTTTTAATAGGTGTTGTATCGCTGGTTGCGGCGGGCGCTCCTCATGAGTTGGGCGACACGTTGTCGCTGGGCGAGGTGACCGTCACAGCCATCAAGCAGAGCACCGACCTGCGCACCCAGGCGACAGCCTTGACGGTCATCGACCGTCAGGAAGCCGAGCGCAATCAGGCGGTTTCGATGAAGACCGCTGCCGACCTGGTGCCCAACCTGTTTATCCCTGACTATGGCAGCCGCATGACCTCGACGGTGTATGTCCGCGGTATCGGCACCCGCATCGACCAGCCCGCCGTGGGCCTGACCATCGACAACGTGCCGGTGATGACCAAAGAGAATTATGACATTGACATCATGGATGTTGCCCGGTTTGAGGCGTTGAGAGGTCCGCAGAACACCCTTTACGGCCGCAACACGTTGGGGGGACTGATGAACATCTATACTTTGTCGCCGCTCAATTACCAGGGAACCCGCGCCATTGTGGAAGGCGCGAGCCACGGCACGTGGAGGGTGGGGGCGAGCCAATATAGCCTGCTCAACGAGAATCTCGGTTTGTCGCTCTCGGCACAGTACAACTCCACTAAGGGTGAGTTTACCAACCAGCACAATGGCAAGCGCTGCGACTGGGAACTTCAGTTTGGTGCCCGCATGAAGCTGGAGTGGCGCAACGCCGATGGGTGGTATATCTCTAATGTGGCTTCATTGTCGGCGGGCCGTCAGGGCGGTTATCCGTACGAATGGGTCGAAACGGGCCGGATTGCCTATAACGACACGTGCTTTTACCGCCGCACCTCCGTTTTGGATGGCTTGACGGTGCTTAAGTCTCTCGACCGCTTCACCTTGTCGAGCATTACCAGTTACCAGTACTTGGATGACAACATGACGTTGGACCAGGACTTCACTGAGCACGACTATTTCACGCTGACGCAGGGGCGCCGTGAGCACGCCATTACCCAGGATTTCATCGCCCGCAGCAACGAGAAGGCCGAGGGCTACAACTGGCTCCTCGGCGCGAGCGGCTTTTTCCGTCGTTACAAGATGTATGCGCCGGTGATCTTTTACGACTACGGCATCGAGCAGTTTATCGAGAATCACGTCAATAGCGCCATCCCCGAATATCCCATCGCGTGGGACACCCGCTCATTTATACTGGGTAGCCATTTCACCAGTCCCTGTTGGGGCGGAGCGCTCTACCATGAGAGTACCTACCGCTGGGGACAGTGGACCCTGCAGGCCGGCTTGCGTCTGGATTACGAGCATGCCCGCCTCAACTACCGCAGCGTGACGCACACGGGCTATACGACCTATGTATTGGCTACAGGCGAAGTCTATTCCCACGATGCAATCGACATTGACGAGCATGGGACACTCGACAAGGACTTCTTTGATGTCCTGCCCAACGTGAGCCTTTCATGGAACCCGTGGGTAGGTAAAAACCATACTGTCTATGTCGCTGTTTCGCGTGGCAGCAAGGCCGGCGGTTTCAATACCCAGATGTTCAGTGACGTGCTTCAACAGCGTCTGATGAAGATGATGGGTATCGGAGCCCTGTATGATGTGGACAAGATGGTGGGTTATAAGCCTGAGAAGGCGTGGAATTATGAACTGGGAGGCCACTTCGAGTGTTGGCAGGGTAGGGTGCAGAGCGACCTGGGCGCATTCTTTATGGACTGCCGCGACCGCCAACTGACCGTATTCCCGCCGGGTACTACCACAGGCCGAATGATGACCAATGCCGGCAAGACCCACAGTTGGGGCGCCGAGTTGGCCATGAGTGTGTCGCCAACCGAGCTGACGCGATTCAACGTGAGCTATGGTTTCACCCATGCTGTTTTCAAGGATTATAACGACGGCAAGGTCGATCATAGCGGCAACCGAGTACCCTATGCCCCGATGCATACCTTGTTTGCCGAGGCAAAACATTCGGTAAGAATTGGTGGTGATTGGAATAAATTGCTTACCTTTGCGGCCAATGTGCGCGCCACAGGCGACATCTATTGGGATGAGGCCAACATGCTGAAGCAGCCGCTTTATGCCCTGGTGGGCGCTTCCATCACTTGGAAGCAAGAGCGCTACAGCCTGCAGCTGTGGGGCAAGAATCTGACTGATACCCAGTACAAGACGTTTTACTTCGTATCGATTCAGCACCCGTTCCTGCAGCGAGGCCATGGCCGCTCGATTGGTGCCACATTGAGATTAGAGTTATAAATGATACTATTTAAAGAAGAAAAATGAAAAAATTAGTTTCTTGGTTGTTTGTGGCCGCAATTTTCGGCCTGGTGATTACCTCGTGCGGTAAAGATGACCCCGATGAACCGGTTGTTGAGAAGCAGCAGTTGGAGAGCGAGCACGGCGAGGCCAACGACACCTATCTGGTTTATGACATTGACTTGAGCAAGGACTCCAGCACAATCTATGTTTACAATGCGGTGTTCAGAATGGGCGAAACGACATCTCCCGCGCTCACAGTCCGCGTCGATGCGCCCTGCACGGTTGACAAGTCAGGCAAGGTGTACAGGTTCTCGGGCACCGGCATTACGCCCTATCTGATGCGTGGTACTCCTGTCCCCGTTCCCACATTGAGTGTCAATAATTTGAACAGTGTTGTTGACGTTGAAAACAAGACCTATTCCATTTCCTTTGACTGCCAAGGTGTTGTCATGGGTAAAGAAATTGATGGTCACTATGATAAGAATGGCAAGCTCAAGTAGAGCGGTTTTAACGTCATTTAATATAAAAAACATTACAAATGATGCAAGATTGGTTGCATCATTTGTTTTTTGTATATCTTTGCAGCGCTAAAAAAGACAGAGCACAAACGAGTGATATTATGAAGAAGATACTTTTACTGATCGCGGCAATCGCTATGCTTAGCGTTGTGGTTTCATGTAGCGATGACGATGATCCGCGCGGCAATGGCGTGTTTACAGTCAATACGCCGATGATTAACCACGTGTACAACACGATTACTGGCGAAGTCCTGGGCTTGAGCAACACGCACAACAAGCTTACTATCGATACCGGCAAGCACACTGCGGCTTTAGAACTCGTATATAATAATGATGGCAGTGACCAAACGTTGGTCCTTAAGGACGTTATTGCTAAGCCCAAGCGTCCGCGCTTTTACGAGCTGAGCTCGCCCAGTAACGCGCAGTTTAGCGGGTATGTCGATTTTAATGAGGGCTGCATGCGTTACATTTATACTACCGAAAGCGGCCTCCAGGTCATCTCGACTAACTCCGAAGTGTTTTTCCTCAAGACTAATAATAAAATCTCGTATAACGATACGACCACGACTACCGATATGTCGGACGTTATGTACGTGTTCACATTCACGCCCAGCATGGATAATGCCATCGTTAAGGTCATGGGCATCGTCCATGCCAAGGATGTGAAGTATTTTAATTACATCACTGCCATGAGCGTGCCCTACACCGTCACCCCCAACGGATATGTATTATCCGGGCAGAATATACCCACTTCGGCCCAATACAAATCCACCATCGACAGCACTTACACGACTGTCAAGACAACGACCGACTACCCGTTCAAGACGTTCGACGCTACCATTGACCTGATCAATGATAATCTCGACGCCGTCTATATGATGGGCAGCAGTGCCACGGTGGTGGCCACGGGAAGGACTTATCCTGACTACACGAGTTATTAATCGCTTGAAAAAATAATTGAAAATCAAATAACTAATTCAATATAAAGACAATGAAGAAATTATCATTTTTGCTTTTATCCCTGCTGGCCTTGACAGTGTTCACCGCCTGCAACAAGAGTGACGAACCCGAGAACAAGCAGATCGTCAACATGGTCATCAACAGCCGCGCTATTGATGGCGAACAAGTTGTGTTCTCCCAGGGTAGCGCCAAGGTCGAATTGAACTACACTGACATGCTGATTAAGTTCACTGCCGACTACAAGGACGTTGACGGCGTTTCCCACACGATCACCACTCCCGACATGAAGATGAATCGAGTTGCTACTTCTTCGCTTTATGAATTTGTTTCCAACTCTGGCAGCCAGATGGGTAGCAATGTTGGTGAGTCGCTTGCCGGCTACATTGACCTGACCACCGGAGTGATGTGGTACACCCTCAATACCGGCTCGATGCAGGTGATTACCACGACTCATCTGTTGTATGCCTACGCAACCACTACGATGACGAACCCCGACAACGGAAATCATGGCAGCCACGAGCAGTCGGCTTACCTGTTTGCCCTTGACAGCAAGGGAGAGACCTGCATCATGAGCATCAGTAACTTCATGTCTAACATGAACGGTGCTGTAGATGCCACTGAAGTGCAGTACAAAGATCTCGATCTTACTCTGACACCCACCGCAACGGGTTACATCGTCACTGCTGATGAGGTGGAGTCAAATTATAAAGGCTATTACACCCTTACCGACGTGCACTTCGTTCTCAATAACCAATGTAAAGTCCTTAACGGCTCGTTTAAGTGCAACGGTTTGGAATACACCGTATCTGGTACTCTCTTCCCCGTCAATTGATAACCCGAACATACAGATAATGCACCAGAGGGATTGTCCTTCTGGTGCATTATTCGTTGGTACCGATTCAGCCAAACGACTTCTGTTACGCACCACGCTAAGGCGCAAAGACGCTAAGTTTTTTAAAAAGTTGTTTGCAATTTAATATCTTAGCGCCTTAGCGGCTTGGCGTGGGGTTACATTCGCTGAAGGTTTCTTTTCAGATGGTAAAATGCTAAAAAAAGCATAAAAAGAGACGGGATTGGCGCTCGTTGGCGAAATTTTTGTTATCTTTACACCGTCAAAGCAAGAAACGGCATGGCAGCCCGCGAGAAATATGACGAGGCACAGGTGGTCGAGCAACTGCACGACCCCAAGTTGTGCAAGGCCGCATTCGGTAAGGTGATAGAGCACTACAGCTCGCAGCTTTACTGGCAGATACGTCGCATGGTTATTGACCATGACGACGCTAACGACGTGCTGCAGAACACTTTTCTGAAGGCCTGGACGAGCATCGACAACTTCCGCGGCGATGCCAAGCTCTCGACGTGGCTCTATAAGATTGCCATCAACGAGTCCATCACCTTTGTCAACAAGAAGAAGGTGATGAACCAGGTGTCGATCGATGACGACGAGAGTTTCCTTGTCAATCAGCTCGAGAGCGACGAGTGGTTTGACGGCGATGAGGCCCAAATCAACCTGCAAAAGGCTATCGCCAAGCTGCCCGAGAAGCAGCGCCTGGTGTTCAACCTGCGCTACTACGATGAGATGAAATATGATGAGATGAGCGAGATATTGGGCACCAGCGAAGGCGCCCTCAAGGCTTCTTATCATCACGCGGTGAAGAAGATAGAACAATTCTTGGACGAAATAGAATAATTTTTCTACATCCATTAAACTTTTTTGACAGAAACAAGTCAAACAAGCGTTATGAAAATAGACGACTCCACAATACGGAATAAATACGGTAAGGACCCGGGCTTCAAAGTGCCGGAGAATTACTTTGAGGATTTCAATAAAAATATGGTGGCCATGCTGCCCGACGTTGAGATCACCCCAGTAGATGTCAAGCCCACGATGTGGCAGCGCGTTAGGCCGCTGGTCTATCTGGCTGCGATGTTTGCCGGTGTGTGGTGCATGATGTCGGTGTTCAACTATTTTAATGGTTCAAGCAACCTGGGCGTGAGTGTCGTGGCCGAGAGGATGACGGAAGACAATAAGAATGTTGAGGATTTCCTCATGAGTGGCTCGGTGAGCGACTACGACATTCTCAACTACGAGGACTCGGTGGCCATGAGCAACGAGGAACCTCTCTCAAATGAATAAAGACTAAACGATGAAAAGACTTGTTTCGATACTGATTGCCTTGCTTGTCTTCGCCGGAGCGGTGACAGCCCAGAATAAGGGGCGCTCCAAGTTTGCGACCGACATGTACCAGGCCAAGCATGAGATGATTATCGAGGAGTTGGGGCTTACTCCCACCCAGCAAAAGCAGTTCATGCCCCTGTACGAGCAGATGGAACGCGAGATCTATCAAGTGAACCGCAATGCACGTGCTCTGGCCAGCGAGGTGGAGAAGAAAAAGAACCCCAGCGACCGTGACTATGAGGCAGCCGCATCGGCCTTGTCCAACACGCGGGTTCAGGAAGGCGATATCGAAGCCAAGTACTTTGAGAAGTTCTCCAAGATTCTCTCTAAAAAGCAGCTCTTCCAGCTCAAGCAAGCCGAGCGCAAGTTTACCCAGGAGATGCTTTCCAAGAAACGCAAGAAATAATCGTTATGTTTAGAAGTTAATAGAACATTATCCCGCGACATCGCTTCAACAGCAAGTCGCGGGATAATTGTTATTATTAACCAATTAAAGTCTTATGCGCTCTGGTCGCTGTGGTAGGCGACAAGGCCCGGCATGGAGCTGAGGAGGATTTTCCTTACCGTGGCGCCGAAGTCGTTGGCCACCTCAAGCAGGATCTCGCTGTAGGTCGTGGCAATGGAGCCGACAAAATTCACCGGATAGCTCTTGTAGTCATATTGGGAAACGTTTCGCTCAAAGAAGCGCTTGAACTCTCCCGCGATCAGGTCGTGGACGTAGGGGTTGTCAAGATGGTCGCTCAGGAAGAACGAGTAGGTGCGCAGGTTGCGCGTTGCGGCGGGATTGTTGAGCACAGCGTCGAGCACCTCGGCACGCGTCACCTTGTATTTGTCAAAGAATGCCTCGGTCAAGTCTTGGGGTGCGAGCCCCTTGAGGGCGTCGCCCAGGAACACGCGTCCCAATGCCGCGCCGCTGCCCTCGTCACCCAGGATGAATCCTAGGGCGGGCACATTCTTGACAATCTCGTTGCCGTCGTAGAAGCATGAGTTGCTGCCCGTGCCCAAAATGCACGCCAGTCCTTGCTCTCGCACCAGCAGGCCGCGTGCGGCACCCAGCAGGTCGCTCATTACCGTTACCGGCGTCTTGAACTGTGCAACCAGTGAGCCCTCGATAATCTTGTTTTTCTCGGGACCCGAACAACCCGCGCCATAGAAATAGACGTGGCTCCAACGGCGCTTGAAGAACTCTGGGGGGAGTTCCAGGCGTATGATGTGGCTAATCTCGCGACGCGTCATGAAAAACGGGTTCAAGCCCGACGTGAAAGCGTGAGCCAGCACCTCGCCGCCCTCTATCAGTGACCACTCGGTGCGTGTTGTGCTACTCTCGGCTATGAGAGTGATATTTTGACCTTTAATAACGCCCATCTTGGTTAATAGGTGTATAATTGCGTTAATGAATTGTTAAATCAAGCATCAAGCCTCTGCTTGAGACGGCAAAGTTATGCATAATTCCTGTTTTACGTTAACTATTTCCAACAAAATTCCACTCAAATAAACAATAATTAACACAAAACAATATTTTTTAAGTATAAATCTGGCTCTCATAATAAAACACCCGCGGCCAATTGTGCCGCGGGTGCGTGCTGTCCTATTGGACGTAATCAATCGTGGTGTGTCTTGTTAGGCGATGTCGATCACGCGATCCATCTTCTTCTCGGGCTCGGGAGCGAGTTTGGGCAGTTCAATGAACAGGATGCCGTCCTCGACCTTGGCGCTGATGTGCTCCTTGTCCACCTCGTCGGGCAGGATATAGGTCTGCTCATAGTTGGTGTAAGAGAACTCGCGGCGCACATAGTGGAACCTCTCGCACTCGCCCTTGCAGGGCTTGTCCTCGTGCTCGGCCTTTTTCTCGATCTTTACGACCAGGTTGCCCTCGTTGTTGATGTTCACCTTGCAGAACTCCTTCTTCAGGCCGGGAGCGGCAATCTCCATCGTGAAAGCCTTCTCGCTCTCCTTGACGTTAACAGCGGGAGCGGTAGTGGTGTGGCGCGGAGCCCAATCCATGTCAAAGAAGTCATTGAACGCGGTGTCTAACCAGTTGTTGCGGTTGTTGCGGATTACAGGAAAATACATAGTTTTTACCTCCAATTTCTATTTATTTTTATGAGTCTATAATTGTTTGTTTGCTCTTTTGCGCTTGCCGGACTTGCGTCCTGCTCGCGCTTCCAGATAAAGCAAACCTGGTGCCAAAGCCGCATTGTATAACTACTGTTAAAAATCAAAGACACCGTGTCAGGTTTTTAAACTATTTTAAACCAAAAACTGACAAAATGTCAGTTTTCTAACAAAAACAATAGGGCCGATTCGGCCCTATTGTTTTGAATCACGCGTTAAAGTCTTTAAGGTCATTAAGGACTTTAAGGTCGTTAAAGACTAGAGTTTCACCTTTTGGGTGGCGGTGCGGCCGTTGATGTGGACGCGCACGAGATATACGCCCGGTTCAACCTGAGAGATGTTCAGGCAGTTGTTGCCGGAGGCCTTGACAGTGCGGCCATTCACGTCAACCAGCTCGATGCCCTGCACCCACGTGTCGGCGCTCACGACGATGTAGTCGTCGGCAACATTCAGCTGCATGTTGGCCAGCTTCACCTCGTCAATACCGCCAGTGCCACGTTTGCGCAACAGGTTGTCGAAGCGAATCGTTCCGCTCTTACACATCGGTGAACCTTCGCTCCTGATCTCAAAGGCCGCAAACTTGAAGTCACCTTCAGGCAGGTTTTTCACAGGCACGGATATATAGCGCCACCCGTGATAATCAATTTTGCCCAAAGAGATCAATTTCTCACACGCCTCATCGTCGGCCCAAAGCACAGCCCACAAGTCGTTACAACTCATATCTCCCCACACATGGACACCCAGCGTGTCTCCTTCGACAAATTTATGGGGCAACGATTCGAGATATCCCGGAGCCGAGATTCGGGTCCAATAACCATCATAATCAGTCAAGTCGTAAGTCACCTGCATCGACTTGCTGCCGAAGAGCCTGTCGCTCGATGCAGTAATCGTATTATTCGAGCAGTTATAACCGGTCACGCTCTCAAAATCATCAAGCACCTCCATGTCGGGTTTCTCGGCACCGGCGTCAACGCCGTGGAAGACGATGTCACGGGCGGCGGGCAGATGGATACCTGCTGTGTCGGCGATGTCCACATCAAGGATGAGGTGATAGTCCTTTCCGACCTCGATGTCCTTGGTGAGCGGGATGCGTACATAACCGTAGTCATCGCCACGCTTGTTGTACTTGATGCTTCGCTTGTTCCATGCCAGCTCGTTGCCCTCGCTGTCGAGTACACGCAGTTTCTGGAACAGGTTATAGCTGTCGAGCAGCGAATCCACACGCAGCTCTACGTTGGGCGTCTTGAAGTGCACGGGGGCTTTCTCATAGGGGAAGACGGCCAACTCAGACAAGTGGTTGCGCGGTTGGGTATAGAACTGCAGCGTGAAGTCCTCGTCCATGGGCGTGCCGCCACCATGTTCGGCGGTCTTCTTGAGCGTGAGGGTGTAGAGGGTGTTCACGTCAAAGGCGTCCTTGGGGGTAAAAATCAACCGATAATAAGAATCCTCCCAGCTGAAGTCGCCCTCCAGAGGCGGGTCGAGCGTGAACGCGTCGCATGTCGTCACACTGTCCATGTCCCAGTTGAAGGAGAGAACAATTGACGTGCTGCACTTCACTGCAGGGTCGCCCTCTTGCCACACGGGAGTGTAGTCCACGACAACAGGCGGCGTGTCGCGCACGCGCTTGAGGTAGAAGTTCTGGTAGGTAGAACCGTTGGCATTGACTGTCACTGTCGCTGTTTGGGTAAAGTGCGACGGCTCGGTCACCTCGACGGTATAAATGCCTGGGTTGACATACTTGAAGGTGTAGATGCCGTTCCTCAGGGTGTCGGTCTGGGTGCGCTGCACCTCGGTGCCGTTATCGTCCAGCAGGCGCACAGTGGCGCTGTGGATGGGCATTAGGTTGTCATCGTCATAGACGAGGAACGGCTGAGCGCACTCTTGCAGACGCTTGATGCGGTCGTCGCGCACGTTGCCAGTGATCGCGCCCTGACTGAAATAGCCCAAGCGGTCGAAGTATTTGTCGGCACCCAGCGAGATGTTCCAGCCTTCCATCCAGCAATACTGGAGTCCCAGCAGGCGGTAGGCCTCGGGGATGTAGTCATGGAACGATCCCTCGCTCAGGTTGGCGACGGCGCGGTTGCCGCGCAGCACACCATAGCCCTGAGTGCCCCATTCGGGACGGAACGACCAGTCGCCCCAGATCTGGTAATTGTGGGTCCATACGGTGGTCTCGCTGGCATACAGGTACGGTTCCAGGTCGGCTGCCAACACGTCGGCATTGGCAATCTGAGGACTGCCCGTATAACCGCGATAGAACACCATCGGGAAATTGGTTCGCGAACTGGTGCCCGTGGCGTTGCTGTGGATCGAGTAGAAAACGTCAGCGCCGCTCTGGTTGCACAGGGCGACGATGGTCGAGAGCGCCAGGTCGTCGGCGGTGGTGTTGGTCACGCGCGAGATGCTGGTTCGGTATCCTTTCTTCTGAAGGATGTCACGCAGTGCGAGGCCTTTCCTCAGGTTGGATTTCGACTCCCAGGAGCCGGCGCTGTCGCCCTGCTGGAAAGGATAGATGACCATATTGCGGTCGTCGCTGTCGTAACCGCCATGGCCCGGGTTAATGTACACGTGTGGTTGCTGCGCATTAGCGATGTTTACGGCAAAAATCGCCAGCAGCGCCATAATTGATGATTGGAGTAGTAACTTTTTCATGACTTGCCGGCTATTTATTCGTAAATGTTGATTTTCATCTCATAAAGCAGGCCGTCGATAGTCGTGTAAACGATTTTGCCGCCACCACAGGTGGGCTGCATCGCCATCGAGGCCGGTTTGGTCAGTTCGGCCTTCCACATGCCGTCGGACTTAAGCAACACAATCTGGGACGACGTGAACTGGTGTCCGTCGTCGGTGGCGTTCTGTGCCACCAGATAGTCGTTGTTGTACCAGCACGGCATCTCGTAGTTGCCCGGCATGGCAAGTATCTGTCCGCGCAGGTCGATGACAACGATGCCCTTGCCGGCCGCAAAGAACGCTACTCGCTTGCCGTCGGGTGAGAGCGAGGCCCACAGGTAGCCGGCCCACGAATCCACGGGACTGAAGACGCGTTCCTCGCCGTTCACGGTAATATGCACGCGGCTGCCCTCGGTCCAGGCCGAGCTGCCGATATCCCCCTGGGATTGATAGCTGTTGCCGCCGGGAGCCCTCAACGCGCCGCCACGGGAGGCCGCTACGGCACACACCGCGCCGTGTTGAGCCTCGGTGAGCTGCACTGTCTTGTGCGTCAAGGGGTCAAACGATTTCCCGGTGCGGTAAATCAGGTGATTGTCCGCTACCTCCTGTGTGACGAAATACACCTTGCCATCACCGCCCCAGCACGCGTCATGGCCAGCGACATAGCCGTCGGCCACTGTAGTCGTGACGTTGTCTGTAAGGTCATAATACTTCAGGGAGCCGTTTTCGCTCAAAAACAACAGACGGTCTCCGGTCTGGTTGAGCACGGGATAGTAGGCGGGGCCCTCAACGTCCTGCAGAAGCCGTTGGCGCGAGACCACTTCCACCTCCTGTGCCATGGACGGCAGCAACGCTGCAGCCGCCATCATCAGCATCATTAATTTCCTTTTTACCATCATACTCTGTTTTATATGTTTATTATATCGATATTGTACGCCTTATTTCTTGGGTTTCTGGTCCTTGGAAAGTTTCAGGTTCTTGTACGATGTCTGGTTCTTGTTCGCTTTGACCTTGGTGGTGATGTAGCGGTTCTCGCCGCCATAATACAGTTCCAGCCTGTATTTGTCGGGTTCCAGATTAGTGAACACATAAACGCCGTTGTCGCGGTTATCAACCTTGTAAACGCGGCTCAATGCCCCGCGGCCGTTGTACAGCCGCAGCAGCGCTCCGTTGATGGGGAGCAGCCTGTCCTCGGCGAACTGCCGCGTGTCTTCGTCATAGCGGGGAATGTCTGACCACCGCACCGTTCCGGCGATAACGCCATTCTTGAATTGCTTTTTGCGGCCGAAGTATTCGTCGAAGCCCAGCGACTGGTTCCACGCTTCCAACCAGCAGTAGGTGTCATTCAACAGACGTTCGCGCTCGGGCAGGTAGTCATGGAAAGACCCCTCGCTCAAGAAGCCCGGCAGCTTGTTGAAACGCAATACACCCAGTCCCACCTTGTAGCCCCAGTCATAGAACGACCAGTCGCCATTGCTGCGCTGATTATTCGTCCATACGGCGAGCTCATTGCCGTACAGGTGTTTCATCACCAGTTGGCTCAGTTTCATGCTGCCCTCAACGGCGGGTTTGCCGTCCCAGCCGCGGTACAGTCCTAGAGGGAAGTTGACACGCTTCTCGATGCCCGTGGCGTTGCTGTGGATGGAAAAGAAAACGTCGGCACCGCTGTTGGCGGCCAGCGAGACGATCTCAAACAGGTCCAGATCGTCCTCGGTCGTGTTTGTCTTGCGTGAGATGGCGGTCTCATATCCCTTGTTCTCCAAAATCTCTTTCAGGGCAAGTCCCTTGGTCAGGTTAGAGTTGGACTCGTAGTAGTGCAGGGTGTCCTGTTCGCCGATGACCCACGTGGGCACATGGCGGTCGTCGCTGTCATGGCCGCCGTGGCCGGGGTTGATGAAAACACGCGGTGCATCCGGCTTGTTTGCGGCATTTTTCACTTTTTCGGTCTTTCCTTTGCCGCTGGCCAGTAGTTGAGGGGCAGCGGGCAGCATATCTAGCTCCACCTGCTTGACCTGACCGCTGTAGATGACGCTATAGACCACTTTGTTGCCTGCCACCATGGGTTGCACGGCGCGCTCGTCCTGGTCACTGATGGGCTTGTACACCTCTCCGTTAACCGACAGCAGCCAAATCCGCGATCCGTTCAGTCGAAGATTGCCCGCGTTGCTCATCGCAATGATGTAGTCGTCATTGTACCAGCAAGGCATCAAAAACTCGCCTAGGTCGGCAATGATTTCACCGTTAAGGTCACACACGAACAAGCCCTTGGAGGCCGCTTCAAACAGGACCTTAGTGCCGTCGGGCGACAATGCTGCCCACAAGTAGCCGTTGCTGTCCTTGACCGGTTGCAGGGCGCGTACCGTGCCGGGACCGTCCACCAGGTAGAGTACATCGCCGCGCGTATAGGCCCATGAACCCACCTGCTTGCTGCTGCGGTACACTTGCCGCTCGCCGTTGATGACGACGCCATGAGCGGCCTGCAGGGGCTGCACGCGGCCGTGTTGGGCCTTGAGCACCACCTTGTCCTTGCCCGTAGCGGGGTCATAGCAATGCCCCGTGCGATAGACCAGGCCGTTCTTCTTGCGCTGCTGGGTGACGTAATACACCTTGCCGTCGTTGCCGATAATGGCGTCAAAGCCGGGGTAGCCCTTGTCGGCGACAGTCGTCACTACGCCTGTCGTGAGGTTCTTCAGCATCAGGCTGGTGCCCTCGGTGGGCGAGTAAAGCAGCCATTGGCCATCGTGGCTCAATTGCGGGAAGAAACCGCAGCTGTCCACCAGAGTTTTGACACTGCCTGGTTTTACGCCTACTGCCGTGGCATTTATCGTCCACAGGCATGATACCGTTATCAATAGTAAAAGCTTTTTCATCACAATCTTTTTTCGAGTCTTCATTCTGAAAGGCAAAGGTAGAAAAAACTTTTCATTTATCATTTTATGCCTATCATTATTTTTCAATGCTCATGCGGTGTGACCACCCACTTCCATAGAATGAAACGTTCTAGATTTCAGGATATTGATAAATTATTCTTAAAAAATGTAGTTAAATCATAAATAATGTTGTAAAATGGGGGTTTGAGGGGGATCCGCTTTGTCTTTTCATGGGTTATTACTACTTTTGTTGCATTAGATATCGCTAATAAATTGTAGAACCAAGATATGAAAAAATCAACTCAAGTTTTGTTGAGTGTGTTGACTGCTCTGGCTGTGGTATGCCCGGCACAGGCGCAGATTTTCAACCAGGAGCAGCAAGATGCTGTGCAGCGGATTATTGCGAGTAAATTGCCTGAACACATGGGTGTGGGCGAGTTAAAGGTGCGTTCGTTGACCCTTGAGAATGACACTGTCAAGGTGGACGTGAGCGAAAACTTCGGTGACGTGCCGTTCACCCAGGCTGGGGTAGAGGAGATGCGCGGTGAGATACGTGAGGCGCTGGGTAGCGAGTATGAGGATTACCCCATGCTCATCACCATCGTCGGCAACGACATCAACAAGTACTTTGCTGATTATGAGCCCGCCTATAAGCGCTCCCACAAGCCCTTTATCTCCGAGCTGGACGCCAACCGCCACTACAAGCATGGCCTGGATGGCAACATTGTGGCGATGTGGCCCAGCCACGGCTGGTATTTCGAGCCCAAGCTCAACCGCTGGGAGTGGCAGCGTGCCCGCCTGATGCAGACCGTCGAGGACATGTACACCCACAGTTATGTGCTGCCGTTCCTCATTCCCATGCTGGAGAATGCAGGGGCTTATGTATGGAACGCGCGCGAGCGCGATACCCACAACATCGGCGCCGTGGTTGATAACGACGGTGGTGAGGCTCAGCAGGGCTACAGCGAGTACAACGGCAAGCAGAAGTGGCAGAACGGCACAGATGGCGGCTTCGCTTTCCTGCGACCTCAGTACAAAGATTTTGAGAATCCCTTCACCGAGGGCACTTACTGCATGGTCAAGGCCGAGAAGGACAAGAAGAAACTGTCGACCGCCTCGTGGGATGTGGATATGCCCGAGGCAGGCGAGTTCGCCGTTTATATTTCCTATAAATCGTTGCCCAACAGCGCCAATGATGTGACCTATACTGTCAACAGCCTGAGCGGTGCGCGTCAGTTCCGTGTCGATCAGACGATGGGTGGCGGCGTGTGGGTCTATCTGGGAACCTTCCCGTTGGCCAAGGGCATGAATAAGGCCGTCGTCGAGGTCTCAAACCACAGCGAAAACAAGGATGCCGTCATCACCGCCGACGCTGTCAAGGTTGGCGGCGGCAAGGGTAACATTGTTCGTCGCGTGGCCTTGCCTACCGAGGAAAACCGCCGCATCGCCGCCGAGCAGGAGAACGAGAAATATCTGGGCAAGGAAGGTGTCGAATACAGCTACATCGGTAGCGGCAACCATCCCTGGTTCCACCTGGGCTCGCGCTACTACCTGCAGTGGGCCGGCTTCCCCGATACCGTCTATTCCACCTCACATGGCATCAACGATTATACCGATGACTACCGCAGCCGCGGCGAGTGGGTGAACTACCTGGCTGGCGGCAGCGACGTGCTGCCCGACCGCGGCGGCCTGAAGGTACCGGTGGACATCTCCTTCTGCCTGCACACCGATGCCGGAAGCACACCCGACGACGAGATTGTGGGTACCCTGCTCATCTACTGCACCAATAGCGGCGGCAAGAAATTCGGCAAGTATGCCAACGGCACGCCGCGTGAACTTTCGCGCCGCTACTGTAACTTGCTCTCGACCGAGATTGTCAAGGACATCCGCGCCAAGTGGGAGCCCAACTGGACGCGCCGCGGCATGTGGGACAAGAGCTACTATGAGGCTCGTGTGCCCGAGGTGCCCGCCGTGCTCATGGAGTTGCTCTCGCACCAGAATTTCGCCGACATGAAATACGGCCTCGACCCGATGTTCCGCTTCGACGTGAGCCGCGCTATATATAAAGGTATGTTGAAATTCATTGCCCAGCGTGACCACCGCAGCTATGTCGTGCAGCCGCTGCCTGTCAACAGTTTCGCCATTAGCAAGACGGACAAGCATCATTATCTGCTCACGTGGGATTCCACCCATGACGACCTGAGCGACAATGCCGACGCAACGAGCTATATCGTGTGCGAGCGCGTGGGCCTGGATGGCGCTTTCAAGGAAATTGCCAATGTGAAAGGTCCGCAGTACAGTGTGAGAATCAACGACAACAAGATACATAGTTACCGCATCATCGCCATGAACGAGGGCGGACGCAGCTTCCCCAGTGAGACGCTGAGTCTGGGTGAAGCGGCAGGCAGCCAGGGTGATGTGCTCGTGGTTAACGGCTTCACCCGCGTGAGCGCGCCCGACTGGTTTGACGGCCCCGAGCGTGCCGGTTTTGACGACGACAAGGACCACGGTGTGCCCTATATCCAGCAGATTAACTATCTGGGCTCGCAGTACGAGTTCCGCCGCGCCCTCGAGTGGAAAGATGACGACGCGCCGGGCTTCGGTTCCAGCCGTAGCGACCACGAGACGATGAACGTGGCAGGCAATACCTTTGATTACCCCGCCATGCATGGCGAGGCGCTCATGAACATCGGCTACTCGTTCGTGTCGTGCAGCCAACAGGCCCTGGAGAACAATTATTATACGGGAGATTACAAACTGATGGATCTCATCTTGGGTAAGCAGAAGGAAATCAAGATTGGCAGTGGCCTGGTGCCCACGCGTTTCAAGATTTTCACCTCGGGCCTGAAGAGCGCTTTGCGCCGCTTCACCGAGGACGGCGGTAGCGTATTGTTGTCGGGTGCCTATGTGGGCAGCGACCTGTGGGACAATGCTGCAGGCAATGATGACGAGGTTGGCAAGTCATTCGTCAAGGAAGTGCTTGGCTACGAAGGTCTGCACGGCCGCGCGTCGCTCGATGGTACCGTCATAGCCGTTGACAGCCCCGAAATCCGGCTGTCTTCTCCTGGCGCATGGACGTTTGTGAACAAGTTGAACGACAAGCAGTATGCCGTTGAGTCGCCCGATGCCATCCGCGCCAGTGACGAACACGGTTTCACGTGGATGCGCTACGGCGAGAACGGCCTTCCTGCCGCTATCGCCAGCGACCGTGGAAACTACCGCACCGTGGTCATGGGCTTCCCCATCGAGGCTGTGAGCACCCTCCAAGAGCGCACCAGCCTGATGAGCCGCATCATGGAATACCTGAAATAGCATCTATTATAGAACAAAACAATAATTACAATACATATAATAACATCAATCATGGGAAGAATTAATTGCTTTATTCCGTTTGTCAGTGAAAAACAGGCTGCACAAACCATTGAACATCTCAAGAGTGAAGAACTGGTGAACAAGATTTATCTGCTCGCCACAGTGGACAACCCGAAACCTGTCGAGGGCTGCGAAATGCTGCCGGTCAACGTGCTTTTCTCGAGTGATACCATGCGGGAAATTGCCGGGCATGCCGATGCCGACTATGTGTTGTTCTACACCAAGTACGACACCCTGAAGATGGCTCCCTTTGCCATGGAGCGCTTCGTGAAGCTGGGCGACGACACCCAGTCGGGCATGCTCTATGCCGACCACTACAACGTGACCGAAAAGGGCGCTGACAAGGCTCCCGTCATCGACTATCAGATGGGTAGCCTCAGGGACGACTTCGATTTCGGCTCGGTACTGTTCTTCTGTGGCGAGTGCTTCAAGAAGGCCGTCGAGGCGATGAAGGAGAAATATGAGTTTGCCGGTCTTTATGACCTGCGTCTCAAGTTGTCGCAGTTCGCTGCCATCACCCACATCAACGAGTTCCTCTATAGCGATGTCGAGCTGGATACCCGCAAGAGCGGCGAGAAGATCTTTGACTATGTGGATCCGCGCAACCGTGGCCGCCAGATCGAGATGGAGAAAGCCTGCACCGAACACCTTAAGGAGATTGGCGGTTATCTGTCACCCACACGCGAGGAGAATGGCGAAAAGGTGCCCAACTTCCGCCATATCGAGTTTGACCAGGGCGACTTTGAGGTCGAGGCAACGGTGATGATTCCCGTGCGCAACCGCATCCGCACCATCCGTGACGCTATCGACTCGGTGCTCAAGCAGGAGTGCAACTTCAAGTTCAACCTGATGGTTGTGGACAATTTCTCGACCGACGGCACCCGTGAGGCCATTGCCGAGTATAATGATCCCCGTCTCATCCACATCATCGCCGACTACTATGACATGGGTATTGGCGGTTACTGGAATTTGGCTGCTCATCGTCATAACGTGGGCAAGTTCATCGTGCAGCTCGACAGCGATGATATCTATAAGGACGAGCACACGCTGCAGACGATGGTTGATGCCTTCTATGAGCAGAACGTGGCGATGGTTGTTGGTACCTATCAGATGACCGACATCCATCTCAATCCCATTCCTCCCGGCATCATCGACCACAGGGAGTGGTCACCCAGCAACGGTCGCAACAATGCCCTGCGCATCAACGGTCTGGGAGCTCCCCGTGCATTCTACACACCCGTGCTGCGTGATGTGAAGATACCTAACACCAGCTATGGCGAGGACTATGCTCTGGGTCTGAACATTTCGCGCTACTACCAGATTGGCCGCGTTTATGACCCCGTCTATATTTGCCGCCGCTGGGACGACAACAGCGATGCTTCTCTCGACGTCGAGAAGATGAACCGCAACAACCTGTACAAGGACCGCATCCGCACCTGGGAGTTGCAGGCACGCATCGCCCTCAACAAGAAATAAGTTTAGAGGCATTAGGTTTTAGGTGTTAGGCATTAGGTTTTTGCTGATGCCACCTAACACCTAAAGCCTAACACCTAAAGCCTAAGTATGGACTACAGCAGGGCGATAGATAGGCTCATAACCAGGCAACTGCGTGACTGGGACCTGGCGGGACGCAATTATGCGGCTCTCGCTGGGGTCGAAATGCGCCGTCTGGAATTGGGCGAATCCACTATCGTGCTGCAATACAACCCTGCAAGGCGGCGCTCATCGGCTGCTGCCATCGACAGGCAGTCGCTCTTGAGCCGCAAGTGTTTCTTGTGCTGCGAGAACCAGCCTGTCAAGCAGAAGGCCATATTGTGGGGTGAGCGTTACAAGATTCAAGTCAATCCTTATCCCATCTTCGAGCGTCATCTCACGATTGCCGATCTGAAGCATGTGCCGCAGCGATTGGCCGATAGAGTGGGGGACATGTTGTCGCTGGCAAGGGCGTTGCCCAACTTTGTCGTGTTCTACAACGGACCGCAGTGTGGGGCTTCGGCTCCCGACCATGCCCATTTCCAGGCAGGTGCCAAAGGCGAGATGCCGCTGTGCGGTGAGCTGACTCATGCCACTACCCATATGCTTGCCGACGGCGATGAAGGCTTCATCGGATATGTGGATACAATGGGACGCAGCTGTTTCACTATCGAGACCTCGACCCAGCGTGCCGCCGAGCGTTATGTCTTGCGCCTGCTGGATCTGCTGCCTGTTCCCGATAGGGCACAGGAACCCATGGTTAACGTCTTGTGCTGGTGGGATGTCACCGACTGCATCTGGCGTGTTGTGGTATTCCCGCGTCGTA
Source organism: Muribaculaceae bacterium (assembly GCA_017557425.1). Classification (GTDB taxonomy): domain Bacteria; phylum Bacteroidota; class Bacteroidia; order Bacteroidales; family Muribaculaceae; genus Sodaliphilus. The sequence continues at coordinate 10,188 of JAFYYU010000013.1, read as the reverse complement.
AGCACCGTCCCGCCTGTTATGGCGAAGGGGAAGGACGCTTGTTGGTCAGCCCGGCCTCGACCGAGATGGGAGGCCTCTGGGCCATCTCTGAGCAGAAGGACTTTGAATCCTTGACAGCAGGGCAACTCCAGGCCCTCTATGACGAACTGTGCATGCCCCGGCAGGACTTGGCATCGGTATTGACCGCATTTTACCAGCGCTGGGACTACCTTCAGCCGATCTGATGTAGGAACGGTTCTTTTGATGAAATAACAACAGACATTATAGATAATAAAGAATATGGACGAGAAACAGATACCTCAAGTGAGGGTGGGCATCATGAACGAGCCCGAGATTGAGTTTGTGCTCAATGGTGACTATCGTGTCAATGGCTCCATTTTTGGAGGTGTCCAGATGGCGCGGTGTGTCGATGGACAGGTGGAGTGGGGCGGTAACCGCTACGATGAACTGCTCTTTGAGCCTGTCGATGCCGAGAAAGCCTCGTTTACCTTGAAGGCGGTGACCATCGGCGTGAGCTTCCACTGGAAACGGAAGGAGGACCAGACGTTCAAGGGCGCGCTGCACCTCATCGTCGAGGACGGCAAGCTGACGCCCGTCAACGTGTTGAGTGTTGAGGATTACCTGTTGAGTGTCATCTCCAGCGAGATGAGCGCCCATGCCTCGCTCGAACTGCTCAAGGCGCATGCCGTTATCTCCCGTAGCTGGCTGTTGGCACAAATCCACACCGAGGAGACGGTAAAGGCCACCGAACGTAATCCTGAAGGTCCCGGCGAAATGATGGATACACCTGATGAGCTGGTCAAGTGGTGGGATCGAGATGACCACGTGAACTTTGACGTGTGCGCCGACGACCACTGCCAGCGTTATCAAGGTATCACTCGTGCCACGACCCAGAAGGTTGAGCAGGCCGTTCGCGCCACGTGGGGCCAGGTGCTCATGCATGGCGGCGCGTTGTGTGACGCCCGCTTTTCCAAGTCGTGCGGCGGCGTGATGGAGGAATTTGAGAACTGCTGGGAGCCACATCACCACGATTATCTGGAGGCACGTCGCGATGGCGAGAACGAGGAGGACTTTCCCGATCTCACTCGCGAGGACAATGCCGCCGAGTGGATTTTGTCGAGCCCCAGTGCTTTCTGCAACACCACCGACCCCGAAATTCTCTCCCAGGTCCTCAATGACTATGACCAGGAGACCAAGGATTTTTACCGTTGGAAGGTGGAATATACCCAAGACGAACTCGCAGCACTGATCAAAGAGCGCACGGGTATCGACTACGGCCGCATCCGTGACCTGCAGCCCGTTGCCCGCGGCACCAGCGGCAGATTGTACCGCCTGCGCATCGTTGGCGAGAAGCGTGAACGCATCATCGGCAAGGAACTGACCATCCGTTATGCCTTGTCACCCTCGTGCCTCTATAGTTCGGCATTTGTTGTCGAGAAGCACGACATGGGCGAGGACGGCTATCCCGGCAAGTTCGTGCTGCGCGGGGCAGGCTGGGGCCATGGCGCTGGCCTGTGCCAGATTGGCGCTGCCGTGATGGGCGCCAAGGGCTATGACTACAAACAGATTCTGTTGCACTACTTTGTGGGCGCCTCGATTGAAAAGAGATACTAACTGATAAAAATGATATAGATTATGAAAGAAGTTCAGATTGATCAAAGACAAAAGACCCCATGGTGGTGGGTGCCGACCCTCTATTTTGCCGAGGGCGTGCCCTACTTTGTGGTCAATAACATCTCGGTGATGATGTTCACCAAGATGGGTGTCCCCAACGGCGACATGTCGTTCTTCACGACTTTGTTGTATTTCCCGTGGTTCCTCAAGGGCATCTGGAGTCCCATTGTGGATGTAGTGAAGACCAAGCGCTGGTGGATTGTCGCCATGCAGGTCATCATGACCGCCATGCTCATCCTGTTGACGCTGACGCTGCCGCATCCCGATGCTGCGACCATTGCGGGCGGCAACACGTCGATCAGCATCTTCTGGTTCACGCTGGTACTGTTCATCATCGCTGCGTTCGCCAGTGCAACACATGACATCGCTGCCGACGGCTTCTACATGCTGGCACACAGCCCGAGCAGTCAGGCCGCTTTCATCGGCATCCGCAGCGTGTTCTACCGTGTGGCTTCGGTCTTCGGTCAGGGTGGACTGGTGTTCATTGCCGGCCTCATCGAGAGCAAGACGGGCAACATCCCCATGTCGTGGCAAATCACGCTGGGTGTGTCGGCTGCCGTCTTCTTCCTGATCACGTTGTACCACACCTTTGCCCTGCCGCGCTCGGCCGACGACAAGCCCCGCAACGAGGGCGCCGATGGTGCTGCTAAGAATAATCTGGCGGAGTTGGGTAACTCGTTTGTGACTTTTGTCAAGAAGCCCGGATTCCTGCTGGCGATTGCCTTCATGTTGTTGTACCGTTTGCCCGAGGGCTTCCTCATCAAGCTATGCCAGCCTTTCCTTGTGCATAGCACCGAGCAGGGCGGCTTGGGCCTGAGTACCGAGATGGTGGGTACCGTCTATGGCGTGTTTGGTGTGATTGCCCTGTTGCTGGGCGGTATTCTGGGAGGTATCTACTCCTCGCGTGTGGGTCTGAAGAAATCGTTATGGGTGATGGCTGCATGTATGACGCTGCCGTGCCTGACGTTCGTCTATCTGGCTATTGCACAGCCCACTAACGTCGTGATTATCACGATTGCGCTGTGTATTGAGCAGTTCGGCTACGGCTTTGGCTTCACTGCCTATATGCTTTATATGATGTACTTCAGCGAGGGCGAGTTCAAGACGTCGCATTATGCCATTTGCACCGCCTTCATGGCGTTGAGCATGATGCTGCCGGGCTTCGTCGCCGGTTACATCCAGGAAGCCATCGGTTATGTGAACTTCTTCTGGATGGTAATGGCCTGCTGCTTTGCCACGCTGATTGTGACCTACTTCGTGGATAAAACCATCGACCCCAACTACGGCAAAAAAACCGACTGATTTTTTAACGCGAATTTCGCGAATTAATACGAATTTCACGATGATGAGAAAGATATTGTTTTTGATTGTGTGTGTGATGGCGGTGGTGACGGCTGGAGCGGTTGTCAAGCCGGGTGTCGAGGTGCTGCGTGACGGCGGGTTCGCTGAGTTGCAGGGCAAGCGCGTGGGGCTGGTGACCAATCCCAGCGGTATCGACAACAACCTCAAGAGCACCGTTGACATCCTCAACGAGGCCCCGGGCGTGCAGCTTGTGGCTCTGTTCGGCCCCGAGCACGGCGTGCGCGGCAATGCCCATGCGGGTGATGCCGTAGGTGATGCTGTTGACCCCTTGACGGGTATTAAGATGTATTCGCTCTTCGGCAAGACGCATGAGCCCACCGAAGAGATGCTCAAGGACATCGACGTGCTGGTGTATGACATCCAGGACGTGGGATGCCGCAGCTACACCTTCTATGCCACCATGGGCGTGTGTATGCAGGCGTGTGCCAAGTATAACACCGAATTCATGGTGCTGGACCGTCCCAATCCGCTGGGAGGCAACAAGATAGAGGGCAACCTCGTCGAGCCGGGCTATTTCTCGTTTGTGAGCAAGTATGCCATCCCCTATATCTATGGCCTCACCCCTGGTGAACTGGCTATCTTCCTTAACGAGGAGGGCATTATCGGCCAGGAGTCCAAGACCGACCGCAAGTGCAAGTTGACCGTCATCCCGATGGAGGGTTGGACGCGCGACATGAAGTTCCGCGACACGGGTATGCCTTGGGTGGCTCCCTCGCCGCAGATTCCTACCCCCGAGAGCGCTTTTTTCTATCCCGTTTCGGGCATCCTGGGCGAGTTGTACATCTTCAACACCGGCATCGGCTATACATTGCCTTTCCAGACGTTTGCCGCCTCGTGGATCAACGCTGACTCGCTGGCGATAAACATGAATGCCCTCAACCTGCCTGGCATGCACTTTAGGCCAATCAACTACAAGCCGTTCTTTGCCTTGAGCGTGGCTGTGGACAAGTCACTGCAGGAGGTGCACGGCGTGCAGACCTACATCACAGACCCCGATGCAGCCGACCTGTGCCTGACGCAGTTCTATTTCCTGCAGGTTATCCATGAGATGTATCCCCAGGTCGAACTGTTCGAGCAGAACGCCAAGCGTTACAACATGTTCGACAAGGTGTGCGGTACCAAGGAGATCCGTGAGCGCTTCATTAAGCGCTACCGTGTCGAGGATATCGCCGACTACTGGAACAAGGACGTTGAGGTCTTCAAGATCCGTTCGGCAAAGTATTACCTTTATCACTAATCCTAACTGAAGAATTATGGCTAAAGACAATAAACGATTGCTGTCGCTAGACATCCTGCGCGGTATCACCATCGCGGGCATGCTGCTGGTGAATAACCCCGGCACATGGAGCTACATCTATAAACCGCTGGAGCATGCCGACTGGATCGGGCTGTCACCAACAGACCTGGTATTCCCGTTCTTTGTCTTCTGCATGGGTGTGTCGATGGCATTCTCGCTGAAGAAATTCAATTACAAGATGTCGGGCCCGCTGCTGAAGAAAATCGTGATTCGCACTGTTGTCCTGTTCCTCATCGGCTGGGCCGTTCAGTGGTTCGGCCACCTGGTGCGCGGCCTGTTCAAGGGTGAGCCCTTTAGCGAGGCGGTCAATAACCTGGACACTTTGCGCTACCTGGGCGTGTTCCAACGCCTTGCGCTGGTTTATTTCTTCGGCTCATTGTGCGCTGTGCTGTTCAAGCGCAAGTTCATCCCGTGGCTCATCGGTATCATTCTCGTGGCTTATGCCCTGATTTTGGGCTTCGGCAATGGCTATGAGTTCTCGCTTGATAACATTATCGCCCAGATTGACAATAGCATCCTGGGCACCGACCACATGTACCACGAGAGTGCCTATGGCGAGCAGATTTCGTTTGACCCTGAGGGCATCTTGAGCACTTTGCCGTGTATTGCCCATGTGCTCATCGGCTTCCTTGCCGGAAGGATGATACTGACGACCTATAACAACACCGAGCGTGTCACAAAACTGCTCTTGTGGGGCAGTGTATTGGTATTGGCCGGCTGGTTGCTGCAATATGGCATCCCCTGCGGCAAGAAGATGTGGTCCTCGACGTTTGTGATGATTACCTGTGGCATGGCGATGTGTATCCAGGCGATGCTCATCCACTTTGTCGATATCAAGGGCAAGAAAGGCGGCTGGACGCGGTTCTTTGAGTCCTTCGGCGTCAATCCGTTGGCGTTGTACGTGCTGGGTACCGTGTTGGCCATCCTGTTTGGTGCCATCCCTGTCGGCCAGGATGCCGATGGCGGCAACATCTCCATCCACAGTGCGGTTTACAGGTTCTTCACTTCGTTCTGCAACGAGTACACGGCATCGGCCTTGTATGCCATCGCCTTTGTGCTGCTCAACTGGGTGATTGGCCACATCCTTTACAAGAAGAAAATCTACATCAAGATCTAGAAATCAAACTAACAAATATACAACTAAGAACTAACAACCAAATATTATGATGATTCTTATTGCTGATTGCGGCTCCACTAAGATCAACTGGACGCTGCTCAACGGAAAGGAAAAGGTAGCGCAGATTTTCACTACCGGAATGAATGCCCTCCTTCTCACCGAGGAGGAAATGAAGGAACAGATTAAACGCGAGTTGATGCCCCACCTGACCAACTACAAGGTGGACGAGATCCATTATTATGGTGCCGGCATTATCTCGGACGAGATCAAGCAACAGGTGGTCAACGCCCTGCGCGCTAACTTCGCCAGTGCAGGCAAGATCGAGGTGGCCAGTGACCTGCTGGCAGCCGCGCGTGCCGTTTGTGGCCGCGAGCCGGGCATCGCCTGCATCATGGGCACGGGCAGCAACTCCTGCTACTACGATGGCGAGAATGTGGTGATGAACGTGTCTCCCCTGGGCTATATCCTGGGCGATGAGGGCAGCGGTGCCGTCCTGGGCAAGCTGCTCGTGGGCGATGTCCTCAAGAAACAGCTGCCGCAGCACCTGTGCGACAAGTTCATGAAGGAATACAACCTGGACTACACGACGATTATCACGTCGGTTTACCGCAAGCCTGCCGCCAATCGTTTCCTGGCCCAGTTTGCCCCCTTCCTGGAGCATAACATCAACGAGCCGTCGATCCATAACATCGTGTTGCGCTCGTTCACCGATTTCTTTACCCGCAACGTGGCCAGCTATCCCAATTACAAGGAATTGCCCTGCAACTTTGTGGGTTCGATTGCTTTCTGTGAGAAGGCGGTGCTGCAAGAGGCCGCCCAGGCTTTGGGCATCACTATCGGAACCGTCATCAAAGACCCGATGGAGGGATTGGTGAAGTACCACTCGGCCGATGTGTGAGGCAAGACCGCAATAGAATGATAGTAAATGATAATTTGAAATAATTATGGCTTTTGTGAAAATTAGCGAACAACCGTCGCTATACGATAACCTGGAGAAGAAATCGGTGCATGAAATCCTCACCGAGATCAACCAGGAAGACCACAAGGTGGCCGATGCTGTACAAAAAGCAATTCCGCAGATCGAACGCCTGGTGACAGGCATCGTCGAGCGCATGAAGAAGGGCGGACGCATCTTCTATATGGGTGCAGGCACCAGCGGACGACTGGGCGTGCTTGACGCCAGCGAGATTCCACCCACCTTCGGCATGTCCCCGGGGTGGATTATCGGTCTCATCGCCGGTGGAGATACCGCCCTGCGCAATGCCGTCGAGAATGCCGAGGACGATACCAAGCAGGGCTGGAAAGACCTGCAGGAATACAAGGTGACGCCACTCGACACGGTCATCGGCATCGCCGCATCGGGGACCACCCCCTATGTCATCGGTGCCCTGCGCGACGCTCGTGCCAATGGTTGCCTCACCGCCGCTATCACCAGCAACCCTGATGCCCCCGTGAGCGAGGCTGCCGAGATAGCTATCGAGATGATCGTAGGCCCCGAGTATGTCACGGGCAGCTCGCGCATGAAGAGCGGAACGGGCCAGAAACTCATCTGCAACATGATCTCGACCAGCGTGATGATACAGATGGGACGTGTCAAGGGCAACAAGATGGTGAACATGCAGCTCACCAACCAAAAGCTTGTGGACCGTGGCACGCGCTGGCTTGTAGAGGAATTGAAACTCCCCTATGAGGACGCCAAGCGCCTGTTGCTGCTCCACGGCTCGGTAAAAAAGGCCATCGATGCCTACAGGTCAGATAATTAAGGTACAAGTAATTCAGAATCTAGTGATGAAGAAATTGCTATTGTGGACCGTGATGGCCCTGGTGGGCATCACGGCGATGGCTCAGGCCAATCAGGACCCGTACTACGCGCGACGGGCGACGCTTTTTGACGAGTTGCCCATCGGCAAGAAGGACATCGTCATGCTGGGCAACAGCTTGACCGACGGCTGCGAGTTCAATGAGCTGCTCAATAACAAGCACATCAAGAACCGCGGCATCGTGGGTGACATCGTGCAGGGTCTCATCGACCGTGTGGATCCCATTATCAAGGGCCAGCCCAAGAAGCTGTTCATCCTGAGCGGTGTGAACGACATTTCGCACGATGTGAGTGCCGATAGCATCGCCCGCGCGATGGAGAAACTCATCGTCATGGTCAAGCAGGGCTCCCCCAGGACCAAAATCTACCTGCAGAGCCTGTTGCCGTTCAATAACGACGTGCACGAGTGGAAACTGCTCAAGGGGCGTGACCATGTCGTTGTCGAGGCCAACGTGCTGCTCGAACAGGTGGCCCGACGCCAGGGAGTGACTTGGATCAATCTTTATCCACTGTTTGTTGACGACCAGGGACGCCTGCGGGAAGACCTGACCAACGACGGCCTCCATCTGATGGGCAAAGGCTATCTCATCTGGCGCGACGCCATCAAACCCTATATCAAATAGTCTGACGCCGAGGCGACAGAGTTGGAAAAAGAGTTGAGGGTGTGCCCGGGATTTCCCAGAGCACACCCTCAAACTATAGGTGTTCAATTCTCCCTTGAGGGGAGGGTTGTTTTTACTTCACGAGAATCTTCTTGCCGTTGTGGATGTAGATGCCGGCGGGCAGGTTATTGCCGTCAACCTCTTGACCCATCATGTTGTAGTAGCGGTTGTCGCCCTTAACCTCGGTACTGATCTCCTGGATAGAGGTCTTCTGGGTCGTGGTGAAGAGGACAGACTCGGTCCACTCGCTCTCATGCTGGTTCTCGTTGAATGCCTGTACCTGTACCTCATAGGTGGTGTTCTCATCGAGACCCTCAATGAAGTAGTTGGTGTCGGTCAAGCCATAAACATAGATCCACTCAGCTTCCTCGTTGGGTTCACCGATCTGAACATCGTCAACGTTAAGGCGGAACTGGTCGTAGCAGTTGTGGTGACGGATAGCAACATGACCGGTCTGGCCCTCATACTCGCTCAGGTCAAATACATACTCAGTAATTTCACCATTAGCAATGATCTCGTCAGAGATAGCTACATAGCTGTCGACATCATTAGGATCGCCAGTGGTAACATATACGGTGAAGTGCTCAGCAGCATAGCTGGGATCCTGGCCGCAAGCCCAGAACGACAGGTTGCCGGTGAGGGTTACCTCGGGTGATACCAGCCAGTTGTCGGGATTGAGACCAGTGTAGTTAGCATAGCTTGCCGAGGTCAGGTGGCCATAGCCGCTGTGGGTCTGGAAGCCGCCACTCTGGTTCAGGTGATACCACTCGTAGCCGTCGCCGTCAGCATCGATGCAGGTCCAGCCACCGGGCAGTGAGTAGTCATCAGCAGCAGTCTCCTCGAAGTCCCAGAAGTAGCCAGTAGGCTCGGTGTAAACGCGATAGCGCAGGTTCCACATAGCATCGTCATCGTCGGTCCACATCACAGCAGCATCATTCGTGCCGGGCTCAACAGTTACATCTTCGGGAGTAGTGGGTTCGGGCTCGGGGGTGTAGCCAAGGGAGATGTAGTCAACGAGAATACGGAATTCATCGTAGCAGTCATAGTGACGGAGTGCGAAGTGACCAGTTGCACCTGCATACTCGCTCAGGTCGAAGGTGTGCTCTTCCCATGTGGTACCGGGCTGGATGAAATCCGAAATAGGCACGAATTCATCAAAAGTTGTGTTATCGGTCATCTCACCAACAAGAACATAAACCATGAACTTGTCAGGATAAGTAGACATGTAGTTCTCGGTGAAAATCGACAGAATGCCATCGAGGGATACTGCTGGAGAAATCAGCCAGTTGTCAGGAGACAGAGCACCGCCATAGTAGCTGCGCGAGGTCAAGCAGTAAGTGCCGCCATTGTAGCTGTAGTAGTTGTCAATTTCCCAGGCGTAGCCGTCACCGTCAGCATCGTAGGTCAGCCAGCCTTCAAGTGATTCATCGGTCTCGAAGTCCCAAAGATAGCCGCCACGGGTCTTGTCGGCAACAGTGATGGCACTTGCGTCAAAAGCCTTTACCGGAGCAAAAACTTCCATGTTGTCGCGGTCTTGCAACTTCAAGGCCTCGGCCTTAGTGGTAGTAGTCATTTGGGCCATAACTGGCAGTGCCAGAGCAGCCATCAAAAGTAAAACGAATTTCTTCATAAGCTTGAAAATTAAATAGTTAAACAAAAAGTAAAAAATCCTCTTAGGCCACAAAGTTACAAATTAATATTTAGAAAGCCAAAAAAATGATAGGAAAAATAGGTCAACCACACTAAAATATAAAAAAAATAATATGGAGAGGCAGACTATATTAAAAACTGCACATGGCCGTTGGGTCATGTGCAGTCGTTGTATTGCTAGATTATCGTAAATCTAAGAGCGGATGTCTTACTTCACAAGGATCTTCTTGCCGTTGTGGATGTAGATGCCAGCGGGCAGGTTATTGCCGTCAACCTCTTGACCCATCATGTTGTAGTAGCGGTTGTCACCCTTAACCTCGGCGCTGATCTCCTGGATAGAGGTCTTCTGGGTCGTGGTGAAGATGACAGACTCGCTCCAGGGGCTCTCGTTGAAGTCGTTGTAAGCCTGTACCTGAACCTCGTAGGTGGTCTCGGGATCAAGACCCTCGATGAGATAGTCGGTAGAGGTCAGGTCATATACATAGATCCACTCAGCCTCCTCGGTATCGCTGGGAGTGCCAATCTGAATGTCGTCAACGTTCAGGCGGAACATGTCGTAGATGTTGTAGTGGCGGATGGCGATCTTACCCTGCTGACCCTCATATTC
>JAFYYU010000012.1 GCA_017557425.1 Muribaculaceae bacterium | reverse complement strand
TTCTCGGTGGCGACATCCTCGCCATTCTCCTTGATGGCGACCACCTGCAAGTCCCACTTCTTGTCAAAGGGTCCGCTGATTGCCCAGTCGTGAGGCACGGTGACAGGTTGCCACGAAATGCTGTCACGCGAAAACTCCCAGCCCTCGTTAAGGAAAACTTCGCGGTGGCTTTGCGCCATTGCCGACAAGGCGACGAAAGCCGTCAACAGGATTATTGTTATCTTTTTCATTGCTGTTTCAGCTGTTTGTTGATTTCGTCGATGTAACCCAGCAGCTCGTTACGGCCACGGGAATCCTCGCTTGAGGTCATGAAAATGGGAGGCAATTCTTCCCAGGTCTTGAGCAGTTCCTTCTTGTAAGCCTCGACGGCGGCTGGACCTGCGACCTTGCCGAGCTTGTCCATCTTGGTAAAAACGATGGCAAACGGGACACCGTTCTCGCCCAGCCACTGAATGAACTCGAGGTCTATCTTTTGGGGCTTCAGGCGGCTGTCCACAAGCACAAAAAGGTTGGTCATCTGCTCACGTCCCAGCACATAGCCCTGAATCATACGGCTCAGCTGCTCGCGGCTCTCCTTGCTGCGCTTGGCAAAGCCGTAGCCGGGCAGATCGACGATATACCACTCCCCATTGATGAGAAAATGGTTGATGAGCAACGTTTTACCTGGAGTGGCACTGGTTTTGGCTAATGCCTTGCGTCCTGTGAGCATATTGATGAGTGACGACTTGCCCACATTGCTGCGGCCGATAAAGGCGTATTCTGGCAGCTTGGTGTCGGGACACTTGCGGTAATCGCTGTTACTGATCTTGAATTCAGCTGATTTGATGTTCATATGATGAGTCTTTAGTCGTTTGGAACGGTTTCGAGATAAAAGGAGACAGGGCGGAAGCCGTCGTTGCAGGAAATCATTGCCGATTGGGGATTTTTCATCCATCCGTCGTAGAAATTGCCCTCGCCACGGGCTAACGCCTCAACAAAGGGGCGCATCGATTCCCACGCGCTCTCGCACATGCCGTCGGGGCGCTGAGCGTCAATCGAGACAAAGGTCTGCCCCAACCGTATGTCACATGTGTGCTCAATAGGATTCTCGTATTGCTGCATGAGGTCCTGATAGACCGTTTGTCGCATGGCCGTGATCCGCACACGCCTCAAGTCATTGTTTTCCTGCTTATTGTTCATGTGCGCAAAGATACAAAGAATCCCCCAAAACACAAAACGAGACGGGAAACCTTCTATCAGGCTCCCCGTCTCTACAGGTAATAGATGATATGTTAAGAAACTGTAATAATCAGTCTAAAAACGTTCTCTATCTTGGATTAAGACAGAATGATGGCGATAACGGCATTTACGTCGGCGATGTTCACCTCGTCGTCATCGTTCACGTAAGCACGGCCTTCAAACTCGTCAGCCTCACGTGTGCCCAGGATTACATCGATCAGGCAGTTAACGTCGGCGATGTTCACCTCGTGGTCACCGTTCACGTCACCCTTAGGATATTCGGGAACGACCTTCTCACCCTGCATGAACGTGTAATCAATATAGTCACCAGAGATCTGGAAGCGGATGACAGCCTCACGGTAATCCATACTCTCGGGCAGAGGAGCGGCGGTAACCTCGGCGGTTACATAGCCAGAGAATTCACCTTCCTCATAGTCGTCAACGAGGTTGATCTCTAACCACTCGGGCAGTTCTTCATCTCCATTCCAAGTCATCCACAGGTCGCCATCCTCGCTGGGAACGCTACTGAGGAAGTCGATACTCTCGGTGGTATATACACTACCGTCACTGTATTCAAAGGTCTTGGTCATGAAACCACCATCAACGGGGAAGGTATACTCACCGTTCTCGAGACCATGAACAAAGGTCAGGTAGGGGTTCTCAGTGCCGATGAAGATACTGAGACCCGTCTTCATGGTCAACGTACCACGGCTGAAGTAGTTGTTCAAACCACGCCAGCGATACTCGCCAGTGAAGTACTGCACAGGATTGCCATCATCGTCATAGATGGTGTCACCAGTCTCAGGATCAAACTCATACTCATAGATACCCTGCTTGAGGTAGCACAGCTCACCATAACCCTCGTCAACCTGGTCGTCAACGCAAACGAATGCACTGAACTCAACCAAGTCTTCCATACCGGGATCGTTGTAGCCATCGATGCAGATCATGATGGGATAGTCAACGGTGGGATGATACTCATAGGTCAGACTGGGATCAATGTCGTCCTGAGCATACAGGGTAAACTTAATCAGACCGTTATTGGCCTCACCGGTGGTGGGAGTAACAGTTGCCTCACCAGTAACGATGAGCTCACCGGGCTCGAGGGGCATGTAAGCGCCACCCTCCTCTTGATAATCGGGAATTTCAGCGATCTTGTAAACCCTACATTTCATCTTGACAGGAGCATTCACAACCATGTTATCAGGAGATTCGGCTGTATTGGGAGCAGCCTGCAGATAAACGTTGGTGAGCAGATAGGGGTGCTGAGGCGCCTCAAAGCACATAGCCATACCGTCGACATGCGAGGCGTTCTTACCGAACCACCAGCCATACTCGTTCTCGCCCCAAGGATCGGCACCGTAGTACCTCGAGAGCATACCGGTTTGATCGGCGTTACGGCCACCGGCAATCATCGTCTTACTGGAATACATGAACTCCAGCTCTTCACCGAACATGATAGCAACGGTCTCTATATTGTCAACAGTGAGGATTTCGACAGGGGTCTCGCCCTTGACTGTCACGCCACCGCCAATGTTCTCTTCGGTGTCATAGGCCCTTATCTGATACTCATACCAATTGGCATTGGGGTCATCCAAGTCACTATCTACTGCATAGAACTTGGGCGTTTTGTCGGACCACCAGTAGCTGCTGTAAAGGAAATCAATAACATCATCAAGATAATAAGTTTCATTCCTGATGAAAACATCCCATGAAACGTGGGTATTATCATCGATCTCACCGTTGACTTCACCCTCAAACAGATAATCGGCAAAGGGTTTAGCCATCATAAAGGCGAGGTCACCATAAGACCACAGACCAGATCCTCCGGTAGCGAAGAACGGACAAACATACATTCCAGCAGGACGCTTGTAGTAAGCCTCAAGATAACCTGCCTTCTTCGGTGCCTTAGCGTTAGAGAGCGACTTGGCGCTGCGGTCAGGATTGGTCATCTCACGGGTGGAAGAGAACTGGTTAAAATCCAACTTCTGCATCGGTGGAAGCTGAGACAACTTTTCTTTTGCCAGAGTTTTTCTGTTTTGTGAAACAGGAGCTTTGTGTTGTGCATTGGCCGAAGTAATCATCAGAACCGCTGCAGCAAACAGTAAGAATTTTTTCATACAAATTTTGGTTTTTATGTTAATAACTAAAATGAATTATCTGAATTATTCACTGCCAGGGTTATTCCCCATTTTTCTCAGGGTCAAGCCCTGGCAGTGAAGGTATTAGTTGCTATAGACTCCACACTACAAAATTAGCGGGATCACCACTTTGTGTCATCGTGATCTTAACAGGTGACAGCAGCGAAGGCGAACTCAACTCAAAGGTTGATGAGCCCATCAAATCCAGCAAGGTAACCAGCGACGGACACATGCTCTTGTAGCGGGCACCGTAGTTGTACATGCCTTCAAATGTCATCTTGATCTGATTGTTGCCGGGCGAAGTTGCAGTGAAAGTATAGATAGCCGGGAATGTACGGCCCGACTTAGAGAAGTTCAAGGTCAACGCAAAGGTGGACAAGCTATCTACATAGCTGATCTTAGCATTGCTCAACGAGGTGCCGTCGCCACCGGTACTGGTTTTCTTGGATTCGGCTGTAATCTGAGCAGCCAATGTGGAGAAGAGACCTCCAGCAGCGTCATTCTTGAAATTGGTAGTCCAGGAATAGGTGGTATTCAAGAGACAGTCAAACAATGCATCGGCAGTAATGAGAGTCTGATGATCCTCGACACTGAGTGCAGTACCATCAGCCTGACGCACAAACCGCTGTACCCTGTAAACCAAATCGGGTGTATTGCCTTCAAGCGTAAGCACATCCCTGAATGCCATTCCATCCATGGTAATAATGAAGTTATGGTATTCAGACGTCATCACCTCATCGGCACCCTCGGGATAGATCTGCATATAGCCCGAAGCCGCACTTTTCACGATCCACCGCTTGCCGTCGGGCAGGACGATGTAAACATTATTGAGTTTCGACGTGAACATGCCCGTGTTTGTGTTATTGTATGATGCGACCTGGTTCAAATAGGTCTCATCATCGGTATTCTGGGGCAAACGGGTCATGATCATGTGCAGGTTATACTTCTTACCAGTCAAGTAAATGGTGTCACCTGAGTACTTCATCAGGTTGAACTCATAATCACCCTCATGACCTTTACCAGCAGTGCTGGCACCACCGGCAGTGGAGGTACCACCCTGAGTGGGAACTGCGTCAGGCGTTGAGAACAGGTGGAAGTAATTGTTGTAGGAATTGAACGTCAACACGAGTCCGTTGTCGCCAATCACATCCCACATCGAGACCTCGGAACCAAATCCCGATGTCCAAGTCTTGTTTTTAATATACTGGATCCACTTGTTGTGACCCGACATAACGACGGTACCGTCCTTGGCAAATGTCAGAACATAGTTGTATCCAGGCTCGGAAGTGTTAGCATAGTACTCTAACAACCACTTGCCGCCATTGCTGGTAAGGATGTCCTCATACTCGGCCATGGCATTGTTCATGCGGATGACGGCATCCTCGTCAAAGACCTCGTCCATCTCGTGCAAGCACGAGGTCAGCAATAGCGAGGAGAGTGCAACGAGCGCCATTAATGAAATATTTAAAAACTTTTTCATTTTCTAATCTTCATGTTTATAAATCGGTGAAACATTACTGAATACCATAGACGAGCTGACGAAGCTCCTCGATATTGTAAGCCTCCTGACGGTTTCTCACCTCTTCACGCAAGGCGTCAAGGTCGATACCCCAAGCTTCACGGAACCACTGGCGAGCGATCTGAACCTTACGATCAATTGCAGCGACGCCATCAATGCCGTCCTCATCCTCAACATCATAGACGTTGATGCGCGTGTGGGTTGCTCCATCATAGATGTAACGCTGAATGATGAAGCCGTCGGCATCACGAACAACGATGATCTTATTCTCCTCGGCCTCGGTGTGCGGGATGTACTTGATCTCCTTGCTCATGTCGTTATCAGGATAAATGTAGTAGCGGCAGTAAACGTTCTTGTCCTTGTGCCATCCACAAGCAGCGAAATCGAGCATATCCTGCCACTGCTGATCGGTGAAGACGATGTAGCAAGCGATGGTCTCGGCAAAATCGACACTATTTTCACTGGAAGCATAACGGCTAACAAAGCCCTCGGAGCTGATCTCATCGCCACGCTCACGCCACTCGGCGGGTACATAGTGACCAACCGATACGGTGTTGAACTCGGTGGGATAAGTCCTGTTCTGGCGAAGGATGTTGGCAAACTCGCGATGCATCGTGTGGAAATAGTTCTCATTCATCTGCACCTTATCAGAAGCGTCCATCTTGTTCACATTGAACAGGGTGATTTTAACGCCACCCTCACTCAAGCCGTCCACAGGCTCACGAGTAGCTGAACTGATTGCCTGCGATCCTACCAAGAGAATGATGCGAGGACCATAGTTCTTGAGGAATTCCTGTCCTGCCAGTGCTGCATAGGCATCGAACCACAAATACTTGCACGATACAGCCAGGTCAACAGCATTGCTGTAGGTGGCGGGCACAAGGTTGTAGTTCATGTTGGCGCTGACGTCCGGCATTTTATACAGGAATGTCAAATTGTACACATCAAGGAAGTTATCCTTGAGGAACTTGTCAAACTGGTAGGTCGTGGATGTGGGGTCCAACACATCGTCACCCTCGGGGAAGATCGAAGGTCCCAGCTTCTCCTCGCCACATGAAGACAGGGACATGGCTGTTACGGCTGCCACCAGCAGAGCTGTAAAAATATATTGAATCTTTTTCATTGTGATATACATATTAAAGTGAATTGTTCTTCTTTACTTATGTCCATCATTGAATGTACAAGCTGTCGCAGTTAGTCGCGGGGGTTAGGCTCCAAACCGGCGCCGATTACCTCATCGGGAATCTGCATTGCATAACGCTTGTCACACGGCTGAAGAACAACGACATCGTCCTTGCCCCACTTGTGCTTGATAGAGAAGCCATAACGCTTGATGTCGAACCAACGCTGACCCATGTGAACCGTCTGGATGCGGCGGAAGTGCTGCACGCACTGCAGATAGGGCTCGATCTCGTTGGTGACATGATACTTATCGCTCGGGCAAACCTCATCGATATGGAACTTATAGACAATAGGATAAGCAGTGTTGCCTGCGTTAATCCTATCGGCACGGATATAGAAACTGGTGATCTTTTCCTTATCCAGTTCGTTCATTGAACCGTAATTGGTGCTGATTTCACGTTGCATAATGTGCTCGTGGTTCCAGATGTACAGGTCATTGAAAGCCTCGTCGATGTTACCCAGGAACAGGTTAGCCTCGGCACGGAACAGGAGGGTTTCCTGACTGGTGAACTCGTTACGTACCATGTGCACGTAACCGATACCGGCGATCTTGTCAGTGTACTCGAACTGCTCCCAGCAGTTGCAACTCAAGATATAGCCGTAGCTGTCACTACCATAGAGGTGGCTGCCGAAGCTGGGCATCAGGCGACTCCAGGTGGGACCTGAGCCATAAATAGTAGCCGAAGCGGCATCACGGTGGGTCCAGAAGCGGCCACCGTAGGAACGCAGCCAGGTGCTGTAGGTATCGATCAACATGTAGTTACCGGGGCGCTCAACACTGGTGTAATAGCGGGCGGCCTCATCTTCATCATAGAATTCCTCGGCCAAATCCCAGAAGTCGTTGCGCATGGTTGCGGGGTCATTACCCTTGAACGAAGCGGTGGCATATTGAACCACTTTTTCATACTCACGCTTTGCGAGGTAGAAACGGGCGGCGAAAGCATTGGCTGCAGCGACATTGAAGTGATATTTGGGCACCTCGTAGTAGTCGTCGCTCACGTTAGCCAGACCCATCAGCAGGTCGGCCTCGATCTTGTCGTAGGTCTCTTGCAGAGTACCGCGCTCGTAGTGAGGCTTCAGGCTCGTCTCGGGCTCGGTAGCGTAAGGAATACCCAGTTCTTGCTTACTGAGTTCCGGTCCGCGATAAGGCATACAGAAGATTTGTGCCAGAATATAGTGGTGATAGGCACGGATCAGGTAAGCTTCACCCTTGACAGCTGCCAAACGTGATCTGTCTCTCGGCGTCATGGGAGTTCCCTCAATCTCGCCGGTACTTTCCATCTCATCCACTACCTCGAGAACCATGTTGGCAATCGCGATAGCTTTATAGTAGCTTTCCCATACAGCCGACGGGCAATTCTGCTCACTGATGCTCAAGTCCACATCTTCCCAGCGGTAAAGCTGCTCATGGTAACGGTCAGCGGGCGAGTAGTTATAACGGATACCCGTAGCGTCAGGAGAATTCAAGTCGTCAACATTGTCACTTGAAAGCTCGCCAATAACAGTGTAACTGTTGTCAGCATATCCCGAGACAAGCAGCTGTTCCAACTGGTCAAGGTTCTGCAGATAGACGCGAGTATCGGGAACTGTCTCCAAGAAATCATTGCAGGAGCTCAACCCAACAAGCGCCACAACAATAAATAATATCTTATATTGTAGTTTCATAATCTTGAATCGTTATTATATAATATATATAATGTGTGAAACATCTTCAAATTACATACCCAGACGCACGGTGAGGGTGAACTGCTTGGGGTTGGGCGAAGCCACACCACCACTGTTGAAGAACTCGGGATCCTGGCCATTGAGTTTCTTGTCAGCATACAGCAGGCAGATGTTGGTAGCAGCCAGCTTAACAGATGCGTTGGTAAGACGCAGGTGCGTAATGAATGACTTGGGAACGTCATAGGTCAAAGAGATCTCTTTCAGACGGATGAAACCACCATCGGCAATGCGTGCAGTACTGTAGTTGTAAGCATTATAGGCCATACTCAGGTAGTAGTTGGAGTAAGCCTGACGGCGTGATGCGATAGCGGGAACATCGGTATAGGCCTCATCACCGGGGAGAACCCAACGGTTCTTGAAGTCCTTGGTGAACGATGTCAAGTCACTGTAACTGGACCTGAAAGTAGGATCAAGACGCAGTTTGTTGCCAAAAGCGTAGGTCATGAAGACATTCAGGTGGAAGCCCTTGAAATCAAAGGTGTTTCCTAAACCACCAGTGATGGTGGGATCAACGGGACCCTCATACTTGAGGAAGTCGAGGCTCTCGGTCTCCTGGAAGTTCAGACCGGTATTTGAGATTTCACCACTCTCATCGATAACAAGAGGAAGACCATGCTCATCAAGACCTGCGAAAGGAATTGAGAAGATAGCGCGGTGAGGATAGCCCTGGAGGGCGAAACCTGTACCTACAACCAAGTCGATGACGCGCGAGCGGGCCTGCAGCTTGGTAATCTTGGTATCGGCATAAGAGAAGGTCAAGTCGGTGGTCCATCCGAAGTTACCCGGACGCTTGGGCTGGATGTTGTGAGAAGTGAAGGTAAACTCGATACCGTGGGACTTCATCTCGGCCACGTTACCAAATTTCTCGGTCTCACCACCGATACCCTCGGTGCGGATGCGACCAATCAGGTCGAAGTTGTTACGAACGAACCAGTCAAACACTACGTTGAAGCGGTTCCACAACAGACCGAAGTCGAAACCGAGGTCAAACTCGTTCTTCTTCTCATAGGTAAGGTCGCTGTTACCCAGACCGCTCAGGTAGAGAGCCATCTCGTGGATGTTGTGCTCCTGACGCCAGCGCAGGGTGGGATAATACAATGCCTCGGCATGACCGAGGGTCATGGGACCACTCTCGGCAGTCAGCGAGTAGCTCAAACGCAGCTTAGCGTAGGAAAGTGTACCCTTCTGATACAAGCCCATATTCTGGAAGAAGGGCTCATCACTGATGTTCCATGCACCCGACACGTTCCAGGTGGGGAGCCAACGGTTTTGTTTGGTGCGGCCCATCTGGTTAGAACCCTCGTAGCGGATTGTTCCGTTAAGGATGTAACGTCCAAAGATTGCATAGTTGAGGTTGGCAAAATATGCCATATCGCGGCGGTGATACTCACCGATGCTGTAGTAGGTACCATTCTCTTCGTGAATCTGCTTGAAGAGCTTGTAGTTGGTGTAAGGCAGATAACCGTTAGCATAAACTACGCCCCAAGCGTCGAACGACTCGCGGAAACGGTCGAGACGAACGGCCTCCATACCGGCGAACAGGGCAAGAATGTGATCTCCCTCATGGAAATCCTTCATATACTGACCTGATGCACGGAACGAGAAGGTCTTGGTGTTGTTCTTTTCGTAGAACAGCATACCACCCTTGTCAAGGATTGTCTCGGGAAGACTGTTCTTGACGTCGGGATCAGTATAAAGGTAGGAGTTGCTGGAACGGATGATGGCGTTCTCAGGGTCAATACCGGCACGATAGGCATTGGCCATGTTACTGTTGTCCATCACATAGTGATTCTGCTCGGAATTCACAACGCGCATCGAACCCAAGATATTGAACTCGAGGGTCTGATCCTGCTTGATGATGGGCTTGTAGCTGAGCTCGCCCTGGAACTTGAGGTCGGTCACATTGAGATCGATCGAGTTTTGGTCCAACTCGTCAAAGATATTGAACGAAGTGTAGTTGCGGTTATAGCGCATCTCAGGGGATACGGTACGCGCGGTGTTCAAGGCGAAGCTGTAGGGGTTGATATCAAAGTCACGTCTTACCTCACCGAAAACGACGTCCACATTCTGGCTCAAGGTACCCGGAGCCTTCTGGTCACGGAAGCTGTCGCTATTCAAGATCTTGAGTTTCAGATTGTCGGTGATGTTGTAGATGGCGTTGGCGTTGAAGGTGTAACGCTCAACACGGCTGCTCTTGTACCATCCCGGATCGAGCATTACCGAAGCCGAGGTGTAGAACGAGCCCTTGTCGGTACCGCCAGAGATGCTCACCGAGTGGTTCTGCAGGATATTGTCATTGAACAGCAGGTCAAACCAGTCGGTGTTGCGGAACTCGGCCTCACGCAAGAAATCGTTGCGGGCAGCTTGCGTGTTGGGCAGAGCGTATTGACCGGTTTCGGGATCATAGGTGTTAATCAGATTGTACATCTGACCGTAAATACCCGATGTGCTACCGTTTACCAAGCTGGCATACTCGAGCCAACCCTTCTGCTCCATCTCGCGCAAGATACTCATCTGCTCCTGAGAGTTGCAGATGTTAAAGTCGCGGTAGTTGGGCTTGAGTCGGTAGGTGAACTCACCGGTGTAGTTGATTGAGCTAGTACCCTTGCGACCGGTCTTGGTGGTGATCACAATCACACCAGCGTTAGCCTTTGCACCATAAATTGAAGTTGCAGAACCGTCCTTCAGAATCTGGAAGCTCTCGATATCGTCGGCATTCAAGCCGGCAACGGCCGAGGCAATCAGCGTGTTGGCATCACCCGACGAGAGGTCATCGGCGCTGATGTCCACGTTATCCTCAAGTACTACACCATCGACTACCCACAGAGGCTTGGAGCTACCATAGATTGAGGTAGCACCGCGCACACGGATCTTGGGTGCGGTACCAAAGGTACCTGACACGTTCTGCACCTGCACACCCGACACGCGGCCTTCCAGACCACGGCTGACGTCGGCGACACCCGAGAGTTTTGTCTTCTCGGCATCGACGCTCTGGGTTGCACCGGTGAAGAGTCGTTTATCCACCTTCTGGTAACCAGTGACAACGACCTCTTTAAGCTGCTCACCCTTGGGCTTGAGGACAACGGTCATACCAGCCTTGGCGGCAATGACCACTTCTTCATAGCTCACATAGGTAATCTTAATCTTGGTGCCTGCAGGCACATTCAAGGTAAAATGACCGTCGATATCGGTTGCGACGCCGTTCTTGGGGTTACTCTGCTGAACGACAGACGCACCGATGACCGGTTCGTTGTTCTCGTCTAACACTGTACCCGTAATCTGGGCCGCAACGCCCAGCGAGGCAAGTGCCATGACAAGGAACAAGAGTAAATGTTTTAGACTCATAAAATTTAGTTTAATTGTTAATTATTAAGTTTAAGTTGATGACGTTTTCTATTACCTTTTCCTCTGTTCACAATATGGCTTCAAAACTAAAGTATTCACTCTGACCATCCATGAAAATCACCATAGTGGCCTCACGAAAAACCATTCAAGTCAATCCTAACAATATATTGGATTTGTACAAGCTCTTAGTTTCTTAACACCACATCTTATAAAAAGAAAGGCTTGCAAAGTTAATGGTTTTTTTTTAATTTAATGTACATCTGTAAAAAACTTTTCAATTTTTTTTGCCAAATTGATATTCCGGTTTTGTAAAGCGCTTAAAACCAGCTACCTATGGAAAAAGTCCACAAAGGACTCCTATTTGCCGCCTATCAACCAAGTTTTTATAGCGTTCCGAAGAGCATAATGGACCATTTTTGTCCATTTGGGAATGTAATGTGCGGGAAATTCATTAATTTTGCGCTCGCAGGCCATCAATGGCCGGGCATGAGTGATACAACAACATGGAAATAGTTTACGACGACAATCACATCATCATCGTCAACAAGAGCGCAGGCGAACTAGTACAGGGAGACCGCACGGGTGACCCCACGCTAATCGACACGGTAAAAGCCTGGATCAAAGAGAAATACAACAAGCCAGGCAATGTGTTTCTGGGGGTGACACACCGCATCGACCGCCCGACGTGCGGACTGGTGGTCATGGCCAAGACCAGTAAAGGTCTGTCGCGCATGAACGAGCTTTTCCGCAAGGGCGAGGTGCACAAGACCTACTGGGCGGTGGTGGGAAAGCAGCCTCCCGAGCAAGAGGGCACCCTCACACACTATCTCAAGAGCGTGGAAAGTAATAACAAGACCCATGTGAGTATCGTACCTCGCGAGGGCCATCAGAAAGCCGAGCTGCGTTACCGCGTCATCGCCGCCAGCCAGCGATACTGGCTAATGGAAATCGACCTCATCACCGGTCGCAAACATCAGATCCGTGCCCAGCTGTCGGCCATCGGTTGCCCCATCAAGGGTGACCTGAAGTACGGCGCCCCCCGCAGCAACCCGGACGGGGGAATCTCGTTACAGGCACACCGCTTACGCTTCATCCACCCAGTGAGCGGCAAAGAAATCGACATTACCGCTCCCCTGCCCGACGACTTCAAGCGCCTGGGCTTTGACATGTGAAGATAATTCACTAATTTTGCAGCATTGAACAAACATTAATCAAACAATAACCCAAACAACAGTTTTATGGCAAACAATCCCGAATTCCGCTATGCGCCCATGTTCCAGTTGGGCAAAGATGAAACCGAATACTACAAACTGACCAGCGACTACGTGTCGGTGGGCGAGTTTGAGGGCAAACCTATCCTGAAAATCGAGCCCGAGGCATTGACGATGCTGGCCCAACAGGCATTCCGCGACGTGAACTTCCTGCTGCGCCGTTCCCACAACGAACAGGTGGCCAAGATCTTGCGCGACCCTGAAGCCAGCGACAACGACAAGTATGTGGCACTGACCTTCCTGCGTAATGCCGAGGTGGCCGCCAAGGGCCAGCTGCCCTTGTGTCAAGACACCGGCACCGCCATCATCCACGGCGAGAAAGGCCAGCAGGTGTGGACCGGCTTCTGTGACGAGGAAGCCCTCGCCCGCGGCGTCTATAACACCTACACCCAGGAGAACCTGCGCTACTCGCAGAATGCCCCGCTGAGCATGTATGAGGAAATAAACACCCGCTGCAACCTGCCTGCCCAGATTGACCTGGAGTGCGCCGAGGGTATGGAGTACCACTTCCTGTGCGTCACCAAGGGTGGCGGCAGCGCCAACAAGACCTATTTGTACCAGATGACCAAGGCCGTGCTCAATCCGGGCACGCTGGTTCCCTTCCTGGTCGATAAGATGCGCACACTGGGTACGGCAGCCTGCCCACCCTACCACATCGCATTCGTCATCGGCGGCACCAGTGCCGAGAAGAACCTGCTGACCGTCAAGCTGGCCTCGACCCACTACTATGACAACCTGCCCACCACGGGCGACGAGACGGGACGCGCCTTCCGCGATGTGGAACTGGAAAAACAGGTGCTGGAAGAAGCATACAAGATCGGCTTGGGTGCCCAGTTCGGCGGCAAGTACATGGCACATGACATACGCATCGTGCGTCTGCCCCGCCATGGCGCATCGTGCCCCATCGGCTTGGGCGTGAGCTGCAGTGCCGACCGCAATATCAAAGCCAAAATCAATGCCGACGGCGTGTGGATCGAGAAACTGGACGACAAACCCACCGAATTGATTCCCGAAGAACTGCGACAGGCCGGCGAGGGCGACGGCATCAAGATCGACCTGGACCGTCCCATGAGCGAGACGCTTGCCATCCTCGACAAGTATCCCGTATCGACCCGCGTATCGCTGAGCGGAACCATCATTGTGGGCCGCGACATCGCCCATGCCAAGTGGAAAGAGCGCTATGACCGCGGCGAGGGCATCCCCGAGTACATCAAGAATCATCCCGTGCTGTATGCCGGTCCCGCCAAGACCCCGCAAGGCATGCCCTGCGGCTCGATGGGCCCGACGACTGCCAACCGCATGGACCCCTACGTTGACCTGTTCCAGAGCTTGGGCGGCAGCATGGTGATGATTGCCAAGGGCAACCGCAGCCAGGAGGTGACCGACGCCTGCAAGAAGCACGGCGGTTTCTACTTGGGCAGCATTGGCGGCCCTGCAGCCATCCTGTCACAGGAGAGCATCAAGAGCATCGAGTGTGTAGAGTATCCTGAGCTGGGCATGGAGGCCGTGTGGAAAATCCGCGTCGTGGACTTCCCCGCCTTTATCCTCGTGGACAACAAGGGCAACGATTTCTTCAAGAAAATTGGCCTGTAACCCGCACAGGACACAGTCTGAACAAAGCCACGCGACCTCAATTTGGAGTGTCGCGTGGTTATTTTTGAGGGTTCAAAAGACAATAGTCCCTATTGTTTTTGGTAAAAATATGTTAAACAGCACATTTTTCGAGCAAAAATGCTTGCCAGGTCACAAAAAAGCAGTAATTTTGCACTCGCAAATTGCGGGATGGAGCAGTGGCAGCTCGTTGGGCTCATAACCCAAAGGTCGTCAGTTCGAGTCTGGCTCCCGCTACTAGACAGAGGTCAAGCGTCATGCTTGGCCTCTTTTTTTATATCAATTTCGGGTGAAAAACCATAACATGACTTGCATAGTTGGCGAAACATGTGTACATTTGCTAAACTTAAAACAATGGGATGTTATGAAACAGATTGCAGTACTATTCGAGGGTGACATCAATCGGCGGCTAGGTGTTTTCAATGCGGTCATCAACCGGGTGAAGCACTTGCAGCAAATCGCTGATTACAAGATAGATGTACACATGTTGCAGGTTTACGACGGATGGCTCATGCGCCGTGTGCGCCACACTAAAAAGGTGCATTCCCGTCCCGATGAGATCCTTGCCGACGGAGTGAACGTACACATCACCTGGTTCAGGCGCCGCTGGAGTGACGCCATCATGCACCGCTTGTTTCACAAACCGCCACGGGCACTGATACGTCGCCTGCATCGGTTGGGATGGGAAATGCGCGGCCACGACCTGGTGAGCGCCCATGACCGCATCGTGGGGCACGCTGCCGTGTTTGCCGGCCAACACCTGCACATTCCCAGTTTCATCACATGGCATGGCGCGAGCATCTATACCGACCCACCCCGTGACCCGATGATCAAAGAACTGACTATCAAACTCCTGCATGACGCTACTTGCAACTTCTTCGTCAGTCAGGGACTGCTTGACAAGGCCCATGCCGAATTGACCGACGGTTTTCCCGCCGAGGTCTTGCTCAACGGGGCCAGCGCCCAGTTCCGCCTATATAATGACGAGCTGCGGACCCAGCTGCGCAAGGATTACGGCGTGAAAGATGACAAAAAGGTTGTCGCCTTTGTCGGACGCTTCGAACCCGTAAAGAATGTGACCTTACTGCCCGAAATCTATAAAATGCTTGAAACCAAGTATGGCAAGGGATTGACCTTCTGGGCAATAGGTGACGGAGTACAGCTCGATGAGACCCGCCGCCTAATGGCCGATAAGGGGGTCAAATGCCACTTTACCGGAAAAGTGCCGCCCGAAGAGATTCCCGACATTCTCAACTGCGTTGACCTGCTTGTGTTGCCCAGCAGCCTCGAGGGACTGCCTCTCGTAGTCATTGAGGCCCTGTCGTGTGGTGCACACGTTGTAGCCACCAATGTCATCGGCACCGCCGAGGCTGTAGGACGAGAGAACGCCATAGACCTGGGAGACAATTTCGTTGAACGATTCACCGACCGAGCCGTGGAACTGCTGAGCGAAAACATCGACCAGCAGCTGCCGCCCGAAGTGAGCTGGGCAGCAACCGCTGTCAAGGAAGACAAAATCTATCGCAAGTACCTTTATATCAATCATTCTACTGATTGATATACAATAATTTAATCCATATTATATAAAGTGATTATTTAATATAAAAACCGTTGTTATAATTTGACAAATTTGTCCTTATTTGACAAGTCTTATACATTGATAATCACTGCTGATAAATTATAAGTTTAAAGCAAAGAATTAACCAGTAAAATATGCCCAAATTTGCCGAAACATTGCTTCCTTTAGCCCTTCCCGGCACCTATACCTACCGTATTCCCGAGGGGATGGCGCTATCAATCGGCATGCGGGTACTGGTTCCCTTCGGCCGCAAAAAGATTTTCACTGCTATTGTGATGAGCTTGCACGACAGGGAACCCAAGGGCTATGACATAAAAGAGATTTTGGGCACACTCGATGACAAACCCATCGTTCGTCATCCCCAACTGAACTTTTGGCAATGGATTGCCGACTACTACCTGTGCTCAATGGGCGAAGTCTATAAAGCGGCTGTACCCTCGGGACTGAAAGTGGAAAGCGAGACGACAATCAGCGTAAATCCCGACTTTGAGGAGAGCGAGCCAGGGCAGTTGACTGACCACGAGCGTGTCATTCTGGACTTCACCGCTCAACGTGGACGCGTCCAGATTGCCGAAATCGCACGGGCAACCGGATTCAAGACCGTAGAGCGTAATGTCAGCCACTTGCTGGATATGGAAGCCCTGCACGTGAGCGAGCGTGTTGTGGACAATTACCGGCCCAAAACCGAATCGTGCGTCAGACTGACTATCGCCCGCGATGACGAACAGTCTCTGCACCAATACTTTGACCAACTGAAACGGGCGCCCAAACAAGAGGCGCTGCTGCTTGCCTATCTGGACATGTCACGCTGGCTGCAAGGCGGCGAGGTACGTGAGGTAAGCAAAGACAACCTGCTAAAACGCGCTGGAGTGAGTGGTGCGGTATTGCACGAGGCAGTGAAGCGGGGCATGTTTGAAATATATAAGAAAGAAATCAACCGTTTTGCCGACTTGGGCAGCGTGCTGGAGGAACCGCCAACGTTGAGCGAAGAGCAGAAACGCGCTTATGGGGAAATCCACCAGTCTATGCGCGAGCACGCCATCACCCTGCTGCATGGAGTGACCAGCAGCGGCAAGACGTCAGTCTATATGCAACTCATTGCCGACGCATTAAAGTTGGGCAAGCAGGTGCTCTATCTTGTTCCCGAGATAGCGCTGACGACCCAACTCACACGCCGATTGCGACGAGTTTTTGGCGATAAACTGCTCATCTACCATTCCAAGTTCAGCGACAACGAGCGCGTGGACATCTGGAAACGCCTGCTGGACAGCAGTGAACCGTGCGTCGTCATTGGCGTACGCTCATCGGTATTTCTCCCCTACTCCAACCTGGGACTGGTCATTGTGGATGAGGAGCATGACAGCAGCTACAAACAACAGGATCCCGCTCCACGCTATAACGGACGCAACGCGGCTCTGGTGCTGGCACAGATGCATGGAGCCAAGACCGTATTAGGCTCGGCGACACCCGCTATCGAAGTCTATCACAATGCACTTGAAGGAAAATACGGATTGGTGAAACTGCTGACGCGCTATGGCGACATCAAGATGCCCGATGTCAAGGTCATCGACACTCTTGACGCCCGCAAACGGCGAGAGATGCATGGCTTGTTCAGCAACGAACTCATTGACAATTGCCGCAAAGCATTGAAAAACGAAGAGCAGGTCATTCTGTTCCAGAACCGCCGCGGTTATTCGCCCATGGTGCGCTGCAAGGAGTGCGGCTCCGTGCCCAAGTGCGAGAACTGCGACGTGTCACTCACCTACCACAAGCACAGCCGCAGCCTGGTGTGCCACTACTGCGGATACACGATTCCTCTGCCCGACCTGTGCCCCGCCTGCCAGTTGCCTGGCCTTGAAATCATCGGTTACGGCACTGAACGCATCGAGGACGACATCGACGCCCTGTTTCCTGACGAGAAAATCTCGCGCATGGATCTGGACACTACCCGCAGCAAGAACAGTTATGACCGCATCATCGATGAGTTCTCGCAGCACCGCACCAACATCCTGGTGGGTACCCAAATGATCACAAAAGGGCTGGATTTTGATGCCGTGAGCATTGTGGGCATCCTCAATGCCGACACGATGATCAATTTCCCGGACTTCCGCAGCCACGAGCGGGCCTTCGACATGCTTGAACAAGTGTCGGGACGTGCCGGCAGGGCGCACAAACAAGGTCAGGTCATCATCCAGACCAGTAATCCCGAGCACGATGTCATCAAGTATGTCCAAGCCCACGATTACGAGGGTTTTTACCAACATGAACTCGCTGACCGACAGCAATTTGGATATCCCCCGTTCACCAAGGTCATCAACATTTACCTCAAACACCGAGATGATGCTACAGTGGGCGAGCTGGCAGTGCGTTATAGCGGTCTGCTGCGCCAGGTGTTCGGGACAAGGGTGTTGGGACCGATGACACCCTTGGTTGCCAAGGTGCAAAACCTCTACATCCGTCAAGTGACCCTGAAGATGGAAACATCTGCTTCGATGGCTAAAGTCAAGGGCATCCTGCGCACGCTCTATGAACAGATGCTTGCCGCTGATGCCCGGATGAAGAACGTGCGCCTCTATTACGACGTCGATCCCGTGTAATCCTCTCCCGTGGTTACTATTCAGACATACAAGCTGATAGCTTGCAATACCTTTACGCTACATCTACCCGTTTTACCGGCCTTTTAAGGAAATATTTCTTTAATAATAGGTGGAATATTAGTTTTTTGCAGTAATTTTGTGCCCGATTTCAGAAACATGTGTATCTGCACTCAAAAGATCTATAAGGAAATATGAAACTGATAGACGGAAAAATGACTGCTGCGGCCATCAAAGAGGAAATCAAGGCCGAAGTAGACCAAATGATAGCTGCGGGACAGAAGCGCCCGCATCTGGCTGCTGTACTCGTCGGGCATGACGGCGGCTCAGAGGCCTATGTGAAGAATAAAGTGATCGCCTGTGAGAAATGCGGTTTCAAGTCGTCTCTCATCCGCATGGAAGAAGACACTACCGAAGAACAACTGCTGGACTGCATACGCGGTTTGAATGAGGACCCCGACGTTGACGGCTTTATCGTGCAGTTGCCACTGCCCAAGCACATCAATGAGCAGAGGGTGATCAATACCATCGACTACCGCAAGGACGTGGACGGCATCCACCCGATGAATGCTGGCCGCATGGCACTGGGCCTGCCCAGCTTCATCTCAGCCACCCCGTTGGGAATCATCACCCTGCTGCAACGCTATAACATTCCCACCTCGGGTAAAAAGTGCGTGGTGCTTGGTCGCAGCAACATCGTGGGCAAGCCCATGGCGCAGCTGATGATGCAGAAACAGTATGGCGACGCCACGGTAACCGTTTGTCACAGTCATTCGGCAACGCTTAAAGAGGAATGCCGCGCCGCCGACATCATTATCGCCGCCATCGGCCGTCCCGACTTTGTCACTGCCGACATGGTTAAGGAGGGCGCCGTGGTCATCGACGTGGGCACGACACGTGTTCCCGACGCCAACAGCAAGTCCGGCTTCCGTCTGAACGGCGACGTGAAGTTTGATGAGGTTGCTCCCAAGTGCGAGTACATCACTCCCGTTCCTGGCGGCGTGGGGCCCATGACCATTTGCTCCTTGATGAAGAACACCCTCGCAGCCGCAAAAAAAGAGATTTATTCTAGATAATTGATATCCCACCCCGAATAAAACGAGAAAGTCGAGCCATTTTGGCCCGACTTTCTTGTTTAGTCGAAGAGTCCTTCGGTGGCATCGTCTTGGCCGCCTCCGCCGCCATCGCCGGCGTCACCGCCGCCACCGCCGCCACCGTGCCAGCCTCCGCCGCCACTGCCGTAGTAGCCAGCCAGCTCGTCACCGCAAGCATTGAAGCCCTTGGGGAACTCAAATTTGGTACTCTGTTTATAGGGCAAGTTCTTGTCGTCATAAATCCACTTCATGTAGTAGCCAAGGATGGGAAGCGCTGCCTCGGCACCTTGACCCATTGCCATGCTGTTGAAATGGATGTAGCGTTCCTCGCCGCCGACCCATACGCCGGTGACCAGTTCAGGCGTGAAGCCCATAAACCAACCGTCGCTGTGGAAGTTGGTGGTACCCGTTTTACCTCCCATATCGGCCGTGATGCCATAGGCGTAACGCAACCTGGCACCCGTACCGCCGTCCACGACTTCGAGCAGCATCGAGAGCATCTTGAGGTAAGTATCCTCGCTCATGATCTCGGTCTGGCTTCCAGTGAACTCAGCGAGCACATTACCTCGGTTGTCGGTGATGCGTGACACATATACGGGTTCAACTCGCATACCGCCATTAGCAAACGCCGAGTAGGCAGCAACCATCTCGCGCAGACTCACCTCACAAGCGCCCAAGCTCAAGGCGGGAACGGGATCGAGATAGCTCGTGATGCCGAAGCTGTGCATCCACTTAGCCAGCTCTTCGGGCGTCATGGTGTAGTAGCCGTTGCGCTCAATCCAGTTCTCGCGCGTTCCACGCATGAAGCCTGCCGAGATCCAGTTCTTTGAATATTTCAACGCGTTGCGCAGGTCCATTCCGCCGCCACTGCCCTCATTGGCAGGATTATACACCTCATTGTGCCAAATGATGTTGGGCGCGCCACCAGGACGGGGCGAGCAAGGAGTCAAGCCTCCGAACTCAATGGCCTGGGAATATACAAAGGGTTTTACCGTTGAACCAATCTGACGACGACCGGTCGATACCATGTCATACTTGAAGAAACGGAAGTTGGGACCGCCCACATAGGCCTTGACAAAGCCCGTGACGGGATCCATCGACATCATGGCGCAACGCAGGAACGACTTGGTGTAGAGCAGCGAGTCCAGCGGCGTCATCTGTGCATCGAAGCCACCGTCATAGTTGAAGAGGTGCATCTGCACAGGCTTCTTGAAGTTCTCCATGATTTCGGCATCGCTCTTTCCCTCGTTCTTGAGGACACGATAGCGCTCGCTATGGCGGATAGCGGCATTGATGAGCGCCTGCTTGCCTGCACTGGACAGCTCCTGCTTGTTGTTGGTGTAAGGATTCTTGGTGCCGCCACGCTCACGCAGGAAGGCAGGCTGCAACGTCTTGCTCATGTGCTTGTGCACGGCCTTCTCGGCATATTCCTGCATGCGCGAGTCGATTGTGGTGTAGATCTTCAGGCCATCGGTATATATATCATAATGGGAACCGTCAGGCTTGGTATTCTTATTGCACCAACCGTAGAGCGGATTCACAGCCCAGGCCACCGAGTCGTCGATAAAGGCCTGCTGGTTCCAGGTCGGATAATCCTTGCGGTTGGGCTTCTTGGCCATCATCACACGGCGCAGCTCCTCGCGGAAGTAAGGTGCAGGACCGTCGTTATGATCCAGTTTCTTGAATTTGATGACCAGAGGCGTTTCCTTGAGCTGGTTACACTCGGCTTCGCTCAAGAAGCCGGCCTTCACCATCTGCTCAAAGACCACGTTGCGGCGCTGGCGGGTGCGTTCGGTGTGACGAACAGGATTATAGTAAGACGGATTCTTGCACATGCCCACCAGGGTTGCCGCCTCCTGGATGTTCAAATCCTTGGGTTCCTTATCAAAATAGACCTCTGACGCCATCTTGATACCCACAGCGTTATTCAAGAAGTCAAACTGGTTGAAGTACATCTTGATGATCTCATCCTTGGTGTAGTAGCGCTCGAGTTTAACAGCGATTACCCACTCCACAGGCTTCTTCAGAGCACGTTCAAAGATGTTGTGCGACTCGGGAGAATACAGCTGTTTAGCCAGCTGCTGGGTGATGGTACTGCCACCACCGGCACTCTTCTGACCCATGAGGACGCGCTTGATCACGGCTCGCCCGATGGCCTTGACATCAATGCCCGAATGCTCGTCAAAGCGCGAATCCTCGGTGGCAATCAACGCCTCGGTCAAGTGCGGCGACATCTCGTCGAAATCTACATAGATGCGGTTGCTGCGACTGCGGTAATAGCGGCCCATTTCAACGCCGTCGGCACTGTAGATGGTCGAAGCAAACTTGTCGGTGGGATTCTTCAACTGATCGATAGCAGGCATGTAGCCAATCACACCATTGTAGATCAATACGAACATTAACGCCAACAGGCCCACAAAAATGGCAAACCACATCCACATCTTGCGGACGATACTGCGCTTCTTGTTCTTCTTCTTTCCGGTAGTTTTTTCGCTCATATATATCTTTTCAGTTTAATTCATGAATAAACTACTGCCATTCAGCCTATTGAACATATCAACCAGAGTATGACAGCACTCATCAACCTGCAAAGATAACGAATAGTTTTGCAATAGCGAAACTAAACTACAAAAAAGTATTACCTTTGTGCCTATGCAGTATGTTGGTGAACTGATATCGATAGGTGTGGCCTTCTCGTGGACGGCTACAGCGCTGTTGAGTGAGTTCGGTAGCAAGCGCATGGGCAACCTGACGCTGAACCTGATGCGCATGGTCATCACGCTTGTCTTCTCAGCTGTCATGTTCTGGGTGATAGGCGGCACTCCCCTGCCCGCCGGCGCCAGCACCGAGGCCTACCTGTGGATGATGCTTTCGGGTCTTGTGGGATATGTCATCGGGGACTTCTGCCTGTTCCAGTGCTACCTGATCATCGGTTCCAAATTCGGCCAGTTGTTCATGACGCTGGCACCCATTGCCGCCGCCATCACCGCATGGATGACACTAGGCCAGGAAATCCGCCCGCAGGCCATGCTTGCGATGCTGGTAACATTGACGGGGATCGCCATCAGCGTGCTGGGTCGCGGCGAGGGCCGCAAGGTGTCGTTGAAATTACCATTGGCGGGCGTACTGTTTGCCATCGGGGCCGCTGTCTGTCAGGGCGTAGGACTGGTACTCAGCAAAATCGGCATGAACCACTACGAGGCGTCGCTAACAACCAACCTGGCAGACTGGATGCTGCCGTTCCATGCCAATTTCTTCCGTTGTATAGCAGGAACCATCGGTTTTACGATATTGATGGCGTTGCGTGAGGGCTTCAAACCGCTGTGCAAGGGTGTGCGGGACCGTCAGGGCATGACTGCCGCCGTGGCGACGACCATCTTTGGCCCGTTCGTCGGCGTGGGAGCGTCGCTACTGGCCGTACAATACACCGCAGCCGGCATCGCCAGCACCTTGATGGCGCTGACGCCGATTATCATTATCCTGCCTGCCTGGTGGATTTTCAAGCAGCCCATCACCGTCAAGAGCCTGTTGGGAGCGCTGATTTCAGTGATAGGCGTTTCTTTGTTCTTCCTCTTATAATTAATATCTATCCTTTATTCATCCACAATCACCGTGCCTGGTGCACTGGGATTGAACGTGTTCTTTACCCAAACTGGAATGTGCTTCATGGCCACGGGTGCGATGGTGGGCGGATAGATCACCTTGGCACCGGCATCGCACATCTCCTGGGCCTGAGCATAGGTCATCTGCGGAATGACGGTCGCATCAGGATGAGTGCGCGGGTCGGCTGTCATGAAGCCGTCCACATCGGTCCAGATTTCCAGAGAATCGGCATCAAGAAGTGATGCAAGAATGGCTCCCGTATAGTCACTGCCGCCACGTCCCAGATTGGTCACTGCACCTGATTCCTTATCCCGTGAAATAAAGCCCTGCACAACATGGACGCCCTCGTCGAGCGAGGCGAAATCGGCCTTGACCAGGTGCTCGGTCTCCTCCCAGTCGAGAACACGCCCCCCGGCATCAGGTGTAGTGCGCATGAAATTGAGCGAGAGGTGAGGCACACCGTCCTCGAACATTCCTGTCACAATCGCCGACGAGAGAATCTCGCCGTGGGCAACGATGGCATCGCACACGCGCTCAATCTCATCAACGGGCATATGGGGATTGGTGGCCAGTGCCAAATAATAGGGCTTGAGGCTCTCGTCGATGAAGCGATCGATCGTGGCATGGACTTGGTCACGCATCGCGGGAATAACCACGCCGTCAACGGCATCATGGTGACGTTTTCGAGCCTCCTCGAGCGTGTCAAGACATGAGATGTCGCGCTGTTGCGCCTGTTCACACATGGCCAAAAGCTGGTTGGTAAAACCACCCATCGCCGAGACCACCACGATCACGGGCTTGGACTCGGCATTTACAATGTCCCTGAGGTTGAGCAGACTCTCGACGCTACCGACCGAGGTGCCGCCAAATTTCATCACTTTCATTCTAATTCGGTATTATTCTTCTATATATCTCTAAACGTCAAAAAACATGATTTATTAGACCGTTACAGCAAATATCGCGCCATAAGGAGCGGCAAAGGGCTCATTTTTTCCAAAAATCGCCTCTTGCAACGCATTTTTTTGTACATTTGCGACATGAACGACTGGGATCAGGATATCTATCACCTCAATGACGAGCAACCGCAGCCCACTCGAGGTTCCCTGCTAGTGGCAAAGCCTACGGTGGGTGACTTCTTCTTTAGGCGGTCGCTTGTTCTCATCGTGGATCCTGACGAGGGCGAGGGAGCCATGGGAGTGGTAACCAACCACTATATGGGCTATAACCTGCGTGACATCATGCCTGACATCGAGACAGTAGAAGAGATTCCTCTGTTCCTTGGTGGCCCGGTCGGCACCGAGATGTTGTTTTACATGCACACACTGGGGCCTGAAATCGTTCCGCAAGCCATTGATGTTGGCGACGGGGTATGGTTCGGGGGTGATTTTGATGCGGTAAAACGATATGTCGAACTGGGCGGGCCCGTCGAGGGGCGCGTGAAGTTTATCGTCGGTTACAGCGGATGGGGCAAGGGACAGATTGCCCAAGAGTTGGCACGCCATGACTGGGCCGTACTCGACAAGGGTGACCGTAGTCTGTTCATGGACGATGGCGATGATGACCAGTGGCGAGAAGCGGTATCGAGGTTCGGAGGGCGCTATCGCCTTTGGCTTAACCTGCCCAGTGACCCAAACTGTAATTAGGAATCAGGAATCAAATATTTAATGAGTCAAGTAATCGGCATAGACGTGGGCGGCAGCACCACCAAGATTGTGGGTATCGAAAACGGCACCCACATCAAGTCACCCATGAACATCACCGCCAATGACCCGATCACATCGTTGTTCGGCGCTTTTGGCAAATACCTCTATGACAACAATATAGCACTCGAGGACGTGGAGCACGTGATGCTAACTGGCGTTGGCGCCAGCGGCGTGACGACTCCCATCTATGGTCTGCCTACAACCCATGTCGATGAGTTCCGTGCCGACGGACTGGGAGCGCGCTTTGTCAGCGGCCTGCAGCAACTCATCGTCGTGTCGATGGGCACCGGCACCACGCTGGTGCGGGTCGATGGTGACGATATTGCCCACATAGGTGGCATCTCGATGGGTGGCGGCACCCTGCAGGGACTGTCTCACCTGTTGCTTAAAGACAGCCATATCCAGGATGTGATTGAGATGGCCCAGCATGGTGATATTTCGCGTATCAACTTGCAGATCAAAGACATCAGCAAGGGGGATATCGAGGGGCTTCCCATGCACGCTACAGCATCCCTGTTCGGCAAGGTATTGAACAGCAACCCCAATGACAACGACATCGCCAAAGGGCTCATCTGCATGGTCCTGGAGACTATCGGCTCCTGTGCCGTGTTGTCACAAGTGAACGGCGGATTTAAAGATTATGTGCTCATCGGCAACCTGACCCTGCTGCCTGAGTGCCAGACCATTTTCCCGATGATGGAAAGCCTGTACGGCGTTCGCTTCCACATTCCTGAGCACGCCCGCTACTGCACAGCACTGGGCGCAGCGTTATCCTATCAACAACAATCTATGAAACCCTGATTGTCCCATGGAGCTGAGTGTTGTCATCGTCAATTACCGCGTGAAATACCTGCTGGAGCAGACTTTGTGCTCGGTGCAGCAAGCCATGCAAGGCTTGACAGGCGAGGTTATCGTCGTCGATAACCTGTCAGGCGACGACAGCATCTCCTTTTCCCGCGAGCGGCATCCTGGGGTCACCTTTATTGAGAACCAGGAGAACGTGGGTTTTGCCCGGGCTAACAACCAAGCCATCATGCAGGCTCAAGGCGAGTACACACTCATCCTCAACCCCGACACCATCATCACGCCGCAATGCCTGCAAGAGGGCATCGCATGGATGAAATCTCATTCCAAGTGCGGGGCAATCGGTGCCCGGATGATGGACGGTAACGGCGTGTTCCTGCCCGAGAGCAAGCGTGCGTTCCCCACGCCGTGGGTGTCGTTCTGCAAAATCTTTGGCCTGTCCAAGCTGTTCCCGCGCTCGCCGTTATTCGCTAAATACCACCTGCGCTACCTGAGCGACCTGGAGCCCCAGTGCATCGACATCCTGTCAGGGGCCTATATGCTGTGTCGCACTGACGTGTTGCAGCAGTTGGGCGGCTTTGACGAGGACTTCTTCATGTACGGCGAAGACATCGACCTGAGTTACCGCATTGTCAAAGCCGGCTACGAGAACTGGTTCCTCCCCACGCCGATGGTGCATTATAAGGGCGAGAGCACCCACAAGGATTCGATGCGCTACGTCAGGATATTCTATGACGCGATGCTGATTTTCTACCGCAAGCATTTCCCGCGGTTCAACGTCATTTTCTACCCCATCGTCAAGTTGGGTGTCATTGTCCGGGCGGGGCTGGCCATGGCCAAACGGCTCATTAAACGCCTGATTCCCGGCAAGGGTAAGCCAGCCAGTGAGATTTGGCCGTGGATCATCATCAGCGATGACGCCGCCAACGTGGCCCGTAGAGCGAACATCAACGACCACTTCACCACCATCCCGTCAACAGGTTGCTACAATGTGCTCATCGACGACGGCTGCCACACCTATGCCCAGATCGTGGACTTCATCAGGGAGCATGGCAACAAACCCCGTCTCGCGTTCCATATCTTTGCCGCCCGTCACGGCGTCATCATCTCACCCAAAATGTCATGAACCAACTACTGAACAACGATATCATCACCCTGCGCGCCCTGGAGCCCACTGACCTGGACATGCTTTACCGCTGGGAAAACGACACGGCCTTATGGGTAGTGAGCGACACCATCGCCCCCTATTCACGAAAAGCGTTGTGGCAATACTTACAGGAGAATACGGGTGACATCTATGCTCAGCGGCAACTGCGACTGATCATCACTCTGACCAGTGACGGAACCGCCGTAGGCACCGTCGATTTTCTGAACTTTGACCCGTTGAACAACCGGGCAGAGCTGGGATTGTTCATCACCAAAGAGATGAGAGGCAAGGGATTGGGACGCCAGTCGCTGGAGGTCATCACCACATACGCCCGCGAGCATATCGGCCTCAAACAGATATATGTTTACATATCCAATGACAACAGTGTGTGCCTAAAGTTGTTTGAGGATTTCGGTTACCGTCGTGTGGGAGTGATACAGTCATGGGTGAAACGAGGCAGCAATTACCAAGATGTGACACTGCTGCAAATGATCCTTTAATCTGACGACAGTTATGACACGAGATTATCGACTCGATACCATAAAGGGACTGCTGATCATTCTGGTCATTCTGGGTCACCTCATCATTGCGCTTGATAACTACAACGTTATCAATCACAGCGTGATGGGTCTGATCTACATTTTCCACATGCCTCTTTTTATCCTGATTTCGGGCTACCTGACCAAGCATCCTGACAACCAACAGCCCAGACAGATGTGGAAAAGCGTGGGCAAGATTTTTGTTGTCCTACTCATTTTCCAAGCCATCTCATGCCTACGGTTTTACTATTTAAGGGGTGAAATCCTCATGGCACTCAAGATGTTCCCCTTCGGCATACTGTGGTATCTGATGTGCCTCATCTGGTGGCGTATCATGATTTACTACACACCCAAGCCGCTGTTGAACCGCCCGTTATTGTATCTGATCATCGCCATCGTGGTATCGCTGTTGAGCGGAGTATTCCATCTAGGGTCAACCCTGGCGGTTCAGCGCACGCTCAATTTCTACTTCTTCTTCCTGCTGGGATTCTATTACCGGCAAGGAACGTTCAA
Organism: Muribaculaceae bacterium; assembly: GCA_017557425.1. Taxonomy (GTDB): domain Bacteria; phylum Bacteroidota; class Bacteroidia; order Bacteroidales; family Muribaculaceae; genus Sodaliphilus. The sequence goes on along the minus strand of JAFYYU010000012.1, from coordinate 297,384 downwards.
CACCCCGCTGTGGCACAACGACAAGCTGCATGCCGTCGTGCTCATAGTCTTGCTGCCGTTGCTCTTGTGGCTGTATCCGCGCTGCGGCAACGTCATGAATGGAGCCGACTATTACGGAATTGCCGGCCTGCCCCAGAAAGCGTTGGTATTGATGTGCTCCATACCGATGACGCTACTCATGTTCAACATCATTCCTGACATCAAGTTGCTGCGTCCCATCGGCAAGGACAGCCTGTTCTATTATCTATATCATATACTTTTCATAGGAATCGTGACAATTCCGCTAGTCAAGAATTACGGGTTGCCGCGCTACTTACCATTCATGCTCCTGTACACGGCATTCACCCTGCTTGCCCTCGTGCTGCTGCACAAGATTCCGCCGTTACGGTGGCTCACACATCCCACCTTCAAAAAGAAACCCAAGGCAGTCGTCAAGGAATGATTCAACAGCCATCATACAACAGACCTGGGCTCCCGCACCAATGGTGATTGAGAGCCCAGGTCTGTGATTTGATATGTCTCTTAAATGCTTATCGCAGTTGTGCCAGCGTTTTCTCGTCGGGATCAATGGCAATTATCACTCCCGATGCATCGAGCAAGAAGGAATGATAAGCCCCCTCAAGACGCCAGTTCTTGATAATGTCGTCGCGGGTTTCCAGCGATGAGAAAAACTGGGCCGAACGGTCAAGATCATCCATAACGATGACGCTGTTGAACACGCTCATGCTGCGGTCCATATTCACCGACACGTGAGTGTAGCGGGCTTCAGCGTCTCTCGATAAGCGGTCATAGCGCATGTTGTCGAGACGTGACTGGGCGTCGGCCGATGACCAGAACGTGAGCAACACATTGCTGCCACGATGCTGTTGTAATGGTGACAAATCATTGTTGCTGTCGCCCAATGCGAGTGCAGGAGCCCTGTACCCGATGCGGCTGTCGGCAGGAGCCGAATAATAAGCCGAGGTAAACAGGGTCAACAATCCCAAAACGGCAATCGTCAATAATGTCTTATTCATTCCATTTTAAGTTTTGTTTCACAATCAAGGTCACGGTTAGCAAGCATTTGTTATCCGCCACCCTGCCCAATTCTGAAATGACGTGTCATTCAGAAAGGTGCGCGCAAATTTACTCAAAAAAAGTTATTAACAAGCAATTCTTGGGTAAAAACTGCTTATTTTTGGTGGTTTAAGTGCATTTCTTGTCTTTTTTCATCGTTTCAAACCGCCAATTCCGCCAAAATAAAATCCTCAATTAATTTGCAAATCAGGCAGAATTGTATAACTTTGTCGCACTAAATCATCTACAAAACAGAAATGAAGAGAATTTACACTTTAGCCTTCGTGTTCTTCAGTCTTCTGACCATTACGGGCATTTCATCCTCGTGTGATTTTAGCATGCATGAAGATCCAGAACATCCATTATATGTCACTTACACCATCTCGGCTGGCAGTGTGTCATTCACTGGCCCGAATGAATTGCTGACTGACATACAGGCATGGATTCATAACCATCAAGTGTCCTATGACAGACAGGTCAACTACAGCACTGGAGAGGCCTCGGAGTTCACCACAACCGACAACGAGGCCATCAAGAAGTTCGAAGAGGACTATTTGCCCAAATTCAAGGCTCACCTTCAAGAAATTACGGCTGAATTGAACAAGGGAACCTATGGCAAATCCGTTCATGTCACAGCGACATTCTATGCCTATGCCAAGCGCGCCCAGGGCAAAAACGGCGACTTGAAGTACGAGCACATCGAGTACAGCTATCCCTAACCCGGCCAGTAATAACCATGGCCAAGCTTATAATCAGTAACGATTGGTGGACCGCTCCTGCCGAAGGCGAGGGCGGACGGCTTGTTTTGGTTACCGGCCGCCGCTGCATGGGTAATGTCATCGCTACAGGCCTTTACCGCTACCGTGTCGAGGTCACATGGCCCTATGAGGGAGACGGAAAGGGACTGCCCACTTATGCCGACAGCAAGGTGATGGAAGAAGTCACCGATGCCTTGAACGATTGTTTTGATCGCGACCCTGTAGCAATAATGACAGGCATCTATACCGGTGACGGACAACGCAACTGGGTGTTCTATACCCGCAGCCTGCACATCTTCCAGCGTAAGTTCAACGAGGTGATGGCCCCCTTCCCTGCCCTTCCCCTGCAGTTTGAGGCCGAGGAAGACCCAGACTGGCAGGAATACCGCGAGATGTGCGAGTGCGAAGTCGGTGACTCCGGTGAATAGTTACAGCCAATTACCGATTATTTCCTAAGATTTTATCAATCTCCGCATTGACGTCGGCGATATTGATCTCGTCGTCACGATTTACGTCAGCGCGGCCTTCATAGATGTCATTGCCCCCTAGGATCACATCAATCACGCAATTCACGTCGGCGATATTCACCTCGCCGTCGCCGTTCACGTCACAATCCAACGGGATACTAAACCGTTCTTGGATGAATGTATAGTCAATGTAGTCACCCGGTATCTGAAATCTCACTTTCGTCTCACGATAAGGAATCTCTTTAGGCAATGGATCGGCAGTCACATGGGCGGTGACAAGACCAGAGAATTCCCCTTCAGAATCTTTATCATCAATCAGTTTGATTTCAAGCCAATCGGGCAATTCGTCATGTCCGATCCACACCAATTCCCAGCCGTCATCTTCGCTAGGCGTCGAGGAATAAAATCTGATACCATTGACTATCTCGGATAAATCTTGCTCATGAAGATCTTTCACCAATTCGCCACCCTCTTCCGGGAAAATATATTTCCCATCTTCATCATCATATTTGAAAGTGATATAGGGGTATTCGGCAACGATGAAGATGGAGAAACCTGTCTTCATCTCTCCCGAGGAAAAGAAGTTGTTAAGGCCTTTCCATTGATATTGTCCAGTGAAATTCCCCTCTTCATCGTTGATTGGGCATTTGAGGTATGCCAGTTCGCCATATCCCTCATCAAAATGATAATCTGAACTGATATAGGCTGAAAATCCCTTGAGTTCTTCTGCCTCAGGGTCATTATAGCCGTCAACGACTATGAGTATCGGATAATCTACAGTCAGGCAATCTTCATATAATAAGTCAGGGTTGTACTCAGGAAAGCTATATAACTTAAACTCCACCAAGCCTCCTGTACCAAAAGCAAATGATCCCATACCGATTGCGACGAGTTCACCAGGCTCCTCGGGTAAGGAAACCGATGCGGTATCGTTATAGGCTGGTATCTCGTCAAGCCTGTAAATCTTACATTTTATATGGACTGGAGAAGCGAAATTCTGAACAGTGGTTAACATCTCCACCTTTTTGAGCAGATAAGGATGTTCGGGCTTCTCAAATGCCTGAGCCATGCCATCGATATGGGCGCCATTCTTCCCGAACCACCATCCCTTTTCGTTTTCTCCATAGGGTGTACATCCCGTGAAATAGGTGAGCATCGTGTGATTATCACCATATAAAAAAGTCTTGCTTGACAACAGTAATTCATAGTCTTCATAACCCCTGAATGATGGGTAAGCATATATCCATGCATTATCGTAACCCGCATACTGATACTCGCCAACGACTGAACCGCCCTTCAACACCTCCATGATAGGCACTCCATATATCTCCGGCTCATAGTTCACTGTCAGTTTGCCCACTGGATCGTATGGGACGTTAGGCCTGTACCACCGAAAAGCACACTCACTGTCCAGACCATCACCAATGGCTGTGAATGTGTAATCAGCGTAAGGCTTGAGCATCAAGAAAAGCGGAAAACCAACATTGCCGTCATAACACCCATCTTTAATCATCAATGAGCCTGAAAAAGCGCCAGCGGGACGCCTGTAATAGACATCAGGTTGTCGGGGCGACAACTCTACAGATCGCATCTGGCCATCGGAACGGTTCATTTCCTTCACATCCTCGGCGATGACTTGGCTCAATGCCTTTGGGTGCTGCGGCACCGGGGCAGACTGTTTCGACTGTGCGCCGGCACTCAAGGCCATGAGCGAGGCAGCAGCAACAATGAGTATAGTTTTTATATCCATGATCAGAATTCTAAATTAATTAATTAAAATGACACTCTTGGGAAATAATTTCCGAATTGCGGCAAAATTAAGCATAAATCTTCAAAAAAGCAAGGGCACCCTTAATAGAGCGCCCCTGCTTTTAAGTATTTTTATATAAAGATTACATGTTCATGCCGCCATCGACCTGGATGACCTGACCGGTGACATAGCTCGACATGTCGCTGGCGAGGAAGGTGGCGACGTTGGCGATGTCCTCGACGGTACCGCCACGGCGCAACGGGATGCGCTGACACCACTCCTTGCGCACCTCCTCGGGGAGTTCTTGGGTCATGGCCGTGTCGATAAAGCCCGGAGCGATGGCGTTGGCACGGATGCCGCGGCTACCCATCTCCTGTGCGATGCTCTTAGCCAGAGCGATGAGGCCGGCCTTGCTGGCAGCGTAGTTTGCCTGTCCTGCATTGCCGTGAACACCCACTACCGATGCCATGTTGATGATGGAACCGGCACGCTGGCGCATCATGATGGGCACCAGAGCGTGGATAAAGTTGAACGCGCTCTTGAGGTTGACGGCGATGACGGCGTCCCACTGCTGCTCGGTCATGCGCAGCATGATGCCGTCCTTGGTGATACCGGCATTGTTGACCAGGATATCGATGTGACCAAAGTCCTCGTGAATCTGCTTCACGACAGCCTCGGTTTCCTCAAAACTTGCGGCATTGCTGACATAGCCCTTGGCCTTCACACCCAGGGCAGCGATTTCCTGCTCGGTCTGCTTGCCGTTCTCGTCGATGACGAGGTCGGTAAACGCGATATCGGCACCCTCGGCAGCGAACTTCAGGGCGATGGCCTTGCCGATGCCCCTAGCAGCTCCAGTGATGAGCGCTACTTTTCCTTCTAACATCTTCATTGTGTCTAAATCTATTTAGTTATTATTGTTAATTTCATTTCACGGGCTGCAAAGGTACTCATAATTGTTGAGACTGCAAAATCGCGGTCAATTATCGCCACGGCAATGCCGTGGCACAGACGACTGCCAGGGCCCCGCCTCGGTCATCACTGCGTTTTCCCTTTTTCTTCTTGTTTATTCTGTGGGGGATCAGGGCCAGTTGCCGCTTAGCAGGTAGTCGATGAGAGCGGTGACATCGGCGATGTTGATGCTGGTGTCCTGGTTGCAGTCGGCGGCACTCAGGTTGGCGCCCGATGCGTTGCTGCTCAGCAGATAGTCAATCAGCGAGGTCACGTCAGCGATGTTTACAGAACCATCATCGTTCACGTCGCCGCGAATTGACTTGGGAGCAATCTTTATATTATCCACAGCGAAGTAGTCGCCCTCTCCATTCTCATTGACATCCTTGTGATAGAACCAAACCAATCGGTATGTGACATTGGGATTCAGGTCCACGGTGAAGGTCTCCCAGTCGTTATCGCGAGCGCCGTAACGGAATATCGAAGTGCCGTTCATCATAAACACGCACTCATCATAGTTTGTGTTTGGATTCGATGGATCACTTTCGCCCCAGGCCTTGAAATCAAAGGACAGGACGGAGGGTTCAGTGACACGGACAGTGGCCGTAAATGTGGAGTAACTGCTATGGATACCGGCGTTACTGGATTGGGCATACAGGCGGCCGTCCCCTTCCTTCACAACCCAGGGATAGTCACCCTCGTCGGTGAACTCAATGTTACCGCCCTCGACATTCAGTGCCTCGTTGAGTAAGATATGACTCTGGGAAACAATTCTGATATTGTCCACGGCAAAGTAGTCGCCCACACCGTTCTCATTGACATCCTTGTGATAGAACCAAACCAGTCGGTATGTGATATTGGGATTCAGGTCCACAGTAAAGGTCTCCCAGTCGTTATCGCGAGCGCCGTAACGGAATATCGAAGTGCCGTTCATCATAAACACGCACTCATCATAGTTTGTGTTTGGATTCGATGGATCACTTTCGCCCCAGGCCTTGAAATCAAACGACAGGACGGAGGGTTCAGTGACACGGACAGTGGCCGTAAACGTGGAGTAACTGCTATGGATACCCGAGTTGCTGGATTGGGCATACACGCGGCCATCTTCTTCCTTCACAACCCAGGGATAGTCGCCCTCGTCGGTGAACTCAATGTTACCGCCCTCGACATTCAAAGCTTCATCAAGTGTGACAATGGCCCTAATGTGTAGGAATTTCGACCAAGGCGAAGTGCTAAAGTAACTGCCTATAGAGGCTCCGGGAACATGGAGTATGGTGTTGTTATAGTTGTAACTGTCAAAGTTGTTTTCATTGCACGATACCGGGTTCTCCATCAAGCAAATAATGTCCATGAGGTTAGAACAGCCGGTAAAGGCATTATTGTAAATCGTCCGCAGGGTACTGGGCAAGGTGATTCTCGTCAACGAAGTACAGCCAGCAAATGATTCATTCATCAGCATCTTGATTCCCTCGGGCATCTTGACACCAGTAAGTTCTGCACAATCCTTAAATGCCTGGTAACCAATAGTAGTGACAGGATAATTCACGCCGTTGTATTCCACGCTATCGGGGATGGCAACAAGACCTGAATAGGTATTGGTACCATTGTTCTCGACACTGATGACACCGCTGCCGTCATTGTAAGTCGTCAACCTGTAGTAAATTCCACCGTCGGAGAAGTAGTAGTTTGCGGCACTGGTGCTCACGGCACAAGCCAAAAGCGCCAACAGGACAACTCCTCTTAATAGTAACATTTTGTTCATATCGGTTTAAGTTTTAAATGTAGATTGAATTGCTATTTGCTGCAAAAATAATAAAACCAATCAATAATCGCAATAAAAATGGACAGGAACGATAAAAACAACATCCGCACTCCTCAAATGAGTGCGGATGCCGTATGACGTGTAATTGGTAGTTATGTACCCAGCGTGTATAATTACCAGGCGAACATGGGATAGTCCTTCATCATGTCGTTGACCTTGGCGCGAACGCTGGCGATAACTGCCTCGTCCTCGGGAGCCTGGAGAACGGTGTCGATGAGCTCGACAATGTCGCCCATCTTGTCCTCCTTGAGGCCACGGGTAGTGATGGCGGGAGTACCCAGACGCAGACCGCTGGTCTGGAAGGCGCTGCGGTCGTCGAAGGGCACCATGTTCTTGTTGACGGTGATGTCGGCAGCAACGAGGGCAGCCTCGGCCACTTTACCGGTCAACTCGGGATACTTGGTGCGCAGGTCAACCAGCATGCAGTGGTTATCGGTACCGCCCGAGCAGATCTTGTAACCCTTATCGATGAGGGCCTGGGCCATAGCGGCGGCATTGGTGCGTACCTGGATTGCGTAGTCCTTGAACGAGGGCTGGAGAATCTCACCGAAGGCGACAGCCTTAGCTGCAATCACGTGCTCGAGGGGACCGCCCTGCACGCCGGGGAAGACGGCGCTGTCGAGCAGCGACGACATCTTGCGGATGACGCCCTTCTTGGTGGTCTTGCCCCAAGGATTGTCAAAGTCCTTACCCAGCAGGATGATACCGCCACGGGGACCGCGCAGGGTCTTGTGGGTGGTACTGGTCACGATGTGGGCATACTTCAAGGGGTTGTTCAGCAGACCGGCTGCGATGAGGCCGGCGGGATGTGCCATGTCGATCATGAGCAGTGCGCCCACGCTGTCGGCAATCTTGCGCATGCGCTCGTAGTCCCACTCGCGGCTGTAGGCGCTGGCACCACCGACGATCAGTTTGGGACGCTCGCGCTGTGCCACCTCTTCCATCTGGTCATAGTCCACCAGATTGGTGTCGGGGGTCACGTTATACTCACAAGCCTCAAACATCAGGCCCGAGAAGTTGACGGGGCTACCATGTGACAGGTGACCGCCATGAGCCAGGTTCAGACCCATGAACTTGTCACCGGGCTTGAGGCATGCCATGAACACGGCCATGTTGGCCTGTGCGCCCGAGTGGGGCTGCACGTTGGCATACTCGGCGCCGAAAATCTCTTTCAGGCGATCGATAGCGACGTTCTCGCTCTCGTCCACGCACTGGCAACCGCCATAGTAGCGGTGTCCGGGATAACCCTCGGCATACTTGTTGGTCAAGCAGCTACCCATGGCCTGCATGACCTGGTCGCTGACGAAGTTCTCGCTGGCAATCAGCTCGATACCATGCTTTTGACGCAGATGTTCGCGCTCAATGATGTCAAAAATCACATTGTCTCTTTCCATTTAATTTTAGTTTTAAGTTTTAAGTTGTTAGTTTTAAGATATTTATTCTCTATTTAGTTTTCTTCTTGCGCACTGTCCAGCCGAAATGGCCCAACTCCTCGCCCAAGGCGTAATAGTGGCCGTGACAGTAGGTAATCAGGTCGGCGGCCTTGAGGTCGAGGGCACCCGTCTCGGGGTCAATAAAGCGGTCGTCGGCGATGACGTTCATGACCTCGGCAATGAACATGTCATGGGTACCCAGACGCATGATGTCGCGCACGCGGCACTCGATGCTCACAGGGGCCTCCTCGATGTAGGGAGCCGCCACGGTTTCACCCTTGACGGGGGTCAAACCCATCTCGTTCCACTTGTCATAATCCCTGCCCGAGCGCACACCGCACCAGTCGGTAGCACGGGCAAGTTCACGGTTGGTGAGATTGAGCGTGAAGGCCATGTTGCGTTCCACAATGCCGTGGCTGTGGCGTTCGGGCCTGATGGAGACATAACACAAAGCAGGGTCAGAACAGATTGTTCCCACCCACGCGGCAGTGAAGACATTATATTCCTCTGGCACCGACCCGCAGCTCACCAGTATCGCAGGCAGCGGGTATATCATGGTTCCAGGTCTCCAATTCTGTTTCATTACTCCCATCGTGAATAATGGCACAAAAATAGTAATTATTTTCGTAACACATGTGGTTTTTAGGGAAATATTTCGGAGGCCCAGAGGTTGTTAATAACTTTATTGAAGAGTCGATATGTCGAGAAATAAAAATAGCCTATCTTTGTAGATTGTAAAACAACCCATCATTTCACAACCGTGCACATCGTCATAGCAGGAAATATCGGTAGCGGTAAATCCACACTGGCCGAGATGCTTGCCAAGCATTACGGCTGGGAACCGTTTATGGAGCCTGTAGTGGACAACCCCTACCTGAGTGACTATTACAAGGACATCAAGCGCTGGTCGTTTGCCCTGGAGGTGTTCTTCCTGAAGCAGCGTTTCAAGGACATCCTGGGCATCAACGCCAGCGACAAGACCATCATCCAAGACCGCAGCATCTTTGAGGGCGTGTATATCTTCACGGCCAACAACCATGACATGGGCAATATGGATGACCGCGACTTTGAGACGTACATGGAACTGTTCGAGCAGATGATGACCATCGTGCGCCTGCCCGACCTGATGATCTACCTGCGTTCCAGAGTCCCCCATCTGGTGGATAACATCCGCAAACGCGGCCGCGACTATGAGCAGACGATACCCCTGCAGTATCTCTCCAACCTTAATGATCGTTACGAGGAGTTCATGATGAGCACCTATCAAGGCCGCAAACTTGTCATCGACGTTGACGACATGGACTACAAGAACAATCCTGAGGACTTTGCCGCCATTGTCGATAAAATCGATGCGACGATGTTCGGTATCTTCGGCCCCCTGGACTGATTGGATGGACTATAACTTAAACAGGAAATAAACTTAAAACTAAATAGATATGCATATCGCAGTAGCAGGAAACATCGGCAGCGGCAAGACTACTTTGACCAAGCTGCTTGCCAAACATTACGGGTGGAGCCCGCGGTTTGAGCCTGTGGACAACAACCCCTATCTGGAGGATTTCTATGCCGACATGTCGCGCTGGTCATTCAACTTGCAGATCTACTTCCTGAACAAACGTTTCAAGGAAGTGGTAGAGATCTCGCAGAGTGAAATCGACATCATCCAGGACCGCACCATCTATGAGGACGCGTGTATCTTTGCCCCTAACCTGCATGGCCAGGGACTGATGAGCGACCGCGACTTCAACAATTACCGCGACCTGTTCGACCTGATGATGTCGCTGGTGAAGATGCCCGACCTGATGATCTACATCCGCTCGACCATCCCCAACCTGGTGCAGCAAATCCAGAAGCGCGGGCGCGACTATGAGCAGACCATGCGCCTGGATTATCTGGAAGGCCTGAACAAACGCTATGAGGACTGGATTGCCGACTACAAGGGCAATCTGGTCGTCATCAACGGCGATGAGGTGAAGTTCGGGGACAGCGAGGAAGCGTTCCAACAGGTGTGCGACAAGATTGACGCCAACCTGTTCGGCATCTTCTCGCCGTTCAACCAGCAGCGTCCATAACGTTTCCCTGCTACTGACTAGCAAGACAAGCCCTGTGGCTTGTCATATAGCATCACGCCATCCAAAGGCGTGATGTTTTTTTGAAACATTTATTTGTGTTACCTTTGCACCGTGATTGGCAAGCAAGTCATCTGCACAGTTGTGGCGTTGTTGTACATTCTTTTACCTGCAACGGCCCAGGTGAGTGTCGACCTCTATCGTGAGGACGGCTCCCGTTATGTGCGTTCACAGCAGGAGGTGCTGTATGATGACTTCTTCCACGCAGCGCGTTTTGCTGTCGAGGCATCTGCCAATGCCGGTGGACTGGTGACATTCATGCTAGAAGTCACTTATGACGAGGGCCTGCTCGATGTGGCCCAAGGCGACAGCCTGACACTGTTTCTCAGAGGCGGTGACCGCATCGTGCTGAAGACAGACCGAGATGTGACACGTGCGGACATTGTCAAGCGCCATTACCGCACTTATAACGACTACTATGTGACCTGTCACTACCCGATGAGTTCCTATGACATCCAACGCATCACGCGCAACCGTGTCACCAAACTCTCATCACAGACCCAAGATTTTACTTTTGACCGCAAACTGGATAAATTCCAGGACCGATTCAGGCGCCAATTCACTGCTGTGTACCGCTACATGATGGGAAAGAGCTATTAAAAATTACAAGAGCGGCCGATGATGTGCCGCTCTTGACATTTTATGTTATTCAATTATTTCAGTCGAAGTACTTTACCCTCAACCACATCATCACCAGTGAGGCCGTTGAGCTTCTTGAGCTGGGCCACGGTCATGCCGTTGTTCTTGGCAATCTTTGTCAGATTGTCGCCTTGACGCACCTTGTAAGTCGAACGACTCTCCTCACGGCTTTCCTTGGTTGACTTGCGGGTGCTGGCGGTTACCTGAGACTGATCCTTCTCTTTCTTGTTATTCTTCTTGCTAGCGGTTTCCTTATCCTCGGCAGCAGATTTCTTGGCTTGGTTGTAACGCTTGCTGGGAGCATAGTCACGAGCCTTGGTGTAATTGGCCTTAGAGAAGGTGTAACTGTCGGTGTGGGTGCAACGGTTAGCAAAGTCGAAGATAGCCTCGGGGTTGATTGCATAGCCCATGAAACGGGTTTCAAAATGGAGGTGGGGACCCGTGCTGCGACCCGTGTTTCCACTCAAAGCGATGGGTTGACCGGCCTTGACATACTGGTCGGGCTTGACGAGGAAGCGCGAGAGGTGGCCATAAACAGTCTCCAAGCCATTCTCGTGACGCACAATCACATAAAAGCCATAACCGCCGCGCTCAAATCGGGTGAGACGAACGCGGCCAGAGAATGCCGAATAAACAGTATCGCCAATTGCGGCACGCAAGTCAATTCCCTTGTGGGTGCGGCCAAACTGGGGACGGTATCCGTAATGCGAGGTCACGTAATTTCCCTTGACCGGCATCACATAGTGACGCACGTCAAGCACCTTGGTGTTAGGCACGTTGGCGTCTTTATAGCAATTGACGAGATTGCTTTCCCAGCCCTCGGTGTAGATATCGGGTTCGGGTTCACATTCCTCATACAGGTCGGCTGCATACTTCTGAGCCTCCTGTACACGAATTTGGTCCTTAACTCGGTTTTGCTTGGCAAGAAGGTCGTTGTGCATCTGACTGAAACTGGATGCTGATCGCAAATTCTGGGCCGATAAGCCAAGCGCAAAAAGGGTTATCGCCATCAAGGCGAAAAATAATCGTTTTATAATCATTTTTGGTTGTATTCTAAGTCTCTTTGTTTTTAAGAACGTCCAAAATTACTCATTTATTTTATAAGAGGCCGCATTTAGTCTGCTAAAAAGTGTAAAGTTTGGTTTAGTTCTCTAAACAAGGCAATACAACTAACTGTATATCAACGAAATAAAAAATTCACAAATGCAAACTGTTTTAATTCCGAAATTGGTCAGTAGCCATTTTTCAAGACTCAACTATTAAGGTATTGAGCCAGAATGATTTAACACATTCTGGCCCAATTTGAATTTATCGCTGTATCAGTTCCATGAGTTGGACGCTTCTACCACGTTGGTAGCATCGGTAACGTCGACTGGTTGCGAAATGCTGGTGCCCTCGGGCAACGTGTTGCCCACGATGATCATGCCGTTAGAATTATTAGAAACAATCAGTGTTGACGGTATCGTGTCCACGCTCTTGATTTTGTTGTTCGAGATAATGACATCATCAAGATAATTGCCCGCAAACATGGTATATTTCAAACCATTGATGGTATTATCGGTGATGAGCAAACCGCCCCCGTGATTTTTAGATGTTGACTTGAGAAAATCAAACACGTAGGTGGTCGTATTATTAAAGGTGTTGTTGCGGATGATATTGAACTTTCCTACCGTAGCATACTCCTCGTCGCTGCAGCCATGATTGAAGTCCGTTATGGTGTTGTTGTCAACGATAACATTGGTCACATCCTGGCAGAAGAACACACCAGCCCCGCGCTCTGTATTTCCCTTCATCGTGTTGTTCGTGATGACGGCGCCATTAAATATGGTACCCAGGTGCACACCAGACATAGCGTTATTCTGAATCGAACAGTTCTTGACATAGAGTCCACCCTCTCCCTGGTCGCTGAGGCCGTCATAGGAAGCGTTGATGAGTTTGCAATGTACTATGACATGGTTATAAGAGTGCTTGTTGTAGGAAATACCATTGACCTTGCTAGTGCCGTAAGCATCAAAATGTATGCAGGCATTGGCCCACTCCATGGGCTCGTAAGTCACACCGTTGTAGGTTGGACCCTCGGTCTGCCGATTACCATCGAGACAGATGTCATGAATATAGACATTGATGCACTCATCTTTGAATCCCCAGGAACGCAGGATGGGGAACGATGTGGACAAGACTGTTCCTGCATCATGTTTATAGACCACCCCATGTTTCTCGCTGTCATGGGCGCTCTTGATTTTGACCTCATATTTTTCCACCCCATTTTCAACAATAGCACTGTCGTTGATTTCGATTATTTCGCCGTAAGTGCAATACCTTGCCTTGGTGTTGCCGGGTACAAACGGATTGGTCGAATATGAGATAAAGCAGTGGTCACCCACATGATAGCCGCTGACTCCATCTACCTTGACAGAAATGGAGTTGTACTCATCATCATTGTAAACACCGGTCGGAATGGCATCGGTGAGTTTGTGCCATGCTGCAGGGAACTTCTTGATGATGGACGAGTAGCCATCGCCATAGATTTCCATGCCGCTCATGATAGTCAACGGGCGACGGATCATGTAAGTGCCTCTGGGAATATAGACCGCCATCTTTCGGGCGGCAGCTGTGGCAAACAGTCTCTCCAGTGCTTCGGTATCATCGGTAACGCCGTCACCCACAGCACCAAAGTCGGTAGCCGACAGGGAACCTTGTAACACCGTGAACCCACCGTCTTCACCAAACAACAAGTAGTCGATAAGGTCAGTCACATCCTTGATATTGGCCGCATTATCGAGATTCACATCCGGCAGAATGATATGTGCTCCGGCAGGTACAGGAATCAAGGACGCCACCAAAAGGCAGGTCACTAAAACAGACTTTAATTTTCCCATGATATGTTTCATAATTGGTTATGATTTGAAATGATAGTTGATATGTTGAAAAAAGATCATTCGTTAAGAGATAAGGCCCCAGTTGGCCTGTTTGTCATAGATTTCACGCATATGGCCCGCCATCTTGCGTCCCCAGGTGGTTTCCATCTTCGGATCTTCACGCAAGTAGTCCTCAGCGGCATTACGGGCCAATTGGACGATTTGGCCGTCCTGCGCCAGGTTGGCAATACGCAGGTTAAAAGCTATACCGCTCTGCTGCGTGCCTTCCATGTCGCCAGGACCGCGCAGTTTCATGTCCTCCTCGGCGACGACAAAGCCGTCGTTGGTCTGTGTCATCACTTGCAGACGGTGACGCGTGTCGCGCCCCAGGTCACTGCGTGCCATCAGGATGCAGTAGCTCTGATCGGGTCCGCGCCCCACCCTGCCACGCAGCTGATGCAACTGCGACAGTCCAAACCGCTCAGCATCCTCTATGACCATGACCGAGGCGTTGGGAACATTGACTCCCACCTCGATAACCGTGGTCGCCACCAAGATATGCGCCTTGCCTGTAGCAAAGAGCATCATCTGGTGGTCCTTTTCGGCGGGTTTCATGCGGCCGTGTACCATTGCCACATTGTAATGCGGGAACACGTCGCGCACCTGCTCGAAGCCCTGTTCCAGAGCATGCAGGTCGAGTTTCTCGTTTTCCTCGATAAGAGGATAGACAATATAAGCCTGACGGCCCTCCTTCAACTGCTGGCCCACGAACTGGTACATCTTGAAGCGGTCGGGCTCATGCTTCAAGATAGTGGTAACCGGTTTGCGGCCTGGCGGCAGTTCATCAATGACCGATACGTCCAGATCACCATAGACCGTCATTGCCAGTGTCCGCGGGATTGGCGTTGCCGTCATCACAAGCACATGAGGCGGCGCTGTACGGTTTTTGCTCCACAGTCGGGCTCGCTGAGCCACACCAAAGCGGTGTTGCTCGTCGATGATAGCCAGACCCAGGTTACGGAATTGCACCGTGTCCTCGATGAGGGCATGAGTGCCAATGAGTATCTGCAACTCGCCATTCATCAGCGCCTCGTGGATGGCGGTGCGCTCACGCTTGCGAGTCGAGCCCGTCAAGAGTGCCACCTTAACACCGATAGCGTCGGCCAGCGGCCGGATAGTTTCCAGATGTTGACCCGCCAAAATCTCGGTAGGCGCCATGATGCAGGCCTGGTATCCGTTATCCAGGGCAATGAGTGCGGTCATAAATGCGACAATCGTCTTACCGCTGCCCACATCCCCCTGCAAGAGACGGTTCATCTGCTTTCCGCTGCCCATGTCATGGCGCATCTCGCGGATGACACGCTTCTGAGCCCCGGTAAGCGGGAATTGCAGAACGTTGTGGTAAAAGCCGTTGAAATAGGCGCCCACGTTTCCGAAAACATGTCCCACCAGCCGACGGCTGCTGCCTTTTATATAATGAAGGATGTTGAGTTCCAAGAAAAACAGTTCCTCGAACTTGAGTCTCAACTGTGCCCGTTGCAATGACTGCTGGTCGACAGGCACATGGATACTCCGCAACGCGTCAGCAAGCGGCATGAGCCGGTGACGCTGCAGCAAGTCGGGTGGCAACGTTTCGCTGATGTATTGTACAGCAGGAGTATCCAACAGGTTGAGCACCAGCTTGTGTATGGCACGTGATGTGAACGAGCGGTTACGCAGCACCTCTGTGAGGTTATACACGCCAGTAAGGCCTTGGGCTACATTGTCTGTCGTGGCCACATCCACCTCCGGATGAACGATATTCAGGTGGTTATTGAACAACGACGGCTTACCGAAAAGGATGTACTGCGTGTTGGTGTTGTAGGTCTTCTGAATAGAAGCCACGCGATTGAACCACACCACTTCGATGGTGCCTGAGCCATCGGTGAACAGTGCCTGAAGGCGGCGCTTGCGGCCCTCACCCACCGTGGTGAACGTGAGGAAGCGTCCGCACAACTGAACCGCGGCCTCATCGCCGCTCAACTCGTTCACATGATTGATGACGCTGCGGTCGATGTAGCGGAAGGGGAAATAATACAACAGGTCATAGTAGGTGCTGATGCCCAGTTCTTTTCTGAGCAACTCGGCACGCTTGGGACCCACCCCGTGCAAATACTGTATGTCGGTATGGCGCAAATCAGGCATCTTGATTCAACAGGTATTCGGCAAGTGCCAAGTCCATAGGACGGGTAATCTTCAGATTATGCGGGTCACCCTCGACAAGCGTCACCAGATGACCGGCGCATTCCACCACCGATGCATCGTCGGTAAACGTCGATTGATAAGGCAATGAATATGCGTCATGCAACAGACGTGCATCAAAGGCCTGGGGCGTCTGCACAGCGCGCAATGTCGAACGGTCAAGGGCGTGACTGACTTTGCCCTCAACCTGTCGCACCGAGTCATTGAGTGTGACCACGGGGATAGCCGCCCCGTCACAGCGGGCAGCTTCAATAGTGCGGCATATGAGTTCGGCAGTGATTAATGGGCGCACGCCATCATGAACGGCGATAATTTCAACTTGATTGATGTCATCTATGCTGTCAATCGCATTCTTGACGCTGTGCCAGCGGGTTTCGCCGCCAGGCACCACACGATGAGGCACGTCAAAGCCGAACTTGTCGCACAACTGTCGCCACAAGTCTATCTGATCGGCTGGCAGGGTCACAATGACATCAAAAGAACAGTCCCCATATCTCCCGAAGGCGTCGATGGTGTGCATCAGGATAGGCCTTCCATTCAACTCCAAGAACTGCTTCGGCAGCTCCGCTCCAAACCGCTTTCCGCTGCCGCCAGCCACTATGATAGCTAACGTCTTCACCACATTAGAGACATTTTTCGGCCGCAAAAGTAATTAAAAACGTCAAATAAATGAAAAAGAAACTCTTAAATACTTTAAAAAGGAACTTTAAGCCTCGGCTTAAAATTCCTTTTTAGGTTTCAAATAGGTAAAATTTCTAAGGTAAAAAAGATTGTTTCAGGTTTATGCCACAAAAGTATAGCCTTTTTTTGAAACATGTATTCAAAAAAATTATGTTTTATAACATATTACTCTCCCCGAAAACACTTGACATTACCTATTTTGCTGATAATCAAAAGCACAGACCAAAGCAAAAAAATCATTGTTTCTCAAAAAACTTGAGTGTGAATGTGCCTGACTGGTCAAGAACGACGTAGGAGTTCAACGAAATCCATTCGCCCAAGAAGATGACGGGCGGCATGCCGTTGGCCTGTTCGTTGAATCGCGCTATGTGGATGTGGCCATAAACAAATGCTTCGACCTCAGGATGTCGGCTGTGATAGTCACGGGAAAAGTCTATCAGTCGGGATGCCGCTTGCTCTGATATGGCCTGCTGGGCGGTAGCATCGCGACGTGTGCGGTTCTCGTTGGACCATCCTGTTGCGACGGGATAGGTCCACCGTGGATGGATGGAGGCGTACAGCCACTGGCACACCTTGTTATAAAAGCACCATCTTGTGAAGCGGTACATGACCGGTTGCACTCCTACATCGTCGCCATGGGCGATAAGGATGCGCTTGCCCTGGGTCTCGATAACGGTATGCCCCTTGAGTACGGTCATGTTCAGCTGGTCGCGCAGATAGTCGAACAGCCATACATCGTGGTTGCCCGTGACCCAGGTAAGCTTTACGCCAGCGTCGGCAAGCTCAGCCAATTTGCCCAGGAAACGGATATAGCCACGCGGCACCACATACTTGTACTCGTACCAATAATCCAGGATATCGCCCAACAGGTAAAGCTCGGCAGCATCGTCACGGATGCTGTCGAGGAAGCGGCACACACGCCGCTCCCGCTCCAAGGGATTATCCATGTACTTGGCGCCCAAGTGCAGGTCGGAAATGAAATATGTGTTCTTGCCAGCCATCCCAGTGATTACATCATGCCCAGCTCCAGTTTGGCCTCGTCGGTCATCATGCGCGGGTCCCACTCGGGCTCAAACACCAAGTTGACCGTGGCACTGGTGACACCGTCCACACTCTCGACCTTTTGCCTGACGTCCTCAAAGATGAAGTCGGCAATGGGGCAGTTGGGAGCGGTGAGCGTCATGTCGATATCAACGTGCCCGTCGTCATTGAGGTCGATCTTGTAGATCAGCCCCAGGCTATAGACATCGACAGGGAGCTCCGGGTCATAGACCGTCTTGAGCATCTTGACGATGTCTTCCTCGATTTTCAGCTTTTGTTCTTGTTCCATAACTTGGCGGCAAAGTTAATCAAAAAGTCGGAAACCACACGCAAGAAGCTCCTCAAAAAGCATTCATCGTCAAAATCCGATATTCGACATATCAAAACAGGTGAGAATCAAAAAAAATTGTAAAAAATGCTGAATATTAGCGCTTAATTAAAAAAAAAGTGCGATATTTGCAGTCGCAAAATCGAGAGGGGCTCATTTTTGGGCGCTTTTTGTTTGACGCTTTTTCTGAAAGAAATGTGTCAAAACCCTAACGGTCAAGCAATTATAAAAGAGTAAGTTTTTTATTATTTAACCAGAAATTAAATTTTAGATACAATGACTAAAGCAGAAATCGTAAGAGAGATCGCTCAAAGCACTGGAATCGACAAGGCTTCGGTTCTCGAGACTGTTGAGAAGTTCATGGACACCGTAAAGGACTCCCTGGCCAATGGTGAGAATGTTTACCTGCGCGGCTTCGGCAGCTTCATCGTGAAGACCCGTTCACAGAAGACCGCCCGCAATATCAGCAAGAACACCGTTATCATTATCCCCGAGCACAAGATTCCGGCTTTCAAGCCCGCTAAGGTGTTCATGGATCAGGTGAAGTAATGTCGCATGTGACACGAATCCCTCTTATTCGTCCAACATAACACATTATATAGTATAATATAACATTTTTACGACTATGCCAAACGGAAAGAAACGTAAAGGCCACAAAATGGCTACCCACAAGCGTAAAAAAAGACTGCGCAAGAATCGTCATAAAAACAAAAAGTAATTTTACTTTTTTAACCCTCACATGACGACTGTGAAATAACGGGAACAAACGAATTGGCACGCATGATGAGCTATCGAGGCGGATTGACACCGAGTCACCACCCTTGCCACCATCCAGTCAATTGGTTTGTTCCTGTCTTTTTGTTCCTCGGCGCTATAGCGCCCCACCGCACATCCGTTCCATCATGTCCAGCGGGACAGCCATTCAAGGATCCGGCCATGTGCAATATACCGCTTCCAAGTCATATCATTGCGGTATATACTGACAATTTACTTAGATATGTATTTCACCCACACCAACTGCGATGAAAAGTGAACTAGTAGTTGACGTCACGCCCAGGGACATGACGACGGCGCTGCTTGAAGACGGCCGCCTCGTGACCTTGCAACGGGAGACGCGAGATGCCTCCTATGCTGTGGGCAACATCTACCTTGCCAAGATAAAGAAGTTGATGCCGGGACTAAATGCCGCGTTTGTCAACGTGGGTCACTCCAAGGACGCATTCCTTCATTACCTTGATTTGGGTTCACAGTTCAACACATTATCTCAATACATCCAGACGGTACGAGCCAATCCCAATAAGCGGCCCGTCAGCATCAGTAAGGTGAAGATCCAGCCCGAGACCAACAAGCACGGCACCGTGAGCGACGTGCTGACACAGGGTCAGGAGCTATTGGTACAGATTGCCAAGGAACCCATCTCGACCAAGGGTCCCCGCCTGACCACCGAAATCACTTTCACTGGACGATTCCTGGTGCTCACGCCCTTCAACGACCGCATCTCGGTATCCCAGAAAATCAAGGACCACGCCGAGAAGACCCGACTGCGCCGACTCATCGAGAGCATGAAGCCCAAGAACTTTGGCATCATCGTGCGCACATCGGCCGAAAACAAAAAAGCTGCCGAGCTCAATGCCGAGCTCCGCACGCTGCTCAAAGCCTGGGACGACGCTATCGCTAAAGTACAGCATGCGACCCCTCCCACCCTCGTCTATGAGGAAGAAAGCCGTGCCGTCGGTGAAATCCGCGATATCTTCAATCCGGACTTCGAGAGCATTCAAGTCAACAATGCTGAGGTATTTGAACAAATTCATGACTATGTGAACCTGATAGCCCCCGATCGCAGCGATATCGTGAAACTCTACAGCGAGGACATGCCCATCTTTGACAAATTCGGCATTACCAAGCAGATTAAGTCCTCGTTTGGCAAAACGGTATCCTTTAAGTCGGGCGCATACATAATCGTAGAAAGCACCGAGGCCCTTCACGTCATCGACGTGAACTCCGGCAACCGCTCGCGCACCAGTACCGACCAAGAAAGCAACGCATTGAACGTGAACCTGCTTGCTGCCGACGAAATCGCGCGCCAGCTGCGCCTCAGGGACATGGGCGGCATCATTGTCATCGACTTCATTGACATGGCTAAGGCCGAGCACCGCAATGAGCTGTACAAGCACATGCGCGAAGTGATGCAGAAAGACCGGGCTCGCCACAACATACTGCCGCTGAGCAAATTCGGACTGATGCAAATCACGCGACAGCGCGTGCGTCCGGCCCTGGATATCGCAACCGCCGAGACCTGTCCGTCCTGTGGCGGCAAAGGCGAAGTTCAACCCTCGCTGCTGTTTACCGACCTGTTGAAAGACAAGATTGATTATCTTGTCCACACGTTGAACGTGAACAACTTCATTATGTATGTCCATCCGTTTGTCGATGCCTACCTCAAGAAAGGTATCGTGAGTGAATACTGGAGATGGCGCAGGGAATTCAAGCGCAAGTTCCGCATCCTGCCTGACCAGTCGCTCAATTACTTGGAATACAAGGTACTCGACAACGATCGCAACGAGATCGACCTCAAAGAGGAAAAAGACACCAGCAGCAGTGAGACGAGCAAAAAAGAGCGCCGCTCCAAGCACCGCCACGCTGACGCTGAAGACGACAGCCAGGACTGACACAAGTCACCTCCAGGCCGACAGACATCAAGGCCGCCCTGCACAACACCAGCAGGGCGGCCTTATTATATCGCGGCCACGCCAAGGCGAGGCCCTACTAAACCATCCCGATGATGTATAGCATAAACGAAGCGGGTGCTATCAGCCGGGACGCGTTCTTTTGATGCGGCAAGCGCAGCGGCGCCATCACAAAGAACCGTCCCGATGATGCACCAACCTCGCCGCCTTCACCAATAATGTCATCAAAAGAACCGTCCCTTTGATGACATGGCACCCCCTATCATTTTATAATTGCTTGTACTGGCGGCAAGCGGCGCGGGGTTTGCCCTTTTGCGTTGAGAGAGGATACTTAATTCTGTGACACGCGCACAGGACGCACGGCGAACCCGTAGTAGCGGTCGAAGTTGTCACAATAATAGTATCCCGAGTAGAAGTACAGGCTACACGCGAGGAACGTGTGGCCGGAGTCGAGCGAGCGCGACCAATAGTAGCAGAAGTCACTCGCGTCGCCGAGCAAACCACATGAACGGAAGCCCGCAGCGGGCAAGAAGATGGTGTTACCATTAGGTCCGGTGACCAACGTACCGTTCACGCCGTTGCACTGCGTCCATGTCCTGGTGCAGTTATCAATCAGTTCCTGTTGTTGGTCATTGGTCGGCATGCGCCAGTTCTCACCCCAGTTCACGGTGGCCGCATCGTCCTCAGAATCCAGCTCGATCTTGCCGTCGGTGAAGCCGTCATTGCCGTAACTGCTGTTAGTGCAGTACTTCGTCAGCGTGTTGTAGCTACCGTTGCACCACTTGTAGGTGGACTTGTCGTAGTAGTCTTTGGGGGCGGTCTCGCCCCAAGCGAAGTAGTCGCCGTAGTCCTCGGGAGCGCTGGCACCCACGTTGCACGTCGCCCACAACGTGCCTGAGGGAAGCCCCAAGTCAACCCACTCGTGAACATCTTCGGGCCACTGACCTGAGAGCAGGTAGTCAATCAAAGTTGTCACATCGGCGATACTTACTTTGCCGTCATAGTCAACATCACCTCGCAGATCCTGGGCACCAGCCGTGAACGAGGTCAGCATCAACGATAATACAAAGAATAAAGAAGCAGTCTTTTTCATTTCCATCAAAATTTAAAAGTTATTATACTTGCACCCACAAAAATACAAAAAAGTCAACAAAGCGTGAATATTTCATACAAACAATCGCAACCTTACCTGACTATTTAACCCTCACGGGCGAGATTATAGTTCTTTATTTGAATTGGTTTTTGCGAAACCTGCGACCAATCTAAAAACCTTTGCGTCTTGGCAGCTTAGCGTGGGACATGACACAAGGTGTTTGGCTGAATGGAGTTACCAGCAGTTTCATTTCCGTTAAATTTTGTGAAACTTAAGATTGGTTGCACAAAATGGGTTATTTTTGCAGTGTAAAAATTCATTAACTTTAATCATCTTTTAACCAATTAACATCTGAACATGGCAACGAAAAAATGTAAACCTGCTGTGAAGAAAGAAACCAAGTGTAAATCAACGTGTAAGAAGAACAATTGCCAGCCCAATCCGCTGGGCGCCGAGACCAAGCGCTACATGGCGATGGAAGACCGCTATGGCGCTCACAACTACCATCCCCTGCCCGTGGTCCTGAAGAAGGGCAAAGGCATCTATGTGTGGGACGTAGAGGGCAAGAAATACTTCGATTTCCTGTCGGCCTACTCGGCTGTTAACCAGGGTCACTGCCACCCCCGCATCGTGAAGGCGCTGAAGGACCAGACCAACAAGCTGTGTCTGACCTCGCGTGCGTTCTACAACGAGGCCTTCTGCGAGTATGAGAAGTTCATGCACTCCTACTTCGGCTACGACAAGGTGCTGCCCATGAACACCGGTGCCGAGGGCGTCGAGACCGCCCTGAAGCTCGCCCGCCGTTGGGGTGTTGTCAAGAAAGGTATCCCCAATGACAAGGTGAAGATCATCTGCTGCGAGGGCAACTTCCACGGCCGCACCGTGACCATCATCACCATGAGCAACGACCCCGACAGCTTTGCCAACTACGGTCCTCTGACTCCTGGTTTCATCCGCATCCCCTATAACGACACCAAGGCGCTTGAAAAAGCCCTCAAAGAGCACGGCAAGGAAGTTGCCGCCTTTATCGCCGAGCCCATCCAGGGCGAAGCCGGCGTATTCGTTCCCGATGACGGCTACCTGAAGAAATGCTTCGACCTGTGCCACAAGCACAACGTGCTCTTTATCGCCGACGAGGTGCAGACCGGTATCGCCCGCACGGGTAAGATGCTGTGCAGCCAGCACGACGGCATCCGTCCCGACATCGTGATCCTGGGCAAGGCCCTGGGTGGCGGTGTGTTGCCCGTATCGGCATGCCTGGCCGACGACGACATCATGCTTAACGTGAAGCCCGGTGAGCACGGCTCGACCTTTGGCGGTTTCCCGCTGGCTGCCCGCGTTGCCGTCGAGGCTCTGAAGGTGGTTAAGGACGAGAAACTCGTGCAGAATGCCGAGAAGATGGGTAAGATCTTCCGCGAGGAAATCGAGAAGATCAACTCGCCGTTCATCGTACAGGTGCGCGGCCGCGGTCTGTTGAACGCCATCGTCACCAAGCCCGTCGAGGGCAAGACCGCTTGGGACATCTGCCTCAAGCTGCGTGACAACGGTCTGCTGGCTAAGCCGACCCACGACCACATCATCCGCTTCGCTCCTCCCTTGTGCATCACCAAGGACGAGCTCATGGTGGCCATCGGCATCATCAAGAAGACCTTCGAGCAGATGTTCGGATAATTTAATTCAAGTGCCGCAAGTGACATCACTTACGACACTTGAAGTTTAGAGTTTGAAGTTTAAAGACATTTAAATTATTATATCCTTAAAAATGAATAACGCTGTTATCAATTTTCCCCTTCCCGCCAATGAGCCGGTGAAGGCCTATATGCCCGGTTCGCCCGAGCGCGTAGCCCTCGAAGCAGAACTCGAGCGCCAAAGCAAAATCGTGGTTGACATCCCCATCATCATCGGCGGTAAGGAAATCCGCACCGGTGACACGGGCCAGGTGACCTGCCCCCACGACCACAAGCACGTGCTGGCCACCTACCACAAGGTGACCAAGAAAGAGATCAAGATGGCCATCGACGCCGCTATGAAGGCGTGGAAGGAGTGGAGCCGCACACCGTGGACTACCCGTGCCGCTATCGTGATGAAGATGGCTGAGCTGCTCGCCACCAAGTACCGTCCCATCATGAATGCCGCTACTATGCTGGGCCAGAGCAAGAACATCTTCCAGGCCGAAATCGACTCGGCTTGCGAGACCATCGACTTCTTCCGCTACAACGTGCACTATGCCAGCAAGATCTACGGCATGCAGCCCAAGGACGGCGTTGGCCAGCTGAACCACACCGAGTATCGTCCCCTCGAGGGCTTTATCCTGGCTGTTACCCCGTTCAACTTTACCTCGATTGCCAGCAACCTGTGCATGACTCCCGTGCTCATGGGTAACGTGGCCCTGTGGAAACCCTCCACTACCGCCCTGCTGAGCAACTACTACCTGATGCAGCTCTACAAGGAGGCCGGTCTGCCCGACGGCGTGATCAACTTCCTGCCCGGCAGCGGCGCCCTCATCGGCGAGGTTGCTACCCAGAGCAAGTACTTCAGCGGCATCCACTTCACCGGCAGCACCGCAACGTTCAAGTCGCTGTGGAAGCAGGCCAGCCTGAACGTGGACAAGTACATCTCCTACCCCCGTCTCGTGGGCGAGACCGGCGGCAAGGACTTCATCTTTGTTCACCCCAGTGCCGACAAGAAGGGCGTGGCTGCGGCTGCCTTCTGCGGTGCGTTTGAGTTCCAGGGCCAGAAGTGCTCGGCCGCTTCGCGCATGTACATTCCCAAGAGCCTATGGCCCGATGTGCTGAAGGACATCAAGGCCATGTGCAAGGAGGTGAAGATGGGCGATGTGAAGGATCCCATGAACTTCATCAACGCCGTGATCGACGAGGCTTCGTTCGACAAGTGCAAGAGCTATATCGACTATGCCAAGAAGGCCGACGACGCCAAGATCGTCATCGGCGGCAAGTGCGACAAGAAGAAAGGCTGGTTTGTTGAGCCTACCGTGATCGAAACCACTAACCCGCGCTTCAAGTCGATGGAAGAGGAAATCTTCGGCCCCGTGCTGACGGTTTACCCCTATGACGACGACAAGGTGAACGAGACCGCCCGCTTGTGTGACGAGACCTCGCCTTATGGCCTGACCGGTGCCGTTTGGGGCCGCGACCGCCTGGAGGTGGAGAAACTCACCGAGAAGCTGTGCTATGCAGCCGGTAACTTCTACATCAACGACAAGCCGACCGGTGCCGTTGTAGGTATGCAGCCCTTTGGAGGCGCCCGTGCCAGCGGCACCAACGACAAGGCCGGCGGCGAGTTCAACCTCATCCGCTGGATCATCCCGCGCGTCATCAAGGAGACCCTCGTGTCCCCCACCGACTACCGCTACACCTATCTGAAATAAGGCTTTAGGCTTTAGGTATTAGGCTTTAGCTGGCATCCGCATTCAGGGGCCTCACGCTAAGGCGCAAAGCCGCTAAGTCATTAATAGCATCCGCATTCTTGCAATGCGGGTGCTATTTTTGTTTAATTGGCTTAATTCGCCGACCGTCAATCTTAGCGTCTTTGCGCGCAGGGGATGTTACAGCCGATGCTGCTGCAACAATGCCATGCTCTTGATGGATTTTATCTTTTTCTGGCATTTTTGCACAAAAATGTAAAAAATTTAGCCAGAAATTCAACATTTATTGATTTATTTTGTATCTTTGCGAAAAATCTTTAACCATTTAATATCTCCACTTATGAAAAAGACAATACTATTTCTTCTTGTGACGCTGCTCACGGCAGCGACGTCGTGGGCACAAATCCTGCAAAGCACTTACACGGTGAAAAACAACGGCAATGAGTTCACCATCTCCCGTATGGGTGGGGCTGCTGAGACAGTATATTACCGCACCGTGAGTCTATCGGCTATCGCTGGGGTGCACTTCACCGAGGATGTCGGCACTCTGGACTTCTCGGAAGGCGAATACGAGAAAAAGATCACGGTTACTGAAACCCCTGGCGGCAATATTGCCGAGCAGTACCATTTCCAGACTGGCACCACACGCACCTACCGCTTTGAGGTATTCGAAAAGGGAGGTTTCCTGATGGCTTCCTGTGACCGTGACATCGATTACGGCACTAACTACCAGTTCTCAACCACCTACCTGAACAAGAGTGTAACCGACCTGGTCTATTTTGACAACAGCGGCAACATCAAGTCGGGCAGCAACAACAAGTACCTAGATGTATCCTATTCCTCTTCTAATTGGATCAAGGTCACCGATGCCGGATATGCGCAGGGGGTTCACACGGTATCCACTGATGCCCTCTACAATAACAATAGTGCCCTGCGAACGTATCTGAACAACCGTGGAAATAAGATGTATGCCACGGTGTATTTCACCCAAAAGGAGGAGAAGGACGGCTACCAGTACATCCAGATCCTCGCCGACAACAGTACGACCTACGACGGCAACGACCCGGATGGTGCGGTCAACAACCCATCCACCTCGATATACAAAGCGTGCTTTGAGATGAGCTATACCGGCGGATATGTGACCGATTCACATTATCAGTTCTTCCCTCACCGCTATGACTTTGTGAATAAGGCTGCGGAAATTGATGCCGTACTCTCCCGTTACTCATTTGACTACGATGACAGCTACTTGTATGATCAGAAATATAAGTCGTCTTCATATAATGCGCCAAACACCGGCTCGCTCTGCCTTGCGCCTACAGTCAATGAACTGGACATCCGTTTTGACGCGGCAGGCAAGGACGCCGACGATTGGTACTTTAAGGACCTCAAGGTGCGTCTTGCGCTGGTCGATGCCACTGCACCCACCGTTCTTGACAACTACAAGGTGAACGGCGGTCGCCACAGCAAGGGCAACACCATCTACGTGAGTGTACCCTTCAGCGAGATTGTCACCGTCAGTGGCACCCCCACGCTCAGCACCAACTGGGGCACGCTCAATTATGTGAGCGGAAGCGGCAGCAATGTGCTCACCTTCAGCGGCACCATCGGTGACGATGCAAACGGGTCCTTCACCGTGTATAGCTATAGCGGCACGATCAAGGACTTGGCGGGTAATAGCTTAAGCGGCACCATCAGCCATAGTTTCGGCACCACTCTGGATGCCAGTTACACCTATTCCATCATCTATAGCCTTGGACTTGGCTCTCTACCCGAAGGACAAATCAACCCCGAAACTTACACCTATGAAACACCCAGCTTCAAGTTTGTCAACCCGATTTGCACGCTGAACGACAGCAACAGTAATAATTACATCTTCTGTGGCTGGTTGGGTGCCGAACTCAGCGAACCCACCATGGAAGTTACCCTTTCCACTCACTCTCACGGCGACCGCTTCTATTCCGCTACATGGTATAATTACCCTCGCTACACATTCTATTATGAAACCGGCGAGCTGACGCTCAACTGGGGCGAGTACGATAAGGACCACAAATGGGGCGCCGTTGGGTATGGGTCCATCAAGAGCGTTACAGCAACCAGCGATGTGAAATTCGTCGGCAACTGCTCAGAGATGTTCAAGGATTATTCAAGTTGCATCAACTTTGATCTGAACAATGTCAATACAAGTCGGATGACAAGTGCAAGCAGAATGTTTGAAGGCTGTACGGGCATAACTTCTATCGACCTCTCCAACTGGGACACTGATAGTGTAACCGATATGACATACATGTTCGAAGGTTGCTATCATCTGTCTACGTCCAACCTTTCAGGCTGGCATACGAGCAATGTCACCAATATAGAATTTATGTTCGGCAACTGCACAGAATTGACATCGCTCAACGTCTCAAGATGGCATACGGGCAATGTCACCAACATGTACTATCTGTTCGGCAACTGCCCGAAACTGGAATCGCTCGATGTATCGGGTTGGAATACCGCCAATGTCATCAACATGGAATATTTGTTCGGCAACTGCCAGAAGCTGACCTTGCTCGACCTTTCTAGTTGGAATACCGCCAAAGTTGAGAACATGAGAAGAATGTTTTCTGGCTGCACGCAGCTGACTTCGCTCAATATATCAAACTGGGATACTGGCAAGGTCAGAAACATGGGGGATATGTTCTACGGCTGCAGTAGCCTGACCTCGCTTGACCTCTCGGGATGGAAAGCTGATAGTGTCATCCTCATGGCATCTATGTTCTATGAATGCAAGGGTCTGAGAACGCTCAACCTCTCGGGGTGGAACACCGGCAAGCTCACCAGCATGGACCATATGTTCTATAACTGCTCAAATTTGACCACACTCAACCTCACAGGTTTTAAAACCGACAATGTCATCGATATGCGCACTGCGTTTAGTCATTGTTCGAGTCTGACTAAGCTCGATGTCTCGGGATGGAACACCAGCAATGTCACCAGCATGGAAGCTATGTTCTCCAACTGCTCAAGTCTCGACTCGCTCGACCTTTCGGATTGGGATACCAGGAATGTCAATAATATGATTAATATGTTCTCTGGGTGCTCGGGGCTTGAGTCGCTCAGTCTTTCGGGCTGGGATACCAGAAACGTTAAAAGAATACAAAGGACATTTACAGACTGCAGCAAACTGACCTCGCTTGACCTTTCAGGCTGGAATACCGCAAATGTCTACGATATGTATAAAATGTTCAGCGGCTGCTCGAGTCTGATCACCATCTACGCTGGCACAGGGTGGAGCACCGATGGCATTGTATCATATGGTAGTTATAGTTTCCCAGAGAACATGTTCGAGAACTGTACCTCACTGGTAGGCGGCATGGGCACAACCTATGACCCAAACCACATTGATGAGGATTATGCCCACATCGACGGTGGCCCGAGCAACCCAGGCTACTTTACGGCCAAGTACACCGCCCAGCGCGGTGACGTGAACGGTGACGGCAGTGTGAACATCGCCGACGTGACCACCCTGATCGACTACCTGCTAAGCGGCACGACGCCTCCCGCATCCGCCGACTGCAATCAGGACAATAGCGTGAACATCGCCGACGTGACCACCCTGATCGACTACCTGCTGGGCGGACAGTGGTAAATTAGACTTTAGACCTTAGACTTTAGAAATCGATATTGAGGGTGCGTCAATTGATTTTGGCTCACCCTCATTTAGAATAAAATCAATAGCCACATGAAAAGAATAAACAAAATCTCAGTATTGCTCTTCTTTAGCATATTCTGCGCCGGTGCATCGGCCCAGAGCTACAGACAAGTCAATGACATCAGTTATACACTGAAGCGCGATGCCTATTCACTGGAAAGGCTGAAACTTGACGTGTATCATCCTGAGGGCGTGACCGACTGCCCGGTCATCGTCTGGTTTCATGGCGGCGGACTCGAAGGCGGAAACAAGGAGATTCCAAAACAACTGCGGGAGAAAAACGCCGTGGTCGTCGGGGTCAACTACAGACTGCTGCCACAGGTGACGGTCAAGGAGACGCTTGACGATGCTGCGGAGGCTGTAGCATGGGTGTTCAGGCACATCGTCGAGTATGGCGGCGACACGCACAAGATTGTCGTGACCGGGCACTCGGCAGGAGGATACATCTCGATGATGCTGTGCCTAGACAAATCCTGGCTCGGGGCCTATGGCATTGATGCCGACAGCGTGATGATGTACGTCCCGTTCAGCGGTCAGGCCATCACCCATTTCAACGTGCGCAAGATGCAGGGCATCCCGCCACTGCAGGCCACTATCGACGAGTATGCGCCGCTCTACTGGGTGCGCGGCAACTGTCCCCCGATGGTATTGATATGCGGAGACAGGGAACTGGAACTCTACGGCCGATATGACGAGAACCAGTACTTAGCCCGCATGATGAAACTGGCCGGGCACCAGCAGACCTATCTTTATGAAATCGACGGGCACGGGCACAACGGCATGATTAACCCCGGTTTCCACATCCTCGAGACCCATCTGAAACAAATGCTTGGCCAACCTGTGTATCCTTGAGGTTTAAGACCTTAGACTTTAGGGGACATCTGCAGTCGGGTGCCTCACGCTAAGGCGCAAAGACGCTAAGTTTTTGTTTATAATTATATCTTAGCGCCTTCGCGGCTTAGTGTGGGGTATAAAGAGGATGTTTGGCTGAATAGTTATGGAAAAACGGGGTTGTTGTTGCCGTTTACGAGAAATATGTGTAATTTTGTGGGTTAAACAACTCTTAAACCTGAAGACAATGAGCAACGACAAGATAATATTGCAGCCGATGGCGGGCATGACCCTTGAGGAAATGCAGGATGCCGTCACCTCGCTGGGTATGCCGCGCTTTGTGGCCAAACAGTTGGCACAGTGGATATACCAGAAGCGTGTGAACGACTTTGACGAGATGCTGAACATCTCCAAGGCCAACCGCGAGCTGCTGGCCAGCCGCTACTATGTGGGCCTGTATCCTCCCAGCCAGGCCATGGCGAGCGAAGACGGCACGGTAAAGTATCTGTTCGACGTGGGCGACAAGCAGGCCGTCGAGTCGGTCTATATCCCCGAGGACGACCGCGGCACGCTGTGCATCTCGTCACAGAAGGGGTGCCGGATGAACTGCTACTTTTGCATGACGGGCAAACAGGGCTTCCACGGCAACCTGACGTCCAACCAGATCATCAACCAGGTGCTGAGCGTTCCCGAGAGCGAATCGTTGACCAATGTCGTGTTTATGGGCATGGGTGAGCCGCTGGACAACCTCGACGAGGTGCTGCGCGTCATCGCCATCCTGACCGAGCCGTGGGGCCTGGCATGGAGCCCCAAGCGCGTGACCGTCTCGACGGTGGGCAAGAAGCCGGAGCTGAAGATATTGTGCGAGCAGACCAGCGTGCACATCGCCGTGAGCGTGCATAATGCCGTGCAGGAGGAACGCTCGTCGATGATGCCGATTGAACGCCTCTACCCCATTGCCGACATCATGGAGATGCTGGGCAACTATGATTTTGCCCACCAGCGCCGCCTGTCGGTGGAATACATCTGCTGGCAGTGGTTCAACGACGACATCCAGCATGCCGAGAAGCTGCGCGAGCTGTTGCCCAACGAACACGTGCGCGTGAACCTCATCCGCTACCACATGATTCCCGGCATCGAGAAACTGCGCACCAGCAGCGACGAGAGGATGACCTACTTCCGCGACTACCTGAACAGCAAGGGAGTGACGTGCACCATTCGCCGCAGCCGTGGCGAGGACATCGCTGCCGCCTGCGGACAGCTTGCGGGACAGGTGCGCAAGCAGCAGGCCGAGCGAAAAACCGCCGCCAACAAAAATGCCGTGAGCCCGAAGACGGCGAACAAGCGAGAGAACAATAAAAAGAAATAACCACCCCATTATTCCAGCTGACTGACTATGAGCAAGCATACACGAATATCCCTGCTGCTGTCAATGGCAGTAATAGCACTGACCTCACTGGCCAGCGAACCCGTGAACTATTACAAGAGTGCCATTGGCAAAAGCGACGAGTCACTGATGACTGCCTTGTGCAACATCATCCGCGATCACAGGGAAGTGTCCTACACTTCGGGACTGCTCAGCGCTTTCAGGACTGCTGACACCGATAGTGAGGGCTATATCATCGATATCTACAGCAACGTGCGTTACAGGCCCAGCGACAATGGCTCGTCGGCCTCGCATGTGGGCGAGGGTTATAACCGTGAGCACAGCTTTCCCAGGAGCTGGTTCAATGGCGCCGTAGCCCCCATGAACACCGACGTGTTCCATGTTTATCCAACCGACATCAAAGTAAACAGCCAAAGAGGCAATAATCCTTATGGCGTTTGCGCCAACGGTACACGCCTCTCCTACGGCAACTACGTGGCCAAGGGTAAACTGGGCACCTGCACCTATCCCGGCTACTCAGGCACCGTCTTCGAGCCCGATGACGAATACAAGGGCGACCTGGCACGCACCTATTTCTATATGGTGACCTGCTACAAGAATGAGTTGCCTAACTGGCCCGGCAGCGACCAACTTGACTATCGGACCAATAAATATAAGGCTTTCTCGACCTGGACCATCAACATGCTCATGGAGTGGACCAGGCTCGATCCCGTCAGCGATAAGGAAATCAAGCGCAATGAGGCCGTCTATGGCATACAAGGGAACCGCAACCCCTTTATCGACCACCCCGAGTTGGCTGAATACATCTGGGGCGACATGCAGGGCAAGCCCTGGACTGGCTCAAGCGGCATTGTCACTCCGACTATCACCTCTCCGGCCAACGGTTCATATATTGACTTGGGCTCGACTCCCGTCGGCACCGAGTTGAACTATGTTATCAACCTCAAGGGCGAGGGACTGAACCAGCCACTCACCCTGGCGATAACCGACAATGATTATTTCCACTCGAGCGCCGACACCTTCACGGCCAGCGAAGTGAACAACGGCACCTCGTTCATCATCACCTTTGCTGCCGATGAAGAAGATACCTACACCGACTTCATTACCATCAGCAGCAGCGAGGCATCGACAACATTCTCGGTTACCGCCACAGCCACCAAGCAGGACCCCGGACCGGATCCAACGATACACGGTGATAGTATCATGGAGGACTGGGAAGACTGTGAGACCGGCGGATACTGGAACAAGGAAATTCAGGGACATGCCTGGACTTGGTACTTCACCGACGCCGGTATCTGGGGCGACAGCATGAGTCATGACAAACTCTCATGCCGATTTGGCAAAAGCAGCAACAGTGCCATCACTATGCTTGAGAGTGTGACTGACGTCAGGGCCATTGGCTTCTATGCCGCAAGCTATGGTAACGACAGCGATGCCGATCTTTCGGTTGCTTACAGCACTAATCAAGGTAGCTCATGGATCGGCTTAGGGTCAGTGACCGTCACCAGAGGCAGCCTGCAGCACTTCATCTTGGAGGTCGACAGCGACTGGCCGTTGCGCTTCGCTATTTCCCAGACATCGGGCTCCCGCGTCAACATTGACGACATCACCATCTATTGCCGCAGCAAGAAGCTCAAAGGCGACGTGAACGGTGACGGCGAGGTCAACATTGCCGACGTGAACTGCATCATCGAAGTCATCCTGGGCGGTGAGTCGGACAACGACTGTGACGTCAACGAGGACGAAGAGGTCAACATCGCCGACGTGAACTTAGTCATCGATATAATACTGAATTCTTAAAAAATCGGATTTTCTCAGTCATTGACTATCTGGATACCGTCCAGACGGTCTTTTATGCCATTTATCTTGTTGACTACAAGATACTTGTCGCCATACAAGTCCAGCACGACCCATTGATGCGTCTCGGATATCGTGTCGGGATAATGTGAGGCCTTGATGGCCAGCCGCCTGAAAAATGAAGCCTGATTGGGGTCTTCCAATGGTCGCAAGATGTAGTTCACCTGACTGATATGCTCATTCTCGCCTATCCGCTTGATATAGAAGCCGTAGGGCGACTTCAGGTTCAGCGTGTCATAATGCTGGGGATTGGTTTTGAGGTCATCGAGCAGCGTCTTGGGCAAGAAAACCAGGGATTTGCGGTGATAGGTCGCCGCAATGCTGGCAGGCTCGGTGCGCGGGTCGAAATTCGTCGCATAATCCGACGTGTCCTTTTCTATCATCGTGCACATGAACGAGGTGAACGGTCCTGCGTCATGCTCTTGGGTGCTGATGATGCTGTCAGTGTTCTGTTCGATCTGATTCACGAGCCGCTCGGTTTCTTGCCAGTTGGGGACGGCATGACGCATCATCAGGCCATAGAACACGACGATTCCCGCAGTGAGCAGAATGCCAAGCCCGTTCAATAACTTAGCGTTAAGCTCGGGCACCGCTTCACCAACAAGCCGCAACAGATACACCAACGAGAAAAACTCCAGGCCAAAAGCAGGACGGGTGATGGGCATACCTGAGGCAAAAACGATGCCAAACGACAACAATACCGCTATAATCAGGTGGACATTCCTCTTGATTGTGCGCAACACGACATCCCTGTGCCTGATGCAAAGCACGAGCGTCAATAGGATGGCCAGATAAACCAGCCTGAGTTGGGACAGCACATTGCAGAAGGGCAACAGCTTTCGGAGTATCAAGGCCTTGTACATGCCGGACGAGGCTCCCGAGCGCGTGATGAGCGACGGGGCAAACGCTGCCATACAGGTGCCTGCCAACAGAATCAGCGCCAGCCAAAAACCGCGCGTTCGCAGCGACTTTTTGATCGTCAACACATTGATAGCGACCAGCGCCGCGGCCAGCGGCAAAACTATGCCCTCATGGGTCCACCCGAGCAGGAAAACACAGGGCCACAAGGCTATCAGCCGCTTGTTGACGGGTAACTCATGGTTTTTCTCATAAAACCATAGAAACAGCAACACGCCTGTCGAGCACCACAGGTAATTGACGCTGCCTACCACCCACAAGAAGGTTTCACAGAAGGTGGGCAACAGCAAAACCAAGGCCACGGCTAAGGCATAGGAAAATAATGTATATTTTCCTTTTTCAGCGACCTGACGGCGAAGCAGATAGATGAATGCAGCAAAAACAAGCGCATTCAGGACATTGAATAAAGGTTTGCCCAACAGTCCGCAAAACAGTTGCCCGAGGAACTGAACGCCTGTGCGTCCGTTCCATGCAAAGTAGAAACCGTACTGGGAACGGAAAACATCCCACAGGTTACTGATGCGCTGGGAATAATCAGGACCGCTCTTATCGAACACGAATTTATAGACGTAATCGTCCAGAAACTCGGGTGACAGCAGGTTGTGAATGTAAAAGGCTATCGTGACAAGCGCCAAAAACAACCATCCACGGTTGTTGTCAAACCACTTCTT
The DNA here is from genome assembly GCA_017557425.1 of Muribaculaceae bacterium. GTDB lineage: Bacteria > Bacteroidota > Bacteroidia > Bacteroidales > Muribaculaceae > Sodaliphilus. The sequence continues at coordinate 262,710 of JAFYYU010000012.1, read as the reverse complement.
GTGTGAGGATGACGCTGCCATTGCCTACATTGTCTTACTTCACCGGGATCTTGTCGATGCGGCGCTGGTGGCGTCCACCCTCGTAGGGGGTCGTCAGGAAGGCCTCGACCATGGCAACGGCCTCCTCGTCGGTGACAAAGCGGCCGGGCATGGCCAGCACGTTGGCATCGTTGTGCTGACGCGCCAGACGGGCTACCGCCAGACGCCAGCACAGAGCCGAACGCACACCCTGGTGCTTGTTGAGGGTAATGTTGATGCCTTCACCACTGCCACACACGGCGATTCCGGGATAGCAGATGCCCTGCTCGACAGCCTCGGCACAGGGGTGGGCAAAGTCGGGATAATCACAACTGTCCTCGTTATAGGTACCGAAGTCCTTATAGGCGATACCTTGCCCTTCCAGCCACTGCTTGACGGCCTCCTTGGTCTGGAATCCGGCGTGGTCGCTGCACAGTGCCACGGGAATGCCGGGCTTCAAAATTGATTTTTCCATTATTCCATTGTCTTGTGGCCGTGGCGAGCCACGGCACAGTGAACATTACTTTTTCAATTGCTGGAGGGCTTGCTCCATCGTGGCGATCTTGCTCTCGGCATCGGCCTTTTTCTTGCGCTCGTTGGCGACAACGGCCTCGGGAGCATTGGCGACGAAGCGCTCGTTGCTCAGTTTCTTGTCCACGCTTGCCAGGAAGCCACGGGTATATTCCAAGTCGGCCTCAAGCTTCTTGATTTCCTCCTCAACGTCGATGCTGCCGGCCAGAGGAACGGCGAACTCAGCGGTACCGACCATAAAGGCGGATGCCGTGGCATCCTTCTCGGCCACAGCCTCGATATTCTCGAGACCTGCAAGCTTGATGATGATGGCCTCGAACGGGTTGTTCAAGCCGCCAACGGCCTGCAGCGTGAGTTGTTCCTTATTGGGGAGATTCTTCTGCTTGCGCACATTGCGCACACCGCCCACGATTTCCTTGACGTCGGCCATGGCCTTAAGCAAGGCCTGGTCGGCCTGCTCAGGCTCAGGAATGCGGGCATACATGATGCTCTCGCCGTCCTTGCGCTCGGCCAGATGCTGCCACAGTTCCTCGGTGATGAACGGCATGAATGGGTGCAGCAGACGCAACAGCATGTCGAAGAACTCGAGCGTAGCCTGCATCGTGGCACGGTCCATAGGCTGGCCGTAGGCAGGCTTCACTGCCTCGAGATACCATGCCGAGAACTCCTCCCAGAACAGGCGGTAAAGCACCATCATGGCATCGCTCAGGCGGAACTTCGAGAAGTGGTCCTTGACAGTCGCCAAGGCATCGTTGAGCGTATTGCGGAACCAGAGCACCGCCTGACGGCAAGGCTCGGGCTGCTCGACATCGGCTACCTCCCAGCCCTTAACAAGGCGGAAGGCATTCCAGATCTTGTTGTTGAAGTTGCGGCCTTGCTCACACAGAGCGTCATCGTAGAGGATGTCGTTACCGGCAGGAGCAGCAAGCATCAGACCCATGCGTACGCCATCGGCACCGAACTTGTCGATGAGCATGAGCGGGTCGGGCGAGTTACCCAGCGACTTGGACATCTTGCGGCCCAGCTTGTCGCGCACGACACCCGTGAAATATACGTTGCGGAAAGGCATGTCACCCATATACTCATATCCCGCCATGATCATGCGTGCTACCCAGAAGAAGATGATGTCGGGAGCAGTTACCAAGTCGTTGGTGGGATAATAGTACTTGATTTCCTCGTTACCGGGGTTGTTGATGCCGTCAAACAGCGAAATGGGCCACAACCACGAGCTGAACCAGGTGTCGAGGGCATCCTCGTCACGGCGCAGCTGGCTGGCCTCGATATTCTCGTATCCGGGAATCTTGCGGGCCTTCTCCAAGGCCTCTTCGTCGTTCATTGCCACTACATAGACCTCATTGGTCTCGTCATCGGTGGGCAGGAAATAGGCGGGAATGCGGTGTCCCCACCACAGTTGGCGCGAGATGCACCAGTCCTGGATACCCTCCAACCACACGTTGTAGATGTTCTTGTATTTGGCAGGATGGAACTTGAGTTCGTCGTTCATGACGCAGGGCAAGGCGATGTCGGCAAAGTGCTTCATCTTCAGGAACCACTGCATACACAGGCGCGGCTCGACAGCAGTGTCGCTGTTGCGCTCGCTATAGCCCACCTTGTTCTCGTAGTCCTCAATGCGTTCCATCAGGCCTGCATTCTTGAGGTCCTCGATAATCACTTTGCGGCACTCCATGCGGTCCATGCCGACGTACAACGGCGACTGCTCGCTGATGGTGGCATCGGCGTTGAAGATGTCGATGGTTTCCAGATTATGGGTCTTGCCCAGCACATAGTCGTTGGGGTCGTGGGCGGGAGTGACCTTCAAGCAGCCCGTACCGAACTCTATCTCGACATAGCGGTCCTCGATCACGTTGATCACGCGGCCCACTAGGGGGACGATGACCTTGCGGCCCTTGAGCCACTGGTTCTTGGGATCCTTGGGATTGATACACATGGCGGTATCACCCATGATGGTCTCGGGACGCGTGGTGGCAACGACGGCATAGTAGCCCTTCTCGTCCTTATGGATGATGTTGCCCTCGGCACGCAGCTGCTCCTCATTCTCGAGAGTCTGCAGACCGTCAACATAATACTTGAGATGGAACAGGTGGCTTTTCTCCTCCTTGTAGATCACCTCCTCGTTGCTCAATGCGGTCTGGGCCTTGGGATCCCAGTTCACCATGCGCAGTCCACGGTAGATATAACCCTTGTCGTAGAGATCGACGAAGACCTTCAACACGCTGTTGCTGCGGGTCTCGTCCATCGTGAAGGCGGTACGGCTCCAGTCACAGGAGGCACCCAGCTTGCGCAACTGCTGCAGGATGATGCCACCATGCTCGTGGGTCCAGTCCCAGGCATGCTTGAGGAACTCGTCGCGGGTGAGGTCACGCTTGCGGATACCCTGCTCGGCAAGGCGCTTCACCACCTTGGCCTCGGTAGCAATCGAAGCATGGTCGGTGCCAGGCACCCACAGGGCGTTCTTGCCCTCCATGCGCGCACGGCGGATGAGGATGTCCTGGATGGTGTTGTTGAGCATGTGGCCCATATGTAGCACACCCGTCACATTGGGTGGCGGAATCACGATGCAATACGGCTCGCGCTCGTCGGGAACGCTCTTGAACAGGCCATGCTCGTCCCAATATTGATACCACTTGTCTTCGACCTCTTTAGGGTCGTATTTTGTTGCCAAAGTGTTTTCTTTTTCGCTCATTGTTTAAACATTATTATAGTGTTCATTTTTTTTCAAACGGCAAAATTAGTGAAAAACCGCCAAACGGCAAAGGGTTTTAGTTGAAAGATAGTGGTTTTGGTCTGCTTGTGAGTATTCTTTGCTTGATGTTGCAAGAAAAGCGGCTGATCTGCCTGAGGAACAAATCAGCCGCTATAGCTTAGATAGAAGTGATGATGGTTTATATTATTTTTTGCTATTAGTCTAATGATTTTCCAAGGGAGAAAAACAGGTTTTCTCTCACTTGCAAAGTTACACTTGAATAACGGAAAAATAACCAAAAACCACCAGCATTCGAAGGTCTTTTCAGCACACTTAAATATTTGATTTCCAATGTTTTAAAAAAGAAAAAGGTCATTCGGGGGTAATCTGAAACAAGGAGCGGAAAAGCAACTACCGAAAACAGTAGGAAAATCACAAAAAACGATACGGCAAAACACAAAAAAAGCGGCAAAAGCCGCTTTTTTGTGTGAAGTATTCTTTTGCAAAATCAGATGAGTGAGAGGACGATTTGCTTGACATCGTTGCCCAGCTGTTCGGCCTCCTGCATAGAATGCGCCTCGCTATAGATGCGGATGATCGGCTCGGTATTGCTTTTGCGCAGGTGCACCCAGCCATCGGCAAAGTCGATCTTCACGCCGTCGATGGTCGTCATCTGCTCACCTTGATAGTGCTTCTCGACAGCCTTGAGGATGGCATCCACGTCCATTCCGGGCTTGAGTTCAAGTTTGGTCTTTGCGATGCTGTACTGGGGATAAGTCTGCTTGAGCTCGCTCACCTTCTTTCCGCTCTTGGCAAGCAACGAGAGGAACAACGCCACTCCCACGAGGGCGTCACGGCCATAGTGGCTGGCAGGATAAATGACACCGCCATTACCCTCGCCACCGATAACGGCGCCCGTGCGGCGCATCTCAGTCGTCACATTGACCTCGCCCACAGCAGCAGCGGTATAGGTACAACCATGGTTCACCGTCACGTCACGCAGGGCACGCGAAGAAGACAGGTTGCTCACAGTCGAGCCAGGGGTATGGGACAGCACATAGTCGGCCACAGCGACCAGGGTATATTCCTCGACAAAGAATTCACCGTTCTCCATCACGATGGCCAGGCGGTCCACATCAGGATCCACGACAAAGCCCACATCGGCCTTGCCCTGGCGCATATAGTCGCTGATGGCTGTCAAGTTCTCAGGAATGGGCTCGGGCGTGTGGCCAAAGTTGCCCGTGGGGTCACAGAAGAGTTTCTCCACCCGCTTGACGCCCAGCTCTTCGAGCAGCCGCGGGATGGCAATACCGCCGACGGAGTTCACGGCATCGACAGCGACTGTAAAGTCAGCCTTGCAGATAGCCTCAACGTCAACGAGGTCAAGAGCCAACACATGGTCGATGTGTCGGCGCAACCAGGTATAGTTCTTTTGCTCACGTCCCAGATGGTCCACGTCGGCATAATCAAAGTCCTCGGCCTCGGCCAGTCGCAGCACCTCCTTGCCCTCGGCATCGGTAAGGAATTCCCCGTTGTGGTTGAGCAACTTGAGTGCATTCCACTGTTTAGGATTGTGAGAGGCGGTGATGATGATACCGCCACAGGCATGTTCGCCCACCACTGCCAACTCGGTTGTAGGAGTGGTAGCCAATCCGATGTTCACGACATCAAAGCCCATGCCTGTTAATGTGCCGACAACGGTATTGAGCACCATGCGTCCCGACAAACGGGCATCACGGCCAACGACGATGACGTTTGATTGTACAGGCGAATTACGCCGCATAAATGTGGCGTAGGCCGATGTGAATTTGACAATGTCGAGCGGTGTGAGTCCATCGCCAGCGTTACCGCCGATGGTACCGCGGATTCCAGATATTGATTTTATAAGGGACATTATTTAGTTATTGGTTTTTAGTTGTTAAATCATGCTGTGGAAGTAACGCACATGGAACAGGTAGGGGGTCACATAGGAAATCTCACTCGTGAAGCCGTACTGAGATTTGATAATCAGGTTCACCTCACATTCCACGCCGAGGAAAAGCAACGGGTATTGCAAGCCATAACCCCATTGTGACGAGGAAGGCAACGTATAATCCTTGAAATTAAATGAATAGGGGCTGGCGCTCATCGTGTACTCATTAGCATCGCCAAGGGCAACCAACTGACCATCGGCATACCAGGTGGAAAGGCTATATCGCGAATAGCGGAAATATATGGGCTCGCCATCCTTGGCGCGGTCCCCTACACGGTCGCCTGCATTCAGCACCTGCATATATACATTTCCATCTTCATCCACCCTATAGAATGGGGCATTCTCCCCCACTTCAAAGATGGTATCTTCTGGGATTGACATCACCACGCGGTGATTGGCCAGATAAGCATTGACGGCATTGCGCTCATTGTTCAAGCGGTCGGCGTAACTCTCACTGTCGTTACATGCCGTGAGTAACATTAAAGCCATCGCGGCCAGCAACATGGATTTGTTCATTACTTTCTTCATTATCATTCGTTTGATGGTTGTTCTTGATGATTTTGCTGTTGATTGGGAAAGAGGTCGACGAGGACCTGATGGAAAACCTGAACGGCCTCGTCGATAGTGCCGCTAAATTCACCTCCGGCAGCGTTCTCATGACCGCCGCCGTTGAAATAGCGCGCACAGATGTCGCTCACCGAGAAGTCGCCCTGAGAGCGGCAAGAAACCTTGATGCGGTCGGCATCCTCGCGCATGAAAACGCTCCAATAGATGCCAGGTATAGCCAACGGCTTGTTGACAAGGGTCTCGGTGTCGCCACGGTTGTAATTGAAGCGTTCCAGTTCCTGCTTGTCGAGCGTGATGAGGGCTACACCCTGGTCAGGGAAAAGCTGCATTTTCTCGTTGATAGCGAAGCCTTGCAGTCGCAGGCTGTCGGCGCTGAAGGTGTTCATCGCCTTGTTATAGAGTCCAATGCGGTCGATGTGTCGGCGCATGATAGACGCGAGTATCTCATAGAACTCCGGATTGTCACAACTGTAAGCAAAGCCGCCCGTGTCGGTCAACAATCCTACATACAGGCAGCTTGCCGTATGACGGTCCATCAACCTCAATAAGCCCAACTGCATGAGCACGCGAAAGACCAGCTCGCAGGTTGAAGACGCCTCAGGAAACGAAATCGAGAGGTCGAAGGCATCCTCAGGGTCAAGGTGGTGGTCGATGAGCACACGGCGGGTGTTGAGGGGCTCAATCACCTCACCCAAGCGGTCGATGCGGTGCAAAGAATTGAAGTCCAGGCAAAATATCACCTGCGCATCACTCAGGGCGCGTCGAGCCCGCTGCTCGTGCTTGGTAAACACGATGATATCACGCACACCTGGGATAAACTCCAGCGACCTGGGTGCCATATCGGGCGTGACCACCACGGCATCCTTGCCCAGGCGCCTGAGCACATGGCACAGCGCCAACGTCGAGCCCAGGGCATCGCCATCGGGCGACTTGTGGCAAGTGATGGCAACGCGCTGCACGCCATTGATAGTGGCGCGAAGGCGTTCGATCGTCGTTTCGTCTATGATGGGTGTAATCATCGTTTTGCAATCACAAGAATTTGCAAAATTAGCACTTTTTCCCCATTCACAGCCATCACGGACGTTTAATTTTAGTTAAGGGGACATCTATAAATTACCAAATTGTTAGAGATTAGTGTTGGCTGTATTTTGCCGCTTTTTGGCAGTTTTTGCCCTGGCTTCTTGAAGCATAGCTCGCTATGCTCCGGCGAAGCTATGTCAAAAACTGCTCAAAAATCAATCAAAATCCACCTCAAGCTAATTTATAGAAGTCACCTTAAGGGAACCCAGACGCACAAAGACGGGATAATGGTCAGAGGGCTGACGGCGCGTGTAGCGCGAGAAATCTATCTGCTGAGGGGCGTCATGGCCTTTCAACTGCCCTGCCGAGGCACTGTCAGGCGTCCAGTAGCTGTTGGTCAAGATGCCGTAAGCGTCAACATTGACGCCGGGTGAGACAAACACATGGTCGATGCGGCTATCGGTGTACAAGCCGGTGTCAAAGGAATTGAATGTACCGTTCTCGGCAAAGCGCAGGCGCGTATCAAGAAACGAATCCTTCAGCAGCCCTGACTGCGTGAAAATGCTGTATATCTCATCATTCTGGTCCACATTGAAGTCTCCCGTGACGATGACAGGGGCGCCCTGGGCAATCTCCCTGATTTTCCTGACGATGAGTTTTGCCGCTTCACGACGGGCGACAACTCCCACATGATCCATGTGCAGGTTGAAAAAGTAGAAGGCTTCGTCGTCGGTCGCCGTTTGCCCCGCAAACCTTCCCCAGGTGCAGATGCGGATACATACAGCATCCCAACCCAGTCCTGGCCTGTCAGGGGTCTCGCTGAGCCAAAAATTACCCGAATCGAGCAGGCGCAGGCGGTCGGTCTTGTAGAAGATGGCCGCATATTCACCGCCAGTCTTGCCGTCATCACGTCCCACGCCGATGTAGTCATATCCATCAAGACCAGCCAGCATATCGACCAACTGAGTGTGAAGCACCTCTTGGGCGCCAAAAATATCGGGCGCCATAAAGTTAACCTGGTCGCAGATGACCTGGCACCGCTTTTCCCACACGTTACCCTTCACGCTATCGCTACTAACCTTGAGGCGGATATTGTAAGAGCCCACCAGCATTTGAGCCGAGAGTTGCATGACGGCAAATGCTATCAGTACAACCGAGAAATAAAACCTTTTCATTACCTTTAGTTTATTATGATTTCAAGATGCAAATGTAAAACATTTTCCTGATTTTACACGCCAAGGGTTGTCCGAAAAGCCGAAAAATACTAACTTTGCAAATTTATAAACAGAATCATCTAAATAATGTCAAAGCTATGCTACAAGATATCTACAATGACATCATAAGTCCCGACGTCAACCTGATCGGTGCCATCGCCAAACTGGTGCTGAGCCTCGTGTTGGGTGCTACCATCGGCATTGAACGCCGCCGCAAGGGTCAGATTGCCGGTCTGCGAACGTTTGCTCTCATATCCATGGGTGCGACACTTGCCATGCTCATATCCATCTATATTCCGCAGGAATACCTGGGCCTCAAAAACGGCGACCCGGGCCGTATCGCCGCCCAAGTCGTAAGCGGTGTAGGTTTCCTGGGTGCAGGAGCCATTATCCAGATGAAAGGCTCGGTGCGGGGTCTGACAACTGCGGCAGGCATCTGGATGACCGCGTGCATCGGCCTGGCCGTGGGCGCGGGCATGTACCTCATCAGCATCATCGCCACCTTGCTCATCATCTTTATCCTGGTGAATATCGAGCGTATCGAGCAGCGCCATAATTTCCTTTGGGAGTCGAAAATCATTCGCGTGAAGGTGCACGGCATCATCGACGACATCCAGAGCCTGCGTGATATCATCACCAGCAATGACGTACACATCAGCGACGAGTTCATGAAATTTGACTACGAGAACCAGCACACCATCGTCAACTTCATGGTGCGCAGCAAGAACGGCGTGGACGTGCCGGCGATGTTCAAGGCCATCAGGGAGAAGAACGACCCCATCTCCATCACGTTGACCAACGAGATGAATATGTAGTTTTTAGGCTTTAGGGTTTAGGTAATAGAGTACATAATATGGAGAATCTCGACATCAACAGCCTGATCAGTGACTTGGCGCTTATTCTGGTGCTGGGAGCGATTGCAACCATCATTTTCAAGATGCTCAAGCAGCCTGTTGTGCTGGGATACATCGTGGCGGGATTTCTTGCCAGCCCGCATTTTGCGTTATTGCCGTCGGTAGCCGGGGAGGCCAACATTGAGTTTTGGGCGCAAATCGGCATCATCGTGTTGCTTTTCTCGCTGGGACTGGAGTTCAGTTTCAAGAAACTGGTCGATGTTGGCGGCTCGGCCATCATCACTGCTCTCATAATTGTGCTGGGCATGATGAGCCTGGGGTTTGTCGTGGGCAAATTCCTGGGTTACGGCCTCGTTAACAGCATCTTCCTGGGCGGTATGCTCTCGATGTCCTCGACCACCATCATCATCAAAGCCTTGACCGACCTGAACATGCGTCAGCGGCGCTTTGTCCCCATGACGTTTGCCGTTCTCATCGTTGAGGACCTCTTCGCCGTCGTGATGATGGTGATTTTGTCATCAATTGCACTGAACAACAGTGTCAAGGGCGGTGAAATGGTGGTCAGTATCCTCAAGTTGTCATTCTTCCTAATCATGTGGTTCACGGTGGGCATTTTCATGATACCCACGACATTTAAGAAATTCAAGCGATACATCAGCGACGAACAGATGCTCATCATCGCCATGGGCCTGTGCTTTGCGATGGTGCTGTTTTCCATCAAGTCGGGATTCTCGGCCGCACTGGGCGCGTTTGTCATGGGGTCAATCCTTGCCGGCACTATCGAGGCCGAGCGCATTGAGCGGCTCATCTCTCCCGTCAAGGACCTGTTCGGGGCGGTGTTCTTTATCTCGGTGGGCATGATGGTCAATCCCACGGTCATGACTCAGCACTGGAGCGTCATTGCCCTGCTGGCTGTCGTGGTGATTGTCGGCATGATTGTATTTGGCACATTTGGCATGCTGGCAACGGGTCAGCCGCTCAAGCTGGCTATGGAATCGGGGTTCTCGCTGACCCAGATCGGTGAATTCTCTTTCATCATCGCCACTTTGGGAACGGGACTTGGAGTGCTGGACAAGAGCATCTATCCCATTATCGTGGCCGTGTCGGTCATCACGACGTTCACCACACCGTTCTTTATCAAGCGCGCCGAACCCTGTTACAATGCTATCTACAAGGTGTTGCCCAAGAGCTGGACCCGCCTGCTCAACGGCTATAGCCAAAATGCCAGCGAAAGCGAGGGCAGCGAGACCAAACAGTTGTGGAAATCCATCGTCTCGCGTTATCTGGTGCGCCTGGTGGTTTATTCGGTGGTTATCATCGCGCTCATTGCCCTGTGCCGCACCTATCTGAAGCCATTGTTGTTCTCGTGGTTGGGCAAAGGCCCATGGGGCCGCTTGTCCTGTGCCGTTGGCACGTTCTTCATTGTCGGGCCGTTTATTGCCTCCATCATCATGCCCACCATCAAACGCTCGGAATATGACCAATTGGTTGAAGCCAACGGAACGGTGTCGTTTGTGCCGGTTGTCGTTATGCTCATCGTCAGTGCAATCTTGTCGATGATATACACTGCCATCATCCTGCAAAGCATCTACCCAAGCGCCGTCTCGGTCATTGCCGCTGTATTGCTCGTGCTTGTCACAGTCATTGTCGTTGGGACGTTCCCCAGTCCGCTGCGAAACCGCCTCGCCAACATCGAGAAACGCTTCATAAACAATATCAACGAGCGTGAGAACCGCCGAACGGGTCGTGAGCACAATCTGGTGAGCGACTTGCATCTGGCGTACATGACCGTGGGGCATGGCTGCCCCTTTGTGGGCGACCGGTTGCGCAATCTGGACCTGCGCTCCCGCTACGGCATCAATTTGGTCAACATCCAGCGAGCCGGCAAGCAGCACCCCGTGCCGTCGGGCGAAATGCGCATATTCCCGGGCGATGTGCTGGGCGTGATCGGGACCGAGGAACAAATCCAACGCATGCTGCCCCTTGTCGAGGCTCAGAGCGATCATGTCGAGACGTCTAACCTTGATGTGAAATTCATTCACTTTGCCATCGGCGAACAGTCGCCCATCGTGGGGCAACGTCTCGAGAAGACCCATCTGCGGGAGGATTACGGCGCCCTGCTGGTGGCGGTGCAGCGCGGCGAGGACGAGTATATCTCCCCCACCCCCGACCTGCTATTCAAAGCGGGCGACATCCTGTGGATCGTGGGCGACCCCAAACAATTATCCAAACTCAAATAGCGAAAGGAATTAGATAACTGTACAAGAAATGGGTGCGCCAGCCATTAAGGTCCGCGCACCCATTTTTTAGGTTAAACTGACAACTGTCAGTATCAGTCTCTTTTCTCTAGATGATTAGTGACCCAACAGGATATCGATAAGAGAGGTTACATCAGCGATGTTAATATCTCCACTACCGTCCACATCAGCGCAAATCTCGCAAACAGAGCCACCGCCCAGCAGGTAGTCAATCAGGGTCGTAACGTCGGCAATGTTCACGTCTCCATTGTGGTCCACGTCACCAACCTCGTAATTGTGAGGAGCTTCAACCTTCTCGATGTAGAGCTTCATCTCGTTCAAGTCAACGGTCAGATTGTACTCGCCGCCAGCGATGCGGATTGCATGATAAGCATCCCAGGTCAGTGATACAAAGTCCTCTTCGCCAGAGTACCAGTAGTCAGTACCTTCATCGGCAATAGCACCGAAGCGGAAGGGCTCAATGTATGCCCAGCCACCATCGTCGTTGTTCTCGGCGAGCTCGGTGGTGAAGCCGAAGTAGTTGAACTCTGCGGGGAAGGTGTAGTTCAGCGTGTAAACGCCGTTCTCAGCGTCATAGGTAAACTGGGTGCCATAGGAGGGATCCCAACCCTGGTCATTGCCGCCCAGCATGTAGACATCCTTAATCTCGGCCAACGTGGTGAAGTCAACGATATCACACCATTCACTCTCATGAGCAGCGTTGTAGCTCTGTACCTGTACCTCATACTTGGTTTCGGGAGTCAGGCCCTCGATGTTGAATTCGGCGTCGGTAATGTTATATACATAGTTCCAAGCGGCAGGCTGGATAAGCTCAGCATTGGGATCGCCAATGAAGACGTCATCAATGTAAACTGACCACTGGTCATAAGTGCTGTAGTTGCGGAAGACAATGCTACCCTCAACACCATCAAATGCGCTCAGGTCAGCAGTGTAAACCGTATGGGTGGTCGTGGTAATCAGAGAATCCTCGAAGAGCTGATACATGTCTTCACCTACCATAGCATAAACCTGAACAACTTCAGGATAACTAGCTGAGCGGCCCCACATGGTGAAGTGGAGTTCACCCTTCAAGGGCACGTCAGGCGTACCGATCCAGTTGTCGGGCGAGCAAGCACCACTGCTGGTATAAGAGCCAGAGATGAGGCAAGCATCGGTTTGCTCGCTATCGGTATAAGCCAAGCCCCAACCTTGTCCGTCACCATCCATGTCATAGGTCCACCAGCCGTCAAGTTCCTCATCGAGATTAGCAACGGAGAAGGTCCACTCGTGGGGATTGCCTGACATGTCGGTCCAGGGACGCCAGCGCAGGTTATAACCGTCAGCGTTCTCGTCGGCAGTCCACTCTACAAGAGCAGAAGTGGCAGCAGGAGTAACCTCAATCTCAGGAACTGCGGGATAAGGCAGTACAATGCTAGCAACATCCAGCGTGATGTCGTCGATGTTCAGCCAGAACATGTCGGTCACGTTGTAGTGACGGATAGCGAAATGGCCAACCTGGCCCTGGTAAGCGCTCAGATCGATTTCATACTGCACATAACTACCAGTAGCAGTGAAATCTGGACTTACCTTCACGAAGTCGGCAGTACTGGAAGGCGTGCCAACACATACATAAACTGCGAATACCTCTTCCGCATAGCTATCATCCTGACCTACTGCCCAGAACGTCAAGGCACCACCCAGAGTTACCTCAGGCGAAACCAGCCAGTTGTTGGGAGTCAAGGGCGTACTGCTGTCTTTGTCATAACTTGCCGAAGCAACGAGGCCATAACCACCATGAGCAGTCATTATGCCACTGGTCAAACCCTCATTGTTGAAGTACTTCCAGTTGAAGCCGTCACCATCGGCATCGAGAGCCTGGAATTCAGCAAACTGGCCTTCATCCTCAAAGTCCCAAGTAATGGCTTGATCAGACCTCAAAACGTGGCTTGCAAACTTGTCCCAGCCATTGAACTGGATGCTGGTTGAGGGAGCAACCAAACCATTTGCGCGGGTTACCTTCTCAATCTTTGCCTTGGGGGCGTCAGTCACCTTCTTTTGCAGCGGAGATTTGTTAATCCCTGCACTGGCAGATACAGCAACTGCCATGCCTAAGAGTAAAACTAAAAATTTCTTCATAAACGTTTAAAAGTTTAAATTAATAATTATTTGGAGTTAACACTCAATAGCTTACATACAGATTTATCAAAGGCTTCCAAAACGAGAAATAAAATAAAACTGGATAAATAACCCCGGTTTTGGTTAAACTTTGAAATATTTTCGCAAAAATAACTATTTTTTCCCTATTGACAATATGCTTAATAATTTTTTTTAACAACACATTGCCTAGCGATGTGTTGCAACCATTTTTTGTTAACTGTTTCGCTAGTTAATCGGTTGTCCAAAACAATGATGCGGTGTGCCATAAATCCAGCATACCGCATCATTTTATTCAATACTATCCTGTTAGAAATCTCTAATGGACAGTGTTTATCAATTAGTTGCTGCCACCGAGCAGCACATCAATCAAAGCAGTAACATCACTAATGTTGATGGGGCCATCACCGTTCACGTCAGCACAGATCTCGCAAACTGTACCGATACCCAGTAGGTAGTCGATCAGAGTCGTTACGTCAGAGATGTTGACGGCACGGTCGTGGTTCACGTCACCCTTATCGTAATTGTGGGGAGGAACAACCTTCACGATGATGAGCTTCATGCTCGTGAGGTCAACGGTCAGATTGTACTCGCCACCAGCGATATGGATGGATTGATACGCATCCCAAGTCAGATCGATGGGCAGGCCGTTATACTCGTCAAGATAGTCGAAGTTACCCACGCTCACGGCGCCGAAGCGGAAGGGCTCAATGTACGCCCAGCCACCATCATCGTTGTTCTCAGCGAGCTTTGTGGTGAAGCCGAAGTAGTTATTCTCGTCTGGGAAGGTAATGGTCTTGGTGTAGATGTTGTCCTCAGCGTTATAGTCGAACTTGGTTCCACTGGTGGGATCCCAAGTTTGTCCGCTACCTCCCAACATGTAAACATCAGGAATTACGGGCTCGGGCAGCGTGGTGAAGATCACTGAGCCACACCAGTCAGTCTCTATATCACCGTTATAAGCCATTGCCTGTACCTCATAGGTAGTTTCAGGAGTCAGGCCAGGGATGGTGCATTCGTTGGTCTCCAGAGCAGGTATAATGGTCCACTCGTAGGGCACAACAACTTCTGCATTGGGATCGCCAATGAAGATGTCATCGAGGAACAAGACATACTGGTTGTAATTCTGGTGACGGAATACGACATAACCCAATTCACCATTATATTCACTCAAATCTATGTAGTACTCTTGGGGTTCCTCACTATCGCATGTGTAAGTTGCGATAGTCTCGAACATGTCGGTATAAACAGTATTGCCTTCGATAGCATCCTCCTTACCAATCATAATTTGAATGTCATCAGGCCACTGGGATGTTAAACTCCATGCTTTGAACCTCAAGTCACCCTCCAGTTTGTGAAGTGGCATGATCAACCAGTTGTCTGCATCGTATGCAGTTCCCTGGTAATATGAAATAGAATAGAAGCAAAGATCGGTTTCTTCTTCGTCTACTGCGGTGATGTCCCAACCTTCACCATCTCCATCAGCGTCAAGAATAGAAATGCCGTCAAGTTGAGATTCATAACCATCAGCGGGAAGAGTAATGTTGATGGGACTGCCACTGGTGTCAACATAGGGGCGATAGCGCAGATCCCAACCCTCGGCATTCTCATCGGAAGCCCAGGTTACATCAGCCGTGGTAACACCCGGCTCAACAGCCAGATTCTGAGGTATCTGCGGAATAACAGCGAAAGTAAACACAGTTTCCCACTCAAGGAAGCCACCAAACGTGCCGTCGTCAGTCCAAACTGAACCCAGACCGGTGTACTCGTACTGAGGATAATCTGAGCCTGAAGGAGTGGCGCCGGCGCAGCCTTCCAGGGTGATGGTGTTGCCGTCAATTGCATAGACAACCTCGGTCACACTCTCGTCAGGGGTCCAGACAATGCTGCTACCTACTGAAGAGGTGCCATATGACAACACAACATCAGCTTGATAGGAAGTACTATAGTAAATTGACTGGCCCATGGGAACGGTGATCTTTGTGCCATCTTCACTCAGTGTACCATACACATAACTGTTACCATAAGTAGAACCACAAAGGTAGAAGATGTTCTTGAACCAAACCTTGTTGTCTGCAGCAAAGATCAGTTCAATGTAACCGTCCTGAGTACCATGCTCAATATACTGACCAGGAACATAAAGACAATCACCGGAACGAAGGTATGTCCTCACTTCGCCTTCGGGTTGCTCGGTAATGGGAGCCCTGAGAACCTGATTGTCGATTACACGGTTCATCTTAAAGGGAGATACCAACTCGGTCTTAACCTTGTTGCGCTCAATTTTAGCAACATTCTTCTGCAGCGGAGATTTGGTAATCCCTGCGCTGGCAGATAATACTGCCACGCTCATGAGTAAAAAGAGAAGTTTCTTCATAAATGTTTAAACGTTTAAATTAATAATTATTTGGAGTTAACACTCAATTGTTTACATACAGATTTATCCAAAGGTTTCCAATTGGAGTAATATAAAAATTGGCAAGTATGACTCCAATTTTGGTTAACTTTTGAAATCCTTTCGCAAAAATAACTATATTTTTCTACTATCAACAAGATTTTCAAATTATTTTTTTACATCTCATCGAAAAGTGATGGAATGAAAGCCTTTTGGTTAACTGTTTCGGTTGTTAATTGGCGGTCTAAAACAATGATGCGGCGCGCCTGAAATCGGGCACACCGCATCATTTTAGTCAGTATATCCTGATAAGAATCTCTAATGGATAGCGATATCAATTAGTTACCAGTAAGCAGAACATCAATCAGAGCAGTCACGTCGGCGATGTTGATAGCCTTGTCACCGTTCACATCTGCGCAGATTTGGCAAACCGTACCGGTACCCAGCAGGTAGTCGATCAGCACGGTCACGTCGGCAATATTTACCGCATGGTCGTGGTTCACATCGCCCAGGTCGTAACCGTGTTCGGGCTCAATCTTCTCGATGACGAGCGTCATGTTGGCAAGGTCAACGGTCAGCTTGTACTCACCACTAGCAATACGGACAGCGTGATATGCGTCCCATGTCATGTTGATGGGTTGGCCATTAAGTTCATCGGAGTACCAGAAGTCGGTGTTCTCATCTGCAACAGCGCCAAATCGGTAGGGCTCGATATACGCCCAACCACCATCATCGTTGTTCTCAGCCAGTCTGGTAGTAAAACCGAAATAGTTAAACTCAGCGGGGAAATTAATGGTAGCGGTATAGTTGTTGTTCTCAGCGTTATATTCAAACTCAGTGCCCTTAGTGCAATCCCAATTCTGGTCATCACCGCCCAGCATGTAAACTGTCTCGGGCAGAGTCACCTCACGAACTACTGACTGATAAGCCATACCTGTATTTTGCTTTACGACCACATAGAACTGGTAGGTTTTGCCAGGAGTTAAGCCTTCTACAGTGTAAGTTGCACCAGGAAGAGGATATTCATTACCCCATTCGTCAAAAGCGTAATTGGTGGGAGCAACATTTTGCGTCAACACAACTTCTTGGGTAGCCTTGTCGATGACATACAGGAAATAGCCGCAACCTTCACCATAGAAGTTATTGATGATAAATGTGTTCTCTTCGTTGCAGATCCAGTCAGCAAGGAAAGAGGTAGAAGTAACATTCTTTGCTTCTTGGAGTTGAGGATAGACCTCCATATAATATATGTCAGAATAACTAGTCTCTTCACCATCAATATAAATGGTCTGGATACCAATGCGCCAGTTAAAGAGCCTATCGCTTTCGTTCTCAACTAGATTTGACGCCTTGATGTGAATATCCCAGTATCCAATACTACCATTAGGCTGTCTTCCACTGTAAGGGAATTGTGTCATTGGGTAAGTTACCTGAATGGGGGCATCGGGGAACAACTCAGGAGTGAAAGTGAAAATCTGGTCATTGTCGGTAAAAATGCTAAAGTATACCTTGCTAGGATCCAATATAGAATAATCTTCACCAGCAAAATACTTATCAAGGGTGTAGTCGTCACCAACAAGATTACCGTCAAAATCTTCAGTGATAGTATAACCCAAATTAATTCCAGGACTTATAGGATCATCCATACCGTAATCAATGAATTCCGTTAATTCTGGCATAGCGGGTTTGGGCAGGCTTTGGGCCGTTGTGCTGATGGTGAAGGCCAGCAACATCACGAAAAGTAAAGAAATCTTTTTCATAATTCAAAAATATTAATGATTAATTAAAGTGATTTGTCTGGTTTTATACAACTTGCAAATATATATCGAATTTGACAATGAACAAAGCAAATGACAAAAAACATGTCATTTTTTCAATAAATCGGAGCAAATAAGGGTTAAAGACTAGAAACTGATGACTTCGGAACAAGGTAGGCGCTGACCTCGTAGAGGAGATAGATG
Organism: Muribaculaceae bacterium; assembly: GCA_017557425.1. Lineage (GTDB taxonomy): Bacteria > Bacteroidota > Bacteroidia > Bacteroidales > Muribaculaceae > Sodaliphilus. The sequence continues at coordinate 245,086 of JAFYYU010000012.1, read as the reverse complement.
GGCAGAAAGACGACCATCAGTGTAAAGGGGTCGCCGGTGGGGGTGATGATGGCGGCAAGCACCAGCAACACGACGACGGCATGGCGACGATAGGTCCTGAAGAAGCCTCGATGCAGGACACCCAGCGTACCCAACAACCATGCCACCAATGGCAACTCAAAGATGATGCCCATGATAAAGATGAGCATCAGAAAGGTGTCCATATAGCTGTCGAGCGAAATCTGGTTGGGCACCAGCTGGCTCACATGGTAGTCGGCCAGGAAACGCAGGGTGACGGGAAAAACAATGAAATAGCCCACTGCCACACCCAGGAAGAACATCAGACAGCCTATCAGGAAAGCAGTCTTGACCCCCCGTTTCTCGCGGGGATACAAGGCCGGTGCGACAAAGGACCACAGTAGGTAAAGCACGATTGGGAACGTCAACACCAGCGCCAGCCAGAACGACGTGGACATGTGGATAAAGAACTGGGAGGCGAGTTTGATGTTGATGAGCTCTACCTGAAAGCCATCGGTAGTGAACTGGGGAAGCCAAGACACCGACGACGTCATGCGCTCAAACAAGCGGTAAAGCACAAAATCGCCGTGACAGGGAGCCAGTATCACGCGATCGAAGATGGAAGGCATGACAAAAAACAGCCCCAACGTCATCACCACCAAGACGACGACAATGCGGACCAATACCGAGCGCAACGCGTCGATATGATCCCAAAAGGACATCTCCTGCAGTTTTTCCTCGGCCATAAAAAACTACGAATTACGCGAATTTAACTAATTAGAATCCGCATTTAACTGTTCAGCGAATACAAGCCTCACGCTAAGTCGCTAAAACGCTAAGAAATAAATAATAAGTCCTTAGCGTCTTTGTGCCTTAGCGTGAGATTTGTTCATTTAGGCGTCTTCTTTCTTGTCGAGGTCTTCGAGGGGCTTTTTCAGCTCGTCCTCGACCTCGTTCATGCCCTGCTTGAAGCTTTTGACGCCCTTGCCCAGACCTCGCATGAGCTCGGGAATCTTCCTGCCGCCGAAAAGCAGCAAGATAATTGCCACAATCAGGATAATCTCACCTGTTCCCAGGTTAAAAACAGCCAGTATTCCATTCAGTTCCATGATTCCTAATTGATTAATGGTTATTACTGAAGGCAAAGATAGTTATTTTTTTTAAGTTACCTCCATTTTTTTGTGCCATGTTGCAAAAAAGCAGCACTTTTCCCTACGGCCTGCCGTCCTCGGGCAAGGTAGGCTACGCCTTGGAAATGCAAGAAAAAAACAGTTTTTTCTTGCCATTTCGCTCGGCTTGCACTACCTTTGTGGCATCAAAAACCATTAACTTCTTTATCTAGTAAAATTAATGAATACCATTAAGAATTTTGACGAGCTGCTTGCTCATCTCAAAGAAAACAACGTTAAAAAACGCGTGGCTGTCGTGTGGCCCGCCGATGAGAAGACTCCCGCCGCTTGTGCCCAAGCACTTGAGGCTGGCTTCATCGAAGCCATCTTTGTGGGTTGTGAAGAGAAACTCAAGGCCAATGAGGCCCTGAAGTCCTTTGCCGCCAGCATAAGCTATGTGGATGCCAGCGATGCCGATGACGCCGCTGCCAAGGCTGTTGCCCTGGTACGCGAAGGCAAGGCCGACGTGCTGATGAAGGGTCTGATCAACACCGACAACCTGCTGCGCGCCGTCCTCAACAAGGAAACCGGCATCCTGCCCAAGGGCAATGTACTGACCCACGCCGCCGTAGCGTCCATTCCCAGCTACCACAAGTTCCTGATCTTCACCGATGCCGCTGTAATTCCCTATCCCAACCGAGAGCAGCGCGTCGAGATGGTGAAGTACATGTCCAATGTGGCCCGCAGCTTCGGCATCGAGGAGCCCAAAGTGGCCCTGATCCACTGCACCGAGAAGGTGAACGGCAAGCACTTCCCCTTCACCGAGGACTATCCTGTCATCATCGACATGGCCAACAAGGGTGAGCTGGGCAAATGCATCGTTGACGGACCGCTGGATGCCAAGTGCGCATGCAGCCTGCACGCCATGGAGGCCAAGGGCCTGACGTCTCCCCTGCAGGGCGACAGTGACGTGCTTATCATGCCCGACATCGAAGCAGGTAACGTCTTCTACAAAGCCATCACGCTGTTTGCCGGAGCCAGCACCGCCGGTCTGCTCCTGGGCGCCAAGTGCCCCGCCGTGGTTCCCTCGCGTGCCGACAGCGCCCAGTCCAAGTTCTACAGCCTTGCTGTAGCCACCATGGCAGCCGAATAATGCTTTCAACTGTACTAACAACTAAACACTAATAACTCACAACTAAAAGATGAAAATCTTAGTTATCAATCCTGGTTCAACATCCACCAAGATGGCCGTTGTCGAAGACGGCGAGCCCCGCCTGATCAAAGTTATCCGCCACACTGCCGAAGAACTGGCCCCGTACGCCAAGATTACTGATCAGTTTGACTTCCGCCGCCAGATGATTCTCGGCGAGTTGGAGAAAGCAGGTATTCCTGTCGAATTTGACGCAATTGTCGCTCGTGGCAGTCTGACCAAACCGCTTCCTGGCGGAGTATATGCTGTTGACGAGAACATGATTCAGGCTACCTATGCCAGCGAACACCAGCACGCCTGCGACCTGGGTTGTGTAATTGCCCGCGAGATCGCCAAAGGTCTGGGTTGCCCCTGCTACATTGCTGACCCTGTCGTGACCGACGAACTGAACGATTATGCCCGTGTTTGCGGTTTATCCATGTTCAAGCGCGAGAGCATCTGGCACGCATTGAACCAGCGCGCCATCGCACGCCGCTTTGCCAAGGAGAACGGTAAGCGCTACGAGGATTTGAACCTCATCGTCGCCCACCTGGGTGGCGGCATCTCGGTAGCAGCCCACGAGCATGGCCGCGCCGTTGACGTGAACAACGCACTGGATGGTGAGGGACCGTTCTCACCTGAGCGTGCCGGCAGCCTTCCTGCCCGTGACCTGATCAACCTGTGCTTCAGCGGTGAGTACACCAAAGACGAGATCCTCAAAATGATATCAGGCAAGGGTGGCGTATTCTCACACTTGGGCACGACCGACATGATTGAGGCCGAGCGCCGCATGAACGCCGGTGACGAGAAAGCCAAACTCGTCATCAACGCAATGATCTATCATATTGCCAAGGCCATTGCCGAGAAGGGCGCTGTCCTGTGCGGCAACATCGACGCCATTCTCATCACCGGCGGTATCGCCTACTGGGAGTACATGATTCAAGAACTCAAGAAACGCGTCAGCTGGATGGCTCCTATCCACGTCTATCCCGGCGAGGACGAGATGTCGGCTCTGGCCGCCAACGCCGCCGCAGTCCTGAAAGGTGAGATTGAGGTCAAGAAATACTGATACAGTCAACGGAGCAAATTTTGCTCCGTTGAAGTTTAAAGTTTAGAGGTTAGAGTTTAGGGAGTTCCCTAGACTCTAACTTTTTTAAATCACGTGGAGTTGCTGGAGATAGGCAATCGTTCCGGTGACGAGGCCGTAGAGGGAGAGTATCAAGATGATGCTGCCGATGATGCGGTTGATGAGCCACATCGAACGGATGTTGAAGTGAGTGCGCACCTTGTCCACAAAGAAGGTGATCACCGACCACCACAACAGCGCGCCCAACACTATCGAGGCGTAGCCGATGATGATGTGATAGAACTTGAATTCGGGCAAAGGAAAACTGAATCGCGCAAACAGCGGAATAATCAAGAACATGATGAGCGGATTGCTCAAGGTGAACAGGAAACCCGTGGCCATGTCTCGCCAGTGGTCGTCGCGCTGGTCTATGTTCTCCTTAATCTGGCTGACAGGGTTGTGGAATATCATGTACACGGCATAGACAATCAGGATGACACTGCCGATAATCTGCAACAGGTTAACATGATCAGCTATAAAATCGGTCACCAGCGAGATGCCCAGCCCCACCAGCAGGCAGTAGAACAAATCGCTCGCCGCAGCCCCCACTCCCGTGAAAAAGCCCGAATTGCGGCCCTTGTTCAACGTGCGTTGGATACACAGGATGCCAATAGGGCCCATGGGTGCCGATAAGATGATGCCTATCGACGCGCAACCAATCAATATGGATATAATGGTACCCACGTACAGGAGATTCGTTAGTAAAACTTACAAAGGTAATAAAAAGATTTCAGTTGATGGTTACTGGTCACCAGTTTTTTTATAGCGTTTTTTCACTTGCTGGATATCAACGCATGAAAGCCTATAACCAATATTCATAATCTGGGGGCGAAGTGACAACTCACCAGGGTTGGAGCCTGGGGCCCCTTCTGGCACCGCCATGCCACGCTGGGCATAGAACTCGCGCCAATAGTCAGTTACCTGCCCTGTCTCATCATGGAACGACATGGGCACCGGGTCAAAGATGAGATGGCCCTGGTGATCAACATAATTCATCTGCACCAGTTCGCTGCAATAGATGGCGCTGTCACCAGGCAAAAACAGGTCGTCATAGGGCCGCCCCACCATCATCAAACAACGCCTGATGGATTTATGGATGTCCACATCGGCATTGACCCTACAAATCAATACTCCGCCGGGGTTCTCGTTCCAGAATGTGTCTATGGGCGTGAGGCAAACGGCAGGCTTTTTAGCTTCGATGACGTACAACAACCCGTTGTCGCCTCCGATACGGTGGACAATAGCCACATGGTCGATGAGCAAGTCTTTGGCCGCGGTGGTGACTTCGGTGATGGCATTCGGCGAGTCTGCACAGCAGAAAAGCAGGTCGCCCTCCTGCAACTCCAATGCCGAGAGCGTAATGGCAGAAAAGGCCGTTAACAACAGGGCCAGGATTCTAATACCACGTGACTCCATTGTTGAGGCTGGAATGCTTGTCATATTTCACATCTTGGAGGATGGATGACTTGACGGCAATGTGGAAGTTGTAACTCTTGTAGGGACCCACGGGAACAAAGCTGGCACTCATCTCAAAGCAGTGCATCTGGCGTGAAATGCTGCAATTCATGTAGGCGATTTTGTGCGTGTCAAAGTTGTAGCTTGCCGAAGCCGAGAAGGACCAGTTCTTTGTGGGACGGATACTGGCATTCATGCTCAGGTTCTGCGTCCACCGCCCGTTATACTCGAGTTTGTCGTAATTGAACTTTCCGTAGCCGTAGGACAGCGAATAATTGACCGTGAGGTTCCACGGGCAGTCCCACTTGGCATAGCCGTCGATAAGTTCCAGGTCGGTGGTCGGTCCGCCGCCTTCTTCGTCTGGCTGTTCCTCGTTTTTGTCCTTATTGAGGTTGCCCTCGGGGGTCTTTTTGTTGTCTTCGGATTTTGTATTGTCCTTCTTGCGCCTGAAGGTGTCGTTGTTGAACGTGTAGGAGAATGAAGTACCCGTGCTGGAGAGGCGGCCCCATCCGCCACCGTTGAACAGGCGCAGTTTGTTGATTCTCACGGGAGCACCTGACTCGTTGAGGGCATATTTATAGACATCCCACGTGGCGCTCAGGTTGAGGTTAAAGCCCCTGGTGAGTCTAAGCATGATGCTGGTGTTGAGGTTGCTCCACTGCAACGAGTCGGCTGCCAGGTTGCAGGATTGGGTCAAGGTGAAATTCTCGATGAGAGATATCTTCTTAAAGCCCGTGCTGTCGTTCTCGCTCTTGACCTTGGCTTCAAGGTTGTTGGCGATGTTAAATGACAACGTTCCAGACTTTCCATTGGGTGCATTGCCGTAAAGCCCGTGCTGGAAATAGCTGTAACGCCCATTGTGGTGCACTCCGTTGTTGTCCACATAATCCAGGTCACCATAGTAGCCCCAATATGGAGAGCCGAAGTCGGGAGCGGCCGAGAACGAGATGGTCGGGGTCATCACGTGACGCACCATCTGCAGCTTTTCGCTGAGTTTGCCCAAGAACTTCAGCGGTTTGAAGAAACCATAGACCTTGGTGCTCAATGAAACAGCGAAATTGAAATCAAAGATGTTGTAGAAGCCATAGGTAGTGTCGCGAACCACCGCACTGGCGTTAGGATCCCACTGCTGTCGTATCTTGCTGGTGTACATGCGGTCATTCAACGTCATCGATGGAGTGATGTTGAAATACTTCATCACGTTGAAGGTCGCCTGAACGGGTACGGTGTGGCTCATGCCGTTGCGCCAGTCCTTGACCAGACTCTTGTGCAGGAACTCGTCCTGCTTGGCGGTCAAGGAGTTCTGGAACTTGCCATTGTAGCTGATCTTGATTTTTTCATACCAGCGCTCGTCACCGACGACACGTTTGCGCTTGAACGGCGCAGTCTGGCTCATGTTGATTGTCAGGTTGGGGAACGACACGGTGAGCGTCGAATCGGCAGTGCGTTGCGAAATGTTGGCCGTAGTTGAGATGGTCCACTTGCTGTTGGGAATCTTATAGGTCAGGTTGACCGTGCTGCTCTTGGTGTTCTCAGTAAAGGCGTTGGTATAATAAGTATTCAGGCTGTTACGGGCATAACCCGAGGTAGCAAAATTCACACTTGCCGAGAAGGTCAGATACGGGTTTGCCTTCTGATTCTGGCTGTGGCTCCACTGCACCTGGAAGTTCTTCATCTTACTGTAGTCCGGGTCACCCTTCTCACCCGTGACGGTGGTCAGATAACTGACGTTGAACGAGCCTGAGAACTTATAGCGTTTGGAGTAGGACGACTGGGCAGTCAGCCCCCATGACCCACGGGTATAGATCTCACCTGTCAATGCCAGGTCGGCATACTGACTCAGCGCCAGGTAGTAACCGCCATTGCGCAGATAAAAACCGCGGTTATAGTCCTCGCCGAAGGTGGGCACCAGGATACCGCTCTGGTATTTCTCGCTGAAGGGGAAGTAGCCAAAGGGTACCGCGATGGGCAGGGGCAGGTCCTCCAGCACCATATAGGCCGGGCCGGTCACCACATTTGATTTGGGTTTGACTTTGGCCTTGGTGAGCTGGAAGTAGAAGTGCGGATGGTCATGGTCGTCACAGGTAGTGTACCGGCCATCCTTGATGTAATAGTAGTCGTCCTCAGTCTTTTTGGTGATGCCACCGGTGAGGTAGCCCTCGCCCTGCTCAGTGACGATGTCGGTGATATAGCCTCGTTTGGTCTTGAAGTTGTACTTCATCACCCTGGACTCATACTCGCCGCTATTGTCCTTGAACACGGGTTTGCCCGTCAGTTCGCCAATGCTGTCTAGCACACCAACGGCCTGCACCTGGCTGCTGTCCATGTCCATGCTGATCTGCGACGCGCTCATGTCGATATCGCCGTACTGGATCTTGCTGCCACCATACATCACCGCATGGTTGCGGCCAAAAAGGATGATGCTGTCCTTGGCATTGAACTCGACAATATGATCAAGATCCACGCGCTCACGCACAAAACGGCTCGTGTCACGAGCCTGTAGAGACGCAAGATTTTGCGTCTCCGCCGAGTCGCTCTCGGCCTTGATGACAGAATCAACCGCCTGGGTCAGGTCGATTGTCTTTCCAGTCAAGACCTGCCCATGCGACAAAGCAGGCAACAGCACACATGCCGCCACCAAAAACAGGATAATATGGAGACTTCTCGTCGTCAATGCTATCCGTTGGCCAAATATTCGGCAAAGATAGTGCAAATGAACAGCAAAGCAAGCAAGATTTAATTTTATTATCTTTTTTTAGCAACATGTGAATAACAACTGATTACTTTTGGATAAATTTGGCTGTGGCTCAACAAAACTCAAAAATCTTGTTGGTTTGTATTCACCTTGCACAAATTTTTGCTAAATTTGCCGATTGTAACAACTAATAACGACATAAATATCATGTATAACGTCAAGTCTAACCATGCCGATGAATTCATCGACGATAGCGAGATACTAGACACCCTAGCATACGCTGAAAAGAATAAGAGCAACCGTGCCCTGATAGAAGAAATCATCAACAAAGCCGCCCTGTGCAAGGGCTTAACACACCGCGAGGCCGCTGTGTTGCTCGATTGCGACCAGCCGGACCTGATTGAACGCTATGAACAACTGGCCAAGGACGTTAAACGGCGTTTCTACGGCAACCGCATTGTTCTGTTTGCTCCGTTGTATCTGTCAAACTACTGCATCAACGGCTGCGTCTATTGTCCTTACCACGCCATCAACAAGACCATCCCGCGCAAGAAACTGTCACAGGACGAAATCCGCGCCGAGGTTGAGGCGCTCGTCAAGATGGGACACAAGCGTCTGGCATTGGAGGCTGGCGAGCACCCCGTGATGAATCCCCTGGAATATATCCTGGAATCGATCCACACCATATATGACACCAAGGTGGGCAACGGCGAAATCCGCCGTCTGAACGTGAACATCGCCGCAACCGAGGTCGAAGCATATGAAAAGCTCAAGGCCGCCGGAATCGGCACCTATATCCTGTTCCAGGAAACCTATAACCGCAAGAACTACGAAGCCCTGCATCCTACGGGACCTAAGAGCAACTATTGCTACCACACCGAGGCGATGGACCGCGCCCAGCTGGGTGGCTGCGACGATGTGGGCATCGGCGTGCTTTACGGCCTGACGACCTACCGCTATGACTTTGTGGGTCTGCTCATGCATGCCGAGCACCTGGAAGCCCGCTTCGGTGTGGGACCGCACACCATCAGTGTACCCCGCATCTGCCCTGCCGAGGACATCAGCCTCGACGAGTTCCCCGACGTGCTGCCCGACGAAATCTTCTGCCGCATCATCGCCGTTATCCGCTTGGCTGTGCCCTACACCGGCATGATCATCTCGACCCGCGAGAGCCAAGCTGTGCGCAGCAAGGTGCTTGACCTGGGCGTGTCTCAGATCAGCGGCGGCAGCCGCACCAGCGTCGGTGGCTACACGACTGTGGAGCGTCACGACGAGACGGCACAGTTCGACGTGAGCGACACGCGCACCCTTGACGAGGTCATCAACTGGTTGCTGTCCATCGGCTATATCCCCAGCTTCTGCACCGCCTGCTACCGCTCGGGCCGCACGGGAGACCGTTTCATGGAGCTGGTCAAGGCAGGCAAGATCGGCGACATCTGCACCCCCAACGCGCTGATGACGCTCAAGGAGTACCTCATGGACTTTGCCAGCGAGGACACCCGCGCCAAGGGCAACGCCCTCATCGAGAAAGATCTCAGTTTGATATCCAATCCCAGAGTGCGTGAAATCGCCACCCAGCGCATTAACGACATTGCAAACGGGAAGCGCGACTTCTACTTCTAAACTGAGATAATGAAAACAAGAAGTACAATAAATACTATTTTTTTGCTCTGATAGCATTGTGATTATTGTACTTATTGTTTTCCTTTTATAACCGTTGGTTTGCCTTTTCATGGCTGATAATGCTTTTAATAGGGCGCCGCAGAGTGAGCGGCTGCACATTGCACTGTTTGGACGACGCAATGTGGGCAAGTCGTCGCTTATCAATGCACTCACGGGGCAGCACATTGCCCTGGTGAGCGACGTTCCCGGCACCACGACTGACCCTGTCATCAAATCGATGGAGATTCTGCCGTTGGGCCCCTGTGTGCTGATTGACACGGCAGGCTTTGACGACAGCGGCAAAGTGGGCGACCTGCGCACCGAACGCACCCGCGAAGTCATCAAACAGACTGATATCGCCATCCTAGTCACCGACGCCACCTCGCTCGATGACGAGGCGGCATGGGCAGCGTTGCTCAAGCAAGCCGATGTCCCCTATGTGGTCGTGCTCAACAAGGTGGACCTGATGGGAAAAGTGCCCTCTACCCTACTCGACAACATTGCCAAACGGTTAGGAGGTGAGGTCATCGCCGTAAGCGCTTTGCAAGGGACTGGACTGGACTTGCTGCGGCAGACGTTGGCCAGACTGGTTCCTGACCAAGGGAAACAGTCACTCACAGGCGATTTGGCAAAGGCAGGTGATACCGTGCTGCTGGTCATGCCTCAAGACCCGCAGGCGCCCAAGGGACGGCTCATCCTGCCCCAGGTGCAAACCCTGCGCGACCTGATGGACAAGGGTTGCATCGCCATCTGCTGTACAACCGAGGACATCGACCGCTCACTAGCCGCCTTGAGGGAGCCGCCACGACTCATCATCACCGACTCGCAGGTGTTTGACATCGTGGAGAAGAAAAAGCCAGAAGGCAGCCTGCTCACCTCGTTCTCGGTGCTAATGGCGGCCCATAAAGGCGACATCCGTTACTTTACCGAGAGTGCAGCAGCCATTGACCGCTTGACCGAGCAATCGCGGGTTCTTATCGCCGAAGCCTGCACCCACGCTCCTCTGCCTGAGGACATCGGGCGCGAGAAAATACCCCGCATGCTGCGAAAGCGTGTAGGAGAAGGCTTGCAAATTGATATTGTAGCGGGAAAGGACTTCCCCGAGGATTTGACGAGCTATGACCTCATCATCCATTGCGGCGCATGCATGTTTAACCGCCGTTTCATGCTCCAGCGTGTGGAGCAATGCCGCGCCCAGGGCGTGCCAATGACCAACTACGGCATCGCCATCGCCCACCTCAAGGGCATCCTCAACAAAGTATCTCTACCATAATAGAAGCATTGCCTTACTTCAACGTTGCCAAGATTACATTTATCGTGAGTATCATAAAAACGGTTGGTTTACGCAAAGGTAAGCCAACCGCCTGCATCACCTAGAAATAGAGCTATTATAAACACCAAAATATTAATGAGACAAAATGCTATCAGAAAACCAAAGAAACATGACTTTAAGATAATCATCTTTTTTCTCTCTTTTTTTACTTTTTCATTATCAGACATAACTTCAAGATATATGATATTGCTACTAGTAAATTCGCTAAACACTCATTTTCTTCTGGTTGCTAAAATGAGTAGCAATACGATAATAACAACAAGATTGATGAACATAGCAGCTGATAGGCTACCAACTCTCAAATAATAAGTATCATTGTCTCCAAAAATATATTTGCCATCAACGTAAGCATTTGTCCATAATAAGACATCCCAAATGATGTCTACTATTATTGCTACAATGACAATAATTGATATTATTGCAGATTTAATTTTTCTGTTCATAGTTGTTAATTAGAAACTAAATACTTATTTAGTTTTATAATTTTGGTATAAGATGTTCAACCGTTTACGCCTTGAAAAGACGGGGATTCTAATAAAGCATTTTTACTATAGGTTGTAATAAGCCACTATCAAAACCATCGCAAAAATTAGACAGAAGGCTATCAGAAAAGCAAAGAAACAAGACGTTATGATAATTATCTTTTTTCTCTCTTTTTTACTTTTTCATTATCAGACATAACTTCGAGATATATGATATTGCCGCTTGCAAATATAGCGATTATTCGCCCTAAATACTCTTCAATTATTTCTGAACTTTTGAGACCTGAACCGATCAGAGGGCCAGACGAAGGCCATTGGCTGGAGCCTCAAACGTAGGGCTATAGTAGCGCCGGGCCGACACACGGCACATCCTCGGCAATGAGAAACTATAGCAGCCGCCACGGGTAATGCGATCTGTGCCAGTTTCAGGGCCAACCGGATCAATCTGCGCTTCACTGCTATAGGGGCCATACCAATCGCTGCACCACTCCATCACATTGCCCGACATGTCATAAATGCCCAACTCATTAGGCTTTTTGGTGGCGACAGGTTTTGTTGCACAGGGGCTGTTGCCATCGTCATACCAAGCGACTTCGTCGATATTGTTGCTGCCGGCGTATTTGTAGCCCTTGCTCTGTTTGCCGCCGCGCGCAGCATATTCCCATTCGGCCTCGGTGGGCATTCTGAACGTCTTTCCGGTGAGTTGGTTCAGTTTGGTAATGAATTCCTGGCATTCACTCCAGGACAGCTGATCGGCTGGGAGGTTCATGTCGCCAGTGAAATGGCTCCAGTTGTAGCCCATCACGGCCGTCCACAACTCCTGAGTCACCTCGGTCTGGCCGATTCTGTAGCTGGACAGGGTCACCTGGTGAGCCGGCTTCTCACTACTGTAGGCGTCGTCACCTTGTTCAGGGGTAGCGCCCATTGTGAAGGTACCGCCATCGACCTTTACCATTTTGAACTCCACGCCATTCGCGGTGAACGTCTCGATGACCATTGGAGTGGAACCGTCGCCAAGGATGATATTGATGATAGCGTTGACATCGGCAATATTGACCTCGTCATCAGCATTGACGTCCGCCGAAGTATAGCTGCCACTGTCGCCCAGAATCATGGTGATTATCACATTCACGTCGGCGATATTTATCTCCCCGTCACCATTGACATCACCTTTAAGCCCACCATTTCGAGAGATGATAATCTTGTCGGGACTTTGATGGTTGCCACAATAGATGCTATAGCCATAGGATGATTGTTCTAAATAGGCGTCTTCGGGGTAAGTGATAGCGCAGTTATTGAAGGTGATGCCATCGCCGATTCTTGCAACCTCACCCATAATGGTGGCCTGCACATTGTCGAATGTGAGTCCTACGCCATTGCCTTCGGCATTATTGGCGATTCCCTTGACGGTATTCAATGTGATATCCTGGATGGTCAAATGGGCGACAACAAGGAAAATGTCAATCCAGGAGCTGTATGTGGAAAGGGAGCCATTGCCCTTGATAATCACATTCTTGGAGGTATAGGAGTCTATTGCGATAGCTACATGGCCAGTGGAGGTCAATCGGCAGTTTCCATGAACAACGATGGTCGCATCGCCGGTGACACGAATGGGCCTGATGCCATCCTGGGGATTGTTGCTGCTGTACTCAATAACAGCATTGTACAGGGTCAGGGTCTTGCTGGTAGCGTTCCAAGTGACGGAGCCGCTCTTGATGTAAGGACAATCGAAGTGGCCGTTATCATCGGGATTAACACCACACACCGATACTTGCGCATTGGCGCACAAGGCCACCAAAAGGGAAGTAAACAATAATAAGAGGTTCTTTTTCATAATATGTTATGTTTAATGGTTATATTCTCTCGGTGAGTTGTCTTTTGACAAACTCTTGACCTGCACAGGCAGGCATTTTTTCGCTATTTTCTCTTAGATTTTGATGATTGATTGTTCATGAGGCGCTGGTATTCGTCCCGACTTTTACAATTTTGTATTAAGCACTTCAACGGCTCTATGCCTTGAAAAGAAGGGGAATGAGGTTACTCTTCCCCGATGAGTTCTTGCAGACGATGGGTGATATCCTCATCACTGGAGCCTTTTAAATATTTACCGCGTATTAATCTGGAAATATCCACTGTAGCGGCGGCTAAGAACAAGATCCAAGTAATCACTTTCACTATAATACCCAAATCAGAGGTAAATGTGTAATAAACCCACCACCCGATAAAAATCAGACGTCCTATCGTCCAGATGATACTTTTGTCTTTAATGTACTTTTTGAACTTGTCCAATAGCTGTTCTGGATTGCCGAGACCGTCGATGGTTTTTAAAAAGCTGTGAGATTTTAGAATCCACCAGCCTGACATAAGGGCCCATAAAACCATAGCCAAGAGCAAAACAAAACCTCTTTTATCATGTGCCGAATAATGAATGTCTGGATGAAGCTCAACATAAATTGCAATTGTCACCATTATCAGGAGAAGTATCAAAGAAACCAACCCAACCCAGAAATGAGTTTTCGCTTTTTTCTTGCACTTGTCCTTGATAACATCCAGCCATTCTTCTTTGTTAATCAAGTATAAATCTTCCAGTTTCATAATGATATGCTTTAATTGTTGGTCACTAAAAATATTATTATGCAAAGATAGCGATTATTACACTAAACACTTCATGATCTATTATTTTTGGGAGAATGATTGTTCATGAGGCGCTGCTACTCGTCCTGAGATTTGCAATTTTGTATCATGTTCTTCAACCGCTTGTTGCCTTGAAAAGACGGCATCATTACTCATCAATAAGGTCTTGTAGTTGTTCTATAATCTCCATATCTTTAACACCCACAGAGCCAGGTTTATGGGTTTTGTAAATGAAGTATACAGATGCAACAAACACGATAGCCAATAACACATCTTCATAATCACTGGCTGTTCTGAAAAATCCCACAAATTTCGGTCCAAGCCATATCAACCAACCGATAAGACAAAATATGATGAGGTTTTGGCTTCTCTTTTCATAGAAGTGCAATAACTGACCTGGATCGTCAGTTTTTTGAATTTTCTTTTGATACAAATAACTGTACAGAGCTAGCCATCCCGCCATACATGCAAGAACTATAGCATAGATGAAGCTTAAAAATATCATTATCATCAAATGGATTTGTACCACGGTAGATGAATAATACAATTATAATGAACAGGATCAGAAGTCCACTGTAGAAATCGATACGTGACCTTGATATGCACTTGCGTTTGATCTTCTCAAACAATTCCTCTCTGCTAAGGTTCCCTGTCTCTTCACGCTTCATAATGCCACAATTGAACTTATTCTGCTTTTGTTATTTCTGGGAGAGGGTTGCGAGCATTTCCACCAGAATGTTGGCCGCTTCGTTGGCGCGATCAAATGGGCTCTGGATTGATCCCGAGAAGCATTGCGGCTCCTGGGTGATCATCAAGAACCACACCACTACGGTTTGCGTACCGTCATCCTCGTCGGTCTCTATCGAACGCACGAGCGCATAGTCGTCTTTCACCACTTTCTGGTCCACCTGGTGGCCATGGCTCTCTTTCATGTACACCCAATTGTCAACGGCCTCTTGCAGTTGATCCTTCATTGGACCGCGTTCATTGTAAGTGACATCAAAACGTATCTGACCATCTTCAGTAGCCACGTTCAGGCAATCATCATCGACATAAGTCTCCTCCCAGTCAGCAGGATAGTTGATGGTAAAAATCTCATTCTCAAAGGTTTTGAAATCTGTGGCCGTCGAAACGAGGTTGGCCATCAAGGCCATCAGTAAAATCATAAATGCTTTTTTCATAATAAACAGTATTTAGTGTTGTCACAAAGGTAGTGAATTTTCTCGCTAAACGCTCATTTTTCCCTTAATTTTCGGTATACAGAGTTCTCCCGCGTTTACAGCGACTTGATGTCTCCAGAGCTTTCGGGCATCAGGTAACGGGTACCGGTGTCCTTGCTGATCTGCTCACGGAACTGCTGGTCATAGCCCGGTGTAGTATAACGTCCCGGAACGACGGCACCATTCTCTGAAGGCTTCATGATCTGGTCGTTGTGCTTCACAACGATGAGGCGGAAGAGCTTGTCCCAACGCTGCATCATCTGGGCGGTATAGGCTGCACTCTTGCTGGTGAGGTAGCTGACGCGCTCACGCTTGGTGAGGGGCTCTATATCTTTCAATACCTGCGTCTGATCAGCAGCGTAGAAGTCCTCCAACTCCTGTTGCGCCTCACGCAGGTCCCCTATCATGGCGCTGTATCGCGGATAAATCATGTTCGCCACCAGATTGTTCATCCAGAAGGCGCCGTGCTCGCTGAACTCGGTGTTCACGTTGTTCTCGCGGCGGAAGGCTTCGGGCACCTCATTCACGCAGCAATACACAGGCACGTAGGCTATCATGTTGGCATCGTCGCAGTTGAAGTACATGATGCCTCCCACCTCATCGGGGAGCCAGCTGCGAAGCTGAGAAACCAGCGTGAATCCCGACTGCGGGGTGCCGATGGCACGCTCACGGAAATAGCTCTTCCCGTCGACTTCCCAGTTCATGGGCAGCGGACGGTAAGGTGAGCTCCAGGGTCCTGCGCTCATGTCGGCTGTCATGTCCAGCGGTGTGCCCTCGTAATGGTCGCGCATGTCATTCATGATGTCACGCACCGACAACTTGCGGTCGGGCTTGATGTAGAGCGGCAGATGGTCGCAAACGTCATACTGGCCGTTGATGTAGGGCAGGTACTTGTCCATCTCGGCCTGGTCGTAGTGGTGGCGGAAGAAACTCCACACACGGGCGTCGGCATAGCGCACTGCCGAGAAGGAGATCGGGCAATAGGCATCGCGGAAGCTGAAATCCTCGTCCTTGCCACTGAAATAGCCTTTCTCGCGCGCAAAGGAAATCACGTCCTTGGAATACAGGCAGTTCTTGGGGTCCTTCAACGGGAACTGGCGTATGCGGCAGAGGTTGGCGTGGGCACTGATGCAGTCGTCGGGGATGCGAACGGCGACCCACACGGCACCTTTCACGCCCGGGCCCTTGCCTATGATTTCGAGAATCCAGGCCTCGTTTTTGTCGCACACGGTAATACTCTCTCCCGTGCTATTGTAACCATAATCCCGCACTAGATTAGTCATGATGACAATGGCCTCACGTGCCGTGGCAGCACGCTCCAGCCCCAGGTGCATCATGGTGAAATAGTCGAGCAGACCTTCGGGGTTCCGCAACTCTAGGCGACCGTCAAAGGTGGTTTCCACGATGCTCACCTGCTTTTCATTAATAAAGCCGATGACGTCATAGGTGTATTCCACTTGAGGAATATAGCCTTTCACGGCGCCCCGGCCCCACTCGCGGACGGCAATCTTCTCGTCCTTCTCATGCCTGCCGCCAGGGGTGCGTGATAGCGAGCCGGCGAAGCCGTAACCGTCACAATTATATGTACAAATCACGGAGCCATCTACCGAGGCTGCCTTACCAACGATCAGATTGGTACATGCCCACGACGGAGTGACTGCCAGCGCCAACGTCACCACGAGGAAAGAGAGAAATCGTTTCGTTTTCATATTATTCTCATTAGTCATTTTTTCTATAGGGGCAAAGATAGCGATTTTTCCCGCTAAACACCTCATTTTCTCTTATTTTTCGGTGATTTATATCAATCTTGTCTCCAACCCTCATCTATACAGATTGGGAGCAGGAAGTTTCGAGCCTTCCTGCTCCCAAGCAATTGAAATAGTGATGTTTAATGATTATTCTTCAGCGGCGACTTCGTCAAGGATCTTGCGGATGTCCTTGGCGTCGAGACGTCCATAAACGTGCTCACCGACCATCACAACAGGTGCAAGACCGCAGGCGCCCACGCAGCGCAGGCAGTCGAGCGAGAATTTGCCGTCGGGGGTCGTCTCGCCCACCTCGATATTGAGGATGCGCTTGATTTCCTCCAGCAGACGCTCTGAGCCGCGCACGTAGCAAGCGGTACCCAGGCACACTGAAATCGGGTGCTTGCCCTTGGGGGTCATGGTGAAGAACGAGTAGAACGTCACCACGCCATAAACCTTGGAGGCGGGCACGCCCAGCTTGCGGGCGATGATGCGCTGCATCTCCTCGGGGAGATAGCCATGCAGGTGCTGGCACTCGTGCAGCACATTAATCAATTCACCGGGCTTGTTGCCGTGCTTGTCGCAGATTTCCTCTACCTGTTTAACAACAGTACACGCCAGTTTGATTTCTTGTTTCTTCATATCGTTATTGTTGTTTTAATTCGATCAATGAATAGATTTGTCAAAATAATGCGTGTGAAGCAGGTGGTGAGACTTCTCGCCACAAGGCTCGCCCAGGAATTCCTTGTAGAGTTTCTGGATGTCGGGGTTCTCGTGGCTCTTGCGCAGCTTCTTGCCCTCGTCCTCACGGTAAACGGCAGCAGCACGTGCCTTGAGGATCTCCACATTGCCGTGGTGGTAGGGCTGGCCGGCGCCGCCGATGCAACCGCCGGGACATGCCATCACCTCAACCACATGGTAGTTGAGCTCGCCGGCACGCAGCTTGTCCATCACCTTGCGGGCGTTGCTCAGCGTGTGAGCCACACAGACCTTCAACTCAAAGCCGTTGAGGTCGATGGTGGCCTCCTTGATGCCCTCGAAACCGCGTACCTCGTTAAACTCGAGATGCGGCAGGGTCTTGCCGGTGTGTACCTCATAAACCGTACGCAGGGCAGCCTCCATCACACCGCCAGTGATACCGAAGATGGCGGCAGCACCGGTCGATTCACCCATGGGCGAGTCAAAGTCGCTGTCGGGCAGGTTGACGAAGTCGATGTTGGCACGCTTGATCAGGCGGCCCAATTCGCGGGTCGAGATGCTGTAGTCCACATCGGGATTGCCATCCACCTTGAACTCGTCGCGCTCAGCCTCGAATTTCTTAGCCAAGCAGGGCATAATCGAAACGACCACGAGTTTCTCGCGGGGGATGCCCATCTTCTCGGCCCAGTAGGTCTTGGCAATAGCGCCGAACATCTGGGCGGGAGACTTGGCAGTCGAGGGATAGTCGAGCAGATCGGGGAACTCGTGCTCATAGAAGTTCACCCATGCGGGGCAGCACGAGGTCATAATCGGCAACTTCACGTCCTTATCGCCAGCAAGGAACTTGTTGAGGCGATGCAGGATCTCGGTACCCTCCTCCATAATGGTGAGGTCGGCACCGAAGTCGGTATCGAATGCATAGTCGAAACCGAGGTCACGCAATGCGGTGGCCATCTTGCCGGTCACGATAGTACCGGGTTGCATGCCGAATTCCTCGCCCAACGCGAAGCGCACGGCGGGAGCGGGCTGAGCGATCACCACCTTGTCGGGGTTGTTCAGGTCCTCCATGAGGCGGTCGGTATAATCACGCTCGGTGAGGGCGCCAGTAGGACAAACGGCGACACACTGACCGCAGTAGGTACAGTTGGTGTCGGAGAACATCTCGTCGAACGTGGGAGCAATCGTGGTGTTGAAACCGCGGCGGATAGCGCTGAGGACGCCCACCGACTGCACGTTGTTGCAGACACTCTCGCAACGGCGGCAGTAAACGCACTTCTCCATGTTGCGGGTAATCGACGGGGTCATTTCCTGCTTGCGCACGCTCTGCTCACCGTAGTTGTAAGGCATTGTGCGGATGTTGAAACGCATCACCAGTCGCTGCAGCTCACAGTCACTGCACTTGGGGCAGGTCAAGCAATCGTTGGGATGGTCGCTGAGCATGAGCTCGGCAACGGTCTTGCGGGCGCGGATAACGCGGGCGCTGTTGGTGTGGACCACCATGCCGGGGGTCACGCGGGTAGCGCAGGCGGGTGCCAGATTGCGGCGGCCTTCAATCTCCACAACACAAATGCGGCACGAAGCGGGCATATTCTGCACACAGGTGCCCTCGAGGTTGATGTGGCACAGGGTAGGAATGGAGATGCCCACCGTCTTGGCCGCATCGAGCAACATCGTTCCAGCAGGAACAGTAACCTCGTGTTTATCAATCGTCAGAGTGATCATATTCTTTTCTTCCATGATGCTGTCGGATTTTAGGAAATTGAGATGGCATCGAAGCGGCAGGTAGAGATACACATGCCACAGCGGATACACTTATCGGGGTTAATACTGTGAGGATTGCGAGCCTCGCCCGTGATGGCGCTGACGGGGCACTTGCGTGCGCAGGCGGTACAGCCCTTACACTTGGCCGGGTCAATGCTGTAGGTCACGAGATCCTTGCACTGCTTAGCACGGCACTTGTGATACTGCACGTGCTCCACATACTCGTCCCAGAAGTTGTTGATGGTCGACAACACAGGATTGGGAGAAGTCTGGCCCAGACCGCACAGGGCGGTATCCTTGATGACCTCGCTCAAGGTCTTGAGGGTCTCCAGGTCGGCCATGGTGCCACGGCCCTGGGTGATACGGGTGAGGATCTCGAGCAGGCGCTTGTTGCCGATACGGCAGGGCGTGCACTTACCGCAGCTCTCGTCAACGGTAAACTCAAGGTAGAACTTGGCCACGCTGACCATGCAGTCGTCCTCGTCCATGACGATCATACCGCCGGAGCCCATCATCGAGCCCGAAGCAGCCAGGTGCTCATAATCGATAGGAGTATCCAGGTGCTTTTGCGTCAAGCAGCCACCCGAGGGGCCACCGGTCTGCACAGCCTTGAACTCCTTACCGTTCTTCACGCCACCACCGATGTCGTAGATGATCTCACGCAGGGTGGTGCCCATGGGAACCTCGATAAGGCCCACGTTGTTGATCTTACCGGCCAGGGCGAACACCTTGGTACCCTTGCTCTTCTCGGTACCGATCGAGGCGAACCAGTCAGCGCCCTTGGTCAGGATGATGGGCACGTTGGCGAGCGTCTCGACGTTGTTCACGTTGGTAGGCTTCATGTTGTAACCAGCCTCGGCGGGGAAGGGCGGCTTCAAGGTGGGCTCACCACGCTTACCCTCCATCGAGTGGATAAGGGCGGTCTCCTCACCGCAGACGAATGCGCCGGCACCGTAGCGGATCTCGATATCAAAGTCAAAGTCGGTACCCAGGATCTTCTTGCCAAGCAAACCATACTCACGAGCCTGTTGGATAGCGATCTTCAAGCGGTTAACGGCCAGGGGATACTCGGCACGGATATAAATCAGACCCTTGTGGGAGTTGATGCAGTAACCGCAGACGGTCATTGCCTCGATCACCGAGTTGGGGTCACCCTCCATGATGGAGCGGTCCATGAATGCACCGGGGTCGCCCTCGTCAGCATTGCAGACCACATACTTCTCATCGGCATCATAGCCGCGGGCAAAGCCCCACTTCATGCCGGTGGGGAAGCCAGCGCCACCACGACCGCGCAGTCCCGAGGCCTTGATGATCTCGATCACCTCTTCGGGGGTCTGGTTGAGCAGGGCGTTAGCGATACCCTGGTAACCGTCGCGGGCGATGTACTCCTCGATGTTCTCGGGGTCGATCAGGCCGCAGTTACGCAGGGCGATACGCATCTGCTTGCGGTAGAAGTCCATGTGCTTGCTGTCGCTCACCGTCTTTTGGGTCTTGGGGTCCACATAGAGCAGACGCTCCACGCGACGGCCGCCAATGATGTGCTCCTTGACGATTTCAGCAGCATCCTCGGGCTTCACCTGGGTGTAGAAGGTATTGTCAGGCATAATCTTGACAATGGGGCCCTTCTCGCAGAAGCCAAAGCAACCCGTGGTAATGACATCCACCTTGTCGGCAATGTCGTTCTCCTCGACTGCAGCTTTCAGATTATCAACGATTTTGTGGCTGTAAGACGCCTTGCAACCGGTACCACCGCAGCACAGCACCTGCAAGTGCTCGGCACCCGTTGCAAGACCACAACACTGCTCCGACTGTTGGTCAGAACTTTCCTCGCGCAGCGCGAGCGCCTGTTGCGCACGCTTCCTCAAATTGTTGAGGTCGTTAATAGAAAGTATTTTCACGTTGTAGGAATTAATTAGTTATTAGTTGATTATTTGTTTTGTTTATGTACGGTTTTCGAACCCCAAAAGTACTCCATTTATTTTGATTACGGAAATTTTTCGGCAAATATTTATACTATAATGTCTAAAAATGCAAAAAAAGACTGGCACCCCGCGAACAGGGCGCCAGTACTCATTGATTTCGATTAGGATTACTCCTCGGTCTTGGGAGTCTCGTCAGCCTTGGGAGCCTCCTCTACGGGAGCCTCAGCCTTGGGCTCTTCAGCCTTCTCAGCCTTGGGCTCTTCAGCCTTTTCGGCCTTCTCAGCCTTCTTTGCCTTGGGCTCAGCCTTTGCCTCAGCCTTCTCAAGCTTAGCCTTGAGGGCGGCCAGACCGGTCACGTCACCCAGGGTAGTCTTCTCTACCTGAGGAACTGCGGGAGCCTCCTCGGCAGCAGGCTTGTTGGCGGCAGCCTGACGGCGGGCCTTGCGGGCCTCGCTGCGCTGCTCATCCTCAAAGATGCGGCTGTGCGACAGGATGATGTGCTTGCTGTCCTTGTTGAAGTCGATCACCTTGAACTGCAAGGTCTCGCCCTGCTTGGCGGTGGTGCCGTCTTCCTTGGTCAGGTGCTTGGGGGTAGCAAAGCCCTCAACGCCGTAGGGATCCAGACGGATCTGGCCGCCACGCTCGGTGAGCTCGCTGATGGTACCCTCGTGTACACTGCCCTTGGTGAAGATGGTCTCGTAGGTTTCCCAAGGATTCTCCTCGAGCTGCTTGTGACCCAGGCTCAAACGACGGTTCTCCTTGTCGATGTCGAGAACGACAACGTCGATGGGAGCGTCAACCTTGGTAAACTCGCTCGGGTGTTTGATCTTCTTGGTCCAGGACAGGTCGCTGATGTGAATCAGACCCTCAACGCCCTCTTCCATCTCAACAAAGATACCGAAGTTGGTGAAGTTGCGCACCTTGGCGGCATGCTTGCTGCCAACGGGGTACTTCTCCTCGATGGTGTCCCAAGGATCGTTGGTGAGCTGCTTGATGCCCAGCGACATCTTGCGGTCCTCGCGGTCCAGAGCCAGGATAACGGCCTCTACCTCGTCGCCCACCTTCATGAAGTCCTGGGCGGGACGCAGACGCTGTGACCAGCTCATCTCGCTGACGTGAATCAGGCCCTCGACGCCGGGAGCCACCTCAACAAATGCACCGTAGTCGTACATAACGACAACTTTGCCCTTGATGTGGTCGCCCACCTTGAGGTCGGGATCCAGAGCATCCCAGGGATGCGGCTGGAGCTGCTTCAGACCCAAAGCGATGCGGTTCTTCTCCTCGTTGAAGTCGAGGATCACCACGTTGAGCTTCTGCTCGGGTTGAACGATGTCGGCGGGGTTGTTCACACGGCCCCACGACAGATCGGTGATGTGAATCAGACCGTCCACGCCACCCAGGTCGATGAACACACCGTAGTTGGTGATGTTCTTGACGGTACCCTCGAGTACCTGACCTTTCTCGAGCTTGGACATGATCTCTTTCTTCTGCTGTTCGAGCTCGGCCTCGATCAGGGCCTTGTGGCTCACAACAACATTGCGGAAGTCCTGGTTGATCTTCACGATCTTGAACTCCATGGTCTTGTCAACGTAGTCATCATAGTTGCGGATGGGGCGTACGTCGATCTGCGAACCGGGCAGGAAGGCCTCGATGCCAAATACATCGACGATCATACCACCCTTGGTGCGGCACTTGATGTAACCCTTGATGATCTCGTTGTTCTCAAGCGCTTCGTTAACGCGGTCCCAGCTCTTGGCCTGACGAGCCTTGCGGTGCGACAGCACGAGCTGACCCTTCTTGTCCTCGCGGTTCTCTACATACACTTCAACAGTGTCACCTACCTTGAGGTCGGGGTTGTAACGGAATTCGCTAACGGGAATGATGCCGTCCGACTTAGCACCGATGTTAACCACTACCTCGCGCTTGTTGATCGAGATAACAGTACCTTCGGTCACTTCATCCTCCTGGAACTTGTTCAGGGAGTTGTCGTAGGTTTTTTCCAGTTCTTCAAAAGATTTGTCTCTTTTGGTCTCGCCTTTTTCATAGGCGTCCCAATCGAAATCGGCGATTGGAGAATTTTTTAATTCTTCGCTCATTTAAATTGTTAATAATAAGTTAGTTAAACAGCCTTTTCGGACACGTTCCCGAAAAGCGCGACTGCAAAGGTACAAAAAATTCCTGATTCACAAGCCGAAACGACACTTTTTTCAACAATATTTTTTAAAAGACAACAACCCAAACCGAAAACAAGAAATACAACAAACACAAAAAGCATCCGCCCTCAATCAAACAACTGATCCCTGCGGGGCTAATGCTAATTTCGCGAATTTTTCAAATTTATTATATTTTTCGTTAAATTCGTATTATTAGCGGAATTAGCATTGAAACAGATTATTGATTGTCTTTGATTTATAAATTGTGCTTATTGTATTTCTTGTTGTTATATTAGGAGGGAGGATTAGTTGTTTTTCCAGAATGAGGGGACGAAGATGACGAGGAAGGTGAAAATCTCGAGACGTCCCATGAGCATGAGTGCCGAGAGAATCCACTTCACAAAGTCCGGGAGGATGCTCCATGACATGGTGGGGCCAATCTCCAGGCCCAGCGTGGGACCCACGTTACTGCCGCAACTCAAGGCGATGGTGAAGGAATTGGTGCTGTCCACGCCGACGAGAATCATGATGAAAAAGGCGGTAAAACACAAAGCGAAATAGGCGATAAAGAACGCCATGAGTGTAATCTGTCCCGACGAATGCACGGTGCTGTCGTTCACCTTGACAGGAAGGACGGCCTTGGGGTGCAACAGATGCCGCATCTCGTTGCGAAGGATCTTCAACGCGATAACGCCTCTGGCACATTTAAAGCCGCCTGCCGTACTGCCCGCACAGCCTCCGAAGAACATGCAGAAGCTCAGGACGACCCAAGTGATATGGTGCCATTGGGCGGCATCCTCGTTGAACATGCCCGTAGTAGTAAGGAATGACACGACTTGGAACAGCGCCACACGAATGGCATCGGGGAAGTTGTAGTGATTGTCCCTCAACAGGAAATAGACGATGAAAGCCGTCGCACCAAGCGTGAGCACGGAATAGAACCGGAATTCGGCATTCTTGAACAGCCGCTTGACCTTGCCCTTGAAAATGGCCGTATAGAGCAGCGTGAAACTGATTCCCGACAGGAACATGAAGATGATGGCGGTATATTCGATAGCCGAGTTGTTGAAATAGCCTGTGCTGGCGTCGTGGGTGGCGAAACCGCCTGTCGCGGTGATGGTCATGGCATAGTTCATAGCATCAAAAGGCCCCATGCCGAAGACGAAGAAAAAGACGGCACACGCGAGCGTCAGACAGAGGTAAATGCCCCATAAAGCCTTGGCCGTCGTGGTAAGACGGGGATGCATCTTCGACTTCACAGGCCCGGTGGTTTCGGCCGAGAAGAACATCACTGAGCCGCCCACAAACGACGGTATAATGGCAATCGTGAACAGCACGATACCCATACCGCCAATCCACTGCGTCAACGACCGCCAGAACAGCAGCCCATGCGGCAGTCCCTCCACGTGCTCCATAATCGTCGCGCCTGTAGTCGTGAGTCCCGACATGGTCTCGAAAAAGGCGTCGGTCACACTCGTCAGATAGCCGCCGATGAGAAACGGCAATGCCCCCATCATGGCGAAGGCTACCCACACGAGGCTCACCAACAGATAGGTATCCCGACGCGACAAGGCGTTGGACGCGTGTCGGCCGTGCCGCCGCAACAGGAATCCGACAGCAAGCGTGATGCCGATAGTAATGGCAAAGGCCTTGATATCGCTCTCACGATAGCAGACCGCCATGAGCAGGCACAACGCCATAAAAGCCGCCTCGACCCATAACAGCATGCCCAAAATCTTGCATATCAGCTTTGTGTTGATCATCTGCCTGCCGCTACTTGAAGTATTTCTCTATCTTGCTGATGGGGGTACCGTGACAGAATACCACCACGTTGTCGCCCGGCTCAATCATTGTCTCGCCGTTGACCAGGATGCCTTTGCCGTTCCTGACCAGTCCACCCAACTCGGCCTCGACGGGGAATCCCAGGTCGCGCACTTTCTTCATCGTGATCCGCGAGCCCGGGTGCGCCGTGAATTCAGCCACGTCGGCATTGACGGTTATCAGATTACGGATGTTGCGCACGTCGCCGTCAAGCAGCAACTGGTAGATGTGACTGGCGGTCAACGCCTGCTTGTTGATGATGGTACCGATATCCACATTGCCGGCAATGCCCACATAGTCCATGTTCCCGACCATGGCGATGGTCTTGGGAACGCCTAATTCCTTGGCGGTGAGACAAGCCAGAATATTGGCCTCGGCATTGCCCATGAGTGCGATGAAAGCCTGGGCCGACTTGATGTTCTCTTCCATCAGGTTAGATACCGACCGTCCGTCGGCATTGATCACCATCACCCGATCGTTGTTCACCAGTTCCGTCAGTTCCTCACAACGGTGCGGGTCGCTCTCAAATATCTTGGCGCGGATGCCGTCAGGCAGCATGTTCACCACCCTCACGGCCGTCCTGCCACCGCCGACGATGATCACGTTTTTCACCTCAGGATAATGGCTCTTGCCCATGAGCTTCTTCATGCTGGCCATATTCTCGCGCATCGTCATGAAATAGACCAGGTCGCCAGTCTTGATCATATCGTCGCCCGTGGGAATGATGGTGTCATTGCCGCGCTTGATCGCCACGACATGATAGGGTGAATCGGGTTTGAAGACCTGCTTGAACGGGATGTTGAGGATTTCGCATCCCTCCCAAGCCTTGATGCCCAACAGCGTGAGTGCTCCGCCATGGACGTCCCACCGCTGTCTCACCCAAGTCATTTTCAAGCTGTTGACGATATCCAGCGCAGCGAGGTTGTCAGGGTCAATGACCGATGACACGCCGGCCTCGCTAAAAGCGTTGACAACTTGTGGAATCGTCAATTCCCTGTTTTCCACTTTGGCAACTGTGCGTGATGCCCCCAGCGAGTGAGCCAACACACACTGGCTCAAATTCATATACTCGTCACGGGTGACGGCGATGAACAAGTCGGCATTCCCCACCTTGGCGTCTTTCATCGCTTTGATGGGTGCATTGGATGACGAATGCACAGTCATCAGGTCGCAATTCTCCTGAATGCGTTCCAACTTCTGCTCATCATCATCAATCACGACGATGTCCTGATTGATTTTTGAGAACAGGTCCGCCAAATGGGCGCCAATAGCGCCGGCACCTAAGATAATGACTCTCATTCTATAAAAACATTATTTACAAATGGCAAAATTAAACAATAATTCTTAAAACTGCATGGATGTGGCTAAAAATGTTACTTTGAGCCGGAATTTGCACTACCTTTGTCAGTGAAAAACAACGATGAAGAGATGACGAAGAAAGAATTAAGACAACAAATCAAACAGCTCAAGGCGATGACCCCTGCAGCGGTGCGTGAGGTAGAGGCCGATATGGTATTCAATAAGATACGCTCGATGCCCGTGTGGCAGCATGCACAGCACATCCTGTGCTACTGGTCGCTGCCTGACGAGTTGCCGACCCACGAGGCGGTGAACCGGTGGCTGGCCCTCGGCAAGAACATTTACCTGCCGCGCGTCAAGGGCGATGACCTGGAAATAGTGCCCTACCTGGGACCTGAAAGCCTCGACGACAACAATAAGTTCCATATCGGCGAACCTGTGGGCGACGCCGTGGATGCATCTTGCCTGGAGCTGATTATCGTGCCCGCCGTGGCGCTGGACAAGCAGCGTAACCGCCTGGGGCGCGGCAAGGGCTTCTACGACCGCCTGCTGAGCACCACGACCTGCCCCACCATCGGCGTGGCGTGCGGCTTCCAGCTGGTTGACGAGGTACCGGTAGAGCCGCATGACCGTCCGCTGGACTACGTGGTAACGAGTGACTACGATTCAAGCGTTACCGATGCTTGAAGCCAACGGATTGGAGGGATAGGGAAATGGACTGTGCGGACGGATGAAATCTGTTCTCATTCATGAACCATTTCACCGAAAAGTTTTATCTTTGCAGTTTAAACGCTAACGTCGACCATGGAATATAAATTGCGAGCCGAATATGATCCCACCGGTGACCAGCCACAAGCGATTGCTGAGCTGGCAGGCGGTGTGAACGACGGTGTCCCTTACCAGACGCTGCTTGGCGTTACAGGGTCCGGAAAAACGTTCACCATGGCCAACGTCATTGCCCAAACGGGCCGTCCCACCCTGGTCTTGTCGCACAATAAGACGCTGGCGGCCCAGCTGTATGCCGAGTTCAAGGGTTTCTTCCCCGAGAACGCCGTGCACTACTTCGTCTCCTACTACGACTACTACCAGCCCGAGGCCTATATCCCCTCGACCGACAAGTACATCGAGAAAGACCTCGCCATCAACGACGAGATTGAACGCCTCAGGCTCGCCACCGTAACCGCCCTGTTGAGCGGGCGCCGCGACATCATCGTGGTGTCGAGCGTATCGTGCCTCTACGGCATGGGCAACCCCGAGGACATCACTGCCAACGCCATTGAGCTCAAAGTGGGTGACCAAATCGGGCGTGACGAGCTGCTGCACCGCCTGGTGGATGCGCTCTACTCCCGCAGCGACACCGAACTCAGGATGGGCACCTTCCGCGTCAAGGGCGACACGATTGACGTGTTCCTGAGCGATGAGGACATCATGCTGCGCATAATCTTTTGGGGCAACGAAATCGAACGCATCCAGATTCTCGACAGCGAAACGCAGTTGCCCACCGAGGACGTGGAGGGTTTTAAGATTTTCCCCGCCAACATCTTTGTTACCACCAAAGAGCGCATGAAAGCGGCCATGGGGCAAATCGACCTCGACCGCGAGAACCAGGTCGCCGCGTTTGCCCGCGAGAACCGCTTTGCCGAGGCCAAGCGGCTCAATGAGCGTGTGACCTATGACATGGAGATGATGCGCGAGGTGGGCTATTGCTCTGGCATCGAGAACTATTCGAGGTATTTCGACGGCCGCCGTCCCGGCATGCGGCCTTTCTGCCTGCTGGACTATTTCCCTGACGATTTCCTCACCATTATCGACGAGAGCCACGTGACCGTGCCGCAGATTCGCGCCATGTACGGCGGCGACCAATCCCGCAAGACCAACCTGGTGCACTACGGTTTCCGACTGGAGGCCGCCTTGGACAACAGGCCGTTGCGGTTTGAAGAATTTGAGGAACTGACTCACCAGACGATCTATGTGAGCGCCACACCCGCCGATTATGAGCTGAACAAGAGCGAAGGCATCATCACCGAGCAACTCATCCGCCCGACGGGCCTGCTCGACCCGCAAATCATCGTGCGCCCCTCACAAGGTCAAGTCGATGACCTGGTCGAGGAAATACAGCTGCGCATCGAGCGAGGCGAGCGCACCCTGGTAACGACCTTGACCAAGCGAATGGCCGAGGAGCTGAGCGACTACCTGAAACGGCTGGACATCCGCACCGCCTATATGCACAGCGACGTGGAGACGCTGGAACGCATCGAGATCATTGACGCCCTGCGTGCCGGCGCCATCGATGTGCTGGTGGGTGTGAACCTGCTGCGCGAGGGTCTGGACCTGCCCGAGGTGTCACTGGTCGCCATCCTTGACGCCGACAAAGAGGGTTTCCTGCGCAGCCGCCGCTCACTGACCCAGACGGCTGGCCGTGCGGCCCGCAACCTGAATGGAACCGTCATCATGTATGCCGACAACATTACCGACTCGATGCGTCAGACCATCGACGAGACCGAGCGTCGCCGCACCCTGCAGCTCAAGTACAACGAGGAAAACGGTATCACCCCCACGGCCATCATCAAGGCCCGCACAGCCATCATTGGCCAAGACACCGACATGCATCATCCGACGGTGCCCAGCCGACACAACCAGTCGCCGATGCCCGGCACTCCCGCCATGCGTTACACCGAGGAATTTGACAGCAGCGCGGGTGTCGCCGCCGATCCCGTAGTCGCCTACATGGGCACCAAGGACATGCAGGCCGCCATCGACCGCTTGAAGACCCAGATGATTGAGGCCGCTAAGCGGATGGACTTCCTTGAAGCTGCCCAGTACCGCGACGAGATCCTCAAACTCGAAGAAATGCTCAAAGAGAAAGAAGCTTGAAACGCGACAAACAACATACCGACCACCGCATCAAGGGCCAGTGGCTGCCCACCACCCGTAAGGAGATGGAACACCTGGGCTGGGAGCAAGCCGACGTGATCCTGTTCACGGGTGATGCCTATATCGATCACCCGTCGATGGGCACGGCGGTGGTGGGTCGCGTGCTTGAAGCCCACGGCTACAAGGTGGCCATTGTACCGCAACCCAACTGGCGCGACGACCTGCGGGACTTCAAGAAACTGGGACGCCCACGGCTATTCTTCGGCGTCTCGGCAGGAGCGATGGACTCGATGGTGAACCATTACACGGCAGCCCGCCGCAAACGCAGTGACGACGCCTACACGCCCGATGGCCGTGCGGGAGCCCGCCCCGACTACCCGACCATCGTCTATAGTGATATTCTGAAACAACTGTTTCCTGACGTACCCGTTGTGGCCGGAGGCATCGAAGTGTCACTCAGGCGACTGGCTCATTATGACTACTGGCAAGACCGCCTCAGGCCATCCATTCTCATGGACTGTCATGCCGATATGCTCGTCTATGGCATGGGCGAGCTGCCCAATATCGCCATTGCCGATGCACTGGCAGCCGGAAAACACATCGACGAACTGACTGACATCCCTCAAACGGTTGTGCGCCGCCCGTTGAGCGAGCTACCTATGGCCAATAGCGACACCGACGTGGTACTGCACAGTTATGAAGAATGCCAAAAATCGATGAAGGCGCAAGCCCAGAATTTCAAGGTCATCGAGGTGGAGAGCAACCTGTGGCACGGCCACAACGTGTGGCAGGCCACCGGAGACATCGCCGTCAAGGTCAACCGCACCAACCCGCCAATGACCACTGAGCAAATCGACGCCTCGTTTGACCTGCCCTATACCCGCCTGCCCCACCCCCGCTATCAGGGCAAACGCATTCCTGCATATGAGATGATACGGCACTCGGTGTGCATGCACCGCGGCTGCTTTGGCGGCTGCGCCTTCTGCACCATCAGCGCCCACCAGGGCAAATTCATCGCCTCACGCAGCAAACAGTCCATCCTGCGAGAAGTCAAGCAGGTAGTGCAAATGGAGGATTTCAAGGGCTACATCAGCGACCTGGGCGGTCCCAGCGCCAACATGTACGGCATGCACGGGAAGGACCTGGAACGCTGCCAGCGTTGCCAACGCCCGTCGTGCCTGCACCCGCAGCCATGCGGCAACCTCAACACCGACCATAGCCAACTGCTGGACATCTATCATGCTGTGGACGCCTTGCCAGAGGTAAAGAAGTCGTTCATCGGCAGCGGCGTGCGCTACGACCTGTCGATGCACCGCACTGGCGACCCGCGTGTGGACAAAATCAATGCCCAATACAACGAGGAGCTCATCCGCTATCATGTGTCGGGACGCCTGAAAGTCGCCCCCGAGCACACCAGCGACGACGTGCTGATGTTGATGCGCAAGCCCTCATTTGAGCTGTTCAAGCGATTCAAAGCGCTGTTCGACCGTGTGAACACGAAGTACAACCTGCGGCAGCAGCTCATCCCCTACTTCATCTCGTCTCATCCAGGCTGCCATGAGGCTGATATGGCCGAACTCGCCGCTATCACAAAAGAATTGGACTTCCGTCTGGAACAGGTACAGGATTTCACGCCCACGCCCATGACCGTCTCTACCGAGACCTATTTCACTGGCATACATCCTTACACGCTGAAGCCTGTCTTTTGTGCCAAAACACCCATGGAGAAACAGGCTCAACGGCTTTTCTTCTTCTGGTATGACCGCAAAAACCGCGCCGCCATCACCGCAGCGCTGAAACGTATCCACCGCAGCGACCTGCTGCGCAAACTCTATCCCCAACGATGAAAACCGCCCGTATATTTCTTGCAGCCCTGATATTGGCATGCGGCCTGCACATTCAAGCTGACGATGATGCCTTGCGGCACACTACCGACGTGTTGTGCCTGTTGCCCGACGCCACCGCGCTGGGTGTGGCCATCGCAAAACACGACAATGAAGGTCTCAAACAGCTGGGATTGAGTGCCGCCACCTGCATCGCCGTGAATTACGGCTTGGAACTGTGCATCCGCAAAGACCGTCCTGACGGCACGGGCCACCACGCGTTTCCCAGCACCCACACGGCAGTCGCCTTCAACGGTTCCACGTTCCTGATGAAGCGTTATGGCTGGAAATGGGGCGTTCCCGCCTATGCCGTGTCGAGTTTTGTCGCTTGGGGGCGTGTCCACACCGACCGCCATGACTGGTGGGACGTATTGGGCGGTGCCGCCATCGGGGCAGGGACTGCTTTCATCTTTACACGACCGTTTGTCAAGGATGTTGACGTAGCAATAAGCCCGACCACCTTTGGTGACCGGGCCTATGGATTGACTGCTACAATACAGTTCTGATGTTTACTTCACAAGCACTTTCCTTGCCGTTCCGTCGCTCATCTTGACGATGTTGATGCCCTGACGGGGCCCATTGGTGCGATGTCCCATGATGTCGTAGTATTCCACGGGAACCGCATCGCCATCAGCCAATATTTCCTCAATGCTATGTGACGGGTTATAAAGCCTTACCGATTCAGCGTTATTCAACTCCATATCGGTCAGAACACCGGCGGCAATGGGACGTGAGATAAACGCGACAACGTTCAGGTTGTCCAATACCCACTCCTCGGGGATGGTAACTGTAAACTCGTTGCTATAGCCGCCATCCACCCTATTGAAGCCAACGCCCTTGACTGAGCCCAATGCGCAGCGGAACACGCCATTGTGAACATACTGTGAAACCCACATTCCACTGTTCAACTGGGGAGCGACAACACTGTCCTCGGTAATAAAGACGTTGAGCACGTTGTCATCGCCCAGCAGCAAATCGAAGTCGGGAGTCATCTCACCTGAAACGATGATTACGGCTTCACGTGTCTCGGGATCTACGACAGGGCTGATCTCAATGGAGGCGAAAGTGGGGTTCTGTTCCGTAATATAGTCAAAGAAATGGCCCAATTCCTCAGCTATTTGCTGGTGATAATCGGCATAGTAGCCGATGCTGTTTACCAGTTGCCTCTCGTTTTCCCAACCGGTTGAGCGGTCGAATGTGGCCGAAGGATAGGAATTATTGCCCACGTAGTCCATGATGCTGTCGCCCTGGGCACAGGACATGGGGTCAACGCCGTTAAAGTTGGCATGCACACCCACCCAGATGATGTCGTCACGCATTTGCTTGAGGATGCTCAGCATGGAGTTGCCCAGCGGGCAATAGGTGCAATAGGTCGAAGTGTACTGCTCGACATAATGCTTCTGCCTGGGATAGGTGCCGCTGTGAATCATGAATTCGGCGTTCATGGGATAGACATAATCCAGCGTCTCGCCAAGGGCAACCGCATTGTTGATGGTCAAGGTGTGGCTACCGGAAGTCAACTCTGAGGTTTCAATTATGCCTTCGATAGTTGTGGTGATTCCCGACTCAAGCACCTCGGGATTGCTGATGGTGGCAACCTTTTCTCCATCGATGTTCACATCAAAGGTCAAATCGTTGGGATTCAGTGCCTGGGTTCCCCTGTTTTTTACTGTAAAGGAAAATGGCATTTCATCACCCTTTTTCACAAAGCCGGGACACTGCAGATTACCGGTTTTGATGAGCACTTCGGGAAAATGGTCTTTTTCAACGACGCACTGTATGCACAAGTTGCCATAGGACTTCAAGCCTGCGGTCGTCCAGCGGTATTGATGACCGGCTTTCTTGTACCAGTATGTGTCATAAGCCTCATCGCCCTCGTTTACCAGTGCGAGAGGTTTATTCGTCTGGGTCTGCTCGTACTCAAAGCCGATCAGCAAGCGTCCACCTTCGCTCAGATTGAGCTGGTAAGGAGACGTTAGATTGATGACATTCCATCCGGTAGCGCTGACTTCACAAGGCCAGGAAACCATCGACCCGTAGGCACCGCCTGATGTGATGGGGACGACAAAGACCTTGGTAACGGGAGTACTCTCGGCCAAGCCGACACGGAATGAAACGATTTTACCGCCATTGAAGATATCAAGTTCTTCAGACTCCAGGATTGTGCCAATCGAAACCTTGCCGGTAGTGGTCGTCAAGCCAACACCCTCAGTTCCAACTACATCATTGTCATAGTGGCCCATTATCCTCTGGTTCTCCTGCAAATCCATCTTGGCAGGGGCATGGACGACTAAAGGACACTTTCTCACATCTGGTCTAGGCATTGCGCTTTGAGCTTCAACAGCCAACGGCAGCAACAATGCTGCGGTTAAAAGAAGTAAGATTTTTTTCATGTTATTATCTTGTTTAATGGCTAGAATTCCTTTTGTAGTATAAGGCTTATGACTTGAGGATGATATCGATAATGGCGTTGACGTCGGCAATGTTCACCTCGTTGTCACCGTTCACATCACCATTCTCGCCGTTCACACCACTCAAAATCATGTCGATGACCGCATTAACGTCGGCAATATTCACCTCGCCGTCACCATTGACATCTCCCGTAACAGGAACAGGAACATTGCCCTTGACGAACCTCAACGTCATCGTGGGTCCCCAGCCCTTGTGGACATAGGTGGGCGGGAACAGTCCCATCTTGGTATAAAGTTCGATGGTGAGGGTCACGATACACTCGCCATCGGCCACGGGGAACCATTCGCTCTCAATGTTTTGGACGTCGGCCATGAGTTGTCCAGTACTGGTCTCATAAGATCCCACTGTATTCTTGGTGTTGCAGGTAGTGGGGAAACAAATCTGGTAAGTGCCGTTGTCGATTTTCTCAATCACGTAGTGAACAGACAGAAAATCGGTCGAACCCGTCATATTGATGACATAAATCCCCGAATAAATGACTTCGGTCCCCTCGTCGTAGGATTCAACCACATTGCGGATGACAGTGGCGCCATTCTCGATGATATTGCCTTCATCGTCCATGAACATGTAGCTCTCGTCAATTTCCTGAGCTTGGATAGGCCAAGCCAACATGGACAGGCCAAATAATAATAAAGTAAAGAATTTCCTCATAATTATTTTAGGTTTTTTATGTTTAGTCAATCAGTCTCTTTTTAGCAACTTGTTTAACACCCTCATCGTCATAGAGGAAGGTAACAATCGCACAATGCTCAGGCACCCAAGCGGGATCGAGCCTGATGGCATAGTTCTTGGCAGCTACCTGGCCGTGAGCCACGCTCACCTCGTCACCCCACGGGTCGTTCACGCTGGCGCGGAACACGTGCATGTGGTTATAGTGTTCCTGCCTTGACCCGTCAGGCATGAGTTGGAAACTGTCGATACTGTCCTCGATGAGCCATACCTGGAGTTTGCCGCTGACCAGCGCCGAGTCCAAGCCGATGGTCTGCACCTCGATAGCGGCTTGGCGGGTTTCCTCGTCATAGGAAGCCTCGGTCATGAACGACACAGGAGCCTTAAAAGCTATCTCGTAGTTCACACCACCAGCCCAATCGGTGTAGCTGAACAGCATCGGGCCAAAAAGCCGGTCCACTAAGCCCACTGGCTGCGCCGACATGCCCCACTTGCTGAAGTACATGTCACCCGTCTCGGTATAAAGTGGCGAGGGCTCTCCCTTGTACTTGCCAAACGGGCCGGAATGGATGGCCACCGCGATGACCGTGGTATCGCCATACTGCTCGATGAGGCGTTCTATCTCCTCGGTAGCACGCGGGCAGTTCACACAGTACTGGCCAGTGTAATCCTCGATGAGCACAGCACGGCTCACTTGCGGCGGTTCCACATAGGTGAGGCGCTCGTCTTGGGATATCTCGTCACAGGAGGCCAGAAAACCTAATGCTGCCAGCATCAATATGTAGTATAACTTTTTCATCACTTAGAACGAGTAATTATATGACAACGTGAAACCTCGGGTAGCGGGTACCCAGCGGCAGACACCGCCAGAGCAGTTAAACCCTTCGGCCGTGCGGCCGTAACCAGCCTGAATGAGATGGGATTTGAGACTATAGGTCACCAATGCCTGATAATAATGCACCTTGGTTTCCCCACAGTTCCACATGTCACTCACGGTGAACATCCAGTGAGGAGCCCAGGAGAGTTCTGCCAGACCGTAGGCCCAATCGCCATCGTCCCCTTCACAGAACTGGTACTGCAGTTCACAGCGCAGCGTCAACTTGGGCGAGATTTTGTACTTACCGTCAGCAACAAGGATGTTGGACTTGATCATGCCGCCGTGTCCCTCGACCACCGTCATGTTGTAACGCTGGTTCATGTACATGAAAATGAGTGAAAAGTCACGCGTGAAGCGTTTGTCCATCATGACGTTGATGTCCTGGTAGTACAGCTCACCCATCTTGAAGAAGTCCGACTTGTGACCATCACTACCCATGATGCGGCCATCGAGCACGGGATTCTTTAAACCGTCGTAGTCAAGTCCACGCACATGAGAGATATTCAATAAAAACTTGGTGCCGTACTTGCCACCCAATGACGTATTTTTCTTGAAAGAGTAGCCGAACTCGGCCTGTAACGCCCATTCGCCGTCAAACTGCGTGGCATAGGGATAGTTGGCCGGCAAAGCATAAGTGTGGTCATGTGTGAAGGCCGGCAAGTGGTTGATAAAGCTGGAGGTGCCGCTCATGCTGCGACGGCTGCGAAAAGCCATACCCTCGCTGCGCTTGGCCTGCAGCAACACACTCATGCCCTTTTTGGAATAGGAAGTGCTGAGCATGGCCACATTGCCCTTTCCGTAGTGGTAGCCGTTGTCAAATGACGGGTCCTGGCTCTTCTGAGCATACTCGGCAAGTATATTGAAACCCTTGTGGGCCACGTTGACACGTGCGTCCCATGCGTTGACATACTCCGGCAGGTTGAGCTTGTGGGTGGCATCAACAAAGATGGCATCGGCGTCGGCATCCTCATGCTTGTTAACCCATGAGCCGCCCAGGGTGATGTGCGTATCGTGGCCCTCAAGCGACTTGAAAAACTGATCCAAGCCCAATTCCAAGTCCACGCCGCTGACGAGGGCATCGTTGTGATGCCAGTAGCGGCGCTGTTTACCTGTCAGGGCTTTCAGGTTCACGCCATTCACCGGTTTAAAGCTCAGGCGAGCTCCGCGCAGGGCATTGTCGATGCCCAGCGAGCGCTCTTCGTAGGTGCGCAGGATAAAACCGGAACCGAATTGCTCGTAATAGTCACCCAGCGTGAGTTCCACGTTATTGACGTGTCCTTTCACATAAAAATGAGGCACGCCCCATCCCTTAAAATCAGGCTCATAGCCGGGCAACGGGTACTTCAGGAACTCAAAACGTGCGCCGGCATCCACATACTTACTACCCAGATTCAAATCCAGATAGGTGTTAGTCAACACCTTATCCTCGGAGTGTTCGGTACCGATCTTTTCATCATCCTGGGGTACCAGGATGTCACTCTGGATGCTACCGCTGAGCGTAACCTGTGAATAAACAGGTAATGCCACCAGCAACAGCACCGGCAGCATTAAATGTATTGGTTTCAATCGGATCATTCCTCAGTATGATGGATTTATTCTTCGAGTAGCTTGCGGACTTCCTCTATCAATTCTCCCTCGGCGCCGTCAGTGTAGCCGCTGTGTTTCGACACGATGTTTCCGTTGCCGTCAACGACTATGACAAAGGGAATCATCTGTCCGCCCAGGGCTTTGAGCAGCTCACTGTTGGGATCGAGCAAGACCTCATATTCCCATTCATTCTGGTCAACGAGCGGCTTTACCTTATTGATGTTCTGCGCCTGGTCGATGCTCACGGCATAGATTTTCACACCGGTTTCCTCCTGCCATTCGTCATAGACATCGGCGATGGCCGAGAGTTCGCGGTTGCAGGGCTTGCACCAGGTAGCAAAAAAGTCGATGATGAAGGGTTTGCCGTCGTTGCTCAAGGTCCCGGTATTGACTGTTGTCCCGTCAAGGGTCTTCAACGTCACGGCAGGCAACTGGGCCTGTGCCACGCCCACGGCGGCCAGCAGGCAAATCACGGTAGTTAAAATACACTTTCTCATATACAACTAGAAATTTGAATTCATCATATTTTTAAAGTCGCAAAGATAAACATTCTTGACCAAATCCTAAAAAAAAGGCAGGAAAAATGATTTTTTCCTGCCTTTTTAACGTTCAAGGCTTTATACAGCCTCTATCCTAGAGCATTAATTGAGCACTTTCTTGGTGGTTACCACACCGTTCTCGTCGGTGGTGCGGATGATGTTCACGCCCTTGGTCAACTCATTGACCTGACGGCCATCGATGGTGTAGATCTCGACAGTGTTCAGCTTGGTGCTGGTCTGGATCTCCTCGATCGACGAAGCGCCGCCATTGCCAGTGATGTCAACACACATGACAAACATGCCGGCCGTGCCGGGGATTTCCTCCCAGTTGTCGTCATACTGTGCCTCCTGGGTGTAGAAGATATAGGCATTCTTGTCGTCATAAACTACCGAGAATCCGCTTGACTTGAAGTTGTCCTCACAGATCTGCTTGGTCCATACAACCTCGCCAAACTCGTCAACCATAGTCACCATAAAGTTTGCGCCGTTCCAGCTGGTGCTGTTGCCATAGAGCACAACCCAACCGTCGGCAACCGGAATCACCTTGACAGGGGTGAAGCCCCAGTCCTCGTTGAAGTCGAGCGACACGCCATAGGTGTTGTCACCGGTCCAAAAGTAGTTGTTGTAGTCGTCCACGACGTTTACATTCATGTAGTTGGCCGAGCCCGAATAAGCCCATCCCCAAGCCACAAACGCACGATTCTCCTTGACGCCCATGGCAGCAGAGCCGGCGTCGCCGTCAATGCTATTGTTCAGGCTGACAGCCTCAGCAGCGGTCTCGCCCTCGGGGGTCAAGTGATTAACTACCTGATAGCCATAGAACGAAGCCAGCACGCGATAGGTCAGCATCAGGTTGTCGTTCTCGTTCACAGCGGTGATCGGCGTGGGCATATACATGCCGCCCGAGAGCGAACGCTCCTCGAGGGTCACGGGAGCCTCCCACACATTCTTCACCTCGGCATTGAGCAGCTGGGCGTCAAGACCCATCGCCTCGTTGTCATAAACGGCATATACATTGCCCTCGGGAGCGGGATTCATCGTCAGGATTTTGCTGTCAAGTGACATCGGCTCGGTGGTGGCAATGCTGCCGTCGTCGTTCATGAGCACTACAATCCAAGCACCGGAGCTCACTTGTACCGAGTCGGGCATCTGCTGGTTGGGGAACCAGGGCGAGGGCTGCCAGTTATCTTCGTTGGCCTCCTCCATGTAATACTCGGTATGGTAGGCTGTAGCAAAAATGTTGTCACCACTCACGCAAATTGCAGGAGCAACATCTTCGACTGCGAAAGCAGTCTCATGAATCTTTCCTGACGGGAACAGGATGCCGTCCACGCCCCACACGGGCTGTCCCTGCTGGTTATAGCGATAGAGGTAGGTCTCGGCATTTTCCTCATTTGGATCATTACGTATATCGGTGTAAGCCAACAGGATATCGCCATTGGGAGCCAACGTCATTCCATAGTCGGTAGTCCAGGTACGGGTAGGCTTATCGCAGACGATGACGCCCTCGTCGCCAAACATGGCCTCACCGTTTGCATTAAACAGCTGCAAGTGCAATTTGTAGGAGAAAACGCCATCGGTTCTCTCACCACGCAACCAGCTGAGGACGATCTTACCGTCATCGGTGCGCACGGACTTCATCTGCACCTGACCGGAAGCGTTCTCGGCATCCAGACGGATGGCCTCGGTGTCACTGGGTTTCCACTCGGCAAACATGATTCCGACGGTCATGGTCGCCAACATCAATAGAGTAAAGAATCTTTTCATAATGCAATGTGATTTAAAAACAATAAACGATTATGCCGCAAATATAAAGAAAAAATCCTGATTATTGCACAAATCGCTTACAAATAATCACAGAAATCAGTAAAACCGATAAGATTTAACGCGAAGCGCGGTAATAGAGGACAGCGGCGATGATGATATAGACAAAGTTGGGAATCCACATGGCCACACGCGGGCTGGTGTAACCTGACACGGCAAACGTCGAGGTCACGGTCATGAACAGGATGTAGGAAAAACTCAACAGCAGGCCCAATCCGATGTTCAGACCGATACCGCCCCTCACCTTGCGCGACGAGAGCGACAGGCCGATAATGGTGAGGATAAACGAGGCCGCCGTCATGGCGATGCGGCGCTCGTACTCGATTTCAAAGTTCTTGATGTTGGCCACACCGCGGGCCTTCTGCTTGTTGATGTACTCCTTGAGCTCGGGCGAGGTCATGGTCTGCTCGTCGTTCTTGCTGATGAGGAAGTCACGCGGGTCGATATTCAGCAGCGTGTCCATCACATTGCCCCGTGTCATCGTCTCGTTCAAGCCCTTGAAATGACGGATGGTGTAGTTGCGCACAGTCCACAGCCCCACCGAATCATAACGGATGGTCTCGGCAGTGAGGCGTGACTTGAGCGTGGTGCCGTCAAATTCCTCCAGCGAGAAACGGAAACCGCTGCGGGTCGTATTGTCATAGCGCGCCATATAGGCCATCACGCCGGGTTTGACCTGCAACTGGATATTGTCGCCATACACCACTTCCTTGTTCTTGACCCACTTGTTCGTGTAAGCGATGCGCTCGACGTTGGCAGGGGGGATGATATAGGCCGACAACAGATAACTGCCCACGGCAATCACTGCCGCCGAGAACAGGTAAGGTAACGTCAGGCGGTGGAAACTGATGCCGTTGGAGAGCATCGCGATGACCTCGCTGCGGTCGGCCAGGCGCGAGGTGAAGAAAATCACCGCGATAAAGGTGAACAGCGGGCTGAACTGGCTGAGCACAAAGGGCAGAAAGTTCATGAAATACTGGAACACGGTCGCCTTGAGCGGCGCGGTGAGCACGGCATCCAGCTTCTCGTTGATATCAAACACCACAACGATGGCAAACAGCAGCAGGATGGCAAAGAAGAAGGTGCCCAAGAAATTCTTGATGATGTAGCGGTCAAAGCGCTTCACGTAATACCACGGGTAGCGCTTGCGGGCA
This sequence comes from Muribaculaceae bacterium, assembly GCA_017557425.1. GTDB lineage: Bacteria > Bacteroidota > Bacteroidia > Bacteroidales > Muribaculaceae > Sodaliphilus. The sequence goes on along the minus strand of JAFYYU010000012.1, from coordinate 204,905 downwards.
GGCTGGACGGGTTGGGTGTCCTGGACCGGCTGATCGGGAGACGCAAGATTTTGCGTCTCTACAGGCTGCATCTCTATGTCTTTGAGTTCTTCTTCCATTTCCTAAAACCTAAAGCCTAAAGCCTATAGCCTCTGCTGCACATCGTGGAGCATTTGTCGCTTCCATGCGGGGAAATCGCCCTCGATGATATGCTTGCGGGCCTCGCCCACGAGCCACAGGTAGAAGGCCAGGTTGTGGATGCTGGCAATCTGCATGGCAAGGATTTCCTGAGCGATAAACAGGTGGCGCACATAGGCCTTGCTGTAGATATGATCCACAATCGAGGGACCGTCTTCCTGAAGGGGAGTGAAGTCATCGGCCCACTTCTTGTTGCGCATGTTCATGATGCCGTGACGGGTGAACAGCATGCCGTTGCGGCCGTTGCGGGTGGGCATCACACAGTCCATCATGTCCACGCCGCGGTCAATGGCCTCAAGCATGTTGGCTGGCGTACCCACACCCATCAAGTAACGGGGGTGGTCCTGCGGCAGGATATCATTGACGATTTCTATCATCTCATACATGACCTCGGTGGGCTCACCCACGGCGAGACCCCCGATAGCGTTTCCGTCAGCTCCCAGGTCGGCGACAAACTTGGAGGATTCCTGTCTCAGATCCTTATAGACACAACCCTGCACGATGGGGAAATAGGCCTGAGAGTGACCGTAACGGGGCTGGGTATTCTTGAAATGTTTCCAACCGCGGGCCAGCCAGTTATGCGTCAGTGTCAACGATTTGCGGGCATAATTGTAGTCGCTAGTGCCCGGCGGGCACTCGTCAAGCGCCATCATGATGTCACTGCCGATGGTACGTTCGATGTCCACCACCTTCTCGGGGGTAAACAGGTGCTTGCTGCCGTCGATGTGGCTGCGGAAAGTCACACCCTCATCAGTCAGTTTGCGGTTGTCGGCAAGGGAAAACACCTGGAAACCGCCACTGTCGGTCAAGATGGGACGGTCCCAGCCGTTGAACTTGTGCAAGCCGCCGGCGCGCTCAATGATGTCCATGCCGGGACGCAGGTACAGGTGGTATGTGTTGCCCAGGATGATCTGTGCCTTGATATCCTCGCGCAACTCGGTCATGTGCACCGCCTTGACGGCTCCTACCGTGCCTACAGGCATGAAGATAGGAGTCTCGATCTGGCCGTGGTCGGTCGTGATGAGGCCAGCGCGGGCGTTGGTGCCACCGGGTGTGGCTATGAGTTGATAATCCATTCAGTCGTCTTCAGTAAAAAACGCACAAAGGTAGTGATTTTTTAGTAGAGACAAAAAAAAGAGACGCAAATGCTTTGCGTCTCCCTGAATGATTAATTGTATTTATTCATTTCCTTTTTGGCTTTCTCAAGGTTCTCGACAGCCTTGTCATAATTCTTGATGGCTTTTTCGAGAGCTTGCTGAGCCTTAACATTTTGCTTGGCGTGCTTTTCGTCAAGTTTGAGTCTCTCGCCGTCCTGTTTCAGACGTTTCTCGTCGGTAAGACCTTTTGCTTCGGCCTTGTCATGCTTCTCCTCGAGTTTGGCTTTCTCGCGCATTTGAGTCTCGGGCAGACCGCTGTATTTCTCTTGGGCCTCGGCTTTCTTCTTCTCAGCCTCTTTCAACTTGTCAACGGCCTTGTTGTACTTCTCGGTAGCCTTTTGACGCTTTTCTGCCTCTTTTTGAGCCTTTTTAGCCTCTTTTTCGGCTTTCTTGGCTTCCTTTTCCTGCTTTTCGGCAGACTTCTTGGCTTCCTTGGCCTTCTTCTCTTGCTCTTCGTAGGCCTGCTTCTGTTTCTTAGCGGCCTCGGCCTGCTTCTTGGCAGCCTCGGCGTTCTTGCCGTACTGTTCCTGATCAACCTTGACGGGCTCTACCTTTTGTGGCGTCTCATAATTCTGAGCCATTGCTGCGGGAGCTGCAGCAAAGCAGAACAATGCTGCCATCAATAATAATTTCTTCATAATTAGTTGTATTTAAATTAAACTTAGTTTCAATTCTGCAAATATAGTATATTGACACGAACTGACCAAAAAAGTTTAAAAAAACATCTAATGAGTAAGTCGCTGGTAGGTAAATTCATCGATGCGTGTGATGCCTAGTGATGTGAGGTGATCACGGGTGCGGCAGACGTCCTCACCGGTGTTGTAGTCGAGGATATGGGGCACGCGCACGACGATGTGGTCAGCCATGCCGTCATGCTGCAACAGCCATTGCAGATTGTCGAGCATGCGACGGTTGTCCTGCCCGGTGTACCGTCTGTAAATTTCGGGGTTGGCTTCCTTGATATCGATATGGTATTCATGGATATATGGCAAGAGGCGCTCCAGGTGGTGACGTTCCACGTTGAGTGCGGTTTCCATAGTAATATGCCATTCGGGGGGAGCGATGCGGCAAAATTCCTCAATGAACTCGCTGCGGATGGCTGGCTCGCCGCCGCCGAAGGTGATTCCTCCGCCCGTTGCCAGAAAATACAAGTTGTCGATCATCACCTCGTCAAGCAGGTCTTCGGGGGTAACGGTGCGCCACAAGCCATCGGGCCGCAGGCAGTGCGCATTCAGACAATACCGGCAATGCAGGGTGCAGCCGTGAAAAGCGACCAATGTGGTCACCCCCTGCCCGTCAACAGCCAGTCGATGCCTCGCCACTGCGATGAGTGGCGCGATATGTTCAACCGCAGCCATACACTTACCCGATTATTTCTCAGGACCAAGCCTCTTTGCATCAAAAAGAAGATAATACGTGGAATAAACAGCAGTACCTTTGTCGTCACGAGCCGGCTCAAACTTGGGCAGGAGGTTAGTGACTCTCAAAGCCTCGGCATTAAAGACTGAATCAACAGTAAAGGAAGCCATTGCATTCTGTACATTCCCCTCGGGGTCAATGACTAACTCGATGATCGCGAAGGTATTCTCATCTTCTACCTCAGGACACACAAAATTATCCTTGATAAACTTGAACAAGGCGCCCTTTTCTCCAGGGAAAACTGCCTTGGGACCATCCATATAGGCCTTATCGATAAACCTCTCGTGGCCCTGCATGGTATACAGTTCGGCCTTTATCGAGTCTTCTTCCAGACTAGGGGCCGGGACTTCGCCTTCAAGGGGCCCCTCGTTGTGATTGCATGATTTTACAATCGATTGGACTGTTTGATTAATCTGGTCACACGAGGTGGCTGTGAGGCATGTCAGCCCCAGGCTCACTCCGGCAACAAGAGCGGCTTTGCCGAAGGTACGCTTGCGGGCAATTTCCCGCTCCAGAAAACGCATTTCGCTTTCGCAGGCAGGGCAGGTGCCTGAACACTCGCCCTCGTGATGGCACTCCCGAGGCGTATACTCGATACCGTTGGCACGAGCTATGTCTAGCCTAACCTTCTTGAGCGTGTCGCAGATATATTTTCCGTTTCTCATAACCTAATAGTTTTGCTGCAAATGTAATCCTAAAAAGTCAATAATCCAAAACTATTGCTCATTTATTGTCATACTTCTCAGTCTGCAACTTGAACGTCACGGGCAAGGTGAGCCATACACTGATGGCTTTGCCAAATGAGCGGCCCGGGAAGAATTTAGGCAGTGTCTTGACAACTCTAACAGCCTCCGCGTCAAGAAGCTCATGAACTGAACGCACAACTTTCACTTCACTCACACTTCCAGCCTTGTCAATAAGCAACTGTACAACAACTCTTCCCTGAATCTTATTTTTGACAGCCTCGGGCGGATAAACAACATTCTCCTGAAGATACTTCATCAAAGCAGCATCGCCACCGCGGAAATGAGGCATCTGTTCGCAATTCCCAAAAAATTCAACTCTCTTCGTCGTGTCACTTGCATGGATTGGTGCATGCTCTGACATCATCGCCGACCGTGAGGTGCCATTACCCGCCATTGCTGTTAAATTCGACAATACAAGACTCACGCCGGCAACAAGGGCCACCTTGCCGAGAGAACGGCGGCGAGCGATTTCCCGCTCGAGAAAACTTATCTCGCTCTCACAAGCAGGACAGGTTCCAGCACACTCTCCCTTGTGGTTACACTTGATGGGAGCATACTCAATACCGTTGGCACGCGCGATATCAAGCCGGATGGCTTTAAGCGTATCGCAGATAAATCTTCCATGTTCCATAACTGTAAAAATTGGGTTAATCTTTGCTTGCAAAATTACAACGGTTATTTGAAAAACAGCTGACATTTGATGGTCATTCCTCAAAATCGAAACACTTGATTTTCAAAGGATTAAAAAAGAAAAAGGTCATTTGTCGGTAATTTGTCGTTTCAGGGTGCAAAATAGCTCAGAAAAAAGGCGTATTTTTGCGGTGAAAACCATAAAAAGACCTCAAAAATGAGATGCAATAAACATATGCTGATTCTGTTGACCGCAGTTTCACTTCTCATAATCATGAGCGGGTGCGGTCACCAGGAAGACAACATCCAACTTGTTGCCGTGGACTCACTACTGGCTCAGAACCGGGGCGAGGAAGCGTTGCAGATGCTCCAGATGCTCAACACCTCGTCTTTTAATCATCACGATAAAGCCTATCAGACGTTGTTGACCACCCAGGCAAACCTCGCCTGCAACATCACGGTGGCCAGCGATAAAGACATCAGTGAGGCAGTGCGCTACTTCCAAGCCCACGGCGACAAGGAGAAACAAGCCCGTGCCCTACTCTATCAGGGATGCGTCAACAAGCAACTTGGTGACCTGGACCAGGCAATAACCAACCTGCGTCATGCCGAGGACGTTGCTGCTGGCGACGACCTCAAGAACCGCGCGATGGCCAAGATGATGATGGGTGAACTGTACCAGAGCCAGGTCGTGGGTGCCAAGACCGTTGGCGCCGAGAAATACCGCGAGGCGTTGGAACTGTTCCGTCAAACCGATGACAAGCATCACCAGATCATCTGCCTGAGCGAGTTGGGCGGCCTGTACCGCATCAACCCGGAGAAACAGGATAGCGCCATGCACTTCATAAATGCTGCGATAGACCTTGCCAAACATGAAATCGAACCAAATTTTGTGGTGGCAAATCTCTTTAGCCGTGCCGAGTTCAGAGCAGCGCGCGGCGATTATCAAGGAGCTAAAGATGACGCTGTCGAGGCGATTTCCTGGATCGGGAACCTGAAAATCCACCCGAGAATCCATTACACCGCCGCAGAGGCATTCCTGCACTTAGGACGAGCAGACTCTGCCCGTTACTACCTGAATCAGGCACCGGCGATGTCCACCGTTGCCGACAGCATTATGCACTTCCAGCTATTGGCCGATCTGGCACGCCATGACCATAATCTGAATGATGCCATCAACTACCTGACCATCACCCACCATTTGGCAGACTCGGTAACGATGAGCAGCATGAACGACCGGCTGATGGAGGTAGAGAAGCAATACGACAGCCAAAAGGCTGAACTCGAAAACACCATGCTGAGTTCACGCCTCAAGGGGACGCTGTTGGGGCTGGCACTGCTGGCACTGGCAGCATTGGGACTCGCCTTCCTGGTGTGGCGCTACCGCAGCCGCCTGAAAATCCAGCAGGCAGAATACGAATTGATGAAGTCTGATTTAGACCAGTCCATTACCAGCCTGCAGCAGATGCAAACAACGCTCTCACAGCGTGAGACATCCCATCAGCAGTCCGATGAGTTGAAGAACATTGTGGACAACCAAATTCAGGTGGTGCACCAGTTGCTGCAGTGGTCCTACGAGTGCAACGAGACAACATTTGCCAAGCGTTTCAACAAACTGATGACGATGCACGCTCCCGATGAGGTCGGTGCATCTTATTGGGACAATCTGCAAGCGCTTGCCAACGAAATGTATGACAACGTGCTGGTAAAAGCCCAGGAAGCCGCTGGCGGCACCCTGCGTGACGACGAAATCAACATGATTGCCCTGCACTGCCATGGATTCTCGAGGACCGTAATCATGATCTGCATGCGGTACACCAACTTGAGAACCGTTTCCAACAAGAGGACGCAGATTGCCCACAAACTGAATGTCGCAACCCTTGACGAGTTCCTGCAACCGTTCCTGCACAAGAATCCCTAGTAATTGATAAAAACACATAGATTGAGGCTGCGTTACCTGCCAGCAAAACATGGCATGATAACGCAGCCTCGATTATAAGGTCTAAAAAACGGTCAATTAATTGTTGACGCCGAGCAGCAGATCTATCAAAGAAGTCACATCGGCAATATTGATGGCACCATCAGCCTTGACGTCGGCACAAACAGTACATTCAACATTCTGTATACCAAGCAAATAATCAATCAACCGGGTCACATCGGCGATATTGACGGCCCCGTCATGGTTCACGTCACCAACACTGTACCCGTGCACTGGCGCTGTGCCGTCACCGTTCACGACGCCGAAAGTGATGATACCGTTATTCTCGGCAATGTCATTCAAGCCCATTTCATTTTCTTGACCTCTCCACGTATTCAGGCTCGGTGTGGTCAAGTTATTGAGAGTGGTCACACCGTCGGTGCCCGGGAACGGATCACTGCCGCTTGACCCGAAACCATTGCCTGCACGCAACAGTTCATAGTACATGTGGGATGCTTGGGCGTTGATGGAGTTGTTCCACCATTGGTCCTGGTCATACTCGACCCTGGTCACCAGCATGCCGTGTCCCGGCAGATAGGCGTCCCATCCTGTCCACTGGCGGTTCTCCAGGATGAAATACTCATTGTCATTGGGTGTTTCAATCCAGTAACCCTTATTGGAGGTATTTACAGGCTCCAATGTATATTGTTTCTTTTCGGTAATCTGTTCTATGTCGGCAAAACCCAGACGGTAGCGCTCCCAAATCGAGTATCCTGCCGGAGTACGCGAACTGTTCAGATAACAACCACCTGCCATCACATCCCAGTCATCAGGGTCATTGGCCTGTCCATTCACCTCATAATCAGTATCATACAAATCCATCAATCCCAGGGCATGGGTGAACTCGTGGACTATCGTGCCAATGCCGTCTGGGTCGGTGTAGCCATAGTATTCCCAACCATAGATTTCACCGGAACATGAATAACGGCCCAGATACACACCGTCATATAAGTCACTGGTATAGTAATACATATAAAATTGATGCGGCCACAGATAACCGCTGTTATTGCCCGAGAAATTGGCGGTATAACCAGCGACAATAAAATAAATCATGTCCACTATGCCATCATCATCTCCATCATACTTGCTGAAGTCAACCGATGAGTCCAGTGCATCAACTGCCGAGACAAAAATGTCACCCACGTTGTTATAGCCCTGTGGCGCAGTGCATGAATAATTCACCGGCACAGGACCCACTACATCGAACTGAGGACTGAACTCGCCCATGCTGTTGTCGTAATAATAATCCCTCGCACTACCGGTACAGGGCACAAAATAACCTCCAGAACTATAATAACCGGTATAGTTCTCCTTGTTCATGATGTCGTAGAAATAATCATTCCCGTAGGTAAACGATTTATCCGTGTATTCGATGAGAATGACAAGACCGCGAAAGTCCTTGTAGTCGGTCCTGCGAGGATCCATCAGCTTATCACGATTGCTGCGCACACGCTTGCCCTGGGCAATGGACGTCTGGTCAGTGAGGCCCTTCTTGAGCGTTGACACCATCTTTAACTCACTGGCGTCACGCATTTGCGGGTTATGGGCAAGCACATCACTTGCAATCAACCGCGAGCCAGACTGAACAGCGTAAACGTAGTCGCCATTGCTACGCTGGAGCAGCGTGTAGCCGTCGGTAGTCATAGAAAAATGATAAAACTCATCACCCACCAGACGGACCGTCAATTGGGTCCCGTCACTTTGTGTCACATCCACGGGTCTGGGATGAGCGGGTACGGCCGACGCCGTCAATGCTCCGATAACAATGAAAGAGAGCACCCCGATGAACTTGTTGATGTTAAATGAAAATCCCATGTCGTTTAATAGTTAATGTTGTAAATGATTAATCCGCAATAGGGGCGGCTGTTTGATTTCTGCAAAGATAAATTGTTTTTTTCAAATAATCGGATTTTTGCCCTATCTTTGCACCAAAATGAAGAACGGGGAGACGATAAGGTTTGTGCGGGAGCACCGCGAGGAAGATGTAAGAACGCTGGCGCTGCGCGGTTGCCGCGACGAGGGCGTTGACCTGCCATGGGCGCTGGATCAGATTCAGGGCTGGCAGACGGCACGCCGCAAACTGCCATCGTGGGCCGCCATCGACGGCATCGTTTATCCGCCTCACCTCTCCATGGAACAATGTTCGAGTGAAGCGACCGCAATCTATAAAAATGGCATCGTGAACAGCCTGCCTGAAGAGTGCCGTGAGACGCTGATAGACCTAACAGGAGGCTTTGGCGTGGATTTCGCCTTTATGGCAAAGTGCTGCTGCCGTGCCATCTATGTCGAGCGCCAGGAACATCTGTGTGAGATAGCGAAAAACAATTTTGAACTATTGGGACTGCGCAATGCCACCGTCATCAACAGGGACGCCGAGAGTGTACTGGATGAGATGACTGCCGACCCGGCCTCTACCCTGCTCTATCTGGATCCGGCACGCCGCGACGGCAACAGTGCCCGCACGTATGCTATTGAAGACTGCACGCCCAACATGCTGGCGTTGCTGCCCCGGCTGTTCGGGGTCGCCCGCCACATTCTCATTAAGCTTTCCCCGATGCTTGACTGGCACAAGGCAGTAAATGATTTGGGGCAATGCGTTGCCCAGGTCCATATCGTGAGCATCAACAATGAATGCAAAGAATTGCTCATACTAATGAGTTCCAATCATCAAGGTGAACCTGTCATCCATTGTGTAAACGATGGCAAGTCGCTCATTTATACGGCATCAGATGATAACGGGGTCCCTACTATTGCCGGCAACAATGACGCCAAATATCTGTACGAGCCCAATGCTTCAATCATGAAAGCCGGTTGTTTTAGTGTTGTCACGCAGCGATATCCCGTTGCGGCACTGGCCACTGCCAGCCATCTGTTTGTGTCCAACAACGAAATCAAGGACTTCCCGGGCCGCAGCTTTATCATTGACGCCGTCACAACAACGAACAAGAAGGAGCAGGCACAAGCCTTTGCCGGTATCACATGCGCCAACGTTGCCACCCGCAACTTCCCTTTAACGGCTCAGCAGCTGCGCCAACGACTGAAGCTGAAAGACGGTGGTGACATTTATGTTTTCGGCACCACAAACGCCATGGGTCAACATCAACTCTACATTTGCCATAAAATCTGATTTAACTGGAGATGGAAAATTATTTTGTCTCTCTTAAAAAAATCATTACCTTTGCAAGTAGAAAAATTGGACCCCATGGCAGTTAAACGAGAAACGGTAACCTTCACATCCCTTAATAAGGAAATCAAAAGCGGCGCCTTCAGGAACATCTACGTCCTGCAAGGCGAGGAGCCCTACTTCATCGACCTGCTGCAGCAACTCATCATCGACACCGCGCTTACCGAAGATCAGCGTGATTTCAACCTCACGCTATACTACGGCAACACCGCCAACGTGCGGGAGGTCATCAGTGCCTGCCAGCAATATCCAGCCTTCTCGCAGTACAAGGTCGTGGTTGTGCGCGAGGCCCAACTCATCACGAAACAACCTGGGCACAAGAATGATTTGGACCTATTTGCCTCCTATGCCGAGAAGCCGTTGCCGTCCACCATCCTTGTCATCTGCCACAAGGGCGGCGTGCTCAAGAGCAAACCCTTTACCGACGTGCTCAAGTCGGCCAAGAGCGGAGTGGTATTCAGTTCCAACAAGGTGCGTGAAGGACGTGACCTGGAGACAATGATCGTGAACTACGCCGCATCGCTGGGATGCAACATCGACAGCAAGGCCACCAGTATGCTCGCCGACCACATCGGCACCGACATCAGCCGGCAGTTCAGCGAATTGGACAAACTGGCCATCCTCAGCGAGGACAAGAACATCACGCCCTTGCTCATCGAACGCAATGTGGGCATCAGCAAGGATTTCAACAACTTTGAGTTGGAAGATGCGCTGGCCCGCCGCAATGCGCTTAAAGCATTCCGCATAGTGGACTATTTTGAGCGTAATCCCAAAAACAACCCCACACCACAAGTCATCGCGATGCTTTACTCGTTCTTCTCTGGCACGTTGATTGCCTCGACGGCAAGGGACAAATCGCCCGAGAACGTGATGGCGCTTACTGGTGCATCATCCTCGTGGCGTGTCCGCAAGTTTCTGGACGCGACACGCATGTACAATACCAGCTCGCTGATTAACATCATCGGCTCCCTGCGTGAGTGCGACACCCGCAGCAAGGGAATCGGTTCAAGGCAAGACCAATATGCGTTGCTCAAGGAACTGGTTTATAAAATCCTCCATGCATAACCTTGCATAAAAAAGGGGATTCACGTGATATGAGAAAAAACAATCAAAATAGCATCAAGACAATGAAGAGACAACTCATCACTTTCACTGCTTTATTGACACTAGCGGCAGGGTTCGCCCAATTACAGGACATGCTGTCACCCACAGTTCACCTTTTCCTTGAGGAACGGTCGATGAACAGCAACCTCCAGACATATCAAGGCAGCAATGCGTCAGAATTCCTGAAATCCCGATTTGCCCCAACCCGCATCGTCAATGGCACTGAGATGGCAGATGTGTTCATCGACTTTGAAAACACTGGTATCATCCCCATGCTTAAAGCCAACGGTGTGATGGTGCATTGCGTCTTTGACGATTTCTTGACCGCCCTGGTTCCTGTTAACCGACTTGAGGCCATATCCAAGCTCAAGGGAGTGAAAAACCTGGAAATCAGCGGCGTGGCAGAGCTGTGTACCGATAGCACATTAGTAGCGACCAGAGCCGGACTGGTACTCGACGGGGCGAATTACGGATTGCCACAGGCTTATGACGGAACAGGTGTCATCATCGGCATGATTGATACAGGCTATGATTACCAACACACGGCATTCCGTTGTTCGGATGACACCACAAAAACCCGCATCGTGCGCGTCTATGATCCAAACGATTCCACGGGATACCCAGCCATCATTGATGGAAACAAGTTGTCCGGCTCAATCTTCATGGGCACACAAATAGACACTTTAACTACTGATACTTATGATACTTCTCACGGCACTCACACGACAGGAATTGCTGCCGGACGGCACGTGAACGGTTACGGCGGCATGGCACCTGGGGCAGATATCGTATTGTGTTCCATGCGCAACCTTCACGGCAGTTTCTCGGAGGCGGAAATGATCAACTGCATCAAATACATTTATGCTTATGCCGATAGCGTGGGCAAGCCCTGTGTCATTAACATCAGCATGAGCAACCGATTTGGCCCGCATGACGGCAAAGACAAGGTCTCGAAGGCTGTTGCCCAATGCGTTGGGCCAGGCCGTATTTTCGTAGTTGCTGCAGGCAATAACGGGACCGGCAACATCTATTCACATGGTCCTGCGTTGGCTAACAAGCCCATGAGTATGGCTATCGGATATAGTTTACCCCATGCTGACGATTCTTTTCTTTATTACAATACGTGGCTGACGGCCTGGGTGCGCGATATAAATGTTCTGCCCGTTCTACAATTTCACATCCTTGACAAACAGACTAACCATATCGTGTGGGAATCTGAACTGATTATAGTATATAAAAAGTATCCAACATCTTCAGAAATCAAAGAATATTTTCAGCCTCAAACAGGAGTAATGGGCGATACTGGTTATATGTCCGGACTTATTTCCATAAACCCCAGCAACTCAAAGTATACAGTAAAATGTGAATTCAAAAATCTGATGAGCAAGCACTATACTGTAGATGCAAATGGTAATATTACAAGCCGTTATCAGATTGGTGTTTCCATTTATCCCCCCTCAGCAGCCATCGCCAACCAGCCTGACAGTTGCTATATAGACTCATGGATCTGCACTGCTAATGGGCGCGCGTTATCATACCCAGCTCCAATTCATCGCGACATGGTCACCGAAGATGGTGATACAGTGACCCAAACGATTGAGAACTTCTACACTAGCCCTAGCAACCATTGCAGTGTAGGCACCTATACTGTTAACGACTCCATCATCTCGGCGGGCGGCTATATTGCGCGTGACAGTTACTTTTCGTTGCCTGATCATCAGACCATTGTAATACCTAATAGTCCCATAGGCAGCCAGTGGTGGCAGTCGAGCTACGAGTATCCTGGATTTGGGCCAACTGGAAAGGCCTTGCCCACGATTACAGCCCCTTGTTTTAATGTGGTTTCGGCAATTAACCATTTTACAGGTGTGAATGACACTGTTGCGAATACTGTAATGAGAGTAGGCAAAGATTACTGGGCAATCTTGACTGGAACCTCGATGGCTGCTCCTACCGTAGCTGGTATCATTGCCCAATGGCTGCAGATCAACCCTAACCTTTCTCCCAGCCAAGTCAAGGACATCATTGCAAAAACCGCCATCAAAGACGATTATACGAACGACCCCACTACAGGTGTCCGTTTCGGGCCAAACGGCAAGATCGATGCCATGGCTGGAGCAAGGCTGTTGCTCGGAATTAATTTCACTCCAGGAGATGTTAATGGCGACGGTGCAATCAACATTAAGGATGTCACTACGTTGATTGATTACCTGCTGGACATACCCAACGAAAACTTCGTTATAGAAGCTGCTGACGTTTATCCTGATGGGGTTATCAATATTCGCGACCTTACCTCCCTGATAGACATCTTATTAGGAGTGTGAATTGCTTGGACAAGATAAACAAATAAAAGAAACAGAATATGGTAAAAAAGACGATGATTACAGTGTTCATGCTGGCTCTGGCCTACGTCGGAGTTCAGGCTCAGCATATCCTACCCACCACCGTGAGGCAATACCTCAACGAGCGTGCCCTGGGGGAGCAAGAAACAGTATTCTCCCGTTTTGCTTCTTCGCGCATGGTCGACGGTCGAGAGATGATTGATTGTTTTATTGCCATCGATAACGAGGGGATTATACCCAGGCTGCGGATGGCAGGTGTTGACGTCAACTGTGAGTTTGACGGCTTTGTGACGGCTCAGGTTCCGGTTGACCTGTTGGCCCAGGTGTCTCAGATTGTCGGCGTTAGCGACGTTGAGGTCAGTCCCAAATTGGAATTGTGTACCGACAGCACCATGAGGGCGACCCACACCATCAACGTCTTGAACGGCAAAGCCAACGATTTGCCGTTCAATTATGACGGTTCGGGGGTCATCGTCGGCATCATCGACGTGGGCTTTGATTATCAGCATCTGGCTTTCAGGCGTGCCGATGACCCTTCGCGGTGCCGCATCGTCAGAGTCTATGACACCAGCGACAAGACAGGGCACAAAGTCAGATACAAGAATTCGGTGCTCACGGGCTCGGTTTTCATCGACGATGAAGTCCTGTCGTTGACCACCGACGAGCCTGACAACAGCCACGGCACCCACACCTCGAGCATTGCTGCCGGAACCCATGTCAACGGCTATGGGGGCATGGCTCCTGGGGCAGATATCGTCTTGTGTGCCGTGAGCGAGATGGGGACGGGGCTGTCAACGGTCGAGGTGGCGAACTGTATCCGGTATATTGATTGCTATGCCGACAGCGTGGGCAAGCCTTACGTTGTCAACGTGAGCGTAAGCACCACTGACGGGCCCCACGACGGCAGGGACTACCTGTCCAAGGCTATTGCCCAGTTAGTAGGCCCGGGTAAGATATTCGTTATCGCGGCGGGCAACAACGGCAGCAACCCCACCTATGCCCATTGTATTGCTTCCCCGACGCAGACGAGGCATTTCATGTTCATGCAGAAGGACGGCACGGGCTACGACTCAACCTATTGCTACATAAACTTCGTTGCCGACATCTGGATGCGCAACGACTTCACACGCTTTGATTTCAAGTTCCACGTCCTTGACTTGACTACCAACCAAATTGTATGGGAATCGGACGAGAGTGTCTCCACCGTGAATATGGATCTCTCGCTGGTGTCGGATTACTACACTCCCGTCGAGGGCTCTCCGACCCATTATCTCAAGGGGACGGTCCAGACCTCTACCGACGGTAAGAAATATCACCTGATTGTCCAGGCACGCAACCTGCAGAGCACCCAGTACATCACATCCGGCAACGGGAGCACCAAATACAGCCGTTATGCCCTGGGCGTGACAATCACACCGCGCAAAAATACCGACATTGACGCTTGGGTAAGCAACAGCAATGGCCGTTTTGCCCAATATACCCACACTGTGACGACGATGGAGGGCGATACGCTCCCTGGCTTCTTTGTACCTTCCAACAGCGACTGCTCCATCGGCACCTATGCCGTACACGACTCTGTCATCTCGGTGGGCGCCTATGTCGCCCGCAATTCCTATTATTCGTTGTTGAGCGACAAGATTGTCACCAACAATGCGGTGACTGTCGGGCAGATTGCCGGTTTCTCGAGCTATGCTGTCGAGGGGAGCGGTCCCACGGGCAAGGCGTTACCCACCATCTGTGCTCCCGGCAGTGATGTTGTGGCTGCGGGCAACCGTTACAACGCCTACGCATCCAATTCGTCTTACACTGTGATGAAGGCCGAGGACGGGAGTCCCTGGTGCGTGATGAGCGGCACCTCGATGGCGGCACCCACGGTGGCCGGTATCATTGCCCTGTGGCTTCAAGCCAATCCCAGGCTGTGTGTCAGGCAGATTAAGGACATTATTGCCCAGACGGCCATCCACGACAATTTCACCACAGGCAGCAAGCGTACCCACTTCGGTCCCAACGGCAAGATTGACGCTCTGGCGGGCATGCGGTTGGTTCTTCAGCGTCAAGGCTACGGCTCTGGCGACGTGAACTGCGACGGCGTCGTCAACATCAGCGATGTGACCACCTTGATTGACTATCTCCTGGGCTCCGGTCCCAAACCCTTTAACGAGAATGCCGCCGATATCGACTACGACGGGGGCATTTCCATTGCCGATGTTACCAGCATCATCGACATCCTCTTGACTTCCAACGAGTAACCAACGGAATCGGGGCCGTTTACCACCATCGCGGCAACGGCCCCAAATTCTATTGTCTAACCCTTTCTGTTTTCTGCTACTTGGTCACGTCGATCAGGCCGTGGCCCGTCATCTCGGCGGGTTGCGGCAGGCCCATGATCTGCAGGATGCTGGGTGCCACGTCGGCCAGTCGGCCCGTGTTGATGATGAGCTCGGGATCCTCGGTCACATAAATGATGGGCACGGGGTTGAGCGAATGGGCCGTGTTGGGCGTTCCGTCGGTGTTGATGGCGTGGTCGGCGTTGCCGTGGTCGGCGATGATGATGACCTCATATCCCGTTGCGCGTGCGGCCTCGACGGTGTCGTGCACACAGCGGTCCACGGCCTTGACGGCCTGGGTGATGGCGTCATACACGCCCGTGTGTCCCACCATGTCGCCGTTGGCGTAGTTTACCACGATAAAGTCATATTTGTCCTCACGGATGGCGGCAACCAGCTTGTCGCGCACCTCATAGGCGCTCATCTCGGGCTTGAGGTCATAGGTGGCCACGTCGGGCGAAGGCACCAGGATGCGGTCCTCGCCGTCAAAGGGCTGCTCCCGTCCGCCGCTGAAGAAGAAGGTGACGTGGGCATATTTCTCGGTCTCGGCGATGTGCAGCTGACGCTTGCCCTGGCTCGACAGGTACTCTGACAAGGTATTGTCCACGTTCTCCTTGGGGAAGAGCACGTGCACGTCCTTGAACGTGGGGTCATAGGGCGTCATGCAGTAGTATTGCAGGCCGGGGATGACCTTCATGCCGTCCTCGGGCTTGTCCTGCTGCGTCAGGGCGATGGTAATCTGCTTGGCGCGGTCGTTGCGGAAGTTGAAGAAGATGACCACGTCGCCCTCCTGGATGCGGCCGTCAACCGTCGAGTTGACGATGGGCTTGATAAACTCGTCGGTCACCCCTTCGTCATAGGACTCCTGGATGGCCCTTACCATGTCGTCACTCTTCTTGCCCTCGCCGGCGGTGAGCATGTCATAGGCAATCTTGATGCGGTCCCAGTTGTTGTTGCGGTCCATCGCATAGTAGCGGCCGATGACGGTTGCCACGGTGCCCGCGCTCTGCCTGCAGTGCTCTGCCACCGTGCCCACAAAGCCCTTGCCGCTCTCGGGGTCGGTGTCGCGGCCATCCATGAAGCAGTGCACAAAAACACGCTCCAGGCCATATTCCTTGGCGATGTCGCACAGCGCCATGAGGTGCTCCTGCGAACTGTGCACGCCGCCAGTGCTGGTCAGTCCCATGATGTGCAGGGCCTTGCCGTTCTCCTTGGCATAGGTGTAGGCCTTCACGATCTCGGGGCTCTTCATGATGGAACCGTCCTTGATGCTCTTGTTGATCTTGACCAGGTCCTGATAAACGACGCGGCCGCCACCGATGTTCAGGTGGCCCACCTCGCTGTTGCCCATCTGTCCATCGGGCAGACCGACGTCCTCGCCGCAGGCCTTGAGCGTGCTGTGCGGATAAGCCGCGCGCAGGAAGTCGAGATAAGGCGTGGGAGTACTGTAAATCGCGTTGCTGTGACCCTTGGGACCCTCGCCCCAACCGTCCAGTATCATTAATAATGCTTTCTTTGCCATAACTTGTTTTTATCTTGTTGATGTTTATAAACCTGATTTTGGGCACAAAGATAGTACATTATTTGTGCAAGTTGAACACAAAACCAAATTATTTCGTCCGCCGGTGCACGCACGGCCTCACGCTAAGGCGCAAAGGCGCTAAGATATTATTGGGATCGCTCGCAAGGCTCGCGGGAAATTAAACAAATTAGATATAAAATTTTATTTCAAAACTTGTTTAATTTCCCGCCTGCAAGGGCGGTTATAGCTCCAGTTGTTTTGCGTGAGACGCGTGCGTGGCAGGTTAGGGATTTAGGTGTTAGGGCTGCGGATGCCTCTCTAACCACTAATCTCTAATCACTAATCTGCTTGCGCCAGCAAGCATCAATGGCTGGTGTAGAAATCGGTGATGCGTTGGATGGAGCGGGAGCAGACGGGGCAGAAGTCCTCGACCTCGTTGATTTTCATGCGGCACTCCTGAGCCGGGCGGTACACGCCCTTGGACTGGTATCCCCCACCCTCAAACACGCCGACACGCTGGGTGGAGGCGTTGAGCAGGCGCCGCTCCTTGTCGTTGGTGATTTTGCGGTAGTTGGGCACCTTGGGGTCGGGCGGCGTGGGTATGGCAGTGCCCTTGGGGAGCATGTCGGCCCACTTGCTGTCGAAGTCCACGAGGGTGGTCAGGTTGGGCTCCCAGGGCTCGGTGTCGGCGGGATACATGGTCTCGTAGGCATCGTCGTAGAAGTACTCGTCACCCAGTCCGCCGTAGGAATGGCCGAACTCATGGACCAGCACCTGGGCAAAAGTCGGGTGGTCGCTCGTGGTGACCATCACCTGATTGTATATGCCTCCGCCGCCGTAGGTGTCGCTGTTGACGAGGACGATGATGTGCTCAAAGGGGACGCACGCCAGCAGGTCGTAGAGGTGATGGATGTCGCGGGTGGTGAGGTAGCGGTCGCTGTAGAAGGTGTCGTAGTTGGAGCTCACGGCGGTGTTGCGCCAACGGCCCAAGTGGGGCACGCTGGGGCCGCCCTGGAGCGACTCGGCAGCGACGGCGACGACATTGAAGCGGTTCTTGAGCGACTTGAACGGCTCACGGGCGAACAGGGCATCGACGGCACGCTGGCAGTCGCTGTAGAATTTGCCCATCTGGGCATGGGTATAGCCCTCGGCGACAATGGCCAGGTCGATGCACGAGGTGATGTCGGGTTCGCCGTCAAGGGGGCCCTCGGTGGGTGTGAAGTTGCGTTGTCCAGGCTGGTCGGGAGAGGCGGGATTCTGCGTTTCTACGGGGAGGGTCTGCCCTTTCCAGACGTAGTGATATGGGATGCCGTTGTCGCCCAGCCGACGGATAAGGATATCGGCGGGGTCAACGGTGTGGGTCATCGAGGTGACGACCTTGCCGTGGAAGTCGGTTAGCGTGACCGTGATGTCCACGGGCTGCTTGGGCATGGGGACGTTGTAACTCGTCTCGAAGGCACGGTTGACCTTAGTGGCCTCCTCGGTTGCCTGCCACTCCTGGAAGAGCGTGGAGAAGGTGTGGACATACAACGGCTGCCCCGTGGCATGGTCCTTGACGGTCAGCTGGCCGTTGCCCTTGAGGGGCACTTCGGCGAGACGGCCCTTGCGTCCCGCCCAGCGCGGCGTGGAACAGGCTTTCTCGAAGAAGATCTGCTGGTCACGGTTGTTGCCGGCAAAGACGTAGTCCAGGCGCAGGGTGCTGTCGTTGAACCACTCGTCAAACGACTGGGCACAAGCCGTCAAGCCTGCCATGACGATTGTGAGGGAAATTAGAAATCTTTTCATCGTTGTCACCATTTTTCTTGCAAAGGTAATACTTTTTTTGACAACGGACACCTGCGGGCCCAAATCGGACGGGACTAATGCTAATTACAATGATTTCGCATTAAACAGGTATCATGGGTAACTGCTGGATTATTCCATTTTTTGAAAAATAATTTGGAATATCGGAATTTTGGCATTATTTTTGCGCCAAACAAAAGAATTGATATGAGAATAATAGCTAAAAGCGCATTGGTTGAGTTTTATACCAAGAATCCTAAGGCCAAAACAGCATTGGAGGACTGGTATGAGAAAACAAGCAATGCAGAATGGACATGTTATGCGGACATCAAGCGCTCGTTTAACAGCGTGGACAGCGTTGGCAACAAGCGATATGTGTTCAACATTAAGGGTAACGAATATCGATTAGTAGTCATCATATTGTTCACACCGCAAACGGTCTATATCCGCTTCGTCGGCACTCATGACGAATATGACAAGATTAAAGACATTAAAACAATATAATCATGGCACAAATCAAGACCGAACAGGAATACCGCTCGCTGATGGGGCGCATCGATGAACTCATCGAGGTGGTCGACGACAACACCCCGAAGGACAGTAAGGAATATGTGGAGCTGGATATCATCTCGGGCCTAGTGGCAGAATATGAGGACATCCATTACCCCATCGGCAAGCCTTCGCTGGTTGATACCATCAAGCTGCGCCTCTACGAGATGGGCATCACTCAAAACAAACTGGCCGATATGTTGGGAATCAGCCCGGCTCGCGTGAGTGAAATCATGACCGGCAAATGTGAACCCACCCTGAAAGTGGCACGCTCCATTTGCCAGAAGCTGGATATCAGCCCCGCCATCGTGTTGGGCGTTTAAAACCTGTAACTCCAATGGAGATGGTGGAACTGAACTTGCCCGAATATGAGTACAAGGTGAAGAAGCGGGACGATGGCTCGTGGGCCATCTGGGACCGCCTCAGGGACCGATGGGTGGCACTCACGCCCGAGGAATGGGTGCGGCAGCATTTCGTCGAGTGGCTCGTCAACGAGAAGGGCTACCCCGCCGCACTGATGGGCAACGAGATGTCGCTGACGCAGAACGGCATCGCCCGCCGCTGCGACACGGTGGTCGGCGACCGCACGGGCCAGCCACTGGTGATTGTCGAATACAAGGCGCCCAGCATCAACGTGACGCAAAAGACCTTTGACCAGATCGTGCGCTACAACATGGTGCTGCACGCCAAGTATCTGATCGTGAGCAACGGCCTGAGCCACTATTGCTGCCAGATCGACTACGAGAACGGCAGTTACAAGTTCCTGGAAGACATCCCCTGCTACAGCGAACTGTAGATTTTTGATAAAGGCTTTGATTTTCCGGGCAAAATGTCCTATATTTGTCAATTCATTAATGCAATAAAAATAATAAGGTTTATGAAACAGCTATTTTTCAATATCTTGGGTGTTTTCGCACTGATGGCCTGCGTCGGCACAATCCCTGCCGCGGCAAGCCAGGACGGTGCGCAAGAGGGTTACAAGACCTATGAGTTATCGGAGTTTTTTGTGAGCATCCCTGCCGAATTTGTCAAGCAGGAGGGCTGGAGCAGCGAAACCAACATGAGGCTGAACTCCGAAGCCTACAACCTGCGTGACGACGGCGAGGAGTACAGCTCCAGCGCCACAATTGACGTGTATTACGTCGAGGGCAATATCCCTGACATTAACGAGTATGCCGCCAACTGGCAAATAGGAGTAAGGATAACCGACGGAGCCGCCGATGAGCCCATTATCGAGGGCAACACGGTGTTGCTGCATTCCTACTATGACGTGGACGACGGCACCGTACACAACTGGCGCTTCACCCTCATCAACGATGACGGGCGCATTGCCGGCGGCACGGTATCGTACCACAGCAGCGAAGCCAAATACTACGAGGGCATCCTCAGGCCCCTGATCCAATCCATTCAGTTCAAGTAAAATGAGAGCGACGCTATTGACAGGTCTGCTGATACTCCTGTGGACGTGCGCCCACGCACAAGAGCCCCAGCAGACAAATCCGGGTCCCCAACGTAGCGACTTCCGCTTTGAGGCCTCATTTATCACCGACGGCGATGATTATCCTAGCCGGATTGCGGTCAAGGGTTACACCACGCAGCACAGCAGCCCCTGTATGGAAGTTGAGCACGAACTGGTGGAGAGGCTAGCCGGAACACCCGGTGCCGATGTAGCGGCCATTTGGGTGGACGACGAGATCGACATCAACTTTGACGGCTTCCCCGACCTGCTGATTTTCATTGGACGCAATTCCGTAGGGCGTATCGAGGATTACTATGCCGCATATGTGTGGGACGAAGAGAACAAGTGCCTTGCCCTGGTCCCCGGATTTGACGAAATCCCCAATCCCGAATTCCACGCCGACAGCAAGACCATCACCAGCTCCACACGCACGGACGCAGCGGAAAAAACGACATGGACGTATGTCTGGGACGGCTGGCAACTCGAAATCATTGACGAAAAAATATCAAATCTTTTTGACGACGATGAATAAAACAATTTTAATCACTTTGCTTTTTGCCTGCAGCATGCTTCCCATGACGGCAGGCAGCGGTCCCGAGAACAAGAACGGGGCCACGCCCCCACCGATGTTCCTGCTCGGCAACAACAACGGCCTGATGCAGATGGTTTATTGGGCTAACCTGGAAGAGCCCCAGCTGGACGAGGAATATCCCGAATTCTATCAAGAGGAGCATCAGGGATGGGAATTACAGGAGCAATTCCGCCGCAACGCCTCGCAATACACCAAGCTGATTGTTGACGGCGGCAAGACGCGGGACGTGAAGTTTGTCGATGAGGTCCTGCTCAACCCCGACGGCGAGAAGATCTTCCCGGGCGAGCTGCACGGCAGGCCCCAGATTCCATCGCCGGGCGCCCGATTTGACTTGCTCGGCAAACCTGCGCTGAATGCTGACGAGCCGCCTGGCATCGTCGTCGTTACCGACAGCTATCTTGCCACCCACAAGCCGATGGCAATCAAGCCGGCCTCGGATGGCGAAATCCTGCCGTTGCCGTCAAACGTCATTAAAAAGATGGAAGCCAAATACGGCATGAAAGCCGAGAGATCGGTAAAAGCCTACATCATCGGTGACCGCTACACCTACGGCGTGCTACAGTTCCAAGGGGAATACGATAACCCCAACAAGAAGCCAGACCAAGACTATAAAAACTCCTTGGCTCTGGAGATTATCACCGACGGCGACAAAATCTATTCCTATCCCGCAGTGGGCTGGTATGATCCGACCGAAGGGCCCGTATGGCACGCCGATGACGGCGGAGAGTACTTTCCCGGCTATATCGTAGCGGCTTTTGACGGTCCTCAAGGGCCTGAACTCTGCTACGTGCACTGGGCCCCCGAGAGTGCCACCACAGGCATGTTCCTCATTCAAGACGGCAAATTCGACCAACGGGAATATACCGTTTACCACTCCCTGATCGATGAGAATTTCCCCGTGTGGAAGAAGGATATCGCGGAGATGAAAAGGCTCTATGTCGCCGATGACCCCCACGAGAACAAAGATGTGGAATTGACCAAGTGGGCACACGTCTTTATCGACTGGGAGGGCGAGCAGATCTGGATCAGCGACGATGCAGAGGAAAACGGCGCTTTCTTCAGCCGCGAGGACGGGGTGCTCAAACTGATCGGAACGGTGAGAGCCAACCTGAAGCCCTCATTCCCTGAGAGCAGCAACGACAACCATTACCTGGTACTCTCAGGACCTGCCGGAGGACCGTCATATTATACCGAAGTCTATAAGATGCGGGGCGGCAAGGTCGTTGAAGAGTTCCACGCCCTGGAGGTTTACGGCGAAATCGACGAATGTTCCCTCAACGGCAAGACCATGAGTGCAGCCGAGGGGAAAGCCTATATGGAAGCCATCCCCGAAGCCAGAGAGCCCTTCATCTTCTGGCAAGAAATCAACAATAATCAATAGCGAGATGAAAAAGGCAATCATCTTACTGGCATGTTGGGCAGTTGCATTTGGCGGCAAAGGCATGGAGACCGACTTCATGCCCCTTGCGGCCATTGACGGAGGCTGGAAGAGCGAGCGCATACAGGTTTACGACAACAACGAGACGGCAAACCTGATGACCTTGCTGAAGGCATTCCACACAGCATGGCCGACCGAAGCCGTGCAGTCGCTGATAGACGAAGCCGGGGACAGACTCTTCGTCTCAAACGATGTGACGGATTGTGATGACTGCTCGGGGCACACGTATCTCGACCTTGAAGACTTCAACTGCGCCTCATTTGATGACGGCATGCTCGGCACCCAGCGTATCGAGGCACGCACCTATGAACGTGAGAACGGCCACACCCTCTTTGCCATCTGTCTTGAGGAAACCAACGTTGGACAAATGCCGTTCTGCTGTTTCTACGACTACGACCCGGCGACCTGCACAATGACACCCGAAGAGGTGCCATATGCAGGGCTCAAGCGCAAATGGAGCGATTCCCGCATCGACTATTACTTAGGCTTTGAGTACGACCTGACCCTCATTGTCCATGAGACATCCCCAAATGGCGAAGACTGGTTCCACCATTATTATTACAACGGTATGAGACACGTCTATAACCATTCGGGAGAAAACTCCTATACCCTGGACAACGACGAGGATGAGATGGACGACATGGGATGGCCTCAGGAGTAGAAAAATCATGATATTAATCAAAAAAGCCTATTATCGATGAGACAGATCGCAATTTTCCTGATGCTTATTTGTGGATTCACACTACAGGCCCAGCACATAGAATCAGGCACCCATTGGTACAACGGGGCCATCATCTATACCGCCTCCCCGCTCCAGAGCGGCAATGTCTTGATGAGCGCCACGGTCGAGGGTGAGGAAATTGAGTTTATGCTCGTGCCCGAGACGGACAAACTGGACATTTTCCACACCGCCCAGGGCCCCAATGACGGTTATATGCCCTATGAGGAGGGTGTGACGGTCAAACACTTCCAAGAAGAAGACTTTGACGTGCTCTGTTTCTATGACACATCAGGGAGCCTTTTCAGGCTGCTGTCCAAAACCGACGAGGTGGACAATAAAATCCTGAATGAGCTGCACTGGATGGGAGTAGTCAGGGGAACCTACCGCATGCAGGATGGCACCCGCGTGACTATCGACTGGGACAAAGCCAACGTTGGAGGCGTTTATATCCCCGTGGAGGCTGTTACTTTTAACGGGCATACGACAGGGCTCATCTCTTTTGATGGCGAGGGCACACCGCTCAGCGGCCCGATGGAAGTCATCTACACCATCGACGGGCTGGAACTCCACGCTGTGTACTTTGATGATTACGGCACATGGCACAGGCTGCCCGGTGACGGAATCTTGCTCACTGAGTGTGATCCCGACAGCGGCCGTTTTGACTTTGCCAACAACATGTTGCTCTACGGCAACGAATTATATGACTTTGACGAACATATGCTCCGCCTGATGCGCAATTCTATCCTGGCCTGTCATGGCTATGTCTTTAAATCCAAGGATTTGAAAGAATATTTTGGCAATGAGCCGTGGTACCATCCCACTGACAACAACGATGACATCAACCTCTCATGCATAGAGCGATTGAACATAGAACTCATCAAGAATCAGGAGAAATAAGTATGGTAGGCAGTCATGGGTGAGGATTACTTGAAGAAACTGAACGAGCAGCAACGTGCGGCCGTCGAATATTGTGACGGGCCGCAACTGGTGATTGCCGGTGCCGGGTCGGGTAAGACACGTGTGCTGACCTATAAAATCGTGCACCTGCTCCAACAGGGATACGAGCCTTGGCGCATCATGGCCCTCACGTTCACCAACAAGGCCGCCCGTGAGATGCGTGAGCGCATCGAGCCATTGGCGGGTCCTGAGGTCGCCGCTCAGTTGTGGATGGGCACATTCCACTCGATTTTCTCCCGATTGCTGCGCCGCAACGCCGAGCTCATCGGTTTCAAGCCTGACTTCACCATCTATGACCAGAGCGACTCGCGCTCGCTCATCAAACTCATTGTCAAGGATATGGGTCTGGACGACAAGGTTTATAAACCCGCGACTATCCAAACCCAGATCAGCAATGCCAAGAACGCCCTCATCTCGCCTGAGGACTATGCCCGCAACCAAGCCCTGATTGATGCCGACCGCGACGCGCAACGTCCGCTGACGGTAAACATCTACAAGGCCTACTGGAACCGCTGCCGCATAGCCGGTGCGATGGACTTTGACGACCTGCTGTTCTACACCAACCTGCTGCTGCGCGACCATGAGGACGTGTTGGAACGCTACCAGGAGTTCTTCCGCTACATCCTCGTCGACGAGTACCAGGACACAAACTTCTCGCAGCACCTGATCGTGCACCAGCTGTGCAAGAAATACAACCGCCTGTGTGTCGTTGGTGACGATGCACAGAGCATCTACAGTTTCCGCGGCGCGAACATCGACAACATCCTGCGCCTGCAACGCTTCTACCCCGACATCAAGACCTTTAAGCTGGAACGCAACTACCGTTCGACCCAGACCATCACCGATGCCGCTAACAGCCTCATCGAGAAAAACAAAGGACAAATCCGCAAGCACCTGTTCAGCAAGAACAAGGTGGGAGAGCGCATCCCCGTAATCCGCTGTTTCAGCGACTATGAAGAGGCTTATGTTGTCGCCAACCAGATTGCAGCGCTAAAGGCGCGACAAGGCGACAGCTACGAGGACTATGCCGTGCTGTACCGTACCAATGCCCAGTCGCGCGTGCTGGAGGAGGCCTTGAGCAACGGCGGCCGTCGCGACAAGCACGGCAATATGCGTAGCGCTATCCCCTACCGCATCTACGGCGGCCTATCGTTCTACCAGCGCAAGGAGGTAAAGGATGCCATCTGCTACTTCAGGCTCGTCATCAACCCTGACGACGATGAAGCCTTGAGGCGCGTCATCAACTACCCGTCACGCGGCATCGGCGACACTACGGTCGGGAAGATCACCCACTGCGCCAGCGAGCACAGCGTGAGCATGTGGCAGGTGATGAGTGACCCCGAAAAATACGGGTTGGCCGTCAACCGGGGCACGTTGTCCAAACTGGAGGGTTTCACAACCCTGATGAACGCCCTGATTGAACTGAACAGGAGCGGCAGCGATGCGTTGACGGTTGCGACCGAGACCATCCGCCGCACCAAACTGAAAAGCGTGCTTATGGGCGACAACACGCCCGAGAACATCAGCCGCATCGAGAACCTGGACGAGTTGATGAATGCTGTAAACGACTTCCAGCAGGGCAAACTGGAGAGCGGCGACGAGCATTGCCAAATCGGAGACTTCCTGGCTGAAACGTCGCTGTTGACCGACCAGGACATGAACGACCCCGACGGCGAGAAAGTAACCTTGATGACCGTCCATGCCGCCAAGGGTCTGGAGTTCCGCAACGTCATCATCGTGGGTGTGGAAGAAGACCTGTTCCCCAGCGCCATGAGCATGGACTCGCTGGCTCAGATTGAGGAGGAACGACGATTGCTCTACGTCGCCATCACCCGCGCCGAGGTGAACTGCGTCATCACCTATGCCACCTCACGTTACCACAACGGGCAGACCAAGAGCTGCGTGATGAGCCGTTTCCTGCGGGATATCAACCCTGATTTTCTGCTCATGGGCAGCACCAACTCGGCACCAGTGACGCCAAGGACGAAGACACGCTTTTTTACCGAGGCGGAGCCTCGGTCCACACGGACAACGACGACAGCCAGGCCCAAGACAGCACCCTTACCCAAACAAACGCCGACGGCAAGGCCTGTCTCACCTACCCCACCGCCACCAGCGGGCAATGGCAGTTTCACGATCCACACGGTTGAGGAATTGAGCGTGGGGTGTGAGATCCTGCACCAGCGGTTCGGGCGTGGGACGGTCACCAGTATCGACACCAGCAGTGACGCCAAGATTGACGTGGCATTTCTTGACGGGCAGACGCGTAAACTGCTGCTGAAATTCGCCAAATTTGAAATCCTATAAAACTCAACGACAATGGAATATAAGACGCCCTACTATATCGTGTATGAGGAAAAGCTGCGCCGCAACATCGAACTGATTACCGGAGTTGCCCAGCGCACGGGAGTGGATATCATCATGGCCTTTAAGGCCAATGCGCTGTGGCGCACGTTTGACATCTTCAGGGAATACGGCATCGAGTCCACTGCCAGTTCCATCAACGAGATGCTGCTGGCCATCGATGAGTTGAAATGCCGCACCCACACCTACTGCCCCGCCTATACCGACGAGACCATCGACGCCTACATTGCCGGCAGTTCACACATCACCTTCAACTCGATAGAGCAGTACCAGCGCTTTGCTGACAAGGTGAACCAGCACAATGCCGACTGGCCTGGCGAGCAGGTAAGTTGCGGCTTGCGCGTGAATCCCATGTGCTCGGTCATCGAGACTGACATCTACAATCCCTGTTGTCCCGGATCACGTTTTGGTGTACTGGCCAAAGGTCTGGAGGAGTTGCCCGAAGGAATCGAGGGCTTCCACTTCCATGCCTTGTGCGAAAGCACCAGTTTTGACTTGGAAAAGGTGCTGTTGGCGTTGAAACAGCAATTCGGGAAGTATTTGCCACGCCTGAAATGGCTCAATATGGGCGGCGGCCACCTGATGACACGTGAAGGCTACAACATCAGGCACTTGGAGCAGGTGCTGGGGGCTTTCCAAGGGGCCTATCCCAATCTGCAGCTGATTCTGGAGCCCGGCAGCGCATGGTGCTGGCAGACGGGCGATCTGGAAGCTACAGTAGTCGATGTGGTGAGCAACAGCGGTATCAGCACGGCGATATTGGATGTGTCATTTGCCTGCCACATGCCCGACTGCCTGGAGATGCCTTACAAACCCAAAATCACGCAGGCCCTCGACGAGGTTGACCCGTCGAAGCCGACTTACCGCATGGGCGGCAACTCGTGCCTGAGCGGGGACTACGTGGGAGACTGGAGCTTCGAGAATCCGCTCAAGCGAGGCGACCGCATCACCTTAGAGGACATGAATCACTACACCACCGTCAAGACCAACATGTTCAACGGCATACAGCACCCGTCCATCCTGCTCAAACGCATGGACGGCACCGTAGAAGTGTTACGTGAATTCGATTACATCGACTACAAGACCCGAATGAGCTAGATAATCTAGAAGGTCTAGAAGGTCTAGAAGATCTAGATTCCTGAGTGGGCTACACCGTAGCCCACGAAGTGATCGTAGCGCTCGCCTATGGGGCGGTCATAGACCTTGACCAAATACTCATTGACGGTCTCGTAGTGGTCACCCTCGATTTTAGACGTCTGGCCTACGCTCGTGCCATCGGGAACCCAAAGATACATATAGTTGTATGCTCCCTGTTTGAGCAGCAGGTCGGCGGTGTAACAGCCACTGCTGGCATCATACTTCATCATCGCCTGTGAGGCGGGATAACCGTTGAGGAACTCGCCATAGAGCCACACGTTGCCGCCATTGAGTTTTCCGTAAGTGTCGAGCGTGAAATGCGTGATCATGTAGTCGGCCTGGACGGCACTCTCGCCAAAAGCCTCGGCATTGCGGATGGTGAAACGTCCAAACTGCGTCTGGTCATACAGGTACTGCGTCTCGTTGCGAGGCTCATCTATCATGAGCATGGCATTATACATGGGCTCAAAATAGCGGATCGACTGCACCCCCATGTTGATATTATGGGCATTGACCGTCTCAAAACGGCGGAACTCGTTGCCAGCAGCAAAGATGAGGTCACGATTGTGCTCATAGGTCACATGGTCCACACCGACCATTGTGGGGCGGTTGACTGTCACGGCATTATCCTCACGGGAATTCTGGCTGACGATGCAGGTAAACTCGCTGTAAGGGTCCTTTATCTGGTTAGGCTTGTAGCGAATGTCGAACGACACTTGTTGGAAGCGGTTGTTATACTCTATATCAGTGCGTGAGGTCACTTGGGGATAGACGCCTACCTTGCCCTCACATACCGAGAAACGGGTCTGGAAAAGGATATTGCTGGGATTGTCTTGCTCATACACGCTGAGCAGATAATTACCGCTGACCAGAAATTCCATGTCGGAATTGGGCAGCATGAACTGGTAATTATAGTAGTGGACGTAAGTCGCCTCGCTAGGGGCATAGTCATCGATGTCGGCATAGTTAAAGCCGCTCACATACTCGCTCTCGATCAACTGCGACGGCTGCCAATCGGCATTGCAGTGGGTGACGCTGTAGCGCAGATAGTGAACGTCATAATCTATGTAATCGAAGTTGACCAGCAAACAGTCATCACTGTTCATCATGAGCACCGGCGGAATGTACATGTTGCTCGCCAGGCACACCTTGAGGGATCGCACGTTGTTGTCAAAGATGTGGGCACGTGTGTCCACATTGCCCTGCGCCATCATGGCAAGCATCATCGAGCCTGTGCAGATTAAGGCTAAAAATCTCTTGGTCCTATTCATTGTGAATCGTGTTATTTCTGTTTATGACACCTATCAGGCACCAAGGTTTAACGCATAAACAGGTAAATCGTGTAAGCAATGTATGCGAGCACAAAAATGGCACCCTCGACACGGTCAAACTTGTTCTTCTTGAACGTGTAAATCACCATGAACAACATCACGGCAGAGCCAAGCATCACAGCATAATCCCATAAATTGATGTCCACGAACGTCAAAGACTTGACAGTGGATGCAGTACCCAAAATAAACATCAGGTTGAACAGGTTGCTGCCGATCACGTTACCCAGAGCCAGCTGCGGGTTGTTCTTGCTGGCTGCAATGATGGCAGTAACCAACTCGGGCAGCGAGGTACCCACAGCAACTATGGTGATGGCAATGGCGGCTTCACTCATGCCCCAGGCACGCGCCAGATTCTTGGCGCTGTCAAGGAACAAATTGCCACCCCAGATCAAGGCGACCAGCGACACAATGGCGATGGCCCATAGCAGCCACGGGTTCTTGCCCGTGAGGGACGAGGACGCCTCCTCGTCGGCCTCTTCCAGCGCTTTCTTGGGATCTTTGCCCTTTTGTACGATTACCCAGCACATGTAGCCGATAAAGAGTACCAGCAGGACAATGCCATCCAGCCTTGAGAGAGAATTGGTCTTGATGCCCGGCACAATTGCATCGTTGGCGATAAACATGACAAACAGTGATGCCAAGATGACAAACGGAATGTCGCGACGCCGCTGCAAGCGCTCGATGGGGAACGGCAGAATCAATGCTGCCACACCCATAATAAGGAACACATTGGCGATGTTGGAACCCAAAACGTTACCCATCGCGATGTCACCGCTATTGTTCAATGCCGAGGACACCGACACGAACAATTCGGGCGAGCTGGTGCCAATGCCCACAATGGTCAATCCGATGATGAAATTGGATATCTTGGCACGCTGGGCGATGGCGACCGACGAATCCACGAGGTAGTTAGCCGCCAACAGCAGCACTCCCAAGCCGACCAGTAATAAGAGATAATCCATGATTAAGCCAACCGGGTTTATTCAACGGGATAATTGAGGTTCTCGTCCTTGATATCCTGCAGCACCTCCATATAGTATTTGCGCGCTTCCCATTTGGCCATGGGCAGGTTATTGAGCATATAGTTGCCGCAATCATGGGCAGTGGCGCCGGGAATCTCGCCTTCAAAGTCAGCGATCCATTGGAAAAGCTCCTGCATCAAGGGCACGATGTCACGACTCTCAAGGTCTCCGCGGAGCAACAGGTAATTGCCTGTACAGCAGCCCATCGGGCCCCAATAAACCACCTTGTTACCCCATTGGGGATGGTTGCGCAGGTAGGTTGCAGCCAGATGCTCGATGGTGTGCAGGGCACTTTGGCTTATGGCAGGCTCACGGTTGGGCAACTTCATGCGTATGTCAAAAGTCGTGACCACATCGCCTCCGTCGAGGTAATCCTTACGGGAGACGTAGATGCCGCGCAGCAGCCTGGTATGGTCAATCCTGAAACTGGCTATCTTTTCCATATTCTTTACAATTTTGTAATTATGTCTTTTACCATGTTGAAAGTCTCGCGGGGGGCATCGTTCCAGAAGTCAAGGTACTGCCTTGTATTGTCGTGACTGGCGCCGGGCGAGTCGCTGATGACACGCAGGGCCAGGAACGGCACCTGGGTCAGATGGCACACCTGGGCAATAGCCCCCGACTCCATATCAACGGCCAAAACCTCGGGAAAATTGCCCTTGATGCGGTTTACGTCCTCCATTTTGTCAATAAACTGGTCGCCCGAGCAGATGAGGCCCTTGTGGATGTCGTCACGTTCCGGCAACAGTTCCAGCAAGCGATTTGCGCCCTCAAAATAGAGCGGCAAGCCCTGTACACGGCCTAACTCGCTCTCGGGGCCGCACCACACGTCGTGATAAGCGACACGGGCTCCCGCCACCACGTCCATCACATTTACTGACGTGTCGGCGCCGCCGGCCACACCGCTGTTAATCACGTAGTTGGGTGCAAAATGGTTCACAAGCATGAGTGTGCCCATCGCGGCATTGACCTTACCGATGCCGCATTGCATCACCATCACGTCATGACGCCCCACCTTGCCGCGGTGGAACTCGAAACCGCTCATGCGGCTTTCCTCACTGTCCTGGAGCAACGGCAGGAGCAGTTCAAGCTCCTTGCGCATCGCCACAATGATTCCGATTCTCATTTCCTTTTCTAATTATTTTCTGTTGCAAAAATACTAATTTTTCTCAAATTGCACTATTTTTGCCGTATGAAAGAGTTGATAGACATCTTGCATGATGAGGGATTAACCCTGGTGGTTAAAAGCGCTGACGGCTATATACACCGTTTCACCCAGCGCGGCGTGAAAGACCTGTTGACGCTCGTGACCGGGTATCCCGAGGTACTGACCGGCGCCCTCATTGCCGACAAAGCAGTGGGCAAGGCCGCTGCCGCCTGTATGGTCAAGGGCAACGTGCGCCATGTGTATGCCGACGTGATGAGCGATCCCGCCTTTGCCCTGCTCAAAGTCCACAGCATCGAAGCCGAATACGGCGAACTGGTGGACCACATCATCAACCGCGCGGGAACAGATTGGTGCCCCATGGAACGTCTGAGCCACGACCTCGACGACCCCGATGCCATCATCGGGAAGATCAAGGAGTTCTTCAATAACCAGTAAAAACACTGGAACTTACCAGCTCCAGTGTTTCTTTCATTAAACATCACTAATTTAAATATGGTTGTGTTTTCAGGCTTCAGTTTTAGATTCTTGTTTGCTTGTTAGACGCATAAAAAAGCCGTTTTGCATCAACAAAACGGCTTTTTAACAAATCTTTAACCTTTATAGTTCGGCTTCCTTGAGTTTCTCGGCGTTCTCGGCGACGATGAGATGGTCGATACAGTCCTGGATGTCGCCGTCCATAAAGGCGGGCAGGTTGTAGATGGTATAGCCGATGCGGTGGTCGGTGATGCGGCCCTGCGGATAGTTGTAGGTGCGGATTTTAGCCGAACGGTCACCTGTCGATACCAAGGTCTTGCGACGCGAAGCGATGTCATCGACATACTTCTGGTGCTCGTGGTCATAGATGAAGGTGCGCAGACGTGCCAACGCCCTCTCTTTGTTCTTGGGCTGGTCGCGCGTTTCGGTACACTCAATGAGGATTTCCTGCTGTTCACCCGTGTTGGGGTTGGTCCACATGTAACGCAGGCGCACACCACTGTTCACCTTGTTCACGTTCTGACCGCCAGCACCGCCGCTGCGGAAGGTGTCCCACTTGATTTCGCCCTCGTTGATGTGCACGTCAAACGGCTCGGCCTCGGGCAGCACCGCCACGCTCGCCGCGCTGGTGTGGACACGGCCCTGTGTCTCGGTCACGGGCACACGCTGCACGCGGTGCACGCCCGACTCATACTTCAACGTACCATAGACGTTGTCGCCCGTGATGCTGAAAACCACCTCTTTGAAGCCGCCCACAGCGCCCTCGCTGCAGCTGGACATCTGAACGTTCCAGCCCTTGGTTTCGCAGTAGCGCATGTACATGCGCGCCAAGTCGCCGGCAAAGAGGGCAGCCTCATCGCCGCCCGTGCCACCACGGATCTCCAGCACAACGTTCTTGCTGTCCTCAGGGTCCTCGGGGATGAGCAGGAGCTTGATTTCCTCCTCTAGTTTGGGCACCTCGGCCTGGTTTGCCTCGATTTCCTCACGCGCCATCGCGCGCAGGTCCTCGTCGGTCTCGGTTTCGAGCACAGCTTTTGCCTGTTCGATGTCCTCTAGCAGTTTGCGATATCGTTGAGTAGCGGCAAGCAGTGTTTCCAGGCTCTTGTATTCCTTGGTGAGCTTGACATATCGTTTCTGGTCGGCGATGACAGCGGGGTCAGTGATGAGCGTCCCGATTTCCTCAAACCGGGCATCTAGACCATCAAGTCGCTGAAGTAGAGTGTTTTCTGCCATAATCGTTCTTCAATTTTTGTGCAAAGGTACTGCTTTTTTAGAGAATAGATTATAGTGAATCATTAATAGTTTAGTAATTTTGCAACATGAAACGGAGGTTTTCCATATCCTCATCAACAGTAGCGGGTTTAATTTGGGACCTGCTGGTGGTCTATTGTGCCTATACCCTGTGCCGAGTAGCATTTTTGGCGCTTAACTGGTCGCTCTATGCCGGCACGCTGACCTTTGGCCACACGCTGGAACTGTTCGGTGCGGGCCTGCTGTTTGACACACCCGCCATCCTCTATACCAACGCAGTAATCCTGCTGATGTTCCTGCTGCCGCTGCACTGGAAGGAGCACCCCGTCTATTACCGTGTAGCTCGGTGGATTTACACTATTGTAAACAGCATCGCGGTGTACATGAACCTGATGGATTGCGTGTATTTTCCGTTCACGGGCAAGCGCACCACTGCGTCAGTATTCGCCGAGTTTGGCAACGAGAGCACAGGCGAGATGCTGAAGATATTCGGCGGGCAGTTCCTGAGCCACTGGTATCTGGTTCTGTTGGCGGCACTCGTGACCTGGGCGTTCTGGAAACTGTTCCGTCCCCGCCCCGAGCAGGTGAAAAAGCCAGCAGGCTTGGCACGGTATTACGTGCTGCGACTGCTTGCCCTGGTTGTCGCCATCCCGCTCTGCATCGGTGCCATCCGTGGCGGATTCACCAAGGCGACACGCCCCATCACCATCAGCAACGCCAACCAGTACGTCAACCGCCCTGCCGAGACAGGCATTGTGCTGAACACGCCGTTTTCCATCTTCCGGACGTTGAAAAAGACACCTTTTGTCGTGCCCGACTACATGAGCGATGAGGAAGCTGCTGTGCTCTATACCCCACTCCACCAGCCCAATGACGGAGCCCCCTTCACGCCCCGCAATGTGGTGGTGCTGATTCTGGAGAGTTACAGCAAGCAGCACATCGGCTTCTACAACCAGACCTTGAGGAATGGTACCTACAAGGGCTTCACGCCCTTTCTGGACTCGCTCATCACCCAGGGGGCGATGACCTTTAAATATTCCTACGCCAATGGTCGCAAGAGCATCGAGGGCATGCCGTCGGTGCTGTCGTCGTTGCCCAACTTTGTCGAGCCGCTGTTCCTCACGCCTGCTTCGCTCAATGCGATGTCAGGCCTTGCACGCGAACTGGGCGAGAACAAGGGCTATACAACAGCATTTTTCCACGGGGCTCAGAACGGTTCGATGGGCTTCCAGGCCTTTGCCCGCGCCACGGGCTTTGAACGCTATTACGGGCGTGACGAGTTCAATGCCGACCCCAATTTCCACGGCGACGCTGACTTTGACGGCACTTGGGCCATCTGGGACGAGGAGTTTTTCCAGTTTTTTGCCGAGCAGTTGGGCACTTTGCAGGAGCCGTTCATGACCGCACTGTTCAGCGCATCATCCCATGACCCGTTTGTCGTGCCTGAGAAGTATCAGGGCCGCTTCCCGCAAGGCGAGCGTCCCCTGCAGCAGTGCATCGCCTATACCGACTATGCCTTGAAGCGCTTCTTCGAGACCGCGAGCCGGCAGCCGTGGTTTAACAATACCCTGTTTGTCATAACTGCCGACCATGTAAGCCAGCAGATTGACCCGTTCTACTGCACCACCTTGGGCAACTACTGTGTGCCCATCATCCTGTATGCCCCCGACGACCCATCGCTGCACGGCTATGATGAGGAGCGCGTGGTCGAGCAGATCGACATCATGCCCACGGTATTGAATTACCTGCACTATGACCAGCCGTATATCGCCTTCGGGCTCGACATGCTGAACGGCACAGCCGACGAAGGCTTTGCCCTGCACTGGTTGCCCGAATCCAGCAGTTACGAGTATGTTTGGGGAGATTACGCCTTGCAATTTGACGGCAAGCAGGTCACGTCGGCCTACGCCTTCCGCACCGACTCCACCTTCAGCAACAATGTATTAGGCACCATGCCGACAGCCACACGCAACCGCATGGAACGCCACATGAAATCCGTCATCCAGCAGTACATGCAACGCATGACCACCGACAACCTGACCATCAAGCACTAAACAGTCACGGCATAACCGTACCACACACAACCGAAAGGTCTAGAAGTTGAAGCCGAGGAGGTGGTAGACTTGGTTGACCAGGTCGAGGCGGTTGATGTCGGGACGCGTTGAGAAAAAGAGGAAAATGAGGTCGCGCTCGGGGATTTTGCCGGCATAGATGGTGAATCCGCCATTGTCACCCAGATGATAGATGTGGGTGGGCTCTCCTGGATAATCCTGAATAAAGAAGCCGTAGCCGTAGCCGGTATAGGGCTGGTAGCCGTAGTTGGCGTCACGAGGTATCTGTACCCATGGCTGGTAGGCCAGACGTTTGCTGGCGGCAGTCCAAATGCGGTTGTCACGCAGGGCGTGCTCCCAACGCAAGAAGTCGCTGATGGAGCAATAGAGGGCACCGTCGGCCTTGGTGGCAAAGAAACTCTCCTCGCCATAGTCATATTCCTTCCACATGCCATTATTATCGCGTTCATAGCCGTGCGCCATATGGGGAATCTTGCGGTTCGGCTCAAAGTAGCAGCAATGCTCCATATCCGCCCGCAAAAAGACATGGTCGCGCATATAGGTCTCAAAAGGCATGCCTGAGACCCGTTCCACAATCTGATAAATGAGCTGGAAAGTGGGATTGATGTACTCATACTGCGTACCAGGCTGGAAATTCAGGTGATCGAGCGTCTTCATATACCCTACCGACTCCACATCAGTGCTGTAGAGGACAAAATTACGGTCATCGCGGGAGCGAGCATCGGGGATGCCCGAGGTGTGGCTCAGAATGTGGTGCAGCGTGATATCCTTGAAGAACGGCGCCTGAAACTCGGGGAAAAACTTCGAGAGCGGGTCGTTGAGCGAGATCTTGCCCTCCTCGACAAGTTGCAACAGCGCCACTGCCGAGAACTGCTTGGAAACCGATGCAATACAGAAGTTGGTCTCTAAGGTCACCGGTTCCTTGGTATCCATGTCAGCTACGCCAAAACAACGGCTGTACACCGTTTCCTTGCCCTGCAAGATAATCACGGCAGCACCGGGCTCATTGGGGTTGTTGTACACCGCACCGAAGACGTCATCGATGCGCTTGGCCAATATTTCATTAATCATGTTTTGTGCCATGGCAGAGACGGCAATAGCCATCATCACCGAAATCATTAGTATTGTCTTTTTCATCATGGGGGCAAAATTAGTAAAAAGTTGTTAGTTCTTCGTTTTTAGTTGTTAGTTTTTGGTATTTTTGCAATCGCAAAACCATCAAATAACCTACAAAATGAAAAACTGGATACTGGTAATCATAGCGGCTGTGGGCTGCATGACAGCATTTGCCGCAGAGGGTAATTACACGAAGTGGGTAAATCCCAGGATCGGCACCGGAGGCCATGGTCATGTGTTTTTGGGCGCCAATGTGCCGTTCGGCTACGTTCAGTTGGGCCCGACTGAACACACGCGCGGCTGGGACTGGTGCTCGGGCTATCATGACAGCGACTCGGTGCTCATCGGCTTTGGCCATCAGCACCTGAGCGGTACAGGCATCGGCGACCTGGGTGACGTGGCGCTACTGCCCGTTACCAACCGTGATCAGCGCGAGGTCATCTTCAGCCACCGCGACGAGGCTATTCAGCCTGGTTATTATGCCATTACCTTGCGTGACAAAGGCAAGGCCTACGTCAACGTGGAACTCACTGCTACACAGCGAACGGGCATGCACCGCTACACCTTTTCCCCCGACCAAACGACCATACAATTACTCCTCGACCTGGGTCAAGGCATCGGCTGGGACTCGCCCAAGCGGATGCGCATGGAACAGATCTCACCCCGCATCATCACCGGCATGCGCAATTCGGTGGGCTGGGCCAGAAATCAGATGGACTTTTTTGCCATGGAGTTCTCGCAGGACGTGAAACTCGAGAAACTGAATGGAGATACCCTTGGACTCATCACTACAGCCAACCAAGGCGAGCCCTTATTGGTCAAAACGGGCATGTCGGCAGTAAGCAGCAAAAACGCCCTGCAAAACCTTGTGGTCGAGAATCCTGACTGGGACTTTTATGCCATTGTCCAAAAAGCTAATAACGCCTGGAATGCCGAACTGAGCAAAATTGCCATCCAAACCGACAACGAGGATGACCGCACGGTGTTTTATACCGCGCTCTACCACACGATGGTGGCACCGTCGGTTTTCAGCGACGTGAATGGCGAGTACCGCGGTGCCGACGGCAAGGTGCACCAAGGGAAATTCACCAACTACACTACCCTGTCGCTGTGGGACACCTACCGCGCCGCCCACCCGCTGCAGACGCTCATCCACCGCGAGAAACAGGCGGACATTGCCCAGACCTTCCTACACATCTTTGAGCAGCAGGGTAAACTGCCCGTATGGCACCTGATGGGCAACGAGACCGACTGTATGGTGGGCAATCCCGGCGTGCCGGTGCTCGCTGACCTGGTGCTGAAAGGCTTTGACGTGGATGCCCAAGCTGCACTCAAGGCGATGACGGGAAGTGCAATGCTCGACGAGCGCTCGATGGGGCTGATCAAGCAGTACGGCTACATTCCTTATGATCTGGAACCCGATAAGGAAACGGTTGCCAAGGGATTGGAATATGCCTTGGCAGACTGGTGCATCGCCCAAGTGGCGCAGAAAGTCGGAGACAAGGAGAACTACAATTACTTCAACGAGCGAAGCAAGTCCTACCGTCACTACTTTGACAAGCAGAGCCGTTTCATGCGTGGCAAGGACTCGAAGGGCAACTTCCGCGACCTGGCGGACTTCGACCCGCTGTCGACCAAGCACCGCAATGACGATTATTGTGAGGGTAACGCCTGGCAATACACCTGGCTCGTGCCGCACGATGTGCACGGCCTAGTGGACCTGTTTGGCAGTGAAAAGGCCTTTGTCAGCAAACTCGACTCGCTTTTCATCATCGAGGGCGATTTGGGCGAGGAGGCGTCACCAGATGTGACGGGCCTTATCGGGCAGTACGCCCACGGCAACGAGCCCAGCCACCACATCATATATATGTATAACTACGTGGGACAACCCTATAAGGCGGCACCGCTTATCCGTCAAGTATTGCGTGAGCAGTACCGCAACGACCTTGACGGCCTGAGCGGCAACGAGGACGTGGGCCAGATGTCGGCATGGTATGTCCTGTCGTCCATCGGCCTGTATCAGGAGGAGCCTGCAGGGGGCAAGTACATCATCGGCTCACCGTTGTTCAACGAAGCCACCCTCAACTTGGGTGACGGCAAGACATTCTCCGTCAAGGCCATAAACAACAGTGACGAGAACATCTACGTGCAGAGTGCCAAACTCAACGGTAAGCGCTATGACAAGAGCTATATCGACTACCGCGACATCATCGCCGGCGGCACCCTGGAACTCGTCATGGGTCCCAAGCCCTCAAAATGGGGCTCAGGCAAGAAAAACCGCCCTTAATTTCAGACACTAAACACGGCGAACAATGAAAAAGCTGCTTTCAATCCTCATTCTCTTGTGGTGCGCGATAGTCGTTCATGGCCTTGAGCCGGTGGATTATGTCAATCCATTGATGGGGACGCAATCGAGTTTCCAGCTATCGACGGGAAATACCTATCCTGCCATCGCGATGCCTTGGGGCATGAACTTCTGGGTGCCGCAGACGGGGAAAAACGGCGACGGCTGGCAATATACCTACGATGCCCACAAGATCAGGGGATTCAAGCAGACGCATCAGCCCAGCCCGTGGATCAACGACTACGGCATGTTCTCGCTGATGCCCACCGTGGGCGAGCCGGTATTTGACGAGAACGCCCGCGCCAGCTGGTTCTCGCACAAAGCCGAAACGGCCACTCCTTATTATTATAAAGTCTATCTTGCCGACTATGACGTGACTGCCGAGTTGGCTCCCACCGAGCGCGCCG
Organism: Muribaculaceae bacterium; assembly: GCA_017557425.1. Lineage (GTDB taxonomy): Bacteria > Bacteroidota > Bacteroidia > Bacteroidales > Muribaculaceae > Sodaliphilus. The sequence continues at coordinate 166,135 of JAFYYU010000012.1, read as the reverse complement.
CCATCCTGCGTTTCACCTTTCCCGAGACCGAGCAGGCCAATATTGTGGTGGATGCCTTTGACAAATGGTCTGTGATTCGCATTGATCCCGAGCATCGCCACATCACGGGTTATTCTACCAAAAACAGCGGTGGCGTACCCGATGGTTTCATGAACTACTTCGAGATTGAGTTTGACAAGCCTTTCTCTGAGTTCTATGTTGCTGAAGACAGCATCCTTCACAAAGGAGTGAATCATATAGGTTGTCCTCATGCTGGAGCAATCGTGACGTTCAACACTCGACGAGGTGAGCAAATAAATGTACGTGTAGCATCCTCGTTCATTAGTCTGGAACAAGCTTTGCGCAACCTCATGGAGCTGGGAGATGACAGTTTTGAGATTGTAAAAGCCAAAGGGCGCCAGCGGTGGAACGAGGTGTTGGGCCGCATTGCGGTTGAAGACACCAATATCGACCACTTGCGCACATTCTATAGCTGCCTGTACCGTTCGGTACTGTTTCCCCGCAAATTCTATGAGTTTGACGCAAACGGCCAGCCCATCCACTACAGCCCCTACAACGGCCAAGTGCTGCCGGGGCGAATGTTTACCGACACAGGGTTCTGGGACACTTTCCGCGCCCTGTTCCCGTTGGTTGACCTGATGTATCCTAAGATGGGGCAGTGGATGCAGGAAGGGTTGGTAAACACATGGCTCGAGAGTGGTTTCCTGCCCGAGTGGGCCAGCCCGGGCCACCGCAACTGCATGGTAGGCAACAACAGCGCTTCGATTGTTGCAGATGCTTATCTGAAGGGCCTGCGCGGCTATGATATCGATGCTTTATGGGAAGCTCTCATGCGGGGCATAGGGGCAGTACACCCCGAGGTGAATTCCACTGGGCGCTTGGGCTACGAGTATTACAACGATTTGGGCTATATCCCCTATGATGTCGGCATCAACGAGAGCGTGGCCCGGACGTTGGAGTATGCCTACGACGACTGGTGCATCTACCGATTGGGAAAAGCCTTGGGCAAGCCAGAGGACGAAATCGAGGTCTTTGCCGATCGGGCCATGTACTACCGCAACGTGTTTGACCCCGAAACCAAACTGATGCGTGGCCGACTTGAGGACGGATACTTCCAGGAGCCGTTCAGCCCGTTGAAGTGGGGCGATGCCTTTACCGAGGGCAACAGTTGGCACTACACGTGGAGCGTGTTCCATGACCCGCAGGGGCTTATCAATCTGATGGGCGGCAAGAAGACCTTCTGCCAGATGCTCGACTCGGTATTTGCTGTTCCTCCCGTGTTTGACGACAGCTACTACGGCTACACCATCCACGAGATACGCGAGATGCAGATCATGAACATGGGCAACTATGCCCACGGCAACCAACCCATCCAACACATGATCTACCTGTACAACTACGGCGGACAGCCGTGGAAGGCCCAGTACTGGCTGCATCAGGTGATGGACCGCCTGTACAGTCCCACGCCTGACGGCTACTGCGGCGATGAGGACAACGGGCAGACCTCGGCGTGGTATGTGTTCACGGCCTTGGGGTTCTACCCCGTGTGCCCCGGCAGCAACCAGTATGTCATCGGCTCGCCCTATCTCGACAAGGTCACTCTTCACCTCGAAAACGGCAAACAAGTAAGCATCAGCCGTGAAGGCAAGGGCTGTTATATCCAGTCCATGACCATCGACGGCAAAGAATATACCCATAACTACATCGACCACCAGCGACTGCTGCAGGGCGGAAACATCCGTTTCATCATGGGCGACAAGCCAAACACCCGACGCGGTACCGCCACGATTGACCTACCCTATTCCTTCTCTAACGACAAATAAAGAAAATCAAATCAAACCTATATAAATAAGAGCCGCGACGCTCACGCGCCACGGAACTTATTGCAAATAACATTTCTCCAAATTTATTAACTTTTAATTTTATAGAATTGATCTAAAAGCTGGAAAAGCCTAATATGTTGTTAATGTCAATACAATTGTTCAAATGAAATTGGACAAATCATTGATCCATTCATTTGACACGGCAAATATACAAACAATTCGACAAATGCAAATAAAAAAGTCACTTTTTTTTCAAACAAATCAGTAAAACTACGGCAAACTTCTATAGAAACCGCTTTTTCCCTGATTTAAGCAAGCTGATTGAGGAAACTACCGATACCAACAACCTGTTAACACCATAACCAGTCAACTAGCAATAGCGGTTTCAAAAAAGATTTGATTTTTCTTGGCGCAATGAAAGAAACATACTACTTTTGGCAACATATTATCAATCTTCATTAACTAACCTTCATTTATTGATTTATGAATATTAAGAATCTCATCAACTTATGCGTTCTTACGTGTTTGACTGCATCGAGTTTATTTGTCGGTGCAACCACTATTGATATCAACACAGCCCGCTCGACGGCAAGCAATTATCTCAAGCAATATGCTTCCAATACCCCTGGCACGTTGAGGGCTCCCGCGATTGCGGATATCAAGTTGGCTTATGCCGAGGAATCGTCGGCCATCTCAGGCGCTAACGCCTATTACGCATTCAACATCACAGGCGGCGGTTTCATTATTGTTGCCGGCGAGGATCGTGCTTACCCTGTACTGGGCTACAGCGACCAAGGACACCTGGACTACAACAACCTTCCCGACAACTTCAAGGCACTGATGCGAGGTTACAAGGAAGAAATTGAATACCTGCAGGCACATCCCGAACTGAATGTAACACCCGCCCTGCGCACTACACGTGGCACTGGTGTTGCCCCGCTTACCCGCACCACCTGGGGTCAGGGTATGCCCTATTACCTGCAGTGCCCCATCTATAACGGCGAGTACTGCGTTGTGGGCTGCGTTGCTACGGCAATGGCCCAGGTGATGTATTACTGGGGCTATCCAACCAGTTGCGAAGGCGTGAATTCCTATTACTGCTATGACATTGGCCAAACGATTCCTGCCCTGCCGTCAACTACATTTGACTACAGCAAGATGCTCCTCAGCTACAGTCACTGGGATTGGGATCTGGGTGAACTTATCCAAGACACTTATACCGATGAACAGGCTCAAGAGGTCGCCAAGCTGTCACGCTATTGCGGCCAGGCAGTGGATATGGCCTACAGTCCCGAAGGCAGCGGCGCTTATGTTTTCAGCCAACTTTCAGCTATGCAGGACTTCGGCTACAGCGACGATGCTCAAGACGTCTCCCGTGACAGTTGGTTCTGGGAGAACTACACGACCGAGGAGTGGGAAGCCATGGTCAGAGAGGAACTTGACAAACGCCAACCCATCCTTTACTCGGCCAGCGACCCCGAGGCCGGTGGTCACGCCTTTGTCTGCGACGGTTACAACAGTGAAGGACTGTTTCACTTCAACTTCGGCTGGTATGGCACTTGTGACGGCTGGTATGTTTCCACCGCCTTGAACATGACTCACCGTGACGGCGATGAACTCCACTTCAATTCAAACCACGAAATGCTACTGGGTGTCGTTCCCCCATCCTATTGCGTTATTCAGACCGATGGTTTTGACTTGACCGATGAGTTGCTTGTACTGGGTGAGAACATGCCCATCAATGTTACTAACGTCAACATCTTGACTACCAACGACAATATCAACCTGTCGTTCTCGCTAATTGACGCTAACGGCAGAAAAAAAGCGACTGGCAATACCGTCAACATAGTCAGTGCAGATTTTGAGCAGGGTTCCACCATCTCTAGCTTTATGACCTTGCCCACGACACTCTCCGACGGAAACTATACACTGCAATTCTTCTATTACATCTCCAGTCCCAGACTCGCCACCAGGATTTACTGCGAGAGTAATACACTGAAAGTTGTAGGTCATCTGGCCAAGTATGGCGCCCCGTTCACCATCAACGACGTCACCACAGCCATCGACTGGCTTCTGACAGGCGAGAAAACTGACTTGACCATCGGTGATGTCACCGACCTTATTGATGTCCTGCTGACGGGAGAATAATTGATAACTACTATCAATCAACATAATTAACCTTATCAAACACATTTCTAGACTATGAAGTGTAAACATTTCATGAGTTCACTGACGCTTGCAGTGCTGGCAATGATAGCACTAAACGTAAGCGCTGGCAACGTCGATGCCAATGCAGCCCGCAGGTTAGCAGGCAGTTTCATTCAACAACAGGCCTCCAAGGGCTCTTTTAAAGCACATGCCACTACCGACATCAAACTCGTTCATGCTGAAGCCTCTGATGCCTTGGCCGGAGCATGCGACTACTATGCTTTCAACATTACCGGAGGCGGCTTCGTCATCATTGCCGGTGAGGACCGCGCCCCTCAAGTGTTAGGCTACAGCGACAAGGGGCAACTTGACTTTAACAACTTGCCCTACAACGTCAAGGGGCTGTTCGACAGCTACAAGCGCGAGATTGAATTCCTGCACTCCTACAAGGGAAACGACCTTGTTCCCATCAACAAGAACCTCACGGCCAGCGGTAGCGTTGATCCCCTGATTAAGACCACCTGGGGCCAGGAAGATCCTTATGACTGGCAGTGCCCGGTCAAGAATGGTGAATACTGCGTCGTGGGCTGTGTCGCCACGGCTATGGCCCAGGTGATGAAGTACTGGCAGTATCCCGAGGGAAGTTCATCAATAGCCAGGTTCTACAGTTATGGCTACGGCTATGTTGATGCATTGCCTGCCACTACGTTTGACTACTCGAAAATGCTCTTGAGCTACTGCCATTGGGACTATGAAAACAGCCAACTCGTCCAGGACACCTATACCGATGCCCAGGCTCAGGAGGTTGCTAAACTGGGCCGTTACTGCGGCCAGGCCGTTGAGATGCAATATAGTCCCGAAGGTAGCGGTGCTTACACTGATGATCAGTTACAGGCAATGAAAAACTTTGGCTACAGATCCAGTGCACAACTTGTCCAAAAAAGCAGCTGGTGGAGCAGCAATTACACCACGGCCCAATGGGAAGCCATGATCAAGACCGAGCTTGTGCCGGTCGTCCCATCCTCTATTCTGCTAACGACCCCAGTGCCGGAGGTCATGCCTTTATCTGCGACGGATATAACAGCGAGGGCAAGTTCCATTTCAACTTTGGCTGGTATGGCACTTGTGATGGATGGTATGTCTCCACCGCACTGAACATGACCCACCGCGATGGTGATCAGCTGAAATTCAACTCAGGCCACGAGATGCTCACCGGTATTGAGCCGCCGGAGGGTTGGGTGCCTCCAGTGACAATCCTGCTCGGCGACGTCAATGACGACGGAGTCGTCAATATAGCCGATGTCACCAATCTTATCGATTACCTGCTCTCGCAGGATGCCACCGGCCTCAATCTGGATGCCGCCGACACAACGTCTGATGGCGCAGTCAACATTGCCGATGTCACAGCATTGATCGATCAACTGCTCAACAACAACGCTAATTGATGATTTAAGTCATAGTATTTTCAGGGCTACCAAAAACGGCAGCCCTGACTTTTTTGTATCCTCAATTGCATTTTTATTGCATACTTAGAGTTGATTTCCAAAAAAAATGCCTACCTTTGGCGGCATATTCAAATGCTTAATAAAGGATACTATTAACAATTTAAACCCTATTACAAATTATGAAGATTGAACGACTCTTGAGTTCAATGGCACTGGCTATTATGGCCACCGTGTCATTTAATGCACATGCAGCAACCATCAATGCAAGCGATGCCCGCATGGCAGCCAACAACTTCCTGAAACAAAATGTCGCCAGCAAGTCTTTCAAGGCTGCCGCATTGGCAGATATCAAGCTGGCGCACGCCGAGGCATCAAAGGTGGAGGGCAATGCTTACTACGTGTTCAACATCCAAGGCGGCGGCTGGGTTATCGTCGCTGGTGACGATCGCGCCAAGACAGTACTCGCTTATGGCGACAAGGGCAACATCGACATGAACAACCTGCCCGGTAACATGAAGGGCTATCTGCAACTGTACAAGAACCAGATTGAGGAAATGCAGAGCTACAAGGGAGAAGTTTTTCCCATGAAGGCTCCAAAACGTGTAACTCCCATTGCTCCGCTGACCAAGTCCACCTGGGGACAAGACGAACCCATGGACCGCCTCTGCCCGATGTCAGGTAACGAGCGCGCCGCTGTAGGTTGTGGCCCTCTTGCCATGGCTCAAATCATGTACTACTGGAAATATCCGACTGAGGTCGATGCTCTTGAGGCCTACCAGGCTTCCTGGAGTCAGTGGATATCCGCTCTTCCCGCAACCACATTTGACTACAGTCTGATGCTCGATGCCTATACCATTTACAATCCATCTACTGGTGGTGTTTCACTCGGCACTTATACCGATGAGCAAGCCAACGAGGTGGCAAAGTTGTGCCGTTATTGTGGTCAAGCTTGCAAGGTACGCTATGCAAGTTCCAGTGGTGCTTATTCCTATGACCAACGTGATGGTTTTAAAAAAATGGGATTTAATGATAATGTCAAGTTGATAGGCATTGACCCTGCCTACTACTGCGACAACAGCAACAAGTACACCGAGGACGAGTGGAAAGCGCTCATCTATGCCGAGTTAGAGGCAGGACACCCCATCCCTTATCATAATCTTGACTTTATCGATGGTCATGCATGGGTTCTTGACGGTGTGGATGCCGACGGTAAGTTCCACATGAACTGGGGCTGGTACGAAAGGTATAACGGCTGGTTCGAGTTCGGTGCCTTCACCGTATATCACAACGGCGAAACATGGAATTTCAATGGCTCAGGCAATGAGATGGTTATCAATTGTTTCCCCTACGAGGGCTATGTGATTCCCGGTGACGAGCCCACCAGCCTGCGCGGTGATGTGAACGGCGACAACTCAGTGAACATCGCCGACGTGACTGCCCTGATCGACTACCTGCTCTCGCAGGATGCCACTGGTGTCGATCTGAATGCAGCCGACTGCGATCAGGATCAAAACGTGAATATCGCTGACGTGACCGCTCTGATTGATTACCTGTTGAGCCAGAGCTGGTAATCCCAATCATACACTGTACAAATATGGGCAGGGAACCAAGTGAGTTTCCTGCCCATATTCTGTCATGCCATGATGTTCTCAAGCTTGAATGCGTCGAAAAAAATGGCAAAAAGGCGTTTTTTCACAAATTATGATTATCTTTGCAGGTTAGACAATACGATAAGAGCGCATGACTACAGGGAATATGATACGTTTTGTGTGCATCCTGCTCTTGTGGGTGGGATTGTGCTGGCTGCTGCTCACACGTGCCGCGCGCATCGACTTCATGGTAATCTTCACCATCGTTGCCTCAGGCATCATCGTGTTTGTCCCGCTGTATAAAAAATATGTGAGAAAAAAATGACTAAGCCATGACGACAAAACCCTATATACAAGAACATTGCCCGCTGCTGGCCACAATCGACTCACCAGCCGATCTGCGTCGGCTGGAGGTTGACCAATTGCCGCAGGTGTGCCACGAACTGCGGCAATATATGATACACGAACTATCCAGCAACCCGGGGCACTTCGCTTCAAGCATGGGTGCCGTCGAGATTGTGGTGGCGCTGCATTATGTGTTCAACACGCCTGACGACCGCCTGGTGTGGGACGTGGGACATCAGGCCTATGCCCACAAAATCCTGACAGGCCGTCGCGACCAGTTTGACGACAACCGCAAGCTCGACGGCCTGAGCGGCTTCCCCAATCCTGCCGAGAGCGAGTATGACACCTTCACTGCCGGACACGCGTCAAACAGCATCTCTGCCGCCCTGGGTATGGCCATTGCTGCCGAGCTGCAGGGGAACAAGGACCGCAAGGTGGTGGCCATCATCGGAGACGCCAGCATCAGTGGCGGTCTGGCTTTTGAGGGCATCAACAACGCTACTACCAATCCCAACAACCTGATTATCGTGCTCAACGACAACGACATGGCGATTGATGCCAATGTTGGCGCGTTGAGTTCCTATATGAGCGACCTTCACACCTCTCGCCGCTATAACAAGTTGCGCTATAAGACTTACCAGTTCCTGAGACGTCACAATGTCATCAACGACAACCGCAGGGGACTGATTATGCGCTTCAGCAACGCGATGAAGTCGCTGTTATCGGGCCAGCAGAACATCTTTGAGGGTCTGAACATCCGCTATTTCGGGCTCTATGACGGGCATGACGTTAAGCGACTAGTCAAGATTTTCAACGAGATCAAGGACATGACCGGACCCAAGCTGGTGCACCTGCGCACGGTCAAGGGCAAGGGTTTCGCGCCCGCCGAGGCCGACCCGGCCACATGGCATGCCCCAGGAAAGTTTGATGAGGAAACCGGCGAACGCGCCAAAGGGGGCAAGGGCGGTCCTATTAAGTACCAGGACGTCTTCGGCAAGACACTTGTGGAACTGGCCGAAAAGAACGAAAGAATTGTGGGTATCACCGCAGCCATGCCGAGCGGCACATCGATGTCGCTGATGCTCGAGGCTATGCCTCGGCGCGCCTTTGACGTGGGCATCAGCGAGGGGCATGCTGTAACCTTCGCCGGCGGCCTGGCCAAGGACGGGATGCACCCCTATTGCGCCATTTACAGCACATTCCTGCAACGCGGCTACGACTCTATCATCCATGACGTGGCCATACAGGGACTGCCGGTGACCTTCTGCATCGACCGCGGCGGCATCGTCGGCGAGGACGGCGTGACCCACCACGGACTGTTTGACCTGGCTTACCTGCGCTGCATTCCAGGAATGACCGTGGCCTCTCCCATCAATGAGCACGACCTGCGCAACCTCATGTACACCGCCCAGCAGGACGGCATGGGCCCGTTTGCCATCCGCTATCCCCGTGGCAAGGGTGTCATTGCCGACTGGCGCAACGAAATGCAAGTCTTGCCTGTGGGAAAAGGCCGGCGCATGAGTGAGGGCGAAGGGGTCGCTGTGTTGAGCATCGGACACATCGGCAACGAGGTCGTTGAGGTTGTGAACCGCTTAGCCGAGCGAGGTATCAAGGTGGGTCATTATGACATGATTTACCTCAAGCCCCTCGACGAGGAAATTCTTGAGGAAGCCACCCGCAACTACCACAGCATCATCACGATTGAGGATGGCACCGTGGTGGGTGGTCTGGGATCGGCTGTTGCCGAGTGGTTGACCAAGCATGACCGCGACAACCATCTAAGGATGCTGGGCGTGCAGGATGAGTTTGTGCATCAGGGTACTGTTGCCGAGCTATATGAGCGTTGCGGTATGGATGCCCAATCGCTCGAAAAAGCCATCCTTGAGTTATTAAAGAAGACAATGGACTAAAAAGATAAAAGACAATGAGAATCGTAATTGTCGGAGCAGGAGAAGTCGGAACCCATTTGGCCAAGATGCTCAGCAACGAGGAACAGGATATCATCGTCATGGATCCTGAGAACAAGAAGCTGGAGCCATTGGAGAATTACAACCTGCTGACTTATCAGGGTAGCGCCATCTCGTTCAGCGACTTGAGCGCAGTCAAGACAGGATCTTGTGACCTGTTCATCGCAGTGACCAAGAGCGAGGCTCGCAACATCCTGTCATGCTCCATGGCAAAACGGCTGGGAGCGAAAAAAACCGTCGCCCGCATCGATAACGACGAGTTCTTTAACGCCAACTGGCGCGAACACTTCACCACCCTGGGCATCGACCACCTTATTTATCCTGAAATGCTGGCGGCCAAGGAAATTGCTAACGCAATCAAGCGCACATGGGCAAGGAACTGGTTTGAGCTGTTTGACGGTGAGCTCATTGTCGTTGGTGTGAAAATCCGCTCCAACGCCCGCATCGTCAACCACATGCTCAAGGATGTGGCCAATATCAGTAACTTCCTGCACGTATCGGCCATCAAGCGCAACCGCGAGATCATCATTCCGCGTGGTGATGACCGTGTACTGGAAAATGACATCGTCTATATCGCCACTACCCGCGACCACATCGATGAAGTGCGCGAGGTGTGCGGCAAAACGCAGTCACCAGTGGACAATGTGCTCGTCGTGGGCGGTAACGACATCGCCGAGCAGCTGATCAAGAAACTCGGTAAGACGGTGGATATCAAAATCATAGAGAGCGACTTGGATCGTTGCGACTATCTGGCACAACGCTACCCCAACTGCAAAATTGTGCAGGGTGATTTCCGCGACACCGAACTGAACGAGGAAGAGAGCGTGAGCTACTATGACGCTTTTATTGCTCTGGGCGACAACAGTGCCGTCAACATGATGGAATGTATGATTGCCAAGACCAACGGCGTACCCAAAACCATTGCCCAGGTCGAGGACATCCAGTTCATCTATGAGGCCGAAGCACTGAATATCGGTACCATTGTCAATAAGAAACTGCTGGCATCAAGCCGCATATACCAAATTCTGATTGATGCCGACGAGGACAATGCCCGTTGCCTCGCCCTTGCCGATGCCGAGGTTGCCGAGGTGATCGTCGAAGAGGGCGATCGCGTAACCCGTGCCGATGTCAAGGACTTGAAGCTGAGCCGCGACTTCACTATCGCCGGACTGGTGCGCGACGGAAAGGGACAGCTCGTGAACGGTAATACCCGCATCCAGGCCGGTGACCATGTGGTGGTATTCTGCCTGCAAGGTGCGATGCACAAACTCGACAAATATTTCTCATAGGAATCATGCCGAAGCGATCCAACCAAAATATCAATTTTGCTATCGTATTGCGCATGCAAGGCTGGCTGCTGCTCATCGAAGCGGCTTTCATGCTGTTGCCGTTGGCGGTGTCGTGGTGGTACGACGAGGCCACGTCGCTTCGTGCTTTCATTTACAGCTGTGCCATCACTGCAGCATCAGGTATCATCATGGTCTTTGGCATCAAACCCCACAGCACATCGATGCACAAACGCGAGGGGTTGATGCTGACCGGCATAATTTGGGTGTTCTTCTCGCTCTTTGGCATGTTGCCCTATCTGTTCAGCAACACATTTGACAACGTGACAGACGCCTTCTTCGAGACGATGGCAGGATTTACCACTACCGGATCGAGCGTTATCCGCTATGTCGAGGAGATACCCCATGGCGTGCTGTTCTGGCGTGCCATGACCCAGTGGATCGGAGGCATGGGAATCATCCTGTTTACGCTTGCCGTTATCCCCATGCTGAACCAGAAAGGCGGCATTGCCCTGTTCAATGCCGAGGTTACAGGCATTACCCATGAGCGTCTGCGCCCGCGTATCAGCCAGACAGCTAAGGACCTGTGGCTCATCTATATCGGCCTTACCGCAGTGCTCACGGTATTGCTCTTTATCGGCCCCATGAACTGGTTTGATGCCATCTGTCATGCCATGACAACGACCTCGACGGGCGGTTATTCCACCAAAAACATCGGCTTGGATTACTGGCATTCGAGTTATGTGTTCATCGTGGTCATCATCTTCATGTTCATCGGCGGTATCAGTTTCTCGATTATTGCTGCCGCCATGCGCGGCAACTTCAAGCGCATCAGGCACAACAACACCCTGCGTTGGTACTGCATGACAGCCTTGATAACCACAGTGGGAATTTTTGCCTATATGGTTTACCGCGGTTTCCTGGACGACCACGGCGACCGCATCGTCTATAGTGCCTTTGACACATTGTCGGCTATTACATCTACGGGATTCTCCACTTTTGATTATGAGGACAGTGGCGAATTTGTCACGGTCATCCTGATGGTGATGATGTTCTTTGGCGGCATGGCCGGTTCGACCTCGGGCGGCGCCAAAATGGACCGTCTTATCGTGCTGTTGAAAAATACCGCCAACGAGTTCTACCGCGTTCTGCATACCAACTCGGTGCGCGCCGTCCACATCGACGGCAAGCCGGTACCTGCACATGTGGTGAGCAAGGTAAACACCTTCTTCACTGTTTATATCCTCATTATCATGGTGGTGGCGCTGTATCTAACTTTCTTTGACCTGCCCGTGTTTGATGCGATGTACACGTCCATGTCGGCCATCAGCAACGTGGGCATCGGCCATGGCGTAACGGGGCCCAGCAGTTCCTGGGTGGTGCTCCATCCGGCAGCCAAATGGGTGCTTGCCTTTGAGATGATGGTGGGACGTCTCGAACTCTTTACCGTCCTGGTCATTTTTACCCGCTCATTCTGGAAAAAAGACTGATACTTTTCTCAAAACGAGGCAGCCGCCTCGTTTTTTTTGCTATTCACTGAATGTAACCCCACGCCAAGACGCTAAGGCGCTAAGATATTTATATTCAATTGATTGGATTCACATAAACGGCATGTTTCATCAAACAATCAATCATTATTTTAGCAACAAAAATACATTTCTTACTTCAGTAAACAACTATAAAACAAAAACTTAGCGTCTTTGCGACTTAGCGTGAGGCATAACACAAGGCGTTTGGCTGAATAGATTCTTTTTTTGCTGATTTGAATTTTTTTTGAAAAAAAGTGTGGATTTGCGTTTGTAAATCGATTTTATTTTGTAATTTTACACCCCAAAATCCATCGATAGCAAAATGAGCAAAAGTCAGAATAACCACAATAAGAAAATGAGTGATAATCAGGGATATTTTGGTCCCGACATCACCAATGTCCAGAAGTCAGAAGAATACCGCCGGTCGCGCGAAGTGGAAGAGGCCATCGACAACGAGGGCACGACCAAGTGGCAGCGATTCAAGGCGTTTTTCCAGAATGGCAGGCTACGTTTCGTCACCGGCATTATCCTGCTGCTGACGGGTATCTATCTGCTCATCTCGTTCCTGTCGTTCTTCCTGTCGGCGGGCATGAGTGACCAGAACCGCATCACCAATTACTCGATGATCGAGAACGCCCAGGTTCCCGAGCAGATCCGCAACGCCGGTGCGGCTGTCGGCGCTTCGATGAGCGATTTCTTCATCTCGAGCGGTGTGGGCGTGGCGGCTTTCATCATTGTCGTGTGGCTGTTCACGCTGGGCATGCGGCTGGTGCGCAAGGGCAAGAAGGCCCACTTCTTCTCCTATACGTTCGTGTGCCTGTTCAGCATTTTCACTTTTTCGATGGTTGTCGGGGCATTGACCTACTTCATGAAACCCATCACCTTTTTCCCGCTGGGTGGCTACTTCGGCTTCTATGCCAACAAGTGGTTGTTGGGGTTATTTGGCAAATATGGCATGTTTGCGGTTAACCTGATCATCTTCATACTCTGGTTATTCCTGACCTACAAGACAATCAAAGCCTTGTACCGCCAGCTGCAAAACAGCTTTGAGAACAAGCGCAGCCGCACCAGGGAAGAGTCCGAGAAAGTGGTGAGCCAGCCCGGTGAGTCCACTTTTCTGGGCGGTGAACGACGCATAGGAAGCGACAGCAGGAACCAGGAAAAGGACGATGCCGAAAAGTCGCCATTTAACAAAAAGGTCCGCAAAACCCGCATCAAGCCTGACACAGGCAGCACCGACAATGGCGAAACCGCTCATCTCAAGCCCATCGCAGCCGGCAAAGACGTAAGCAACCCCCATGACCCCACAGGCGAATACCGCCACTACCGCTTCCCCACCCTGGACCTGCTGCAAGACATCCGCATGAATCCCAACAGCGTTGACAAGCAGGAGCAGGACGAGAACAAGGAACGCATCCGCGACACGTTGAGCAAATACGGCATCGAAATCAAGGAAATCATGGTCCATGTGGGCCCCACGGTGACCCTGTTCGAGATTGTGCCTCAAGACGGTGTGCGCGTGAACAAAATCCGCGGTCTGGAAGATGACATTGCCTTGAGTCTGGCCGCCCTGGGCATCCGCATCATCGCGCCCATGCCCGGCAAGGGAACCATCGGCATCGAGGTGCCCAACCGTGACCCGCAAGTGGTGCCCATGCGCGAAGTGCTGGGTTCCAAGGCCTTCCAGGAGAGCCGTGCCAAGTTGCCCATGTGCCTGGGTTGCACCGTGAGCAACGAGGTCTTCATTGCTGACCTGACTAAGATGCCTCACCTGCTCGTGGCAGGTGCCACCGGCAAGGGTAAATCCGTCGGCTTGAACGCCATCATCACGTCGCTGCTCTACAAGAAAGGCCCCTCGGAGCTGAAGTTTGTTCTCGTGGATCCCAAGCGCGTGGAGTTCAGCGTGTATGCCGACCTCGAGAAATACTTCTTTGCCAAGACTCCTGGCGAAGAGAAAGCCATCATTACCGACACCGACCGCGTCATCAAGACGCTCAACAGCCTGGTGCAGGAAATGGAAGACCGTTACCTCCTGCTCGAGGAAGCCAAAGTGCGCAATGTCACCGACTATAACGACAAATGGCGCCGTGAGCTGCGCGAGGTGCGCGACGAGCACTGCGAGAAGAAATATCCCTACATGCCTTACATCGTGGGCATCATCGACGAGTTCAGCGACATGATCATGACTGCCGGCAAGGAGGTAGAGACCCCGCTGGTGCGTATTGCCCAGAAGGCGCGTGCCGTGGGTATCCACATGATTATCGCCACCCAACGCCCGTCGTCCAAGGTCATCACCGGCCTGATCAAGGGTAACTTCCCCGGGCGCATCGCCTTTGCCGTTGCTCAGCGCATCGACAGCCAGATTATCATCGACCGCACGGGTGCCCAGCAGCTCATCGGCCGCGGCGACATGCTGTTCCAGATCGATGGTGAAGTAACCCGCTTGCAGTGCCCGTTTGTCGATACGCCTGACATCGTGCGCGTGTGCGACTTCATCAAGCAGCAGGAAGACAGCGACCGTGACATCAGCCACGAGATACCCTACTTGCTGCCCGAGTACGTGGGACGAGACGAGGGCGCAGGCGGCGATGCCAACATGGGCAACGTCAAGGACCGCGACCCGCTGTTTGAGGAGGCCGTACGCTTTATTGTCATGGGCAACACTGCCAGCACCTCATCGTTGCAACGCCGCTACGAGATCGGTTACAACCGTGCAGGGCGTCTGATGGACCAAATGGAGCATGCCGGCATCGTGGGTCCGGCCCAGGGCAGCAAGCCGCGCCAGGTGCTTGTCAGCCCGATGGACATCGACCAGCTGTTCTCGTGATGTCATTACCATAAGAGTGCCGTCCCCCATCCGGGTTGGCACTCTTTTTGCAGCACTGTATCTATAGATACTATTAATAGAAGAAATCAACAGAATAAAATGAAAAGGATAATAATCATCATCTTGACTGTACTGCTCGGGCTTCTTGCACTGGCCCAGACGCCTCAGGCGATGCTTGACAAATGTGTGACAGCCATCAATGCCGGAGGTGGCGTGACCGCCAATTACAGCATCACGACCGACCAGGGAACGAGCAACGGCACGATCGCCATGCAGGGCACCAAGTTCCGCATCATCTCGCCCGAAGCAAAATGCTGGTATGACGGCAAGACACAATGGTCTTGGTCTCCCGTCACAAGTGAGGTGAACATCACTGAACCGACAACCGACGAGTTGCAGATGACCAATCCCATCGCCGCCGTGCAGCATTTCAAGGCCAACTTCAACATGAAGCGAGCCAAAGCCAAGACCGCCAAGACCTATGTCATCAAACTCACGCCCAAGAAGAAAAAAGACAATATCAAGACGCTTTGGCTCTATTTCGACGAAAATACTTCACTGCTGCGTACCGCCAGGTTCGAAATGAGCGACAAATCGGTCTATATCATCAAAATCACCGGCTACAAGCATACATCGTTGCCTTCAGGCACTTTCCACTTCGACAAGTCGCTGGTGCCTGCAGGCACACAAGTAGTTGACCTGCGTTAATTCTCTGCCGATAATCTGTTATGTATCATTATTTTATAGGGCCCGCTGTAGGCGCCGTTATCGGCTATATCACCAACGATATCGCCATACGCATGCTGTTCAGGCCGCACCAGGCCAAATACATCCTGGGAATACACGTGCCTTTCACACCAGGCATCATTCCTAAGGAAAAAGCACGTATTGCCAGCGCCATTGGCAAGGCGGTGAGCGAGAACCTGATGAATCGCGAGGTGCTGGAAAAAAGTCTGTTAAGCGATGACATGCTGGAGAAAATCGGCAATGCCATCGATGAGTTTGTTGCCACCCAGAGCGGCAACGACGAGACCATCGAGCAGTTTGCCGGCCATTACCTGTCCGCTGAGGATATTGCTGCCATGCGCAACGATGTCACTGGCGGCATCGTCAAGATGGTGACAGCCAAGTTGCAAAACAGCGACTTGGGCAGCGATATCGCCCGCATGGCAACTGAGCATGTCATGGAAAAGACCCGAAACAGCGTGGTAGGACTGTTCGGTGCCGACAAACTAGTGGCAGGATTTGCCCAGCCCATCGAAAAAATCCTGGCCAAGCACATCAACGAAATCCTGCAGAACAACAGCCCGCAGATGATCCATGATCTTGTCACTACCGAGGCCGACAACCTGATGGGCATGACCATGAGCCAACTCACCACAGGCCGTGACGAGCAGGTGACACAAATCAAGCATGGCGTGCTCAACGCCTACCGCACCATCATCACCGAACACCTGCCCCGCATCCTGCAGGATATCGACATCAGCGCCATCATCGAGCAACGCATCAACGAGATGGACATGGACGAGGCCGAAGCCATCATCATGGACGTGATGAAAAAAGAGCTCCGCGCCATCGTGTGGCTCGGAGCGCTGTTGGGTAGCATCATGGGCACAATCAATGCCCTGATTTAGCATTTCTTTATTCTACTTGCCAAGTGTCGCCTGACATGATAACGTCGCGCAGGCAGGTGAAGCCATGCAGTTTCTTGGCTTCTTCGACCTGTTCGGCAACAGCCGTCTCATAGGTCGGCGCCTCGACAGCACGGATGACGCCCAGGGCAACAGGCAGGTCGGTGCCGTCCATCTTGGCCAGCATCTGATGCAGGAAGTTGCTCTTGCAGTGGGCATCGTGAACGAGCACATCGTCGATGGTGTAGCCGTCCTCACCGATGGTGATTGCCTTGAGGCCAAAACCGTCCTGCACAAGGCCACGGTTCATCTCCTTGCCGAAGATCATCTTCTCGCCATGCACCAGATGGATGGTGCGGTCGGGACGATTCTCACGGTCGGTGATGTAGCTGTGGATGCCATTGTTGAAAATCATACAGTTCTGCAGAATTTCCACCACGGCACAACCCTTGTGATTGGCGGCCGCCATCATCACTTCCTGGCTGATGTCCAGTGCCACGTCCAAGCTGCGGGCAAAGAACGTTCCGCGTGCACCGAAAGTCAGCTCGGCGGTCACAAAGGGATCCTCGACCGTACCATAGGGCGATGATTTGGACTTAAAGCCGCGTACACTCGTGGGCGAGAACTGTCCCTTGGTCAAGCCGTAGATGCGGTTGTTCAACAACAGCAGGTTCACGTCGATGTTACGGCGCACCTCGTGGATGAAGTGATTGCCGCCGATGGCGAGGCAGTCACCGTCGCCCGATACCTGCCAGACGGTCATGTCGGGGTTAGCGGTCTTGAAACCGGTTGCCACCGCTCCGCCACGGCCATGGATGGTGTGGAAGGCGTAAGTCTTGGTGTAATAAGGCAGACGCGAGCTGCATCCGATACCCGAAATCACAGCGGTCTTCTCGGGCGGAATCCCCAGTTGGGCCATCGACTTGAGCAGGACATTGAGCACGGCATGGTCACCGCAGCCCGGGCACCAGCGGATGGGCTGGTTATTCTTGTAATCCAGGGGCTTATAAGCCATTTCTTGGTTATTGCTTTTCTGTTCCATTACAGTTCCTCCTCCATCATAATGTTTTTAACTCCGTCAACGATTTCCTGAACCAAGAACGGCTGGCCTTGTACCTTGTTGATGTGGCAGATGTTCAGGTTAGGAATCTTACTCTGCAGATAGCTGGCCAGTTGGCCCGTGTTCAACTCTGCCACGATCACCGTCTTGAAGCGGCTGAGCAGCTCGGCGGTATTCTTGGGCAGCGGGTTGATGTAGCGGATGTGGGTCATCGCAATCTTGATACCCTCGTTATTCAGGCGGTTGACCGCATCCAGGATGTGGCCGTAGGTGCTACCCCAACCCAGGATGATGGTGTCGGCTGTGGGATCGCCCTTGAGTTTGAGTTCGGGGATGTAGTTGGCGATATTGGCGATCTTCATGCGACGCGTCTCGACCATGTGGGCATGGTTGATGGGGTCGTTGCTGAGCACGCCCAAGTTGAAGTCCTTTTCCAAACCGCCCACCACGTGTTCCAGCCCAGGGGTGCCTGGGATAGCCCAGTAGCGGATGCCCAGCGCATTACGCATAAACGGCGTCCAGGTGGCCTTCAAGGCCTCAGGGACGTAATTGGGCTTTATGACGGGATATTCACCCTCCTCGGGCACGCGCCAAGCCGATGAACCGTTGGCAATGAAAGCATCGGTCAACAGGATGACAGGTGTCATGTGTTCAATAGCCAGGCGGGCAGCCTGAAAAGCCATCTTGAAGCAATCGGTAGGCGAAGCGGCAGCGAGTACCACCAGGGGACTCTCACCACTGCGGCCATACAGGGCCTGCTGCAAGTCGGTCTGCTCGGTCTTGGTGGGCAAGCCGGTAGAAGGACCGCCACGCTGCACGTCAACCAGCACGAGAGGCAACTCGGCCATTACAGCCAGTCCCAAAGCCTCGCTCTTGAGCGCCAGACCGGGGCCGGAAGTAGTGGTCACAGCAAGGTGTCCGGCAAAAGACGCTCCGATAGCCGAGCAGATACCACCGATCTCATCCTCCATCTGGATGGCTTTGACACCCAAGTCACGGCGCTTGGCCAACTCATGCAGGATGTCGGTAGCGGGAGTGATGGGATAAGAGCCCAGGAACAAGGGACGTCCGCTCATTTCCGATGCCATGATCAAACCCCATGCCGTAGCCTTGTTACCGCTGACGTCGGTATAGGTACCAGGACGCACCTCATCGCTCTGGATGCGGTAGGTAGATACGGTAGCGTGGATATTGTGTCCGTAGTTATAGCCACCCTTGATAACCAGTTCGTTGGCGGCATATACCTCGGGCTTGTCGGCAAACTTGGCCTTCAAGAACTTCAACGGAGCCTCCATGGGGCGGTTGAAGAGCCAGCACACCAGACCCAGGGCAAACATGTTGCGGCACTTGAGCTGTGCCTTCAGGTCCATGCCAGTGTCCTTGAGTGCCTCCTTGACCATCGTGGTGATGGGAGCCTCGATTACCTGTGCCCTGAGATTCAACTCCTCGTAGGGTTCAGTGGTGGTATAGAGCGCCTTGTCGAGACCGGCCTGGGTAAAGGTATCGATATCGACGATGGCGGCACCGCCCTTGCGCAGGTATTGCGCATTCTGCTTGAGGGCCGCAGGATTCATGGCCACCAGCACGTCGCACTCGTCACCAGGCGTGTGAACGCCGTGGCCGATGTGAACCTGGAAACCCGACACTCCACCCAGCGAGCCCTGCGGGGCACGCACCTCGGCGGGATAGTCGGGGAAGGTCGAGATGCGGTCGCCAAGACCTGCACTCACGTTAGAAAAAATGTTGCCAGCCAGCTGCATTCCGTCACCACTGTCGCCCGAAAAGCGCACGACGATGCTCTGACGGAACTGGACTTTAGCTTTTTCTGTTTTCTCTGCCATTTCTAACTCAATAATAATGAAACAGTTTTGATTTTTGGAAGTCTCTTAAAAACGGCGGCAAAAGTACAACTATTTTCCCATTTGGTATAATGTTTTTGAATATTTTTCGCTTTTTTCCAAAACTATGGTTTCCAGTGGATTGTCACAGTTTTTATGAACGGGGCCTCGCATACATAACCTGTTTTTATGGGTCAGCCTTGCACATATTGCCACAGGATTACTCTATATTGATTACCAAAAGTCATTTTTTGATGAATAATCTGTGTTTTTTCTTTATTCTCTTGGTATTTTCAAACAATCTTTCTAAATTTGCATGTTTTAAGTGTAAGTAGTATTATTCACATTATATTTCATTTATAAACATTACATGTGTATGAAAAAAATCTTTACTCTTTTTGTAATGGTAGTCATGCTCGCCTTCACTTCACAGGCAGCATACTACATCGTGGGTAACACCCCCTTCGGCAACTGGGATCCAGGAAACGGTGTTGAAATGACCATGAACACCGATGGTTCCTACAGTTACACCGCCACCATCAGCGGCAGTGTATGGTTTGTGTTCTCCAGCGGCCTGGACAGCAACTGGGACGTCTTCAACGCTGAGTACCGCTACGGTCCCGCCAGCGGAGCTGACGAGGAAGTGCAAGCCGGCGCATGGATTACCACGCAAAAACAAGGCAATGGCAACGGCGCCTATAAGTTTACCGGCAGCGGCAGTGAATATGTGTTCACCTTTAATCCGTACATCAACAAATTCAAGATTGACGGTTATGTTGTTCCCATCACAATCGAGACCTATACGGCAGCAGGTGTGCCCACCAGCATCTTTGGAACCGAGTGGGACAATGCCAACACCGACAATGACATGATTGAACAGGAGGACGGCACCTTTAAACTGCAGAAGTTCGGTTGCGAACTGGGCGAAGGTACCGAAATCGCCTTCAAGATTGTCGGCAACCATGACTGGGGCAACGCTTGGCCCAGCGACAACTTTGTTTATACCGTTGAGCAGAGCGGCATTTATGACGTGACCATCACCTTCAACCCCGAGACCAAACTGCCCAATATCGAACTCGTTCAGTCTGGCAGCATTTCGGTGCTCACCGGTGACCTGTTCATCCTGGGTGAGGTAAATGGTAACGGATGGGATCCCAGCAATGGCGTGAAAATGGACACCGAGGACGGCAAAGTCTTTACCGGCAACATCACCACCACTGGTGCAAATATCGACGAAGCCGACGGCAACGGTTACAGCTACTTCGCATTCACCAGCAAGCTGGGCGAGAATGCTGATGACTGGGCCGGCATCGCTGCATACCGTATCGGCGCTACTGAGAACGACTTCCTGCTTAGCCCGGATCTGTATGGCATCGAGCTCCCCTTGAGCAACTTTGGCCAGACCAACAGCTTTAAGATTCCCGCTGGCGTTTATGACCTGACTGTTGATGTCGTAAACAAGATCATCATCGTCAACATGACCGAGACTCCTCCCGAGCCTCCCGTAGAGGGCTTCAAGATTGAGAAGGTTTGGGAAATCGCCGACCTGCCCTCATTCATTCCCACAGCTGACGCTCGTCAGGGCTTCGGTATGGGTGGCAAGTTCTACATCAACAACAAGGCCGACCAAAAGGTGATTGTTGTCGATGAGAATGGTCTCACTAACACTGAGTATCCTGGCGGTGCCAACTGCGGTATCACCCGCGACGAGGCCGGCAACATCGTTGTCAGCACTGCTGCCTTCCCCGATCCCTGGAACGAGGCCACCATCAAGGTCATCAATCCCGAGACCAACGAGATGAAGGAATATACTGTACCCGAAGAGTGCGGCATCGCTGGTCGTTGCGACTTCCTCGGCTTTGCTAAGGGCAACCTGATGGAGAACGGCTTCATTTACTTGACTGGCGCAACCAACTCGGGCGTTTCTGTTCTGAGTATCGGTGGCGACGGTGGCGAGGTTATTGTTGACGAGTGCTATCCTGCACCCTGCGACGGCCTGTCTCCCACAAGCTCAACCGTTATCAACTACTACAAGGACGCCAATGGTGAGGACGCTCTGCTGTATGTTACCCGCAATGCCGCTCCCTTGAAACTCATGTTAGATGACGGAGATAGCTTTGTTGCCACTAACATCGCTGTTCCTGCCAAGGGTGCCTGCAACGGCATGTTCCCCTTCATCTGGGAAGGCAAAGAGTACTTCATCTATCCTCAGGAGCCCAACTACCAGGATGGTTTTGCTATCGCCGAGGCTGGTGCCGAGGAGCCCATCGTAGTAGTTCCCTCGACCGTTACTGGCAATGCTAATGCATATCAGGCCAACTGGCTCAATGCCGAGGTTGACGAGGATGGTGTGAACATTTATCAGTACTATCCTGGTGGCCACTTGACCGTTTACCGTCTGACCAATGGCTCTGGCAATGTAGAGGAGCTCATCAACGACGTTAACAAGGTGGTAGCCGGCGTACGCTACTACAACATCATGGGTCAGGAGATGAAGGAGGCCAACGGTATCACTATCGTTGTGACCACCTACACCGACGGCAGCCACAGCGCCGTGAAGATTATCAAGTAACAAGATATTGACCCTATCATATCTAAAGGAGGCGGTGCCCATTTGGGCATCGCCTCTTGTTTGCTCTGTTTCGTTCAATAATTTATGGTTTAACCGACCTGTAGGTGTCGTCATCGAGATGCTCGACGAAGCCCTCATCAACAAGAAACGAGAGCATCGCGATGATTTCATCCTTGGGGAATGACAATGTGTGGATAAACTCCTCCAAACGTCGGGGACGCAGCCCGGCCATGTAAAGGATACCCTGCTGCACGTCGTCGGGCGTGTGGTCGCCACGCTTGCGGCGGTCGATGCACAGGTCGCAATGGCCACATTCATCGGGCTGATTCTCACCGAAATAGCCCAACAACATGCGTTCTCGACAGCCAGAGTCACTGTATGCATAGTTGATGATGGACTCGATGCGGTCGCTCATGCGTTGGCGCAGGTCCTCATAAACGGCTTTAGGGAACAACACATGCTTGGGTTCCTCGCGCGAGGTGGTGTAAATAATATAAGGAGAGCGCTTGCGGGGCACATAGTGCAAGATGTGCATGCGGGTAAGCTCCAGCAACGACTTATAGATGGTTTCCTGGTCAATGCCTGTGCGCAAAGAAATGACATCCTCATTGATGAAGACATAGTCGGCAAACAAGCCAGTATATAGCCTCAAAATGGCCTGCAGCACCTGGTCAGCGCCAGGGGTTGAGGTATCCAAGTCGTAGAGTTCTTCTTTCTTGGCAAGAATCATCACACGGGACTGGGTCTCGATTTCCTCGACAAACTCAATATAACCCGCCTGGGTCAGGATTTTCAAGGAATTGTGAGTGGGCAAGACCGGCAGGTCAAACGTGCGGCAAAAGAGGTTGAAATTGAAATCATACATCTGCTGATAGCCCTCGCCCAGGCTCACGCCCAGGAAGTTACCCACTCGTTCATAGACATTGCGGATGTAATCCTTTTCGGGAAAGGCTTCGGTAATGTGACGATGCAAAGTGCCCTTATCGGTATGCTTGACAAGCAACACGGCAAACGACCGCTTACCGTCGCGTCCTGCCCTGCCCGCCTCCTGATAATACTCCTCCAGCGAGTTGGGGATATCGACATGGACAACCAGACGCACATCGGGTTTGTCGATACCCATACCGAAGGCGTTAGTCGCCACCATCACGCGGCACTCGTTGTTAGTCCACTTGTTCTGTTTGTCCTCTTTATCCTCAACATAGAGTCCAGCATGATAGAAATCGGAGTGGATACCCCTGCGGTTGAGTTCGTCGCTGATCTGCTTGGTGCGCTTGCGGGAGCGAACATACACGATGGCGGTGCCTGGAACAGCACGCAGGATATGGACCAGTTCGGTGAGTTTCTCCTCGGTGGGACGCACTACGTAGGACAGATTGCTGCGTGCAAAACTCATCGACAACACGTTGGGAGCCTTGAAGTTAAGGCAACGCTGGATATCCTCTACCACTACAGGTGTAGCCGTGGCAGTGAGCGCCAGTACGGGAACCTTAGGGAACAATTTTCGCACCTGGACAATGCGCAGGAACGACGGCCGGAAATCATATCCCCACTGCGAGATGCAGTGGGCCTCATCGACGACAATGAGTTTGACGGGCATCTGGCGCAACCGTTCGAGGAACGACTGGGACTGCAAACGCTCGGGAGAGACATACAGGAACTTGCAGTTGCCGTAGAGGCATTTCTCGTAAGTGCGGTTTGCCTCGGCCCGCGTCAGTCCGGCATACAGATAGGTGGCTTTGATATTCAGCGCACGCAGGCGGTCCACCTGATCCTTCATCAACGAAATGATGGGCGTGACAACGAGGGCCATACCATCGATGGCCATCGTGGGAACCTGAAAAGTGATGGATTTGCCGCCTCCAGTGGGCATCAGCCCCAACGTGTCGCGTCCCTGAAGAACCGACTCGATAATCTCCTGCTGCAACGGCCTGAAGGCCTCGTAGCCCCAGTATTTCTTAAGGATATCAAGGATGGGTCGGTGTGGACTCGGCATCATCGTGGAGTTTTATTGCCTTGACCATGAGTTGCACGTTGGTGGTCGTGCGATGACGGGTTTCCTCGATTGTGTAGCAGATGTCAATGGGTTTGCCTGCCTTGAGTGCGTCGTTGAACCCTGCCATGCCAAAGGCAATGGCATTGGTA
Organism: Muribaculaceae bacterium; assembly: GCA_017557425.1. Lineage (GTDB taxonomy): Bacteria > Bacteroidota > Bacteroidia > Bacteroidales > Muribaculaceae > Sodaliphilus. The sequence goes on along the minus strand of JAFYYU010000012.1, from coordinate 141,930 downwards.
ACCTTGTTTCCTTCCTCATCGACGAGGTCCAGCTTGATGTGCTCATTTTTCTTGCCCACCACCTTGCTTGTTCCGGCATCAAAGACATTGCGTGTGATGAACACAGGCTTGCTGTTGCCCGGACCGTAGGGATTGAGCAGACGCAGATAACGCAACAACGCGCCGTTGATGTCGCTGAACTTGATTTCGCAGTCGATGTCCATGGCGGGAGTCACCTGCTCGTCGTGGATGTGTTCCTCGACGTAAGCGGTGAGGCGGCGCCTGAACTCGGGAATATTCTCCTCCTTGATGGATAAACCCACAGCATTAGTGTGGCCGCCAAAGGTTTCCAGCAGGTCACGGCACGACTTGATGGCTGTATAAACATCGAAACCGCGAACCGAGCGTGACGAGCCCGTGGCAATGCCATCAGCATAATAGGTGAGCACAACCGAGGGACGGAAATATAATTCGGCGAGCCTGGCGGCAACAATGCCGATGACGCCCTTGTGCCAGTTGCGGTCATAGATGACGATGGGCTTTTTGCCGTCAAGCACCTGGGCATGGCTCTCGATAATCTCGTTGGCCTCGACAGTCACTTGACTGTCAAGTTCCTTGCGGTTGTTGTTGTATTGGTCGATGCGCTTGGAAATCTCCATAGCGCTCTGCATGTTGCGGCTCACAAGCAGGGCAACAGACTCTTGTCCCGACTCCATGCGGCCCGACGCATTGATGCGCGGTCCAATCTTGAAGATGATGTCGTTAATCGTGAGCTCGTGACGGTTCAGTCCGCAGGTGCGGATAATGCTGCGCAAGCCGACGTTGGGATTATTGTTCAAACGACGCAGGCCGTAGAACATCATCACCCTGTTTTCGCCCGTGATGGGCACAATGTCGGCAGCGATACTCACGGCCACCAGGTCGAGCATGGCTTCGAGATTATACATCGTTCCCAGACCGTTGCTCTTGGAGAACGCCTGCATGAACTTAAAGCCCACACCGCAACCCGACAACCCCTTGTAAGGATAGGTGTCGTCAACGAGTTTGGGATTAAGGATAGCGGCTGCATCGGGCAACTCATCGTCTGGGACATGGTGGTCACACACGATGAAGTCAATGCCCTTTTCCTTGGCATATGCTATCTCGTCGACTGCCTTGATGCCGCAGTCGAGCACGATGATTAACGATACTCCGATAGACTCTGCATAATCAATGCTCTGCAGCGAAATACCATACCCGTCGTCGTCGCGTGTCGGGATATAGTAAACCAGATCGGAGTAAATGTTTTGAAGATACTTATAGACCAGCGCTACAGCTGTGGTACCGTCCACATCGTAGTCGCCATACACCATGATCTTCTCTTTGGCCCCTAACGCTTGATTCAGCCTTGCCACCGCCTTGTCCATGTTCTTGAGCAAGAACGGATCGTGCAGCTGCTGGAGCGACGGGTAGAGGAAGTCGTGGACGTCGTCCGCGGTCTTCAAGCCCCTGAGCACCAACAACCGAGCGATCGCGGGGCAGTTGGGGAACTGAGCCGCCAGCTGCTCCTCGGCAATGCGTTCGTCGGATGTTAGAGGTAAGTAATTCCATTTACTTATCATTTATGTTAGTTTTTTTAATATGCAATGACAGGGGCTCACTACCGCAAAGTAATGAGCTAGTGGAGATAGTTATATATTGTATTGGGATTCAGTTATTTATAGCACCGGTTTTTAACAAGCCGCCCTTGTGGGATGCCACCAGTCGCCTTCTTATCCCAATTTACAGTGCACAAAATTACTTTAAAACACTTATTTTTCAAAGTAAAAAAGCAAAAAAACACTGTCTGGCGACAATAATTATAGAAATTTAACAGTCACTTGCCGCCTCGTCCCCGGCTACCATGGTTTAAGACACGCCTCTAAATGGCATGATAATTGCTGCCTTAAAGCCCAAAAGGAAGGAGAAAACGACAATGAGAATAGGTTCTTTTTTATGGCTTGCTCTTTGCGTGACGCTGCTCGGCTGGTACGGGTGGGCTCTGGTTGCCATAGGCGCCGTCCTGTTTATCGCAGGCTATATCGCGTACTCATGCTATACTGATTACAGAGACAAGAAAAGGAGAGGTCACCTATAAAAAGAAAACTAACCGCCTAAAAATTAGACAGTTAGTTAATTATCTTTGAGGTCGCTAGCGGATTCGAACCGCTGTGCCCGGTTTTGCAGACCGGTGACTAAACCACTCATCCAAGCGACCCTTCGTTAAGAGCGGTGCAAAATTACAGCGACTTTTTGACCTGTGCAACTTTATCAGCACATTTTTTTGCAGAATTTTTCTCGGGTTTGCTGCACACGTCCTTTAATTTGCAAGAGGCACAGGCGGTTAGAACTGTCTTGCGGTCGTGGGCGGCACGCCATACGGCACGCGCTACCGCATACACTGCTGCGGCCACTATGAGACCAGCCAACACACATTGTATGAGCTCATTAGTTGACATCGAAGCAGTTACTTACTTGGTTTAAAGCGCTTTTTGACCAGGTTGGACAGCTTGGCCGGCGTCGAGTCGGCAGGATACTCGGTAAACGGCAGCACAGTATGGCAACCATTCCTGTACTCACTGCAGCCAAAGGCGGTATTGCCCTTGACCAGATGACCCTTACCGCAGACGGGGCACGGGATCTCCTCGATGCTCTTGAGGCGCGGAGCACGCGCCTTCTTAGGCTTGCCTTCCCCACCCGATGCAGCAGGCGCCTTGGGCTTACCGGGCTTGCCTTGCTCTACGGCAATGTCTCCGCCGGTGTTGTCACGCAACACGTTCAGGACGATTTCACCTATCATCTGCTTGAGTTCGTTGATGAATTGGGCAGGGCTGTATTCCCCACGTTCTATCTCGCGTAATTTCTTTTCCCACAAACCAGTAAGAGTCGCACTCTTAAGTAAAGGTTCATGGATAGTATCGATGAGTTGGATACCCGCCATCGTAGGCGCCAGACTCTTGCGCTCCTTGCGGATGTAACGTCGCTTGAACAAGGTCTCGATGATGGCGGCACGCGTCGAGGGGCGCCCGATTCCGTTCTCCTTCATGGCATCGCGAAGTTCCTCGTCATCCACGGTCTTGCCTGCCGTTTCCATGGCGCGCAACAGAGTACCCTCAGTATAGGGTTTGGGCGGCTGCGTGGTGCGCTTGAGTACCGACGGTTCGTGCGGGCCGCTCTCCCCCTTCTCGAAGTGCGGCATTACGCCATTATCCTCATCTTCAGCCTTTTCCTTATCCTCTTCGTCAGTATTTTTGTCTCCAGGCTTGTTATACAGGTCGCGCCAACCGGCTTTCAGGATCTCTTTGCCGGTAGCTTTAAAGCCATACTCGCCCACTTGAGCCATCACGGTCGTCGTATTAAACTCACAATCAGGATAGAAGGCGGCAATAAAGCGCAGAGCGATGAGATGATAAACCCGTTTCTCTTCAGGTGTCATCGCAACGGTTGCCGGATTGACATTTGTAGGGATGATGGCATGGTGGTCGGTTACCTTGCTGTTGTCAAAAACCTTTTTGGTTTTAGGTAACTTGTTGAGCGCCAGCACGGGAGCGGTCAGATTGGCGTACGGTACCATCGCCTGCATGATGCCGGGCACCTGCGGATAGATGTCATCACTCAGGTAGGTGGTATCAACACGGGGATAGGTCGTCACCTTTTTCTCATAGAGCGACTGGATCGTCTTGAGAGCGTCGTCGGCGGACATGCCGAACTTCTTGTTGCACTCCACCTGAAGACTGGTCAGGTCGAACAGACGGGGCGGCGCCTCACGGCCCTTTTTGGTCTCGACCGAGGTGACCTCAAGCGGTAACTGCTTGATATTCTCAACGATATCATTCGCCTCGCCTTCGGTTTTGAACCGTCCGCGCGTGCTGTTGAACGTCACACCACGGTACTTGGTCTTCAATTCCCAGTAATTCTCGGGAACAAAGTTCTCGATCTCACGCTGGCGGGCAACAATCATGGCCAGCGTGGGAGTTTGAACACGGCCAACAGAAAGCACATCACGTGATCGTGAATACTTCAATGTGTACAGGCGCGTGGCATTCATTCCCAGAATCCAGTCGCCTATGGCTCGCGAAAGGCCTGCAAAATACAGATTATCAAACTCTTTGGCATCTTTCAGCTCCTGAAAACCCTTGCGGATGCTTTCATCGGTCAACGATGAAATCCACAGACGTTTGACAGGCTTGTCGCATTCGGCCTTTTGATATACCCAACGCTGGATGAGCTCGCCTTCCTGGCCGGCATCACCGCAGTTAATCACTTCTTCGGCATTGGAAATCAACGACTTAATGACATTGAACTGCTTTTTGATGCCCTCATCGTCTTTTAACTTGATACCAAACCGCTGCGGTATCATGGGCAACTGCCCCAGGCTCCACCATTTCCACTGGCCGGTGTAGTCGTTGGGCTCCTTGAGCTCGCACAGATGTCCGAAAGTCCACGTCACCTGATAGCCATTGCCCTCAAAGTAGCCCTCATGCCTATCATTGGCACCAAGCAGTCGGGCAATATCACGCGCCACACTGGGTTTCTCGGTCACACAGACTTTCATTATTCAGTTTATAGATAAAAGTTGATTATCAACTAGTTTAATATTAAAATTTAAAGTAATACTCTAATCAATTATTCGCCTGAATGTTGAGCCTTGGCTTCGTTCCAGAGCTCGTCCATTTCGGCAAGGGTCAGCTCGTTGACATGCCGTCCCTGCTCGTTGGCTTTCTGCTCGATATAGTTAAAGCGGGCGATGAATTTGCGGTTGGTACGCTCCAGAGCGTTATCGGGACGCACATTGTACAAGCGGGCGGCATTTACCAGCGAGAAGAACAGGTCACCAAATTCCTTTTCACGGTCGGCCTCGTCATTGCCGCGCAGTTCAGCCTCCACTTCTTCCAGCTCCTCCTTGACCTTGTCCCATACGTCCTCGCGTTTTTGCCAGTCAAAGCCCACGTTGGCGGCCTTTTCCTGCACGCGTTCGGCCTTAATGAGTGACGGCAGGCTACGGGGTACACCACTGAGAACCATTTTGTTACCGTCTTTCTCGCTCATCTTGATCAATTCCCAGTTTTTAAGCACCTGAGCAGCGGTATCGGCTTTTTCCTCGCCGAAGACATGAGGATGACGATAGACCAATTTATCGCACAGGGCATCACACACGTCAGCGATATCGAATTTGCCCTTTTCGTCACCGATCTTGGCATAAAAGACGATGTGCAGCAGCACGTCACCCAATTCCTTGCGGATTTTATCGTCGTCCTCACCCATGATGGCATCAGCGAGTTCCATGGTCTCCTCGATGGTGTTGGGACGCAGGCTCTCGTTAGTCTGCTTGCGGTCCCACGGGCATTTCACCCGCAGTTCATCCAGGATGTCGAGTAGTCGCCCGAAAGCCTCCAGTTTCTTTTCTCTGCTGTTGTTAGGCATTGTTCTTTGTTGATTTTACTGAATTCAAGTTGCAAAATTAGTGAAAAGTTTTCACTTGTCAGCCGTCAACGGCCAGTAATGAAAGAAAAACAAAAGGGAATTCTTTGGTAGCTAGGTAGTTTTGATATAAATTTGCGGTTCAAGAACTTAACGACAACTATCATAATGGCGAAATTCTTTATTGTGACATTGACCGTAATGCTGGTCATGCAAGGTTATGTATCGTGGCATGTGTGGCGCGTGCTGCCGTTTTCGGTTCCCGTTAAGATTGCCATCATCGTGCTCATGTTGCTGGCATTGTGCTGCATGGTGTTTCAGTTCAAGAGCGACAGCGTGCCCTTGGGCATGGCTACTGCAATGTATGAGATCGGAAACTCATGGCTGGTCATCATGCTGTACCTGCTCATGGCCTTCCTCCTGCTCGACATCGGACGACTGGTGCATCTGGTTCCCGCCTCATGGCTGCGCGGCAATGCCATCACCTCGCTGGCTCTGACGGGCGTGATGCTGGTCACCTTTATCGGCGGTAACATCCACTATCACAACAAGCAACGGCAGGAGATCAACCTCACTACTGAGAAAAACCTTGAACGCCCCCTCAAAATCGTCATGTTGAGCGACCTGCATGCCGGATTCCACAACCGCCGGGCCGAGGTGGGCCGCTGGGTGAACATGATTAATGCCGAACAGCCCGACCTCATCCTTATTGCCGGAGACATTATCGACGGTAATGTGCGCCCCCTATTGGCACAGGGCACCGCCGAGGAACTGCAACGCCTCAACGCCCCCACCCTCGCCTGCCTGGGTAATCACGATTATATCACCGGCATTGACAAAGCACTGGACCTGCTGGATCAAACAGGTATCCGCGTCCTGCGAGACAAAAGCCTTAACGTGGGCAACGTGACTATCATCGGGCGTGATGACCGCAGCAACCGCAGCCGCAAAAGCGTGGAACAACTGATGCAAGGCGTCACACGTGACAACTACATTATCCTGCTTGACCATCAGCCTTTTAACCTGGAAGAAGCAGAGCAAAACGGAGTGGATTTACAGTTGAGCGGGCATACCCACCGCGGCCAGGTGTGGCCGTTGAACTGGGTGACCAAGAAGATGTACGAGTGTGATTACGGGTTATATCACAAAGGCAACACCGACTACTATGTGAGTTCAGGCATGGGCATTTGGGGTGGTAAATTCCGCATCGGCACCGATTCGGAATATGCGGTCATCACCATCACGCCCAACGAGCATTAACGATCACTTCCATTTCTTGGGGGAGACGCCTACGGCTTCCTTGAAGTATTTGCCAAAGAACGACTGATTGGGAAAATGCAACTCTTCGGCTATCTGCTGGATGGTATAGCGGCCGCTGCGCAACATCGACTTGGCTTCCAGAATCACGTAATCCTTGATCCATTTTGATGGATGGCGCCCTGTCTGCTCAAACACGACATGGGACATATACTTTGGCGTGAGTTGCAATTCGTTGGCATAGAAGCCCAATTCACGGTGCTCACGGTAATTCTCTCGCACGCATTGCAGGAAACGGGCGACAATCTTGTCGCTGCGCGAAGCCTTGTCGGTGGATTGTGAATCGTCCACTTGTCCGATAATGCTTGCCATGAGGTTGAGGCAACTGGCCGCGCTTTCTTCTCTGTTGGGGGCAAAAGCGTTGTCGAGCAGAATGGTGCGCAGCATGTGATAGGCCTGAATAAGCATTGTCATGTGCCCGACACCCATTTTCCAGTCCTCCACCTGCAAAGCATTTTGTTGAATGGAGGGCATGGCATGGAAATGGTCACGGTAAAAGGAAATGAGGACAACCCGGGCATTGCCCATCGCCACCCTTTCGACAATCGCGCTCTCGCTGATAAAGGCACAGCAGCCACCGCCCACTATCACATCCTGGCAGTTGACATTTAATCTTACTTCTCCACTCTCGACAATGAGCAGGCTGGACATGGATAACTTCATGGGGAAACGACCCCAAGCGCCATGCGCCTCGGGAAGCGTCAACGGCGATGCCAGAGTATCCGTCACGAGCATTTTTTCGCCCAAAGTGATGGTCGTCTCGTTGACAGGAAGTATCGACTCGTTTAACAGCTGTATTTTTTGTTTCTCCATGTCCATTCAGTGATTGGGAGTGCAAATATAGGTAAAATTTGTGCAAGCCGAACACAAAACCAAGTTTATTTGAGTTTTGCTGAGGCGTCTCCAAATTTATGGAAATTTGGTTAGAAGTCAGAATAAAATACTAATTTTGCGCCTCAAAAAAACTATAAACTTGAATATTCATAAGGTATGCATCACCTGCAACAATTCTACACCATCGGACTACTCATTGTGTCCAACATCTTTATGACTTTTGCCTGGTACGGGCATTTGAAGTTGCAACAAATCAAGGTTTTCAGCGACAACACGCCGCTCTATATCATCATTCTGCTATCGTGGCTGCTGGCACTGCCCGAGTACTCTTGTCAGGTGCCCGCCAACCGCATTGGTTTTGACGGCAATGGCGGTCCGTTCAGCCTCATGCAATTGAAGGTGATTCAGGAGGTTGTTTCTCTGTCAGTGTTCACCGTTTTTGTCACTGTATTCTTCCAGGGCGAGACGTTACGATGGAACCACCTAGCCGGCTTTATTTGCCTGGTGATGGCTGTGTTCTTCGTCTTCCACAAGTGGTAAGACAAGGATTGGCGGCCAAAGTGTCAGGCAGAAAAAGGGCGGTGACTAGCGTGATGTGTTTGGGCAATGAGCCGTCGGTGCTCCATTCCAGGTCGATGCCCAGTAATTCTTTGGTCATGGCAACGATGTCAAAGCCGACAGACTCCAGCGAGTGACGGAGCAGGTCGGGATGGCGGCAGGGCCTGCCTTTAGGACGCGTACACCCCTCAGGACACAGCATGCAACGGAAGGTGAAACAACGGCTGCCAGGCTGTTGCCGCTCCATCTCATAGAGCTGCGGCAATATTGTTTTCCACACTTCATTCATTGCCTCCTGCCCGACCCTTGCTGATTGCTCCGCGTTCTTGCAACAGGCCCGCGTCTGCTCGTCAAACTCAATGGTTACCCCCATCAGATTTACCGTTTTGAAGCCGTCGCTCTGAACCCTTGGATCAAAATTGAACGGCGGACATGCCCACGACAAGCCATAACCAGGGCACTGGCGGCAAAGGGCGTCAATGCGCTCCACGTCACGATAACGGCGAATGAACTCGTCGGCAGCTATGGTTACCTCCTTAGCAGTCACTGAATAATTCATGGTTGCAAAATTACTGGAAAGAGGTTACCTTTGCAAGAAAGAAACTAAAAATATACATCATGAGCAATAAGGACAGTAATAACAAGATGCATCTCGTGTTTGACCTGGGCGGCGTTGTTTTCCGTCTCGACAAGATGATTGCTATAAAACGCTTCAAGGAAATCGGCGTCACACAGGTCGAGGAATTCCTGGATGATTATGCCCAGAAAGGCATCTTCGGGGACCTGGAAGCAGGAAAACTCACTGCCGAGCAGTATCGCAACGAGTTGAGCCGCATCGTTGGCAAGCAGTTGACGATGAAGCAGTTGAAATATGCATGGACAGGCTATGCCGCAGAGTTGTATCAACGTAACTTTGACGCCTTGCTGCGGTTGCGCCGTGAAGGGTTCCCCGTTGCCCTACTCTCCAACACCAACCCCTTCATGATGCGATGGGTGCGCAGCAACGAGTTTGACGGCAACGGTCACGGCATCGAATACTATTTCGACCGTCTGTACCTGAGCTATGAGATGCGCATGATGAAACCCTCCCCAGAAATCTTCCAGGCGATGATTGACGGGGAACAGACGACACCCGACAACATCCTCTTCATCGACGACAGCGCCCGCAACTGCGAGGCAGCAGCAGCCCTGGGCATCAAGACACTTAATCCTGATAACGGCAGCGACTGGCGCCCCGCCGTGTTCAAGGCTGTAGGACTGGATTAACAGGACATCACGTTACAAAGAGGGAGGCCCGATTTCGGGTCTCCCTCTCTTATTCTATTGATGAATTATCAATCAGTTCTTTGTCTCCTCGACGGGAGCGGGGTTAGCAGCTGCCTTGACGGCATTGATTGAATCCTGCTGGGCCTTGTAGGCCTTGGCGGCCTCGCTATCGGGCTTCAGCCACGTGTCCAGCCACTTGAAGAATTCACGTTGCCACATGATGCTGTTCTGGGGCTTGAGAATCCAGTGGTTCTCATCGGGGAAGAGTAGCAGACGTGCGGGCAGGCCCTTGATCTTGGCGGCATTGAATGCCTGGCAAGCCTGGGTGAAGACGATGCGATAGTCAAGTTCTCCAGCAGTACACATGATGGGGGTATCCCAGTTCTGCACGTAGTTCTTGGGGTTAGCCTGAGTGTAGGAACGCTGAGCGGTAGCATTACCCTTCTCCCAGTACGGGCCACCCAGATCCCACTGCACGAACCACATCTCTTCGGTCTCAAGGTACTGTGCCTCGAGGTTGAAGATTCCGGCGTGTGCCAGGAAGCAAGCGAAGCGCTTGTTGTGGTTACCGGCCAGGAAGTAAACCGAATAGCCACCATAGCTGGCGCCGACAGCACCGATGTGGTCACCATCGATGTAGGGTTCCTTCTTCATGTAATCAACGGCGCTGAGGTAGTCGCGCATGTTCTGGCCGCCGTAGTCGCCACTGATTTGGGCATTCCACTCGGTGCCGAAGCCGGGCAAGCCGCGACGGTTGGGCAGAATCACGATATAGCCGTTGCTGGCCATGATGCGCATGTTCCAACGGTAGCTCCAGAACTGGCTCACAGGCGACTGTGGACCTCCCTCACAGAAGAGGATAGCGGGATACTTCTTGTTGGGGTCAAAGTTGGGCGGATAGCAAACCCACGTGGTCATCAACTTGCCGTCGGTAGTGGGAATCATGCGCTTCTCGATGCCGATGGAGTCAACCTGAGCAAGCATCTCATCGTTGACATGAGTCAACTGAACAGGCTCCTTGCCCATTTGGATACTGAAGATCTCGTTGGGCGTCTGGTAGCTCTGGCGGCAGGCGATAACCGTCTCATTGTCAGCAAATGACATACTGTTGAAGTCACACACGCCTATTGCGATGGTGTCCACCTTCTGGGTAGCCACATCCATGCGGAAGATGGGCTGCGTGCCCTGGAACGGGCAGATGAAGTAGATGGCCTTCTCATCGGGCGACCAGGCGATATCGTCAACGCTGTAGTCCCAATTTGCAGTCAGATCCTGCTTGTTGCCGTTCTCGTCCATGAAGAAGATGCGGTTCTTGTCGGCCTCATAGCCGTCGTGCTCCATCGAGAGCCATGCCATCTGCCCCTTGCTGTTGATAATGGGATAAGTGTCGTAACCCATCATGCCCTGGGTCAGATTCTCGGTCTTGCCGGTCTCGAGGTCATACTTGTACAGGTCGCTATTGGTTGAGAACGCGTAGTCTTTGCCAGTTTTCTTGCGGCAGACGTACACGAGGCTCTTGCCGTCGGGGGTCCAAGCCAGCGACTCGATACCGCCCCAAGGCCTCATGGGCGACTCGTAGGGCTCACCTTCCAGGATATCCTTCACGTTACCAGCCTTGCTGCCGTCGAAGTCAGCCACGAAGGGGTGCGGGATGGCGGTCACCCACTCGTCCCAATGCTTGTACATCATGTCGTCATAGAGTTTACCGGAGGTCTTGTCCAGGTCAGGATAAATATCCTGGGCCGTTTGACCGAACTTCACCGACGAAATCATGACCACACGTTTCTCATCGGGCGAGAACACAAAGCCCTCAATGCCTTCCTCCATGTTGCTCACACAGCTACGTCCACCGCCATCGGCATTCATTATCCACAGCTGGGGCGTTTTGTCCTCACCATCCTCGGTGTAGATAAAGGCAATCTTCTTGCCTCCATCTATCCACACATAGTTACTCTCGCTACGCGGTGTGTTGGTGATCTGACGTGCATTCTGACCGTCGATATCCATCACCCACAAGTCGCAGTTGCCCTTGTTGGCAGCGATATCATAATAGGTAACGCCGTAGAGGACTTTCTTGCCGTCGGGCGACACCTGGGGCCCACTCACGCGGCCCAACTGATTAAGGAATTCGGGAGTGAACTCTTTCTTCTCCATCTTGGTAGTGGATTTCTCGGTAACAGGAGCCTGACCTGGTGCCGTTTCCTGCTTGGAGCAGGTCGAGGATGTCAACAGAGCCAAGGCTGCAACCGACATTACTGTAAATCTTGCTAATTTCATACAATAATACTGTTAATGATGTTATAGTGTTAAATTGGTTTCCCAGACGTTTTAAACTGCAAAAATAAGTCTTTTCCGCTACTGGTGCAAAATTTCGCTGCAAGTTTTAGTTTTCTTCATTTCATAGGGGGTTAAATAGGCGTTTATGGAATAAAAAATGTACCTTTGCACCGATTTTCAAGAGAGAATAGCAATGATTAGGGTAAAGATAGACTCAAGAATACTGGACGCCTGCCCAGAGACCTGCATCGGGCTCATTAACGCAACGGTGGTCAACGAGCCGACGTGCGACGCCCTATGGGCTGAAATTGAGGCTGCTGCTCAAGAGATTAGGCAGCGTTACGAGCTGCTCGAAATCAATCAGCGACCCGCCATTGCCGGTACGCGCCACCTGTACAAAGCCTTGGGTAAGGACCCTAGCCGCTACCGCGTGGCGAGCGAGGCTTTGTGCCGCCGCATCATCCGTGGTCTGGGAATCTATCGGCTGACCACCCTCATCGATGTGGTGAACCTGGTATCCATCAAGAGCGGCTATGCCATCAGCGGGCTGGACGGTGACCGCATCGTGGGCGACACGCTCACTATGGGCGTGGGCACAAACGACGACGTGTATAACGGCATCGGGCGCGGCTTGCTCAACATCGAGGGCATGCCGGTCTATCGTGATGCGGCAGGTCCCATTGCCACTCCCACGAGCGACGAGGAGCGCACCAAGTTCACTGAACAGACCGTTACCGCCCAAATCAACATCAATGCCTTCGCTCCCGAGATGCCTCTTGAAGAAGCCGTTGACTGGATGGCTGACCTGCTCAAGAAGTATGCCCATGCCACCAGAGTGGAAACGGCGATTTACACACCCACAACAAGCAATTAAAACTATAGACAATATTATGGAAATACTGGAAATCTTAGAGAAAAATGTGAACCAGCGCCACATCGACTATGTGGTCAAGGTACTTAAGGATGGGGGACTTGTGATCTACCCTACCGACACGGTATATGCACTGGGCTGCGACGCGCTCAATAACCAAGCCATCGAGCGCATCTGCTCCATGAAGGAGATGAAGTCGGCGAAGACCAACCTGTCAATCATCTGTGACGACATCTCACAGGTGGCCCAATACGCCAAGTTTGACAATACGCAGTTCAGGCTGATGAAATCGAACCTGCCTGGCCCGTTCACATTCATCTTTCCCGCCTTGTCCAAGCTGCCGAAGGCCTTCAAGGGCCGTCGCACCGTGGGCATCCGCATTCCCGACAACGAGATTGCCCTTGCCATCGTGCGCACACTGGGCAGCCCTATCCTGACGACCTCGGTACCTGGTGATGACGAGGACTACCGTTGTGAACCCGGATTGATGGCCGAAGCATTCGAGTCCAAAGTGGATATAGTGATTGACTCCGGGCGTGGCCAGCTGCTGCCTTCAACCATTGTGGACTGCACAGGCGATGAACCCGAGATCACCCGCTTGGGCAAAGGAAGATTGGTTAGTTGACAGATATTTTAGATAATAGATAACAGATATTAGATCTTAGATAATAGATTGATAATGAGAAGATTTTTATTTGCAATAGCGATTCTTTTGGTGTTTACGGCCTGCAACAACAAGGCAGGCGAAGGACAAGATGAAACGACTGACGCCAGCGGCAAAGCCAAGAGCGAGATGCCTGTTGCCAGCCCTGATGACGAGGGACAAGACGAGTGGACCAAGCAGACCACAATCATGAGCTCCAAGCCCATGGTCATTGACTTTTTTGCCACCTGGTGCGGCCCCTGCAAGCAGTTGGCCCCCATTCTCGACGAAATAGAGCAAAACCACAAGGGTGAGATCATCTTCAAGCGCATTGACGTTGACCAGGAGCCTGAGTTGGCCCAGGAATTCCGCATCGAGGCTATTCCGACGCTGATGTTCGTCACCCCCAAGGGCGATTATCAGACTCTCATGGGTTTGCAGGATGCTGAGGTCATCGAGGCCAAAATTGCTGAACTGCTCTCCCGCAGCTCAAAATAAGACAAAAAGCAGGGCAAAAAGGACATAATATTGTCCTTTTTTGCACAATTCAACTGATTGATAGCACAATAAAGTTGTGGTATTGTGTTTTTTTTGCGAACTTTGCAGCCGTTTTTGAAGATACAGACTAGTCAATATATAACTACATCATGGAAATTACTGCACAACAACTTGCAGCAATGGTTAACGGTACGGTTGACGGCGATGCCTCGACAGTGATTAACAACTATGCAAAAATTGAAGAGGCCACCCCTGGTTGCCTGACTTTCCTTGCCAATCCCAAATATACCCACTTTGTATATACCACCCAGGCTTCGGCTGTGCTGGTGCGCAAAGACTTTGTAGCCGAGCAGGAAGTAAAAGCTACGCTCATCCGTGTTGATGACCCCTATAAGACGCTGGCCGACCTGTTGAACTTCGTGAACAGCCAGCGCCCCGAGAAACGCGGCGTTGAACAGCCCATCCATGTGGGCCAAGGCTCTACCCTGCCCGATGATGTCTATGTGGGTGCTTTTGCCTACATCGGCGACGGTGTGACTATCGGCAAGAACGTCAAGATTTACCCGCAAGTGTATGTGGGTGACGGCGTTACCATTGGAGACAATGTGATTCTTTACCCTGGCGTGAAGATTTACCATGGTTGCCGCATCGGTAACCGCTGTATCGTGCAGGGCGGTGCCATCATCGGCGGAGACGGTTTCGGCTTCGCACCCAAAGAAGACGGCACCTACGAGAAAATCTCGCAAGTGGGTATCGTGATTCTTGAGGATGATGTAGAAATCGGTGCCAACACGACCATCGACCGTGCCACCATGGGCGCTACCGTGGTCAAGAAAGGCGCCAAACTGGACAACCTCATCCAAATCGCCCACAACGTCGAGGTGGGCGAAAGCACGGTCATGGCTGCCCAAGTGGGTGTTGCCGGCTCGACCAAGATCGGCAAGTACAACATGGTGGGCGGACAGGTGGGCTTTGCCGGACACATCACCGTGGGTGACAAGAACGGCATCGGTGCTCAGACGGGTGTCGACAACAGCATCGGCAGCAATGGCAAGTGGCTGGGAGCCCCCGTGCAACCTGCCATGGAATTTGCCCGCCAGACCGTTTACCTGAAACGCTTGGGCGAGATGTACAACGACATCAAAGACCTGAAAAAGAAAATCGACAAATAGGCTTTAGAGCACTGACTGAGATCATGAAACAGAAGACATTAAAGAATGCCTTTACCGTCACAGGCAAAGGACTACATACCGGCCAAATGTCAACGGCGACCTTCAAGCCAGCCGAAGTGAACACAGGTTATGTGTTCAAGCGCATGGATCTTGAGGGACAACCCACCATCCAGGCACTGGCCGAGCACGTGATCGAGACCACCCGCGGCACCGTCATCGCCAACAAGAGCAACAAGGAAGTCCGCGTGAGCACGATCGAGCACGCCATGGCAGCCCTGTATGCCGCAGGTATCGACAACTGCCTGATCGAGGTGAACTGCGGCGAGGTGCCTATTCTTGACGGCAGCGCCATCATCTGGTGTCAGGAAATCGAGAAAGCCGGAATCGTCGAGCAAGAGGCAGACAAGGAATACTATGTGGTTAAGCAACGCATCAAGGTCGTTGACAAAGAGACGGGCTCATCGCTCATCGTGCTGCCTGATGACGAGCTGTCGATTGACTGCATGATTGAATTTGATTCCCCCGTTCTGGGCAACCAGTTCGCTTCGTTGATCGACATCCGTCAGTTCAAACAGGAGATCGCGGGCAGCCGTACGTTCGTTTTTGTACGCGAAGTGCAGCCCCTGATCCAGTTAGGCCTCATCAAAGGCGGTGACCTGGATAACGCCATCGTCATTTATGACACCCCGATGAAGCAAGAGGATCTTGACAACATGGCTGATGTGATGAACGTCCCCCACAAGCCGGCATCCGAACTGGGCTACTTGAACAACAAGCCTCTGGCTTTCAAAAACGAGCCAGCCCGACATAAGTTGCTTGACGTGCTGGGAGACCTTGCGCTGATCGGCCGTCCCTTGAAGGGCCGCATTGTTGCCACCCGTCCTGGCCACACCATCAACACGCAGTTATCCAAGAAGATACGTCAAGAGTTGCGTTACCAGAACGTTCAGGCTCCGATTTATGACCCGAACAAGGAACCGCTCTACGACATCAACACGATACGCACGATGCTGCCGCATCGCTATCCCATGCTCTTGGTTGACAAAATCATCGAGAAGGGCAAGAAGCACATCGTGGGCATCAAGAATGTCACAGCCAACGAGCCATTCTTCCAGGGACACTTCCCCCATGAGCCCGTCATGCCTGGCGTGCTGCAAGTCGAAGCGATGGCCCAAGTGGGCGGCATCCTGGTATTAAGCAATGTGGATGATCCCGAGAACTACTCGACTTACTTCCTGAAAATCGACAACGTGAAGTTCCGCCATAAGGTCGTTCCCGGCGACACGCTCATCTTCCACTTGTCGCTGATGACTCCTATCCGTCGCGGTACGGCCGTGATGAAGGGGTATGCCTTTGTAGGCGAAAAGATCGTGACAGAAGCCGAGTTCATGGCTCAGATTGTCAAAAATCCCGACTAAAGACTAAAACAATAATAGACTAAAAACAACCATAATGGATATCCATCAGTTTGCCGTCGTCCACCCTGACGCTAAAATTGGGGAAAATGTGAAAATCGGTCCTTTTGTGACCATCGATGCCAATGTGGAAATCGGGGACGGTACCATCATCGACAGCGGTGCTGTTGTGCGCAGCGGTGCGCGCATCGGCAAGAACTGCCACATCCACGCCAATGCTGTTGTGGGCGACATCCCTCAGGATCTTAAATTCCAAGGAGAAGACACCGTTGCCATCATCGGCGACAACACGGTCATCCGCGAGTTTGCCACCATTCATCGCGGCACAGCTTCCCGAGGAAAGACCGTTGTGGGCAATAACTGCCTGATCATGGCCTACAGCCATGTAGCGCACGATTGCGTGGTGGGCAACCATGTCATCATGTCCAATGCCGTCCAGCTGGCAGGAGAGGTGGAGGTTGCCGACTGGGCCATTATCGCCGGTGGCGCCCTCATTCACCAGTTCACCCACATCGGATGCCATGTGATGATTCAGGGCGGCGCCCTGGTCAACAAGGACATCCCTCCCTATTGCATGGCCGCCCGCTACCCCATCGCCTATGAGGGAGTCAACAGGGTGGGCTTGCACCGCCGCGGCTACACCAGCGAGCAGATCGACGCCATCTCCGACGTTTATCGCACCATCTATGATTCGGGTCTGAACATTACGCAGTCTCTCGAACTGGCTGCCCAACTGCCCGCCAGTCCCGAGCGTGACATCATCATCGACTTTGTGCGCGCCAGCAAGCGCGGCATCGTGCGCAAGCCGTAACATCCAACGATATTAAAAGACTTGGACAACGCTTTCAATCAAGTGTTGTCCAAGTTTTTTTTATTGTCTTCTATGTTTAAACAAGTTAGTGAGTTGACTCGATGGCCTGAAGCTTATCGGCCTCGCCCAACTTGTAGTAGATGTCCCGCAAAGCGTTGATCAGGTCCTGATTCTTGGGATTGATCGCGTAGGATTTCTCCAGATAGGGCAAGGCCTCACGGTACATGGGGTTGACCAGGTCGGCCAGCTTCTTGCCGTACAAGTTACTGTTCATGCGGGTTTCCATCGCTTTGTTGTAGAAATAGCGACCCACGTTGAACAGACCGCCGGCATTGCTGTCGTTAAGTTCTATGCAGCGTTGGTAATATGGGAAAGCATCATAAATGTTCTCCTTACTTTCCACTACCAGTCCCTTGAGATTCAGCAGCTCGTCATCATCGGGATTAACTTCCATCGCCTCGTCGATCAAGTCGTTGGCACCCGAATAGTCCTCCCTGGAGATGAAGTCGTTGATCAAGATGCGGATATACTGCGGATCACTGGTACCGAACTTGAGAAAAGCCTCCCACGCCAACTTGACCACCTCGGCCTCGTTGCCCAGATCATTCAGACATACCAGGGCATAGTCGTATGCCTCCTTGTGGTTATAACCCGAGTGGCGTGCCACACTGAACAGGCGCACAGCATCGATGGTATCCGTCTTTTGCCAGGCTGCAATGCCTTGATAATAGCGCACCTCGGCAACAATGGTGTCAGGCTTGATCCATCGCGGGTCATCACTACGGTTTGCCATCCGGCAAAAGTAATCCCACGCCTTGTAAGCGCCGTCCCAGTCCTTGACGTTATAAAGGTCACTACCCGCCAACCGATAATTGTCATGATGCTCCACCAGGCGGTTCACGACGTCCTTACTGTATTTCGTCTTCACTTTGGGACGCTTGGTCTTCTTGTCGATGACGGGTTCACCCTTCTTATCCAGGATGCGGGTTGTATCGAGTTCAAGAGCCATGAGGCTGTAGTCATAAGCATCGATGAGCGAGTGTCCCATCGCCTTAACATCAATCTTCTTACCCACACGGCGGTTGTCCATGTATTTGTCAAACAACTCTATCTTGATGCGGCTTGCCAGCGCCCAGGTCTCGGCCTGATTGCGTGTTTCATCGTTGGACAGTGCAGGCTTGAGCTTATTGAAAGCCTTGTTATAACTGTCCACGGTCATCGTTAAGCCCGTGATATCCTTTTTGGCCTGACTGACCAGCTGATGTTGGGCCGACACATTGAACGGCAGCAACACAGTAGTCATCAGTAATATGATAGCAAACTTCTTCACAATCGATTTTACCTATTTTAAAACGCCCGCAAAATTAGTTATTTTTCCATAACTGTGCAACTGCCGTCAAAATGACGGGCGGTGCAGGAATCAACTTCCTCACCGCCCGCTATAGTTATTGGATAATACTACTGATTACTTCACGCCCATGACCTCAAACTTCCAGAGGATGTCATCCAAGACATTCTTTGCCTTGTTGTCATCGGGGTTGAGCTGGGTAGCCTTCTCCAGGAAGGGGATAGCCTCGTCATAGATGGGCTTGAGCTTGGGAACGAGTTCCTTGTTGGTGGCGTTGGGATTATCGTCGATAATCTTCTGAGCCTGCAGGTAGAGGCAGCGACCCACGTCAAAGAAAGCGTTGGCATAAGTTGGCTCAACCTCGGTAGCCTTGCGATAGTGGGGCAATGCGGCGTCAACACCATCAGTCAGCTCAATAGTGAAGCCCTTGATGTCATGCAGGGTACCATTCATGGGATCGTCCTTGAGAGCATTGTCGATGAATGCGTTAGCCTTGTCATACTCGTTTGCGTCAAGCATACCCTGTACCATATTGGCCAGCGACGAGGTCTGGAAGTCAGCGATGTTGTTCTCGGTGTAACCCAGCTTGCGAGCCTTGGTGAAGTTCTCATAGGCCTCGGCAAACTTCTGGATCTGGTACTGAGAATAGCCCTGGAAGAAACGCACCTGGCTCAGCGTGCTGTCGGCAGCGGCAACGCCGTTAGCGATAGCGAAGGCTGAAGAAGCGATGTCGGCATAGCTACCGAAAGAATCAGCGGCTTTCTCCCAATTGCTTGCCTGCAGATAAACGTTGCCGGCATTTGCAATGTCGCCCATGTGAGAGGTGAGTGCGCCAATGATTTCGTTGCTGTACTTGGTCTTGATCTTCTTGCTACCGTCCTTGTTGAGCTTGGGAACACCGTTCTTGTCAACTTCGGGCACACTATCCAAGGGCAGAGCCTCCATGTAGCAAGCAAAAGCGTTGGTCAGCAACTCATTCATCATGTCGTCATCAACGGGCTGCTGCATGAGTTTCATCTTGTACATCTCGTCATAGAGACCAAAGGCGGCCTTACCAAAAGTGTAGTAAGTGAGCACGTCATTGGCAGTCTCGGGATTCTCAAAGGCGGGCTCAATGGCCTGGAGCACCTCCATTAATGCCTGAGGGTTGCCCGAAGAGGCCTTCTTGGCAAGGTCTTTCACGAGGCTCATCTGAGCCGATGCGCCGAGCGCCATGATAGCGGCAGCGGCGAAAAGAATCATCTTTTTCATTTTTCTTAACAATTAAAGCAGTTTATAATGTTTATTCGTTCTCGTTTTGTTGTTCATCTGTAGTGGGCTCAGAGTTCTCGGAGAGCTCAGCGTTATCAGAGGGCTCGGAGATCTCCGAGGGGTTCTCGTTGAAAGCGTCGCGTACGCCTTCCTCATCGGTCAATTCGGGCTCGGTGTCCACCTTGCAAACGCTTGCAATCTCGTCGTTCTTCTTCTCCAGGTTGATGAGTCTCACGCCTTGTGTCGCACGTCCCACTACCCTGAGCGAGCTCACCTTGAGCCTGATGGCGATACCGCTCTTGTTGATGATGACAAGGTCGTTATCGTCGTTCACATTCTTGATTGCAATTAGCTTGCCAGTCTTGGCGGTGATGTTAATGGTTTTAACACCCTTACCGCCACGGTTGGTCACGCGGTAGTCCTCGAGAGCACTACGCTTGCCCATGCCCTGCTCTGAAACGACGAGGACATTGTCGCGGGTACCCGAACGCATGCAGATCATGCCGATAACCTCGTCACCCTCGGTCAATCTCATACCGCGCACACCGGTTGCGGTGCGGCCCATGGCACGTACCGTGGTCTCAGCGAAGCGGATGGCATAGCCCTTGCTGTTGGCCAGGATGACCTCGCTGTCGCCCTCGGTGAGGATGGCGCCCACGAGCTGGTCGTCCTCGGCGATGTTAAGGGCACGCACACCGTTGGCACGGGGACGTGAGTAGGCACTCAGGCTCGTGCGCTTAACGATACCGTTCTTAGTGGCAAAGACGATGTAATGTGACTGGTTGTACTCGGGATCGGTGAGTGCCGTGGCACGGACAAAGGCCATGATGCGGTTCTCGCTGTCCAGGTTGAGCAGATTCTGGATAGCACGTCCCTTGCTGTTCTTGGTGCCCTCGGGAATCTCGAACACACGCAGCCAGAAGCAGCGTCCCGTGGCGGTGAAGAACAGCATGTAATTGTGATTGGTAGCTTCATAGATATACTCGATGAAGTCCTCATCGCGTGTATCACTGCCCTTGGCACCCACGCCGCCGCGCGCCTGGGCGCGGTATTCCTTGAGCGGGGTGCGCTTGATATAACCGAAGTGGGAGATGGTGATGATCATGGGATCGTCGCTGTAGAAGTCCTCAGCGTTCATCTCCTCGCTGGAATAAACGATTTGGGTGCGGCGCTCGTCGCCGAACTTCTCCTTGACCTCGAGCAGTTCCTGCTCGATGACCTTGCGGCACTCGGCGGGATCGTCGAGGATGGCCTGCAGGTGCTCGATGGTCTTGCGCACCTCGGCCAACTCGTTGTGCAGCTTCTCCTGCTCCAGTCCGGTGAGCTGGCGCAGTCGCATCTCGACGATGGCACGTGCCTGGACCTCGGTGAGGCTGAAGCGCTCACACAGGCGCTGGATGGCGTGGTCGGTCGAGTCGCTGCTCTTGATGATGGCAATCACCTCGTCAATGTTGTCACTGGCGATGATCAGTCCTTCCAGGATGTGGGCACGCTCCTTGGCCTTCTTGAGGTCGAACTGGGTGCGGCGGATCACCACCTCGTGGCGGTGCTCCAGGAAATAATGCAGCAGCTGCTTGAGGTTCAACAGCATGGGACGTCCGTTGACCAGACACACATTGTTGACACTGAACGATGACTGCAGCTCAGTCATCTTGTACAGCTTGTTGAGCAGCACATTGGGATTGAAGTCCTTCTTGACGTCGATGACGATGCGCATACCGTGGCGGTCGCTCTCATCGTTGATGTCGGCAATGCCCTCAATCCTCTTCTCCTCGACCAGGCGGGCGATGTTCTCGATGAGGTCCTTTTTATTGACGTTGTAAGGAATCTCGTTCACGACGATGCGCTCGTGGTTGTGCTCGGTCTCAATCTCGGCCTTGGCGCGCACGACGATGCGTCCGCGACCCGTCTCAAAGGCATCTTTCACGCCCTGATAGCCGTAGATGATGCCGCCGGTGGGGAAATCAGGCGCCTTGATGTAGTTCATCAAGTCGCTCACCTCCATATCGGGGTCTTCGAGCATGGCCAGGCAGCCGTCGATGCACTCGCTCAGGTTATGGGGGGCCATATTGGTCGCCATACCCACAGCGATACCCGTTGCACCGTTCACCAGCAGGTTGGGGATGCGGGTGGGCAATACCGAGGGTTCCTCAAGCGTGTTGTCGAAGTTGGGAACGAAGTCCACGGTGTCCTTGTCCATGTCCTCCATCATGCTCTCGCCCATCTTGTCGAGACGCACCTCGGTGTAACGCATGGCAGCAGGGCTGTCACCGTCCACCGAACCGAAGTTACCCTGTCCGTCTACCAGCGGGTAACGCATCGCCCATTCCTGGGCCAGACGGACCATGGCAAAATAAACCGACGAGTCACCATGGGGGTGGTACTTACCAAGCACGTCACCCACAATACGTGCCGATTTCTTATAGGGGGCATTGGAATAGTTGCGCAACTTGTCCATGCCGTACAGTACCCTGCGGTGCACCGGCTTGAAGCCGTCCCGCACATCGGGTAGCGCTCGCGAAACGATGACCGACATCGAATAGTCGATGTAACTGGTCTTCATTTCGTTCTCAATGTTGATCTCTAGAATTCGATCGTTGTCCATTTGTATTTTTACGTTTTAAATCTGTTCCGGACACCGCACTGCAGGCTCACTTTAGCCCCAGGCTAGCACGGATGTCACGACATTAGGTTTAACCTACAAAAATACGCATTTTTTCTCATTCGGCAAGTCGGTTTGCGCCACTTTTTGACTGAATTGTAGATAAAATGTTTAAAATGCCCGTGATTTTTCATTCAAGAGCCGTTTTTGTCCCATGAAAGCAGTATTTTTGCCCTGGTTTTATGATAACTTGACGATGCGGGACTTTGCAGCCATAGACTTTGAGACGGCCAACGGCGAGCGCACCAGCGTGTGCTCGGTGGGCGTGGTTATCGTGCGCGACGGCCGCATTGTTGACACCTTCTACTCCCTCATCCAGCCCGAGCCCAACTATTACAATTACTGGTGCCAACGCGTCCACGGTCTCGGTCATGAAGACACCGACGACGCTCCCGTCTTTCCCGAGGTGTGGGCCCAGATTGAGCCGCTCATCGAAGGCCTGCCATTGGTAGCTCACAACAAGAGCTTTGACGAGAGCTGCCTAAAAGCAGTATTCCGCTGCTACCAGATGGATTACCCCGACTACCCTTTCCTGTGCACCTGCCTGGCCGCTAAACGCCTGCTCAAGCAGTTGCCCAACCACCAATTGCACACTGTCGCCGCCTACTGCGGTTTTGACCTGCTGCATCACCATCACGCCCTGGCCGACGCCGAGGCATGCGCACACATCGCCCTGCAACTATTATAAAAATAGAGGGCGAACCCGTAATTGCCGGGGTCACCCTCATTAATTGATTTTCTTGACTTGAATTATTGAGTCAGGCTGGCAGTAATAGCCTGTACCTCGCGGGAGAAGTCTTTTTCTATCGACATGCGCTGCTCGATCTGTATGCAGGCATGCAATACCGTGGCATGGGTGCGATCGAGCTTGGCGCCGATGCTGGTCGAAGACATCTGTGCCTCTTTCTTGGCCAGATACATCACCAGCTGGCGGGCATCGCTGATTTCGCGCTTGCGTGACTTGCCGTAGAGCACGTCGGTGGGCAGGTTGTAATAGTCGGCCACTGTTTCAGCGATGTATTCAAACGTGAGCTGCTTGGGGGCCACTCTTACGGTATTGCCGATGATGCTTCGAGCCAGGTCGATCGTGATGTCCTGGTCGAGCATAGTGGCATGAGCCAGCAAGGCCACCATCACACCCTCGAGTTCACGCACGCTGTCGGTGACATTGGAAGCAATGAAATCGAGCACCTCGTCAGGGATATTGAGTCCGTCTTGAGCCGCCTTCATGGTCAAGAACTTGCGACGGAGCTCATAGTCGGGTTTGGCCAGCTCTACCGTCATGCCCCACTTGAACCTGGAGATGAGCCTGGGCTCCATGCCGTCAAGGTCACTGGGACGACGGTCGCTGGACATCACCAACTGGCGCTGGTGCTGATGCAGGTGGTTAAAGATGTGGAAGAAGGTGTTCTGAGTTTTGAGCTTTCCTGCAAGGAACTGGATATCATCGAGCAGGAGCACGTCAATACTCTGATAGAAATTGATGAAGTCGTTGACTTTCTTCTGAATGACAGCGGTCGTGTATTGGCTCTCAAAGACCCTGGAAGATACATAAAGCACCCTCATGCGCGGATTCTCCTCCTTGAGCTTAATGCCGATAGCCTGCAGCAGGTGGGTCTTGCCCACACCCGTCGAGCCAAAGACGAACAAGGGATTGTAGGTCTTGACTTCAGGATGCTCGGCAATGGCTTGAGCAATGCTCACGGCGAGCTTGTTGCTCATGCTGCTGCAATAGTTGTTAAAGGTGTATCGCGGATTGAGTTGCGGATCGATGTCCTCCAGCCTATCGTCATTGTCAAAAGGATTGGCGACACGCGGCTTGCGGATCTTGAGTTCCTGCTTGAGCTTCGTGCTCGCACCAGCCTCATGTTGCTCCACAGCGCTGGCATCGTCGTTGCCCACCACATTATATTTATAGGTGAGCTTGACATTCTCGCCAAACACCTTTTTCAAGGCAGCCGAAAGGATGGTGATATATCGTCCCTCGATTTGCTCAACAAAGAACTGCGAGGGTACTCTGAGCGTCACACGGTCGTTTTCCTGGTCATAGTCAACGGCAACAATGGGAGCGAACCAAACATTGAACTGTTCGGCCGGCAGGTTAGCCTTGATGACGTCAAGGCAGCGGTTCCACTGTTGTGCAACGTTAAACATTTAACTCTAATTTTTGCTTAGTAAGGTTGGTATATTCTGTGCTTTTTAGCAGTACAAATTTCGGTCAATAATTTCTATAAAAAAAGTGTCAAAAAAATTTGGATATTTCATTTATAGCATAAGAACATTGAAAAACAAAGGGTTACAAGTCAGTTTAAAAATCGTAACAATTAGTGCACCTACAATAATTGCATTATACTGATTATCAACCATCTAACTATTTCGCTGTTTTTCTCTATCTATTTTGGTACCCTCGCAAACTGCTGTTAATACAAGGGTTTGAATTTGTAAATCCCGAAAACAGTAATTTTAAAAAAAAATCCTATTTAGATTAAGTCCAAATAGGATTTTTTGCCGTTGGTTTTTCGTGTTTTTTGGACACGATATTCGATGTCTGACTGGCTATGAATATGTTACCGTTCATCAGAACACTTTCACATTGATATAGCGTTTTGGATGTGCCTTGATATCGGTCAGCAGCGAGTCGAGACTGGCGATAGCATGATTGGCATTGTCATAGAGTTCCCGGTCGTTCATGATCTTGCCCAGAGACGAATTCTTGTCGTTGAGCTGCTCGCTCAAAGCCTGCAAGTTGGCAAGCGTGGTGTTTAGCTTGTTCATCGTCTCATCGAGCGGCATCTGCTTGAGCGACTCGGACAGTTCCGTGAGGTTGCCCGTGGCGCCCGTGAGGTTGTTGGTGATACCATTGACATTGGTCATCACGCCAGGCACACTGCGGTTCAAGCCATTCATGAGCATGGTGAGTTGCTGGGCACTGATCTGAAGCTGGCGGGTGATGGCATCAAGCCTAGTGACTGCGGCAGCCACAGCCGGATCACCGGTAAGACCATTAACATTATCAATAATAGAGTCCACCTTAGGGAGTAAGTCAGTGACTGCCGGCAACACATTCTCAGTCACATGGTCCATGAGGCCGGGAACGTCGGTAGTGGGGATGAAGCTACCCTGCTGCATCGGTGCCCCACTGCCCAGATTGAGCACCAGCGAGGCGCCTCCCATCAGGCCTGACACGAGATTAATGGTACTGCCCTGAGGCACTTTCATTTCCTTGTTCATAGCCAGCATAACAGTAATCTTGTTCTTGCTGTAGTCGTAATTGATTTCTCTCACCTGTCCCACCTGGAATCCGTTGACAGTGACAGGGGCCGCCTCAATCAAGCCATTGGTGCTCTCGATCTCGGTATAGTAACGATTGGCCGGCGTCAACAGGTTGACACCTTTCAGGTAGTTAATTCCCCAGTAAAGCAGTGCGAGACCAGCTATTACGGTAAGGGCTATTTTGACATTCTTATTGAAAAACTTCATGCTCGGTTCAAATTGATTACATCGTACTGAACGACAAAATTACAAATTTGTTCTATATGTGGGGGCCTTTTTTTCTTTTTTACGTTATTTTAATAGCCTTCAAGGGCATTTTTAAGTGGGATGAAGGGAGAAAAAGGCCTTTTTGGACAAAAAAATAACCAATTACGGTGATAATTACAGGAAATGTGCCTATTTTTGCATCTTCAGTTTCTAGTTTCCTGTCCGTAACAAACATAGACTGTCCACAATTATGAAATCTCCACATGCCTGCAAACATATTTACGGTCTGATCGGCTACCCGCTGGTCCACTCTTTCTCACGCGATTTCTTTAACCAGAAGTTTATGGCCGAAAACATCGACGCACAATATGTCAACTTCGAGATTAAAGACGTCGGACAACTCATGGAAGTGATAGCCGAGTACCCCAACCTTAAAGGTCTGAACGTTACAGCCCCATACAAGGAGGCCGTCATCCCGCTGTTAGACTCGCTTGACGACGACGCCCGCGAGATTGGAGCAGTCAACGTGATCCGTTTGATCCATGACCACCGGTCAGGCGACTTTGTGGAACTGCGAGGTTACAACAGCGATGTCGCAGGCTTTGAGAAAACCATCCCCAGTTTTCAATCCCCGTCGCGCACCAGTGCAATGGTCCTGGGCACCGGTGGTGCCGCCAAAGCCGTGAGCGCCGCTTTGCGTCGCCATGGAATCAACGTGCAGCTGGTGTCGCGCCGCAAGTCGGAACACACATTAATCTATGAAGAAATAACACGCTCAATGGTCGCCGACCACAAAATCATCATCAATGCCACACCTGTAGGCAAATACCCTGACGACGACAAGTTCCCTGACTTCCCCTACCGCTTCCTGACAAAGGAGCACTTTTGCTATGACTTGGTTTACAATCCTGAGGAAACGCTATTCATGAAAAAGTCGGCTCAATACGGGGCTGAGACCAAGAACGGCATTGAGATGCTGCTGCTGCAAGCTTTTGACTCATATCGCATCTGGACGATGGAGGATTAGTGGTTTTTAGGCGTTAGGTTTTAGGTTTTAGGCTTTAGGCTTTAGGGGTGGGATAATGGAAGCGCAGGCGGTATTGAGCAGGATTCCGGTTTTGCGCATTCTTGTGCCATTTGCGTTAGGCATCTTGCTTCATCAGGTTTGGCACTCCTGGCTGGCTCCGGCAATACTCATCATCACTGCAATTGCTTTTTACATCACTCTGAACGATCTGTCGCAAAGCCCACAAGGACGACTGCGGTGGCGCTCTTATTTCATCCTGCCGTTAGCGATAGCGGCACTCGCATTGGGATGGCTGTCTGCGGATATCCACTGTCCTGCACACTTGAGCGAAGGGCAAAGAGCGAACAGAGTCTTAACTGGACGCGTCATCGGCGTGGACTACACCGACTTCTCGATGCGCCTGACAGTGGACGTGCTGGATAACGACCTGCCACGGTGTTA
The DNA here is from genome assembly GCA_017557425.1 of Muribaculaceae bacterium. Taxonomy (GTDB): domain Bacteria; phylum Bacteroidota; class Bacteroidia; order Bacteroidales; family Muribaculaceae; genus Sodaliphilus. Next base: position 114,641 of record JAFYYU010000012.1, on the reverse strand, counting down.
TGTACTGATATCAACCCGTGGCTGCGACTACACCATGCAGGCGGGAGACTTGATTGCCTGGCAGGGTGAACTTCATGAGGTGGGCAACATGGGCAATCCCGATGAGATGGACTATGCCAACTATTTGCTCAATAATGAAGGTATCCGCTACCAGCAGCATTTGCCCCTCGGCCAAATAAAAAAAGTGGGGTATTCCCCTACTCTTTCCACACGGCTGGCCAATGCGAGACGCAATGTTCAAACACAGGTGCTGAACTCACAGTTGTCACAGGGCGCTCAGCGGTTTGTTGTGGCACTGCTGCTGGGAAACAGCAGTCTTATCGATAAGACGACAAGGCAGGAATTCTCGGCAGCGGGTATCGCCCATATCCTGGCGTTGAGTGGCCTGCATGTCGGCTTTATCGCATTGATTATATGGTGGTTACTGTTTCCTCTTGACTATTTACGGCAAAAGAAACTGCGCCTTGTCATCACTCTTGTAGCCATTATTGGATTTGCCCTGTTCACGGGAGGCTCACCCAGTGTGGTGCGTGCAACGGTAATGATTGGATTTGTTTTCGCATCACTCATCTTTTATCGGCGATCCGTCTCCCTAAATGCGTTGGCGATGGCCGCACTCGCCATCCTATTGTTCTCGCCGTCATCACTTTACAGCGTCGGCTTCCAACTCAGTTTCGTCACTGTGGCGGCCTTATTGGTTTCCGCACGTTTGCCCGAACGTTTCAAGAGCCGTTACCAATGGGTCAATTACCTGAGTACCACCATTATGGCCTCAGCCGTAGCGATGCTGGCGACAGTAGCCTTGAGTGCACACTATTTTCACACCATTTCGTTCCTATCGGTCTTGAGCAATCTGCTCATCTTGCCCGTGCTTCCTTTTTTCATGGTACTGGGGGCACTCTTTCTGCTGGTTAATGCCGCCGGGTTTCACTGGCCCATGTTAGACAGCATGCTTGACAGCCTCTACCGCTATATCCACTGGGCGGCTGGCTCAGTCAATGCCTTGCCCTTGTCACACATGGGCGGTGTGTATATGAGTACTTTTGGCGTTATTGCCTATTTCATTGTGATGGCACTCGCCGTGCTATGGCTCTACCGTCGCGATCACCGGTATCTGTTAGCGGCAGGACTTTCCCTTGTTGTTGCCCTAGGCCACTCGCTGTGGAGCGATGCACAAGTTCCACATCAAGGGCTGGTCGTGTTTAACTCGTTCACCTCCACACCGGTGCTGTACTACGACAACGGGACGGGCTATGTGTGGACTCCCGATGAGGAGGAGACCGACTCTGCCGCGTTTGCCCGCTATCATGCCCATTTTCTTGCTCGGCGCAACATCAATGACCTGAGGTTCATCAGCAACGACACCATCATGCGCCTGGACGGAGCGCTGATTAAACCGCCATATGCCCATCTGATGGGGCACAAATTCGTAGCCGTGGGCAGTGGCCAATGGAAACATGCAACAGCCTCAAGCCATCTCGATGTTGACGAGATCATCGTTACCAAACGCTATCATGGTGGAGCCGCTAAATTGCAGGATCTCTACAAGTTTGACCGTCTCATTATCTCAGGAGCCATGCATGCCACTACCCTCACCCCCCTGTTGCGTGAATGCGACTCCCTGTCCATTGCCATTCACCCGCTCTCGCGTTTGGGAGCCTACTGCCTGGAATCAGATAAATGAGCATACTTATAACCATGCTGAGTGAAATAAAAGTATTACCTTTGTCGGCATAAAAAACCAAGCCAACTGATTATGGGAACGATTAATTTTACGCAGATTTTGAGTGCGACGTTGGTGTTGCTCAGTATTATCGACATTGTCGGGTCGATACCTATTATCCTGCAGTTAAGGGAGAAAGGGCGACATGTCGATGCCCTGAAAGCAACTATCTACTCTACCCTGCTGATGGTGGGTTTTTATTACGGCGGCCACTGGTTGTTGCGCATCTTCAACTGCGACATCCACTCGTTTGCCACTGCTGGCGGTTTCCTCATGTTCCTGATGTCGCTGGAGATGATTCTTGACGTGGAGATTTTCAAGAACAACACGCCCAACAAGGGTGCGACGATGGTGCCCATGGTTTTCCCGCTTATCGCAGGTGCCGGCGTGTTGACGACGCTCATCTCTCTCAAGGCGATGTATGACGATATCAATATCTTCATCGGCCTGGCCATCAACATGTTGTGGGTGTTCCTCGTCATCAAGAGCACCGGCAAGATACAAAAACTGCTGGGTGAAGGCGGTATGATGTTTTCACGCAAGTTCTTTGGCATCATCCTGCTGGCCATGTCAGTGAAGATGATGACCGAGAACATCGCACATTTGTTCTAAGCAGCAAAGCTGCTGATTAGAGGTTAGGGATTAGAGATTAGAGAAATATGACGACAGCCGCCCCGTGATGGAGCGGCTGTCGCTTGATTGACATGGGAGAGGATGAGGGTTATTTCCAGGTGGGATCGCTCTCGTTCCAGCAACGGTCGAGTGCGGTAACGGCATATTGCCAGTTGCCCTTGCCGCCGTCGGGTAAGGGATAAGAGGTTTCGCCGGTGATGGCAAGAATAGCATCGGCATTGCTTATGCTACCTTTCTTGCCCTTGGGGAAGCGATAGATGACGTAACGCACCGCCTGCTGCATCGGATCGTCGGTATCGTGAGAGCGCCACACAAGGCATTTCTTGCCGTTAATCTTCTTGATATTGAGATCATGGACGCGGTGTGGCTTATCATTATCGAGCCAAGTATATGCGGGAATAAGAGCCGGACGGGATGTTTGCTTGCTCGAGAGCGAGTCGAGCACACCCTTAAAATTACTCGTGATTGAGTAACCTGGCCACCAGGTCACACCGTGCACGTTATCTATCGTCCTTTGCAGGCGCATCTTGTGGTCGAGCTGCGTGGGGTTGGAGGGGTCACCACCCTCATCGGCGATGTCTTGATGGGACATCACGTTGTTAACCGACTGACCATAGTACATGTGTCGGCCGTTGGCATGTTCGCTCCACCAGTGCATGAGCACGAGGTCGCTGGCTCGCTCATGCTCAAGTTCCCAGTACAGTTGGGGCACCATATAATCTATCCAGCCTTCGGCGGTCCACTTGCAGCAGTCGGCAAACAGTGCATCATAACACTCCAACCCGTTTGTTTCGCTGCCGTCGGGATCGCTGGACTTGTTACGCCAGATGCCGAACGGGCTGATGCCGAAGCGCACCCAGGGCTTCACCTCCTGAATCGTGTTATGCAACTGCTCGATAAGCAGATCTACGTTGTGTCGCCGCCAATCGCCACGATCCCAGCCGATGCCGTATTCGTTATAAGATGCCGTGTCGGGGAATTCCACACCAGTGACAGGATAAGGATAGAAGTAGTCGTCCATATGCAGGGCATCGATGTCGTAGCGCACCAGGATATCCCTGACCACCGTGTCGATGAAGTCGCGGCTCTCGGGCAAACCAGGGTCAAAGTAGAGTTTACCGTCGGCATATTTCAGGAACCACTCGGGATGCTGGTAATAAATGTGTCCTGGCGCAGGGCTATCCTGTTCACTGCTGGTCACACGATAGGGGTTGATCCAGGCATGCAGCTCCATGCCACGTTGATGGGTCTGTTCAATCATGAACTGCAAGGGGTCCCACAAGGGATCTGGAGCCTTGCCTGCTTCACCGGTGAGCCAGCGTGTCCATGGCTCCAGTTCGCCGGGATAGGCAGCATCGGCCTGGGGCCTGATTTGCCAGATGACGGCGTTGCAGTTGGCCTGCTGCAACAAATCAAGCTGCTCGATGAGGTATTGACGGGTCTGCTCGGGATTCATCTTGGCATACTGTTTCTGCCCGATGATATGCATCCACGCACCACGGAACTCGTGCTTGGGCAGTTGTGACTGCCCTGACCCGCCATTGGCTGCGACGATGCATCCCGTCAATGCCACAACGAGCATCGACAAGAGAAAAAGACGTTTCATCATAACAATAGATCAATAAGTGTTATGATGTCGGCAATGTCCAATTTATTGTTATTGTTAACATCATAGATTCTCATATCAACTGTAACATCACCTGATATTAGCATGTCTATCAATTTACAAATGTCTGCGATATTGAGTACGCCATCTCCGTCCACGTCGCCCAATATAAACGATGGCGCGTTCTCTACAATAGTGAAGTTTTTCCAGCCCACACGACTCTTATAAGTATCGCTCGCACCCTCAGGAATATGGAGAATCGCATTATTATAAGCCGAAGTTGTGAAGAAGGATTCTGCAATCGTGGGTGGATCTGACCAGTAAACATACACATCCCTCAACGCAGTGCTTGCAATACTTGAAGATGTCAACGAAGTAACACTTTCCATGAAGGTTAATGTCTCTATTCCGGTACATAGCTTCTCCAAATATTGCTGGTTGCAGCTGTAAATGACTGTTTTGACCTTAGTGTTCTTACCGTAATAGTCAGAGCTGGAACCATTTCCCCAACTGCTGCTATTTGAACCAAACAGATAGTTCTTTACTTTTCTACCAATGTAGATTGAATCCACATTACAAGAGTTAAAAGTATAGGTGCAGGAACTGCTCCCTTCATAGCCATAACCTGCGTAGGGATCGCCGCCTGAATAGGAATAACTGGCATAACCATTCTCCAATAGGTCACTGCCGTCCTCAAGTATTACCTTGGTGATACCAGAACATCCATAAAATGCACCCTGGCCAATGGTAGTTACCGACGGGGGAATAACTAGCGTGTTGCTCAGTCCAGCGCAACCATAGAACGAAGAAGTACCGATTTCTGTCACAGCATTGCCGATTGTCGCACTATTCAATCCGCTACAGTTATAAAAAGCATAGTCACCTATAGAGGTTACTGAGCTGGGAATGACCAGAGGGCAGTTCAGGCCCGTTAATCCGTAGCACAGGTATGCGGGAATCGTCGTGACCTCATTACCAAAATCAATCGAGGTGATGTTGGTCAATCCGTTAAATGGCTGTGAACTCGCTGTTGCAGTGAAGTTGCTGCAATTTACAGCATTCCATTTCACGCTTGACAACCCACTGCATCCTGCAAATGCATTCTGACCGATGGTAGTCACCAAGTCGGGGATGACCATTGTACAATTCAAGCTAGTTAATCCATAACACAGATATGCAGGAATCGTCTTGACCTCATTGCCAAATACGATCGAAGTGATGTTGGTCAAACCATTGAAAGGTCGTGAACTTGCCGTGGACGTGAAACCAGTGCAATTTGTAGCATTCCATCTCACACTCGTCAGCCCAGTACATCCTGAAAAGGCACTCTGACCGATGGATGAAACCGCGTTACCAATAGTCACACTGTTCAGTCCGCTGCATCCATAGAACGCATTACTGCCAATAGACGTCACAGCATCGGGAATAACCAATACCCCGTTCAGGCCGCTGCAATTATAGAACACATAGGTACCGATGGAAGTCACAGCAGCAGGGATGACAAGCGGACCATTCAGGCCGCTGCAATTATAGAACGCATAGGTGCCGATGGAGGTTACCGAGTTGGGGATGAACAGCGTACAGTTAAGACCCGCTAAACCATAACACAAGTATGCGGGAATCGTCGTGACCTCATTTCCAAATTCTATTGACGTAATGTTCGTCAAGCCATTGAACGGCCGTGAACTCGCTGTTGACGTAAAATCGGCGCAATTCCGTGCATTCCACTGTACACTCATCAACCCAGTACATTTAGCAAAGGCATTCTGACCGATGGTGGTCACTGCTTTGCCAATGATCACACTTTTCAGGCCACTACAGTTATAGAACGCATCAGCACCGACAGCAGTCACCGCATCGGGGATGACCAACGAACCGTTAAGTCCAGTTAATCCATAACATAGGTATGCAGGAATTCTTGTAACCTCATCACCAAACTCAAACGAAGTAATGTTAATTAAGCCATTAAAAGGCTGTGAACTCGCCGTTGAAGTGAAATTTCCACAATTTACGGCATTCCACTTTACACTCATCAACCCAGTACATTTGGCAAAGGCATTCTGACCAATGGAGGTAACTGCTTTGTCAATAGTGACACTGTCTAAACTGCTACATCCATAGAACGCATTACTGCCAATGGAAGTCACCGCATCTGGGACGACCAATGCACCATTCAGACCGCTGCAATTATAAAACACATAGGTGCCGATGGAAGTCACAGCATCAGGGATAACAAGTGTGCCATTCAAGCCGCTACAATTATAAAACGCATAGTTGCCGATGGCTGTTACTGTAGCAGGGATGATCAGGGGGCAGTTAAGCCCCGTTAAGCCATAACACAGATATGCAGGAATCGTCGTAACCTCATCGCCAAATTCAAATGATGTGATGTTGGTCAAGCCATTAAAAGGCCGTGAACTCGCCGTTGAAGTGAAATTTCCACAATTTACGGCATTCCATCTCACACTCGTTAGTCCAGTGCATCCTGAAAAGGCGCTCTGACCGATAGAGGTAACTGCATTGCCAATCGTCACACTATTCAGTCCGCTACATCCGTTGAAAGCATATGCGCTGATTGTGGTCACTGCATCGGGGATGACCAACGAGCAGTTCAGTCCCGTTAATCCATAACACAGGTAGGCGGGAATAGTCGTAACGTCATCGCCAAATTTAAACGAAGCGATGTTAGTTAATCCGTTAAAAGGCTGTGAACTAGCTGTTGAAGTAAAATTGCTGCATTTCACTGCATTCCACTCCACACTCAACAATCCTGTACATCCAGAGAAAGCACTACTGCCCATTGATGTGATTGTTTTAGGAATAGTGATGGATGTTATTGACTTATTGCTTTTGAAAGCCGATGCGGAGATCGTACGGACCTCGTATGCGGCATCGTTATACACTACAGTGTCTGGAATAACAACGTCGCCACTACAACTGCTACCGCTTTTCACACTTGCTACGCCAGCAGTCGATGACGTATATTCTATTCCATTGATAGTAAATGTGGTTGCAGCATTCAGAACCACTGAGATACCGAAAAAAAGAGTTAAGATAATATATCGTTTCATAACAAAAAAAGGTATTTTAGTTAATTGATTTCTTCGTCAGAAATAGGGATCCAAACATAGGCTCCCAGGTCTAGGGCTCCATGCACTAGGCGGTCGTTGCCGTAGCGGTCATAGCGTGCCTCGGCAGGACAAAGGTCCGGATTACCCTTGCCAATGGCGTCACTCTCGTTGCCCAAGCGATAGTCAAAGATGTAATCATCGCGCACAGTGAGAAAATGCGGATCACCTTCCCAAATGCAGTTGATGAAATGGGCGTCGTCAGTACCTGGGCTCTTGAACAGACAATAGCGCATATAGACGTTGAAGTCATCCAGTTTGCCCTCGTTGATCTCGCTGTAAAGCCCATAGAGGATACAGTTATTGAAGTCCGCCCTGATTTTGCCGATTGAGCCATCGGTGTATTCTACATCAAAAATATTGACGATGGGATATGACGGCACCTTGAACAGGTAATAGTTGGCAAAAGTACACTGGCTGGCCTTCACCTTGCCTCCTGCAAAATAGACGACTTCCTCGGCAGCATCACTGATTTCGGTGCCAATGAGCTGGACGTAGCAGGTAGCTGTTGCCAAGCAAGTCGATGCCGAATTTGTCAAAACGCAATTCAGCAGTTTAAGGGCGCAATGGATTGTGTCACCATAAGCGCTGCAATGCATGCCGATGCTGCTGCCCTTCATGATGACATGCTTGAGCACGTTATTCATCGTGGGTGGCGTGAAGATAATCCCACCCCACTGGCCTGACATCACGTCAAAACTAGTGCTGCCGACGACGCGGTCAAGGCGATCGCCACGGAAAAAGATGGGATCCTCAGCAGTGCCATTGGCCAACATCTTACCGGCACAGCGCATCGCGGCCTTGTCATGGAAGAGCAAGGTAGCCCCGGCATCAATCGTCAGCGTGACGCCTTCGGACACATAAACGGTGTCATAAATGAGATAGGGCTTATCTGCGGTAAAACGCCTGTTACGGGAAATCGTGTCGCCATAAAGGCGCACCACGTCCTGCCCCCAAGCCGTGAGCACCACTTTCTGGCTCACACCGTTAGTGACAAATTCCAGCCTGTCCTCCAACAGAGTAGGTTCGTTTTTCTCCATTTCGTCGAGTGTGGCTTCGATAAAGATGAAAATCGAGTCGTTGCCCCGAATCTCCACATTTTGGAACTCGTCGCCCCGCACGCCATCCACGTTGAGGTGGAAATGCCCTTTAGTAGCCAGTCCAGCCACCTTGATGGACGAAATATTGATCTGTTTCTTGCTGCGGTTATATACCACCATCTGCTTGGTAGTCGTTCCCTGAAGCGTGATCACCGTATCGAATGCTACCGTGTCCTTGTTAAAAGCCAGCACATCGCCGGGCGATGTCGTGAACCCGTCTTCGATACACGACGAGAACGTCAGCATCGCCAAGCAAGCGGTAACTGCAACCCACAGTAAATATCTGGTATGAGCCATAATTCTGTAATCCTAGTTTTTATATAATGAACGGAAAACAGGTCGGTTTAGTGTGTAGTGTCATTCCATCAACGCTCAAACAGGGCCACCAGCGGGTAATGGTCGCTCTCGCCCGCCTTGTCCCGTCGGCACCACAGCGGCTTGAGGCAGCCTCGATACAGGATGTGGTCGATTTTCACATACAAGTGATGGGAATTAAAGGTGTGGATAGGTCCTAATCCCGTTTCAGCCCAAGCGTCATGCAAGTCATCGCCACACACGGTGCGATAGGCAAACGAGCCTGGTGTATCGTTCATATCGCCCATAACCAGCACATCGCCTGAGGTATCGTCAAGCAGTTGCCGCATGGCCCCTGCCTGGCGCGCATGGCTGATAAAACCGATATCCAGCTTGCGTGTCACCGACTGGATACGGCGCTTGCGGCCGGACGGCAGATTCATGGTCTCGATCACACCCCGCTCGTTGTTGTCGAGCCGCAACGAACTCAGATGCATGCTCACGACCCTCAGCTCACCGCCGGGAGCATCCACGTCCCATGCCTTGATAAAATAACCCAGCGAGTCCTGAGCGAGCACAGGCGATTTGACCTCGGTGAAGGGATACTTGGACAATATGCCGACATCAAAGAAGTGTTTCTTGCGATAAGGATACTTCTTGTAAAGTTCTTCCAACATGGGCTTGATGCGGGCTTGTTGTTCATAGGAGTAATAGACCAACCCCTCCTGGATAACGACGATATCGGCATCTTCGTCAAGAATATAGCGCATGTTTTTACTCGGTTCGTCGGTATTTTCCTGCCAGTTGAATTCGGTCACGTTCATCGTCAGCACCTTGAGATGGACCTCGTCAGGATCCTCCTTAGGGCCAAACAGATTAACGGGAGATATCAACCGTAGCGTTGGCCATGACAAGCAGAGGGCTCCGATGAGTACAACCGCTGCACGCCATTGCCGCAGCAAGACCAACAACGCCAACAAGGCTAGCACCACGAGAGCCACAGCAGGCAGCGCCAGCGTGGCCAACGAGGGAAAGGTCCAGATGTTAGGGTCCACACGGCCGCCATAGGCCGAGAACAACAATGCAAAGGAGGCGATAATCGCTATCAGACGGAAAATATACTTCATGGATTTACAGTTTCCACCCCGATTTAAAGAAAGGCTTTTGTGCCACAAAGCGCGGGAAATATGTCTTCAAAATCCAAATCATGGGTAACTCAAGTAACATGGTAACCGCAAACACAATCAACGTGAGCTGTACACCGGGCTCAAATCCGTAATGAATCAGCACAAACCTAGTAGGCAGAAAGAATAATGGATGAGTGCCCAGGATAATCAACGAGTAACGTCCATAATGGCAAAGCAAGGGAATCCGAGGGAGTGGCTTGCAAGCCCAAAAGAACGTCAAGATGGCCAGGAACGGGAAAAGATAGAGTTTCCAGTACTGCGGTAAGATCTGATAATGAAGATTCATGAAATCGCTGAATAAATAGATGGGAATGAAGGCAATAGCCAAAGCCGCCAAGCCCCATTTATCCCATCGTGAAGGCTGTATCGCCCCCAGGCGGTTGATACCCCAACCCAGCACAAAATAGGGCAAAGCCACGAGTGAGGTATCCATCATCAGCGGCAGTTGAATCTTGTTGGCTGCAAGTCCATAACCCACCACCGAGAGCACGACAGTCAACAACAGCAACGCCCATAAGGGCTTGATATAACGCTGCATGGCGTAAAAAAGGACGTTGACCCAAAACAGGCTAAGCAAGAACCACAGCGGTGTTGTCCACAGCCAAGTGCGCAGGTAGAAGGGTTCCACAAGAATCACCGGATTCACCTCGATAGGATCGGCTCCAATGAGGTAACGCAGCAATGCCTCGACGCATTTCATCACAAAGTTGAGGACAATAAAGAAAACAAACGGCACAAGGATGTTATTCACCTTGCGCCGCGTGAAATCGGCAAAGCCCTCATAGAGCTTGAAAAAGATGCCCGAGATGAAGTAGTACATGGGCAGGCGGAAAGCCTGCAAAGCGTTATTCAGATTCGGTGCCAGATAATTAAAGAATTCATGGTCAATGTGGTACATCACGATAAGCATGATGCACAAGCATTTCATGAAATCGATAAAGGCAATGCGCTGGCGCGGCATCCGAACAGCTGGAGGTATGGCGTGTTACAATTTCGATTCAAGCATCGCAATGACGCGTGAGAAGTCGGTCATCTCGGCAATCTCCTCGGGCTCCAACTCCAAATCAAACGCGTCTTCCAGCTCAGAGGCCAACGCGAGGTGCCTCAATGAGTCCCATGACTCACAATTCTTTTGTGATGCATCTGTCGTCAGCGCCTCCACCCCGAAGGTCTCACGCATAATCTCCAAAACTTTCTCTTCCAAGGCGTTCATAACACTCTTATATTGTAGTAATTCTTCAACTCAAACACATCCGTTAAAGGCATCTCGTAATGCTTCGCACCATCGTTATCAACGCTCATACACGTCATGCCCATTCGGTCATAGAAATCGGCAGTCTGGCTGTTCTTCGCGGTAGGCAGATAGACTGCCTTTACCTTCCTGAATCCATCCAGCCGCAACAGGTTAAACACCGTCTTGATAAACGCTTCTTCGATGCCGCGGCCCAAAATGCGGCAACTGAGCAAAAGTGTATCGATGTGCATCGTCAAGTCATCGACGGGTTCCAAAAAGATGGTGCCCGTGATGCCACTGTCGCCGAAGCGGTCTCTCACACTCATGCAATAAATGCGCCATCCGTCATCCAGACGTTGCCGCACTGCGGCCTCGTCATAGCGGCGAGTGGTGAGATTGAACTGGTTGGTCTTCTGCGTCATCTGGGCAATGCGCGGCAGATTGTGCTCATCGGCGGGAATGATATCAAGCGACATGTCAAGGCTATAGAGATAACCCTCGAGATCGGTGAAACGCGACTGCTCGGCCTGACGGAGGGCATTGGCCTGATATTGCTCAGTCTTCGAGCGGTCCTCGTCGGTGACTAAATAGATACGGAAATACTTCTCCAGCAGCTCCTTAAAGAACGGCATCAGGCCATAAGGTTTATCAGGGAAATCAGGCACTTCGACTTCAGGCAACATCTGCTTGACGAGTTCCCGCTCGATGGGACTATCATCGAGGAACACCATGCTATCGAGTCCGATGTTAAGTTCAGCCGCCAATTCACGCATGTTGGTCACCTTATCTTTCCAATTGATGCGCACAGCGCTGAAGTGCTCACGCTTGAGTACCATAGCCGCATTCTTTTCCCAGGCCTCGATCACATCTGCCTCGTTATTCTTGCTGCAAACAGCCAGTATCACGCCGTGACGTGACAACTGCAACAGGGAACGTTGCCAATAGGTATAGGCCTTACCGGGATAGTCGCCGCCCAATCGGATTCCGTCAATGCCGTCTTCACCCAGCACACCACCCCACAACGTGTTGTCCAAATCCAATACCAGGCATTTTTTGCGTTTCATGGACAGTTCCTCCTCGATTCGAGACCACCATGCCTGGAAATCATGTGCCAGCTTGGGGTTGAGAAGTGTTTGGGACATCAAGAAGTACTTCCAGTTGATGAGCATGTCAGCATCATAACGCAGGGTGAATTCAGAAAAGTCCACCCACTTGACATTGCGACGTTCACGCGACAACTGAGCCACATGAGCATTAAAGGCAGCAATGGCCTCGTCCAGAGCGGTTTGGTCACCTGTCACCCTCAATGGAAACAGGTTAACCAGCGAGAAGACGATAAACGGTTTTTGGTTATCGATACCAGAGAGCACCAAATCCAATTTGCCACGATAGGAATCAATCTCTTCGGCTAATTGGACGCTGTTAGCGTTGACAGGCACCTGATAAAACCAGATATACCTATCAGCATCGGCATGCGTCACGCTGATGTCGTCATAACCCGAATAAATCATGCCGTCATAGTCTAGGAAAGGCTCAACCGTCTGATTGCGAAAGACAAATGTTGTCATTTCTTTATTTGATCATTTGATAGATTTTGCTTAAAAAACGCCATAGGCCCGGAACCATCATCAAGCGGTGGATCATTTTCCATTTCGTGCCGTGATAGTCGGCTTCAGGACCTATACACGGGAAAGGAAAGAGACCTGCCTTACGGATCCGATCCAACACCTCGTCCACCAGGCCACACGTCAATGCCTTGGTCATTGAGAAATAGAGATAGACATTCCTCACGCCGTCAACACTTGCAGGGGCCTTGCGGCCAGTAGCGGCCTCGAACTGCCGTGCGGAAGTGTCGATCGATGCGGCCGCATCGACCTGGCTATATACGCGGCGCCTCAAGTGGTCTTTATCGGTTTTATGCATCGCGCTATCGCTGCGGTTGACATAGCAATAGGCAACGGTATCGTCGTGGGCCATGCGCGGTGCATTTAGCAGGAATCTGGCAATAAGCGCGCCATCCTCACACGCGATGAGTGAGGTGTCAAAACGCCATCCGCTCCGTTCCAGATAATCACGTTTAATGAGAAAACGCCACACATAAGGCGTCATGCTGTGCCCATCGAGGAAATCACAGCCCGTCATGACAGCAGTTGACCCATAGTTGTCGTCGCGAGTGTGCGGTAACGAATTGCCCTGCGAATTCTCGCAACGATAGTTGAACGAGAGTACGTCAAGGTCATCGTCAACCGCATGCTGCACCAATCGGTGAACCACTTCGTCCTCTAAACGGTCATCACTATCCACAAACATGATATAACGGCCACGGGCGTTGTCCAAGGCAAGATTACGTGCAGCGCTCACACCGGAATTCTCCTGTGTCAACAACTTCACCTGAGGGTGCTCGCTGACAAAAGTCTCGACAACAGACCTGCTGCCGTCAGTCGAGCCGTCGTCAACGACAAGCACCTCGTAATCGTTTGGCCAGAGCTGCTGATTTACAATAGAATGCAAACACCGTAGCACATAGTGCTCGGTGTTATAAAGCGGGATGATGTATGTCAACAGCAGTTCATCCATCATGGTTGTGCTTCAACCAGTTCGATGAGTCCGGTATTCTTTTGATAGAGAAAAGCGATTCTTTTATTGTCCATCGCACATGCCTGAACAGGGTCATTGACAAGCAAGAACCGTTGACTACGCAGTTCGGCAATGGCAGCCTCAATATCCTCTACCTCATAGCATATGTGATAGGGGGACACTCCAGCTGTGGCCAGGGTGCGTGCCACCGGATTCTTTTCATCGAGCGGCTCAAGAAGTTCCAACCGCGGCGCCCCTTCTTTCTCCAGAAAACTGATGCGCACATGCTGCACCGGGTCTTCGACTATAGGCGAGGCCGTATAACCCATGTGCAAATAGAAGTCCTGGGTTTTCGTAATATCGCGGCAGGCGATGCCTATGTGATGAAAAGTCAACATCAGTACTCGATGACAGGAGAGATCTTGCAGTCACGCATCGGCATGAGGGCAGAGCCCCAACTCAAACCGGCGCCGAAGGCACTCATCATCACCAAGCGCTCACCGTCTAACCGTCCCACCAGCTCGCTGGCGACAGTTAAGGGTACCGAAGCGCTGCTGGTGTTGCCATACTTGTTGATGCAATAAGGCACGCGCGCCGGGTCCATCTTGAGTTTCTTGACAAAGAAGTCCATCATGAAGCGGTTGGCCTGATGGAAAACCAGATAGTCCAAGTCGTCGATGGTATGATCCGTCTCACTGAGCAACAGTTTTATGCTCTTGGGGACCTTGCTGATGGCAAAATTGAAAACATCCATACCATCCATAAACACCTCCAGGTCAGTGCGGATATTGCCGTCCTCGCGCTCACGTTCCACACAGGAGTCAGGAGTAATCGGGTTTCTCATCCCCGCATGGATCTTAAGCACGTCTTCACCGCTGCCGTCGGTATAGAGCAGGAAAGTCGATGTGCCATAGTCGCCCTTCTCGATCAGCGTCGCCGTGCCCGCATCGCCATAAAGGGGCCAGTCCACCTTATCACGACGATTGACAATCTTGGAGAACGTCTCGCCGTCAAGGAGAAGCACGCGGTTGACACCCTGCATCGAAGCATAAGCAAAGGCAGTGCTCAGGGCGAACAAGTATCCTGAGCAACCCAGCGAGATGTCAAAACACATGGTCTCGCGCGGCAATCCCAAACGATGCTGCAACAGGCATGACGTTGCCGGGATGCGGTAATCCGGAGTCTGGCTCATGAACAAGAGCACGTCGATGCTGGCGGGATCTATGTCGTTATCCTCCATCAACTGTTGTGCAGCCTTGTAACACAAGTCACTGGCGGTCACATCGGGGGCGGCGATGCGCCGCTGCTCAATGCCGATGTTGTTGATGGTTTTTTCGATTTCTTCCTCAGGAATGAGGTAGCCGAGGTCTTTATTATAGACGACCTCAGGGGGCACACAAGCGCTCATAGCCTTGATGCCTACTCCTTGAAAAGTAATTTTTGCCATAGTAAGAGGGTGTTAACTCTTAACGTGGTGAAAAGATGTCTCGTGAAAGATTTTATGAGATACACTCGGGCTTTAAGCCGGGTGCAGGGAGGGTGCTAATAGCGACGCTACATCACCCTACCTTTTTCTTGACTACATTGTACAGGTCTTCAACGGTATTGCTGTTGCGAATGTCATCTCCGCGGAATTCCACATCGTATTCCTCGTCAACCATCGCAATGACTGACAATGCAACAAGTGAAGACCACTCTTCCAAATCCTTGAATTGAGTTGTGGCCGTTATATTTTCAGAGTCTGTTTCATCTAACAGATCTGCGAAGTATTCTATGAATTGATCCAAATTCATCTGCTGTAAATACACCGTAATTACACCATGATTTTATTTAGCGGGTGCAAAATTACACAAAAAAACTTAATTCAGCACTTTCTAACCAATTTTTACAGCACTTTTTTCTAAAATCAGTTCAATCATGACCCAAACAAGAGAAAAATACAGCTCTCAAGGATCATCAAAAGTCAAACCTCCTGGCAGGTACGCCTAGATAAGTGGCATTGTCACGAGGTTGTGTCATGAGCACGCTATTGGCACCCAGAGTGACACCATTACCGATGACCATTCCTTGCAGAACGACACTGGCCACACCCAACAGGTTGTTGTCTCCGATGGTAATACCGCCAGAGAGATGTGCCGCCGGCATGAGTCCATTGAAGTCGCCGATCACATTGTCATGCCCCACCACGACGTGGTCATTGATGAGGTTGAAATCTCCTATCGTCACATCGCATGAAATCATGCAGTCATTCTGAATGATGTTACCCTCACCCATCTTAAAGGTGTTTTCATCAACAAGAAACAGCGACGGGTCAATCAAGTTGGGGAACGTGATGTTGGGATTGCTGATGCTCTCGCGGATTCTCCTGACTGTCTTATTGTCGTTGATTGCGATAGCAATGGCCAGCGGCTCACTGTATTCGGCCAGCATATCCATGCCGCCAATCACCGTTCCATAGCTGGACACGGGCATTCCAACGGGTTTAGAGTCATCGAAGAAGCCTATCAAATGCCAATCCCCGCCATTGGCGTTGATCCTGTTGATGAGGCAGGCCACTTCCTTGCCAAATCCCCCAGCTCCATAGATTGCGATATTCATTGTTTATAGGTTTTAGTTAATTATTCAAGTCCTCATTTCTTGCAGCAAGCGATGATCTCGCGAGCCACACGCTCGACGTCCTCATCGGTCACCCAGGGTCCGCTGGGCAGGCACAAACCTCGAGAGAAGAGGTGTTCGCTGACGCCATTGACATAGGCAGGTGCTCCCGAGAATACGGGCTGAGTGTGCATGGGCTTCCACAGGGGGCGTGACTCGATGTTGCACGCATCCAAGTGAAGACGCACCGTCTCATAGTCAGTACCGGTCTTTGCCGGGTCGATCAGGATGGTGTTGAGCCAGAAATTGCTGTCCGAGCGCTCATCATAATTGGTGTGAACGTCGATACCGTCAATATCGGCGAACAATTCCACATAACGATTACATAAATGCTTGTGATGTGCCAAATGCTCCTCAAAGACGGTCATCTGTCCGCGTCCAATACCAGCGCAGATGTTACTCATGCGGTAGTTATAACCAATCTCCTTGTGCAGGTAGTAAGGCATGGGCTCACGCGACTGAGTGGCGTAGAACATGATTTTCTTTTTCGCCTCCTCATCAGGACAGATGAGCGCGCCACCGCCACTGGTGGTAATCATCTTGTTGCCGTTGAAGCTCATAATGCCATAATTGCCAAAGGTGCCGCACAACTGTCCACGGTAACGTGATCCGAAAGCCTCGGCCGAATCCTCGACAACGGGAATCTCATAACGGTTGGCAATCTCCAAGATATCGTCAATTTTGGCCGGCATGCCATAGAGATAAACGGGGATGATGGCTTTGGGCTTGCGTCCTGTTTTTGCAATGCGGTCCTTGATGGCATCCTCGAGAAGATTCGGGTCAATGTTCCATGTATCAGGCTCACTATCGACAAACACAGGGGTTCCGCCCTGGTAGGTCACCGGATTAGCGCTTGCCGAGAAAGTCATCGACTGGCAGATGACCTCATCGTCACGCCCAACGCCCAACTTGACGAGGGCCAGATGAATAGCTGCCGTTCCCGAACTGAGGGCTACAACTTTCTTGTTCTGGCCGCAGAGGCGCTCCAAATCCTCTTCAAATGCATTCACGTTGGGGCCAAGGGGCACGACCCAGTTGGTGTCAAACGCCTCTTGGATGTATTTCATTTCCTGGCCACTCATATGAGCCAGACAAAGCAGTATTTTGTTATTAGCCATAGTCTCTTTTTCTTCTTTTCACTATAATTCAACCTCTGACTGGGCGGGGTGACCTGGATAGACCTGCCCTTGCTGTGCCAGTTGCAGGATGTATTCACGGCTGAGTTGGGCCACCCTCTTGTCGGAGTTCGGAAAATTAGTTACCGTTTTCACGCCAGGTATGTAGCTATCGCCTGTAAAAAGTGCGTTTCCCACCTGCCATGTCACACTGCAAGGACTATGTCCCGGTGTATAGACGGCTTGGGCACTGACATCCTCAAAGAGGTTCACATTATCACCATCGGCAATGATTTCGATATTCTCAGGTGCATCCAGGACAAAGGGGGTCTCGTGATACCTTGAGAAATTCAATTTGTCACAGAGCAGTCCCTCGCGGCCAGCCTCGTTGGTCAGAACACGAATTCCGGGGAACAAAGCCAACAGATTGTTCAATCCGTAGATGTGATCAAAATGGGAATGGGTAATCATCACCCCTCGCAACTGACCTTCGATAAGAGGCAACAGCAAGTCCACGTCACCACAGTCCACAATCCACGAGACACCGCCTCCGGAAAGGACATAGCTGCACGAGTTAAATACCGTATTCACGACTTGCCGTATGACCACTTGTTAATTCGTTGGTAACTATTTTTAAATATAACGTGAAAAAACAACAAAAATTGTCTTAAACGTCATTGCATGTGCAAATAAAAGTTCATTTCCTTGGGAAATGTCTTTTTGAACGTCTGCATTCTTGCACAATCCACCTGTCGAGCACGGTCAATAATCTCGTCAAGATAAGGCCCGAACATGGGTCCTGCCATCATCTGAGGGCCTTCCACACTAGGCACGAGATTAAACTCGATGAGCAAGGGATCACCGTCGGGCAAAACCGTGACATCCCACCCCACAAAGTCGAAATATGGCAATCGCCTGTGCAATGACAGCAATGTTTCAATCACCTTGCCGTAATTGGGGACAACGAGATTCTCCACCCCCGTCTCACGCTTGAGCGAAGACACTTCCATGTTCTTGAAACGATAAACCCTGTCGTCAACCTTGCCGTCATCAAGAATCAGGCAAGTGCCGCCACCTTGAGAAACATTGTCCTTAATGGCGCCCTTGCCACCAAAGCGCATGTGGGCAAATGGATACAGGTACTCGTAGCTTCCGTCTTGGCGACGATAAGTATAGAGGCGCATCGAGTTAAGTGACGTGGGGTTAACACGCTGCAAGTCAGGATGCTGCTTTACTTTCTCCTGCACAATGAAGTTGAGGGCATATTGACTGAACAAAGCGCTTAACTTTTGGGGGTCACGATTATCAATCTGTTCTACTCCCTCGCCATTGCAAGTCTCAACAGTGGGTTTGATAATGAGCTCGTGTTCAGCGGCGCAAACGGCCTCGACAGCTTGGTTGAGGGTGATTTCCTCACCGTTTCTATAATAATGGCCGTGGATGTTCTTGATGACTGCGACGGGCTGTTTCACCTGGGGGAAAAGCTCGCTGTAGATGTTCTTATCCAGATAAGCGTCCTTGAAGTCATGGCGGTTAAGCGCGGGGATCACATAGAAGTAGTAAACATCCATCGACAGATAACGGTCGCTGTGGATACCGCTCAAACTGGAGAAATAGTCATCGAACATCATCGAGACCTTGAAACCGCGCTGTTCGAAGTATGGAGAGAGCTCCTTCTTATGCGTTTTATAGTTAAAGTCGGCAGGCATGACGTGGTTCTTGAAATACCAGTCACCCCAGTAGTACTCTTGGTTGGAATTGATGTATTTGGCCATAATACTATCGCTTAATAAGTAATCACGTCACACATTTTCAAGCCACCGGCATAAAATTCCATACTTGCCCATGCCAGTCCGACGCCAAATCCGCAGGCCAGGCAATGCTGTTCATTGCCGCCTGAAAGTTTATCGTGACAGCGGGTCACCATGGTCAGGGGAATCGATGCGCTCGTGACATTGCCATACTCCTCGAGGCAATATGGGGTCTTCTCGGGCGGAATCTTGATGGCTTTGCGTATCTTTTCATCGATGAACCTGTTGGCTTGATGCAGGAGCAACAAGTCAACGGTCTCAATATCAATGTTAAAGGTCGCTATTAACTCCTTGAGCGAGCGCGGCGGCTGCTTGATGGCGAACCCAAAGACATCCATGCCGTTGACAATCATATCGACGCCACGACGGAAAACGCCAGGCGAAACCTCTTTCTCTTCCAACGACTCGATAGTGACCGGATTACGCATTCCACCATAAGGAGCCCAAACGGCATCAAAACCCTTGCCGTCAACACCATACATGAAATTCATGGGATGTGAACGCTCGGAATCGTACTCCAATGCCGTGGCCGTAGCCGCATCTCCAAACAGCGGGCGCACCGTTGTGTCGCGGGGGTTGCGGTTCTGGGTATTGGTCTCGGCAGCCACCAGAATGGCCCGTTTAAGAGTTCCATGTGACATCATGGAAGCGACGATACTCATACCATAGACCCATCCCGAACAGCCGAAGGGCAAGTCAAACACACAGCAATCGCTGCGCAACTTTAACCGGTCCTGAAGGACACAGGCTGTCTGTGGAGCGATATAATCCCGGGAAGTGCAAACGTAGGCAAAACAGTCCACGTCCTCTGGTTTCCATCCCATTTCTTCCAGCAGTCGCTCTACAGCTTTGACAGTGAGATCAGATGCCGTCGTACCGGAATCCACCTTGTGGTGGCGCTCAATGCCTGTCGAAGCAATGACCTTGAGGGCATCGTTCTCGTCCTTGTAGATGGGAAGAGTGCGATTGTCCTCAACGGTAGCGGGCACACAGGCACTCATGCCTGCAATACGCACGTTGTTGATGGTAAGTTGTGACATATCTTATTGTTTGAGTTTTAATCGTTGTATTTTTCCCGAAGCTGTGCGCGGAATGCTGTCAACCCATTCCCACTCAACAGGAATTTCATGCGGTGGCAGCATACGGCCCAGTTGGTTCTTGATGTCGTCAATATCCATTTGGTTATCACCCTTTTGCAAAAATGCCTTGGGTACCTCGCCCAAGACCCCATTGGGGTCAGGCACAGCGATGCATGCACAATCGGTGACACCTAGGGAGCGTATCGCGTCCTCAATTGTTGCGGGACTCACTTTCTCGCCCCCCACGTTGATTAGTTCTTTTTTCCTTCCTGTCAGGTAAAAATCGCCATTGTCATCGCGATGTCCCCAGTCCCCCGTGCGGAACCAATCGCCGTAAAAACTGTCAGCGTTATCTTCGGGCTTGAAATAGGACCAGGTGACCATATTGCCACGCACGCAAATCTCGCCGTCCACACCATTGGCGACTGGATTGCCATCATCGTCACGAACCGTTGCCTCGACAAATGGCGAAGCGGGACGGCCGACGGTATCCAGATTGTCGGAATGTGAGTGGAATTCCGTAAACATGGCACGTGAGGCTTCGGTAAGACCGTAGTGCATGCACAGGCGTGTATTCGGGAACAGCTCCATAAGGAGCAGTTTGTCCTCGACAGGTAAGGCGGCACTGCCTATCTCAATATACCGCAACTGGTCGGCAAAGCGGGCTATGCGCCTTCCACTCAGGCGCTTGATGTATTGCCATACAGCTGGCACCATGCCAAAACCAGTTACATGCCAAGTGTCAAGAACTGAGAAAAACGACTTCAGGTTGGCGAAATTGCCGACAAGCACCAGTGTGGCTCCTTTCATGAGCACACAGCGCAAACGTCCAAGCCCAAACGAATGGCTCAGTGGGAGCGCCAAGGCCTCGATGTCACCGGAACAGGTTCCGATAAAGCCGTTAGTATTTCCGGCCGAGCCTGCAATATTGGCATGGGTGAGGCACACGCCCTTTGGGACTCCTGTGGTTCCTGTGGTGAACATTACATCGGCCACATCGTCAGCAGCGATTGTTGGCAATTCCGTATCAAGCAGTTGGCCCTCTTCAGGTTCCGGCCGATTGAAGGAATAACACGCCACTCCTTGGACTACCTCGAGTCCTGAACTGAATAACGCCGACGGCTTGACAACACTGATAATATAGTCCAGGCGTTCACGTGGTGATGCCACATCCACCACCACATTGACCACGCCCAGCAAATGGGCTGCAAAATAATGATAGACAAAGCCCAGTTCCTTCTGTGCCGCCAGCACAATGCGGTCACCAGACTTCAAGCCCAATGAGTGCATAGCATGTGCCGTCATCTCGATGTTGGCCATCAGCTGGGCATAAGTCACACGAGTATCGCCCTCAACAAGAGCAATCTTGTCGGGGGTTTCAATAGCATGCCTTGAAATTTCACACAGCAGGATGCTGTGAGGGGCTTCAAACATTAGTCAGCTGCTCAACCTCCTCGACTATCGAGCGGACGGAGGTCAAATCAAAGAGATCTTCGAGCGGAAACTCCAAGTCTAGTTCCTGCTCTAATGTACTTATAATTGCCAAATTACCGACAGAGTCCCACTCGGGTATATCACCCGATGACAAGTCATCAGTAATCTGATCCAAAGCCACGTTCAACACGCGGGCTATAATTTCTTTTACTTGTAATTCCATTGATGCGCCTAATGAAAGGCAGCGATTTATCCACGCAATTTGACGACAACATCAAACAAGTCTTTTATGGTATCAGAACTGATGATATCATTACCCTTGATAATTACATCATATTCATCGTCAACCATCGCAATAATTGACAATGCAGCCAGTGATGACCACTCATCTAACTGCTTGAAATTAGTTTCGGCGGTAAACATTTCCGCATCAGTGTCGTCGAACTGTGCAGCAAAGTTTTCAATAAAGTCCTCTAAATTCATATCGTGGTGTAATTACGTTCTAAACAACCAATTCCATCAAATCAATTGGCAAAAGTACACACATTTTTGAAATTCACAAAAAAATCAAGAAAAAACTATATTGAAAAGCCGCCATCAATAACCAAATCATGCCCTGTAAGCCAGGACGATGCGTCGCTCAACAGATAAACCGCACCGTTGGCGATATCTTCGGGCTTTCCATATCGGCCCAAAGGATAACGCTTGGCATCTTCGGCTAACTGTTCCTCGGTAATGGTACCCCGATGAATCAATGGGGTATCCACCATACCAGGACAGATGCTGTTGACACGTATCTTGCGTGAGGCATACTCACGGGCGGCGTATTTCATCAGTGAGTTAAGAGCCGCTTTAGAGGCCCCATACACGCCGTTACCTGGCATGAAACTGTGTGTGCCTCCTATCGAAGCGATCAACACGACCGATGCGCCTTTCTGGAGAATCTTCTTTTTATACATTAACCGCAACAATTCGACCGGAGCAAAGAAATTGACATTGAACATGTCGTCAAACTTCTCACGTGTGCCAAACTGCAACGGCAATGTCGTCGAGTTACCTGCGCACAACACTGCCCCATCAAGAGGCGGGAGAGACGCTACCAGACGTTCGACATCATCATTGTTGGTCAAGTCGGCGGAGATTTGCGTAACTGGCGTTCCGATGAGATCAGATGTCGCCTGTAATCGCTCGGCATCACGTCCGGTGATAACCACTTCGGCGCCCATTTGTGCACATGAGACAGCTGTCGTCTGCCCGATACCCGATGAAGCGCCAGTGACCAGGATGGCCTTGCCTTTGAGAGAAAAAGGATTATAATCCATTGTAGTATGCTTTTCTTATTCGTAGTCAAACTTCTTAGCGGGAATGCCGATATAGGTAAAGCCATCTTTGGGCTTGGTCATCATTACACTGCCTGCGCCCAGAGTGACGCAGTCGCCCATCTTGACGCGCTGCAGCACAATACTGTCCACCCCCAGCAGATTACAGTTGCCAACGGTTACCTCTCCAGACAAGCGCACGCCAGGCATCAGCACATTGAAGTCACCCACGCATACGTCATGTCCCAGTGCATTAGAGCCATTCAAGACATTGAAATTGCCGATCTTCACATCGCACGTCACACTGCAGTTGTCCTGGATGATATTTCCCTCACCAATCTCAAAAGTTTGCCTATCAAGAACCCTGAACGACGGAGCTATCAAGTTGGGGAAGCTGATATTGGAGTTAGTAATGCGGTCATGAATCTGCTTGCGTGTCTTGGGAGAACCGACTGCAATCGCCAATGCAAGAGGTTCACCGAAAGCGTTGAGTTCTTCAATACCGCCAAGCACATGCCCAAAGTGCGATACCTGCGTCCCAACCGGGATATTATCATCGAAGAAGCCAATAATCTCCCATTGCTGACGGCCACCGTTATTGATACGCTGAATGCCACCAGCCACCTCACGGCCAAGTCCGCCAGCACCATATACAGCAATCTTCTTAACCCCATTCACTGCTATGCTCTGTTGTTGTGTTTGATGTACGACCTTACGTGTCATATCAACCAAATAATCACATTTGGCATAGGTTAATCCATATACAGGGCACAATTCGTTATTATCAAACGGCTCACCTTTAATCCATTTGATAATTGCTTTAGGAAGGTTCACACCGGCTTGGTATGAGAACGGGAATCCGCCTCCGAAACGTGGGTTCAGTTCCAATATATAGAACTTGCCATCCATTTCCAGAATATCACAATCCAAATTACCGATATGGCCCAAATTACTTCCAATAACTTGACCAATGCGTCTTAATTCTTCACTGTCAACCGTCGTAGCTTTATCAGTTTCTCCAGCACGCATTGCAAGTTTTTGTTTGACAGAAACAGAGACATTGTTGCCACTCAGATCATTGATAATGTCAAGACCATATTCCTTACCTGTAATCTTCTGCTGTATGAGAATAAAATTCTCATCATGTTGGGAAACTTCACCTAGAATACCTCGACGAATTTTCCGTTTGATCAGTTCATATATTACTTGCAAGTCCTCAATACTATCGACATATTCAATACCGATAGAAGCAGATCCCCAACGAGGTTTTATCACCAATGGAAATTGTAACTCTCCTGTATGCAGTGCATTCATCGCAGCATCTAGGTCCGAAAAAGTCTTAGGTGTTCTTAAACCCAATGACTCGATATACTGACTGGTCTTCAGTTTGTCAAAACAAATGTCAATAACGTCAGGGGAAGATACAAGAACAGTTGTGCCAATTTCACTGAACAACGACTTTTTATCTGCAAGAATTGGCAATTCAAGGTCATTAAGTGATATCAGGACATCTACTTTATGCAACTCACAGATTTCGAGCAATGCATCCACATAATGCTCATCGTATACTGCAGGTACAAGCACACGTTCATCAGCTGCAGATAAAGCTGGGGCTGTCAACTGCATATCAGCACCAATAATCTTGCCGCCATCCCCTAATTGCTCCTTAAAATACTTTAACAAATAAGTGCGCCTGCCCGCACAAGTAAACAATATATTCATAACTTATACCTTTTTGTCATTTCATTAACGCCCCATAGAATCATTAGATTTCCAACAGGGCTACTCTTCTGCCCGCACATACGCTCATCAATAAAAAAGCGAATCCTATTTTTGGACATCAAATAATTGAAAAAAACAGGGAATTCAGAGAGGACGAAGTTCACTTTAAATAATAATGAATTTATTGAATTTGATTTATTCTGGGCTTTATATGCAATCAATGATTCATAACTAGTTGGAGACATTTTTCGTTTCAAACTAGTCAACGTATTGAAATGAAAACTGATACCAGCTCCTAATTTGATTGTACCAAATTCCTTTCTTAGGACCCCTTTTTCTTCAACTATTCTTCGAGCTATCGGACGATCATACACTCCTCCTACACTCCATGGTTTCATTTCATCGGAATTAGAGATTTTAGCTATATCTGGCCATTTATCAGCTCCTATTAAGGGTACATGAATAATAATTGAGTTAATCCTAAAAAGATGCTCAGTAGGGGAAAGGCTTGCTTGGGCATAGCCATTATACGGGAAAGCCAGTTCTTCGTTCACACCAATCCGTTTTTTTTCCCAAATAGAGTCTCCACGAGTACCCATGAAAATTAATTTCCCAGAACAAAAATTCTCATACGCCTCAAATATCATGCCACCAACCTGACCACTAGCGGCGGCCTCTGCTTCAAGGAGAATCTCATTCTTTTCAAAAGCATCTCGCTCAATTTCATGAACTTTTGTATAACCTAATTTTAGCGCGATACTTTTCCCATTGTCATTTGCTGGAGTTCTCAGTGTAATTACTTCTTTGCAACCTATATCTGCAGCCAGAGCAGAGACAGCAGTTGCATCATAACCTTGAGAAATAGTCGAAATCATTCCATAGCAAAATTTCCTTTTTCCATCAGTCGCATTATCTTTTATTCTTTTTAACACTCCATGCAAGAAATTGTAGTAGTCATTATAGTTGTTAAATCTATCATCAACCCCCTTAGATACTTCTTCAATTCTATGATAATCGGCTATGCTAATGTTGCAATTCCTGTGCATTCGAACCCGATAACCTTCAATTAATGGAATAAATTTAGCAGCATCCTTTTCACCAAAAACAACAGAACAAAAATCTGCTTCGTATTGGTAATAGTTTTCATCTAATCCCATTTTAACCTCAGACAATAAAAATGGCAAAGAATTACTTATAATTAAATAATTAGTTTGTGACAGTGAAAAAACTGCTTCTTGAAGATGTGAAGGTGTTGTTATAATAACATCCCCATCATTATTAATAATTCCTCCAGAACAACAAGAAAATTTAGCTGATACAAAATTCCCTTCTTCAAAGTTTCCATCCCAAACGCCTGACACAAAAAAACGATCTCTTCTTTCTACCATTTTACCATGTTTGACCAAGACTTCTTCATTTTTTGTAATCTTCATCAACCATGCTAACGATGGAATAGCGTCTAACAGCTCATATTTGAACGTTCTATTCATAACTCGTTTAGTTTCTATTTTAAAACATTCAGCAGTCCACCTGTATGCCAAAACAACAAATTACTCTCCTCTAATCTGTGTTTTATAACAATATCCATCATACCGTAAAAAGCTTTTCCTGAATACGTCAAGTCAAATATCAAACCAGTTTTTTTCATAACACAAGTCAAATAGGATTTCAACTCTTGCGAATACTGCTCATAGCCGCCAAAAAGATAATCAGAAGAAAAGATGATACGATTAGCATATTTCTCTTTCATCCCGTAATGCTTTGCAAGACTATCAGCAAAATCCGCTATTACTTGTAGGCCCCTTTCACGTTGTCGGGCAACAGAAATACCTACGACCTTCACATCATTCCATCCCACTATATCCAGACCGACCATAATTCCAGCCTGAGTAGAACCTGTTCCCGATGCATGAAATATAAAATCTGGTTTATAACCCTTATTATCACATATCGCCTTTAACGATTGTACCGCCTCAACAAAAGCCATACCTCCAGGCAAATCGTGTCCTCCTCCATGGATATAATATGGTTTATAACCTTTAGCGAGGAAACGATCCATTGCATTATCCATGGCTGCTGCCGTATCCTCTGGTTGTATCAATTCATACTCTGCCCCGCTCAACCGATCAAGCAACGCATTTCCCTTCTCTTGATAAAAACGTTCCTCAAAACCTTGAATACAAAGATGACATTTCCAACCATTGCGTGCCGCCATTAATGCTATTGCTCTATTATGGTTGCTTTGAATACCACCACAGGTCACTACTGCATTATAGCCATTCGCACTAAGAAAGTTCTCGTAATATACGGCCTTACGTGCTTTACTACCACCACCAATAAACGGGTAAATATCATCACGCAATACTTGGAGTTCGATCCCATCATACAAAATGGAATCCAATATCACTGAATCCGGTCTCCATAATTTCATCTTTCTAAGTCAGTTTTCAGTATTCCAAAATATAAACGGTCCTTGTATTCTCCAGTATGATCTATATATTCTAGTCGATGCCTGCCTTCCAGTACAAATCCGCATTTTCCATATGCTTTTATTGCAGAATGATTATCTTCATTCGTATAAAGATAAATTTTCCGAAGGCCTAGTATAGAGAATCCCCATTGACATAATAACGTAGTGGCCGCAGTTCCGATACCATGATGCTGTAAGTTGGGGTCTACAAAGATATATAGTTCAGCCATTTGAGTGTCTCTGGTAATTGATGTCAATCCGCCGAAGGCCACAATTTTATTTTCATCAAGAAACACTACATCACGACGATTCTCATTTTTCTTATTCTTTTCAAACCATCTTATGGTATTGTCCAGCAATATTGGCACCTCGAAATGCATCGAAGAATACACCTTTGGATTGTTCATCCACTCCACACGAACTGGCAAGTCATCCAATTCAAGTTCTCTGATTTGCATTACTTTTACCCTTGCGTTCATCGTCCAGTCTAAGACTTTTCATTGCTGGTACCACATCAATGTCCTTCCCTTGCAGCACATTCTTTATAGTTGCAAGAATTATTTTACAATCCATCAGAAATGACATGTGCTCTACATAATAAGCATCGTTTTCCAATTTTTCATCCCATGTAGTATGATTTCGGCCATGCACTTGGGCCCAACCTGTTATCCCTGGCCGAACAGCATGTCTCAATTGTTCTCTTTCAGTATAATACGGAAGATAATCAGGCAATAGTGGCCTTGGCCCGATTAAAGCCATATCACCCTTAAACACATTTATCAGCTGAGGCAACTCGTCAATGGATGTTTTACGCACAATGGAACCAATCTTCGTCAATCTTTGAGCATCGGGCAACAGATGCCCATTCTCATCCCGCTCATCAGTCATTGACTTGAATTTAATAATTTTGAAGATTTTAGAATTCTTACCTGGTCGTTCCTGAAAGAAGAAAGCGCCAGCCCCTTTGTTGGCGAAGTGAAGCCAGATGGTCACCACCAGCAATAGCGGCGACAAACATATTATTGCAACAAGCGAAATGCAGAATCCCAACACTCGCTTAATATAATCTCGATATATGTTCACTTTTGATCTATTAATATTTCGTGATAGTAGTCATAAAGGCATTGCCTGACGTAGCCTTGTTCGTATCGTGAGGCTATGAGCGGACGCGCTTGAGCGGCCATTGCGGCGACTTCGTCGGGGTGTTCTACAAATCGTTTCATCGCTTGATAAAGCGCTTCCTCGTCTTGGGACGGAATAATTACGCCGTTCTGCCCATCAATGATAATTTCTCGAGAACCATTGATATCGGTAACTATACTTGGAAGCCCCATAGCACCAGCCTCAATGACGACATTTGGGAAACCTTCACGATAGCTCGGGAATACTAATGCATCTGCTTGGGCATAAAACGGGCGCACGTCACTCTGTCTACCCACAGCCTCAATGCCATCACCTCGATTGATCCGTTCAATTGTGTTGGGTAAAACAGGATCGAGATTGTCCTCGCGGGCTCCGACCAGAATCAATCTGATATCGTTGTGCTCAGCGTGAAGACGATCAAAAGCCGAAACCAGCTCGTTGATGCCCTTGTCTCGAACAATACGCCCGACGAACACGAACGTAAAGCCCTCATTATGCTTCACCTCAATTGAAGCAGGATTATAATAATCCAGGTCAATGCCGCGAACATTGCCGTAACCCAACACTTCGATATGCTTGCGAGTAATGTGGTGATTCAACAGATCGTTTTTTACGCCTTCGCCTTCGGGAATCACGTGGGTGGCACAAGCGCATGTCAGCCAATCTGTAGCCATCAAGATGCGTCGCTTCAGGCCTGTAGACGTTGGCCACACAAGGCCAGTGAAAGTGTGCACCCGCACCGGCACCCCAGCCAGCCAACCTGCCATCATGCTGATGAGCCCAGCCTTAGGTGTCATCGAGTGAATCATATCCGGGTGCTCCTTACGTAAAACTCGCCACATACGCCACAGCGACTTCAGGTCTTTTGTCAGCGATATGTGCCGCTGCATTGGAACGGCTATGGTCCTCACCCCTTCGCGCTGCCCCACCTCGTCAAGCGCAATTCCTGGAGATGAAACCGCCACTACCTCATATTGGTGCGACAACTCCTTCAACACGCCCTTGCAAAACGTATTCAAAGACTGCGGAACTGTAGCACTGCGAACAATCTTCATCGCTTTAATACATTTCTGTTTATGAAAGAGCTCCCTTCTTTCGAGTCCAACCCTAAAAGGCCAGATGCATTTACATCACAGAAATAACGAGTTCAAACAAACTAAAACAGCAATCACTTTCTTGCTCTATGTAGCAGATTGTAGAACCAATTGGGTAACAGCCATTTCAACAGTGGAACAATAATACTCTCAGGATAATGCCACCATGGCAAATTAAACCCTTTACAATACAACAATCGCATATATGCTTCATTTCGACGATTCATAAAAGTTCGTCGTCTCTTAGCATTCCTATCATCACGCATCATATATAGAGGGTCATTTAGATTGTTTCCCTTATAATTATTCATATAGAGTTTATACCATAAGTGACGGTCTTCTACTCGCAGAAGATAAGGCGAAACTGTATACCCTCCAACATCTTTTATTGCCGATGAACGAATAAGTAGTGGAGCATGGCAAAAACTTTTTCCATAAAGGAAATCCAGCGGAGACGGTTCTCCTCCTTTTCTACTTGTTCTATATATTCCATCTGAATCAAAATAAATCATCGGAGTGCTAACGAACGCGTACTCTGGGTGTGTATCGAGGAAATTAAGCTCCTTTTCAAAGCGGGTTGGGAGTGAGATGTCATCGCCGTCCATGCGGGCAACATACTCGGTATCTGCATGCTCAAGACAACGGTTCAATGTATAATTCAAACCCATGTTGTGCTCATTTCGCAAGAGCACAATGTTATTGTGCTCCTTAGCATAACGTTGTGCGACCTCATAGGTATCGTCGGTCGAACCGTCCTCACAAAGGATTATCTTAAAATCAAGATAGGTTTGGGCATACAGTGAATCTAATGCCTCGACCAACGTCGTAGCACAATTATAAACGCCCATAATAACTGAAATTCGTGCCATTTATTTGCCTGCTAGTTCTTTGTACAGTTTGAGATAATTTTCGGCCATTATGGAGATGTCGAACTGGCGGGCCCGCTGCTGACATTGCTCAGCGATTCTTTGGTATTCATCTGGGTGCTCACATAAATGCCTGATTTGGCGTGCTAACTCCTTGTCATCCCCCTCAGGGAAAAGGGCACCTGCCCCTTGCACAATATCGTGCAGACCATCAACGTCACTAGCTATGAACGGACAACCGGAAGCTAAACCTTCTATGCTTGAGAGCGACAGTCCTTCCCAATGAGACGATAGAACGACAACATCACTCTGTTCAAGAATATCCGGGACATCTGGCCTGACGCCCATAAAAACAACGCGATTGTCAAGACCTAGCTGCGAACAGTATGACTTGATGCGCTCCCCTTCACGTGGGTCGCCTCCACCAACTATCCTTACATTGAAATTATCAGGCAAATGAGTCAGAGCCCTAAACAGAGTGCCGAAATCCTTTTGCGGCCTATAGGCGGCCACCATCGTAATGATAAAATCTGTTTTGCTAGCAATGTCTTTTATCGGCTTTATAAAGCGCGAGACATCAACACCATTGTGGATAGTGCACAAACGATTATTGTTGCCAATATACTCCAACAAGTTAAGTCGTGTTTGCTCAGCAATGCACACAATAGACGCATAACGGCCGTACATCCATCGGTCAATAGGCTGTAGCCAAAATTTAGAACGACGCCGATTTGTGGAGTTATGTTCGGTGGTCACCAAGAGAGGCTTGTTGCGCATTAAGCAACTTGCTAACGCGACATAAAACTGACAAGCGGTGTTGTGAGTATGCACAATGTCGTATTGCCGGATAATGCGACGGAGCTTTAGCAAACGGCGAGGATGATACACATCATTAGTGGTCGATAGAGAGATGATTTTTATGCCTGTCTGTTGCAGTTCTTTCTTAAAAATGGTTTCCACACCATTGAACAGCAAAAGTTCAACCTCATTTTCTCCGTCATTGCGTAACCGTGGCAACAGATCCACCATTAAGCGCTCTGCTCCACCGTTATACAATGATGTAATGACGTGAAGAATCCTCATCGTTATTTACCGGACCACATAATTAGGAAGAGACTGAAAGTCCTTTGAATGAATCAATTTAATGCCATCAAAAAGGCCTTTCAGATAATAGTATAACGCCTGCGGCCTCAATAGACGGATAGCGGCAAGAGTATTCACCAATAAGAGCCATAATGCCTTTATGGAAAACGAAAGCACAGCCCATATTCTTCTAAAGATCGATAAATTTGACGGGCTAAAGCAAATTCGATACCAAATCAACAGAGAAGCAATCGAACGGACATAAAACTTCCTTGTATTGAGTTGAAAAGCACCACTCGAGGATTTTCCATCCAGGTTCTTCACGCCGCTATTGTAATGAACACCCATCCTGTACCCATTCTTGAATAATTTATTGAACGTTAACGCATCTTCTCCAAAAGGAAAACCAAATCGTTCAAGCCACAATTCATCATCCAGATGTAATGCCAAGAAGACGTCTTTTTTCCACAATGAAGCGGGTCCCGCAGCACTCTGAGAGAGGTAAACGTCTTTTTTAACACTGTTGTTATAACTGAAGCTGCCATTACCATGAATTTTAAAAGCCCACTTGTCGCTGTAATGAGGGAATACCAGATTAGTGACCCCTGCATAAATCTTTCTAAATAACGGCATTTTATGATTCCGGAATGTGTCGGGTGCAATGCAATCCAATTGATTCCCTTCCATTGCGCCAATAAGCTTCTCGACACTATCAGGGGCTAACTCTATATCATCGTCGAGAAGTAGCAACAAAGGTGAATCAATTTCATCATAGCGTAGTATCCTTTGGGACATCATCCCTTTCTTGACCCAGACATACTCTTCCTTTCCAATGGTGTATTCTGGTCTGTTATAACCCTCCGCAATATAGACAACCACTTTTTCAGGCTGAACGGTTTGCCGCTTGATTGATTCCAATTCGCGGACAAATTTCTCACCTGAAGTACCTAAGGTACGTATAGCGATTGAATATGAATAATTCATTTCTTGGCTTTGGATTTGATATAGTAAGACAAGGCAACTCCAAACGGCGACGCCAAGAGCACCAACCATTTGTTTGATGCCTGTTTTAGCCAATTCCTGTCTTTTGAAATCATACAGCTGGAAACATAATGAACAGCCGAACGGAAGCGATGCTTAAATGTATTGCGCTTCAAATTCATTTCCAACAAGCGCAATTTGGCAAAACTGCGAGGGCTGTTCATATATTGACGATAAATACCCCTGGACATGCTATCGTCCTGCTGATACTCAACAATACACAGGTTCTCATTTAGCACTAAAAGAGGGTAATCATCACAGACTTGTAGAAGCATATAAACCGGATTGAAGTTCTTCTCTCCCTCGAAACCAACTTGTGGCGCGACCTTCTTCATCAAGTCTGTTCTCATAACTTCTTTGGTATCCGCCCGATGGATATTGTTGATATACATGTCAAGGAAATAGGCTTCATGGAGATTGTCCGGGAAATAGCCACCCAGTGGTTTCCCCTTGGTATCAAAGTCCAATCCCATAATACCGGCATATCGGTTTCCTCCTTTTTCCTTCCAGTAATTAACAATCTTCTCTACGGCATCATCAGGCATCCAGTCATCACTGTCTATGCATACGCATAGCTCAGTTTCAATGTTAGCGTATGCTGTATTGTAGCCAGTGTGCAATCCCCCATTCTCTTTCCAGATATACCGAATTGAAAAGCCAGCCTCACATTGACCACTGAAATCTGCTGTAGTTTGTGACGCACCTATCCACGATGCCACCAGCTGACGAGTATTGTCAGTACTCCCATCATCGATAACCAACCAGCAAAAGTCTTTGCACGTCTGACGGCAAAGGCTTTCATATGTACGCCAAATAGTATGAGCACGGTTATATGATGGAGTAAAAACTGTAAGTGTCGCCATAAGCTAATACTGTCGTTTCCACCAATAAAGGTCGAAACCTCTAAATCCACTAGAAGTTCCAAAATAGAAAATAAAGAACATAAAGAGCGTGAAACCAGAGTACAAGAAGAAGATAAGGGCCGTTTTGCGATCCTGGTCTTTCCATAGATTCATACGCAATAAGGGATAAGCCATCACCACAGGATATAGGAACCATGATAGATATGCGAAACGATTGGAGAAAGCCGAACGGATTACCATAATCCAAAACGCGTTGCATAATAGGTATGAGTTAGCAATAATTGTATATACACTATCCTTAAATTTTCGATAACGTGTCACATACCAAATCATAACAACAGCGAATGAACTATAGAACAAGAAGTCCCATCTAAAGCCCGACTGTGAGAACTGGTCCATAGCGCCTTCCTCTTGGTTTGTACTAGCATAATCACTCATTCGGTCATCAAAGCCCAATGCGGCAAAAAAACGCTCAACAAGTGGACCGGCAACAAGGGAAATTGCAATTGACGCTATCCAGAAACGTATAGCGGTTTTAGTGTCTTTCACAAAATATAAAGAGACAATTGCTGCCGCACTTGGTAATACAGTAGAACGGTGAATTCCCATAGCCAAAGCCATTAAAACAAGACCGGCGGGGCGCTTTGATCCTCCTAAAGCAAAATAGGTAATGGCAATCAAATCGAGGCTACACGCTAAGCCGTTGCGAATACCATTTGTCCCATATGAATAACAAGAGAAAGAAATATAGAAGAACAGGACTGCAAACCAAAGATTCTTGCGCATCAGCATCATTGAGCAAATGAACATTCCCGCAAAATAACCGATTTCTACAATCAAGAAGTATTCATACGGATTACATCCTATTCGTTTGCAAAAAAACGACAAATTGTGCCACAACCATTCCTCTTTAAAATTAATTGGGACATAGTTATTAATTATATTTAAGTATGAGTGACGATACAGGTTCATATCGCCAAATGAACCCGAAGCAGGTCTAAGGCCCAAATAGAATGTAAGAACTACCGTTAAAAACAAAGCAGCACCCTGCATCGCTGAGCCTTCAGAATGAAGTATCTTCTGTTGATTAGAGCCTATATAATAGAGCACAGTTCCCCAACTTAGAAACAGGAACAATAAGTAATAAACCGTATTGTAGAGCCAAGGTTCGACGAGGTCAAGTGGTTGCATAACTATAGAATTCTGAGTAATTAGATCAAAGTGTAATAATTTAGCCGTTCTTCAGCATTTTTTTCATTCGGTGCAAACGTAATCCAAATAGGCGATGAGACAGACGTGAGAGCCATTTTCTAAAAGAACTGGCGTCCTGCCACGATGCCATATACCAGTGAATTGAACGCGTATTATCTGTCTTGTGTAGACGACCCGTCAAGGAGTCAAGTGGATTAAAGAAGTCTTTTGGATAAATCCATATACCACCCACCTGTTGCATTTCATTATGAGGCTGAAGTCCAGATTCAATTAGGATGCGCGTCGTTCGTGGGACAACCGTCTCATGGTCCAACACACCATTCTCACCCATAAAATGGACTTGTGAATAATAGTCTATCATTTTTCCATAAACCTCATGTCCCGCCTCCACTGCAATGCCCAATCCAGGAGCGACCATTGGATAAGGCTGGTGAGGGCCACACTCTACTTCGATACCCATAAAGGGGCCACGCTCGATGATATCATCCATTGATTTGATGATCTCAACATCTGTATCGAAATATACACCGCCATAGTGAAACAGGATCCAGAAGCGGGCATAGTCGCTGACAAAAGCATATTTGCGAGCCTGATAGGCCTCGGCTGTATAGGGAATGCTGTTCACATCAAAGTTGTCTTCGTTCCACTCCTTGATTTCGTAATCAGGGAAGAACTTACGCCAACTATTAATACATTTAACCGCACTCTCAGGCAAGGGAT
Organism: Muribaculaceae bacterium; assembly: GCA_017557425.1. Taxonomy (GTDB): domain Bacteria; phylum Bacteroidota; class Bacteroidia; order Bacteroidales; family Muribaculaceae; genus Sodaliphilus. The sequence continues at coordinate 79,532 of JAFYYU010000012.1, read as the reverse complement.
TGCGGCCAAACCAGCAGTAATGAATTATCTTTGGAATCATTATATTTCTATGATATTTGCTAAAAGAAAATCGTGATATCAATGTAATCCCTAAACATTGTACTCACAGGAGATCTAATATTTTCTCAACTTCATCCTCATTGCCATAGTCATGTTCATGAAGATATGCCGAGATAGCATCCAGTTGGGCTCTATTATGGATAGCTTCAGTCATGCCTTCTGCGCATGCGTCATTATCCTGAGGCACAATACAGCCATCCACCCCGTCCTTAACCTGGCTCCTTGCCGTAGTGTAATTAGTAACTATCACAGGTTTGCAAAGGACTTGAGCCTCACGTACCGTTACACTTTTTCCCTCATAGCGACTTGGCTGGACGTAAATGTCACATGCCTTGATATAGGGATAAGGATTATCCTTTTTGCCAAGCAAAATCACATGATCCTCCATGCCAGCTTCGGCATTCTTTTGTCTGATCAATGGTTCATCACCCCCAAACCCGATGATGTACCATCGCAGATCTTTAAATCCCTTCTCAACCAATCGCTTCATTATATCGGGCACGTTATCATAATTCTTTGCATGACAATATCGGCCGACTGACAACAAGTTGATTCCATGTTTTGGCATCTCATCAGAGACGTCAAGCAATTCGGCTTGTTGACGAATGAAATCCGTGGAAAGAATGTTTTCTATCTCAATGATTTTGTTCTCCAGCGAAGGAAAAGTCTTCAAAAATGACTTGGTACAGTCAGGAGATATTGATGCTATATAATCAAAACCAGCCCAAACCGGCAATTCAAGTTTGGCATTGACGTGGACAGTGGAGTAATCTGTATGGATCCAAGCGATCTTCTTTTTTGCTTTGACTTTGTTAAGAACAATGTTGTGTGGCTGCAAGAAGCTGATAGCCAAGTCGTATTCGCTCAAGTCCTCTAAAGACGGCAAATATCGATCAACGCACTCAGCAACATAATGAAAGGCGCTGGAGTCGAAAGCCCTTTCCCTGTCATCCAAAGATTGATTATACTTCTTGTGGAGCTTTCGAGCCCTCAATCGACCAATAGCGACACCAAATTGTCCTTCTTTGAGAATCTGTTTCATCGGTCGCTCGATGGCATTATAACCTCTACGTTCAGGCAGCAGATTGATTTTATCAGGTATCAGCGGCATGAATTCCCCTGTGTGCTGATTAAGAAACAAGTCCACATCAACCTTATCGGTGTCAAGCGCATTGAGGAGTCCCAGCAGCGCTCTTTCAGCGCCGCCAAGCTCCATATAGTGCATATTGATGAAAATGCGCGGTTTCATCTTTTTGCTAATTCTATTTGGTTCAATAAGTACTGTTTTGATGCTTCGATGTCGCGCTCAAGCTGTAGATAGACAGCTCCATAGTCAATTCCAGATAACAGTTGAGAATTGGGTGCGTTCTCACTAATCAAACGGTAGCCGAGATTGTAGCGCATCAACAAATCCCTCATCCTAACATTCAATCCATCTTTGCGATTAAGCACAAAGAAGTCTTTGCCATAAATCATCGAGAATGCAGTACCATGGAACGAATTGCAAATGACACACTGGGCATGTTTAATCAGCGAAATAAACACATCAGGCCCCACATCAACGAAAGATTTGTCAGCATATCCACGTTTAAAAGGACTTACGGAATAAACCTTACAACCAGAAGCCTCGGCCAACCGCTTAGCAATATGTCCAATCAGACTCTTTTTCTTCTCAAAATCATATGTCAGAATGTAACGCTCATTAGCCGCCACTTCTGTGTCAAATTGGTCCCATTGTTCCTTACTCAACAGAAAAACGGGATCGACCACCATTTCACCATCATAACCCAATTCTTTGAGAATTCTCAAACCAGAGCTTTCCCTTACACTAATAGCATCAAGATTACACAAGTTTTTCTTAACGAACTCTTCGGTTCCGTGTTCAAGTGATTCGGTCGCAAAGCTTGCCGCATAACTGATTTTGCGGTTTGGAGAGCCAAAATCCAAATAAAAAGCGGCATCTTTTCCGTTCTGGAACGTGGTATTCCAAATCTGATCACTACCGGCAATATATAAATCAGCGATAGGCGGGTTCGCCCTCAACTGTTCGATAGAAGTATACTTTTGGGGTGTAGTCTTAACATATTGGTTATAAAACGGCAATAATGCTCTATGACGACGCCATCCTCCCATGTCTCCAGGAAGCTTTGACAAAAGATATAGTTGCTTGATGCCCCAACGCTCGTATTGAGGTGGTATACGATGATTCAAACTCAAATATGGAGGCCTATAATCAATCACACTGGCATCATGTCCAAGCGCTCGCAAATAATGGAGTAACGCATATGCTTGCAGCATCGCCCCATGATTAGATGATTGATGGCATGTAATTGTTTTAATAATCATTTTTTCACCATCAATTTGGTTAATTGTTTATCACACATATAAAGAAAAACAGCCAACGGAAGCACAATGAATACAACTGTAATGGGATACCAAACCGTGACATGATAATCGCTATGCAGCATCAAAAACTTGTTGTGGAGCAAGTAAATCTCATAAGAATAAAGTCCTATGAAAGATGCTGGTTTCTTTAAACTGCACACCGATTCATATATCAGAGACGCGCGATTGTTCCGCAACCCCATCACAATCAGCATCAAACAAAAAATGACAGCACAACAATAAAGATTGGCCAACAAATGGGCTTTATAGCCCGTACAGAACACAGCCAACGCTCCAATAACTGCAGCCACAGGCACGAAAGTAAGCATCATCAATTGGGACACCTTCATTCTGTCTTGCAGAATAGCTACCATACCACCCAAAGGGAATGCCACAAGTGAATAGACATAGCATGGCCGGTGAGGGAAATAAGCAACCAGTATCACTGCTAATACAAAAATCAGAATCCAGCTGACTGATACCTTCATCCAATCTGATTTCAAGTGATTAGATGCATAGAAAATCACATAGCAGACTATGATGATATTACAAAACCAAGTGGCAAGATCCAGCAAATCACTGACATTCAAAATCTGCAGAAACGATTGAACAAAACCTTGCCCATTATACCTCAATGCCAACCATAGTGCATTTGTCAACACTAACGGAACAAATACTTTGGACAGGCGTTTAGTAAAAAATAAGCTGATACTATCCTTTTTCACAAGTTGCGAACGGGTCAAGCCATAGGAAGACAGGAAAAAGAAGACAGCAACACCCGTCACACCACCCGCCTGTGTCAGCAACTTCACGAGAATATTGTCATAGCCCACACCTGATAATCCAGAACACCAATGATGCAACACAATCAATAGACAAGAAATACCTTTGAGGCATGTCGAAGCATCCTTGGAAAGATTAAACTTCATCGCTCAGTCCCTCCCTTATCAGGCATCAATCAAACGCATAAACTTAGCTGGCTCGGTGGCAGAAGTAGAATTAACTTCTTTACCCAAATTGCCAATAATCCTGTTTCTCAAGTCTTTGTCCCTATGCAGCTCTATAATGCAATCTGCAACGCTCTCGGGGGTCATCTCGGCTATCATGCCGTTCTGACGATCCTTTATCTGATCATGGACGATATCAAAGTTAGTACTGACTACAGGTCGGCTGAGAATTTTCGCCTCTGCGATAGTCATACCGAAGCCCTCAAAAGTGGATGTCTGTACATATATGTCAGCCTTGGCCATATAGGGATAAGGATTCTCTTTGAGCCCAAGCAAAAAAACACTTTGCTCTAATCCCACTTCCTCGATTCTTTCCTCAATACTTGGCCTCATTTCGCCTTCGCCCACAAAGATCCATTTGAAGGCCACAGCCCTGTCTTTGAGAATTTTAGCCGTATCAACCGCTAGAAGGTGATTCTTGGGTCGCGTGAGTCGTCCCACTGTTACAATCGACAGATCTCCTTTTTCAACGGGCATATCATTGACTGCTTCTTGGGCAAGCCGATGCACTATGTCAGGATTAATGATATCATAAATGCAATAAAGTTTGTCTTTTAACCATGGCGCTTTCCTGCCCAACTTCTCAGACAGTTTCTCAGACACAGCTACGACATTATCCATTTTGTCATAGAACTGCTTGCAGTAATTCATATCATAGCCAGCCTCAAACACATCGGCATTGATCCAGGCAATCTTTTTTTCAGCATCGACCTTCGTCGCCAAGAAGAATGTCGGCAAACCTTGCTGATAAGCAATCGCTGCATCATATTCTCCCTTCAGACGATCCACAACTTCATGCATCGCGCGCCAATGAGTCTCTGCACCATGACGTTTCTTACCGTAGCGTATCCGGCATGAGAAAACGATCTGATGAATGAATCGATTAATCCTATTGATAAGACCTGATCCATACAGATTATGCCCAATGATATGAACTTGTGGTGGAAGATATTTCTCAAACACACCACCGCGATTGAATATCAGCAAATCCACATCCAGACGCGAATAATCCAAGAGCGGAAGCAAAGAGATCAGGCTCTTTTCTGCCCCACCACAATTCAATGAATCAATGATAAACAGCAATCGCTTTTTCATCAATGAAATATAATCAATTCCGCATCCCGGCAAGTGCCTTCGCTATCGGCAAGTAAGTTCTTTCATAAGCCGTCAGCAAAAAACGGCCGCATGCTAATCGGCCATTCAAAGCCAACAATAGCCCGTACTTCGTAGCGATCGGCATATCAGATGATGATAGAATCTTTCTAAATTCTTCAAAGCGCTCAGGGAATATTGAATAGAACGCAGAGGAAGAGCAGTCCGAACGAAAGGCTAATCTGATCGCATTGAACCTAAGTAGGGCCAGCTCATCTTTGAATGCCCCATCCTGTAGCTCATCGTGGATAAACTCAATAAAAGACAGATAATCCTTTACTGATCTTGCAGTCAACTTACGAGATAATCCACTTGAGTTAGTATAATAATCATAGTGGTAAAAAGGCTTCTGCAGATACGCTACTTTAACATTATGATTTAAAAACAGTTTGCAATTAAACCACAGGTCTTCACTGTAATTGATTCCCTGCGGGAAAGTAACATGATGCTTCCTCAAACAAGAACTTCGGTATAATTTGTTCCATGTAAACCCATGCAGTTCCCCTGAAATCAATTGACTCAAGACAGAATCCGAACTCAAAGCTCGCAAATTTTGGTATTTACGATCTCCTTCTGCCGCTGAACTGTTTATCCAAAAATCACATAGCACCACATCAGCATCATTATTGATAGCAACTTCAAACAATTCCTCAAGCATTGTCGGCTCAACCCAGTCATCAGGATCTGCAAAAATGACATATTGCCCCGAAGCAGCGTCCAATCCCGCTTGACGTGCAGCACTTACGCCTTGATTCGTTTGATGAATAACGCGAATGTTGCCCTGTTGACCAGCATATTCATCACAGATCTCTCCGCTGTTGTCGTTGCTGCCATCGTCTACTAAGATTAATTCAAAATCCGTCAGTGTTTGGACAATAAAACTATCCAAACAACGCCTTAAATAAAGTTCAGCATTAAAAACAGGTATAATAACAGAGATTATTTTCAAGATTCACTTATTTCTGATGATAAAAAACACTTCATCCTTCCGACGCCCCACAGATGAATACATTACTATTATTCGCAAAACTCAATATTTGATAAGCGTTCTTTTCTTACAGAATACTATTTTTCAAAAATTTAGATGATAAAAATTGAATGTAATATAACAAACAGCTTCCTAAAATAATTATCATTGCACATTCAAAAAATTTTACTAATGGATTAACCACACTCATTTTACCCAAAAAATGATCTAAAGCAAAATTCTGTGCAAGATAAATCTCTAATGAATGCTTACCAATAAAACTGACGCCCCGTTTCAAGGGAAGATGAAGATCGCATTTACTAAATGCGTACAGAAGAAGCGGCAATGTTAATGAAGAGAATAAAATGACACTATTGATCGATAAAAAAGCTATAAGTCCTCCCATCAGATAATATAAGAGCAAGCGTTGATTATTATTCTTGGCCAACAAAAAGTAGGTTACAGTGCCAATAATTATAATCGGTATGCGATAAGCAAAATTTGAAATAAAAATCCTGTCAATAACAAAAACAAATATACTGAAGAATAACACCACAAGAAAGAACGATACCGCATTCTTATGAATCATCTTAGCCAATTTATAAATAATCGGGAAAAGTACATACACAAGAATTTGTGCTGGCATATACCATTCAACCTGTAGTCTGCCCAACGTGAGTGTTGAGAGGCCGGTAACTTGTTTAACAAACATTAACCACCAAGTCTGACGATAATAACCACACAGGATTAGAACTAAAATAATTGTATAAACTATATATATTGGGAACAAACGGAAAAAACGATTTCTATAAAATGTCCTTAATGAATTCTTACTCAAAGAGCAAGCACAGCCATAGGCTGATAGAAAAAAGAAAATATCAACGCCCAAATAGCCTTTTGAGAAAAAGAAATCCAAAAAATCTATATTTATGTAACTTTTCAATCCTCCATCCGATATCCATAGATGGTATACAATAATCCAAATCATAGCAAGGCCCATCCACCATTGACGGTTCTCGTGTGACAACACATATTCTCTCATTTCCACAAAATAAATTTAGCAGTCATTCATTTTTACTTATTATTGAGTACGCAAAACGCCATCTTGAAAGGCTCAACAGTGGTTAGGATAAATGCGCATCTTATTCCCAAATAAAGGCAATACCCTTTTATAGTGCCTCATTGTCGATTGACAATGACTGACAACGCAAAGGTTTTTAAGAAATTGTACACTAATTCCCTGGATTGCTCTGTTTGCATCTAGAAGTATGCCAATGTGGGAAGAGGCTGAAAAATACTTCATTGGTGCTAAGTAGGAACTTGCTGATGTTTTGGGGATGGTGGTAGGATACAGTTTGGTTGAATCCGATAACATCTCATTACCGATTAAAAAAGTAACATTTGCCCTGAATCTTCAATGCGTAGAACAGCGTCATATCAAATTCACAACTATAATTCTGATACTTTATGCTCCAAGTGAACTTCTTCGATAGACACTCGTTAAGGTTTTCGTAAAGAATACACAAGTAGCATAATCATCAAGAGTTAATGCCAAATCGTCTTTAGTAATCACTAAAAGCTTTATCTGATGATGCTGGTAAGCGCCCTTTTCCTCATCCCATTTGGTATATTCATGGACAGTTAGAGTGTAATCGGAATGTGACTCAAAGAAATCCACTTGGATTTGAAGTTCGTGAGGATCAGTCCAATTATTACATAAAGCGAAGAATTTGGCATCAGGATGTTCTACTGCTAATATTTTTTACCAATAGTTCCCTTTCGGCATTGGTCGGTCTCGTAGACGGGTGATGTTATCTAGGTATTTCTCGGCGTATTCGCAGATGATGGCAGCAGCCCAGACGCCATTTCTGAGAGATTCAGGTAACCTATCATTGCCACAACACCGACAACTACGCTAGATGTACCATAATCCTCAACACTCAACACATCTAGGACGGCACGCGAGGCATAAAGCCCCACAATCATTGTCAAGAACATACGGATGTACAACATCACCGCATTCTTCGCAATCCGCTGGCTATTACTATGAGTGAGCTCTTCAGACAATGCTCCGAAAATAATTAGAAAATCAAATTAGTTCTCTATCAACTGATAGAATTTCTCTATCTCCTCCACATTCCCCTTCTTTTCCTGACGCTGAAAGTCCACAATGGAATTGTATAGGCTTTTGTCTTCTAACAATCTTTGAATAGCATCGGCCACAGCTGTCGCATTAATTGGGACAACAAGACCATTCTTGTTTGGTACCATCTGGTTGTATACACTATCAAACTTTGTCGTCACAACTGGCCTATTCAATATTCTTGCTTCGGCTATCGAGAGACCAAAACCCTCATGACGTGAAGTCTGAACGTAAATATCGCAATTCTTGATATATGGATATGGATTGGGGGTAGTTCCTAAAAGGATAAAACAATCCTGTAAACTATTGGCCGCGATATACTCTTCCATTTCCTTGCGATAAGAGCCCCGACCTATTGCATACCACTTGAACTTCAAGCCTCTATCGCGCAGAATCTTGCAAGCTTCAAGAGTGATATCATACCCCTTGTCTCTATCATCCAGACGAGCAACAGTTAACAACTTTGAGTTAATACTGTCTTCAAAGGGTTGTTCCTTTTCAGCTGACAGTCTAGTTATAGTCGTTGCTGAAATCATGTCGAGCATAAGTTCCATTTTATCAGAATATTCAGGATATACTTGTTTTAAATGTGTCAGAGCACCCATGCTTACCAATATCACCTTATCCAGGGCATCATAATATTTTTTCTGCCACTCTCGTTCTTTCCCATCAAGATGGTAAATACAATTGACCCATCCAATTTTCTTTTGCGCCCTCACTTTATCAACTACGTAAAAAGTAGGTATACACTGTGAATACCCGATAACAACATCGTAGTCATTTTGAAAAACCTCAATATTTGATTTTGCGCAAATCCACCACTTTCTGGCTTTACCCTTTATTGATTGGTCTTTCCCAAAACGTATCCAAAAAGAATAAAACAATCTCGAAATCCACATCCTAGCTGTACCTTGTTTGTGTCCAGAAAGGAACTCAAGAAACGGAAGTGGAGGCAATAAGTTCACTTGTTCGGGCAGATATCGTTCAAATTCCCCGCCATAAGAGAACAATTGCAGATCGACATCATATTTGCTATAATCCAGTTCGTTCAGCAAAGTGACAAGGCTTTTCTCAGCTCCTGCCGCCACCAATGACTCTATTACAAAGAGGATTTTTTTCTTAATCATTGTTTTCATTCATTGAGATGTGTCAATTACAATTTAATATGAAGTGATCTTCTTATATTCTTTCTTCAATTTCTCTCATGAGATTCTCACAAGCATGTCCCTTTTCAAATGTCCCTATCATTTTATTAAATTGTTTGAGTCTGTTCTCGTATGTCAAAGAATCAAATTCCAGAATACTATTACTAAGTGTATTATTATTCCTGCAAATAGGGAAAGGAAGCTTTTTAATATCAAAATACAATTGTCTATCATTTAGAGTATAACATTCAAGATCAGGAACATATAAAAAGCAAGGACGATTTGTAACCGCAAAATCAAATATCAATGCAGAATAGTCACTGACGACAACATCCGAGACACACAAAAGTTCTAGAATATCATCGTAACTAGTTACATCAATTATTTTGCCATCTGTTTCTTTATTTAATAACCCTTCTGATAGCCCTCGAAGATGAGGATGCAATCTTAACAGCACTCTCCATGCTCCTCCAAATCTTTGAGACAAAGAAGACATGAGACATGTAAAGTCAATATTATAAGACTCTAATGAATGATCCTTTCGAAAAGTAGGAGCATACAATACCAACTTATCTTCTGAGTTGACACCTAATGATTTCTTTATGCGATAGGTCAATTCTTCACTGCGATTAAAGAGAACATCTCCTCTTGGAGTCCCAGTAGAAACGATAGGACCATCATACCAAAAGGCCCGACGAAATATCTCTGTACTAAACTGACAGCCAGAAATGAGCAGATCAGTCTGTTTAGAATCCGCTTTTGCCATTCTAATGTAGTTATCCGTTAAACTATCTACTGCATCTGCTTCGATCTTCTTCAATCGCAACGAACTATGCCAAGTTTGAACATAGAATTGTCCAGCCCTTTTCTTATATAATTCTGTCATTCTATAGTTCGTAACAAACACTTTGCTCGTCAATAGATGAAAGAAATATTTATATGATAAGTATTTAACTGTAGTAATACCTTCAATATTATGCTCTTTGGGGCTAACAAATGCCCACACAACCTTCCAATCTTTTCTATTCAGTACAATATATTCACTCAAATACTTAGGATTACATCCATAATCACTTCCATAGTAACTCAAGAACAGTATTTTTTTTCGTCTTATTGGGAAAAACGAAAAGATGAAGATGAATATTTTATAGATGCTGTTTTTCATGCCAAATCATTATACAATAATACAGCACTGACAACACGGATGCGGTTTTCAACAAGGATGGACCTGATTAAATGATGAGGCTTGTCTATGCTAAACTCAAACCTTCAATTTAAGTAGGAAAACAGCCACATTAAATTTCAAGTAGAATTCCTTGTTAATCAATATTTTGAGTCTTGTTGTCGGGGGCATTTACATCATGGAGTCTGCACCACGCACCGCATTCAGAGCCTTGGCAATCTGAGTTGATGAGATACCTTTAGTATATGGGAAATAGACAATTTTGATGCCTGCCTCGGCAAACTGTTTTTCATACTCTTGCCATCTCTCAGTGCCATACCAGTCATCACCCACAAATAGGAATTTCGCACCCAATTTCTTGCAGGCCTCCAACTTGTCCATATTATATTGAGGAACAGCGGCATCAACAAACTTTATGCTGCGCACAATCTCTATACGGTCCACGAAGGGTATAATAGCTTTTTTCCCCTTATAATCCACCAACTCATCAACGGTTACACCAACGATGAGTTTATCACACATGCCCTTGGCATTTTTCAAAAGATTGAGGTGACCGATATGGAACAAATCATAAACACCTGTGGTATATCCTATTGTCATAATTGTATAGTATTATTTTAATAAAGAAAAAAGTTTATTTTACTCTAATATTATCATAAGCGACTTAATCCTGATCCACATCATTCATCACATTGAAACAATGGGTAAACTTCTTCCTACTTAACAAATCTCTCTCCCATTGTTCACAGTAATACCCATCCCCAACTTGACGTAAATCTAAACTGACATCCTTACCTCCTATATTCAAAAAATAATGAATACCATCACCATCTGGAGTATATCCAGCATTCTTCTTTGAACGCGCATCAAGTACCTGCACTATCTTTTGGCTATCCTCGCATAACAAATCAATATCAGCACAATCTCCGACGAAGAGCTCCGGACTCAACATCATCTCGTAATTGCGAAGGACTAAATAATCCACCCCACTCGCATTCAAGAGATTGAACACTTGACAAATATCATCATATCTTTTCATCGACAATTAGTTTAATCTTTTTAAGTCGCTTAACCGTCAAAAATTCGTAAGCCCGAAGCAGAAATAGAAATGGCTTGCGGATATATTGGGATTCATACCTTGACAGCAAATAAATGATGGAATGCTTAAGTTTCCAAGTGAAAAATGGTTCGTATTGAGCAGTGATGAGGTTCAATGCATCCCGGAATTCTTTCTTATTGCTATATCTATAATAGGTAAACGCTGTTCTCCACAATCGATCGGCCATCAATGATATTAACTCGGGATAATTCAGTTGAATGAATCTCAAGCGTTCCTCATAGCCATCAAAAAGGTCTAATGCCTTTGAGCCAATACTGCTCGAGATGCTATCCTGTCGTTGACGATAGTAATAAAGAGGCTCTGGTACCACACCATACCGATTACACTCATCAATAACCGAATGCTGCCAGTAGCTGTCTTCGAAGTATTTACCAACGGGGAACTGATGCCTCTTGACGATATCACTCCTATATAATTTGCCCCATGCGAAGTTTTTGACGTAATTGTTCTTTATCAGCTCACGCATAGCAACTTGACGCTCAAGGGCAAAGGGAGGCTTTTTCTCCGAGAGATAACGATTATCCAGTTCCAAATGATCATCAAAGGCATAATAGAAGCCTCCTTGAACCACGTCGCAATTATTCTCCTCAGCAAAACGATATAGAGCATCTATCGCTCCCGGAACAAGCCAGTCATCACTGTCCAGAAAGTACACATATTTGCCTCTTGCGACCTTCATACCCTCATTGCGTGCATCACTCAGGCCACCATTTGTTTTCTCAATCAATCTTACATTTTCCCAACGGTTGGCATATTCGAGACAAATAACCCCGCTGTCATCGGTACTCCCGTCGTTAACAAGAATAACCTCGATATCTTCACGTCCGAGAGCGCCAGTGCTATTCAGGCATTGACATAGATATGGCGCGACATTATAAACCGGCACAATTATTGAGACGGCAGGACTCATTTAATTAATTCCAGTAATTTAAATAAATCATTAATAGACTTTTCCTGGAAACCATCTGCCAGCTCCATTTCCAACGCTTTTATAACCCCATCTGAAATATTCCTTGCAGACATTCCAACCACAACACCATTCTGTCGATTCTGCAGTTGCTCTTGTGCCCCAGTAAAATTAGTTGCCACAATGGGATTATCGAAACAGAGAGCTTCCGCAAGCGTAATACAGAAGCCTTCATGACGCGATGGTTGAACGTATACGTCGCAATTCTTCATAAATCCATAGGGATTAGTCTGAGTACCCAGAAAAACAGCATTTTCTCTTATACCATATTCCTCTGCCAGCAATTCACAACTATTCCGATGATTACCTTCACCCACAAAGTACCATTTCACTTTGTAGCCTTTGTTCAAAAGAATTTTCAGAGCATCAATAGCGAACCTTTGTCCTTTTTCCTCAGAAAGACGTCCAACGGTCAGTATGCGTTTCCCGTCAAAATGATCATTGAAGGTCGGAGCTTTGTCAGCCATACTCAGAATTTGCTCTTGCAATACTACATTATGGAACAACTCTGTTTTGTCGGCAAATTGAGGAAATTTCTCGTCAAATATCTCTTTCCCTGTTTCAGATACAATGAAAATCTTCTCAAATTTCTTATACAAACGCTCTATCACACGCTTATCTATATTAATCTGAGACACATCAAAATGAATCCACCCGCACTTCTTTTTGGCTACTACTTTCTCACAAATATAGTAATCAATCATACTGGATGGACCTGCAAATGATATAGCCAAATCAAAAATACATGGCAATGAGGGCTCTTTTCTGATAATATATTTATAAAACCAGTACCTGTCCGGCACTATTTTATACTGTATATGTATCAACGACTGCACGAATGCCTCAATCAGATTACCATGCCTAATCAATCTCTTTATCCCTATTATTGGAGGATTCTGAATCAATTGCCAATTCTTCTCATAGCAATTAATCTCATGAACAATTACTCCTTTTGGTAAGAAATCAAGGAATTCACCCTCTTTACGGAGTAATCCGACATGAACTTCATATTTATCTAAAGGTATTATCGACAATAATCCCAATAGTGCCCGTTCGACACCACCCACTCTCATGCTATAAAGAAGGAAGAAAATCCGCTTCATTGCAAACTAATACAAATTCCAACAACAGGATGGCGTAAAACAAAAAGCATTACTATATTAGTATTCCTGTTATTACGACAAAAGTTCTAGTAATTTAGTCACATCAGAATAGGACTGTATCTGGTTATTGCAACAAGGTCCCTTTCTCAAAGCGTCAATCACACCCTTTGAAATATCTCCAGCAGACATACCGACAACTAGTCCATTGTCACGATGTTGTAATTGCTCATTCGCTCCAGTAAAGCTGGTCGCAACAATTGGGTTATTAAAGCATAACGCCTCCGCAAGCGTTATACAAAAGCCCTCATGGCGCGAAGGTTGAACGTATACGTCGCAATCTTTCATATATCCATAGGGATTAATCTGTGTACCCAGAAAAACGACATGTTCTCTTATACCATATTCCTCTGCCAACTGTTCACAGCTATCTCTATGATTACCATCGCCCACAAAGTACCATCTCAACGCATATCCTTTATCCAAGAGCAATTTCAGAGCAACAATTGCAACTTGTTGACCCTTTTCTTCAGAAAAGCGACCAACAGTGAGAATGCGTTTCCCGTAAAAACCGTCATCAAATGATGGTCCAACTTCAGCTAAACTGAGAACATTCTCTTGAGAAACCACATTATGGAAAACTTCAGTCTTGGCTGCAAATTGAGGGAACATTTTATCAAAAATATCTTTCCCTTCCTCTGACACTATAAATATACCATCAAATCTCTGATATAGTATTGCTGTCATCTTCTTGTCAATACCATACTTTGATACATCAAAATGAATCCAACAGCACTTTTTATTCGCTTTTACCTTTTTACAAATGTAATAATCCATCGATTGTGATGGGCCAGCAAAAGAAACCGCTAAATCAAAATCAATAGGAAAACAATCCTCTTTTCTAAGAATAAACTTATAAAACCAGTATCTATTTGACGTAAGTTTAATTTGTAAATATAAGAAGAAATGAACAATCGCTTCCACCAATTGCCTCTTGCTCAACATCATCTTTATATTCCGCAAAGGAGGGTCATTAATCAGTCTCCAATTGTCTGCATAACATTTAATCTCATGTACAATCACCTCTTTTGGCAAACAATCCAAGAAACCTCCATTCTTGTTAAGCAGCCCCACATGAACTTCATACTTATCTAAGGGAATCAATGAAAGAAGGCCTATGAGTGCTTTTTCAACACCACCCACGTTCATGCTATGAATAAGGAAGAAAATACGTTTCATTTAATGAGGCCTAACTCTAAACACTTTGACATCAACATATTCATGAATATCTAAAACTCGCCCTCAAATACCCAATATCCCCTCGCGTATAAACCTTTAAACATTTGTCATGGGTTGAAAATAGCCAAATGAAATGCCCGTATAGCGAAATACCTAAAGCATTTTATTAGGAAAATACAATTCCCTTTGTAAATCATCAATGGTGCAAAAGGTATCATTAATTAACGCCAAATCATCTTTCGTATCTTCCAGATGCTTGATCTGATAAGGCTTATAAGCGCCCTTTCCCTTATCCCGTTCTGAATATCCATGGACTAAGAGAGAGTAATCGGAGTGTGACTCGAGGAAGTCGACTTGTAGGTGGACTTTACTAGGGACGGTCCAGTAGTCAATACCTTTCATTTCCTAACTACAAATTTCACGAATCAAACTTATTTGGCATCCGCACTATCCAGACATCGCTTCAAATAGGATGCAGCATTAAATACCGGAATAAAGACAGAAACTCTCATTTTGATGACTTACGCATTCTAATTAGAGTAATTATTTACAATGAATGAAATATCATCTCGATTCATCTTAAATCATTAGTGTCCCAAGAATTTTGGGAAACGCTTTTAAATTACTGATAATTAAAATCATATAACGATATCAGAAGCGCACGGATCTGAAATGAATAATAGATGGATTTTCTCAGAATGCTACAAACCAATATCTCTTTTTCAACACGTTAGTGGATTTTTGAATCCATTTTTTATCTAGTCGTCATTTTATCGGGACAGCAGAATCAAATATTCATTTGTTATATACCCAAAAGTTTTGCTTTTAAAATTTGCAACTTAATACCTAAAGGTGAAGGCGAAAATAATATAGTAGACCATGATGGCATATTGTTTCTCAATTCATGAACGATACTATCCTCAATAGTCCAATGATTCTTTTTTATTCTATTATAATAAAATAGTGAATTATTATATCTTTCCATCGATTGGCAAGAAAGAGAAGGATACTTTTTAATATGCCTGTAAATATTCATATCTGCGGTAATCTTAGATGAAAGAATGAATGCGTTATCGGGTTTGCTTGTTGTTTGTCCTTCTCTTTCGAAATAGAAATATAAACCAATATTTGAGAGATATATTCCTTGAATATCCGCCAACACCTCGCTTATAAAATGGCGGTCCTCATAAAAGATTCCTTCTTTAAATCTTTTATTCACAAAAAGACTCTTGCGAAAAATTTTATTACAAACATAATTAGATATCTTTCTGTCTTTCAACCATGCTTTATATAAAAACTCGGATCCTTCTATTTCTTGACAACAATTGTATACATGTTTAGGAGAATTCCCACCATATCCTTTTATACACGGAAACTGTATTATATCAACTTGTGGCATAGATTCCAATAAGTCAATATTATGAGAATATGTATTTTTTGCTATGGTGTCATCTGAATCAACAAATGTAATGTACTGGCCTCTCGCAATATCAATACCGGCATTTCTTGCGGAACTCGGTCCTCCATTATTCTTATGAATAACAATAATTCTAGAATCTTTTTTTGCGAACTCTTCACAAATATTTCCACAACTATCAGGGCTGCCGTCATTGACAAGGATGAGTTCAATATCTTTGTAATCCTGCTCTAGAATACTCTTGATGCAACCCCCAAGATACCTTTCACTTTTAAATATTGGAACAATTATACTGAGCATCCTATTACTGGTATTACGATAATCTTTTATCAAATGACACAATACCGTTTTCTTAATCATTCACCAACAATCAGAATTTCAATTATCGTTGATTAGCAACAACTAAGAAAACACCTGTTGGTTTCTTGAATATAAATATTTCATAATCGCATCAAATAAACCGTATTGGCGTAGTCGCAACAGGTAATTAAGCATGCTCAGAAATGCTGTACCCGAAAACAAATAGTTACGCATCAATGGCTTCAAATCATCAGGAAAAGACCTCAATCTCGATACCCGTTCTTTACGAATCATCTCAGATTTATAGATTTGATTCAATATTGCACTACACTTCACCCACAACAGATTCTCTACGTAATTTAATGAATCATCCCCGACCAGTTCATATCTGCCATCATGGGCATCCTTTAAAATCTCTTCTTTTATAATCTTAGCACTCGACAGTTGCCGATCAAGACTCATTGAAGTCATAATTGAACCCATGCGAATCAAATAATAGTAAGTCTGTTCTGGAATCGTGACAACTTTCTGCGCCAAATGGTATGACTGGAATGACCATAGATTATCCTCATGAATGATGCCCTCTTTAAAATACAATTGATTCTTCGATATGAAATCGTGGCGAATAAGTTTGTTATGGGCCATACAGTATAAATTACCTTTCAAGAACGCATTAACTATCTGAAGATGATTATCCAAGACCTCATACTTATACTTGAAACGATTAATCACATGATCAGGAATGTTCACCTGATAACTGCCCAAGATAAGGTCGGGCAATTTTTCATCCATAGCAGCTCTTGCCAGACAAGAAATCGAACCAGGATACAATTGGTCATCTGAATCAAGAAAGAATATATACTCTCCTTGAGAATATGAAATGCCTGTATTGCGAGCTACTGATAAACCTTTATTTTTATCATGATGCAGCAATCGCATGTTGATGGGGCCGTCATATTTGGACATTAATGCTTTCAGGACCACGATGCTGTTATCTGTGCCGCAATCATCAATGAACAGGCATTCTATTGGACCGGTGTATGTTTGGTCGACAATGGATTGAAAGCAGTCTTTAATATAGTTTTCTACATTGTAGACTGGGACAATGATTGAAACACTTAACGCCATCTCTTACTCCTTATCCCGGTTTTCAACCGTTCTGAACTTCAAGTACTTCACATACTGATGCCGCAGGAAGTCATGCTTCAGGATAAAATCCAAAACTTGCAGTTTCGTGGAATTATTTAGCCCATACTCCCTTTTAATCTTAGCAAAGTCATACTCAATCCTTTTGTCATACTTTATCGACAAATCCTGCAGTTTGCCGACAAGGTTACTGGCAAGTTGTGGCAACATGTGTTCATAATGAAAATGTTTGGCGAAGATAAACCGTATGTCATATGCGGATAATTCAAAATCTGCCAATTTTTGGGCATCCGGATGATGGCTTGCTGAATACTTCAGCAATCTATAAACTCCAGTGGGCTTATCTATAAAAACAGACTTAGTATAATAGGATACATATAGCCACAAAGGATAATCACCCATTTTCCATGACTTACCTTTCTGGATCTTCCTGAATTGCATGTATTGATTGAATAATTCCTTTCTAAAGCATGTGGTCAAAGTAACTGGCCGATTTGCAATAAGTTCTTCTTCAAATGAATTAATCGGCTGGCCCCAAGGCTTTTCCTTGAATTGTCCAGATTCCTGATCATACACTCGTGCTCTGGTATGAACAAGACCAATACTCTCATCAGTCTTCATTAGATCGACTTGGAGTTGTAGTTTGTTGGGGTCGGTCCAGTAGTCGTCACCTTCGCAGAGGGCGATGTATTTGGAGTTGGGGTGCATGGCGATATCCACCATTATGCGGAATATAGAATCAGAGCCACCGTGCTTGCTATATTGGTTTTCGGTTTCGTATATAGGCTTGATGGTGTTGGGGTAGCGCTCGGCATACTCACGGATGATGGCGGCGGAGCCGTCGGTAGAGGCGTCGTCGTGGACGATCGCCTCGAAGGGGAAGGTCGTCTGCTGCATCACGAAGCCGTCCAGACATTGACGCAAATACGGCTCATGGTTATAGACCAGACAACAGATAGATACTAATGGATCACCAGCCATCATAAGTTGTTATTTCTTAGTCCTTCATTGGCATCCGCGCTCTTATCTCTAAACCCTAGACTCAAAACCATCTAAATAGGCGCGCCTATTTAGCTATTATCTGCGGTGGATGATGTCGAGGGCTTCTTGCAGTTCCGGCATGCGGAAGATCTTGGCGATGGCCAAATACAATGCCGCGCCCAAGGGGATGCCGATAGCCAGTTTCACCCAATTATTGTCGAAGGGCATTACGGCGAAATAAACAACAGCTCCCATGGCTAGCGATGCCAGCAAGGTGGGCGTCATGTCCCTCATCTGGCGGAGGAAGCCTACGTTGATGAGTTTGCCTGTATAATAGGTGTTGATACCCAAGCAAGCCAGTGAGGTAAAGACAGCGCCACAACAGATGCCCATGATGCCTAAGGGCACACATACAAAAATGACCACTGTGACGAGCGCTTTCTTGATGATTTCCAACCGAAGGAAAAGGTCACTTCGACCCTTGACCTGAAGCAGGTTGAGGTTGATGGCGTGAACGGGATACCACATCGAAGCAAAACAGATCACCTGAAGATAAGGCACGCACTGTTCCCATTTTGCTGTCACTAGGGCTATAACCAATGGATGGGCCAGTGCGGCCATTCCCATCATGACGGGAAATACAATAAAAACCGTGAACCGCAGCATCCGGCGGTAGTTATTGCCTAGGCGCGCGTCTTCCTCTTGAATCTGGCTCAAGACCGGGAACGTGACCTGCTGAATCACACCGGTCAACGTCCCTGATGGCATGCCAGCATATTGTCTGGCGCGGGTATACTGCCCCAAATCAGCAGCAGAGTAGAATTTGCCGATAACGATTGGATAAATATTACCATAAATAGTGTCTAACAAACTGGATGCCAGTAGTTTGGATCCATATTCCCACAGGTAACGGAACGAGGCTTTGCTCCACTTGCCATGCGGTCGCCAGGGGGAGATAATCCACAATAACACCAAACTGATCAGCGCATCCGCTATATGCATGGCCACCAGTGCCCAGACGCCAAGACCACTATATGCTCCAATAATGCCAGTAATACCGCCACAGATGCTTGCTACAACCCTGATAATCATCTTGGCCTTGAAATTGAGGGCACGCGTCAGTTGGGTCTGTTGAACGATTCTGAACGATGATACGATAAGCAGAGAGCCCTCGGCACGCACCAGTGGAGTCAATATCGGCTTGTCATAAAATACGGACACCCATGGTGCAACAAGCCAAAGGACGCCGAATAGTATCACACCTGCCATGAGATTAAAATAGAAGGCAGTGGTATTATCATCCTCGGTAAGGTTTGGCTTACGCACCAACGCATTTCCGAAGCCACTGTCCAGAAAAGAGTAAGCGATAGCGTTGAACACGCCTATCATCGCAAGCAAACCGTAGTCACTGGGGCTGAGCAATCGGGCCAGGATGATCCCGATGACAAAACCGAGTCCAATGTTCAGGACTTGATTCAGCGAGGTCCAGGCAACCCCCTTAACGGTCTTTTTCTTCAGCGACTCTGGCATATATTAAATAATCTCTAACTTAATTGACTGGTTTTTGTTTGATAAAAAATTCATCAGTTGTAACTTTTCAAAACCTCCACTATTAGAGAAATCAAGATAGTAATTCTTTTGTTTTAGATACCATAGTAAAGGCTCTGCCATCATCGTCTACAACGTCAAATCCTGTTTTTTTATATAAACTGAATGCCGCATTATTAGACTTTGCGCATTTGAGCTTAAAAAATGGGATACCTTTACTATTCAAATGCTTTTTCACTCTAAAAATCATTTCAGAAGCAATACCACTCCTTCTATAATCTGGAAGGACACAAAAAAAGACACAATATCCCTCTTGATTCCTTAAAGCTATTTCATTGTCATAAAAAAAAAGACACCCAATGACATCCTCTTTATCATTGTAACAAATAATACTGTTTGCATTTGCTGCAAGTTTTTCAGGCCATTTTCTATTATCTTCGTCATCTCGAAATGAATACGGTCTATCAGAATATGGATCAAATAACGTTAATAAACTCACAATTTCATTAACGGTACAATTCTTAATCAAAAAAGTGAACATATTCAAATCAAAATTTGTTTATCAGATTGATATATAAAATATCCCGACCTATCATAAGAACTCCTCAAGACCCTTAATGGTTCATCCTCATTTATAAAGTAATCTACCATCCATGGGGCAGCCTTATTCTTGTGAATAACACTTAAAACACTCTTAGTCTTCTCACTCAAGAAATAGATTCCTGAATACTGTCTAAAACGGATAACAGGCTCTTCGAATTCATCTAATGCCACTTGTATCATTCCCCTAATAAAATCATATCCAGTACTCAATTCTACCAGCTTATAAGAAATTCCATCACCACCTCCTCGAGCACCAACTTCCATAAAATACACCTCACCAGATTCATCTATCTTAAATTCAGCGTGAGACGCACTATTATTTATTTGTAATGCATCCAAAAGTGTTGTGTTATACCATGCTATTTTATCTTGAATAGCATTAGGCAAAGAAGATGGTTGATGATGTGCTATTTCCACAAAAAATGGCTCACCAGTCGTTTCTTTATCTGTTATTGTCAGTAAATAATGTTTTCCTTTATACGAAATACTCTCTACAGAAACCTCTTTTCCCCGAATTAACTGCTCAACCATAATCACCTTGCTCTTAGAATTCTCTCTCGCTCGGTTTACTGCATGTACCAACTCATCTGGACTGTTAGCAACTGTTATGCCTCTACTAGCACTACTATCGGTTGGTTTTACTATTACAGGAAAATAATTAATACGTGGAAATTCATCGGGCCCAACTATTATAAACTGGGGCTGCGGACATGCACGAGTTTCAAGAACACGTTTACGCATCTCAGATTTATTCGTTGACCAAATCGATGTTTGAATTGAGTTACCATTAAAGCCACACTTCTCATGAAGATACGCCAATGTGGGAACCGCTAATTCCAAGGCGTTTGCTACTGCACCATCGATCTTTTCTTGTTGACACATTTCTGCCACAGCCTGATAATCGACAATAGAAATGTCACAAAAATGGTCAGCATAATTCTTACAATAAGCACCTTTTGACCATGCTACACAATATGTTTCTAAGCCCATTTCTCGTGCCTTCAAGTATAAAGGTAAATGAGGTTCTGAGGCACCTAAAATAGCAAGCTTTTTCATTAATATTTACTCTAAGAAAGCCCCCAAAAAAAGGCATCAAACTTAGCTTTCATTGGGTAATGATTGAAATGAATCGGTTGAGAACCAACACAAAGTGGTCCAGTTGTCCCTTGGCAATGCGTGTAACGTCTTTGCTGCTGGTAATGTCCACGGGTTTGACGATGACTGGCCAATTGAAATGGTCCATATCTTTCAGTGCCGCGAGCCAGAAATTAACGGTGCGCTATAGACTGGAACTATTACCGAAAGCGTTGACATAAAAATCTTAACGTATATCATTAGTTCCACAAGAAGTTTTGCAAACAGACCGAACGCCCATCTTTATTATTCGCATCAAGCTTTTCATTAAATTCTTGATGGGGACAACTTTGACATATTCAGATAAGACTTGCCGGGCTTTTGGAAAGTCTTTTTGGGACAGGTAAGGTATGAACGTATCAACGAAATGTTGGTCAATCGAACGCAACGCCGCAGGTTCTTTTTCCAATTGATATAAAACCAATTTGTTTCTTAATTCAATCTCAGCCCACTTGAGTAAATCATGCCCCGAAAAGAGGCCGCCCGAATGCTTGCGATAAACGCCCATCACATCCTTAAACAAGGCACACTTACCAGCCTTGAGCATGTAGTAGCACTCAATATGGTCGATAACAAGAGGATAATGATCTAATGTTTCATCCGTGGCATATGGTTGATTTCTTCTGACCAATGTCGTGGCTTGCGTAAACCAGATGGGATTAAAGTACTCCTCTATCGACGGCGTGCAGTACTCCCTGCCATTGAACAACTCGAGCGGCATCTCATCAAGAAACGGATGTGGTTCAAAAGCCTTTGTGTCCTCATAATAGAACAGGTAGGCATGGCAGGTCATGTAATAGTCGGGGTGGGATTCGAGGAAGTCGACTTGGAGTTGCAGTTTGTGAGGGTCGGTCCAGTAGTCGTCGCCTTCGCACATGGCGACGTATTTTGCATTGGGGTGCACGGCGGCACGCATGATGTGGCCTATAGTGTCACCTGGTTTGCTGAACTGGTTCTCGGTCTCGTAGATGGGCTTGATGATATCGGGGTACTTCTCGGCGTACTCACGGATGATGGCTGCAGAGCCGTCTGTCGAAGCGTCGTCGTGAACAATGGCCTCGAAGGAGAAAGTGGTCTGCTGCATCACAAAGCCGTCCAAGCACTGCCTCAAATACGGCTCATGGTTATAGACTAGACAACGGATTGATACCAGTGGATCACCTTTCAACATATTCCGAATCTTTTTTCTGTCTGCTAATTATACGAATTAAACGAATTAGCTTGACACCAAATCAATCGTTCAATTTGCGAAATTTGTAGTTTTATTACCGGTGGATGATGTCAGGGGCTTCTTGCAGCTCGGGCATACTAAAGACCTTGGCAATGGCTAGATATAGTACTGCGCCCAAGAGAATGCCGATGGCCAGTTTCACCCATTTGTTGTATCCTTTCCACAATGGATATTTCCCTAGATGTCGCTCCTAATACCAACAGTCTCTTTTTTTCTTCTATCATATAGTTTGAATGATTCTGTTCATTTCATGCTCGCCGTATCGTTGGTCGATGGGCAGGGGCAAGAGACATTGTGTCAGTTTATGTGCTGAATCAGCTGGGGTGCACCATTGGAGCACATTGGGCCAGTATTGGGCGACATAGATTTTGTTATCGATCAAACGCTGACGCAGATCAACATCTTCAGTAAGGAACGGATACACCATCGGCACAGCATCATCAGTCAAATTCCATTTGATGCCATTGATATGTCCAATAGCCTCATCGAGTTGCTTGAAATTGATCCTGCGGCGCTCGGCCACACCAGCATAGTCGATTGACGCCATGATGCGGTCGGTCAAACTGGACATCCTCTTGATCGGGTTGTTATTGAGAAGTTTGCTCTGAGTCCTGAAGTCGGCGTAAGCCACTTCAGGAGAAACGTCGATTCTCTTGAGCAGATACTCCATCCGTGCCCAGGACTGGTCTTGCTCTAATTCCATATCAAGTGGCTGTAAACAATACAGGTATGCACCATCAGCAACACCGAAGAACTTTCGGCAACTGTAGAAGGTGTCTATCCCCTCGATGGGCTTTGCATAAAATGCCTGGGTGTTATCCACAATCAGTTGTTCGCCATAGGTGGCTGTCAACGATGTGACATAGTCCTGCTTGAGCCCGAAATAGTTGATATAGAGCAAGGCCTCGCCGTCTTGGAGAGAAACCAACCGGTCAAGTTCAAGGCTGCCATTGAGGTGGTAAAAACTGTATTCCACACCCAGCTTGTTGAACGGTTCCAGAAGTACCTCGCAGGAATAGTATGGCAGATACACTTTCTTGTAGCCACGGGAACGCAGAACATATTCCAGGCAATTGCGCCCGGTGTTCAGCGCCAAGGCTCCCTTGTGATAAGCCTCGTTGCTTAGCAGTTCCAGTTCGAAGTATCCGCCAATGGAAGTCATTCGGTAATAATTGAAATGAATCGGTTGGGAGCCTGAACGAACTGGTCCAGTTGCTCTCGAGTATCAAATCTCAGGAAGATCGTTCCCAACGACTGGTTGGCACCAGTGAAACCCGATACGACATCACCTGGCTTGACCCACAAGTCATGCTCAATCACATGCGCTTTATCAAAGTTGGCGTCAATGCAAATATCCTTGAAAGTGCCATTTTTTTCGCTGTGAAGGACATTTATGGCGTAGTAGCCATTGTAGTTAGGCTCATGAACATCGGGCAGAGGCAAGCCTACCGAAGCACAAACCTCAGCCTCGATGATATCAACGTCGGCTGCATAGTTCAATATCTCGGCCAAACGATTTCCGCCTGCCCTAGGAGATACCTCCATAAGATAAGGTTTGCCATTGGTGCATACACGACACTCGACGTTGAAGATACCAGTCGAAATATGCAAGAGGTCAAAAAGACGCTGCAATTGATCCTTAAAATCCTGCTCGTGGGCCTTGTCCATGGCTGACGGCCATAACTCGCCAGACGGAGCGTACGGATTTATCGCCTCATTGTCAAAGAACTGATCATAGAAGGCATTGTACTTGAGTACTCCGTCAACCACAAAACACTCATCGCCCATCGACGGACCCTTTTTCTCCAAGAAGTCCTCGATGATGAAGTGTTTAGAGGGGGAAGAGTCGAGGGCATGGGCAATGGCAGCGGGGAGATTGGCAGGCTCATCAACACGGGTGACGCCCTTGCTACCGGCGCTGTCCACCGGTTTGACAATGACAGGCCAGTTGAAATAGTCTATATCCTTCAAGGCCTCTTCAGCATTGTCAAAGCCGCGGGCATTGGGCACATTGAAGCCGTTATCGGCAAGAAACTTGCGGAAACGGGATTTGTCCTGCAGGATGCAGGCGGCCTCGTAGCTGCATTGGAAAGGCAATCCCATCTTTTCGGCAACGTATGCAGCAGCAACGACGCCCGGGTCAACGGCAAACGACATGATGCCGTCGATCTGCAGTTTTTGGGCTAATGCTAGCACAGCCTCCTTGTCGATGATGCTCACGTTATGGTACTCATCGCTATAACGGTGTGCAATGTTACCAGGCAGATAATCCACGGTGATGACGTGGATACCATGACGATGGGCCGCCTCGATGACGGGCAACAGGTAGCGCAAGCCACCCAAAAGCATCAGTTTCTTTTTCCGTTCAGCCATCTTGGGGTTACTTGATGATGAGGTTGAGGATGCGATCGAGGTCAGCATCGGTGAGCTGGTGGTGCATGGGCAGGCAGATGACGGTGTCGGCCATGCGTGTGGCGTTGGGCAGGTTCTCGCGGGTGGCGCTGGGCAGGCCCCAGTAGGTAGAAAAGTCGCTGATGAGGGGATAGAAATAGCGGCGGGCAAGAATACCCTGACCACGCAACTTGTTGAAGAGCTCGTCGCGCGTCATGCCGTACTTCTCAGCATCGACAAAGATAGGAAAGTAGCTGTAGTTGTGGCGCACTCCTGGCATGTCGTCCCAGAATGTGATACCCTCGACGGGACGCAACGCCTCACGATAACGGATGGCCACCTGGTGGCGTGCCTCAATACAGGCATCCACCTGGCGCAGGTTCAATAGGCCATAGGCCGAGCGCATCTCATCCATCTTGCCGTTGATGCCCGGGGCGACTACCTCGGTCTCGCTGGCAAAGCCGAAGTTCTTGAGATAGTCGATGCGCTGCTTCATCTTTTCGTCATGCATGACCAAAGCGCCGCCCTCGATGGTGTTATAGACCTTGGTGGCATGGAAACTCAGCGTTGACATGTCGCCCTCGGTGAGGATGCTCTTGCCGTCCACCTCGATGCCGAAGGCATGGGCGGCGTCATAGATGACACGCAGGCCGTACTTGTCAGCAATGGCTTGAATTTCGCTCGTGCGGCACGGCTTGCCATAGACGTGAACCGGCATGATGGCCGTTGTGCGCGGTGTGATGGCAGCCTCGATGCGGTCGGGGTCAATGCCCCCCGTTGCGGGGTCGATATCGACAAACACCGGCTTGATGCCGTTCCACCACAGCGAGTGTGTCGTGGCCACAAAACTGTAGGGCGTAGTGATGACCTCGCCGCTTATGTTAAGGGCCTGCAGCGCCGTGATGAGCGGCAGCGTGCCGTTGGTGAACAGGCTGATATAAGGCACCTTGAGGTATTCACATAGCGCCTTTTCGAGCCGTTGATGGAAACTGCCATTATTGGTTATCCACTTGCTGTCCCAGATTTCACGCAGCATCTGGTTGAACTCGTCTAAATCGGGAAGCAAGGGTGAAGTTACGGTTATCACATCTTTATTCATCGCTGTCGTCTGTTAGATATAAAACGGGGGTCACCGGGCCTTGTGGCCTGGCGTACCAGTGGAGAGCAGGCAATGCTGGCGACACTATCGCAGTAGTCATTATCAGCGAGTTACCTCTTATGTCACAATATGCAGTGGCTTTTATGCCCATGATTAGGGCACTTGCCGTGCATGGTTTCAACTTGCAAAATTACGTTTTTGTGCCGACATACACAAGTTTGTAGTCGAAAAATTGAGGTTACTGTAAATAAAACGACTCAAAAGATTGCCAGTGTAAGAAATCGCAGTAATTTTGCGTTTTGGAGCCGCCACAAGAACACTTTCATTAGTGGCTCTGACACTCAAACAGATATGACACTGACACGCGAACAATGCAACGGCCTGAAAGGCTATGCCATCCTGCTGATCGTGATCCATAACTACGTGGACCACATCATGGGCATGGGCTGCAACGAGATGGCCTATTCCCAAGCGGCGACCACCGACTTCACCGCCATGGTCACGACCCAACCTTCTATCTGGCACTTTTTCTCATTTACCGGCTGGATCGGCGTGGCCCTGTTCCTGTTTGTTAGCGGTTATGGCCTAATGCGTAAATATGGCGACGGCAGCATCGACAAGACGAGCTTCATCCACCGCCATGTGGTTAAATTGTGGGTATTGCTTGCTCCTGTTTATGTACTCTATGTCGTGGTTCAGCACTATTGGTGCGGCGAGCCTCATAACTGGCAGTCTATCATCGCCCAGCTGACCTTTACAATCAACTTCCTAAGCTATGGAGATAACGGATTTGTCATTGAACCGGGAGTGTATTGGTTTTTTGGCGCAATTTTGCAATTTTATTTAATATTTCTATTTATCAGGAAATGGGGGGCATCCAAGTTGTTGATGCTGATGGCTGGTGCAATCGCGCTCAACTACACCTTCCTCTATCTCACTACAGATGACACAATGTGGTGGTTCAGGCAGAATTGCATTGGATGGGGCGCACCGTTCCTGCTGGGACTGATTGCCGCAAAGACCCCGTATCAGCCCTCCAAATCATGGCTATGGGCACTACTCCCGACCTCTTTGATAACGTTATATTTATGCATGACTATTAAAACATTTATTCCGTTTACAGAGTTGTGCACCATCCTGTTTTTTGGCAGCCTGGTTATGCTGATGAACTTTAAACTTATCAACGCCGTCGGCATGATATCTGCCAGCATTTTTGTTATTCATCCGTTTATACGCATGACACTATATCAAGCACTGGGCAACACCACTTTAAGCGTTTCGGCAATGGTCGCCATCTATTTAGCCTTAGTAATGGTGTTCAGTCTTTTACATCATTTGTTTTACCGAAAAACTTCAAGCACAAAGCCACACACAGGCTTACCCGAATAATACAAACCAAATCAAAGGCATACCTGACAATACTTGAGGGGCGTCAACGACAATCCGCCAGTTCAAGGTTGCAAGATTTGGAATAATGATGTACCTTTGCAAGTCGAAACGACCAAAACAACATTATAAAATTAGAGAACATCGAATGAGTGACAACAATAACAAACGGCTGAAAGTCGGCATCACCATCGGCGACACCAACGGAATCGGCATTGAAGTAGCCCTTAAAGCCATTTCCGTCCCCGAAATGATGGAAATGTGTATCCCCGTAATCTACGGCTCAAGCAAAGTGGTGAGTTATCACCGTAATGCGTGCAGTTTGCCTGGTTTCCAGATAAATCACAGCAAGAGCGCCGAGCACATCAGGGACAACATGCCCAATCTTGTGGAATGCATCGACCAGGAAATCAAGGTGGAATTAGGACACCCCAGCAAACAAGCTGGCCTAGCATCATTTACCGCACTAGAAGCAGCCGTTCGGGACCTGAAAGCAGGGCGCATCGACGTTCTCGTCACCGCCCCGATCAGCAAAGACAACATTCAGAGCGAGCAATTCCATTTCCCGGGACAGACCGAATATCTAGAGAGTGCAGCAGGTGAGGGAAACAAGGCTTTAATGATTCTGTGCACCAGCTGCCTGCGCGTGGCGCTCGTTACGACCCATATGCCCTTGTCACAGGTTTCGGAAGCCCTTAGCATCGAGGCCATTCGTGAGAAGCTGCGCTTGTTCAACGCGTCGCTGAAGCGAGACTTCAACATTGACGGGCCCCGCATCGCCGTGCTCTCACTCAACCCCCATGCAGGCGAGAACGGGATACTTGGGACAGAAGAACGCGACATCATCATGCCGGCAATCCAGCAGTCACTTGATGAAGAAGGCATTCAGAGCTTTGGCCCATATGCCTCAGACGGTTTTTTTGGAGCCCGACATTACCGCCGATTTGACGGCGCGCTTGCCATGTACCACGACCAAGGCCTGGCACCCTTCAAAACCATCGCCATGGACGAAGGCGTGAACTTCACCGCAGGACTACCCATCGTGCGCACCAGTCCCGACCACGGCACTGGCTATGACATCGCCGGCCAGGGCATAGCCAATGAAACATCGATGCGCCATGCTATTTACACGGCTATCGACATTTACCGCAACCGTATCCGCTATGATGAGGCCAAGCAGAATCCATTGCCCAAGCTCTTCCAAGACCGCGGACGCGACAACGTGAAACTTGACCTGACCAAAGGGGAATAACCATCTCACTCATGATTAAAGGCATCATCTTTGATTACGGTGGAACACTCGACAGCCGCGGTGCACACTGGAGCGAAGTGTTGTGGCGAGGCTACTGCCAGGCAGGAGTGCCTATTGACAAAGAGACCTTCCGCAACGCATACGTCGAGGGCGAGCGAGCCTTGGCGCGTGAGCGCATCATTATGCCTCAAAACAATTTTCACACCTTATTGCTGAAGAAAGTGAAAGTGGAGATCAGTTATTTGCCCGACAAGCCCGACACCGAAACCCAAGACCGATGGGTCAAAGAGATCGCAGCCTACTGCGACAATGCCGCTCGCGAGTGCGTCGAAGAAGCACGCACCGTGCTCGAACACCTGCATGAACGCTACCCCATGATGTTGGTCAGCAATTTTTACGGAAATATCGATGAGGTGCTGCGCGTTTACGGCATCCGTCATTTGTTCAAGGGCATCATCGAGAGTGCCGTCGTGGGAGTGCGTAAGCCCAATCCCACCTTATTCAAACTAGGCGTTGACGCTCTTGAACTCGAACCTAACGAAGTGCTCGTGGTAGGCGATAGTTTGCACAAAGACATAGAGCCCGCCGAGCAACTGGGATGCCACGTCTTGTGGCTCAAGGGCAAAGGATGGACCGAAGAAGAAGACCTTCAAGCCCATCCTAACACCATCACCAGCATCACACAAGTCATGGACTGGGTGGATAGGTTCTAGCCGTGTTATTAATGCTCAAATAATCATATACTATAATGAACTATGCAATCATAGCTGCGGGCGAAGGCTCGAGACTGGCCCAGGAAGGCATTGCCAAGCCCAAACCCTTGGTGGAGCTACAAGGTGAGCCCATGATAGGAAGACTAATTAACATCATGCTTAGATGCAACGCCGAGAGCATCAGCATCATCATTAATGAACACATGACCGAGGTTCGCAAGTATCTTGAGAGTTTAGATCTGCCCGTACCGCTAAATCTCGTTATTAAAACCACACCCAGCTCCATGCACAGTTTGTGGCACCTGAGCAAGGTGATCCCCGAGGGCAAATTCTGCTTGACGACCGTAGACACAATTTTCAAGGAACAGGATTTCAAGGGTTATATTGATGCCTTTGAGACCGATACGGCACATGACGGGATGTGGGCTGTCACACCCTTTGTTGATGACGAGAAGCCATTGTGGGTCGAAGTCAACAAGAAGATGAACATCATCGCCTTTCGTGACAAGGGCTGGAAGGGTGCAAAATATGTGTCAGGAGGCGTTTATGCCATGACCGATAAAGCATTTGAAGTGCTTAACCACTGCATCGAAAAGGGCATCAGCAGAATGCGCAACTTCCAACGAGCACTAATCGAGGCTGGACATGAGCTGCAAGCCTACAGCATCGAGAAGATCGTAGACGTGGATCACGCCGGAGACATCGAAACGGCCGAAGCTTTTCTGCAGGAATAATATCTCCTTTTAAAGACAAAGAGCCAAGCCCATATCTCATTTCTAAAAAAATGTTATCACAGCTCACCAAGGCAACAAATAGCCAATAAAAAGCCTTTTTTGACCAAGACAGAGCTAATCTAGCATTAATTATAATTAACAATTGAGTGCTAAAATCATATTGATTTAGCTTTTTTTATATATTTTATCTGATTTTTAATTATTTTAAATATAATTTACTAATTATTTAGTTTTCCAATTCTAAAAAAGGGTGTAATTTAGCGCCGTTTTTTGCGAGAGCAAACTACGGCAAGAGACGTAATCCTGGTATGGAGTACATATTCTATTAAACATTTGACAATAACTTAAACATTAACTGTTATAAAATTATGGCAAAAGAAATCGCAAAGCCCGCTACCGGCAAATTAGGTATTATGGTAGTTGGATTGGGTGCCGTGAGCACCACCTTCATGACTGGCGTAATGATGATCCGCAAAGGTCTCGCTAAGCCCGTTGGCAGCATGACCCAGTATGACAAAATTCGCATCGGAAAAGGAGCCGACAAGAAGTATTTACACTATAATGAAATCGTATCGATGCCCTCACTCGACGATATCGAGTTTGCTGCTTGGGATGTTTTCCCCGAAAACGCCTATGAGAGCGCAATCAAGGCCGAGGTTCTCAAGGAGAAGGACATCAATCCCGTGAAGGACGAACTGCTGAAGATCAAGCCTTTAAAGGCTGCATTCGACGTAAACTACGCCAAGCGCCTTGATGGTGACAACGTGAAGCAGTGCAAAGATCGTTGGGATATGGCCGAGCAGGTTCGTCAGGACATCCGCGACTTCAAGAAGAATACCGGCGTTGACCGTGTCGTAGTTCTTTGGGCCGCTTCGACCGAGATCTACGTCGAGCCTGACATGAAGTACCACGGCACTCTTGCCGATCTGGAGCAGGCCATGAAGGACAACGTGGTGGATAAGATTGCCCCCTCGATGTGCTATGCTTATGCCGCTTTGATGGAGGATGCCCCCTTTGTAATGGGTGCACCCAATACCACCGTTGATATCCCCGCCATGTGGGAACTCGCCGAGAAGAAGCAGTTGCCCATTGCCGGCAAGGATTTCAAGACGGGCCAGACATTGGTAAAGAGCGGTTTTGCCCCCATTATCGGCACCCGCATGTTAGGCTTGAACGGATGGTTCTCAACTAACATCCTTGGCAACCGTGACGGTCTCGTGCTTGACGAGCCAGCCAACTTCCGCACCAAGGAGGTCAGCAAGCTTTCAACCCTTGAGTCCATTCTTGTTGCTGACGACCAGCCCGACCTGTACAGCAACTACTGCCACAAGGTTCGTATAAACTACTATCCTCCCCGCAACGACAATAAGGAAGGGTGGGACAATATCGACATTTTTGGTTGGATGGGCTATCCCATGCAGATCAAGATCAATTTCCTGTGCCGCGACTCTATCCTCGCCGCCCCGTTGTGCCTCGACCTGTGTCTGCTTATCGACTTGGCACACCGTGCCGGCCGCTGGGGCACGCAGCGCTTCTTGAGCTTCTTCCTCAAGAGCCCGATGCATGACTACACTCAGAATGAGATTCCCGTAAATCACCTCTTCCAACAGTATGTGATGCTGAAGAACGCCATCCGCGAGATGGGCGGCTATCCCGCTGACGAGGAGATGGACTAATCCCATTTATTCAGGAATAAAGCCCACAATGGAGTGGAAACCAACAACGGTTCCACTCCATTTTTTGTCATATTAGTTAACAATTAGTTTTGATACAATAGTATTTTAATATTTTTTTATTGTTCTATCACATTGTCGTTTAAACTAATTACAGTAAATTTGCACCAGAATATGCCCAAATACGAGCTGAAGCCCGCCTAAAGGCAACATTATTCAACACTTGTGGAATATAATTAACTAGATATGCAACAAATCATTCAAGAAGACCTGGTCGCAAAAGCGGCCGCTGAAGAGAAAAAGAAAAAACGCGCGCGCACTGGTATTAAGTGGGACCGCTTGTTCATGGCATGTGCCTACAACTGGTACTGGTTTGTCCTGTCCATGATTGTATGTGCCAGCATTTCTTACCTCTACGCTAAAACAAAGCCTCAGTTTTATATGGCGAGATCGTCAATCATGATCCGTTCCAAGGACAGTGCCCAAGGCACTCCGTCAATGACATTCCGAGATCTGGGATTAAACACTGTCAACTATATACCCAATGAGCCGCACAAACTCAGGTCATCGAGAGTGATGGAGATTGTAGTTAACTCACTGGGACTAAATGTGCAATACTACGGTCACATGTTCTTGCGTGATGTCAATATCTACAAGGACACCCCCGTGCAAGTAACCCCACTCAAGGAGGTGACCCGCGGCTTCTCCATCACCATTGTCCCCAAGAGCTCTGAAGAGTATGAATTTCGGGTAAACGGCGGCGAATGGAAGAAAGCGCACTTCGGCAATAAAATCAATACCGATTTCGGTCCTGTAGCCATCACTAAGACAAAGTCATTCACAAATCAGCACATCGACTATACGGTTATTGTCAAAATCTCTAATCCGACTAGTACAGCAAGAGCTTTTGCAGGTTTAATGCATGTCGAGAATGCCGATGCACATAGTGATGTGCTCAACCTCGCCATTAGAGGAGAAAACCCCGAGATGTGTGCCGACATCCTCAACGCTCTGGTGGTTGCATATAACCAAGAGGGTATCAACGACATGAACCAGGTGGCTCGAAACACCGAAGCATTTATTGCCGAACGTGTATCCGATCTGTCTAAAGACCTGAGTGGTGTCGACAACGAGGTAGCTATCCTCACAGCCGGCTCTGCCAACTCCCGCATGTGGGGTTCTGAAGGCAACACAATGAACCAGATTAACCAAACCGAGGATGTAACCCTTGAGATCAACCTGGCTTCACAAATCCGTCGCCATATTGCAAACATGGGCCCAGGCGAACTGATTCCCGCCAATTCAGGCATGAACAACGTCGGCATCAATGGCCAAATCAATCAATACAACGAAGCCATGCAGGAATACCAAAAGATTTCTGCCACTTCCAGTGCCGAGAACCCTGTGATGAAGGAACTATCCAATTCACTCGCATCACAAAAGAAAAACCTTATCGCAAGTCTTGACAACTACATGAGCACCCTGCGCACGCGCCAGGGACAAGCTCAACGCTTGCAGAATCAAGCACAGAGCAGCATGACGGCCAACCCCTCGCACGAGAAAGCCATCACCGAGGTGACCCGACAGCAGAAGATTAAAGAGCAGCTTTATCTCTATCTGCTTAATAAACGTGAGGAAAATGCATTGCAGATGGCTATTACCGAGCCCAATGCCAAGGTAATGGAACCTGCTATCCCCAATTACTCCCCGATTACGGCACCGCTCACACGTATTGTGCTCACTGGCTTAGTTCTTGGTTTGCTGATCCCCGCATTTATCCTTTACGGTGTATTCTGGTACTTCTCGCTTGACAAGACTATCCATACGCGTCGCGAGGTTGAAGAGGTTTGTGACATTCCCATCCTCGGCGAGTTGCCTGCCAAAAAGAGCAACGTTACGGGCGAGATTGTCGTTAATGAAACCTCAAATGACCGCATGAATGAGGCATTCCGCATCGTCCGCAGCAACCTTGACTTTGTCACCAGCAATGACAAACCTAACGGTGAGGCGACTGTCATCCAGTTCACTTCAACCATGTCGGGTGAAGGCAAGAGTTTCGTTGCGGTGAACCTGGCGCTGTCCTACACATACGTCAACAAGAAGGTTATTGTTGTCGACCTTGACCTCCGTAAGGGTAAGTTCTCAGAGTATGTCGGCGTGCAGGATGGTAAGGGTGCCTCGGCATACCTGTCAGGCAAAGAGACCAACCTGGACAACGTCATCCATCGTGGAGCGCTCCATGAAGGTTTCGACATCATCAGTGTGGGTGCCATCCCTCCCAACCCCACTTCGCTTCTGCTGAGTGAGAACATGTCCAAGATGATTGAAGAACTCAAGAAGCGTTACGATTATGTGATCCTCGATACCGTGCCTTATAACTTGATCGCAGACGCCGCTGTTGTGAACCGATTTGTGGATCTGACCATTTACGTTATCCGCGACGGCAGGGTTGAGCAGACCTTCATGTATGAGCTAGAGCACATGGCCGAACAAGGCAAGATCAAGAACTTGACTATCCTCGTCAACGACATCAAGGTGAGCAAGACCCGCTATAACTACTCCTATGCTTACGGTTACGGTAAGGGTTATGGCTATGGTTACGGTTACGGATATGGCTACGGTTACGGTGGTGATAGCGGCGGTTACTACGTTGATGACACCCCCAAGGACCGTGCAAAGCCTATTAACAGCTAAAATAGAACAGCAATCATTTTTCGGGTTTCACCATTATGCGTGGAACCCGAAATAATTACCATCATACGAATAGATAATGAATGTTGCAATAGTTGGCACTGGATACGTCGGGCTGGTTACTGGCACCTGTTTCAGTGAAATGGGAGTTCACGTGACATGTGTTGATGTCGATGAGCAAAAGATTAAGGCACTCAATCAAGGCGACATCCCCATTTATGAGCCAGGGCTAGAGATGCTGGTGCGTAAAAACATGAAGTCTGGTAGACTTCAATTCACCACACGTCTTGAAGACACCATCAACGTTGTGGATATTGTATTCTGCGCCGTGGGTACCCCTCCTGACGAGGATGGCAGCGCCGATTTGAGGTATGTCCTTGAAGTGGCCCGCACCATTGGCCGTCATTTGAATCACTATGTTGTTGTTGCTACTAAGAGCACAGTGCCTGTAGGCACTGCAAAGAAAATCAAGGCAGTCATTGAGGAAGAACTTGAAAAGCGAAGCGTGAAGGTCGAGTTTGATGTGGCCAGCAATCCCGAATTCCTCAAGGAGGGCAATGCAATAAAAGACTTTATGAGCCCTGACCGTGTTGTCGTTGGCGTGGAAAGTGAGCGAGCCCATAAACTCATGGCACGTCTATACAAACCTTTCATGATTGTGAGCGACCGACTTATCTTCACCGACATTCCCTCGGCCGAGATGATCAAATATGCCGCTAACTCTATGCTGGCCACCCGCATCAGCTTCATGAATGACATCGCCAACTTGTGTGAACTGGTGGGAGCTGACGTGAATATGGTACGTAAGGGCATCGGCAGCGATACACGCATTGGCAAGAAGTTCCTATATGCCGGTTGCGGTTATGGCGGTTCTTGTTTCCCAAAGGATGTCAAGGCTCTCATCAAGACGGCATCCGACGTGGGCTATCCCATGCGTGTGCTGCAAGCCGTTGAGGAAGTCAATGCCGACCAGAAACTAGTGCTATACCACAAAATAGTGAAATACTATGGGGGAGAAGACAAACTTAAGGGCAAGACAATCGCACTTTGGGGACTGGCTTTCAAACCCGAGACCGACGACATGCGCGAAGCTCCGTCACTGATACTCATTGACCTCTTACTCAAGGCGGGCGCTACTGTTAAGGTTTATGATCCAGTCGCAATGAACGAGTGCCGACGCCGTCTCGGGGACGCTGTGACCTATGCCCATGACATGTATGACGCGACTGATGGCGCTGACGCTCTGATGCTGGTTACCGAGTGGAAAGAATTCCGTATGACCAACATAGAGAAGTTATTACAGATGAAGGGCCGCCTTGTGCTGGATGGCCGCAACATTCTAGATGCCGAGGAACTGCGCCAGGCTGGCTTTGAATACCACTGCATCGGCAGATAAACAAACACCTATAATAAATTGCAGCAAGGCCCTACTGGCCTTGCTGCAATTGTTGTCTGATTAACTATTGATGTCGTGTTACTTCACGACCACTTTACGTGAGCGGTTATCGCTTGCTACAACATAAATGCCTGCAGGTAACGCTATGAAGTTTTCTCCCTGTGTCATCATCACTGCACAACAGTTGCCCTCCAAGTCATAGACTTCCAATGACTCTTCACTGTAGTTCTCTACATCCATCCCCCCAATGGCAGGATAAGCATCCCAGTCTTGTCGCACAGCAAAATTTGAAGACGACGACAAGAGCTTGTCGATAAGAGCTGTCACATCAGCGATGTTAATGACGCTATCGTTATTCACATCGGCGGCCACCGCATCAAACTGCGAGACATTACTACCCAGCAAATAATCAATAAGAGTAGTAACATCAGCTATATTGACAGCGCCATCCATATTCACGTCACCAATGATGACCGGCTTAGCGTTGACTGTACCATGAACATCTGCGTAGGCACTCGCGATACTAGTACTAGCTGAAATCGTACCATAGTATTCGCCTGCCGTTCCGGTATTGGCCAAGCGCACATAGAACACCTCGCCTGTCGCATCCAGTATCAACGACTTGCCCCAGTTGCGGCGGTTCAGACTCAGTTCAAAGTTGCCTTCAACACTCAGTGAAATACTCTCGGTATTATCATCGGCACTCACTGTTGCCGTCACAACTGAAGATTCGCCTTCAAACTCCGCTACCATATCGGGAATTGGCGTAATGGAAATCGATGGCATCGGAATTTTGTTGGCTATAAGGTTTACGACTACACTAGCCTCGCTGCTGCTGATAGACAGCATGCCAGTTGCACTTCCAGCCGATGAAGAAGTATAGGTTAACGTGACGGTAGTGCCAGCGTTGACACTCGACGCGCCAATAACAGTAGGACTTACACTGAAGCCCGTACCGCTCACGCTGACGTTGAGCGCCTTGGTCAGGTCACTGCCCTTCACGGTAATCGTCTTGCTTACCGACGTACCCGTGGCGGCAATCGTGCCAACGTTCACCGTCGAGCCGTTGGCGGGCGCGGTGATTTGAGGATTGGTTACAGGACCACTGTTACTACTGATTGCGATGTCATCGATGTTAAGACGTGAACCAGCAGTCTGTTGAATCTTGAAACGCACGTTACCCGTTACATTCATATCGAACGTGTACTGTTTCCATGTCTGATTGGGAGAGCATGAACCCACTGTGGTCCACGTGTTCCCACCATTAGTGCTGTATTGCAGTTGCAAGGTGGGCGTGGCATCACTTCCCCAATTGGCAGCATAAAACGACACTTTGCTTGCACCATCAGAAACATCCTCAGTCATTTCAATGCAGGAATTGGCATCCTTGCCGAAGCGACAACTCAAAGCGTCATTCTTGTTGGTGTCGGCCCAGATGCCCGCATTAGAGAAATACCACGTAAATGCCTTGCCCTGTACCGTCTTGTTGGTGTAGTTATCATATCCGCTGCAGCCTTCCCATGTCTCGATAACATCTTCACCAGGATCACCGCCGCCGCTGTTGTAGGTGGCAGTGAGGTTGACTGTGGCGCTTACCTCACTGCTGGTAATGGTTAACGTGCCTGTAGCACTACTCGATGTGCCATTATAGGTCACGGTGACAGTTGTGCCATTATTGGCATTGGCAGCAGTGATGCTTGTCGGAGTCACCGAGAAGCCGGATCCTGAAACCGATACTGTCAGCGCCTTGGTCAAGTTGCTGCCCTTGACAGTAATGGTTTTGCTCACTCCACTGCCAGTATTGGTGCCCACATTTACGGTTGAGCCGTTGGTTGGACTAGTTAGCGTAGGTGTGGAAGTGCCTCCACTAGGCCAGGTGCTACCCTGCTTGTTACCCCAGATGTATTCTACCAATTCCGGATTATCGACGAAGGGGTTGCGGTTATGCTGAATGCCATACACCGCGTCGTTACGTTTAGTTTCAAGCGTACTGACGGGATCGTTGCGGTGCCACTCCAGCAACTGATTGATGGCCCATGTCGTCAAGCACTTGTAGGAATTGGCAGTAAACACAGCACTACCCAAACCACTGGTAAACGAGCTAATGCGTGGCATGTAACGCACAGCAAAGTAAAAATACATGCGGGCGAAGTCGCCCTTGTACTCATCAGCTACCTCAAACACCGTGGCAGAATAACCACTGAAAGTGCAAGCACCAAGCTTTCCAGTACCATATACAGTACCATTAGCACAGTCGCCCAACGGGTAATTGCCACGCTTACTGTTCACCCAGCCATCGGTAGGAATCAAGTGATGAAGATCGGTATAGGCGGTATCGGTTTCAACTTTGCCCCACCAACTGTTAGGCACCGAATGCTCACGGTTGTAACAGTCACCTACTCCACTATAGGTGCCGCACTGGTCGGTACTCCATGTGAATTGAGAATCAGAATATCGGTCAATAATCGTGGTCCCATTGCAGTCGGTGGTCTTGAAATCAGTCCACAATTGATCATAAGAGCGTTTGGTGTGCCCCTTGATGATGTTGTGCAACGCTGTCATCAATGCCTGGTCGCTCTTGTTTTTAGCATTGTTGTAATAGGTGCTCGGGGCTGCTGCACTAGCTGTCAAGCCCACCACTGCAGCAAGCAACAGGAGCAAAAGGTAACGAGGATTCTTTTTCATCTTGTTTTAGGTATGATGGATTATTAATATACAAACTGAATCAGATTGCAAATATACAAAAAAGCTCTGTACACCCTTCTTTTATGCCCATGTTTTCAACAAAAAGGAGGCTCATGTCGTTGAATCTTTGATAAATAAGTACTATCTTTGCCAACATCAAGCGATTATTACCCGTATTGTTTAACCGGTATTCCTGATCAATAATGAGACCAAAACATTTATTATTCAAATATATCTTAACGTTATCGATGGTGGCTGTTGCCGGTCAGTCCTTGGCAGCTTTTATCGGGCCTCGCAACGACTTCCGCGACGAGAGCATCTACTTTGTTATTACCACCCGTTTCTATGACGGTGACCCCTCCAACAATGCCCAATGCTGGGATGGCGCAACGGCCAATCATGGCGATCCCTGCTGGCGAGGCGATTTCAAGGGATTGATCGATAAACTTGATTATATCAAGGCACTAGGTTTCACAGCAGTGTGGGTCACCCCCATCGTCGAGAACGCTTCGGGATTGGACTACCATGGTTATCACGCCCGAAACTTTTCGCGCGTTGATCACCGTTATGAGAGCGGAGACACGACTTTCCAGACGCTCATCGACGAGGCCCATGCACGTGGCATGAAAGTGCTGCTGGATGTAGTACTCAATCACACGGGCAACTTTGGCGAAGAGCACCTGTGCAAACTGTTCACCCGCGACTGGAACGCTAACCAGTTCAAGATCAACGAGTGCATGCTCCCCTACACTACCGACTCAGTTGGCGGTGTATTGCCGACAAACTACGCCAGCCTGCCCTCAGGCCAGCAATATGACAACCGCCTGAAACAGATGAAAAACACCGACAACCAGAACCACGACACCCATAATTACTGGCATCATTTCGGGCAATTCAATTGGGACGACAACACCCGTTGGTGGGCTCAGATTGCCGGAGACTGCGTTGACCTGAATACCGAGAATCCCGCTGTTGCCCAATACTTGATAGACTGCTACGGCACATTCATCAAGATGGGTGTGGACGGTTTCCGCATCGACACGGGTGGGCACATCTCCCGCCTGACATTCAACAAAATCTACATTCCCGCTTTTCAGGCACTGGGCGAGCAATACAAAAGCAAACGCCTGAACCAAGCCGATTTCTACCTGTGCACCGAGGTATGTGCCCGCTACCAGGGTAGCGTCACTTACCGCAATCAGCCTGCCCTATCGCCCTATTTCTACACGTGGGCCGAGAGTAAGGACTACAGTTGGAACGACGACCCCAGTTACTGGGACGGTGTCGCCGTCTATGAGAGCACTGACCTTAATACGCTGGACAACATCAGCTCATGCCAGCAGATGTATGCCGACAACAACAAGGAGACGAGTAGCGCCATGCCCACCTCCAATAATGCCGTACTCAATGGCAATGACTATCACGCACCCGACCTGAGCAGATCCTCGGGACTGAATGTCATCGACTTTCCTGTACACTACTCATTCCATAACATTTCCAGTGTGTGGAGCCTGGCCATCAATGGAGACAAATACTATAATGACGCGACCTATAATGTCGTGTATGTCGATAGCCACGACTATAGCCCAGGTCCCAACGATAACATACGTTTTAACGAGGGAACCGCTCAGTGGGCCGAGAATCTGTCGCTGATGTTCACTTTCCGCGGTATTCCATGCCTGTACTATGGCAGCGAGATCGAGTTCAAAGCCGGCAAGACCATCGATCCTGGCGGCAACGGATCGCTCAGGGACAGCGGACGCGCCTATTACGGCGGTTACATCAAGGGCGATGTGACGGCAAGCGACTTTGGTCTTGCCAGCGGAGCCAGCGGTAACCTTGCTGCCACACTCTCTAAGCCGTTGGTCAAGCACCTGCAACGGCTGAACCGAATCCGTCAGGCTGTTCCAGCCCTGCGCAAGGGCCAGTACAGCACCAGCGGATGCTCATCATCAGGCGGTTACGCCTTCAAGCGGCGCTACACCGATGGCACAACCGATAGCTATGCCCTGGTAACCATCAACGGACCAGCCACGTTCACTGGTGTACTTAACGGCACCTATACCGACTGCGTCACGGGAGACGTCAAGACCGTGACCAACGGTACCCTGACCTCTACCTCATGCAGCGGCAAGGGCAACATGCGCATTTATGTGCTGTCAACAAACCTCACTCCTGCTCCTGGCAAGATTGGCGATGATGGACCTTATCTTTTTACCAACAGCGCCAATGCCGGCACGATCTTGAGCTATGACGGTACTGAAGAGGAGTTGTCAAGCAATGACGGCGAGGGAGGCGGCATCAACCCGCCCACACCCCTCGAGCCCTACGAACCCAGTTGTGAAGAGGACGACATGAGCGTCTTCCTGGAAACTAGCACTGGCGTGAGCAACGTGACAACCTGGGTGTGGAACAGCAGCAGCAACTTCACCGGGGGCAGCTGGCCAGGCCAAGTGATGACGCTGATGGGCTCCACCAGTGACGGGACCCGCAAGATCTGGAAATGGACTTATGAAGGGACAAACACCACATCTCCCACGGGCATCATCTTTGTCACCGACGGGCAGCAGACCAGTGACCTGACGTTCCGTAACCACGGCTACTACATCGACTCCACGTGGGACCATGAGGTGACCAACTATACCTCACCTGCCCCCACCCTCTCGATTGACAAGGAGAGCGGCTGGTATGACGGCAGCATCACGGTGACACTCACCGCCAGCGAGGAAGACGCGGTTATCGTCTATACCACCGACGGCAGCATGCCCACGGCCACCAGCCAGCAGGCTGTCGGTCATGTGAAACTCACCTTTACCGACAACACCGTTCTTACCGCAGGCGTGCTCTTCGAAGGCAAGGTACGCAATGTCGTGCAACGGGAATACATTTTCCACGGCTTTGTGCCCTATACCGCAACAGTTTATCTCAAAGATCCGACCGAAGCGCCCAACAACTGGAGCAGCGTCTATATCTACGCTTGGGACTCAACCGGCGACATCCACGACAGCTGGCCTGGCGTGAGTGTCACCAGCACCAAGACGGTCATGGGCCAGCGGTTCTATTACCGCACCTTCGAGATCGGCAGTGAGGACTACACGTTCAATGTTGTGCTCAGCCAGGGAGACAGCGGGCACCAGAGCGTTGACGTGACCGGAATCAGCAAGGACATCTTCCTGGAAATCACCTCGACCACAAACAAATACTCTGTTGCAGACATTACTGACCAATTCAGTTATCCTATTGGTGACGTGAACGGTGACGGCGAAGTGAACATCGGCGATGTCACTGCGGTGATTGACATCATTCTGGGCGGACAAGTCAATGAAGCAACGCTTGCACGTGCCGACGTGAATGGAGACGGTGAGGTGAACATTGGCGATGTGACCACCATCATCGACATCATACTGCGATAAACAGGTGACTTTTAGGCCAAAAGACGCAAATTTAACCTTTTTTAATGCAAAAAATAGGTGCCATGCATATTTTTGGCAGTAATTTTGCACCGACAATTTGAAGGTAATAATTTTTTTCATAAGGTAAAGCTTTTTGGAAATAAAGACTCGCCGTGATGGCGAGTCTTTTTTCATTTGACCCCTGCGAGCCACTGCCCTGACACCCCATGGCTCGGCGGATAATTGGTGTGGCAAAGGCAGGCCGAAGGTCTGCACAAGGCCAACGGCCTTGACTTGAGGCAACACCACGGCGCACAGGCCGGAGGTCTGTGTGGCGTGGTGACAGGAATGCTCGCTGATTGGGCCTCGAAGAGGGCCACTTGCTTGTTGATATGGTTGATTTTCTGTAATTTTGCAACCTAAAACGATCTATTATGAGTGCAGTCACAGCTATTTATCACATCGTCATCAATACGCGTCACCGCGAGATGACCCTCCCTTTGACTTCAAGCGACCAATTGTACCGCTATATTGCACGGGTGGTACAAAACCACGATTCTATTCTTTACGCTGTGAACGGCATCGAAAACCACATTCATCTTCTGATTCACCTGCATCCTTCAGTATGCTTGTCCGATCTTGTCCGCGACATCAAGTTATCCACAAGCCAATGGATAAAGCAGAATCCAAATATGTTCCCGCAGTTCGCAGGTTGGGGCAAGGAGTACGGGGCTTTCACCTACGCATTGCGCGACAAGGAGATGGTGGCAAACTACATCCGCAACCAGCGGGTGCACCACCAAAGGGAGACCTTCGAAGATGAGTACCGAAAACATCTGGAACATGCGGGATTGGAATGGAATGAATATCGACTGACTTAATCGGTTTCTGCGACATCAGATTCAGGCTCATTTGTTTCTGTCACCCTCAATTGGCCCTCTTCGAGGCCCTTTTCATAGTGACGCCTTTCCCCACGCCACAAGGACCTTCGGCCCTTGCGCCGCGGGGTTAATCCAAATCAAGGCCGCTGGCCTTGCCGTGGTCTCCGACCACTATCTTCCCTCACTAATATCCCGCTGAGCACCACCCCAGGAGCGAAAACTAGAATCCAAAA
Source organism: Muribaculaceae bacterium (assembly GCA_017557425.1). GTDB lineage: Bacteria > Bacteroidota > Bacteroidia > Bacteroidales > Muribaculaceae > Sodaliphilus. Next base: position 36,178 of record JAFYYU010000012.1, on the reverse strand, counting down.
AACAGAAACTAAAGACCAGATTTTGTCAAGCGGGGAAAAAAGTGTAATTTCGCACCGTTTTTAAAAACTCATGATGATATGAAGAAGATTATATTGATGATGACTGTCATCGCGGCGCTTACCGCATGTGACGGCAACAAGTTCCATATCGACGGCACCATTGAGGGCGCCGGCGACACCACAACCCTTGTACTGGAGCAGTCGAGTAATGGCGAATGGCTCATCATTGACAGCATCAAGGTGGGCAAGAACGGCAAGTTCAGCATCAGCGTACCCGCCCCCGAAGTTCCTAATATTTACCAATTGCGACTGGGTAACCAATCCATCTGTTTCCCTATCGACAGTCTGGACCACCTCACAGTTACGGCCAAGTTGCCTAACATCGCCAGCGACTACACCATTAGCGGAAGCGAGCATGCCGAGCATGTGATGAAGATTGACAAAGAGGCGATGCAGTTTGCCGGCGGCAAAGGCACAGCCGCTGAACTTCAAGCCTGGAAAGACGAGCTGGCACGCCAAATCGCTGCTGACCCGAGCGGCATTGTGGCCTACTATGCCATCAACAAATACATTGACGGGAAACCGCTGTTCGACCCGCTGAACGACAACGACCTGCGCATCATTGGTGCCGTGGCCAACTCTTTCAATTCATTCCGCCCCGACGACCCAAGAACCGAATATCTGGTCAACGTGCTGCTGGACGGTCAACGCCGTCGTCGCGCCATGAATGCGGCTAACGACACCGTATATGCCGATGTCACATCTCTTATCGACATAAAACTGCAAGACAATAACGGCAAGGAGCAGTCATTAGCCGCTGTTGCTGCTGACAACCGCATCGTTCTGCTCGATTTCACAGCCTATACCACCGAGATCTCGCCGCAGCTCAACAAACTGCTCAACGACATCTACCAGCAATATCACAATCGCGGCTTGCAGATCTACCAAGTGAGCGTGGATCAAGACAACGTGGCCTGGCGACAAGCAGCACAGAATCTGCCATGGATCACTGTCTTTGACCCCATGAGCATCAATTCCCATAACGTCGGTACCTATAACGTTAACGGCATCCCCACCACGTTCATCATCAAAAACGGAGATATTGTCGAGCGCGTCGAGGACGCCTCAAGGCTCAAAGCCGCTGTCGGCAAATACTTCTAAAAATCAGGAATAAGGGATTAAGAGTTTTCTTAATCCCTATTTTTCTTTTACAATATAATACTGTTCCAGTAGTCGAGATAGCGCTGTGCCACAATGGGTGCAGCGTTGTGTTTTTCGACAAAGGCGCGGCTGGCGCGAGCCATCTGCGGCAACTGGTCACGGTGCTCGACCAACCAAGAGAGTTTTTGATCGATATCTCCTTCGACAAGAGGCGAGACGTTGATGATGGGCTTGTTGGCCTTTTCACCAATCAAGTCGTAATACTCGGGTTCAGCGCCCGACACGGCAACCAAGCCCTGAGCCATGGCAATGAGCGCGTTGGTTGCGGGAGTGTAACTATAAAGCTGGTCGAGAATCACATGGGAGTCACGCATACGGCGTATGTACTCGTTATAGGGCAGGTTTTCAACGACCTCCAGCTCGGTGATGCCTGGATAACGGTCATGGATTCGCTTCATGGCAGCAAGCAGGCGGTCAGTGCCCTTGACCACGTGCCGGTCGCGCTGGATGCCGATGAACAGGCGCACTTTATCAGGCACTTTTTCCAGCGGACGGAACGTGAGAGACTCGGTATCTATGGGTAGGCCGGCATAAGCCACACGGTCGCCCATCAGCGGCTTATATGCCACATAGTACTCGTACAAGCAAGCCACCACGCCATCGATGCCGCCCAGGATGTGATCACTGTGTTGACGCATGAATGGCTGACGCCAGTTGTCCTGCTGTTGCGCCATGTATTCCGACGAATTGACATAGGGTGATGGCTCATCGCCCAGCATATAATCGCTATAGCGAAATGTGTGACCATCATGGCAGGCATCATAGTAAACCATATCGGTAGCCAATGCTGACAAGACCATGTGGGAGTTGTGGGCCTTAAGGTAGTCAAACACCTTTGCGATGCGGTGAGGCTTTAGGCGCAGAAAAATGGGAGATGCGATCTGAACAATGTCATAACCCGTCATCGAGGGCAGAGCGCGCTTGATATCCATGAGATAACGCAACGTTCCCAGCATGCCGGGACGACGCTGCAGGTTAATGTCGCGATGGGTGTCCATCCAGCGCGAACCGTCGGATGCCACCGTCGCCTCGTGGCCCATGCGCCGCAGCTCCTGGGCCAGACAGTTATGCATATTGCTGGCATCACCAGCGAATAATATCTTCATGAGACCACAAAAGTAGGACAATTATTGGAGTTAATCAAAAAAAGCTGTACCTTTACACCAAAAATTGAGCAAGCCGAATGCAGAACCAAATTCATTTAGGTTTTGCTGAGGTGCCGCCAAATCTATCCAAATTAACGAGCATCATTCATGGAAATCTCCATCATCATACCCGTCTATAACCGTGCCGACATTGTCGGTGCCACGCTCGACAGCGTGGTGGCACAGACCCACCGTCCCCTGCAAGTGGTCCTGGTGGACAACTATAGCACCGATAATACGCTGCAAGTGCTTGAGACTTTCAAGAAAGAGCACCCCGGCGACGGTTTCAACGTGGAAATTGTGCGCGAGGAGCATCACACTGCTGGAGCGGCACGCAACCGCGGCTTCGAGCAGGCGACTGGCGAATGGGTGCTTTTCTTTGACAGCGACGACCAGATGGAAGAAGGATTAGTGGCTTCCTATGTCAAACTGATTGAACGTGCCCAGCGCAAAGGCAAGGCACTGGACCTGATCAGCGCACGGTCAACACTGGTCTTTCCTGACGGAAGCTCTCGTCAAGCCCCTTTCCACTGCGGTGATCTGTTTGCCAACCACATTCTGCACGGTCAACTGGCGACACAGCGATATGCCGTCCGACGGGAATTCTTCGCATCGACCGACGGTTGGAACATCGACCTGCCGCGCTGGAACGACTGGGAATTGGGATTGAGATTGTTGCTCGCTAACCCGCATGTTGCCTACATGGGCGGCAAGTCACGCGTCACCATCAACCACAACGGCGCCGACTCCATCACCGGCACCGAGTTCCACAGCCGTCATGGCGAGTGGGAATACGTCATCGATATCATGAAAAACGAAGTGCGTTGCTCTCAGCTCAAAGCCAAGTATAAAAAGCGTTTTGAACGTCTGCTTGAATACCGCCGCATGGTGCTGGCGGCCCAGTATCAACGCGAGGGTTGCCAGGAGCTGGCCAAGCCGTTGTGCCAACAAGCCTACTCGGCCCTGCGTGATACCTACGGCAACAACCGCTACTGGCGCCGGATTGTCGCTCCCGTGACACGACGTCTGTTTGCCCGCATTGCCGCCGGCAAGCGTGGCTCGGCCCGCATTGCCCGACTATTGTACTAGAGTTTTTACACTTTATTAGACACAACAAAGGCTTACCTTTTACAGTAAGCCTTTGTTTTTTACTATTGAATTGGCGCTTATCTCAGATAGCCAATCACTACAAACGTTGTTCCAGTTCGGGTTGCAATCATTCGGTACAGTACTCCGTCGGCTGTCCACAGACGTTCACGGTTGACGATGATGAACTTGCCATTGACGGGACGATGTGAGAAGCGGGTTCCGATAGCCGGACGATGTGCGACGTGCATCCTGTGCTCGATGCGGTGCTTGGGTTTCACCTCATGACGAATCTTGTGATTACTAGCCATAGCAGTGCTGGGCATGAGTAATGCGATAGTCGCGATTGCAGTCAGTAATGCTTTAGTTTTCATAATCTTTCTGTTTTGTGTCAAGGTCACCTCAGTGGCCCTGACTGGTGAAACAATGCTTCTTAAATCATTCTGTCTCTTAGACCTGGCCTTGCAGCAAAAGTTAAAAGCATTCCGGGCAAGTATCGACATGAGCACAGTTTTCGACGATTAATCCTCATTTCTTGCAGACCAATTGTCCAGTCAAAATCGGCCCCATGACCACACTTTGCAACCCGGTTGCAAGGAATTGATACTACCTTTGCCGTCAGAACAACAAAAAAACACGAGACAATGAGTATGTCACATAATAACAAAAATACTTGCCAGGGCAGCGACTGCTGCCACCAGCATGAGCAGCACAGTCATGAACACCATCATGACAATGAAGGGGTGAACTGGTGGAAACCTGCCTTGTCAATGGCAATGCTTCTCGCAGGCATCATCTTTAGCAAAACAGGAGTGCAGTGGTTCCAAAACGACTGGATAAGGATCGCGTGGTATGCCGCGGCATGGCTCCCGACGGGACTGGGTGTGCTCATTGAAGCCATCGAGGAAACCCGTGAGGGTGAATTGTTCAGCGAGTTCCTGCTGATGACGGTAGCCAGCATAGGCGCCTTTGCCATCGGCGAGTATCCCGAGGCTGTGGCGGTAATGGCCCTCTATTGTATTGGCGAAGCCTTACAAGACCTCGCTGTAGATCGTGCGAGAGACAATATCGAGGCCCTGATTGCATTTCGCCCTGACCAGGCCATCGTTATCCGCGATGGAGAACGTGAAACGATTTCTCCTGCCCTGGTCAACATTGGCGACACCGTGGAGGTCAGGCCAGGCGAACGAGTGCCCATTGATGGCAGGCTAACAAGTGAAGCCGCTGCATTCGACACTGCCGCCCTGACAGGAGAAAGCGTGCCCCGCATCATAGAGCGTGGCGGCGAGGTGCTCGCCGGCATGATTGCCAGCGAGAGCACTGTACGCATTCAAGCCATTCGGCCAGCCAGCGAGAGTGCTGTGTCACGCATCTTGCATCTGGTCGAAGAAGCCACCGAGCGCAAGGCTCCGTCAGAGTTGTTTATACGACGTTTTGCCAGGGTTTACACACCTGTGGTGGTAGGTTTAGCCGCCATGGTCGTATTGTTGCCATGGCTCTATTCACTTGTCGTACCCACATTCAATTACGGCATCACCGAATGGTTACACCGCGCGCTTATTTTCCTGGTTATTTCATGCCCATGCGCATTGGTCATCAGCATCCCGCTGAGTTATTTCGCAGGCATTGGAGCCGCTTCTCGCCGCGGCATATTGTTCAAGGGCAGCAATTACCTGGATGTCATCGCGAGTATAGAAACTGTCGTACTGGACAAAACAGGCACTTTGACCACTGGACAATTTGCCGTAACCGCCGTCAGCGGTTTATCCGAGTCACAGATGGCCATGGTCGCTGCTATCGAGCAGAACAGCACCCATCCCATCGGTCAAGCAATTATCAATTACCGTCAACCCGCTGATGTCATGGTCACTGGCTTGAAAGACATTGCTGGATACGGTATGAGTGCCTCTATCGAGGGTAAGATTTGGACAGTGGGTACAACACGCCTATTGGAACGCGAAGGAATCGATTACCCCGCCACCTTGCATGATACATGTGGAACCATAGTTGCTGTGGCCATCGACGGAGTATATACCGGGCATATCCTGCTCAACGACCAGCCAAAGGATGATGCCGCAGTGGCTATAGCCGAACTGCACCGGCTGGACATCAAGACGGTAATGCTCTCGGGCGATAAACAGACCATCGTCAGCGACGTGGCTGAGCGCCTGGGCGTAGATGAAGCTCATGGTGACCTTCTACCGCAGGATAAGGTAGAACACATCAAGCAGATTCAAAATAACGGCAATCAGACTGTAGCATTCGTGGGAGATGGCGTCAACGATGCCCCTGTGCTGGCGCTCAGTGATGTGGGAATAGCGATGGGAGCCTTAGGCAGTGACATGGCAATCGAGACCGCCGATATCGTGATTCAGACCGACCAACCGTCGCGTGTCTGCGATGCCGTGATGCTGGGACGCCACACCCGCCGAATCGTGAAACAGAACATCATAGCCGCCATCGCCATCAAGGTGCTGGTGATGATACTGGGCATCTTTGGTGTAGCCAACCTGTGGGAGGCCGTCTTTGCCGATGTCGGCGTGGCCCTGCTATGTGTGCTCAACGCCCTACGCCTGATGAGGGCTCCATCGGCGGGAAAGGCATAACAAAACCAAGGCCGGGGCATATGCCTCGGCCTTGGTTTTATGTATCTCAAAGGTAAACGGCTTCTTATGCCTCTTCCTTCTTGATGATACGGCGCTCCTTGATGCGAGCCTTCTTACCGGTGAGACCACGCAGGTAATACAGCTTAGCACGACGCACCTTACCATGCTTGTTGATAACGATGCTGTCGATAAACGGAGACTCGAGCGGGAAAATACGCTCAACGCCGATGTTGTCACTAATCTTGCGCACGGTGAAACGCTTCTTCTCACCCTCGCCAGTGATCTTAATCACCACACCACGGTACTGCTGGATACGCTCCTTGTTACCTTCCTTGATGCGGTATGCTACCGTGATTGTGTCACCCGGGAAAAACTGCGGGTGCTGCTTGTTTGTAGCAAATGCTTGTTCTGCAACTTTAATCAAGTCCATTGTTATATGTCTTTAATGCGTTAATAATCACTTCGTAATATTCACAAGCCACTCTTTTTCTTGTCAGAGATTACGAAAAGCGGTGCAAAGGTAGTACAAATTCCTGAAACAGCAAGCGCTAAATTCAACTTTTTTACCGATTTTCTCAAATCTGGTCCTCATCGGGGGTGGAGATGCCAAGCAGCAAGTCAATCAATTGGGTTACATCCAAGATATTGACGCAATCGTCTCCGTTAAGGTCGGCATTTGCCAGGTTTATAGCCGAGTCGTCACCCGACAGCAGATAATCGATAATGAGAGTGACATCGCTGATTGTCACCGAGCCATCGCAATCAGCATCTCCTGGAAAGGCGATGGCAAAGGTGTGACGATCCAGATAATTCACACGCCTCCTGATCCAGTCGCACAAGTAATCCAATTCGCCTTGGAAATCCAACTCACGATTGGCCAGGTCGGGCGAGCCCGTCCATCGGGCCCGCTCACGCTCCAACGCCCCACTCATATTCAACACATCGTAGGTGTTCTGGTAACGGGCTATCAGACTATCGGGATCAAGCACTGTGTTACGCAATTCCCAATACCGGTCCATTACCCGCTGCCAGAAGAGGGGCACCTTCTTCAGCCGCATGAACAGACGGCTGCGGCTCAATGCCGTGAACCGGCATTTCTCCAATTCATTCTCAGGCTGTATCTCCTGGGCATGATAATAGCCTTTTCCATCATACCAGTGCTGCCCAACGGTAGCCTCCAGGTCCCACACCGACAGCGTCAACTTTGGGTCAACAGCACTGTTATAGCATCCCCAAATGATGTTCTTGCTAGAGTTGTCGATGGCATACAGCATCTGGATAAACACATAGTAGTCAGCCAGTACCGGCAGGTCGAAATACTCGCCCACATGCTCGGCAAACGATGAATCGTCACTCTTTTCCACAAAATTGATGGCTTGACTCAATACTGAATAATTAGTGGGATTCACATCATCAAAGTCAGGGTACATGATATCAAATCCACACCACCTCTCGACGGTATCGACAACAACCGAATCCTTGCGGAACAAGGTCTGGCGGGTCACCTCCTTGCCTTTCCACATCAAGCCACGGAATGTGCTGTCTGCTTCGTCATACTTCTTTAACTTCATCTGCTTGCGGTCCAGAAACTCCGCCATGTCAAAGAAGCCCATGTACTCTCCATTGAGAAACATTTCAACATGTTCACCACGTGAATAGTTACGGGCATTAGGCTGCGACTCGGCATAGTAGGGTTTTGAGTCAAAATCAGCCCAAATGCCGTGTGCCACTTTGTTGCGGAAGCGCAACATATCCACTATTCCGGCATCCAGCCTCCAATGGTTGTCATTACGCAAGCCAAAGAATGACATATCCAGTTTCTCGCCGTACTCATCAATAAACTTGATGTGGTAGTTGTGCTTCTCAATCCAGTCATAAAGCGTCGTGCCACCGGCCCACTTGATGCGGGCACTCAGATTGAGCGTCCGGCTGCTGTCCGGCTCAGTGATTTGAACCTGTCCTACCGAATACTCATCATTAAAGTCACCCGTCATGCACACGATAGGATGAAAGGTGAAGCGAAGGATAGCCATTTCAACATTAGGATGAGCGAAATAGAACCGATAACTTGTTTCACCGTCAACAAGAGGAAATTCCACACTTGTCGTCACCTGCTTATTGCCTATAATCATCCACGACACCGTGTCGTCGATTTCGACCGGCAGCGTGAGAGAACCGCCGTATGCCGAACGGGGAACAGTCAATAAATAGGAATTCGTCCGTTTGTCATACGCCAGACGTTTACCATCGATGGACACTTGCGCAAATGATGTGGCAAAACACAAGAAAAAAGCCACAAATGCCACAGCTAGATGTTTCATATCACTATTTCTATTATTTAATATCATTCCAAATATTCTTTTATATACAATTCGCACGAAGCGACAAGTTGATCATACCATTGTTGTCCATAACGTTCAATGAGCGGTTCACTCAAGAACTGATAAAGACGGATGCCTTTGCGTCGACCTAGTACCTCTGCACACTTGCAGATTTTCCAGCGGTCAAAGTTCACCGCCTCATAACCGGGATAACGCTTGATGCGGACGGGATAAAGGTAGCAAGACATGGGTTTGCGCCAGGTAATGCGTCCCTCGCGGTATGCCTTCTCGATGGCGCATAGGCACATTCCTCCGCGTTCGTATGTGGTAAACACACAATTGGCGCCACCCACGAGTTGAGTGACCAGTTCCCCCTCGATGTCCACATAGGCCACTCCGTGCTCTTTGATCTTTTCCTGGGCTTGGGGCAGCAGGTCTTCCCAAATCTCGGGTAGGACAGCTTTGAGCTGCTGGTATTCCTGCTCGGTCAACGGAGCTCCTGAATCACCTTCGATGCAGCAACCACCCAAGCACGTATCCAGGTCGCAGCAGAAGAAGCGCTCTACCAGGTCCAAGCTCACTAACGTCCCGTCGATATCAAACATTCTTCAGATGAATCAATTATTCATTTTCGACTAGAGCCGACAGAGCATGCTCGAGATCGGTACTGGACAGGTTCAGGTGCAACTCACCCTTGTGGGCATAAGAGATACGCCCCGTTTCCTCACTGACAACAATGGCAATGGCATCAGTCGCCTGGGCGATGCCTTTGGCCGAACGATGACGCAAACCCAAATAACGGGGGATGTTGGTATCATGGGACACGGGCAGGATGCAACCGGCACTCATGATCTTGCTGCCGGCAATGATGAGGGCACCATCGTGCAAGGGGCTGTTTTTAAAGAAAATATTCTCGATCAGGCGCGAATTGATGTCAGCATTGATTATGTCACCCGTGCGTTCATAATCGGTCAGCGGCATTGTCTGCTGAACGACAATGAGGGCACCTGTCTTAGTCTTGGCCATGTTCATACAGGCATAAACGACCGGCATAATCCATTTTTTCTCGTCTTCAACCTCAGCCTTGCTCTTGAACAGTTTTTCAAAGACCTTTAGACCCCGGCGTGAACCCAGCTCAGTGAGGAATCGTTTGATTTCGTCCTGGAACAGGATAACAAGAATAAACAGGCCGATGTCGATGAATTTGTCCATAAACGTGCCGATGAGGCGCATGTCCAGGATCTTATACATCACCACCCATGCAACGACAAATGCGAGCACGCCCACGAAGATGTCGAGAGAGCCCGAACTCTTCATCGTGCGGTACAGGTAGTACAACAGTGTCGCTACCAGCAGGATGTCGATCAGGTCCTTGATGCTGAAAAGTGTGAAAATCGATGATGCCATTATTGTGTAGTCATTAATTCGTTTGGGTAATGCCTTGGCGTAACAGGGCCGTGAGTTTAACCGCCTCGGCAGCGGCACGCACGTCATGAACGCGCAGGATGTGGGCACCTTGCATCAGGGCTATGGTGTTGACCACGGTTGTGCCGTTCAAGGCGTGGTCAGCGTCACAATCCAGTGGCGTATATATCATGCGTTTTCGTGACACGCCCACCAGCAACGGTGCTTCGAGTGCATGAAACGCTTCCAGCCGCGACAGCAGTTCATAATTCTGTTCCACAGTCTTGGCAAAGCCAAAACCCGGGTCAGCAATGATATCCGAAACGCCCATTTGCCTCAGTTCGTCGATGCGGCGCGCCATCCATTCCAGCACATCGGCAGCGACATTGTCGTAATCGGTCAGCCCTGACATAGTCTCAGGTGTCCCGCGCATGTGCATCAGAATATAGGGAACATTCAGATCGGCCACCGTCTGGAACATCTTCTCGTCGAGCGTACCGCCCGAGATGTCATTGATGATGTCAACGCCCCATTGTTCAACACATTGGAGTGCCACATCAGCACGGTAAGTGTCCACCGACAGAATCATGTCAGGCGCCACACGCCGGATTACGGCAAGCGCCCATTTTAGGCGTTCTTTTTCGCCCCTTGCGTCTACCGATTCGCTACCTGGCCGCGTCGAGCAGGCACCAACATCAATCACATCAGCGCCCTCGGCCATCATGGCCTGTACCCGTTCAACGAGCGTCTGCTCATCAGTGACACGGCTGCCACTGTAGAACGAGTCGGGCGTGATGTTGACGATGCCCATCACCCACGGACGGTCGATGGTCACCAGTCGCCCTCTTAGGTTCAGGCTATATGGTTTAAATGGCTGCAACATTGCTTTACTCACATTTAGCCCGCAAAATTACAAATAAATTCCGAAAAAAGGGTTACCTTTGCGCTAAAGAATAGATATAGATGAAAACGACTACAGAAGACAATGGCTTGAAACAGGCGCCAATCGGGGTTTTTGACTCGGGATTTGGAGGACTGACGATCCTGCGTGACATCAGACGTGTGCTGCCGCAATATGACTACCTGTTCGTCGGCGATAACGCGCGTGCACCTTATGGCACACGCTCACGCGAACTGGTCTATGAGTTCACTTTGCAGGCCGTCAAGCACTTGTTCGCTCAAGGCTGTCATCTGGTTATCCTGGCGTGCAATACGGCCTCGGCCGAGGCTCTGCGCACGATCCAGCAGCAAGATCTCCCTATACTGGCGCCCGAGCGCCGCGTGCTGGGTGTCGTACGTCCCACTGTAGAATTCATCGGCTCACAAACACACACTGGCCACATCGGCGTGTTCGGCACACCAGGCACTATTGCCAGTCGCAGCTATAACATAGAGATTGAGGGGATGTACCCCAATTTCAAGGTACACGGCCATGCCTGCCCCATGTGGGTGCCTCTGGTCGAGAACCGCGAGAGCAATGGCGACGGCGCCGACTACTTTGTCAAGAAAGACATTGAACAACTCATGAACGAGTGTCCCGACATCGACACGGTCATTCTGGGATGCACCCACTATCCCCTGCTCATCGACAAAATCAACCTTTACAAGCCACAAGGGCTGAACGTGATACAACAGGGGCCTATCGTTGCCGACAGCCTGGCCGACTACCTGCTGCGCCACCCCGAAATCGAGCAGCACTGCAGCCGTGGCAGCACCTGCCAGTACTTTACTACCGAGGATCCCGATCATTTCTCACCGCTGGCCAGCGTGTTCGTCAACGAGCCTGTCGATGCCCAACGCATCATCCTGTAACCCCAATAACAAACAAAAAGCCGTGGCAAAACCACGGCATAGATATTCCTTAACGAGTCTCTTGTCATCGTCTGTTGGTGCGCAATTCAAAGGAGCGCATCGTGTAGAGTTTATCACCGTCCGACAGGCCTATGGAGAAAGACACTGTGCCGTTCTTGAGTTTCTTGGTCGCGATGATCTCACTCTGATAACGCACTGCCTTTCCAGGCCCCAATTCCTTAACGATGGCCGTGGGCGACAGGTAGATTTCCCTTGTTCCACTCACGGTGATGACAGGGGCGATGTCATAAACGTAGTCGCGGCCGGTATTGCGCATGATGAACACCAGCTTGGCGTGCTCGTTGGCATCAAGGGTGCGGTTATTGTTCTCATCCACAAAGCGCAGTTCCTCAATTTCAATACTAGCATACGGGCTATAAGCGTTGTTCTGACGATAATCATCACGGCCATACTCATAGTAGTAATCCGACGAGCGGTAATTGCCGTCATCGGTCTTAGGCGCAGTCGCAGCAGCGCCGATGATTCCTCCGATGGCCATGCCGACCACAGTGCCCATGTCGCTACCACGGGGACCGTCGGCTATGCCTCCAATTGCTGAGCCGAACATGCCACCAATCGATGCTCCCGTCGTTGCACCATAAAACTGATGCATGGACTGGCAACTCGACAACATCAGAGCTGACACCATTAATCCCGCAAAAACCGTTTTCTTGTTCATCTTTTCTATCTAATTACTGGTTATACATTTTTACGGATCATAAACGCCGCTTAATTAATCTGTTGCAAGAATTGTGCCAATCTCCCGGCCAGTGATATAGATGCTTGGACTGTCCTCGCTTTTCTTGGGCCTGATTGTCAATAGGAGCGACATCCCTTCCTCTGTCATGAGTTCAAAAAGATGCTTCCAGTCGTCCCCATAGCTCAAGAGGTGATCCACCCACAGTCTCTTGACATTTATGCTATTGCCAACGAATGCCGAGAGAAAACCGCTTATAGAAGCAGGTGTTTCAATCTCGACGGCGATGGTATCTCCGGCCATAGCGATCGACGTTATAGCCCAATCCCTGCCTTCAGAGTAAGGGCATTGGGCACTCATCTGCTCGACAATGGTCCCAAAATCAATCGTTTCTTCGTCCTGGGCAAACCCAATAACGGGACACAATAAAGCAGCAAGCAGTACAAGGATTTTAAGCTTATTCATCTGGAAGAGTCTGAGAGTCAAGGCTGTCAATGACACCGGCTATCATGCCGTCAACGATACTGCCTCGATAGCCCAGGGCCATGGCATAGAGCTTGCAGATAGCCAACTCATGCTCATCCAGTTCGCCGTCAATCATCATCATGGCAACCATGTCACGCAGATAAGCAAGTTTGGTCTCCTCATCCTCGGGCAAACTGATGTTGACACTGTCAGGGTCATCGATGACCTTATTGAATTCTTCGGGAGTGATGTTCTCGCGCGAGGCTACAGCTAGCAACACTGCCATTTCTGAATCGGTAATTCTTTCATCGGCCGAAGCGAGCATCACAAGGTTTTTGAGTTGTCCCAGGCGCTGCTGGTCCTTCATATTGTCATTCTTCATTTCCATTGTAACTAAATATTTGTTCGCAAAGGTAATGTTTTTTCATGAAGTTAGTGTAATTTTGCCCCTATAAAAGAAATAATGATGAAAACGATTCAAGAAATAAAAGATATGCTCTCCCGCAGCGAGGGGGATGAAGCCCTCACTGCCGCCAATGAAATCGTTGAGAGCAAAAATGTCTCCAGGGAAACGCTTGCCAACGCCTACTACCTGCGCGGCAATGCTTACCGTCAGAACGGCAACGTGCGCATGGCGCTCAACAGTTATCTCGAAGCCATGGAACTTGATCCCGACGGTCCGGCTGCCGAAGCCTACCGCCACCTTCAGGAACTCCTAGCCTACTACCACAAGGATTACTACAATCCCTGATTGAGGCTATTTTCTACAGTTCTTTTGGTGCGTCTTGAGCAGTTTTACCGCCTGACCGTATGGGCTTGTGGTGACGCTCAAGAAATAGGCCGCCATGTTTGTGGTGTAGGTATTCTTGTAATAACCTTTTTTGAAGAGTTCATCTTCCGAAAAGCCCTCAACTAGACTTTGCATTTCTTCCTGTGTCTGCTGCAGGAGACCTGAGGCTTCCTCCAATGAGGTGCCTTGGTGCTTTTCCACCAGCATTTTGTCCATTTCGTGGTAGTTGCGGCGATATTCATCTGGCAGATAGTCCTTGGGGCGCCCGTCACGAATGTTTTGAACGAATACTCGCATCAGCACCTGCCACTCGTAGAGGTGAATCAGCAGATCCCGCAAGCAGTGGTCATACTGCCACCGCACGCCGCATTTCTTCGGATCGGCTGAGAAATCAAACGACGCAGCAGCCTCCTCTTCACTCATCTTGGCTATCTGCTCGCACAGTTTGGCGTATCCATCAGCCATTGATACCAATAATTCTTGTTTCTTCGTAGGGTTTGCCATATCAATGATGCTTATTCAGGGATCCTCAAGGGTAACTTTTCAAATTAATAATCTCGGTTACACAACCAACTTGTTCAATATTGGTATTTTCTTAATTAATGCGACTATCAAACATGATAACACAAAAACGATTAAACTAAAACAGGGAATAAAAAACAATGGATTAAATGAACCGGAATCTATCCCAAACAACTCATAAAGCAGCACAAAAACAAGCACATGTGAAAGATAGACACCAAGACTGAGATTTGATAGCCTCAACACTAAAGAATGATACTTCGTGGATATTTTTAAGTCATTAATTGCCAAATAAACACAAACGGACTCAATCAATGTGAAAACATTCAGATTGTCATAAAATACCTCACTTGACGCGTTAATGCGGTGACAATACCAATGTGTGAGAAATATGACAGACAACACACTGAACAAACCCATTAAATAAATAAATTTCTTCACAACGCTTGACAATCGATTAGAAAAGAGGTAATGCCCAAGAACAAAGTACCCTACATAACCCGATGCAATTCTAATTCCATATGCATTATAATGATATAGAACAAATGATTTAAGAGACTCGTTAAACAACCCGATAAAAGTAAAAATCGTTGGGAGAACGAAAGCTGTAATTATTGCAACAATTAAAAAGTATTCCTCTGCTTGTTTATTCTGAGAAATCATCCTTAAAATTGGAACCGCAACATATAAGCCAATCAATATCTTCAAAAACCAGAAATGAACAGGCCCTTCCAATATCCTTAGTATTATATGACTAACATTATAATCACAACGAACAGTTGCCGAATAAAGCGCATAAATGAATGACCAAGCAAAAAAAATGAAAATTAGATGGAGAATATTCTTTTTGTATAATCTACCTACATTGATTTTTCTTCCATGGTCCAAAAATAATGCTCCCGAAATCATAAAAAAAACGGGTACACACCATCGCACAAAAGAGTCGTACACATTCCTGATTTCCCATTCATTTGATAGAAAAGAAGTGTCCAATCTTTGACTTGTAACGTGCAACATCACGACAGCGAATGCAGCAATAACCCTAAGAACATCAAATGAAATGATTCTATTGTTCGCCATTTTCAACTCAGCCTTTGAAGTTGTTACAATATCAATAAAAAAGCCTTTTCATTAGGATGACTCTCACTCGTTGCCCAGGTCGTCGTAGGTCTGGTAAAGGAAGTCGTTATAGGGGAAGCGGGCGGTGTGGACTGCCTTGGCCTTATTATATAACAGTTTCCTGAGGGCGTCGATGTTTTCCTGTTTCTTGGCGCTGATGAAGACGCAATTCTCGCCCATGCGTGCCATCCAGCTTTCCTGCAGTTCTTCCAGGGGGATGTTCTCGCGCTGACGGGGTGTGAGATCATCCTCATCCTTGGGCGTATAGGAAAACTGGTCTATCTTATTGAAGACCATGATCATTTCCTTGTCGCCGGCATCACACACTTCCTGCAAAGTGCGGTTCACCACCTCAATCTGTTCCTCAAACTGGGGATGTGAAATGTCCACAACATGAACAAGGATATCACTGTCGCGCACCTCATCGAGCGTGCTTTTGAAGGATTCCACCAGATGAGTGGGCAACTTGCGGATAAAGCCGACGGTGTCGGTCAACAGGAAGGGCAAATTGGCAATCACCACCTTACGGACTGTAGTGTCAAGGGTCGCGAAGAGCTTATTCTCGGCAAACACCTCGCTCTTGCTCAGCACGTTCATCAGCGTGGATTTACCCACGTTGGTATAGCCCACGAGGGCGATACGGGTGAGTTTGCCGCGATTCTTGCGCTGAGTAACTTTCTGCTTGTCGAGAAGTGCCAGTTTCTCCTTGAGCAAGGCAATCTTGGTCTTGACAATACGGCGGTCGGTCTCAATCTGCGTCTCACCGGGACCACGCATACCGATACCGCCTCGCTGGCGTTCCAAGTGGGTCCACATACCCGTCAAACGGGGCAGCAGATACTGGTACTGCGCGAGTTCCACCTGCATCTTGGCACTGGCTGTCTGTGCCCGCTTGGCAAAGATGTCGAGAATGAGACTCGTGCGGTCGAGTGTCTTTACTTTCACAGCCTTCTCGATGAAAGCGATCTGTTTTGGAGTGAGGTCATCGTCAAAAATGACGAGGCTGATATCGTTCTCCTCGACATAAGCCACGATTTCCTCCAGTTTTCCCTTGCCCACGTAAGACGTGCTGTTGGGGCCGTCACAACGCTGAAGAAAAGTGTGCACAGTTGTAGCGCCCGCCGTCTCGGCAAGGAATTCCAGCTCATCGAGATATTCCTTTGTCTTGGCTTCGCCTTGCTGGGGCGTGATCAAGCCCACTAGGATAGCGCGCTCTTCTTTTATGTCAATATCGTTGATGCGTTTACTATCGTCAATCAGTCCCATAGAGTCACATTTTTTATTATTTGGTGCAAAATTACTAAAAAGCTGCGGTTTTTTTTTAATTTTGTCACCACAAAATTTGTGCAAACCGAACGCAATGAGAGTGCACTCTCAATCGCTGAGGCGCAGCCAAATTTATCCAAATGTTAGAAACCAACTGCTACGCTATCGTAATATGAAACAGACTATCTTACTTTTAGCCCTATGGAGCACATTGCAGCTCCAAGCCACCACAACCGATTACACCCAATATGTCAATCCGTTTATAGGCACTCAGACCGATTCCACCGGCGCTTTGAGCGGCAGCACGTTCCCCGGAGCCACAATGCCGCAGGGAATGGTGCAGGTGAGTCCCGACACCGAACAGATGGTGACCTGGGATCCCTGCTCTGGCTATGACTACAACCGTGACAGCATCTACGCCATCTCCCATACCCACTTGAGCGGCACGGGTTGCACTGACCTGTTTGACATCTCGCTCATGCCAGTGACCTGGAATGTGACTCCAGAGTATCTGGCGACAGGCAACTTCGGGCAGACTTTTTCACACGAGCAAGAAGCGGCTTGTCCAGGATACTATTGGGTTGTACTTCAGGAAAGCGGAGTAAAAGCCGAGCTCAGCGCTACTACCCGTACCGGCATCCACCGCTATATTTTCCCCCAAGGGAAGCCGCAACAGGTGATTCTTGACCTCGACCACTCCACCTTTCGCGGCCAGGCCTATTATAGCGGGCGCCGCAGTTATGACATCATCCAAGCCCAGATCCGCCTTGTCGATGACCACACAGTGGAAGGCTACCGCGTCATCACCGGCTGGGCCAAGCTGCGCAAAATCTATTTCCGCGCCGAATTTTCCCGTCCCATCACCGGGCACCTGCTCATGGACGGCACGCGCACAGTGGGTAACGCTACAGTAATCAACGGGCGGACGCTGCGCTGCGCCCTGTCGTTTGACACTGTAGGTGATAGCCAGTTGACGGTCAAGGTCGCCCTCTCGGCGGTCGATATCGACGGAGCACGTCGAAACCTTGCCGCCGAAGCTCCAGGCTGGGATTTTGACCTATATGTCCGTCAAGCCCATGACGAGTGGCAGCGCCAACTGTCATGCATCGATATTGACGGCACAGATGAGCAAAAGCAGATCTTTTACACCGGACTCTACCACGTGTTGTTGCAGCCTAACACCATGAGCGATGTCGATGGCCGATACATGGACACCAACTACGAGGTTCGCCAGATGCCCAAGGGTCAGAATTACCATTCCACATTCTCGCTGTGGGACACCTTCCGCGCCGCGCATCCGCTTTACCTCTTGCTCAAACCCGACCTGGCGGCACAGTTTGTGAACGACATGGTGCGCCATCACGACACCTATGGCTACCTGCCCATCTGGGATCTGTGGGGACAAGAGAACTACTGCATGATAGGCAACCATGCCATCCCGGTCATCGCCGATGCCATTCTCGCCGACCTGCCCGGCATCGATGTTGAGAAAGCCTATCGGGCGATGGTCGAGAGTAGCACAAGGCCGCACACCAACTCGCCGTTTGACCTGTGGGAAAAACTGGGCTACATGCCCTGCAACACGCAAAGATCTTCGGTTTCCATCACACTGGAGCAGGCATTTGACGACTGGTGCGTCGCTGCAGTTGCCGCGCGTTTGGGGCACAAAGACGACTATCAGCACTTTGCCCAGAGGGCGAATTACTATAAAAACCTGTATGATGAAAAAACGGGGTTCTTCAGAGCACGTGACGACAACGGACAATGGGCAGAGCCTTTTGATCCACTGAGCTATGAGGACGACAGCTTTATTGAGGGGAACGCCTGGCAATACCTGTGGTTTGTACCTCATGCACCCGAGCAATTCATCGAGCTTATGGGTGGCAAGAAAGCATTTCTGAAAAAATTAAATGAGAATTTCAGCCTCACTACCGCCAACCGTGAGACTAACGGCAATGCCTCGGCGTTTATCGGCCAGTATGCCCACGGCAACGAACCCAGCCACCACACCGTCTATTTCTACAACTTCGCCGACCGTCCTTGGCGCACTCAAGAACTAGTCAACCAAGTGCGCGCCGAATTCTATAATGCCACTCCAGCAGGCTATGCCGGCAACGATGACTGCGGACAGATGTCGGCGTGGTACATTTTCTCGGCGTTAGGCTTCTATCCCTTCAATGCGGGCGCTGCCGAATATGTCACTGGCACGCCACTGTTCCAGCGTGCCACGCTGCACTTGGCTGGCGACAAAGAGTTTACCATCATCCGCAAGGGCAACAAGGGTATATACGTCAAGGAAATCCGCCTCAACGGCAAGCGGCTACAGGGGTTCAAACTCAAGCATCAAGACATCATGGCGGGTGGAACGCTGGAATTTGTCATGAGTGAGAAGCGCCCCTAGACCTTTGTAGTCCTTAATTCTTATACAGTGGGGAGTGAGATGCCGTCAAGTTGGCGGTAAAGATTGAGGGCATACACGTCGGTCATCGCACTGATGTGGTCAAGCACCGCCTGCACCTGCTCAAAGAGAGTCGGGGCGTGCACGTCATACTGTTCCGGGAACTTGTTCATCAGCAGCTGTGAATAGTTGCGTTCAGGATGCATGACCGCCTCGATGAGTTTCTCAAGCAGCAGGTTGATGATGCGGTTACCCGCCAGGTCCACATCAACGACATAACCGGCACGGTAGAGACGTTCCATGGCCAATTCACTGCAAGCCTGATAGGCTTGGGCCGGCAATGGGTCAATGCAGTCAATCAGGCTGCCTTCGAAGCGTCCTTCCATGATTTCGTCCTCATGGTCGGCAAAAGCGGCAGCACATTGCTCGACCAGAAGGCCCACGATGCAAGAGCGCAGATAGGCAATCTTCTCGTTGGGGTCGGCAACACGACCCATGTGCTGGCGCAGGTGAGTCTGACGCTCATCGGTAAAGAAGCCCAGCAGGAGGTCAATAGTCTCATCAGTGCCTATAATCCTGAGTTTATGGCCATCCTCAATGTCCATAATCTGATAGCAGATGTCATCAGCAGCTTCAACGATATAGACCAGCGGATGGCGGCAGTAGCGGTCCTCATCCTGCTTGATGAGGCCCAATTCGTCGGCAATGCGCCCGAAGATGTCCTTCTCGGTCGTGAAGAAGCCGAACTTGCCCTTCTTGCCGGCATGCATCGATGAATAAGGATACTTGACGATGCTGGCCAGCGTCGAGTAGGTCATTGCAAAACCGCCGGGGCGACGGCCCTTGAACTGATGCACCAACGTGCGGAACGAGTTGGCGTTACCCTCGAAATGGATGAGGTCGTTCCACTGTTCCTCGGTGAACTTATCCTTGAATTCCAGCCCTTTACCCTCGCTGAAGTAGGCCCCGATAGTCTTCTCGCCCGAATGGCCGAACGGCGGGTTCCCTAAATCGTGCGCCAAACATGCAGCAGCAACGATTTCGCCGATGTCGCGCAGTTTGTCAGCCCATAACTCATTTTTATAGCGCGGCATGAGGCGGATGACCACCTCGCGCGCCATCGATTTGCCTACGCTCGACACTTCCAGGCTGTGGGTCAGTCGGTTGTGCACAAAGATGCTGTCAGGCAAGGGAAACACCTGCGTCTTGTTCTGCAAGCGGCGGAAAGGCGACGAAAACACCAGGCGGTCATAGTCGCGCTCAAAGTCGCTCCTCACTCCCCCACCCTTGTCATCGTGGTAATGTTCCAGTCCCAACCGTTTATCCGAAATCAATCGGTCCCAATTCATTCGTTGATTAGCCATAATGCTGAAATTTTTTACAAAGTTACTCCTTTCTTGCCAATTTTAATGTATTTTTGTCGTTTTAATAAATGCAACATGGAGAAGATTGAGGTGAAGATAGTGAACCGTGGGCCGCATGAGGTGCCGCAATACGGGACTGCACTGAGCGCGGGCATGGACTTGAGGGCATGGCTCGAAGAGCCGCTGACGCTACAGCCATTGCAACGTGCATTGGTGCACACGGGCATCTATATCGCCCTGCCCGAGGGCTATGAGTGTCAAATCAGGCCCCGCAGCGGACTGGCCCTAAAACGCGGATTGACGGTACTCAATACCCCGGGCACCATCGACGCAGATTACCGGGGTGAGGTAGGTGTGATCCTCGTAAACCTGAGCAACGAACCTCAAACCATCGAGAACGGGGAACGCATCTGCCAGATGGTTGTCGCCCGCCACAGCACAGTCGAGTGGAACATCGTCGAGGAACTTGACGAGACCGAGCGCGGTGCAGGCGGCTTCGGGCACACGGGGACGAAATAGACAATAATAGTTTACAGTTGATGAAACGACATATAGCGATAATAGCCATAGCATTGTTGGCGCTGACCGCCATCGCAGGAAAGAAAGAGGCCGACAAGAAATCGGTGTCTCTAACCGACCAGCGCAAGGCGGAATACATCTTTGTGGAAGCCCAAAAGCAGAAGCTCAATGACAACTTTGACGCGTTCTATGACTTGCTGGCCTATGCCCATGAGATTGACCCGGACAACACCGCTATCTCATTCTATATGGGCATGTGCCTGTTAAGGATGAACAACACGACCAAGGAAAGGTGCGACCAAGGTCTGGCGCTGATGAAGACGCACTTTGATGCGCAGCCCGAGGACCTGTACGAGACAACTTTCTACAGCGACGCCAACATGCAACTGGGCCATCCCGAAGAGGCACTACGAGCCTTGAAGGTACTTAACGAATACAACCCCAACCGCCTGGAACTGCAGGTGCGTCTGGCCGAGGCCTATTCCCAATCTGGTGATTATATCCACAGCAATGCCACCTATGACAGCATCGCCGCCATCTTTGGCAACGCCATCCAGATCACGTCAAGCAAAATCGAAAATTACATCGCGATGAACGATAGTGCCGGAGCCTTGCATGAGATGCACGGCCTGCTCTCTACGGCCCCGCAAAACGCAACCTATAACATCGCTATGAGCGGCCTGTTCCAGCATTACGGCATGAACGACAGCGCACTCTACTATCTGGACCGTGCCCAGTTATACGAACCCGACAACGGCTACATCTATCTCGCCCGCGCCCAGTACTATAACTCCACCGGCGACAGCGTAGCCTATGAACAGCAAATCTACAGTGCCCTCACTGCCGAGCAACTTGACGTGGACACCAAGCTGGACGTCCTGCTGGGTTACATCCGCCAGCAGTTAGCCCAAGAGGACACCACACAGCGCATCGACAACCTCTTTACGGTGCTCATCGAGCAACATCCTCACGAGGGCAAGATCCACCAGTTATACAGCGAATACCTGTATGCCAAGAAAGACATGAAGGGGGCCATCGAACAGCTGGGTTATTGCTTGGACGTCAACCCCACCGATGCCGACAGCTGGCGCAACATGGTCATCCTCAACATAATGGACGACAATTATGCCGACGCCATCAAGGCCTCGGAGAAAGCCCTGGAGTATAATCCCGACAACCTGGACCTATACCGGTATGTCGCCGGTTGTTACCACCAGATGAAGTCCTACTCCAAAGCCATCTCCACCTACAGGAAACTACTGGAATTGACCGACTCGACCGATCTGCAGGAACGCTCGGAGATCATCACCGGCATGGGCGACACCTACAGCGAACTCGGTGACACGGCCAAAACCGTTGAATGCTATGAGCTGGCGCTCGAAATCGACCCCAATAATTCGAGTGCACTCAACAATTACGCCTACTATCTGGCCCAGCGTGCCCAAGATCTGGAACGCGCCGAACGCATGGCAGCCCTAGCCGTGAAATATGAACCCGAAAACGCCAACTTCATCGACACCTATGCCTGGGTATATTTCGCCATGAAGGATTACGATAAGGCGCTGCTTTACATCAAGAGCGCCGTCGAGAAGGGAGAAGATGAACACTTCCTGGAGCACTACGGCGACATCTTGTGGTTCAACGACGAGAAGGAGGCCGCCGTCGAACAATGGTCCAAGGCGCTGGACATGGACCCGGATAATGAATTATTGCAACGCAAGGTAAAAGACAAGACCTATTATGAAGAATAAAATAGCCATACTGATCATGCTTGCGGCCATGATGACCGCCTGCGGCACATTCAAGAAAGCCACCAACCCAGACACAACGACACCGACGACACCTGAGGCCTACACCGACCCCCTGGCTACTGTCATGGCCACCCTGGGCGACTGGCAGACGATGCAGACGGGCGGCAACATCAAGTTGAGCGCCGGCAGCAGCTTCTCGTCGTCCATCCAAGTGCGCATGGTGCGCGACCAGGCCATTTTCATCTCGCTGCGTCCCATGCTGGGCATAGAAGTGGGACGCCTGCTCATCACGGCCGACAGCCTGTATGCCGTGGACAAGGTGCACAAGCGATACATTGCCGAGAAGGTCTCTCTGCTCACCTCGGGCATTCCCGTTACCGTGAGCGACGTACAGGACATTTTCCTTGGACGGCCTTTCATTATCGGCAAGGGGACGCTGAGCGAGGCCAACAAGTCTGAAATGGCAGCCAACTACGATAATAATTGCGTGACCCTTGTCCCTCGAGAGAACTACAAGGGCTACGGATACACTTTCACCTTTAACAAGAGCAATCTCATCACGTCGCTCGACATCGTGCCGTCAGGCAGTACCACTGCAGCCTATCAGGTGAAGTACAGCGACGTGAAAAGTACGGCAGCAGGCAATATCGCCCACGGCATCAATGCCAATGCCACCGTCGATAACAAGAAGATGGCTCTCTCGCTCACCTACAAGAACATCGACTGGAACGAGAACGTCAAAATCGACCGTTCCATCCCCGGCGGCTACTCCCGCATGAGCGCCCGCGACCTGTTCTCGCTGTTCTCCAACTGACAGAGACCGCCAGGTCCATAACCTGCAATAAAACGCTGTTTTCTACGTTATGTTATTATAACATAAAAAACAGTCAATGATATTTCAACACCGCATATTGTCGTTGCTGGCATGCCTGTTATTTGCCATAGCAGCGTTTTCACAAGTGAAAATCACCGGCAAGGTCGTCGATGCCGCCGGTGAGCCCATCGAATTTGCCACGGTACGCCTGCTTGGCACTGCCGTGGGCACCAATACCGACACCAAGGGCCTGTATGAAATGACGGTACCCAAGGCTGACACCATCATGGTGGAGTTCTCCTGCCTGGGTTACTCCACGGTGACGCGCCAGCTCATCAAGCCCGAAGGCACTGTGACACTGAACCCCAAACTGTACGAGAAAACGCTTGAACTGGGCGAGGTGGAAATCACCGAATACAAGAAGCAGACCACCACGATGCAGGGCATCGATGTGGACATGCTGCGCCGTACGCCCGATGCCTCGGGAGGCAGCGTCGAGGCCGTATTGACCACGATGGCCGGCGTGAGTTCCAAGAACGAGATGAGTTCGCAGTACATGGTGCGCGGCGGCTCCTACGATGAAAACAGCGTCTATATCAACGGCATCGAGGTTTATCGCCCGCAGCTCATCAGTTCGGGCCAACAGGAGGGCATGAGTATCATCAATCCTGACATGGTGCGCAAGGTGGACTTCTCGACGGGCGGTTTCAGCGCGGCCTACGGTGACCGCATGTCGTCGGTACTGGATATCTCCTACCGCGAGCCTGAGGCTTTTGAGGGAGCCTTTGCCGCGAGCCTGCAAGGTGGCAGCCTGATGCTGGGTCACAGCACGAGCCATTACTCACAGATGCACGGCGCGCGCTACAAGCGCAACTCCTCGCTCATGGGATCGCTGGAGAGCAAGGGCGAGTATGACCCGCAATACTTCGACTATCAGACAAGTCTGGTATTCAAACCTACCGAGAAACTGCGCATTGCGTTGCTGGGCAACGTGAGCATCAACGACTACCGTTTCACCCCCGTGAACCGCGAGACCAGCTTCGGTACCAGCGAGGACGTGAAATCGTTCACCGTCTATTTCGACGGCTATGAGAAAGACAAGTTCCAGACCTACTTCGGCGCCGGTGCCATCACCTATATGTTCAACAACAAAGGCACCGACCTGACGCTCCAAGCCTCGGGCTACCGCACCGACGAGCTGGTGGCCTATGACATACACGGCGAATATTGGCTCGATCAGGCCGGACAGGAGCTCGGCGTGGGCAAGTACCATGAGCATGAGCGCACACGACTGAAAATGAACGTGATGGACCTCACCCTGCGTGGCAACATCGGCGTGAACCACAACAGCATCTCCTATGGCATCTCGATGCGCAAGGAGGACATCTACGACCGTTCCCGCCAGTGGCAATGGCGCGACAGTGCGGGCTATTCGCTGCCCCACATCCCCGACCAAGTCAACGTCATCTTCACCGAGACCTCGAGCAACGACCTGAACACCACACGCCTCGCCGGCTGGCTCATGGACACTTGGCGCTTTACTACAGGCGCAGGTTACTGGTCGCTGAATGCCGGTGTGAGGTTGTCGCACTGGAACTTCAACGGCGAGACGCTCGTGTCACCGCGCGCGAGCCTGGGCTTCGTGCCTGAGCGCAATGGCAACCTGTCGTTAAGGCTGGCTGGCGGCGTCTATTACCAGGCTCCCTTCTATAAGGAATACCGCCAGCAGGTCATGGACGAGTTAGGCAACCGCAATATCCTGCTGAACGAGGACATCAAGTCGCAGCGCAGCATTCAGATGATTTTGGGCAGTGATTACACCTTCCGTGCCATGGACCGCCCGTTCAAGTTCACCGCCGAGGCCTATTACAAGAACCTGTCGAACCTGATTCCCTACGAGATTGATAACCTGAAGCTCGTTTATAGCGGCGTGAATTCATCTAAGGGCTACATCGCCGGCGTGGATATGAAGCTTTTCGGACAGTTTGTCGAGGGCACTGACTCCTGGCTCAGTTTCTCGCTGATGAAGACGCAGGAAGACCTGAACGGCGTGAAAGTTCCCCGCCCCACCGACCAACGCTACAGTTTCGCCCTGTTCTTCACCGACTACTTCCCCAACATCCCGCGCCTCAAGTTCAGCCTCAAGGGCATCCTGAGCGACGGTCTGCCCACCACGGCGCCCCACTTGACACGCGCCGACTCCTACGTGCGCCAGCCTGCCTACAAGCGTGTTGACGTCGGACTGAGCTACGAACTCGTCGGCAAGGACAACCGTCCCTACAGCGGCCTGTTCAGCCACTTCAAGGAGATCTGGCTGGGTCTAGACTGCTTCAACCTGATGGACATTTCCAACGTGAGCAGCTACTACTGGGTTACCGATGTCAACGACATCCAGTACGCCGTGCCCAATTACCTCACCCGCCGCCAGCTCAACGTCCGCCTCTCGGCCAGCTTCTAACTTTTTAAACTACGAATTGCGCGAATTTAACGAATTGGCATCCGCATGCTTTCCAGCATCTCGTTTTCCTTTACCTAACACATAATCAACGTCAGCCTTACAGACATCTTCAAACCGACAAAACAGTAATAATCGCTACTTTCAAAAAAACAGATAATAAAGGTTTGCTTATCACATTTAATCGTCATTACACAAGCACAATATGACTTGGACGTTTCGGAGGATCATTATAATTGACTGTATTTGATTTAATATGGCCCTTTATGATTGAATTCAATGTTGTTGTTCCTGTTTGTAGAGCATTAATTGTAGGCATGATTTCACTCCTCACTGCATCACTTAACAATGGGATGATAATACTTGAGGCATCTTCAATACATATTTCAGCCAAGCCATCAGAGCCTCTAGATAAGGAGCGCATTTGAACAGCCCATCCCTCACTATTCAAGTATGACAACAAATCAGGTAGGAGGTGTTTCATTTTGTCTTTTATTCGGCACCTGAAACAACCATTTGTAACAACTATATTATTTGCATTATCAGGTATATAGCACCATTTAACAGCACTACCCCATATTGAACCAAAATAAATGTCATTAGGTTCTGCAAAATGCTTTGCTCTACTTGGAAGTTCCCAACCCCTTAACTCCTTACTATTAAAATCTCCTTGAGTAATATCCTGTATTTCAATATATGTCTAGTCCTAAAATATGTTGACGAAAAATTAAACTTTTTTTAGAATGATACGTCAACAAGGAAAGCGATTTTCGGACGATGAGAAGCGAATGATTGTCCAAGAGTACTTAAACATCGGTGGGCGGTGCAAGCAACGCATCATGGACAAGTACGGTGTTCGAGGTCATTGCACATTGCTCAAATGGATTAGAAAGTATTCTGATGGAAAGCAAATCATCCCGGAGACACCAGAAGAAGCTTATGAGCGTCTGATGAAAGAAGAGAAACGTCAAAGAGTGAAAAAGGCCGAGCCCAAACCAGCGGTAGTCCGTCCTACAGAGGCTGAGATTGCCAAGGACCAGGAGATCAATCGCCTGCGCACCGAGTTGGAGCGTGAGCGAACGATGACGCTTGCGCTGAACCGTATGATCGACATTGCGGAACGCACATACGAGGTACCTATAAGAAAAAAATCTGGAGCCAAACAATAGAGAGCTTGCGCACAGATTTCCCTTGGTTGAGGGTGGATTATCTGTGTGAATTGTTTGGCTATAGCACACAAGCTTATTACCAAAGCCTTAACCGCAAACACCTGTCGTCCGTCCAGGAGGACATGGTGCTGGAGACAGTTAAGGAAATCCGCGCAATGATGCCTCGCATCGGTGTGCGCAAGCTGCAGTACATGTTGGCAAAGAATTACGGTCTTGAGATTGGCAGGGACAGGCTATTTGACATCCTTCGGATGGCAGGAATGCTGGCTAAGCCTCGCAGGAACAGAACCCGGACAACATTCTCGAAGCATCATTTCCACATTTATCCGAACGCCATTATTGATGTCGTGCCAAGCCGTCCAAACGAGATATGGGTAAGTGATATCACCTATATACTGATGGGAGATAAATTCTATTACCTATACTTGATCACCGATGCTTACTCAAAGAAAATTGTTGGCTGGAAGTTTTCCGACACTCTGTTCACGATCAATGCGGTCGAAGCACTGAAGATGGCGATTAGGCAGTGTGAAAGCACGAGAGGGCTCATCCATCACAGCGATAGAGGCA
Source organism: Muribaculaceae bacterium (assembly GCA_017557425.1). Taxonomy (GTDB): domain Bacteria; phylum Bacteroidota; class Bacteroidia; order Bacteroidales; family Muribaculaceae; genus Sodaliphilus. The sequence goes on along the minus strand of JAFYYU010000012.1, from coordinate 8,645 downwards.
CACAGTACTGTGCGAGTAAATACATAGCGCTGCTTAAGAAACACGGAATCATGCCAAGCATGACAGAGAATGGAGACCCGCGCCAGAATGCCATAGCTGAACGTGTTAACGGCATTTTGAAGAAAGAGTTCATTGAGTTGGCGGATCTGACAGAGGACAATGCAGAGGCAAAGCTGAAAGACATTATCAACATCTATAACTCGAAGCGGCCTCATCTCAGTCTGGGCTATTTTACACCTGAAGAAGCCCACCATATGAACGGCGAGCTAATCAGAGTGTGGAAACCATATTATTACAAAAGCAATGATATGTCACAGAAAAATAATACCTTTGCCGATGCAAACAACAGGGACGACGACCATTTGGACCGTAGTCCACCTTAAAATGGGTGGGGCATCGAGCCCCACACCATTTTATGCAAACAACAAGGACTCGGAGCCAATTACCCGTAATCCTCATTATTGAGTTAACTAATTATTAACACTTCCCAAGTCAACTTTTTTTAGGACGATACAATAGTTATATATTGCCGATTTATTTATTCTAATCTTTAAGCCATCACTTGTTTGACACTCTGGTATGAAATCGACAATATTACCAAGAAGAACATGTGGATTCTTAGATAATTTTTCTCTTAATTGCATGACCTTTCTACCATATCTTTTGGGGTCTAGTGTTAAGTCGGGGTCTGCATAAACAAGGTCAATACCAATCGACCAACTTTCTGGATTATAGTGAGATTGACGATTTTTATTTAACCATTCAAAACAATTTGCAGCATCACTATTGACAATTCTATCTACAGCAGGCATGAAATCGCAATCTAAAATAGGGTCTCCATCTTTATCTATAATAAGGCTACCATCATCTTTGTTACGTTTATAGATTGGTTGTGCTTTCTTATTTCCAGCATCCCAACCGACCTTTTCAATAAGTTCAACTGCAAAACGATAAATATGGTCTTCATTAAATAATTTGATAGTTGTATGGCGTTTTTCTAAATAAAGAACAGAAGCGCTAACATCAGCTCCACTTGATTTAAAAGTGAATCTAGGCAAGGAGATAATTGCTGCAATTTTAGTGTGTTTTAGGATCCATTCCCTAACTATCCTATACTTTGGTGAACGATTACCAAGATATCCATTTGGCAATATTATAGCAATCCGACCACCTGGTTTACATTCTTTTATACATGTTTCAATAAAAAGAATGCCTGTCTCTTGACTTGAAAGCAATTTATCAGTTTTATTATAGTAATAATCTTTTCCAAGTTCCCACTCAAAACCTAAATCATATTGTTTAAGAACAGCTTTTCTTTTCTCAACAATCTTACTACCAAAAGGCGGATTACAAGTGATCACATCAAAACGCTCAAGATAATCACTCACATTTGCCAGAGAGTCATCTCTATTAATATTTGTTTTCCCATCGCCATTCAATAGCATATTCAAAACAGCAACTTGAACCGCATTAGGAGAATTATCTATACCCCAAACACAATCGGCATAGCCAGGATTGTATTGCCTTAATTTTCTAAATGCCGCGACAAGAAAATCAGCACTACCACATGCAGGGTCTGCAACATGTTCACCAAATTGAGGATTAACAATCTCTACAAGGAAATCCGTTACTGTTGTGGGTGTAAAGTATTGAGCTAAATCCCATTTATACAAGTCCTTAGCGAACTTCATGTAGAATGTTTGCACAACATCTCTTTTTGAATGAGTTATTTTAATCGGCGCAAGAATTTGAAGAACTTGTAATAGTTGATCGCCATTTAACAATAACTCATCAGAGATCTTATTAGGTAGATGCTTGCTATAAAATGAAACCGCTCTTTTTACGACACTTTCCATTTTTTTCAATGCCATTTCTGGTGTTGTACCAATAGCTTGAAAATCTTGAATTTCCAACGGTTTATCTTCACGAGTTTCAAATTGATGTTCATCAAAAATCTTTGCGAGGAGTAGTTGAAGTATAATCTCATATCTTTTTTCGGGGTCAAAAGCCGCTTGATGCAATACATCTTCAATTCTTGCAAATGTATCTAATAAGTTTTCTGCTGGTTCAATTGTCTTAAAAGTCAAAGGTTTCGTTTTAACAGATAGGCCAAATGATGGTATAAAAGAAATAGGGCCTTCTTTAATCTCCTTTTTATTGTTGTTTATTTCAATCCAAAAGACCCTTCTTTCAATATTATCCCAGTATAACCCGATGGTATTTTGATTTATAGCAAAATCTAACATGGGTTTTACTTGGGTAATTTTGACATAATCACTCTTTGAGTTATCTCTTTTTACTTCACAGATTAGCAAAGAATGGTTCAAAATCTCATCGGGTGTATTAGACCCCACCTCACAGGCAGGTATATCCAAAACGGCGAAATCACTTCTGAAACAGTTTCTGCCGCCATTTCCAAATTTCTTAATTATGGGCTCAATCCAAAAGTTTTCCTTTGGGTAACCCTTTGATATTAAATATCTTATAGCTTCAACACGATATGATTCTTCAGTAGCTGTCAACCCATCTTTACTCTTTTTGTTCACAGTTAATAGTCCTCTAACAGGACAAAAAAGTTGAAGATTATTAGATAAAGCCATAATTCATTATTTATGGTTGTGGCTCTCGGCAACCAGAGGTTGATAATTAGAGGTAATACCTATTAAAAACAAAGCGTGGAGCCAAGTCTGCTGCTCAGTTCCACACCTCAAAGGCTCTCGCATGCCCGAAAAGTCAGAACGAGCAGCGACAAAGCCCCACTATGATGCGTATATCATATCTCGTAAGCCACCTTGCGATGACCCGTGAAATGGATATAGTACATCAATAGGGGCGTTCCCGCTGCTTTGTTTTTGACTTTTCGTTTAGAATTTGCGAGATTCTTGAGGTGTCAAAACCAAAGCGTTACAGAAAACGCCTGTATCTAATATGTGTTCATTGACGGAGTTATAGTGGCCACCGCTGCGACCTGAAACCGTCAATGAGTTGGTGCAAAGATAGCAATTTTTTGATGTGCTTAGATAATATTCATTTAAAAAAACGTAGAAATGACAACTTTTTATTATCTTTGCCCATTAACTGTATATAATTATATTATCAACCAATAAACAGAACCTAAAGATTATGGCAAAACCTTATGTAATCGGTATTGACATGGGCGGCACGAACACCGTCTTTGGCATTGTGGACGCTCGCGGCACTGTTATCGCCAGCAGTTCGATCAAAACCGCCAAGCACAGCGATTTTAATGACTACATCGATGAGTTGCACGGCGAGCTGACGCGTCTGATCAAGGAGAATGACGCTGAGGGCAAAATCAACGGCATCGGCATCGGCGCTCCCAACGGCAACTACTACACCGGCCTTATCGACCAGGCTCCGAACCTGCCCTGGCCCACTCCCATCCCCCTGGCTGAGATGGTGACCCAGAAATTCGGCATTCCCTGCCTGATCACCAACGACGCGAACGCTGCCGCTATCGGCGAGATGACCTACGGCGTGGCCCGCGGCATGAAGGACTTCATCATGATCACGCTGGGCACCGGTGTGGGCAGCGGTATCGTGGTTAACGGTCAGATGGTTTACGGCCACGACGGCTTTGCCGGCGAGCTGGGCCACGTGATCGTGAAGCGCACCAACGGCCGCGTGTGCGGCTGCGGTCGCACGGGCTGTCTGGAGGCTTACTGCTCGGCAACGGGTGTGGCACGCACGGCACGCGAGTTCCTGGAACTGCGCAACGAGCCGTCGAAACTGCGCGATTATGACATCTCGGCCATCACGAGCAAGGATGTGTATGACTGCGCTATTGCCGGCGACCAGTTGGCCAAGGAAATCTTCAACTACACGGGTACTATCCTGGGCGAGGCCCTGGCAGACTTCACCAACTTCTCAAGCCCTGAGGCATTTGTGCTGTTCGGCGGCTTGACCAAGAGCGGCGACCTGATCATGAACCCCGTGAAGGAGGCGTTTGAGCGCAACGTTCTGGGCATCTACAAGGGTAAGGTAAAGATCCTCATCAGCGAACTCAAGGAGAGCGACGCCGCCGTGCTGGGTGCCAGCGCACTGGGCTGGGAAATCAAGGAGTAAAAGCGGCCATGAGAAAGTTATTCTGCGCAGTCATCGTTGCGGCCGTGTGCTGCGGATGTCTGGTATCGTGTAACGAGAAGCCCAGGAGTTATCGCTTTGTGAAAGTGATGCCTGACGGCAAGGAGGTTGTCGAGAAAATCGAGGCTGAGAACGACACGGCCGCTGCCAAGTTATTCCTTGACAAGATGGTAAAGATGTTTTCCCAACCTCAAGACACCCCTGCCCAGGCCATCTACATGATATCGCCTGAAGGTGACACCCTCAACACCAATAAGGCCCTGATGGAGGCTGTGGTCCAGCAAACAGCCAAACCTGAAGACACCAAGGTGGTCCCCAAGAAGATTCCCTTGAAGCCCCTGGATGAGAAACAGCCCGCCAAATGAGATGCGGGTTCTCCCTCCCAGGGAGCCAAGGCATGAAACAACGAACCCCGCGCCGTAAGGGCTGCGGGGTTCGTTACAATTATCGCTTATATTGAAGCGGCAGTGTTTACTCTTCGGTCTTGGGAGCTTCCTCGGTAGCGGGAGCTGCGGGAGCCTCGGCTACGGGAGCGGCGGCTTTCTTGCGGCTGCGACGGGTTGTCTTCTTAGCAGCGGCCTTCTCCTGGCTCTTGGCTTCGAGCATAGCCTCGTTGAAGTCTACGAGCTCGATGAAGCAGGTCTTGGCATTGTCACCAAGACGGTTGCCCAACTTGAGGATGCGGGTGTAACCACCGGGACGGTCAGCGATCTTGGCAGCTACCGTCGAGTATAATTCCTTAACGGCCTCCTTGTTCTGGAGATGCTTGAAGACAATGCGGCGCGATGCGGTGGTATCGTCCTTAGCCCTGTTGATGATGGGCTCGGCGTAGATGCGCAGAGCTTTAGCCTTAGCAAGGGTCGTAACGATGCGCTTGTGCATGATCAGCGAGATGGTCATGTTGGCCAACATGGCTTCACGATGTGCACTCTTGCGGCTCAGGTGGTTGAATTTCTTATTGTGTCTCATTGTTTTTTACTCTTTTTCTAATTTGTATTTAGTGATATCCATGCCAAAGTGCAGATTGAGGGTGGCCAACAGTTCCTCAAGCTCGCTGAGCGACTTCTTACCGAAGTTGCGGAACTTGAGCAGGTCTGTCTTGTTGAAGACCACGAGTTCTCCAAGCGTCTCGACTTCTGCCGACTTGAGGCAGTTGAGGGCGCGTACAGAGAGGTCCATGTCAACAAGTTTGGTCTTGAGCAGCTGACGCATCTTGAGTACTTCCTCGTCAAACTCTTCGTTGGCGTTGTTCTCGGTGTTGTCGAGAACGATCTCGCGGTCGGTGAAGAGCTGGAAGTGCTGAATCAGGATTTCGGCAGCGCCCTTAAGAGCGTCCTTGGGGTGAATGGAGCCATCGGTGGTGATCTCGATGACGAGCTTCTCGTAGTCGGTCTTCTGCTCGACACGGAAGTTCTCGACGGCGGTCTTCACGTTCAGGATGGGCGTGTAGATCGAGTCGATAGCGATCACGTCGATGGGGTCATTGGCGTTGCGGTTCTCCTCAGCGGGAAGGTAACCCCTGCCCTTGTTGATTGACAGCTCAATCTGGAAACCGTTGGCGGGATCGATGTGGCAGATCTCAAGATCGGGGTTGAGCACCTCGAATGCGCTGAGCACCTTGCCAATGTCGCCTGCCTTGAAGACGCTTTGACCTGAAACCTTGACAACGGCCTTCTCGGTGTCGGTATCCTCGACAATGCGTTTGAGGCGCACCTTCTTGAGGTTGAGGATGATATTGGTGACATCTTCCTTCACCCCGGGGATGGTTGCGAACTCATGCTGCACGCCATCGATGCGGATGCTGCAAATCGCAAAGCCTTCGAGTCCTGAAAGGAGGATGCGGCGCAGTGCGTTGCCGATGGTAACGCCGTAACCGGGCTCCAAGGGACGGAACTCGAACTTGCCGAACGAGTTGTCGGCTTCCAACATTAAGACTTTGTCGGGTTTCTGAAATGCTAAAATAGCCATGGATAAAAATTTTACTGTTTAGAATACAACTCGACGATCAACTGCTCCCTGATGTTCTCGGGGATGTCTTCACGAACGGGATGGTGCAGGAGCTTGCCGCCCTTGATGTTCTCGTCCCATTCGATCCAGGGGTACTTGCTGTGGTTGAAGCCTGCCAGGGCATCCTGGATGACCTCGAGCGATTTGGACTTCTCACGCACGGCAACAATCTGACCCTCGCTGACCGAGTAGGAAGGAATGTTTACCACCTTGCCATCGACAGTGATGTGACGGTGCAGAACGAGCTGACGTGCAGCAGCACGGGTGGGAGCAATACCCAGACGATAAACGACGTTGTCGAGACGAGCCTCGAGCAGCTGCAGGAGCACCTCACCAGTAACGCCCTTCATGCGAGAGGCCTTGTTGAAGAGGTTGCGGAACTGACGCTCAAGCACACCATAGGTGTACTTTGCTTTCTGTTTTTCGCGAAGCTGTGTGCCGTACTCGGACATTTTCCTGCGACGGTTGGCACCATGCTGGCCCGGGGGATAATTCTTCTTGGCAAAGTACTTGTCCTCGCCGAAGATGGGCTCACCCAGTTTACGTGCAATTTTAGATTTTGGACCGGTGTATCTAGCCATAGTCTTTTTCTTAAATGATGATTAACATTGTGAATTGGAATCGCTTCAGTGCAGCCGCGATTGCAGAGAGGTCGTTAAAAAATGCAATCCATTCACTGATAGAGATTCGCGAAAAAAAGTTTGTTAATAAAACCTGTTAAAACAGTAGTTTGTCCGCATGAAGCGCCTAACTCTCTTAGACCCTTCTGCGCTTGGGAGGACGGCAGCCGTTGTGGGGCAGCGGCGTGACGTCGATGATCTCGGTAACGGCGATGCCGGCGCCATGGATGGTGCGGATAGCCGATTCGCGGCCATTACCCGGACCCTTGACGTAGGCTTTCACCTTGCGCAAGCCGAGGTCATAAGCGACCTTTGCACAGTCTTCGGCAGCCATCTGGGCAGCGTAGGGGGTGTTCTTCTTGGAACCGCGGAACCCCATCTTGCCAGCCGATGACCACGAAATTACCTGTCCCTCACCGTTGGCGAGGCACACAATGATGTTGTTGAATGAAGAATGCACGTGCAGTTGACCAATACCGTCAACACGAACGACTCTCTTCTTAGCTGCGACTGTCTTTTTAGCCATAATAATTCAATAATGTTATTTAGTAGCTTTCTTCTTGTTAGCAACAGTTTTCTTGCGGCCCTTGCGGGTGCGGGCATTGTTCTTGGTGCTCTGACCGCGCACGGGGAGACCATTGCGGTGACGGATGCCACGGTAGCAGCCGATGTCCATCAATCGCTTGATGTTCATCTGCACCTCGCTACGCAGGTCACCTTCTACCTTGTATTCGTTACCGATCACCTCACGCACAGCTGCTGCCTCGGCATCGGTCCAATCCTTAACGCGGGTGTTCTCGTCGACACCGGCCTTCTTGAGGATTGTAGCGGCTGAACTGCGCCCGATACCAAAGATGTAGGTCAAGGCGATGACGCCGCGCTTGTTTTGGGGAATATCAACCCCGACAATTCTTACTGCCATATATCTAATTCAAAAATTTTTGCAAAGTTAATACTTTTTTTATCCCTGACGCTGTTTGAACTTGGGATTTTTTTTGTTTATCACATACAGGCGCCCTTTGCGACGTACAATCTTGCAGTCCTCGTTGCGCTTCTTGATAGATGCTCTAACTTTCATAATTGTATTGTGGTTTTGTTATTTGTATCTGAATGAGATTCTTCCTTTGGTCAAATCGTAGGGGGACATTTCCACCCTCACCTTGTCACCGGGCAGGATTTTGATGTAATGCATCCTCATCTTGCCGCTGATGTGTGCGGTGATCTGGTGGCCGTTCTCGAGTTCAACGCGGAACATTGCGTTGGACAGGGCCTCGACGATTGTACCGTCTAATTCTATTGCTGTCTGTTTTGCCATAAATATAATCTACAAAAATCGTTATCGTTTATTCAACTCAATAAAAATGTCTCAATCAAATGAACCTGTCACCCAGGACCTCCTTGATACCCTCAAAGGAGGAGAGGATGTCGGGCTTGCCATGATGGATGGCGATGGAGTGCTCAAAGTGCGCACTGGGCTTGCGGTCACGAGTGCGGGTTGTCCAGCCGTCACGCTCGGTAATGATGTTCTTGCCGCCCATGTTGATCATGGGTTCGATGGCAATGGTCATACCGTTGCGCAGCAGCGGACCGGTTCCACGCCGACCGTAGTTGGGTACCTCGGGGTCCTCGTGCAGCTTGCGTCCCACGCCATGTCCGCACATCTCGCGCACGACACTGTAGTTGCGGCGCTCGCAATATTGCTGGATGGCGTTGGCGATGTCGCCGATGCGGTTACCGGGCACGGCGTGCTCGATGCCGACGTAGAGCGACTCCTTGGTGGTGCGCAGCAGCTGCAGGGTCTCCTCGGCGACGTTGCCGACACAGAAGGTGTAGGTGCTGTCGCCGTTGAACCCCTCGGGGGTGACGGCACCGCAGTCACAGGACACGATGTCGCCATCCTCGAGCACGTAGTTC
>JAFYYU010000011.1 GCA_017557425.1 Muribaculaceae bacterium | reverse complement strand
GACTTGAAGGACTTGAAAGATGGTATTCAACGCTAAAATTTAGAAGACACTATGATTAATGAAATAGTTATTGCCGGTTTCGGCGGACAGGGTGTATTGTCAATGGGTAAGATTCTTGCCTACTCTGGTCTGATGGAAGACAAGGAGGTTTGCTGGCTCCCCTCTTACGGTCCTGAACAGCGTGGCGGTACCGCCAACGTGACGGTTATCGTAAGCGATGAGCGCATCAGCTCGCCCGTCCTCAACACCTATGACGTGGTGGTTGTGCTCAACCAGCAGTCGCTGGACAAGTTCGAGAGCAAGGTAAAGCCCGGTGGTATCCTGATGTATGACACCTATGGCATCCACAAGAAACCCACCCGCACCGACATCAAGATTTATCCGATCGATGCTACCGAGAAGTCTATCGAGATGAAGAACTCCAAGACCTTCAACATGATCGTCCTGGGTTCGATGCTCAAGGTGCGCCCGATGGTTACCATCGACAGTGTGCTCAAGGCCCTCAAGAAGACCCTTCCCGAGCGCCACTGGCACCTCATCCCCCTCAACGAGGAGGCTCTGAAGGAAGGCGGCAACCTCATCAAGGAGTAAACCTGAATTGTCGCAATTTGAATCACAAGCGGTTGACCACATGGCCAACCGCTTGTTCCGTTATCTCCGTTTCTTCCGTTATCTCCGTCCCATCCGTCTTACCGCACGGCAATCTTCCACGCGGTGCGGCAGGTTGCCGTCTTGAGCAGGTAAATGCCGCGTGGCAGCTCGATGACCATGTCGTCCTGCAGGTTGTCGATGTGGCGCACGATGCGTCCTGCCATGTCATAAATGTCGGCGCAGCCCACGTCCTCGCTGCACTTGATCAGGATAGCGCCATCCATCTGCAGCACTTGCAGCGGCTTGTCGGCTTCGATACCGGTGATGCCGCTCATGTCGATAGTGATCACGTTCGACGGTTCGCTCGTGTAACCCAGTCGATAGGACTGCACACTGTAGGTGTGTGTCTCGCCTGACTGGCGGTCGTCGAACGCATAGCTCGTGATGTCACCGTTGTCGGTGGTGAACGTCTCGGTGCGCGTCTCGCCTGTGTTCTTGTTATAGACAGTGCGCGTGATGATATAGTAGTCCACGCCTTCAGTGGCCTTACGCCAGTTGGCGACGTAACTGTTGTCGGTTATACCCGTCGCGGGCAGCGCTTCCAATTGTGACAAGGTCGGGACGGGCAGACAGCGGGCACGCAACTCGACACCCACACTGCCAACCAGGCCACCGTCCGAAATGAGCAGGCGTGCCGTGTGCTCGCCTGTTGCGGTTGGCGTGTAAGTGATTTTCAAGGGGTATCCCTCGGCACTGTTGGCAACCGTGCGGCTCACGCTGGTCACGGGGATGCTGAACATCTCGTAATCGTAGCGGTAGAGCTGGACCGACAACGGGTTGTTCAAGCCCATGCCCTTGATGTACAAGGTATAGTCGATGGATTTTCCGATGGCCACCTCGCCAAAGTCGAGCACTGTTCCCTGGGTGGGGGTAATCAGCACCGGGTCGCCGGTATAAGTGGTCGTGTCGGTACTGGTACCCGCATCGCTCAAGTAGAACACCTCGCCCTGGCGGTTACCCCAGATGTATTCAAACAGCTGCGGGATGTCGATGAACGGGTTGCGGTTGTTCTGGTATCGTTGAACGGCCTCGTTGCGGTCAACCTCCTTGTCGCTAACGGCATCGTTGCGCGCCCAACGGCACAACAGGTCGATGGACCACTCGTTGAGCGTTTTCCACGTGCTGTTGTTCAACATGTAGGTATATCGCCACTGGTAGTGCTGATAGGCACATGCCATATAGAAATAGGTACGGGCAAAGTCTCCTTTATACCGGTCATCGGGCTCAAATACCGAGTAGCTGCCGCCTCCCTGGCCCGACTTTGGAGGACCCACCTTGGTCACACCATTGTCAAATGTGGCTCGGGATACCTCGCCCAACGGGAAGTTGGACTTGGCCATGTTGGCCTCGCCATTGGCCGGATACAGGTGGTTGATGTCGGTATAGCCGGCATAGCCCTGATTCTCGTCGTAACCGCCCCACCAGCTCTTGGGCAGGGAGTGCTCCTTGTGCATGCCTGAAACGCCGCTGGTGCCGCCCCTGAAGTAGTAGGTGTTGTCGCTGTACATGTCCCACACCTTGCTTTTGTCATTGGCTTGGCAGTCGGTCTCGGCAAAGTAAATCCACAGACTCCCGTAACTGAAAGTCGTGTGCTGTGATACCAGATCGTGGATGGCGTCCTTCAACGCTTGTCCGCTTTTGCCGTCCAGCGAGTTGTAATAACCGGCAGGGATACTGGCGGTGGAGCACAGGCTAGCCATGGCCAGCACGGCGGCTATGGTGAATCGGTGTAGTCTCTTGTGTATCATTGCTGCTTGAATTATGTTGATTGTGAGCCACAAAGGTAGTAAAAGTTTTTAGTCTTTAGTCCTTAGTCTTTAGTTTTTAGTTTGCATCTGCCTCATTCCTGATTATCTTCCCGCCAGTTGATGAGATAGACGCGGTCACGGGCACGCGTCATGGCGGTGTAGAGCCAACGGTAAAAGTCCATCGACTGCATGGCGTCGGGCATGATGCCGCCCATGTCGATGAACACGTTGCGCCATTGGCCGCCTTGCGCCTTGTGGCAAGTCACCGCATAGGCATACTTGACCTGCAGGGCATTGAAATAGGGGTGCTCTTTCATCTGCTTGTAGCGTTCGCGCTTGTCGCCGGTGAGTTCTTCCCACACCTCGTTGAATAGGCGGTCGCTCTGTTCGCGGTCCAGGGCCGGCGTGTCGCTCAGCAGGCAGTCCACCACGATTTTGCAGTCCATCTCCACGCCGTCATGGTCGGGGAACTCGACGGTGACGTTGGCAAAACGCAGGCCATAGCGGTGCTCGATATCACCCCACACGCGCCTCACGCGGCACACGTCGCCGTTGGCGATAAAGTCCATCTGCTCATAGTCCCGTGCCCAATAGTAATTGTTTTTGGCCACCAGCAGCATGTCGTCGTTGACAAGCAGGTCCTCGCGGTACAGGATGGAGTTGCGCACGCCCATATTGAATAAGGTCGCGCGCTTGTTGCTGCGTGTCACGATGATGGTCTCGTTCATACCGTCGCGGTCATAACAGTCACTGATGGTCTCGAGCAGGAACTCGCTTGACACGGTCTGGATGTCCTCCATACCCTCAAGGTCAAAGTGCGGGCGTCCCAGCGTGCCGTCCTCCATGGCCTGCCGCAGCAGCGTCGCGTTGTGCAGGATGCCGCTCTCCTCGGCCTGACGGGCAATCTGTCTCAGGAACACGCCGTAGGTCGTCAACCCCATCGACCGCAATATTTCATCATCGAGGGCAGGGCTCAGGAGCTGTCCCACCGGCGGCAACTGGGCATTGTCGCCCATGAGCACCATTTTGCACCCCAGGCCGTTATACACATAGCCGATGAGGTCTTCCAGCAGCCGTCCGCTGCCAAAGATGCTGCCGTCGCTGGCGTTGCTGATCATCGAGGCCTCATCGACGATGAAAACGGTATTGGTATGCTTGTTCTCGGCCAGGCCAAAGGCGTCGATGCCGTAGCCCTGCTGGCGGTAGATCTTGCGGTGGATGGTGTAGGCTGGGTGGCCCGAGTATTCGCTGAAGATATGCGCCGCCCTTCCCGTCGGGGCCATCAGCACCGACTTCACACCTTGCTGGTGCAGCGCCTTGACGATAGCTCCCGTGAGCGATGTCTTGCCCGTGCCCGCATATCCGCCCAGGATAAAGACCGACCGCTCAGGGGCATACAGCAGGAAATGCGCCAATGCCACGATGACCAGCATCTGGTCGTCGTTCGGGTCGTAGGGTAGCCACCGCAGCACGTCCACGGCCAGCTGCTTGACGCGCGGGTCCTGACGGTCAGCATTTCCCGTATGGGTGAAATTCGTCAGTCGGTCATTGGTTTTCATGACGACAAAAATACTGAAAAATGCGGAAAAAAGATGGAATGTTTGCGATTATCCGCCAAATTGTATTACCTTTGCCCCCGCATTTGACGAATGGAGTGATGCTCGAGTGGCTGAAGAGGCACGCCTGGAAAGCGTGTATACGTCAAAAGCGTATCCCGAGTTCGAATCTCGGTCACTCCGCAAAAAGGGACGACAACTGTCGCCCCTTTTTATTTAAATCAGGGACGCATGCCATCATGCGTCCCTGATGTTTATTGGTTCTTGGTCTGGTGGGTTAGAAGGTGTACTTCAGGCCCAGGACGGTGACGGACTGGTTGAAGTCCTCGATGATCTGGAAACGCTCCTCGCTGAAGAAGGAGAGCCTGTCCTGGATGCGGTATTCCGCGCCTACACCGACGTTGGCGCCGCAGCGTCCCACGCTGGTGTCTCCAAAGCCGACATCCCACTTGTAGTTGGCATAGGTGAAGCCCAACATGGGATAGATAGCGAAGGTCGTGCTGGTGGGGATGACATAGTGCAGATTGACGTTGGCATTGATGGCACTCAAGCCGTCGTTCTTGAAGAAATACATGAACTCGGGAGCGATGCGGAAGCGGTTCACGGGCTCTACCTGCAGCTGGAGGCCAAGGCCAGCCATGGAGTTCTTGGAAGCGTAGGCGAACTGAGCGCCTGCAGCGATGTCACCCTTCTCGGCGCTTGCGCCAAGAGCGGTAACGATGGCCAGAACGGCCAGGAAGATGAATTTTTTCATACTTTTTGATTTTTAGTGATTGATGGAACTATTGGTCAAAATATTGATGGCTTCGTCGAGAATTGCGTCGCTGGTGCGGTCGTTCTCATTCATATCCACACGCACGTCGGGAGCCACGCCAAACTCGGTGAGCTGTCCCTTGTTGTCCATAATGGGACAAGACGAGAAACGCACGCGCCAGCCGTTGGGCAGCTCGCTGGTAAAAGGCAGTCCGCAGCCGCCGCCCGTGGTGTCACCCACGATGGTGACGTTGCCCAGCGATTTCATGATAGACACAAAATTGTTGGTGGCGCTGAAGGAACTGCGGTTAGCCAGCACGACCACGGGCTTGAGGTAGTGGATGTGGTTCTTGGTCGGCTCGAAGTAGTAGGCGTAGGGCTTGCTCAACTCATTGTGGCCCGGACCGGTCTTGTGGCTGATGTATCCGGCAAGGGTTTTCTCGCCGATAAAGCGCGAGACGAGTTTCTCGACATTGGTCAGCAGACCTCCGCCGTTGTTGCGCACGTCGATGATGAGGCCGTCGGCTGTTGAAAGGTAACTGAGAATGAGGTCCAGGTTGCCCTCGCCGATATCCGACATGAACGAGTCATAGTACATGTAGCCGAAGTTGCTGGGCAGGATCTGGTATTTGATGCCGCAGGCCATTTTGTAGTCGAAGTTGAGGTAGTGCTCGTCGATGATGCGCTCATCGTAGTTGACGGGCCACTGCTCCCAAATCCAGTAGCGTGACACATCGTGGCTGGCGATGAGGTTGGTGTGTCCGTCTCGCAATTCCTTCAACATCTCACCGCAGACGTCAAACAATTCCCTGTCGGTCATCTTGTTGGATACCAGGGCGCGGTAACGCTGGTGCACCTCGTCCCAGTTGACCTGTTTGTAGTCAAAGAAACTATAATGTTCGTCCATGATGGACCACAGCGCCTCAAAATTGCCCACCTGGTCACTTTCAAAATCGTCCTGCTGCGCACACCCCGTCAACAACAAAACCACAACGAAAAATATTATCTTCTTCATCTTTTTAACTACGAATTCCACGAATTGTTGACACGCGGGTTGGATAAATTCGTTATAATTGAATGCGGATGCCATATTCGTTAAATTAGTGTAATTTGTAGTTTACAAGGAGATGCCGAGGACGGCGGAATGGGTGACGTCGTGGACCTTGAGGTGGTTGACGTTCCAGTGCTCTAGGCGGGTGCGGTAGCCCAGACGCAGGGTGGTCTTGCCCAGGCGCAGGTCGGCACCCAGGTAATGTGTCATGTCTAGGCGGTTGCCCCACCAGCCCAGGTGGGCGAGGTTGCGGTGGTTGCCCAGATAGATCTCGTAGTAGCTCTCGTCATACTCGGGTGCGAAAAACACGCCCAGGACGGGCAGTTGTACCTGGTAGCGCAGTGTGACGGGCTTGCGCCCGAGCCGCGTGTGCCAAGCCGCCATGGCGGTAGCGCCCACGTTCCAGTGGGCGCGCACGGTGACAGGGTTGTTGCTGTTGACCTCGTCGTAAACGATGCCCGCGCGCAGCTGCGTCATCGGACCGACGGACACGTCGATGCGTCGTGCAATGGCATTTCGCCACACCCGTTGCATGTCAAAGGTGATGTCGCCCATGAGTTTGTGCAGGTCGTTATTGCGTACGTTGTTCTCGACGTAGTTGTAGTCGACGCCGACCATGAGCTGCCACAACCACTTGTCGTGACGCACGTTGCGCACCGCCTCAACACTCATGGCCAGATCGAGTCCGTCATAGGTAATAGGCGTCAGGTAACTGTCATGCACTGACGCATAACCCGCATCGATCATCAACATCGACCCGGCATCCTGCCCCGCCACCGACAACACCGCCATTAGACAACAAACTATATATAATTTCCTCATCATCTTTTTTTTACAACAAGAAATACAAGAAGCACAAGTTTTACATCAAAAAGACAAATCAATTATAGACATCGGGTGGACAATTGTCTGTTGTGATTTATGAATAGTATTTCTTGTTTTTAAACTTCGTCAAAGGGGATGCGTTGCTGGCCGGTGAAGCTGTCGAGGACCTCGTCCTGGCTGATGCCGTCGGGCTTGGTGTCATCGCCGTCGGTGGGAGCATCCTCGGGTGTCGGCTCCTCATTGGGTGCCGGCTCGCGCGGCTCGATTTCGGTGATGGTGTCCACCTGCCAGTTGGTGACGCGGCGTCCTTTGGCCTTGAAGGTCTTGACGCCGATAAATTCCTCGGCATCAATAACAAACGGCTCGCGGTGAGCGTCATCGCCGCCTATCTTCACCTCGAAGCGCGGACAGGGCTCGTCGCTCAACAGCAGCAGGCGCGACTCGGGATTGCCGCCGATAAAGCTCTGCTTCTTGATATTGTCCTCGAGGGTGAAACGCTTGACGTAGGGGTGACCTTGGTCGGCATCATCGAGCACGGCAGTCCAAACCTTGCCAGGCACATACTTCTCGATGCGCAGGATGCCTTCGTCGTAGTGGTTGCTGGCCTCGGTGCTCGTGGTGTAGAACTCGCCGGTCTTCATCACCACCAGGATGCGGTCGTCGCCGCCGAATAAGCCCAGCGAGCGTCCGTGCTTCTCGTAGTTGATACGCAGGATGTCCGGGTCGAACCACACCTCGCGGTCGCCCAGCGTCGATTGTCCTGCCTCCTTGAGCGTGATGCGGTGCACCTCGTTCTTGGTGACGATGTTGCCGCGTGCCTGCTTGCCCTTGATGGCCAGTTCGGCCAGGTTGACGTCAAACTGCAGGATTTTGAGCCTGAACTTGGGCTTGAGGGTGATGCGCAGCACCTCGGCCTCGCCGTTCGGGTTGGCCGTGAACCACACGACCTTGCTGCCCGGCTTGCCCATCGTGATGTCGTATTCCTTATCGCGCGTGATACCCGTGACGGCAAAGCGTTTCATGTAGATCGTTCCGCCGCGGCCGTCCTGGTACAGCACATTGTATATGGTGCGGTCGTCGCCCTTCTTAAAGACGTTGAGGTACAGGATGTTCTTGCCCACGTAGATTTTCTCGGCGACCTTGGTGACCTTGAATTTGCCGTCCTTGTAGAAGATGATGATGTCGTCGATGTCCGAGCAGTTGCACACGAACTCGTCCTTTTTCAAGCCCGTGCCGATGAAGCCGTCGGCGCGGTTGATGTAGAGCTTCTGGTTGGCCTCGGCAACCTTGCTGGCGACGATGGTGTCAAACTCGCGGATGATCGTGCGGCGCGGGTACTTGGCACCGTATTTGGTCTTCAGGCCCTCAAACCACTTGATGGCGTATTTGGTGAGGTGGGCAAGGTTGTTGTCGATTTCGGCGACGCGGTCTTTAAGACGAGCGATGTTCTCGTCGGCCTTGTCGCTGTTGTACTTGATGATGCGCTTCATCGGGATCTCGAGCAGGCGCAGCAGGTCGTCCTGTGTGATCTCGCGGTAGAACTGGGGCTTGAAGGGTTTCAAGCGCTTGTCGATGTGCTTGAGGGCCTTTTCCTGGTCCTTGGCGTTCTCAAATTCCTTGTCCTTGTAGATGCGCTCCTCAATGAAGATTTTCTCCAACGAGACGTTGTGCAGCATCTCCATGGTCTCGCCGCGCTGGATCTCGAGTTCCTGACGCAGGATGTCGCGCGTGCGGTCCACGTTGTAGCGCAGCACGTCGCTCACGGTGAGGAACTGCGGTTTCTGGTCCATGATGACGCAGCAGTTGGGCCAGATGGAGATTTCGCAGTCGGTGAAGGCATACAGGGCATCGATGGCGATGTCGCTGCTCGTGCCTGCCTGCAGGGTGACGATAATCTCGGCCGTCGCGCTGGTGTTGTCCTCGACTTTGCGGATTTTGATTTTCCCGCGCTCACCGGCCTTGAGGATGCTCTCAATGACGGTGCCGGTGGTCTTGCCGTAGGGCACATCCTTGACCAGCAGCGTCTTGTTGTCGAGTTTTTCGATTTTGGCGCGCACGCGCACATAGCCACCGCGTTCGCCGTCGTTATAATGGCTCACGTCGATGTAGCCGCCCGTCTGGAAGTCGGGGTAGAGGTGGAACTCCTCGCCGCGCAGGTAGCTGATGGCGGCATCGCACACCTCGTTGAAGTTGTGCGGCAGGATTTTGCACGACAGGCCCACGGCAATACCCTCGGCGCCCTGGGTGAGCAGCAGGGGAAACTTGGCGGGCAGCGTCAGCGGCTCGCGCTTTCGTCCGTCGTAGGACAGTCCCCAGTCGGTCACCTTGGCGTTATAGACGGCATCCAGGGCAAACTCGCTCAGGCGGGCCTCGATGTAACGGCCTGCAGCCGCACCGTCGCCGGTGAGGATGTTACCCCAGTTACCCTGAGTGTCGATAAGCAGCTCCTTCTGTCCCAGCTGTACGAGCGAGCTGTAGATGGACGCATCGCCGTGGGGGTGGTACTGCATCGTCAAGCCTACGATGTTGGCCACCTTGTTGAAATGGCCGTCGTCGGCCTCCTTCATGGCATGCAGGATGCGCCGTTGCACGGGCTTGAAGCCGTCCTCGATGTGGGGCACGGCACGCTCGAGAATCACATAAGAGGCATAGTCGAGAAACCAGTTCTCGTACATGCCGCTCAGTTGCAGTTTTTTATCTTTGTGTACCTGGTAGGAGGAATGGGCCTGAGGCTCGCCGCTGCCGTTCTCCTCTGAGGACGTAGCGTCGATGTCGCCCTCGCTATTGCCTTGGGCGTCGCTCTCGTTGGGCTCTTGAGGCTCCATGCCTTCCAGTTCGTCGTCGTCTTTCTTCATATTATAAGCGTTTTAACCTGCAAAGATAATAAATTATGTTGATACTTGCCCGATGATGGCCGATGGTTTTTAGTTTTTAGCGCTTTTGACGGCTCAAATGGAGCCAAATAATACGGCGATGCCGGCAAGAAGCGCATTCTTGCCGGCATCGTGATAGGGATGGCTTGAGAATCAATAGTTCTCGGGCTTGATCTGGAAGTAGGCCTTGGGATGGTTGCACACGGGGCACATCTCGGGGGCTTTCTTGCCGATGACCACGTGGCCGCAGTTGGTGCACTGCCAGATGGTGTCGCCGTCGCGTGAGAAGACGATGTCCTGCTTGATATTGTTCAGCAGCTTCAGGTAGCGCTCCTCGTGCAGCTTCTCGATGGAGGCAACGCCTTCCATCTGCTCGGCAATCTCGATAAAGCCTTCCTCGCGGGCCTCCTCGGCCATGCGCTTGTACATGTCGGTCCACTCGAAGTTCTCGCCGGCGGCAGCATCCTCCAGGTTCTCGATGGTGCCCTTGATGCCTCCGCCCTGCAGCAGTTTGAACCACAGTTTGGCGTGCTCCTTCTCCTGGTTAGCGGTTTCCTCAAAGATGGCAGCGATCTGCACATATCCGTCCTTCTTTGCCTTTGAGGCATAGTAGGTGTACTTGTTGCGGGCCTGGCTTTCACCGGCAAAGGCTTCCATCAGATTTTTCTCGGTCTTGGTTCCTTTCAACTCTTTCATTGTCTTGTGATTTAGTGATTAGTTAAATAATTTCTTGATGCAGCAAAGTTAATAACAAAATCACATTCGCCCAAATCCTCACGCGATTTTTACCGAAAAACATCCTCCCTGTCGCAGCAGAAGTGCAGCAGGGAGGATGTTTCTATGACGTGTTCGTTTAGAACTCGACGCCCAGTTTAAACGACAGGCAGTGATAGGGGTTGTTCTGCCAGTTGCCGTCTTTAGTGTGCCTGATGGCGGTGTTATGGACCGCATAAACAACAATGTCGGTACTTTGTGTGCTATAACCCAGCGAGGCATTAATGGCCAGTTTGTCTGTTAGCCCTATTCGGCATCCCATTGAAGGATTGAACATGATACCAAAGGCCTTATCTCCCAATGTGTAGCCAATGCGACAATCCAGATAAGGGGAGTATTTGCTCTTCAACAGGTCAAAGCGAATGTCGGCAAACACGGGAAACATGAAAAAATCTTCTTTTTTCCCGCGAGTTTCTTTAAAATGTTTGTTGTGGCTGATTTTCATTCCCGCACCGGCACCGACAAACAGCCACGGCTTGAATTGGTAGCCATGGACGGTACTGAAGCCAAAATGATCCTCAGAGATGGCATCTATCGAGAGATAGTATTCCAGATCGACAAAGCCGCGATAGCCCTTTTGTGGACCCATGCCTGGCGTGAAGTCGCCGCCCATCGTCTGCTGCGGTTTCCATTTTTCCTTGGTGATTTGCTTGATGTTGTCCCAGTAGATGGTCTGAAGCGTGCCGTCATCTTCCTGGATCACCAGCGAGTCGAGTGGGGCATAGGTCACAATCTTTCCCCTCACCTGATGGCCGTTTTTCAACTTCACCACCTCCTGTTTCTCTTGCTTGTCCTGTGCCTGAGCAGTCATGCCACCCATCAGCAGCACTGCCATCAACAGCATCGTCAATTTCTTGGTCATGTTCATATTATTTTCGTTTTAGGTCAATGATTTCCCGCAAAGATACAGAAAAATGCCGGTCGTTGTTTTACCCCCCCCATTTTAACAATTCTTAACCATGGATTGGGCCTTTGAATTCTTTACGATGGTGGTAGTTGTTGCGTTGGGACTCGAAGGCGTCGGGCTCGGTTTTTAGGCATGCGGTATCGGCTAGGATGTCGTAGCTGGCGGCGATGCCGTCGAGGGTCACCTGTGCCGCGCCTGTGGCGGGGCTAGCGACCGTCGGGATGGAAATGTCCCAGCCGTAGTGCTCGTTAAGGGCCTCGAGCATCATGGCAGTGCCGCGCTGCTTGCCCTCACGGCTATAGCCGGCGATATGGGGCGTTGCCACGATGCATTTTTCCAGCAGATCACGGGAAATGTAGGGCTCGTTTTCCCAGCAGTCGAGGCCGATGTCACCATGCCAGCCCAGCAAGGTGGCATTGTCGGCGATAGGGCCGCGGGCGGCATTGAGAATCAGCCGGCAGCGTCTCAGGCCGTCAAGAAACGCCTTGTCGCACAGGTGCCACGTGGGCCACCGTCCGTCTCGCGTGAGCGGCGTGTGGAAGGTGATGATGTCGCATTGGCGCTGCAGCTCCTCAATTGGAGAAAAAATGTCATCAAAAGAACCGTCCCTATTTTCCCGTGGAGGGTCATTGAGGAGAGTGGTGAAGCCGAGTTGACTGGCCCAGCGGGCAACGATGGAGCCGATGTGTCCCACGCCGACGATGCCCAGGGTGAGCCCTTCGGCCGAGGTGATGCCGCGTTGACGCATCCACGCGTGGATGGCGCAAAATACCCACTGTGCTACGGCGGGGGCGTTACATCCGGGAGCATTGCGCACGGTAATGCCGTGGCTGGCGCAGTAATCAAGGTCGATGTGGTCGGTGCCGATGGTCGCCGAGCCGATGAAGCGCACGCGGCTGCCGTCGAGCAGGCTTGCGTCACACCGAGTGCGGGTGCGCACGATGAGTGCATCGGCATCTATGACAGCATCGCGGATGATGTCGCCGGGCTCCAGGTACAGGACTTCGGCACGGGGCTCGATCAGGCCCTGGATGTGGGGAATATGGCTGTCAATGATGATTTTCATGGCATCAGCAGATTAGCGGCATAGAAAGCGAAGCAGCCCACCACGAGCAGCAGGAGAAACACGTATCTGAAAGGTGAGGTGCGCAGCGTGTGGGCATGGGCTATCTGGACGGCGGTCATGAGGTTGAGCAGCGGCAGATAGACCTGGACATCGCAATAATCGATACACAGGGCAATGACTGCCATCACGAGCGTAAAGATAAAGAAGGCGTTATAGACGCGCGTCTGCATCCGGTAGTTCATGATGGTGAGCAGGTTTCTCGCTGCGAGAACAATGCCCAAAACAACGGTGAGGGCTGCCAGCACCAACATCAGGTTTGTCCAGGGTTGCCCCGTCAGGTTCCAGATGCCGTTGATGCGGGGAACGGTAAAACTGCTTGGAGCAGCGATACCCAGACCCAAGAAAATCCAGAATGGCGTCACCAGGCCGAAAAGCATGGCCAACACCCCCTTGAGATTCAGTACCCCCATGTTGAGAAAACCCAAAATAAAAGCGGGAATCAGGAACAGAAAGCCATAGTGGAACATGCTGCCGGCAGCCAATATCACGAAAATCAGGAAAATACTGCGTTGCGAATGTTTGTCCTGATAGGATGCGAACAACGGCAGCATGGCAATCGTCGTCAACAGGCACAACAATGTGCCCGCATTGAACGATACCAGTCCGGCGGGATTGGCTATTTGCAAAAGGAAAAATGACGAAACAAACAGGTGTGTCACCGCACGTACATAACTGAACACCTTGTTCAGTGCCAGCATGATGCCGCCCGTCGCCAGCAGGCATGCCACGTTGATTGTCGCTGAAAGAGGCCCATGCTCAATGAGCCGTCCCTTAAGCGAAAACAAGAGGCCTGTGCTATCGGCTGTCGGCGCCTGAACACCCATCGACACGGCGATAGCCGTTGCCACGATGAGCGCTAGGGCACACAGGAACATAAACGGTTGCCCGTTGAAGTACTCGTTGGTATGTTCGCGGGTGGTCATTTTTAGACTTTAGACCTTAGTCGGTAGTCTAATGCTGATTACTGTTCGTCCTTGGGGTCGTCCAGGTCACGGCGTTTCCAGCTCTTGCGGCGGCCATGGATGATGGGCACCTCTTTGTCGGCACTCAGCGTGGGCTTGCGGTCACGCAGGATACGCTTGGCAAACATCTCGGAGTGGCGGAATTCCTGGTCGAAGTCATCGTCATAACGGCCTTTCTTGTCACGGTTGTCCACATCGCTCATCAAGCGGCGGTCACGGCTGATGTTGTCGCGGCGTTGGCGCTCGTTGTCACCGATAGGGCTGTCCTCGCGGCGTTCATCGTCAAAGCGGCGTCGAGGACGCTCGTCACGACGTCTGTCATCATCGCGGCGGCGCGGACGCTCATCTTTTCTCATATCAGGGCGCGACTGGTAGTTGCCCTTGCTGCGTTCGCTGGCACGGAACCCCTCGTTGCGGATGTGCTCGCCACGCTCGCGCATCTGGTCATATTTGCCGTCAAAAATGACGAATTGCAGCAGTTCGCAGTCCAGTCCTCCGTTGTTCAGGGCATATTTTACCGACGGCTTCAGGCCGATTTTGAAATACTGCTCCTTGTCATAGCAGATGAACCATGCGTTGTAGCCCCTGAATGTGTGCTTGAGCTTGAATCCCAAGTCGCTGTAGAACTGGTCGATATCTTCCAACTTGAGGCGCTCGCCGTAGGGCGGGTTGCTGATGAGGGTACCGCCCTCGGGCACCTGGTCTATTTCGTTGATGTCGCGGCGTTCGAGCTCGATGTATTTATTGAGTCCGGCGTTCTTGACGTTGGCACGGGCGATGGCGATGGCCTTACCCTCGATGTCGCTGCCGTAAATCTTGTGGGTGAACTCGCGCTCGGCACTGTCGTCGTTATAGATGCTCTCAAACAGCTCGGCATCATAGTCGGGCCACTGCTGGAAGGCATAATGGTCCCGATAAACACCAGGGGCGATGTTGGCACCGATAAGGGCCGCCTCGATGAGGAAGGTTCCCGAGCCGCACATGGGGTCAATCAGGTCAGTTTTGCCGTCCCATCCGCTCAACAGGATGATGCCGGCCGCCAGCACCTCGTTGATGGGTGCATCGGTCTGTGCCACACGCCAGCCGCGTTTGAACAGCGGGTCACCGCTGCTGTCCAGCGACAGGGTGACGTCACGTCCCGAGATGTGGACGTCAAGACGGATGTCGGGATTGGTCAAGCGGATGCTGGGGCGCTTGCCATATTTCTCGTTGAAGAAGTCGGCGATGGCATCCTTGACGCGATAGGTGACAAAGCGTGAGTTGTTGAAATTCTCGCTATAGACGGTGGCATCGATGGCAAAAGTCGTGTCAACAGTCATCAACTGTTCCCAGTCGAACGACTTGAGTTGCTCATACAGGTCGTCGGCACTTGTGGATTTCAAAGTAAGGACGGGCTTGAGCACGCGGATAGCGGTGCGGCAGGCAAAGTTAGCCCTGTAAAGTGTCTCCTTGTTTCCCTTGAAGAAAACCACGCGGTTTCCCTCGATAACCTCTTCGGCGCCCAGATTGCGCAACTCGTCGGCAAGCACACCTTCCAGTCCTAGGAAGGTTTTGGCTGCCATATTAAAATTGTCGTTCATCATGTTTAACTGTTAACTCATTGGTTTTGCAAAGGTACACCAAAAAACTAAGATACAATGTTCCTGCTTGATGAAAAATTGCAGACGTCAAGAAAAATGATTATCTTTGCAAAAAAATTATTTCATCAACCAATTACAGTTAAAGAATCAATGGAGAAAATTCAAGCAGGTAAATATGTGGAGCTCGTTTACGAGATCTTTGTGGTCAATGGCGACCAGCAGGTGAGTGTGTTCAAATTCAACAAGGAGCACCCCGATGCATTCGTCTTCGGGATGGACTTGTCGCTCATCGAGGGTTTCCAGAACCACATCATGGGCCTGGAACAGGGCCAGCAGTTTGATTTCACCCTCAAGCCCGAGGAAGCCTTCGGCAAAAAGGATCCCGACCTGATTTATGAGTTGGAGAAGGAGGTCTTCCATGTGGACGGTAAGTTTGACCACGAGCACGTGCGCCCCGGCGCCATCATTCCCATGATGACCCAGGACGGCATGCGCGTCGAGGGCGTCGTGACACAGGTAACCGATGAAAAGGTGACCATGGACTTCAACCATCAGCTGGCAGGTGAGACCGTGCGCTATGCAGGTGTCGTGCAACTGGTACGTGACGCTACCCCCGAGGAACTTCAGCCCAAGCACCACGGTTGCGGATGCGGCTGCGAGGACTGTGGCGACAACTGCGGCCACGACCACGGTGACGGCTGCAACTGCGGCAGCTGCTAACCCGCTCACTGTCGGCTACTAACTTGCACTGTCGGCGGATTATTAGGATTATAAGGATTTTATTCTATACCCTGACAGTGAAATCATTAATCAGGTTATGAGCGTGAAGTTGAAATACAGCGATGAAACTTACAAAATCATCGGGGCTGCAATGGAGGTTCACAAAACGATCGGGTGTGGTTTTACCGAACCGATTTACCAAGAGGCCTTTGAAGAGGAACTGAAATTGAGAGAGATTCCATATCAACGCGAAAAAACGTTTCACGTTACCTATAAAGGTAAAGTGTTGAATAAAGAATTCAGACCCGATTTTGTATGCTACGATAAAATAATCGTTGAGTTAAAGGCTGTTGAAGAGATAGTTGATGAATATTATTCTCAGGTATATAATTATCTCAAGGCCACAGGATTTCAATTAGGCATGCTCATAAATTTCGGTAAAAAATCTTTGGACTACAAACGTATTCCATGCGATAAAAAATGGTAATTAGATACTTATTGGTTTTTGGAAATGAATGCGGTAGCAACAATCCATTTAATCCGTATAATCCGCCGAAAACAACTATCTCACAGATGGGTTGAGTGCTAAAAATGTTTAATTGGGCGGGAATTAAGGAAATTTTTCTTTAATTCATGCGATGCAATATAAAATATTGAGTAACTTTGCGCCTGGTTTTCAAATAGGTAATTTATAACACTTTAATAATTAACGATTTATTATGGCTAAATTTGATAAGGCAATCTTAGCAGAAAAGTACGGTATCACTGGTGTTACCGAGGTTTTGTACAATCCCAGCTATGAGGTGATGTTCAATGAGGAGATGAAACCCGGTCTGGAAGGCTTTGACAAAGGTCAGGAGACCGAACTGGGTGCTATCAACGTGATGACCGGTGTTTATACCGGCCGCTCACCTAAAGACAAATTCATCGTTGACGATGCCAACAGCCATGACAAGGTGTGGTGGACTACTCCTGGATATCCCAATGACAACAAGCCCGTTACCGAGGCTACTTGGGCTGCCCTCAAGGATCTCGCTGTAAAGCAGCTGAGCGGCAAGCGTCTGTTTGTTGTTGACGGCTTCTGCGGTGCCAACAAGGACACCCGCATGAAGGTTCGCTTCATTATGGAGGTAGCATGGCAGGCCCATTTTGTGACCAACATGTTCATCCGTCCCCAGAACGAGGAAGAGTTTGACCAGGAGCCCGACTTCACCGTATATTGCGCCAGCAAGGCCAAGGTGGACAACTACAAGGAACTGGGTCTGAACAGCGACACCGCCGTTGTCTTCAACGTGACCAGCAACGAGCAGGTTATCCTCAACACCTGGTACGGTGGTGAGATGAAGAAGGGTATGTTCTCGATGATGAACTACTTCCTGCCGTTGAAGGGCATTGCTGCCATGCACTGCTCGGCCAACTGCGACATGAACGGCGAGAACACCGCCATCTTCTTCGGTCTGTCCGGCACCGGCAAGACCACCCTGAGCACCGACCCCAAGCGCAAACTCATCGGCGACGACGAGCATGGCTGGGACGACAACGGTATCTTCAACTTTGAGGGTGGTTGCTACGCCAAGGTCATCAACCTCGACAAGGATGCCGAGCCCGACATCTATAACGCTATCCACCGCGATGCACTGCTCGAGAACGTTACCGTTGACGCTGACGGCAAAATCGACTTCGCCGACAAGAGCGTGACCGAGAACACCCGCGTGAGCTATCCCATCTACCACATCAAGAACATCGTGCGCCCCATCAGTCACGCTCCCGCAGCCAAGCAGGTGATCTTCTTGAGTGCCGACGCATTCGGCGTGCTGCCTCCCGTGTCGATTCTCGACTCTGAGCAGACCAAGTACTACTTCCTGAGCGGTTTCACCGCCAAGCTCGCCGGTACCGAGCGCGGCATCACCGAGCCCACGCCCACCTTCAGTGCTTGCTTCGGCCAGGCCTTCCTGGAGCTGCATCCCACGAAGTATGCCGAGGAGCTCGTGAAGCGCATGGAAATCAGCGGCGCCAAGGCTTATCTGGTGAACACCGGTTGGAACGGCACTGGCAAGCGCATCTCGATCCGCGACACCCGCGGTATTATCGACGCTATCCTGAACCACAGCATCGACAACGCTCCCACCAAGGTGATTCCTTACTTCAACCTGACTGTTCCCACCGTGCTCGAGGGCGTTGACACCGGCATCCTCGATCCGCGCGACACCTATGCCGACGCTGCTCAGTGGGAAGAGAAGGCTAAGGATCTGGCAGGACGCTTCATCAAGAACTTCGCCAAGTACGAGGACAACGAGGCAGGCAAGGCTCTCGTAGCCGCCGGTCCCCAGCTCTAATCGTTGAGGCAATAATAAACAAATTCTATATTGTACTCAGGGCGCTTTCCCCTTGCGGGAGGCGCCCTGATTCATCATTTTGGGACTGATAATGAAAAAAGTTACATGGATGTAACTTACATGGATGTAACTTTTTTGTACTTTTGTGGTTGCTATGCGGGTACTGATTGTCAATACTGCCGAGCGGACGGGTGGGGCCGCCATTGCAGCCAACCGCCTGTTGAACGCCTTGAACAACAATGGCGTTGAGGCGCGCATGCTCGTGCGTGACCGCAAGACCGATGCGCCCGAAGTGTTCAACATCCCCCGGTCATGGAATCTCAAACCCAAGTTCCTGTGGGAACGCGGTGTCATTTGGATGGCCAACGGATTGAAAAAACAGGGCATTTTCCAGGTCGATATTGCTAACACGGGCACCGACATCACCGCGATGGACGAATTCCGGTGGGCCGACGTCATCCACCTGCACTGGGTCAACCAGGGCTTCTTGTCACTCAAAAATCTCGACCGCATCCTCGTCAGCGGCAAACCCGTGGTGGTGACGCTGCACGACCAATGGTATTTCACGGGCATCTGCCATTATTCGGGCGGCTGCGAGAAGTATCAGACACAATGCGAGAAGTGCCCGATGCTGAAAGGCCGGGGCGAGGACTTGGCACGCCGTGTCTTTGACCGCAAGCTGGCGATGTATGAGGGCCGAAACATCACTTTTGTGGGCTGCAGCCGCTGGATGGCCGACTTGGCCTGCAAGAGCCGTTTGACGCAGGGCCACACCGTCACCAACATCCCCAACGCCATCGATACGAGCGTATTCAAGCCGATGGACAAACAGGCGGCACGCGTGCGCCACAATCTGCCGACCGACAAAAAACTGCTGCTCTTCGGTGCACAGCGCATCACCGATGAACGCAAGGGCTTCAGTTTCCTGACCGAGGCCTGTGAGCACATCAGCATGCACCATCCCACCTTGCCGGGCAATCTTGGCGTTGTCGTGCTTGGTGGCGATGCCGAGAAGGTCAAATCTGCCCTGCCGCTACCCGTCTATCCCGTCAATTACCTGAGTAATGAGGCCGAAATCGCCGAACTTTACAACGCCGTTGACCTGTTCGTCACCCCGTCGCTTCAGGACAATTTGCCCAACACCATCGTCGAGGCGATGTCATGCGGCGTTCCCTGCGTAGGCTTTAACGTAGGAGGCATCCCCGAGATGATTAACCACAAACAGGACGGTTATGTAGCCGATTATTGCGACAGCATCGATTTTGCACAAGGTATCTCCTGGTGCCTCAACGATTCACGACACCCCTCTTTGTGCAAGGCCGCCCGCGACGATGCCCTCGCCACCTATAGCGAATCCGCCGTCGCCCAGCACTACTTGAAAGTGTATCAAGGATAAATAAGTCGTTAACGGCACCTCCCTGACTGTGGCTGATGTCATCAAAAAATAATCCCTGCTTTTTGGGCAAAAAATGCTGTTTTTATAATGAGTTGTTGTATCTTTGTGCAGTATTAATCAATTCATTGTTTTAATTATGGGTCCAGTTTTCTATTTTATTTCCATCATTTGGTGGATTCTGTGCATTGTTTTGCTCTATAAGGTTTGGGTTATGTGCAATGATGTGCGTGAAATCAAAAACCAGATAGACAGGAATGATGATTTCAGCACAAAAATCGATTTCTTATTACGTATTGGGGAGAAAGAGAAAGCCAAAGAAGTCCTTATAAACAGAATCCTGTCAAATGATACGATTTTCGGCTCTACCTCGACTCCTGTCGAAAAGATTGAAGAGATTTGTCAACTCTACAAAGATGAATTCGAGAGTCTAGGCATCGAGATTAAGAAAGATGAGTAATAGTCCCCAAATGGACTATTCCGGTTAACTTGCTAGAATGAGAAAAAGGGGGATTGAGTCCCCCTTTAATCTTATTATATGGAACCTTTGTTTATATTTCAATCAACCACGATGTTCTTGGTCACGATAGGCTTTCCGTTTTCATCGATTAAGGGTGTTAAGCCAGAACCTTCACCAAAGGACACGAAGAGATAATTCACTCCGGTTTGGGTATCGACAAGTACACCGGCCTGTCTCATTATGCCATTCAGTTCGATTTCATTCCAAACAAATCTTTTCAATTTCTTGCTCATTGTCTTATCGAATTATTAAATGTATTCCGAACTCAATTGCGCTGTTTAATAATGCTTAATTTGCTCTATTACCTCTTTACTTCACTTCCCAGTCGATGACGGTGGCGAGTTTGCGTTCGTAGTAGCGTTTGAGGTCGATCCAGCGGTAGTAGGGACCGTCAACGGGGGTAGCGGGCAGGGTAGCCTCGTGCTCATTAAGGAGCACCTTGACCAGGATGTCTTCGGCACGGTTGCCGACGGTGCCAATTGGGCGATAGAATACCATCTGGATGTTGCAGGCCTTGGGGATGGTGTTATAGTCCTGCCAGTGCTCGTGCAGGGTTTCCAGGTCGTCGCAGCTGTAGTTCACGCTATCCAGTTCCATGAGGCAGGCCAACGGCAGCACGCAGGTCTCGTGGCCGAAGCGCAGCGATGCGCCGTGCTCGCCCGTAGCGATGGCATTGTCCGCCTTCTCGATCATGTCGCGCAGCAGTGCGCGCTCGATAAAGGGCATGCGGTTGCCGTTCTGGGGCGCATTGGCCCAATGGATGTACCAGTAGATGTTTTTAAGGCGCCACAGTTCAAAAATCTCGCTGTTGTTGAAATAGTGGTACAGGTTGATGTCATCAAAGAAATTATGGCCCTGCAACGATCCTGCCACATCAAACACATCGCGCATCAGCTGGCGTCCGTTCAAGTTGGCAGCAGCCCATGCGGTGTCGTTGACGAGCTGGGCGATGAAGCGTTTGGGGTTCAGGTGCTTGTCATACATCTCGTTGGAGATGGGGTCCACGCTCTTGCGCAGGTCATTGGCCAGGGTGTCCTCGCCATATCCCCATCCCATGTAGTACATGTCATGGTAGCTGGCATCGGTGGTGATGCGCAGGTCGGGGTTCAAGGAGCGCAGGCGCATCGTCTCGTTCTGCATCGACAGGATGCAACGGATGATGACCGTCGAGCGGGCATCGATGCGGGCACTGCCGGCAAACACCTCGGGGAAGTTGTCGAACATGCGCTGCGCGATTTCCTGGTGCTGAATGGCGCCCTCGTCGCTGAGGTCGCCGGCACGGTTCTTGGAAGTCTCGTACACCATGGTCAGTTGTCGACGCAGCAGTTCGCCCTGCAGGTTCAGCATTCCCGCCTCTTTGGCCTTGGCGAGTTCCTTGCAGGGACGCTCGTAGTATTTGGCATTGGTCAGCCAGCGGCTGCCGTGACGGCCATAATGGTCGATATAGAACGGCTCATAGCCTGCGGGAGCGGGGCTGAGGTTGGGCACTTTCACGTCGGTGCCGTAGGGATAGGCATAGTGGTTGCTTGCCGATCGGTCAAAGTTACCCAGGATTTGTTTCTTGGGGGTGGTGGCACTCATGGTCATGCCGACCAGAGCCACTAGTATAAAGAATGAGGTGAAGCGTTTCATTTGGGAAGGGTAATGATGGGTTGACGTGAAAGTTTATCAATGAAGTAGTCGCGCACATCGCTCCAGTGGTAGTAAGGGGCGACGTCGGTCTCGACGGGAAGCGTGGCTTCGCGCTCGTTGAGCAGCGGGAGCAGCAGGATGTCGTCGCTGCCCGCCTTGCGGAAGTAAACAAACTGGATGTTGGCCGCCATGGGGAAGATCTTGTATGTCTGCCAGTATTTATCCAGGTTCTCCAGGTCGGTGGTGCGGTAGTCGGCGCCGTTGAGGCCCATCAGGCAGCACAGCGGCAGCACCACGCTCTCGTGGCCGAAGCGCAGCGATGCGCCTGGCGTGCGGTTGTCGGTCGTGGTGGCGCGGTCGGCATCTTCGATGAAGTTTCTGAGCAGGTTGGCCTCCATATAGTCCACGCGGCACTGCGTCAGGGGCGTCTCGCCCGAGGTGATGTACCAATAGGCGTTGTTGTAGCGCCACACGCTGTAGATGTCATCGGCGCTGAACAGGTCATACAGGTTCACATTCTCGAACTGGTGGTGGCTCTGCATGTTTCCGGCCACTTCCATCAGGTAGAGCATCATCCTGCGTCCGTCGTCGATGCTGTCACGGGCGAACTTCTGGTCGTTGAACAGTTTCTTCAACATGCCCTTGGGATTGAGCCACTTGTTGAAACACTCACTGCGTTTCTCGGCCGCGGCTGCGCGCAGGGGCCTGACAACGCTGTCGCTGTAGTTCATGTAGTACATCGTTGCCTCGCTGGCATCGGTGGTGATGTTCAGGCGCGGGTTGAGCGAGGCGAGCACGTCCACCTCGTTCTGCATCGACAGGATGCAGCGGATGACCACAGTCGAACGGGCTGTCACGGGAGCCCCGTCCTTGAACACCTGCGGGAAGTTCTGGAACATGCGGCGCGCAATGCCCTGGTGCTGCTCGGCGCCGATGTCGCTCAGTTCGCCCAAGCGGCCCTTGCTGGCATTGTGCACCTCGCGCAAGATGTCCAGCACCTCCTGGCCGCGGCGTGTAAGTTTGCCGTTGCGCTCACCTTTCTCCAGCATCTGCAGGGGATAGGTATACTTTCTCTCGTTGATGAGCCAGCGGCTGCCATGTCGCCCGTAATGGTTGATGAAGAACGGCTCATATCCCTCGGGCGCGGCTGTCAGGACCGGAAATCCCGTGTTGGGGTAGGCCTGATAGTTGTTCGCACTCAACTTGGGGTTGGCCTTGAAATCCTCGCGCACTCCGGCGTTCATGTTGCAGAACACCGTCATTGCGACAATCAGGATACTGATGAATTTTTTCATATTTCGGTAAATGTTATGGTTCAATACCGCAAAGATACAACAAAGTTCCCCACTATTCAAAAACAACGGCAACTCTTCTCAAAAAACAATAACAGTTGCCGCTGACTCTGGTTGAAGTCTGCTGTGTAAGGATGTAATATGGAAACGGATAGACTACTGGGTCGAGGTGAGGTAACCTTCGTTTTCGAGTTCTTCCTTACTGCGCTGCTTGCAGTGGAGGCCCACGGGTTCCACGATGGCATCCCCGTTTTTCTTTACGGTAACCCTGACGAGCAGGTCATCGCCACCATCGGGGTGGTCCACGAAGTTCATCGACGGCATGGTGATGTGGCGTACTTCGCCAAACATGCGGTCATCCCAAGCGTGAACATGGCCCCAGAATGCGATGGTCGTGTTCCACTCCGACAGTTTGTTGAGTATGTAGTATAACTCTTCGCGGCAATAGGTCGAAGCGAACTCGTTGAGAGCCGGACGGAAGATGTTGGTGTGGGTGAATACAAACGTGTTGCGGATTTCTTTGTAGTCATCTCGAAGCGCTTTTTCCTCGATTCTCTCAATCTGGAAATTGCCCAGTGTGCCATTAGCCGAATCAAGGAAGATGAAACGATCATACTGCCCGCCTATTGTTACGGTAAATTCATAAAACGAAGTCTTGAATAAGTCGCAGAACAGGGACCATCCGTTGTGAGTAATGTCATGGTTGCCTACAACAGGATGGAATGGCAAATCCCAGTTTTCCCATGTCCGGTAAGAATCTCTTGAAGTATTTTTAATCCTCTTATCAATGTAAATTCCAATTTCTTCACTGTAATATTCATTGATAATTTGCCTGAGGTATTTGGCTTTCCAGAGTCTGGAAGCGTCGTAAAGGGACAGTTTGGTGTTGTAATAGTACTCGGGCTTGGTATCAACGATGTCGCCCAAGTGACAGTAGAAGAGGTCGTCATTTTCAATGCCGATTCTTATCATCTCTTCCAGGCGACCCGGATCAAAGGTGATATGGCTGTCGCTACCCACCAGAAAAGAGTATTCTTGGATGCTGTCAACAAGATCAAAGTCCATGTTGTCACCGATGTAGGTGTAGTTGGTCAGTGACTGCTTGACGCGGTCGTCAACGCTGGTGTTACCGATGAGCACACCCGTGGGGCTCACTTTCTCACACGAAGTGAAGGATATACTTATTGCCAGCAGTGCGGCAGTGATGAGGCTGTATGATATTGTCTTTTTCATTGTTATTTCCATCGATAAATTAAACCTACTTTTCCTGTTGTCTCATATTTGCTCGCCAGTTGGCTCATCGAACCGGCCGGGCGCACGTTGAACTCGCCAAATAGTTTCAATTTGGGATTAAACCTGTAGTAGAAGTCCAGACCCCAGTTGATGTTCCAGTTCTCGTAGTAGAAGTCGTCATAGTTGCGGAACAACAGGCCCACGTTCCAGTCATTGGTTCGGGGACGCAAGGTTGCATGGGCACCGAAGGTGAGCGTCAGCGGCTCGGTATAATGGTCTCCCATCATGTTGTACCCGATGAGCGAGCCACCCAGGGTGATGTCCCAATAACCGCGTTCAAACCTCAGGGACATGTTGCCCACATTCTCGTTGGTATTGTAACTGTGGTAGTGGTTGAACATGTATTCGCCCGAAGCAAATATGTGGAACGACAGGACTTGGATGTGATACTCACCCTTGGCCTTGTAACCGTACAGTCCCTTGGTGTACTGCAGGTTAATACCGCCGTCCACGCTCCAGTGGTTATTGAAATAATGTTTGTAGTGCAGTGTGTTGCCGATGGCGGGTCCAGTAATGATGTTCCTTCCGGTCGTTACCGAAGCCGATACTTCGTTCTTGTTCTCCCCGTCAAACTGGTGGTCACCGCTGTAGTACTGAGCCGTGGCGGTACTCACCGTGAGGGAAAACACCAGAAATAGAATCGTTTGTCTAAGTGTTGGCATATTTCTAAATCGAGACAGTAAAATCAGTTGAATAATTATTGAAAGTACAAAGATAACGCTTTTTTTGATTCAAGAGGCGGTTCTGGCGTGAATTGCCGAAAAATGTTGTATCTTTGTCGCTATAATCTGACAACATTATTATTTATATGATACTCCTGATGATCAATATCAAGACCTTGTTGATGCTTGCCATTGTGGCGATCATCGCTGTTTCGTGCGCTAAAATCTTTACTAAGGGCGCGAGCAACAGCAAAGCCATTGCCGCCTTTGCCAACCTGGGTGTGGAGGAGTTCCAGAACTATATTGCCAATCCCGTTGTACAGCTGCTTGACGTGAGAACGCAGGACGAGTTTGACGAGGGCCACATTGCCGGGGCGATGCTCGTTGACGTGAACGACAGCACCTTTGTCGAGCAAGCGATGAAAGTCCTTGACAAGCAACGTCCTGTCGCCGTCTATTGCCGTAGCGGTCGCCGCAGTGCCCGTGCCGCCAATCTGCTCAGCGGACAGGGCTGCCAGGTAACCAACCTCGCTGGTGGCGTATTGGCATGGCAGGATGCAGGCAAAGCGCTTGTGAAATGACATCTAAGCGCAAGCATTATAACGTGGTGGCTGCAGTCATTGAGGTTGACGGCGAGGTGCTATGCATGCAGCGTGGCGTGACCCGTTATCCTTACACCAGCCACCTGTGGGAGTTCCCCGGAGGCAAGATTGAGCCAGGCGAAACACCCGAGCAGGCCCTGCACCGCGAATTGCTTGAAGAAATGGACCTTGATGTCGAGGTACATGAACTGTTGGCCACCGTCACCCACGATTATCCCGACTTCACCATCACCCTTGCGGCCTATCGCTGCACAGCTGTATCGCGTGACTTCATCATGCGTGAGCATGCCGCCAGCCGCTGGCTGCCGTGGCAGGACTTACCCTCCCTGCCATGGTGTGAAGCCGACGAGCGCCTTCTCTCCCAATTTCCAAAGAAGATATTCCTTAAACCCTAAGCTTTAAACTTTAAACTAAATCAAGAGGCACTTCTCAGTGAAGTGCCTCTTGATTTATGCTTCCAGATCGATGTTGAACTGCTCATGCCAGGGTAGTCCCTGCTTGTTGAGCACCTCCAGGAACGGATCGGGATCGAATTCCTCGACGTTGTGCACGCCGGGTTTGCGCCACAGCCCCTTGAGGAACATCATCGCTCCCGTCATGGCGGGAACGCCCGTGGTATAGCTCACGGCCTGCATACCCGTCTCCTCATATGCCTTGTGGTGGTCGCAGTTATTATAGATGTAGTAGGTCAATTGCTTGCCTTCCTTGTCGATACCGCTGATGCGGCAGCCGATGCTCGTCTCGCCGGTATAGTTCTCGCCCAGGTCCTGAGGATTGGGCAGCACGGCTTTGAGGAACTGCAGCGGCACGATTTCCATGCCCTGGTAGTTGATGGGCTCGATGCTTGCCATGCCGATGTCCTGAATCACACGCAGGTGGGTCAGGTATTCCTCGCCAAAGGTCATCCAGAAGCGAGCGCGCCACAGGGTCGGGAAATTGATGACCAGCGACTCCAGCTCCTCGTGGTACATAAGGTAGCTCTCGCGCGGGCCGATCATGGGGTAGGTGAGGGGTTTATGGATTTCCAGAGCGCCGGTCTCCACCCATTTGCCGTTTTCCCAATAACGCCCCTTCTGGGTAATTTCGCGGATGTTGATTTCGGGGTTGAAGTTGGTGGCGAATGCCTTGCCGTGGTTGCCGGCGTTGCAGTCCACGATGTCGAGCGTGTGCATCTCGCTGAAGTGGTGCTTGGCGGCATAGGCGGTGTAAACGCCGCTCACCCCGGGGTCGAATCCGCAGCCCAGAATGGCTGTCAGGCCCGCCTTCTCGAAGCGCTCACGGTAGGCCCATTGCCAGCTGTACTCAAAGTGCGCCTCGTCGCGCGGCTCATAGTTGGCGGTGTCCAGATAATGTACGCCGCACCGCAGGCAGGCCTCCATGATGGTCAGGTCCTGATAAGGCAGGGCCAGGTTGATGACCATGTCGGGTTTGTGGCGGTTGAGTAGAGCCACCAGCTGCTCAACGTCGTCTGCATCCACCTGGTCGGTGGTGATGTTGTCCTTGCCGATGGCGCGGGCCACGGCATCACACTTGGCTCGGTTGCGCGAAGCAATTACGATTTCGTTAAACACGTCAGGGTTTTGTGCGCATTTATGGGCGCACACGGTACCGACGCCACCGCATCCAATGATGATGACTTTGCTCATAGGTATTTCATTTTTTTATTGTTCTGTCCTGCAAATTAACGACAAAATACCCATAATGGCAAATGATTCCCGATGTTTTTTGTGCATCTCGCTTTTTTTGCGGTCGGTTTCGTCTATAAAAAATGTGGGATTATCTAAAATATTTGTGTCATTTCATTATTTACAAGTAATTTTGCGCCATCGTAAACATAAAGTGATTTTCAAACCACACAAGATAGATTGACATGAAAAAGATTCTTTTGCTTCTGTTGGTCTTCGGCTGCATGACGCATTTCACTATGGGTGCTGCCGTCATCAACGGCGTGTTGGTGGACTCTCAGGACACGACCGAGCTCATCGAGGCGACCGTCAGGCTGCTCAAAGCAACCAAGGACAGCACTTTGGTCAAAGGCACAACGACCGACATGAACGGCGTTTTCAACATCAAGGGCGTCAAGCCGGGCAAGTACCTGCTGCGCTTCTCCTATCTGGGCTACAATGATGTCATCAAGCACGTCACCGTCGGTGAAGACGGCCGCGACGTCAACATCGGCGTAGTCAAGATGGATCCCAATACCATCATGCTCAAGGAGGCAGTCGTTATGGGTGTCAAGAGCCCCATCGTCGTCAAGGAGGATACCATCGAGTTCAATGCCGACACCTATAAGACGCAGGCCAATGCCGTGGTCGAGGACTTGTTGAAGCGTCTGCCGGGCGTCGAGGTGGGCACTGACGGCAAAATTACCGCCAACGGCAAGCAGGTGAGCAAGATCCTCATCGACGGCAAGGAGTTTTTCAGCGACGACCCCACCGTGGCATCGAAGAATATCCCCGCCGATATGGTCAACAAGCTGCAGGTCATCGACCGCAAGAGCGACCTCGCCCGTTTGACCGGTGTTGACGACGGCGAAGACGAGACCGTCATCAACCTCACCGTCAAGAAAGGCATGAACAACGGCTGGTTCGGTACGGTCAATGCGGGCTACGGCACCGATGACCGCTATGCGGGCAATGTGATGATCAACCACTTCCGTGACGGCAACCAGTTCACCATCCTGGGTGGAGGTAACAACACCAACAACCTGGGCTTCGGCGACGGCGCCTCAGGCCGATTCCAGCGCTTTGGCGGCGACCGAGGCGTGACATCGTCCCAGTATGCCGGCATCAACTTCAATGTCGGCTCCAAGGAGGATGAGCACTTCCGCGTGGGCGGTGATATCATGTACAGCCACAGTGACCGCGACACGCGCACACGCACCGCACGCCAATACCTGTTTGAGGATTCCACGAGCTATTACGACGCTAATACTGCTGCCCGTGACAAGAGCCACAACCTGCGAGGCAGCTTCCGCCTCAAGTGGGAAATTGACTCTTGCAACACCCTTGATTTCCAGCCCAATTTCTCGTTCAACTTCAACAAGAGTTCGCGAGGCGATTCATCCTACACCCGTGCCGGCGATGCTGCCCGTACCAATGTGAACCGCAGTTTGAGCAACTTCTTCAACGACGGCAAGAGCTACGAGTGGGGAACGCGCCTGATCTATAACCACAAGGTCGCCAGCCACCCGGGCCGCAGCCAGAGCTTGATGCTTAACTACCGCTACAGCAATGTACACGAGGACGGTGACACCTATACCGACAACACCTATTACTTGTTGCCCGACAAGAACGAGCTCATCGACCAGACGGCCAATAACCACCGCAAAACGCACAACCTCACTGGCCGCCTGTCTTGGACCGAGCCCATCGGTGACGTCAAGAACGCCCGTTTCCTGGAGTTCTCCTACCGTGGCAGTTACCGATACACCATCAGCGACAAGATGGTCTATGACAACGAGCGCACAGGTGTCTGGCCGGGTGGAACGATTACCGACAAGGAATGGAACGAGAGGCTGAGCAACAGTTTCCGCAACACCTTCTTCAATCAGGAGTTCAGCGTGGGATTCCGTCAGGTGCGCAAGGCTTATAACCTGAATGTGGGTATGAGTGTCAACAGCGCCATGTCCAAAAGTAAAGACCTGATCAACAGCGCCCGCGACATTGCCGAGCGTTGGGCCTGGTCGGTGGCTCCCTATGCACGTTTCCGCTACAAGTTCACCGACACGCGCAACCTCAATTTCTTCTACCGCATGCGCGCCAACCAGCCCAGCATCACCCAGTTGCAGCCTGTCGCTGACGAAAGCAACCCGCTGAATATCGTCATCGGTAATCCCGAATTGAAGCCCACCTTCAACCACTCGATGAATCTGAGGTTCAGTGACTTCGCCCAGGGCGCCCAGCGCAGCATAATGGCAATGATGAATGTGGACTTTGCCCAAAACAGCATTATCTCCACCACCACTTTTGATGATGTCACAGGTGGACGTACGACGAGTTACATGAATGTGAACGGCGTGTGGAACGCCATGGCGATGAACATGGTCAGTTTCCCCTTCGGCGCCAGCAAGACCTGGTACTACTCCAACCACATCTTTGCCCGCTATTCGGTCAACAAGGGTATGAACGACGGTGTGTTAAACCGCAGCAACACGTTGAACCTCAACATCTCGCCGGGTTTGGCTTTCCGCAACAGCGTCTTCGACCTGGAGGTGCGTCCGCGCTACGGTTTCCAGAATACCACCAACACGGTGAAGGCATCGAGTATCCGCAACATCCACACCTGGGGCGGCATGTTCAACGGCACCTATTCGGCACCCTTCGGTTTGGTCATCAGCACCGACCTGAGTTACAGCACCACCAGCGGCTACAGTGCCGGTTATAACACCGACCAGTGGCGTTGGAACGGTTCGCTGGCCTATCAGTTCCTGAGCGAGAAGCAGGCTTCGGTGACCATCTCGGTATATGACATCCTGGGTCAGCAGAAGAACATCTTCCGCAACGTCACTGGTGACTACATCGAGGATGTTTACTACAACTCACTGGGACGCTACGGCATGGTCACCTTCACCTACCGCTTCAACACCTTCAAGAAGGGTGAACAGCCCAAGGACCGCAACGCAGATCGCTGGGGCCCAGGCCGATTCGGCCCTCCGGGCGGCGGACCTGGCGGCGGTCGCCCCCCTGGCGGACGCCCCCCCTTCTAAACCGTCTCCCGTAGGAGTCCCGTATGCCGTGGCATGGCCCCAATAGTTCCCTGGGAGTCCCGTATGCCGTGGCACCGCCACGGCCCCAATATGGCAAAAGCGCATGAATCTTCAGGTTTTTGCGCTTTTTATGTCATTTATTATGGCTCCCTCACAACACGGGTGATTTTTTTTGAAAAAAAGTTGTCATTTTTTTGCTGGTTTGGATTTTTGTAGTATCTTTGCATGCAAACTATATAGTACTACAACTGGCTAGTGATTATTAAGTGCTTTGAGATGAACAGGTTATACATTTCCCATAGAGCCGAGATGGCAAGCCTTGCCATTGGGCTGTTCTCGTGTCTCTACGCGACCAGGCCCTCTCGACACCGCCAATTATTATTATAATGTGTGACCGTTCAGTACCCAATAAACCCAAAGATTAAGCATGGAGAACAATTGAAGATGTATATAAAGTTATTCCGAAACGATTTGAGAAACCAAGACAGGTTTTACCATTTATGCTAAACTTTGATTATTAGATTTTATATTTTTTTATTATTAACTTTTTAAAAATTTATTTTCTATTATGAAGAAATTTTTATTTACTCTTGCTGCTCTGTTGATGGCAGGTACTGCGTTCGCAGCCAACGTGTATGTTGCTGACACAGAGTTTACTGCTGATCAGATTGGTAAGCAGCAGCTGCTTCCGCTCTATGTTGAGCTCGACAACGAGTACATCAACGGTTGGGAGTTCTCAATTTCCTATCCCGAGGGTGTGACCGCTGGCAATCCTAAGAAGAACACTGCTGTTCTCAACCAGATGGTTCCCAACGCCGATGGCGAAGAAGAGCTCGTTACTCCTCTGGGTGACTGCCTTGCAGAATCAATCGTTCAAGCTTATGGTTCCGCAGGTTACTGGGATCCCGATGATGACGGCGAATTTGAGAGCTATGGTGCTGTGAAGATTGGTCCGACCGGCACTTTCAAGCTCTATGACCTCCGTGTGACCCCCAACGAGGGCTTCACTGGTGGTGAGATCGTTATCACTTGGATGGTATCTGGTGGTTTTGACAACCGCAATGGCCAGACCAAGATTCAGGTTGAAGGTACTACCAACGTTGCCCTGACCGTTGAGGGTGGCACCGAGCCCGAGGTTACCGAAATGCCCGTTATCACCTACGACGAGGAGACCTTCACTGTTAGCGCTACTGGTGCTGGTACTGTTAAGCTGTATGTAAACGGCGAAGAGGTTGAGAACCCCTACACCTTCGAACTGGGTGAGGAGGAGACCACCTACACCGTTACCGCTACCGCTCAGGAGGATGGCAAGGAGATCAGTGAGACCGCTGAGCTCGAGGTTACCGTTCCCGCTGCTCCCGTTGTAGTCGAGGTAACTCCCAAGCCCATCATCGACGTATTTGATGATCCCGAGGCTCAGACCGTTACCGTTAAGGCTTCTGGTTATGGCCACATCTGCATCTACTGGGATGACATGCTCCAGGCTGAGGGTGAAGAGGAAGCTGTTTGGGTAATTCCTTACGGCGACGATCCCGAGGGTGAAGAGTATGGCGTTAGCGCTACCGCTCAGGAGGAAGGCAAGGAAGTCAGCGAGTATGCTCTCGAGACCGTATTCGTTCCTGGCAAGAGCGGTGAGGAGCCTCCCTACGAGACCCCCGCTCCCGTAATCACCACTGAGACGACCGACGATGCATTCGTGATCACCGTTACTGGTGAGGGTACCGTAACCCTGTACGTTCAGTACATCAACATGGAGACCGGTGAAATGACCACCGAGACCTACACTGGCGAAGGCACTGTAACTCAGGAGATCGCTCGTGGCGAAGAGGATGCTTACATCAACTACTGGGCTGTTGCACAGGCTGACGAGGACGCTGTTCCCGGCACCACCGAAGTTGAGTACTTCGTTGAGATTCCTGCTAAGGAAGGTGGCGAACAGCCTCCCGTTGATCCCTATGCTGAGGGTGTATGGCTTATCACCTACGACATGAATGGTGAAGAGGTTCCTCAAGAGCTGATTCTCGACAATGGTGACTACACCGGCATCCTGCGCTGCAGCTATGGTGTATATGGCACCTTCGACTACTATGGTGGTGAGGATCGTCCCAATGTAGACTTCATCATCATTGTTGACGGCGTTCGCTACGGTGCTGCTGAGGATGGCACGCTGTGCGTTCTGGGCGATGCTATGGAGAATCCTCTGAGCGAGGGTGAGAACCACTATGTTCTCGAGCATGGTCTTGGTAAGGTTTACAACATGGGCGTAGCTATCGACGAGTTCACTGGTAACATGTACGTTTACGCTGCTGTTGCTGGCTTCACCGATGTTAACGAGATGAACGCTGACAAGGCTGTTGCTGGTGTACGCTACTTCAACATGGCCGGTCAGGAGATGCAGGAGGCTAACGGCGTAACCATCGTTGTTACCACCTACACCGACGGTACCACCAGCGCTGTTAAGGTTATCAAGTAATTGATTCCCTTTAAAGCAAACTAAAAAACGGGCGACCCCTTCGGGCCGCCTGTTTTTTTATCTCCCTCTTCTTTCAAACTACGAATTACACTAATTATACTAATTATACAAATTGCTGGGCGCCTGCCAAATCAGTTTAATCCCCATAATCCGCCGATAAATAAATGAGCGCGGATGCCAATAATTCATTTAATTGGCTTCGCCGAGCTAAAGGTTCGCATAATTCGCCGATAGAAAATGATTAGCCGTTTAAAGTAATTAGCCGTTTAGTAAAAAAAAACGATTTTATTTTGCAGGTAAGAAAAAAGTGTGTAACTTTGCCAAACTAGATAGACCAGCTAATCACGATTGCTAATAGTGTCATGATGAAAGTACTTGATGACAGTTAGTGTTTAACCTCTAGAACGGGCATCCCAGCGGGACCCGCTTGACGTGTGCCGGTGCGCCACCTCGACCACTCCAGATGAACACATGACCGTCAACAACCTCGATAAAAACAAACAATGCTATCTATAGTTTGATCCGGAACTCTTTGATAATCAAAATGGATGATGAACCTCGAAATGCTACTGTAATTCGAAATTGTGTGTTAATATTTATATTCATTAATTTCTAAATTGTTAATTTAATTATGAAGAAATTCTTATTTACTCTTACTGCGTTGCTGTTAGCCAGCACTGCCTTCGCTGGACGCATCTACGTTGAGGATAAGGAGTTTACACAGGCCGAGCTTGGTCAGGAAAATCTCCTTCCCGTCTACATTGAGTTGGATAACGAGTATGTGAATGGCTGGCAGCTTTATCTCACCTATCCCGAGGGTGTAACCGCTGGCACTCCTAAAAAGAACATGAGCGTTCTCATGCAGATGGTGCCCAATAAAGATGGTGATGAGGAGCCTGTTACGCCCCTTGGCGACTGCCTCGCTAATAAGATTGTCCAGGCTTACGGCACTGCTGGTTACTGGGATCCCAATGGAACTGGCAATTATGAGTCTTATGGAGCTGTAAAGATTGGTCCGACGGGCACTTTCAAGCTCTATGACCTTAAAGTAACCCCTGATGCTAATTTCACTGGTGGTGACATCGAGATTTTATGGATGTATTCTGGTGGTGCAGATGCTCGCAACGGCCAGACTGACTTCTCGTCGGCACAAACGCATGAGCATAATGATGATGGTTTGACATCTCTTACCGTCCACCTCACTGTTAAGCAGTCCGCGTTTGAGGGTACTGCAGACGTTACCTTCAACGGCAACGTTGCAACGTTGACTTACACTTCCAACGATCCCGACGCTACCGTTGAGGTTAAGGTTGGCGAAACTGCAACCACCGTTACTTGGACTTACGATGAGGCTACTAAAACGTATACCGCCACCTACGAAGTAGAGGAAACTGCTACTGAGCCTGGTGAGTACAGTGTAACTGTCACGTTGACCGTTACCCCCAGTGACAACTTCACCGGTGAGGAAGTAAGTGATTTCGACACCTACACCTACAAAGTTAATGACGAGCTTAAGGGTGACATCGAACTTGGTGATGTTACCGAGGATGGTAAGGTAACCGTTACCTATACTCCTGGTGAGGGTGATCCTGAAAACGTTACGCTGGACGTTGTCGTTAAGGACGAGGATGGCAATGTTGTAGAGAACGCTTACGCTGATGGCGTGATTACGCTGCCCGACTATGGCGAGTACACCGTGACCGTAACCGCTTCCGCTACTGACTACAACGACAAGGAGTTCGATCCCGAAACCGTTAAGTGGGAGAAGAAGGCCGTTGATGCTCCTGTGATTAGTTACGAAACTTATGATACGGAAGTTGTAGTGACCATTTCCTGGCCCGAGAGCGATGGTGAACATGTTTACACAGGTCTGTACACCTATCCACGCACCGACGTGGACCAGAGCTTCGATGTTGAGGCTTATGTAACCGAGGGCGAGACCTGCCAGGAATCAGAACACGCTACCAAGACCATCCCTGTTCCCAAGAAGGAAGTAATTGCTAAGCCGACCATCACCTTCTCAGGTGAGGAGACCACCACGATGACCATCACCGTTTCTTGCGAGACCGAGGGCGTGACCCTGTATGTAAATGGTACAGCTGTTGAGGGCAACCCCTACACCTACACTGTAACCCGTGCCGACGTTTACACCGCTGGTACCGTTAACGTTACCGCTGTTGCCAAGAAGGGTGACCTCGAGAGCGAAACTGCTACCGGCAGCAAGGATTGGGTCGTTCAGAAGAAGGACGCTGACATGCCCACCATCGAGGGTAAGGTGCGTGAGGGCAGCAAGAAGTACTTTGACATCATCATCACTCCCGATGCTAACACCGACGGTAAGCTTGTCTACACCGCTGATCCCATGGGTACCGTTCTTGGCGCAAAGGCTGAGCCCGTAACTATCCAGTATGAGCGCGGCAACGAAGACTATTATGTAGATGTTACCGCCTACACTGAGGGAACTGCTACCTACAATCAGAGTGAAACCGCCGAGGCCCGCATCAAAGTTCCCAAGCTGGATCAGGTGGCTGAGCCCGTTATCAACTACGAGGTTAATGGTGACAAGATCACTATCACCACTACCTGCGGGACCGATGATGCTACCGTTGTTCTCGTTGGCCCCGACGGCACCAGGTATGAGAATGGAACCGCTACCGTAACCTTCGATCCCTCACAGGGCTACTTAGAGACTTGGACCGCTACCGCTAGCGCCCAGGATATGCTCGACAGCGAAACCGCCCAGAAGGTTATTGACATTCCCGCTCTGCCCAAGACCAAGGATCCCACAATCGACGTTTCCTTCGGTGATGCTGATGGCAACACCATTGCATACGTCACCTTCAAGAACAACGACGAGAAGCCCGCTACAATCTGGTATAGCACGGACAATGGCGATACCTGGATCAAA
The DNA here is from genome assembly GCA_017557425.1 of Muribaculaceae bacterium. GTDB lineage: Bacteria > Bacteroidota > Bacteroidia > Bacteroidales > Muribaculaceae > Sodaliphilus. The sequence continues at coordinate 75,667 of JAFYYU010000011.1, read as the reverse complement.
TACGATCCCGCAGTTCCCGTAACCTTTACTGCTACTGATGAAAATCAAGAGATCACTGTACTGGCTTATGCACAGGCTGAAGGCAAGCTCCCGAGTGACGAGGTTGATAGGACCTTCGAACTTAATAACACGGCTACCAGCGTTAACGAGCTGACCAACGGCAAGACCGTTGCTGGCGTTCGCTACTTCAACATGGCTGGCCAGGAGATGCAGGAGGCTAACGGCATCACCATCGTCGTTACCACCTACACCGACGGCACCACCAGCGCTGTTAAGGTTATCAAGTAATCACACTTGATTAACAATCAATAAAAAACGGGCGACCCCTCAGGGCCGCCTGTTTTTTTATCCCCTTGTCCAGTTTCCATTTCTCCGGTGCAACCGTCGTTTTCTCAAAAAAAAGCATTACCTTTGCAGGTTATATTATTCTAATGGTAAAAGAAGTGGAAACGAGATACATCTTTGTCACCGGCGGCGTTGTGTCGTCGCTGGGCAAGGGCATTATTGCCTCGAGCATCGCGCGGCTGCTGCTCTCGCGCGGCTACAGCGTCACCTGCCAGAAGTTTGACCCTTATATCAACATCGACCCGGGCACGTTGAACCCCTATGAGCACGGCGAGTGCTACGTCACTGTCGATGGCCATGAGGCCGACTTGGATCTTGGTCATTATGAGCGGTTCACCAACATCAAGACCACCCGTGCCAACAACGTGACCACGGGGCGCGTCTATCAGAGCGTCATCGATAAGGAGCGACGTGGCGACTACCTGGGCAAGACGGTCCAGATTATCCCGCACATCACCGATGAGATCAAGCGCGACGTCAAGCTGCTTGGTACCACCGGCAAGTATGACTTCGTCATCACCGAGATCGGCGGCACCGTGGGCGACATCGAGGCGCTGCCGTTTATCGAGGCCATCCGCCAGCTGCGTTGGGAGTTGGGCCGACGCTGCATCTGCGTGCACCTGACCTACGTCCCCTACATCAGCGCCGCCAAGGAGCTCAAAACCAAGCCCACGCAGCACAGCGTCAAGCTGTTGCAGCAGGAAGGTATCCAACCCGACGTACTCGTGCTGCGTACCGAGCACCAGCTGCCCCCCACCATGTTAAAGAAGGTGGCCCAGTTCTGCAACGTCAGCGCCGATGCCGTGGTGCAGTCGCTGGACGTGCCCACCATCTATGAGGTGCCCCTCAAGATGCACGAGCAGGGACTGGACAACATCATTCTCGAGAAAACCGGCCTCAAGGCCGACGGCGAGCCCGATTTGAACAAGTGGAACGAGTTCCTCGCCAAGCTCAAGGGAGCCCGCGAAGTGGTGCGCATCGGCCTGGTAGGCAAGTACGTCTCGCTGCAGGACGCCTACAAGAGCATCGACGAGAGCCTCCTGCATGCCTGCGCCTATCATGACCGCCGCCTCCAGCTCGACTATATCAATAGCGAGCACATCAACGACGGCAACGTCGAGCAACTGCTGTCAGGGCACGACGGCATCGTCGTCGCCCCGGGATTCGGGCAGCGCGGCATCGAGGGCAAATATGTGGCCCTCAAGTGGTGCCGTGAACACGATATGCCCACCTTCGGCATCTGCCTGGGCATGCAGTGCATGGTTATCGAGTTCGCCCGCAACGTCCTGGGCATGGCCGATGCCAACAGCACTGAGATGGACGCCAAGACCACCCACAACGTCATCGACCTGATGGAGGACCAGAAGACCATCACCAACATGGGCGGCACGATGCGGTTGGGCGCCTATGCCTGCCGCGTCAAGCCTGGCACAAAAGTTGCACAAGCCTACGGTGTGACCGACATCGAGGAGCGTCACCGCCACCGCTTCGAGTTCAACGACGAGTACCGCAAGCAGTTTGAGGCGGCGGGTATGACCATTGCCGGCGTGAACCCCGAGAGCGGCCTGGCCGAGGTCATCGAGCTCGCCGACCACCGCTGGTACATCGGTACCCAGTACCACCCCGAGTACTCCAGCACCGTCCTCAATCCTCACCCCCTCTTCATGTCGTTCATCGAAGCAATTATAGCGGACAAGCCGCAATAATTGAGTTTTAAGTTGTGAGTTTTAAGTTTTAAGTTTTAAGTAATAATACTATTGTCATTGCTCACAACGGTTGTGAAACAACTGCCACTATGGCGAAACAAACAGTACATAAGACTATTATATAAAATGAAGTCAAGCGATTTTAGAGAGTTAAAGGTTTGGCAAAAAGCAATGGATTTGACAGTTGAGATTTATTCAATTGTTAAGTTATTGCCTCAAGATGAGAACTATGCTTTATCATCTCAGATGCGCAGGGCAGCTGTCTCAATACCTTCCAATATTGCTGAAGGACAAGGTCGTGAAAGCATGAAGGAATTCATAAGATTTTTGTCAGTTGCTCGTGGGTCTATTCGGGAATTATCCACACAACTCGAAATATGTGAGCGTGTTCATTATTTGAATGAAGGGAATACAGCCCGAGCCAAAGAGCTAATCGAGGAAATTGACAAAATGTTGAATGCCCTTTCTAAATCGCTTATTCCGTTTTAAGTATTAGATTATCGTCAGGCTAAAGTAATCATACTTAAAACTAAGAACTAAAAACTAAAAACTTAAAAATATTAATGGACAAAAACACTTTGATTGGAATGTTGCTGATGGGCGTCGTGATCTTCGGATTCATGTGGCTCAATCAGCCCTCTGAAGCCGAAATGGCCGAGCGCCAGCGGCAACTCGACTCCATTGCCGCCGTGCAGCGTGCCAACGACCGCGCCGCTGCCGTTACCGGCAACGTCGATACCCTGAGTCGCGAAGACATCACCCTGCTCACTGGTGTGCTGCAGAATTTGCCCGCCGATCACGCCACGATTAACAATGAGGGCGTCGTGCTCTCGATGAAGGATGGCAAAATCGACGGCACCATCACCGTGGCCGACACCACAGTAACCTGGGACGAGATTATCGCCACCACCAGCAATAACCCGGCGACGCACAACCTGGCCGTGCAGGCCGTGCAAAGGGCTCTCGACGTGTATGCCAAGAACGGCTCCTTTGCCGGTTCGCTGACGGGCACCGAGGAGTTCGTCACCCTCGAGAACGATTCACTTAAGGTCGAGCTCAGCACCAAGGGCGGCATCATCGCCAAGGCAACATTGAAGGGCTATAAGACCTACAAGACGCCGCAACTCGTGCTGTTTGACAAGGGCGACAACGACTACAGCTTCACCCTGAGCAACAACACGCAGCGCTTCGAGACCAAGAACTTCTATTTCACACCAAAGCAGCTCAACGACAGCACCGTGCTGATGAACCTGCAGCTCGACGGCGGCGCACAGTGGGGACTGAAGTACACCCTCGTGCCCGGCAGCTACATGGTGCGCATGGAGATGGTGCAGCAGCACATGTCACGCATCATACCGTTGAATATCAACCTGATTGACCTCGACTGGCACCAGAAAATCTCGCGACACGAGTTTGGCAAGCAGTTCGAGGAGCGCAACAGCGGCGTTTATTACAAGTTTGCCGGCAAGGGTGGCGACGTGAAGTATATGCGCGAGAGCGGCAGCGACGAGAAGGAAATCAAGGAAAAACTCAAGTGGGTAAGCGCCAAGAACCAGTTCTTCTCCACCGTTTTGATTACCGACAGTGTCATGAGCACCGCTAAGATGACCAGCGCCGACACCAAGGATTCGCCCGACTATGAGAACTACCTCAAGGACATCAACATCCACACGTTGATACCTTACTCGAGCGATCAGGCGCAACCGGCCTCGTTCTATTTCTACATGGGCCCGAACCGCTACCACATGCTCTCGAGCTACGACAAGTTCTCGCCCAAGGAGGACCTGAAGCTCACCTACCTCATCCCGCTGGGCTGGAAACTCTTCCGTTGGATCAACACAGGTATCATCATCCCCGTGTTTGACTGGCTGGGCAAATTCATGAGCAACTACGGACTCATCATCCTGGTGCTGACCATCATCCTCAAGGTCGTGCTCTCGCCGTTGACCTACAAGACCTACATCTCGCAGGCCAAGATGCGCTTCCTGGCTCCCGACATCGCCAAGATCAACGAGAAATATCCCAATCAGGAAGATGCGATCAAGAAGCAGCAAAAGACCATGGAGCTGTACCGCCTGGCCGGAGCCAACCCCATGGGCGGCTGTCTGCCCATGCTGTTGCAGATGCCCATCCTCATCGCGATGTTCACCTTCTTCCCGTCGAGTATCGAGTTGCGCGGTCAGTCCTTCCTGTGGGCCAATGACCTGAGCGCTCCCGACAAGATTGTGGAGTGGTCAACCCACATCCCGTTCATCTCCAACACCTTTGGCAACCACATCAGCCTCTTTTGCCTGTTGATGACCGTCACCAACATCATCTACACCTACATCACCACCAAGTCCCAGGCCCAGTCCCAGTCGATGCCGGGCATGAAAGCGATGATGTACATGATGCCGTTGATGTTCCTCGTGTTCTTCAACAACTACGCGTCAGGCCTGAGCTACTACTACTTTATCTCGCTGTTGATTACCATCCTGCAGACCTACAGCTGCCGACTCTTCATCACCGAGGACAAGGTGCGCGCCACCATGGCCAAAAATGCCGCCAAGCCAAAGAAAAAATCCAAATGGCTCGAGCGCATGGAACAGGCCCAAAAGATGCAGCAACAGCAGCAGAAGCAGCGCTCCAACGCCCAGCGTCGCCGCTGATTCTGCTTGCCTCACGCAAAGACGCTAAGTCGCAAAGATTAAAATATAATTTGTTTAATTTCTCGCCCGCAGGGCGATTAAAAAACTTAGCGTCTTGGCGACTTAGCGAGAGATTTCAGAGAAATTGGTACAGTAATTGCAACCTTTTGGGGGTGTCACACGTCTAATAGACGATAAGACACAAGACTAACTACTAAAAACTAAAGACTATGTATATTCATCAGTGCCCCGAGTGCGGGAAGCAGTATAGCACTCAAGAGAAAGTGAGCCGCGTGAAGTGCCCCTATTGCGGTGCCGAGACCAATGTGTCATACAGTGAACAGCAAGGCCCCAACTATCAGGAGCAATGGCGTCAGTTCAGCAACCAGGCCAGTTCGGTCGTTGACGACGTTTTCAGCAACGGACCCTCGGGCAAGAGCCGTGGCGTAGCCGGCTTGCTGGCCCTGTTCCTGGGCAGCGTGGGACTGCACTACTTCTACATGGGCAAGACCAACGCCGGAATCCTCTTCCTGGTTGCCACGTTCCTGTCTTGCGGTATCCTGGGAATCATCACCCAGATTATCTCGATTATCCAGGGTGTGCTGTTCTTCACCTCGACGCAAGAGGAATTTGAGCGCAGGTGGGTATTCTCACCCAGCAACTTCCCGATATTCTAGAAGAAAGGATTGCCTATGGGTAGACGCCAGGTGCCTACACGACCAGATTACATCAAGTGGCTGCTTCTTCTTGGAGCGGCAGCCCTTGTTGTGTTGTTGGGTGGCTATTTGGCCTGGCGTTACATCCTGCCTCACTCGGTCAATGTGGACCGATACCGCTATCCCATTGCCGGCATCGACGTGTCGAAGCACAACGGCGACATTGATTTCGAACAAGTGCGCGATGACGACTACCAGTTCGTCTTCATCAAGGCCAGCGAAGGAATGACCTACAGGGACGACGCCTTCGACCGCAATTACCGCGGCGCCCGTGAGGCGGGTTTGAAGGTGGGTGCTTACCATTTCTTCCGTAAGAACCGCACGGGGCGTGAGCAGGCCGACAATTTCCTGGGTGCCATACAGGGCAAGGAATTTGACCTGCCGTTGGTCATCGACCTTGAGGACGATTGGGGCAACGGGGCGACTGTGAACCGTAAACAGGCTCTGGAGCGAGTCATGGACATGATTGAAATCCTCACCGGCAAGGGCTATCAGGTGATGATCTACACCAATCTGGACGGATACAACAAGTATTACAAGGATATGCTGGGTGACCATGACCTGTGGCTCTGCTCGTTCACTAGTCCCGACCAGTTGACATCGATGCCACACTGCATTCAGCAGATCAGCCACGAGGGCGGCGTTCTCGGTGTCAAGGGCAAAGTTGACATCAACGTGTATCGAGGCTCCAAGAGCGAGTGGAACCGTTATCTCGACAACGTCAAGCACCCCGACCTATAGATGAAATATAAAATGCCTGTGCAATGAAGGATAGATTCAGACTCATAGCTCCCCTGTTTGCCCTGTTGCTGATGTTCGCGGCAGGGACGGTGGATGCCCGTGCGACGATATATAACTGGAGCCGTTACGACCTGTCATTCGAGACGCCAGATAACGGATTTGTCACCTTTAACAGTCCCACGCGATTTGAAATCCAGTGGGAGGACATGGTGATGACCGTGCAGCTCTACAGCAAGGACAAGGGCGACGAAAAGAAGCTGCTAAACGAGAATCTGCAGCGCAAAGCGCTGGGATACAGCATGTATGACCTGCATGACGGTAAATTGAAAGTCAAGGGCTTCAAGAAGACCTACAGTATCGACGGTACCATGCCCGATGGCTCCCGCGCCGTTATCGCTGACATCGTTTCCAAGAAGCAGAACCTCATTATCGAGGTGACGGTCAACTATCTGTATGGCAATCGCGAAATCGTCGAGGATATGGTCAAGAGTTTCGCCGAGAACAAGCAGCAGAAACCCAACCACGAGCAAAAGCGCCAAAAGGTGCAACCCCGTCACAAGGCTAAAAAGCAGCAGTCCAAGCAGCAGCGCGAAGAGACTCCTCGGCCTCCCGCCAAGAAGGAAAAACTTTACGATGCCTGATTGGAATGCCCGATACCCCCTCTGTTTAACCTGACAAAAACATAAATCCCGATGAAAATGAGAAAAATGACATCACTGAAGAATTGTTTGGCCATCGCCCTGATGGTGGCCATGGGTGTGGCTGCCCAAGCGCAGCAGCCCCAGCAGAGGCCAGCCGAGCCGGATATGCGCTACGCGCCGCTTATCTACGATAACGGCACTGCCCGTCATGCCGAAGCGGCAGCCCCCTCCAGCAGCAGGCTCTATAGCTTGGATGCCGGTGACGAGTGGCTCCAGGAGGCTATGGCTGATGCCGAACGCACACGGGCTATCCGCGAGCGTGCTATGATCGACAACCCGCAGTTGGTAGCCTATAATGCCGGCCGCTTGCCCGAGGCACCGCCTGAGGGCGTCATTCCTGGTGACCCGCACAAGGGCATGCTCACTATCGCTCCCGCTCAGGTCGTTGTCGAGGACGTCACTCCGCCCGAGGCGCCTGTACTTCCTTTCCACAACTGGCTGCACGTGTTCAATGCCTCGTTGCAGTTCACCCAGGCCTACATCAGCGGCAACTGGTACCAGGGCGGTGAAAACAACCTGGCACTGCTCGGTAGCATCAACTGGAACTGCAACCTCAACACCGACGTGCACCCCAACTGGTTGTTCAACAATGCCTTGTCCTATAAGTTGGGTATCGCAACCACTCACGGTGACAGCATCCGCAAGTACATGATCAACGAGGATAACTTCCTGTTTACCTCCCAGTTGGGTTACAAAGCGGTCAAGAACTGGTACTACAGCGCCATGCTGCAGTTTACCACGCAGTTCCTCAACAACTACAAGGTCAACACCAGAACGATGACTGCGGCATTTCTCTCGCCGGCCGAGCTGAATGTCGGCTTGGGTATGACTTACAACTACAAGAAGGCCGATGACCGCATGTTCACCCTGGCCATCGCGCCCATTTCCTATAACCTGAAGTATTGCCGCAACATCACCGATATCGATCCCACGCGTTTCGGCATCGATGCCGGCAAGCACTGCAAGAGCACCGTCGGTAGCAATTTCGAGGCCAAATGGCTGTGGCGCTTCACGCCTAACGTGATGTTCACCTCACGACTCTACATGTTCACCAATTACGAGTATGTGCAGGGTGACTGGGAGAACACGCTCGACCTGTCCATCGGCAAGTACCTGACCACGCAGTTCTACACCCACCTGCGCTTCGACCGCTCACGTGCCCGCGACGATGACTGGAACTACTGGCAGTTCAAGGAAATCCTCAGTCTGGGTGTCGTTTACCGCTTCGCAACTGTCAACTGATAAGGTTTTAATGAGACGCATAGCCATCATATCCCTGATACTCCTGCTGTTACCCATTATGGTAGAGGCGGGGAATGGTGTGCCTAAAAAATCGGTCATTTTGAACGGACTGGATGTGGATTCGATGCGCGTGCGCCTCGATGAGACCGACATGCAGCCGCTGGAAGGCATTTGGTACTATCCCAACGAGGAGATGACATTGGGTATCGAGCGCTACAAGGGACAACATAACGTCGGTTACCGCATCATTCTGCTCGATTCGCCCGACATCAACGTGATGCCCGGCACGGTCATCGGCTATATTGCCAGCAGTGCCGTGGACAATAAGTACCAGTTGTGGCTATACAGTCAGCGCGACAAAGTGACGTTGATCAAGCCGCTGGAGTGTGTCGCCACGCTCAACAAGGCGGCGACGACGTTTACCTTCGATCCGCCGCACTGGAAAGTCAAGGTACGCGTGAATATAGCCCGTTTCTTGCCGACACTGTTCAACGGAGTGAGCATTATTCCTGAACGGGTAGGGGAGAACCTGCCCGTGGGATTCCGCAAGATTTATCCCGAGGGTGGAGACGGCGCCCCGTTTAACCGCATTCGTTATCTGTGATGAGATTTGGAAATAAACATATTTTAACTCTTCCGACCCTCCTGCTTTCGGTGATACTATTGCTGTGTATCAGCACGTTAGATGCCCGCACTCGCACCACACGCAAGAACCTGCAGTCGCTTGAGGTCCCTGTTGCAGTGATGGAGTCGGGCGATGGCTTGCTGCCCGATAGTCTGGACATGGGCGTCGATCCCGATGCAGTGACGCTCAAGGGTTTCAACAAGCGGGCCAGCGACAGCAAGGAGTCTTTCTTCATCACCAACAACACCAAGCACCGCATGAGTGCCGTCAGGCTGCTGTTGCGTTACTCCACGATGAATGGAGAGATGCTCACGCAGCAAGCGGTCACGGTGCCCGTGAGTCTCAAGCCGGGCGAGACCAAGTTGGTCAGTGTCAAGTCGTTTGACATCCAGCGATTGTTTTATTACTATGCCGGCCCCAAGCCTCGCAAGCAGGCCACGCCCTTCAAGGTGGCTTTCCGTCTGCTGGGCTATGATATTCCGGTAGGCAACTAAAGATCAGATCATTATTGAACATTCACTATAATCAACAATCAAACTAAAGAAAAATGAAACATCTGTCAATTAAATTGTTAACGGCCGTGTTGCTGGCTCTCGCCGGCTGGACTGCTGCCGATGCGTGCACCAATCTGCTGGTGGGTAAGAATGCCAGTGCTGATGGCTCGACCATCATCACCTATGCCGCCGACAGCCACACGCTGTTCGGTGACTTGCAGTATATACCAGCTGCTGACCATCCCGCTGGTGCCATGCGCAAGATCATCGACTGGGACAGCGGAAAGTACATGGGCGAGATTCCTGAGGTAGCTCACACCTATGCCGTTGTAGGCAACATGAACGAGCATCAGGTTACCATTGCCGAGAGCACTTGGGGTGGACGCGAGGAACTTTGGGACCTCAACGGCAAGTCCATCATCGACTACGGCAGTCTGATGTACATCGCCTTGCAGCGCTCCAAGACGGCCCGCGAGGCCATCAAGGTGATGACTGACCTGGTGGCACAGTATGGCTATGCCAGCGAGGGTGAGTCCTTCTCGATCGGTGACCCCAACGAGATTTGGATTATGGACATGATTGGCAAGGGTCCCGATGAACTCGGTGCCGTTTGGGTGGCTATCCGCATTCCCGACGACTGCATTGCCGGTCACGCCAACAATCCCCGCATCTGGAAATTCAACATGAAGGACAAGAAGAACGTGATGTACAGCAAGGACGTCATCTCGTTTGCCAAGAAGAAAGGCCTGTACAGCGGCAAGGACGCTGACTTCGCCTTCGCTCCCGTTTACCAGAAGTTTGACGCTGGCGCACTGCGCGGATGTGATGCCCGCGTGTGGAGCTATTTCAACCGTTTCCACAAGGGCATGGATGCTTATCTGCCCTTTATCTACGGTAAGACCAGGGCCGATGAAGACGTAATGCCTCTGTATGTGAAGCCCGACCGCAAGGTCAGCGTGCGTGACATGCAGGAGATGATGCGTGACCATTTTGAGGGAACGCCGTTTGACATGACCGTGGATCCCGGTGCAACGACGGCCTATGGCGTGCCTTACCGCTGGCGTCCCATGGACTTTGAGGTGGATGGCGTGAAATACAGCCAGGAGCGTGCCATCGCTACCCAGCAGACCGGTTGGGTATTCGCAGCACAGATGCGTTCGTGGCTGCCCGACGAGGTGGGCGGCTGCTTCTGGTTCGGTGTCGATGATGCCAATACATCGGTCTTTGTGCCCATGTACTGCTGCATCACGCAGGTTCCCGAGAGTTACCGTCAGGGCAAGGCCGACATGTACACCCTGGATTGGGATTGCGCCTTCTGGGTCAACAACTGGGTGGCCAACCAGGCTTATGCCCGCTATTCACAGATGATTGGCGACATCCGCAAGGTGCAGGGCGCTATCGAGGACAACTTCGCTAAGCGTCAGCCGGTCATCGAGGCCGAGGCCACGTCGCTGCTCACTACCGACCGTGAGGCCGCTGTACGCCTGCTGACCATGTATTCGGTCAATGCCGGTCAGGACGCTACGGCCCGCTACAAGAAGCTGGGCGAGTACCTCTTCGTCAAGTATCTCGACGGTAACATCAAGAAGGAGGAAAACGGCCAGTTCAAGCGCAACGAGCACGGCACGCCGGCTTCACCCACCTTTGGCGGTTATACTCAGGAGTATTATGACATGCTCATCAAGGGTCCCAACGGCGGCGACCGCCTGAAAGTTGAAGAGCCCGAGTGGCTGGACCCCAAAGACAGAAACTAATGTCTAGCGATTAGAACTAAAAGCCGCATCGATATCACATCGGTGCGGCATTTTTATCTGTTTACTTACTTATAGTACTATGATTATGGTATAATCAACTAATAACTAATTCACTTTTTCACGATGCAAAATTACGGTTGCCGCCATGGCTGTACAATCGCCAAAATCGGGCATTTTCCCATATTTTAATCATCATTATGGGGGATTTTGCCTAAAAACTTGGCTGATAAAGGGATTATTGCTAACTTTGTTCACACTTTTAGAACATTAAATCAATGACAATTATGAAAAGATTGACCCTGGTTCTGGCTTTGGTGCTTGTGGCTTTTATGACTCAGGCGCAACTTCTGTGGAAAGTGACGGGAAACGGCCTGGGCAGGCCCAGTTACATCTTTGGTACACATCACATGGCTCCCTCCACGTTGATTGACCAAGTCAAGGGCATGAGTGAGGCCATCGCGGGATGTGATATCGTTGTGGGTGAGGTCGAGAAGGACAGTTTGATGAGTCCCGAGGTACAGGCACGCATGGCCCAGGCCATGATCGCACCGCCGGATAGCACGCTCAATAAGGTCCTTTCGCCCGATGAGTACAGTATCGTCGAGAAGGTGTTCAATAAGTATTTCAGCAATATGGGTGTGAAACTCAGTCAGATGAACAGTCTCAAGCCCAGCGCTATCAGCACCCAGATGCAGGCCATGCAGGCCATCAAATATTTCCCCAATTTTGATACCAATAGCCTGATTGACGTCATGGTGCAGAACCGTGCCAACGAGGCAGGCCGCCCTTCGGTGGGCCTTGAGAGCGTGGATGAGCAGATTGATCTGCTCTTTAATGGGTCGCTTGCCGAACAGGCCAAAGGCTTGGTTGAGGCATGCAGGCAGGACGAGTTTTTCCAGGTGCAGTCTGCTGCGCTTGCCGATGCCTATATGGCTCAAGACTTGGATAAATTGCTTGCTGTGATGACCGATGCCACCATTGGCGGAGACAGCGAGGAGCAGATGGATGCGCTCATTTACAACCGCAACCGTAGCTGGGTCGAGAAACTCATTACGATCATGCCCGAGCGCGCATGTCTCGTGTGCGTCGGTGCCGGCCACTTGCCTGGAGAACAGGGGCTGCTGCAGCTGTTGCGTGATGCGGGTTACACCGTCGAGCCCATGCGGTAATTCGCTCATTTGTTGCACACGTTCTAAAATTGCACTATCTTTGTCGCATTATTCAACAAAACGACTTGTATTTTGGACCCTGACCCGTTATCGTGCCTTTTATCGGTACTCTGCACAGTGAGCGGACATCCGCTTGTCACTTTCAACACCCCTACTGCGGGTAGCATCATCGCCATCATTGTCGCCGTTTTAGGATTATTCCTGTCGGCATTTAACTCGGGCAGCGAGATCGCCTATTTCTCGTTGCGCCCTGAGGACGTGGACAGCATCGAGGACGCACATCGCCGCGAGCGGGTGCGTGAATTGCTGGCCAAGCCCGAGAAGTTGTTGGCAACTATACTGGTGGGCAACAATCTGGTCAACATCATGATTGCCATCGTGCTGAACTATGCGATGAACCAGATTTTTGATTTCAAGAGCACAGTACTCAATTTCATCGTTCAGACGGTCATTCTCACGTTCCTCATCCTGCTCTTTGGCGAGGTGATACCCAAACTATATGCCACTAACTTTAATGTCAAGTTCGCTGCGATAACGTCGGCACCGATCAAGGCTGCCATCAAGCTGTTCTCGCCGTTCACTGCCCTGCTGGTCCGCAGCACAAGACTGGTGAACAAGGTCGTTCCGCAACAGACCGAGGAGCTCTCGGTCGATGACCTTACCCGAGCTCTCGAGGTGAGTGAAGTAAAGGACCCCGATGACAAAGAGTTGCTTGAGGGTATTCTGTCGTTTGGCGACAAGACGGTGAGCGACATCATGCGGCCGCGTGTAGATGTGGTGGATATCGATCAGGACGATGACTTCGACCAAGTGGTTCGCAAGGTCATTGACACGGGCTATTCCCGCATGCCTGTCTATGAAGAGACACCCGACAACATCAAGGGTATCCTCTATGCCAAGGACCTGTTGCCCTATATAGGCACACGTGACAACACTTTCAAGTGGCAAACCTTGATGCGTCCCGCATATTTTGTTCCCGAGACCCGCATGCTCGACGACCTGCTGGAGGATTTCCGTCAAAAGAAGATGCACATGGCCATCATCGTCGATGAGTATGGCTGCACACAGGGCATTGCCACCCTTGAGGATGTGCTTGAGGAGATTGTGGGCGACATCAACGACGAATATGACACTGAGGAGAAGTTCTATAACCGCATCAACAAGGACACCTGGATGTTTGACGGCAAGACGCTGTTGAGCGACTTTGCACGCGTCCTTGACATCGAGGAAGAGGAACTGGGCGAACATGCCGAGGAGGCCGAGACCATCGCCGGTTTCCTGCTCGACCTCAAGGGCGAGTTCCTCCAGGAAAAGGAGGTCGTGAAGTACGGCCGTTTCACCTTCACTGTCATCAAGGTCGTCAAGCACCGCATCGCCAAGGTCAAAGTCACCCTCCGCGACAAGTAAACTGTCACCTTTTCATTATACTTAAATTTTAAACTTGGCACGCGATTTGCTGCAAGGGATTGATGTATGACCAATTCATGTATTTAAAAGGATGGCAATCAATAACATCAATCTTGACGATTATGCCCAGTACTTCAGCGACAGCAAGTTGTGGAAGAAACTGAAGAAAGTGGCCAAGAAGGCTGGCCGCAAGGCGGTCTATTACGTCCTTGTGCTCTACTATGTCTCACGAGACCCGGCTGTTCCCAGGAGTTTGAAACTCAAGGTGCTGGGGGCATTGGGTTATTTCATCCTGCCGCTGGACTTCATTCCTGATATCATCCTGGGACTCGGTTTTACCGACGACCTCGCGGCATTGGCATGGGCACTGTTCACGATGAAGAAGTATATCACTCCTGAGATTGAACGCAAGGCCCGTGAACGTTTGCGCGAGTGGTTCGGTCCCGAGGAGGGCGAGGAAGCCGACCTCACCATCCCGGACTTCGATCCCAACGATCCCCGAATCATCGACGTCGAGGCCGAGGTATACTGAGTGCAATAAAGCATAGCCACAAAAAAACGAGGGTGAACACCGCATTGCGGCGCTCACCCTCATTCCCTTAGGGTTGGGATTTTTCCTTGTTTAGTTCTGTTCCTCCTTGGGAGCCTCGATCACGTTGATGTAGATGTGACCAGCGCGGTGCTGGAACTCTACAGTGCCGTCAACCAGGGCATAGAGGGTGTGGTCCTTGCCCATGCCAACGTTCTGACCGGGACGATGCTGGGTACCGCGCTGACGGCGGATGATGTTACCGGCCTTGGCAAACTGACCACCAAAAATCTTAACGCCGAGACGTTTACTTTCGCTCTCGCGGCCGTTCTTTGAACTGCCGACACCTTTTTTATGTGCCATAATCTAGAGTTTTGATTTTTAAATGGTTAATTAAGCAACGACTTCTTTAATCTCAAGCTGAGTGAACTGCTGGCGATGGCCGTTGAGACGGCGATAGCCTTTGCGACGTTTCTTCTTGAAAACGATGATGTGTTCACCTTTCACGAGGGGAGCCTTTACCTCGCAAACAACCTTTGCACCTTCGACGGTAGGTGCGCCAACCTTAACGGCACCGTCGGCATCTACGAGCAGGACACGGTCGAACTCTACAGAGTCACCTTCCTTGCGCTCGTCGCCGAGATAGTGGACATACAACTTCTTGCCGGTCTCGACACGGAACTGTTGTCCCTGAATTTCTACAATTGCGTACATTTGTTTAATCTTGTAGTTTAAATGACTGTCCCTGAGGCGGTCACATCATTTCATGCAACACTTTGCTCAGCCCCGCGGGCACTAATGCGGGTGCAAAGGTAATACAATTTCCTGAACTGGCAACACCCGTGCAAGAAATTTTTGATAAAATATTCAATACTAATAGGGATAGGTGATGTCCCAGAGGAACAGCGCATGCCCAGGCATGGAGGTGCCGGCGGCGCATCGGTCTTTGCGCTCGATAACCTGGCAGAATTCTTCAACGCTCATCTTGTGGCGGCCCACCTCGACGAGGGTGCCGACAATGGCACGCACCATGTTGCGCAGGAAGCGGTCGGCAGTGATGGTGAACACCCATTGGTCGCCCTCGTGGGTCCATTGGGCGTGTGTGATGCGGCAGTTGTTGGTCTTGACGTCGGTGTGCAGCTTCGAGAATGAGGTGAAGTCAGTATAATCGAGCAGACGGGCTGCGGCCTCGTTCATTAAGACGAAGTCGAGGTCAGGAGAGCACTTCCAGCTAAGCGGATACAGAAAGGGATCCTTGCGGGTAACTGCGAAGTACTTGTAGGTGCGGCTCGTGGCGTCAAAACGGGCATGTGCGTCGTCGTGGACGGGCGTGATGCTGTAGATGGCGATATCTGGCGGTAGCAGGGCATTGAGGCCATGGATGAGGCGGTCAACATCGGCGATGGGCTGTTCGGTGTCAAAATGGGCCACCATCAGGCGGGCGTTGACACCCGCATCTGTGCGGCCCGCTCCAGTGACGGGCGTGGGAGTGCGCAGCAGCGTGGCCAACGCCTCCTCAATAACCTGCTGCACCGAGGAGTCATGAGGCTGCACCTGCCATCCGTGGTATGCCGCCCCCCTGTACCCGAGCTTGATAAAGTAACGCATTTTTTTCTAGATTGTCTAGAATCTCTAGAGTATCTAGAGAAATCTACTTCTCCAGGTAGGTGTAGCCGTAAAGGCCGCTGCGGAAGTTGCGGACGAACTCGTTGCCCTCTTCGCCTGTGATTTTACCCGAGCGGATCGACTCGCTCACCCAGGTCTCGACATTACGCACGAGCTGCTTGGGATTGAACTCTACATAGTCGAGCACCTCGGCCACTGTCTCGCCGTCAATCACCTGGTCAATCTCGTAGTGGTCCTTGAAGACGTTGATGTGCACAGCGTTGGTGTCACCGAACAGGTTGTGCATGTCGCCCAGGATCTCCTGATAGGCGCCCACGAGGAAGATGCCCAGGTAGTAGTGCTGACCTCGTTTGAGTTTGTGCACGGGCAGCGAGTGGGCAATGCCCTGCGACGAGATAAAGTTGTTTAGCTTGCCGTCGCTGTCACAGGTCATGTCCTGCAGGGTAGCAAAGTGCGTGGGACGCTCGGTAAGGCGGTCGATGGGCATCACGGGGAATACTTGGTCGATGGCCCATGCGTCGGGCAGCGACTGGAACAGCGAGAAGTTGCAGAAGTATTTGTCGGGCAGCATGCGGCTCACCGAGCGCAACTCGTCGGGAGCGTGTTTCATGTTACGTACAATGCCGTCAACATCGCGGGCGATGGACCAGAAGAGCTTCTCGACCATCGCGCGGGTGCGCAGGTCGATGAGTCCCAGAGAGAAACGGTCAAGCGCCTCGTCACGGATCTGCAACGCGTCGTGCCAGTCCTCGAGCAGACGTGCCTGGTTGATTTTGTCCCAGATCTCGTACATGTCGCGCACCAGTTCGTTATCGTCCTCGCTCACGGTGTCCACCTTGTCGTCCCACTCGGGCAGCGAGGTCGTCTCGAGCACGTCAACGACGAGCACCGAGTGGTGGGCGGTCAACGAGCGGCCGCTCTCAGTGATGATGTTGGGGTGCTTGAGTTCATTCTTATTGCTGGCATCGACCAGGGTATAGACGGCGTCATTCACATACTCTTGGATGCTGTAGTTCATCGAGTGGCTGCTGCCGCTGGAACGGGTGCCGTCATAGTCCACGCCCAGGCCGCCGCCGATATCGACATACTCCACGTCAAAGCCCAGTTTAGCCAGCTGAACGTAGAACTGCGCTGCCTCGCGCAGGGCGTTCTTGATGCGGCGTATCTTAGTGATTTGGCTGCCGATATGGAAATGGATGAGCTTTAGGCAGTCTTCCAGCTTATGCTCATGCAGGTAGTCGATGGCGCTGAACAGTTCGCTGGTGTTCAGGCCGAACTTACTGCTGTCGCCGCCGCTCTCTTCCCACTTGCCGCTGCCGCTGCTCGACAACTTGATGCGGAAGCCGATGTTGGGCCTGATATGCAGGCGTTGGGCAACACGGTCGATGAGTTCCAGCTCGCTGAGCTTCTCCACCACGACAAAGATGCGGCGCCCCATCTTCTGTGCCAGCAGGGCGAGCTCGACATATCCCTCATCCTTGTAGCCGTTGCAGATGATGACGGGATTGGCGTTCAAGTCAGTCATGTTGCTGGCCAGCACAGCGTGCAGTTCTGGTTTGCTGCCGGCTTCCAGACCGATGTTGAATTTCTTGCCGTGTCCGATGATTTCCTCGACCACCTGCCTCATCTGGTTCACCTTGATGGGATAGACGATGAAGTTGGCGCCTTGGTACTCATATTCCTTGGCTGCCTTCTTAAAACAGCTGGAAATTTTGTCGATGCGGTTGTCCAGGATGTCGGGAAAGCGCAACAGGACGGGTGCTGTCACCTTGCGGGAATGAAGCTCGTCCATCACGTCGGCCAAGTCCACAGGCACGCAACTGCTCTTGGGCGTGACGGTGACGTGGCCGTTCTCGTTGATGGAGAAGTACTTGAGGCCCCAGCCTCCGATGTTGTAGAGTTCGGCGCTGTCCTCGATGCGCCACTTGTTGATTGCTGACACGGCTCGGTTTATTTAGTTTGTTATACAATACGGTTAAATGTGAGCGCAAAGTTAACCATTTTTATTTGTAAGACAATAAACTTAGCGCTAAATCCCTCCAAAAGGGCAAGAAAACAAGCAGAGGGCTCTGCTTGCAAAGCCCCCTGCAAATACTATTTAGTCCGAATCGATGATTACTCGGGCCAGTTGCCGGTCAACAGGTAGTCGATCAAAGTGGTAACATCGGCGATGTTCATATTTCCATCCAAGTCGCAGTCGGCTGCAGGAACCATATCTGCGCCGGTCAACAACAAGTCGATCAGAGAAGTAACGTCGGCAATGTTAACGATGGTGCTGCCATCCACGTCGCCACGTACGAAGTCGGGCTGTACCTTCTCAATGATGAGCTTCATATCAGCAAGGTTAACGGTCAGTTTGTACTCGCCACCGGGGATGCGGATTGCTTGATATGCGTCCCAAGTCAGTGAGATGTAGTCCTCTTCGCCCGTATACCAGTAGTCGCCATCGGCAACAGCACCGAAGCGGAATGGCTCAATGTAAGCCCAGCCACCATCATCGTTGTTCTCGGCAAGCGCAGTGGTGAAGCCGAACCAGTTGTACTCAGCGGGGAAGGTAATGGTAGCAGTGTAAACGTTGTTCTCGGTGTCATAGTCAAACATGATACCAGAGGTGGGATCCCAACCCTGGTCGTCACCACCTAGCATGTAAACATTGGTGGGCTCGGGAGCGGGCTCGTCCTTGGTCAGGCGCCAAACAGTGATGTTAGCACCAGGAGCATATTGATAAATGGTTACACCATTAGCATCCACCTCGGCATTAACCCAGTTGTTCTGGAAAACGTTCATATTGGCGGCAACAGTGGCTGCTACCTCAAACATGGGAGCCTCGGCACCATCCTCGGCAATAGCGAAGCCATTAAAATAGTTGGGCAGAGTCGGGTAAACGAAGAGTTCCTTGCCGTCCCAAACGAAGGGGAAGCAACCGTTGCAGGCACCCTTGTTGGGCAAAGAGATATTGGTCTTGGTGAAGTTGTCACCGTCAGCCAACAGCTTGCTGGGAGCGCCACTGCGGTAAGCATACAACAGAGCGTCTTCGCCATTCAGATCCTTGTAGTAGTTGATGACAGTAGAAGTCTGGCCGGTTACGGCAGGATCAACAGTAGCGGTATAGCAGTTGTCAAAATCAACTTCACCACCAGTTACGGTGAAGACAGCTACACCAGCAGTGTAGGGATCAGTACCGGTGTTACCGCCAGTGAGGTAAATCGCACCGTCCTCGAAGAAGTTGCCTTTAGCGAAGCCGATAAAGTCGCAACGGCCCAGCAGACCGCACTCCTCGGGAACTAAGTATTCAACAGATTCGCCAGTAGCAGGATTGATGACCTTGATGCCAGCCTCAGCACCCCATACACCGGGGAATGTGGCGGTGCTCACAAGGATGTTGCCAGCCTCGTCACGGGTGATACCGCAGTTGGCTCCACCAGGGAAGGTTTTTCCTGTCAAACCATTTTCATCAACTTCATAGATGGTTTGGGTGCCCTTGTCATTGATATAGACCTTGCCGTCCATACCGAAGCCCGCGCGTACGTCATTAGTCACAAGGCCGAAGGAGTTTACATCCAGTTCCCACACTTTTTCAAACTTGTAGCCATCGGCGTTTGCGCCAAATGCTACGGCTGCCAATGCAGCGATCAGTAATAGTTTCTTCATAAATCAATAAAAATTTAAGTTAATATAAACGGATTATAATTAAGTCGAATTGTTATCTCTAAAGTTGGTCGCAAAAATAATAAAAAAAATGATAAAGTCATAAAAAAAATGAGGATTTTTGCCGTGGATTCAAAAAAAATACCGATTTCGACGCCTTTTGGAGGGTTTGTGCTCGCCTTTGGCTACCAAGCAGGCCGTCAAGAAGCCAAGGTGTTGAAAAAATATTGTCTTTTGGCTTTGCCCAACAACAAAAATGCCTTACCTTTGCAGCAAATAAAATTAATGGTTTTTCCAATTATATTTAACTCTAAATTATGGTAAATTACAAGGATTTAGGACTCGTGAACACCCGCGAGATGTTCGCCAAGGCAGTCGATGGCGGCTATGCCATCCCCGCATTCAACTTCAACAACATGGAGCAGTTACAGGCAATCATCAAGGCTTGCGCCGAGACGAAATCGCCCGTTATCCTGCAGGTTTCCAGTGGTGCCCGCAAGTATGCCAACCAGACGCTGTTGCGTTACATGGCCGAGGGTGCTGTACAGTACGCCAAGGAGTTGGGTTGGGAGCATCCCCAAATCTGTCTCCACCTTGACCATGGTGACACTTTTGAACTGTGCAAGTCGTGTGTTGACTTCGGTTTCTCATCGGTGATGATCGACGGCTCGTCGCTCCCCTATGAGGAGAATATCGCCCTGACCAAGAAGGTTGTGGAATATGCCCACCAGTACGACGTGACCGTTGAGGCTGAGCTGGGTGTCCTCGCTGGCGTTGAGGATGACGTGGTTGCCGAGGAGTCGCACTACACCAAGCCTGAGGAGGTCATCGACTTCGCTACCCGCACGGGTTGTGACTCGCTGGCCATCAGCATCGGCACCAGCCATGGCGCTTACAAGTTCAAGCCCGAGCAGTGCACCCGCGACCCGCAGACCGGCAAGCTCGTGCCTCCTCCCCTGGCATTTGATGTGCTCGCCGAGATCGAGAAGAAGCTCCCCGGCTTCCCCATCGTGCTGCACGGCTCATCGAGCGTTCCCCAGGAGTATGTTGACATCATCAATACCCACGGTGGCAACCTGCCCGATGCCGTAGGTATCCCCGAGGATCAGCTGCGCAAGGCTGCTAAGAGCGCCGTTTGCAAGATCAACATCGATAGCGACAGCCGTCTGGCCTTCACTGCTGCTGTGCGCAAGGTGTTTGCCGAGAAGCCCGGCGAGTTTGACCCCCGCAAATACTGTGGTCCCGCACGCGACGAGATGACCAAGCTCTACAAGCACAAAATCATCGAGGTGCTGGGTAGCGACGGCAAGGCCGAGTAACCAAATCAACCCCAAACTCCGGTTTTATGAACCGTGAGGTTGTAGAGACGCAAAATTTTGCGTCTCTACTATTTTATTCAGCATCAGCATGTTGCATACGTAGTTTTGATTTCGCAGGCAAAAAAATCACTCAAAAATTTGGTCGGTATTTAAAACCGTATTACCTTTGCACCGCTTTACGAAACAAATTCTGTTTCGGCAAGTGCGTTCGGGGTGTAGCTCAGTCCGGTTAGAGTACGCGTCTGGGGGGCGTGGGGTCGCTAGTTCGAATCTAGTCACCCCGACAACGCAAAAAGTGCTGATAGTCATTGATTATCGGCACTTTTTTAATATCGGGAATAAATAAAACCAAATAATTCAAGCAGATATGATGAAACGTGTAACGGTATTGATGCTGGTGATGGCGACGGGACTGTCGGCGCTGTGTCAGTCATGGCTGGGCGGGGATATCTCGATGATGACTTCCAATGCCCGTCATGGAGTGATTTACAAGGACTCGTGTGGCGTGACGGTGGATCCTTATGACCTGTTCAAGCAGCAGGGTTGGAACATGATGCGCGTGCGTCTGTTTGTGGATCCGCAGAATGCTCCCGGCCGTCATCACGACGAGGGCGTGTGCCAGAGCCTGGACTATGTCATCGACCTGTGCAAGACCATCAAGGCACGTGGCTTTGAGGTAATGCTCGATTTCCACTACAGTGACACGTGGGCTGACCCGGCCAAACAGTTCACCCCAAAACGATGGGAAGGTCTGGATGGCAGGGTTCTCGCCGACAGTATCTACCGCTATACCCGCCACTGCCTGATGGCCCTCAAGGCCGCTGGCGTCGTGCCCGCCACGATTCAGGTGGGCAACGAGATTACCTTCGGCATGGACTGGCCCGTGGGGCGCATCGATCCGATGAAGGATGACAACTGGAACGTGTTTACCCGCTTGCTCAAGGCTGGCTGCAAGGCTTGCCGTGAGGTGTGCCCCGAGGCAGGGATCATCATCCATACCGAAAAAGCCGGCGTATGGGAAATGACGCGCAACTACTATGACCGCCTAGCCGAAGCAGGAGTTGACTACGACATCATCGGCTTGAGCTATTATCCCATGTGGCACGGCACGATACCCAATCTGGGCGCCACACTCGACTCCATAGCACATCGCTACCCCGACAAACCCGTCATGATTGTCGAGGCCGCTTATTACTACCAGCACGACGGCGTGAACCGCGGTGAAGAGGATTTTTCAAACTGCCTGCCGGGAACTATCGAGGGGCAGCGTGAATTCACCGCCCAACTGGTCAAGGAGTTGAACCGCCACGACAACGTGACGGGACTATTCTGGTGGTATCCCGAGGAAAACCTCTACGGCACCCGCTTCGAGGGCAGTGGATGGGGCTTGAACCGAGGACTGTTCAACAGCGCTAACGGCCAAGCGCTGCCGGCCCTCTACGAAATGAGCAAATTCAAACAATAAGGATTTACACGCCCAGCAGGTCGCGCAGGATGTCGAGGGCGGCGGTCACGTCATCGGCAGTGACGGTCTGGTCAATGCGGTAGTCGCCGATGGCGGCAAGCAGGGTGCAGGTAATCTCACCGTCACGGCTTTTCTTGTCGTGACGCATCAATTCCAGCAAATCGTCATAGTCATCACAGGTAAAGGGGAAATCCCGGTAATTGTCCCTGACAAAGTAGCCCAAGCGGTGCACATCATCGCTTGGGAATTTTAGTTTGATATGGGAAAGGACCGCTTCGGTGACCAGGCCCCAAGCCACGGCATATCCATGCGGAACGGGCTTGCCACGTTTCATCGCCAGGCTCTCAAATGCATGGCCCACGGTGTGCCCCAGATTAAGGGCCTTGCGTTCACCCTGCTCATTGGGGTCGCGGGCGACAATGTCCTCCTTTACCTGCACCGAATGGCGTAGTCTTTCCAGCAACTCGTCATGGTCGATAGGGACAGTGAAATCGTGGTCCAGCAGGTGCAGGAACTCATTGCGGTCACTGAGCATGGCATGCTTGAGCACCTCGGCAAATCCCGACTTGACTTCGGGCATGGGCAACGTGTCAAAAAAGCACGTTGAGGTAATCACGTCGCTGGCAGGGGCAAAGGCGCCGATTTCGTTCTTCAACCCGCCAAAATTGATCCCCGTCTTGCCTCCCACAGCGGCATCGACGGCGCCCAGTAGGGTAGTGGGCACATTGACGAACCTCACGCCGCGCTTGAACGTCGCTGCGGCAAACCCGCCCAGGTCGGTCACCATGCCACCGCCCAGGTTGATGACCAGCGAGTGACGTGTCACGCCCATGCGTTCCATCTCGTCCCATACGCGAGTCACCGTCTCAAGCGTCTTGTTTTCGTCGCCGTCGGGGATGGTGATGAGATGTCGGGGTGGGGTGGACAACAGGCGTGCGGTATTCACGTCGGCAATCCACACCGTGATGTTGTGACCGCCCCGGGCTTCAATCTGCCCGATGGCGGCCATCACATCGTTGGTGAAAATGAGGTTCTGTGCCATATCAGTTTAGGCCTTGACGAGAGTCAACGCCACAAGAAGCGAGGGCAGTGCGGCGGCCAGTTCATCCATGTTTTTATAGACGAGGTCGGCGCCAGCCTTATATAGGTCTTTCTCAGGGATGGGCCCTGTGGTCACGCCAATAGTGAAACAGCCGGCGGCATGGGCTGCCTGTACCCCCAGGGGCGCATTCTCGATGACAATGCATTGGTGCGGCTTCTTCTCGGCCTTTATCATGGCTTTGAGGAACGGCTCGGGATTGGGTTTGCCCTTGCGCACGTCATGCCCGGTGATTTTCACTTCTCCAAACAGGTTGGGGAAGTCCTTCTCGATGCGCTCTAGGATAGTGTTTTGTTGGGAACCGGTAACCAGGATTCTATCCACATCGGCTTCTTTGAGAGCCTCCAACACTCGCATGGCGCCAGGCATCACAGGAGCCTCGCCCAGCTCGCGAAAGTAGCGCGTTTTCACGCCATACAGGGCATGGGCCTCGTCATCGGTGATGTTTTTGCCTGCACCGGTCTTGAATTTCATCTTGATGATTTCGCTGCCTGTCATTCCCTCCATTTCATAGAATTCGTCACGTGTGCACTTGATGCCGTTCTTTTTCATCAGTTTTACCCAAGCCTGGGTATGGTACTTCATTGAATCATAGAGGACGCCGTCGCAGTCGATGAGTGCGGCGCTGATGTCTAAGCCTTTTTGCCCTGTATATTTCAGGTAATCGGCGATAGTCTGTTGTAAGGTCATTGGTTTGATGATTAATATATAATTATTGTATTGTTATCTTACGGTGATGTGCAGGCAGCCCGACCTGCGCTCAAAAATGGCATAGCAGCGGCCTTGCTTGCGGAAGCTCTGCACGACCTCGGCAAGGATGTTTTTTAAGTCCTCCAGCGAGACGACCATGCTCGGGTCAAGGCAGTCAAATTTCACCCAGCTGATGTCAAACGTGGTCCCGTACTGGTGGCAGGAATTCTCGGTCGCGGAACGGTTGCGGCGCATGAGCTGGGACACGCTGTGAACGGTACGTGTCACGCTCGTCACCTTGATGCGGTATGCCTTGCCTCCGCGCTTGCGGATGGTGTCTTGGAAGGCATACCCGATTTCCTTGAGCAACTGCGCGGCTTTGGGCACGAGGTAAGGCACCGATGCCGTCAAGTCATCCACCATATAAGCATCGCAGGAATAAATCCTGATTAACGGTCTGTTAATGCGGTAGGCTTCCCGCAGGCTGTTCACAGGCTTGAAGCCGTTTTTCTCGGCAGCGACGAGTTGCAGGGCGTTGCTGTCGTTGAAGATTTCCTTAAGGGGACGTTGATCGATGTAGGTGGGGAGTCGATGAATCTCGGCATTGGTAATCAGGCCCATGCTGTCACCCGTGATGGCACGGTTCACCGGCATCGCTGGTGGCGCCTTGTAGTCCCATGCTGTGGTATCTTGTTGCTCTCTGCTGCCAAACCCGCAGGATGTGACGCTTGCCAGGGCCCAGCCCATCAGCAATAGAAGCGGCAGCATACGCAAGATGTTTCGGTTCATCTTTGTGGTTATATCACGTTTTGAAAAAGCAAAGTTACATATAAATAACGAAAAACCGCCCATCTAGTATTCAAAATTCCCACTTTTTTTGTAATATTGCGCCTTCAAATGACGGAATCAACGAAATACAGCGTGCTTTTCATTTGCCTCGGTAACATTTGCAGGTCACCGGCAGCCCAAGCGGTAATGCAGCGCATGGTGGACGAGCGGGGCTTGACTGACCGTTTCTTCATCGACTCGGCGGGAATTGGCGGCTGGCACATCGGTGACTTGCCGGACAAGCGTATGAGGGTCCATGCCCGCCCTAGAGGGTATGAATTGACCCATCGGGCACGCAAGGTGCACTCGGCTGATTTTGAGGACTTTGACCTCATCGTGGGCATGGATGCCGCCAATGTGGATGACCTGTGCTCCATGGCTGCGACCATCGAGCAGCAGGACAAGGTTGTGATGATGGGTGACTACATCCGCCGGTATCCCAACTATGACTACGTGCCCGACCCCTACTATGAGGGCAGCGAGGGCTTTGAGCTCGTGCTTGACCTGCTGGAGGATGCCTGCGACAACCTGTTAAACCGAATAATAGAACAAAACAACATATAGAAATGAAAAAAATCAAGTTATTGACTACTATGGCCCTTGCTGTCGTTGCCTTGACGATGGGCGCACAGTCTCCCATCGCCGTGGACTGGCACATGGGACAGAACAACACCACGGCGAACAACTACAGTTCGCGCTTTGTCATCAAGAACATTTCCAAGCACCCGTTGGCCGATGACTGGCAGTTCTTTTTCAACCAGTTCTCCCGTTCGGTGAGCGTGCCCGCCGGTTGTCCTGTAGATGTTGAAGAGGTTTCCACGACCTATTACCGCATCAAACCCAATGCCAACTACAAGCCGCTGGCTGCCGGCGACTCGCTGGTGGTGGAGATGACGATGGGCGGAGCTGTCATCAACAAGAATTACATGCCTAATGGTGGCCATGTGGTGCTGGGTGGCGACATGACCAAACCCATTGCCGTCAAAATCAAGCGTTCACCGCTGGACAAGCCTGGCCAGTGGCGTGACCACAAGGCCTATCCCGACGGCAACTACATGTATGCCTACAACGAGGCCATCAACGGCTTTGGAGACGGCTATACGGGCAATGACTACGACATCTTCCCCGCCCCCAAGCAGGTGGACATCGAGGACGGTTTTACACAGGTGGGCAGTCTGGTGTCCATAAAGTCGGGAAAGTGGTTCCAGTGGGGTGGTTACCGCCGCGCCAAGGCCTTGCTCACCGATGAGTTGAAGAAACGCGGCGTGTATGTGTCCAGTGGGCAAAACACCGTCATCGAATTGCTGCTCGACAAGAAGATGAGCACCAACGGCGAGTACTACACCCTGCGTGTGCATGACGGCAAGATTTCCATCCACGGCGTCACCCAAGCGGCGTTGATGAACGGCATCAAGACACTCATTGCAGCCCTCGACCACAGCAAGGGACACCGCCTGCAGAACTGCTTCGTCATCGACTGGCCCGACTTTGGCTACCGTGGCGTGATGCTCGACATCGCCCGCAACTTCGTCATCAAGCCTAATGACTATAAGCGCATGATCGACCTCTTGTCCTACTACAAGATCAATACCATCCAGTTCCATTTCACCGACGACGAGGCTTGGCGACTGGAAATCCCCGGATTCCCCGAGTTAACCCAGGTGGCTGCCCGCCGCGGCGCTACCCTCGACGAGAAAGGCTATCTGGCACAAATTTTTGACGGCAACGGTAACCCCGACGACCCGTCACAGTGCGCCAACGGCTATTTCACTCGTGCTGAGTTCATCGACCTGTTGAAGTATGCCCGTGCCCACGGCGTGCGCATCATCCCCGAGATCGAGACGCCCGGCCATGCCCGTGCCGCTATCGTGGCGATGAAGAACCGCGCCATGAACAACCCGACGGCCGAGCAGTTCCGCCTGTGGGACGACAAGAACGAGAGTGTCTTCACCTCTGCCCAAAGCTACCACGACAACGTGCTGAATGTCGCCAGTGACGACGTTTACCGCTTTATCGACCGCGTGGTGGAGGAGTTGCAGAAGATGTACAAGGGAGCCGGCCTGAAGCTTGAGACCGTCCACCTGGGCGGCGACGAGGTGCCCAACAACGCCTGGTCCAAGAGCCCCGACGTGCAGGCGCTCATGCAGCGCGAGGGCCTCAAGACGCAGCACGAGGTAAGTGAATACTACATCAGGCGCATCAGTGACCTGCTTGCTGCACGCAAAATCCGCATCGAGGGATGGCAGGAAGTGGCCCTTGACCACAAGCCCGAATTCAATGCCGTTATGACTCCCCGTGTGGCCGGTGTGAACGCTTGGAGCACCGTGGGTTCGCGCAGTGATGTGCCTTATCGCTTGGCCAATGACGGCTATCCCGTCATCCTGTCCAATGTGACCAACTTCTACATGGATATGGGTTACAGCTGGCACCAGAATGAGCAGGGATTGCACTGGGGCGGCAAGGTCGATGAGTTTGACGCCTGGAGCGGCCTGCCTGCCAACATCTATGCCAGTGCCCGCACGGCCGTTGACGGCACTCCCCTCAACATCACCACTGCTGGCGATGGCAAGGCTAAGCTGGAAAAGCCCGAGAACATCATCGGCATCCAGGCACAGCTGTGGGGCGAGACCCTGCGCAGCTTTGACGAGGTACAGTACCTGTTGCTGCCCAAGATGATGGGCGTGAGCGAGAGGGCTTGGACCGCGATGCCCGAGTGGAGCAAGGACTTGACCGACACCAAGGCCTATAACGAGGCCCGCCACCAGTATAACCTCAAAATCGGCACCCGGGAGTTGCCGCTGTTGCGCAGCATGGGTTACAACTTCCGTGTGGGACCTCCGGGCATCAAGCTCGTTGACGGCATGTTGCACATCAACACCCAATATCCCGATGAAATGGTGACTTATACCCTCGACGGCAGCGAGCCTACCATCGACTCGCCCCGCTGGACAAATCCCGTGCCCGTCAAGAACCAGCCCCAGGTCATCAAGGCCAAGACTTTCTATCTGGGCCATGAGAGCGTGACGACCTACCTCTTCAAGTAACTATATCGGATTATTGAATATTGGAGCTCTCGGAGTTCTCGAAGCTCTCAGAGTACTCTGAGAACTCCGATTTTTTGTTGTTATTATTGTGAAAAATCTTGAAAATTTGTTGTTAAAATAAAAATAATGGGATTTTCAGTGTTAAAAACACTGCGATTGGTTTAATGATTAAAAAATAATGTGTAAGTTTGTAGTTTGAACGTGAAATCACTTTTGATATATAATAATTCCTAATCAATAAACCTATTTTAATAATGAGAAAACAGTTACTATTGCTGCTGCTGTTGAGCCTCTTGTCGCTGCCGGGCATAGCCCGCGTGGTGACAGGTGTCGTCACACAGTCGAGCGACGGCGAGCCGATTATCGGCGCGTCGGTCAAGGTGCACGGCACGACGCGCGGCACGGCGACCGACTTTGACGGCCGTTTCTCGATTGAGGCTAACGACGGCGACGTGCTCGACGTGAGCTACGTGGGCATGAATCCCAAGAGCGTGAAGATTGGCCCGGGACAAACCGAGGTCAACATCGTTCTTGACGAGAACGCCCAAGTGCTGGGTGAGGTCGTGGTGACCGCCATGGGCCAGACCCAAGAGAAAAAGAAACTGAACTTTGCTGTTCAGTCCCTTGACGAGGAACAGGTGACCGCTGGCGGCTCTACCAACTTCGCCAACTCGTTGCAGGGTAAGATTGCCGGTCTTCAGGTAAGCACCGGCGGTAGTTCGCCCAACTCATCGACCCAGGTCATCATCCGTGCCATCTCTTCGATGAACAACTCGCAGAGCAACGAGCCGCTGATGATTGTTGACGGTATGGCCATCCGAGGTGGTGCCTCGACGCTGGCCGACCTTAACCCCAATGACATCGAGAACATCACCGTCCTGAAAGGTGCTGCCGCATCGGCACTCTATGGTCAGGAAGGTGCCAACGGTGTCATCATGATTACCACAAAGAGTGGCGGCAAGAGCGGCGAAATCACCGTGTCGGCTTCCGCTTCGTTGGAGATCAACACGCCCTATCGCTTGCCCATGATCCAGAGCACCTTCATTCCCGGTGCCAAGGGTATGTACAAGGAGAATATGGGCAGCGGCGGCTGGGGCCCCTACATGAGCGAGAACGATACCTATTATGACAACCTGCGCAACTTCCTCAAGACGGGCCTGATGCAGAAGTATGACGTGAGCGTGAGCGGCGGAACCGAGAAGTTCTCGTCGTATGCTTCGGTTTCCTACACTGACAATCAGGGTATCGTTCCCAAGGATTACCGCAAACAGATCAACCTCTTGCTCAAGGGTACCTACAAGCCCAGCGACAAGGTGACCGTTCAGTTGAGCGCAAACTTCATGAACCGCACGAGCCGTGGCTTCGGTAACTCGATGTCCACCATCTATAACTGGGGTATCAACAAGGACATGAGTGACTACCGCACACTCGAGGGTCACGTGAACTGGTGGGCCTATTATGACCACTGGGAGAACCTGCTTGATACCGAGCGCATCAATGGCGCTGTTTCTCCTTACTTCGGCCGCTACATGGACTGGAGTCAGACCGAGGGCAACCGTTTCGTCATCAACGGGCAGATCAGCTACGAGCCCATCAAGAACCTGGTATTTACCGGCAAGATGGGTTATGACAAGAGTTACTCGATGTATGATTCCTACACCATCCCCCGCCTGTATGACGGCGACCTGGTTGATCCCACGGCCGATGATGTTCAGACCAAGCTGTCTGATATGCAGGACCGTTACGGTTCATACAGCTTCCAGCCCTCGCGTGGCGCCTTGCTGAACATGCAGTTCCTTGCCACCTATCAGCACACCTTTGCCGAGGACTACACGGTAAGCGCCCTCTATGGTCTGGAGTTCAAGGAGACCAAGGGTCTGGAATCCTCCATTTATAATGAGCACTTCCAGTTGGGTGGTGAATTCTACAGTTTCAACAACACAGACTTCACCAACGGCGACCTGCTCATCAGCAACCATCCCACCCTGTATCACAGCAAGTACAACAAGTATGGACACTTCGGTGAACTCAGGTTTGACTATAAGGGCATGGCGCAGTTGTCGGTAACGGGCCGTATGGACGGTTCATCAGCCTTCAAGCAGGCCTCCAAGACCAACTACTTCTATCCCTCAATTACTGCAGGTGTCATCTTCAGTGAGTTGTTCAACCTGAGCAACGACTGGTTCAGCTACGGCAAGTTGCGTGGCAACTGGGCAAAGGTAGGTAAGGATAGCCCGCGCTACCTGTTTACCGACACCTACAAGCAGTGGACCTTGTTCCCCGACGGCGGCTACGGTGTGGATCCCACCACATCGCGTGCTGTGGACCTCGAGCCTGAGATGACCAAGTCGTGGGAGATCGGTGCTGACCTGCGCTTCTTCCATAACTGGACGCGCCTCGACATCGCCTATTACTCGACCACGGTCGATAACCAGATCGTGAGTGTGCGTGTGTCGCCCGCTTCAGGTACCATTCTCCAGACCCGTAACGAGGGTAGTTTGGAGAACCACGGTATGGAAATCTCGTTGAACCAGGATCTGATCAAGGCGACCGATTTCTCATGGAGTGCGTTTGCCAACTTCTCGTTCAACCGCAGCAAGGTGCTCTACTTGCCCAACGACATCACCGAGATCCAGGGTACCCAGTATGGCGACATCTTCCCCGTTGCACGCCTGGGTGAGTCCTCGACAGGTATCTCCGGTAAGGACTATGTGCGTGACCCGGACGGCCATATCGTCTGCGACGAGAACGGTTATCCCATCATCAACGCCGCCAAGGGCCTTTACATCGGTAACCGCGAGCCCGACTGGCTGCTGGGTATCGGCAGCACGTTGCGATACAAGGCCGCTACCTTGTCGTTCCTGTTCGACGGCCGCAAGGGCGGTGATGTGGTTAACGTCACCGGCCGCAGCCAGATCACCAATGGTATGAGCAGCCTGTACGACAAGTACCGCAACCGTGAGTACATCATCGATGGTGTGCAGGCGGTTCCCGGTCCTGACGGGACTACGACCTATGTCAAGAATACCACGCCCATTGTGCTTGACTCCTACTTTATCAATACCTACTATGCTACTGTTTCGTCCAACTTTATCGAGGACGGTTCCTATATCCGCTTGAGTTATGTGACGCTGAGTTATGACTTCGGCAAGCACTTCAAGCGCACTTGGCCCATCAAGGGTTTGTCGCTTACTGCCACGGCGCGCAACCTGCTGCTGTTGACCAAGTACCGCGGTAATGACCCCGCTGTACTGGCATCGACATCAGGTGGTACGGGTGGTGCTGGTATCGACAATTACAATGTGCCCAGCACACGCAGTTTCAATTTCACGCTTAAAGCAACATTCTAAAGGCCGACTGAACTATGAAAAAGATTAAATTTTTAGCATTGTTAATGCTGGTTGGCCTGGTGTCGGTAAGTTGTAACGATATCCTCGATGACAACGTCAACCCCGACAGGGCCCATGCGATTGAAGCCAAGGATGGTCTGCCCGTCATCATTTATTATGCGCAGCAGATTGTCTATGACCACAGTGAATATTATGCCTACTTCTCCCAGATGCTGACCACGGGCGGCAAGAGCTCGGTGGGTGCCTACAGCTACAAGTGCGAGTGGGAGATGCTGACGATGAACCGTCACCCGATGTGGCGCCGTCATTTCTATGATATCGGCAAGAACACCGTTAACCTGGTGAACAACTCCAAGGCCATCAACTCGCCCAACTATGAGCTGATAGGCCGCACCATCATGCTGATGTCCACTCAGTTGACGACCGATGCCTTTGGCGATATGCCTCGCAGTGAGGCCTACCAGAGCATCGCTCCCACCTATGACACCCAGGCTTCGGTTTACGCCTGGATGATGCAGGAGTGCGATGACCTTATCGCCATGTATGAGGATCCCGAGATCATTAACAATCCGGACAATCAACCGCTGACTGCCAAGGAAGACCGCGTTTACGGCGGTGACCTGGAGAAGTGGAAAGGTCTGGTGTATGCTGTCAAGGCCCGCCTGTTGCTGCGCAACATCCCCAATGTTGACCGCAGCCCGGCCATGTGCCAGAAGATCATTGCTGCAGCCGATGCCGCCATCAACCAGTGGCGCAAGGGCGACGTGTTTGACTATCAGGGCGGTCGTGACGCTTGGTTCGGCAACGAGCCCCGCTACTATTGGGACGGTGGAACGGGTACACAGAACGCTGTATGGAGCGTGGCACAGCCCGTCATCAACTCTTGGGAGTCGCGCGGTAACCTCTTGGGTAGCGCTATCCCGAGCAAGTTCTTCATGGTGGACCTGATGGGTATCAGCAAGCCCGACAACGAGATGACCTGCGGTATGTTCAACGCCGAGGGTGCTCACGACGGCTTTGCCAACGACCCGCGTTGCGGTCTGCTTATGATTGCCCGTACGGGACCTGCCAGTGCCTCGGTAACCAGTGAGCGCATCAAGATGCGTTATCTGGAAAACAACATCGGTATGGGTACATCCTACAAGATTGCCAACTATCCCAACCTGTATATGGGCGCTTATGCCGGCGCTGCCGATGCCTACAATCCCATTTTCACGATGGAGGAACTCTACTTCATCAAGGCCGAGGCTGAGTACTGGTTAGGCAACAAGACTGAGGCGTGCGCACTGGCCAAGGAGGCCACCCAGTGGAATATCCAGCGCCACCTTGCCGCTTTCCTGCGCCTCTATCCCAATGAGAATTACAATGAAAGCACTGATAACAAGTATCCCGGCAACTCGGTTGCCGGCGGCAAGCCTGGTTACCAGCCTGCTGAGTACTGGTTCGCACAGGTTACCGCTTTCCTCGACAATGAGGACTACTTCCGTGGCACGAGCAGCAAGCCTGCTGTTGACAAGGTGACAAACCGCGGTAACAAGCACTGGTTCTTCAATCCCAGCGAGTTCACGCTGAGTGACCTGATGCAGCAGAAGTACATCGCCATGTACCTGCAGCCTGAGCAGTGGACCGATATGCGCCGTTACCACTACAGTAACAACCGCAACCACTACGGCATCGGTGACAACCAGGAAATCGTCTATCCCACCCTGCGCAGGCCCTATAACCTGTATGCAGCCTACTGGATTGACGGTTTGACCGAGGAGCAGAAAGAGAACACGTGGCTCCAGCGCATCAACTATGACCCCGAGACTGAGGAGAAGTACAACCGTCAGGAACTCGAGCGTTTGGGAGCCTACAAGAACTACAAGTGGCTTCAGGTGCCTATGATTTGGGCTCACGAGTATGGCGAAGTCACCTCGTTGACCCAAGAGAACTAAAAACTAGGGACTAGAAACTAAAAACTAAAATAGAATATGAAACGATTTAAGATATATGGCCTGTTAGCCCTGATGGCACTGCTCACTGCTTCGTGTGCGATACATGACCCGTTTGCCGATAACGGCGAACTCGGTCAGGTGCTGCCCACGGTGGACTGGGAACAGGGTTCAACCGTGGTTAAGGCAGGACGTTACGCCACTTTCAAGGGTAAGTACTACACCACCAGCGAGAAGGCGATTGACCATAGCGAGGTGTGGTGCCTTATCAAGCGCCAGCAGACCGCTACGGCGACCAGTAAGTTGACGACGTCGCTTGCCTATACCAAGAACTACTCCCTCACCGACACGGTGCGCTCCAGCCAGATGGTTGCCACCTACCCCCACAGCAAGGCCGAGTGGGACGGATATGAGTATGTTTTGAACGACAGTTTCCCCACTTCACGCACCCTGGCTCCTGTGGCATGGGTAAATCCCGAGGAGTGGGACCAGGAGAAGTTTGACAGTTATTATCCCTCGACGTTCAAGGACGAGTTCACTGCCTATATGGTCAATGCACTGACCAAGGACAGTATTTACTATAACGACCTGCGCAACGTCTATATCAAGTACAATTTCCCCGTTGAACTGTTCCAGCAGTTGAATGCCCAGTACAATATTGACTTCCCGACCGACACGACCACCGACGACAAGTCCAACGCCTGGTTCACCACCGACGAAGTGGATCACTACTACTACATCACGGTGGCTGATGACGGTACCGCCGTCTATCACGAGATCGCCAATGAGAGCGATGCTCCGTCGGGCGTGAACGTGCAACCGGTTTACAAGTCAGCATTCTGGCTGTTCTCGCGTTACAGCGACGATACGGGTGGCAAGATCACTACGGTGCGCCGCCAGTACATGCCTTATTTCAAGAGCATGCTTGAGACGATCCCATTCACGTCATGGATTTACAACACCGCCGACAAGGCCTACACCGTGAGCTTCAACCGCACCTATTTCCTGCTGCCGGAGTTCCGTGTGTATGACACTGACGGCAAGGTGGGTGTGACCACTGACAACAAGGAAGTTACACTAAACTAAAAACCTGAAGGAAAGATGAAGACATTCAATAAAATAGCATTCCTTGCCCTGATGGCTGTCATGACCGTGTCGTGTATCGACAAGACGCCCGACTACGGCAACTTTGCCACCAAGGATGTGGACTTCACCTATAGGGTGGACGATGATCGTTATGGGCTTGACTTCTATGTGGTTTCGACCGTAGAGTTTACCAATACCTCGTCCAAGACAGGTACGGTTTCGTGGGACTTTGGTGACGGTACGTCATCAACCGATATGAATCCCTCGCACAAGTATGCTAAGGCTGGCATCTATCAAGTGACGTTGACGGTTGACGGTGTGGGCAGCTGCACCTATCCGTTGCTCATCTATGATATCGCACCCGTGCTGAGCGTTGCCGAGCAGAGCGCGACCCCTGTGGTCATCAACGATGTGGATGTGAAACTCGATATCGAGTTGCCCAACCCCGAGAACTTGACCTGCAAGTATGTGTGGACTTTCCCCGACGGCACCCGCGACAAGGACGGTAACATCATATCAACCTTCGAGGGCTACAGCCATGCTGACGGCACGATTGATAACCCCGGCAAACTGACCTTCAGCAACATCGGTTCGCAGAAGATTACCCTCCAGACCTGGTTTGACATCAATGGCGAGAACCGCCGTCTGGAAGACAGTTATGTCAACGTTCAGGTGGGTTCGTCGATTCCCGCTCCCACGCTCTATTATGCTACCCAGGGCGGTAACATTATGGCCGTGAAACTGGTGGATCTCTCCCAATTGCCCGCCGGTACCAAGAACCTGCCGTTTGACATGGGCGTCAACTCAGGCAACATGCCCACCACGCTCGTGTTTGCTACCGAGAAGACGGTGACCGACAGTGCCACCATCGAGCAGGACAACGTCTATATCCTGGACTGCGGTAAACAGTATTACTACGTCAACGACGAGGCCGGTAACCTGGGTGACGGTAAGATTACTGTCATGAGTGCCGATGGCCTGACGACCAATGTGATGATCACCAATGTGGGCGGTCCCGCCTTCAACGACCCCTTCCAGGGCTGCACCGATGGGACAAGCCTGTATTATACTGACCGTAACACGGGTGTGCGCCGAATCCCGCTATCTACACGCGGTGAGACCGAGAGCACCGTCTATACCAGCACGGCAGGCTACTTTGTGGTCAATAACCAGTTGAGTTACTATGGCCAGGGTATCGCCTATGGCGCTATCCACACGGGCCTCTACCTCGACCGCACCGGCATGTTCTGGTGGGGCAAGAATTACTCGGGTAATGGCATTTACCGTTTCCGCCCGAGTGACATCGGCAAAACCGGAACTGGTGTGCCTATTCCGCATCCCATCGTGCTCGAGACCACACAGCCGCGTGGCTTCACCCTTGATGAGGACTTGGGTTATCTGTATGTGTGGATGACCAAGGGCACCACGCCCGGTGTTGGATTCACACAGTATGCCATCCCCGCCGAGAATGCCACGGTGACCTATGACAAGTACATCCATTTCATCACCATGGAGGCCGATCCCATCAACACGACCGATGCCGAGGGCGTTTACACCACCCAGATGGCGGTGGATGCCCAGACGCACTACGTTTACTTCGGTTTCCGTGCCGCCACGACCGAGAAGACCTATACCACAGGCTTGTATTACTTCAATCCTGACGATGGCAAGGTCTATAACTTCAACGGCAACAAGGACAAGATTTTGGGCGTGTGCATCAACCCGCGCTTGACTAACCTGTTCTGATGATATGAAACAACGATTAATCTTGATAGCATTACTGGCGGCTTTTGTCGCCAGTTTTGTCATTGCCGCTGACATGCCTCCCAAACGGGAACAGCGAGGCATCTGGATGACGGCCTACTTGAGTGACTGGCCCAGCGGGTCTATCACAGCGAGCAATACACCCATTGTGCAGAATGCCTGCCGCAAGATGCTCGACACGATGCTGGTGAACCACATCAATGCGGTGTATTACCACGTCAGGGCAATGTGTGACGCGATGTACAACTCGGCTTACGAGCCCTGGTCCAGTTATGTCTCGGGCACGCGAGGTGTGGCACCGGCGTTCGACCCGTTTGGTTTCTTGGTCGAGGAGGCCCACAAGCGGGGTATCGAGGTCTATGCCTGGGTCAATCCCTATCGCTACGGCCACGGTGACAACAAGTGGGGACAGAGCGAGCGGGACTATATCTATACTCATCCCGAGTGGCTCTTGACCACGAGTTACGAGACCGTGCTCAATCCCGGCATCCCCGAAGTACGCCAGCGTGTGGTTGACGTGTGCAGGGACATCTTGGAGAAATATGACGTTGACGGACTGGTGTTTGACGACTATTTCTATAATCAGGACAATCCGTCGTTCTCGCTCGATGCCGACCTGTATAACGCCTATCGGGCGGCTGGCGGCACGATGAGCCAGGGTGACTGGCGCCGCGAGAACGTCAATCAGATGGTCAAGGACGTCAACGACATGGTGAAAACGATCAAGCCGTGGGTGCGCTTCGGCATCGGTCCCGCCGGTGTGGCATGCACCTCCCAAGCTGTGGCCGACAGGTATGGTGTTGAGCCTTGTCCCGTGGGCAGTGACTGGCAATATAACCAGATTTACAGCGATCCCATGGCATGGGTGACACGTGGAACCATCGATTTCCTGGCTCCGCAGGTATATTGGAAGACAACCGGCACTTTTACCGGGGTCACTACCTGGTGGGGCAAGATGGCCGCACGTTTCAACCGCCATATCTTCATCAGCCAGTGGATTCCTGACGAGGAGGGCTGGACGCTAGCCGAATTCGTCAAGCAGGGCCATGTCATGCGCGATGCGATGGCGGCGGGCGGCAACCCCGGCATGGTTTATTTCCGCTATAGTACATGGCGCAACAAGAAAGAGGTCATCGACGGCAAAGTAAGGCAGTTGCGCACCTGGCTCAAGGACAGCCTCTATTCGACCATTGCCTTGAACCCTGCTCCCGCATGGCTCAAGCCGGACCAGAACTATAGCACAGTGAACAACCTCAATTACAACGAGGGTACACTCACGTGGGACAGTATTCCCAATGTGCGCTATGTCATTTATGCCATTCCTGACGGAGTAGCGGACAGCGATTTCCATTGTCAGGCACAGTATATCGAGGGTGTGAGCTATTGGGCTTCTTATACCCTTCCCAACAACAAGCGTGATGGCTACCGCTATGCCGTGACGATTCTTGACCGTTGGGAAAACGAATATGCCCCCGTAACACCGGGCGTGGTGCCTACTCAAGCCACCAAGCCTGTCCTGGTTTATCCCGAAGACGGTGCCGAGGTCCCCGAACTGTCGTTCCTGCAATGGAGCGGCGATGCCGCTACCTATGTAGTGCAGGTTTATGCCGATGAGCAGATGGACTCACTCGTTGCGCATGTGGAGGTTGACTCGATGAGTTGCCCCTTGCCCCGTATTCCCGGCCTGAAGGCTGGCACATACTGGTGGCGTGTTGTGGCTCGTGGTCTTAACCAGTGGGATTGTGCCAGTGACCTGCGCCAGTTCACGCTGGGTCAGATGCGTATCACTTCGCCTGCGAGTGCCGCCACATCGGTGCCCTTGATGCCTGTCATTACATGGACGGCAGGAGCGCCTGGAACGTCTTATGTGTTGGAGCTCTCTACAACAGCAACGATGAATAACCCCGACAGCATCCGTCTGACAGAGGCCCAGTGGCAGGTTCCACGGTTCTGCTTCGCGGGTGCGACGACTTATTACGCAAGAGTGACAGCTACCTACGGCACCGCCACGGTTGTCACGCCGGTTTCATCGTTCACCACTGTCGAGGTCATCCCGCCCGTTCCTGTGTATATCTGCCCCGATGAGGGTGAGACGGTGCTTTATTCGACAAGTGTGGTGAAATTTGAGCCTGTGGAGGGCGTTGGTTCGTTAAGGGTACAGATCAGCAGCAGCGAGTCGTTCCCGACCCGCACGTCTTATAACGGCACGTTGGAAGGCGGCGTTTTTGAGACACCGCAGCTGGGCACGATCAAGGGCTCCGGCAAGCTCGTTGACGGCACGACTTACTACGTGCGTGCCCGTTATGCCTATCACACGTTGGCGGCTGGCACATCGGTGCAGTACACCGATTATTGCGCTG
Source organism: Muribaculaceae bacterium (assembly GCA_017557425.1). GTDB lineage: Bacteria > Bacteroidota > Bacteroidia > Bacteroidales > Muribaculaceae > Sodaliphilus. The sequence goes on along the minus strand of JAFYYU010000011.1, from coordinate 37,398 downwards.
TTCGCTCGTTTGTGTATCGCGAGGCGGTAACGGGTGACGTGAACGGTGACGGCGAGGTGAATATTGCCGATGTCAACGCCGTGATTGACATGATTCTTTCGGACAACACGTCAACGCCTGGCGACGTGAACGGTGACGGCGAGGTGAATATCGCCGACGTTAACGCGATTATCGATATTATTCTTTCATAGAGGAAAACTGATATGAAGCGATTGTTTTTCATAACCATGTTGGTGCTGGTGCTGGCAGGATGCAAGCATGAGGCGGACAATTTCCCGCCTGATGACACCGGGGTGGTGCTCACCTCGACCAATCTGCCTATCGTGTGGGTCGAGGTGAGGGGAAAAACGATCGACCGCTATGAGCGCATCGATGCGCGCATGAAGATCATCGACAACGGTCAGGGTCAGCTCAACTATGCCGACACCGTCGCTCATCCTGGTCAGCGCATCGACTACCAGGGCCATATTGCCCTGCGTTATCGCGGCAACTCGACCTACAACGACTCTCCCAAGAAACCGTACTCTTTCCGCACGTTGGACGGCCCGATGAAGTATGCCTCCAAGCAGAAGGTCAAAATCCTGGGAATGGGGCGTGACGACAACTGGGCGTTGCTCGCGCCGTATGCCGATAAGAGCATGATGCGCGACCTGCTCACCTATGAGCTGATGCGCCCGTGGATGGAATTCACGCCTCAGGGCCGCTATTGTGAACTCTTTGTCGATGGCACCTATTATGGCGTGTATATCCTCTCGGAGGTCGTTTCCAAGGGCCGGCACCGCCTGGACTTGCTCAAACCGCGTGACGAGGGCGAGGAACTGACGGGGGATTACCTGCTAGAGGTGGACTGCAACGACGAGGTGACTTATACCTCGCGTTATCACCCCGTGAGCAGTACGGGCGTTCCCTATAAGGACAGACACATCCTGATCCAGTACAAATATCCCAATCACGACAAACTTGACGACCGCCAACTGGCCTACATCCACAGTTGCATCAACCGGATGGAGGCTGCTCTGGCCTCGCCCGGCTATAGTGACCCGGAGACGGGGTATCGACGCTACCTTGATGTGGAATCGTTCATCGACTATCAGATTGCCACCGAACTCGGCCACAATGTGGACGGCTACCGCCTGAGCGGCAAGTTTTATAAGCGGCGCGATGACGTCGATGGGCGTTTCAAGATGGCGATCTGGGACACGAATCTGGCCTATGGCAACTGCGACCGCTGCGACGGTTGGCGGACCGACACGTGGGTCTATCAGAGCAACGACGTGCTGTACCGTGCGGGCGAGGTGTATCTCGTGCCCTTCTGGTGGTACCGGCTGAACAGCGACGAGGCCTATACCGCACAACTCAAGGCCCGTTGGGCGCAGATGCGCGCTGCCAACCTGAGCGAGGATCGTGTGATGGCCTCCGTCGATTCGCTGGCCTCCGTACTCACCTCTCACGGGGCCGAGGCGCGCAACAGCCAGGCATGGCCCCGCTGGGGACAATATGTGTGGCCCAACTACTATGTCGCCAAGGATTTTAACGATGAAGTGGCCTATATCAAACGGTGGCTGCACGACCGCATTGCCTGGATGGACCAAGCGTTGGATTTTGGGCCTGCAGAAGAATAAAGTCTAAAAACTGAAGTCTAAATTTTGACATTTGCGATTTTTTGTTTTACTTTGCTATCTTATTAATGAAATAAAAAGTAGAAATATACGTAACAATTTAACAATCAATCAATTATGAAGAAATCTTTACTCTTGATCATGTTGATGCTGTCCGCTGCCACCGCCGCTTGGGCTGTGACCGATGGTGTAAACTATGAACCGGTGAACGGTATCAACATCGTTAACATGTGGATTCAGGACCGTGCCCACACTCCTGACGTATGGCCCAACATGCCGTACTGCAACACCAGTGCCCGCACTGCCGTGATGAAGGACGGTTACATCTACATCGCCCGCTCGAACGCCAACACCGTGATCCAAGGCACCGACACGCTGTCGCAGAGCGTCATCTACAAGGTGGATGCCACCAACGGTGAGCTGATCAAGGAACTGCCCCTGACGCTGAACGGTGCCGTGTATGGCGGCGCTACGTTGAGCAGCAACACCGTGGGCATGGATAACTACGGCCACCTGTATATGGCTCCGTTCTCGAGCAACCTGGCGCAGATTCAGCCTGTCTATATGGTGGATAAGGAGACCGGTGAGATCACCCTGATGGGCGAACTCGACAAGGGTGATGCCCTGCAGCGCTGCGACTACATCGACGTGATGGGTGACATCACGCGCGAGGAGGACGAGTGCAACATCATGTCGGTAGGCGCCAGCTCAGAGTACATCTACCGCTGGCATGCTGACCAGGGCGGTGACTGGGAAGGTGGCTTTGACGGCGATTCCTACCTGGCCATTCTGGAATTCTATCCTGAGACCGTTACGCAATGGGGCTATGCTCCCGTTGCCAAGATGGTGCTGGAGGAGGAAGGCAACTACAGCGGCGAGCTGTTCTACATCGACGGCTTCTCGACTGCTCCGATCCTGTATGACGTGACCGGTACCATGGTAGATAACTTCGAGAACGTTGACCCCGCCTTCTGGCCGATGGACGTAGGTGCCAACGGCGTGTGCGAATTCACGCTTGACGGCCGCAACTTCATCGTGTATGTGGCAGCACAGTACACTGGTGTTGACGAGACCACGATGGTGAACAAGGCCTGCCAGGTTTACATCTGCGAGCTTGGTGAAGGCATGTCGCTCGGCGGTATGCAGCGTTACTGGATGGTTCCCGATGAGCTGGGTGCTGTGAGTGACGGCGGTACACGTGTGCAGAGCATGAACGTGGAATATGGCGTCGATGACGAGGGTAACGAGGAAGTGACCCTGTTCATCTACAAGTGCTACAACGGTATGGCCGTTTACAAGATCGGTTCCAACGTGGGTAGCGTAACGCCGCCGGAGCCTGTCGTCAAGGGTGACGTGAACGGTGACGGTGAGGTGAACATTGCCGACGTCAACGCTATCATCGACATGATCCTCTCGGGCAACAGTGAGCCCAACGGTGACGTGAATGAAGACACCGAGGTGAACATTGCCGACGTTAATGCCGTCATCGACATCATCCTGAGAGGCTGATAACAATCCCCCTAAGGGAATACACTGAAATTCATAGTTGCGGATTGCACGGAGCGTGAAAAACCACATCCGCGTCAATCCGCAATTTTTTAAGATTTAAAACCCATATAAAACTTTCAAATAATGAAAAAGAACTATCTTCTTTTAGTATTCCTGTTTACGGCAGCCCTGGCTGCTTTTGCGGGAACCGATGGCCAGACCTACCCCGAGGTTAACGGCATCAAGATTGTCAACAAGTGGATTTTTGACCGCGTGCACAGCGGCACGGCTTACACCGATAATGCCATCTGCAACCAACGCGCACGCACGGCGACGATGGACCAGTGCATTGTCTATGTTGCCCGTAGCGAGGAGCCCGTCATCATTGGCAATGACACCATCGCACAGTCGATTATTCACCGTTTCTCGGCCGTTGACGGCAGTCCATTGCCCGACCTGCCCTTGACACTCGACGGTGAACCCTATACACGATTCCTGGGAGTGGCAAGCATCGGCAAAGATAACTTCCATCACATCTGGGTGGCTCCAATGACCAGTACGGCACAGCAATTTGTGCCTGTTTATATGGTGAATACCGAGACCGGTGAACTTACCCTGATTGTTGAGCTTGACAAGGGCGATGCCCCGCAGCGCACCGACTATCTCGACGTCATCGGTGACCTCACGCGTGAGGAGGCCGAGTGCAACATCATGACCGTGTCTGGCTCTACCGCCGACCCGGGCTTCCCGACGTTGTACCGCATGCACGCTGACCAAGGCGGTGACTGGGAGGGCGGCTTTGACGGTGATCCCTATATGGACGTCATCAATTTCTATCCCGAGACCAAAACCGGCTTCTCGCTTGCACCGGTCATCAAGATGATTGAGGGTCCCGACGAAGAGTCCCGCTACAGCGGCGAGATGTTCTATATCGACTGCTTTGACACGGCCCCTGTGATTTATGACTTCACGGGTTCGGTAATCGACTCGTTTGAGGATACGGATCCTGCTTTATGGCCCAAGGCAACGCCCAACGGCTGTGTGGAGTTCAAACTCGATGACCGTGACTTCCTCGTGTATGTAATCGCCGACATGAATGGCGGTGGCTACGGTTGCCAGGCCAACATCTGTGAACTGGGCGAAGGCATGTCACTGGGTGGCATGACCAAGTACTGGAAGATTCCCGCCGACAGTCTGGGCAAGGTCAACGACAGCGGTTTGCGCGTGCATTGCTTCGCCGTGGAATATGGCGTTGACGATGAGGGTTATGAGGAAGTGACCCTGTTGACGTTCAAAGCGTATAACGGTATGGCGGTCTATAAGATCGGGCGCAATGTGGACGCTGGCGAACAGCCGCAGCCTGTCATCCCCGGCGACGTGAACGGTGACGGCGAGGTGAACATCGCCGATGTGAATGCCATTATCGACATGATTTTGACAGGACGCAACGACGAGGCGGGTGACGTGAACGGCGACAGCGAGGTGAATATCGCTGACGTCAATGCCGTGATCGACATAATCTTGCGGTCATGAAACGGCTGTTAGTATTAGCGATATCTTTGTCGCTGATGGCCGTCACGGGCTGGTCCCGTGACACGTGGACCATCGGCGACAAAGCCTATGAGGTGGACACGCTTATTTTCCCGCATCTGGCGGGTCCGGGCGTGACGGCTGCCAAATACGACATCCCGGCACTGCCGCTCAAGGTGAGCGTGGTGGAGATGGACTTGACCAATCCTTACATCGTCATGGAAACCTGCTTGGGAGGCGAGAAATCGGTGGCCTGCGAGACGCCGGTGAGCATGGCGACGCGCAACACGCGGCCCGGACATGAGGTGGTGAGTGCCCTCAATGGCGACTTCTTTATGACTTCGCCCACCAACGAGGTGGGCTTGCCCCTGAGCGGACAGGTGCGCAACGACGAGTTGGTACTCAGCAGCCACAATCGCGCATGTCTGGTGCTGGATGATGAAAACAGGCCCTATATCGACCGCTTGACTTTTAGTGGCCGTGTCACCAGCGGTGAGCATTCGTTTGCGCTCAATCTGGTGAACCGCATGCGTTACGCCTATGAGAACATCGCGACCAACCAGTCTTTCCTGTTCACCCGCAGCTATGGTCCTGTGACCTATGACGGCTCCAGTTCCGGCAAGATGGTCCTGCTGCGCCCTGTCGGCGAGCCTTTCAGTTGGAAGGCTAATGGCGTTGAGCGGTGTGTTATTGAGGATATTTTTGACGCCAAGGGTTCGACAACGATACCTGACGGGAAGGCTATCTTGTGGCTCAAGGGCACCTATGCCAACCAGACGTCATGGATGAACGTGGGTGATGAACTGGACATCAGTTTCACCCTGACGCTCAACAATGGCCCCAACGACGTGAATATCCACCAACTCATTGGCGGCAGCAACCACATCATCATGAAAAATGGTGAGTTCATGGAGGACTGGGCCGAGCGACATCCCCGCACTGCCATCGGCTTTAATGCCGACAGCACGCGCCTCTATTTTGTCGTTGTTGACGGGCGACACATGACTTCGGTCGGCGTTACGCTTAAGGAGTTTAAGGGTATTTTTGATGCCTTGGGCGCCGTTACGGCGGTGAACCTGGATGGCGGTGGTTCGTCATGCATCTTGGCCAACGACGAGGTCCTGAATCATCCCAGCGACGGACCGGTACGTGCCGTGGGCAATGGCTGCCTGCTGGTATCGATTGCTCCCGAGGATGACGAGATCGGTATCATCAACTTTGAGCCACGGTGCTACAATTTGTCTATTTCGGCAACGACAGCCTTTGATGTCTGGGGCTATAACCAGTATGGCGTCTTGAAGACGCGCGACCTGCAGGGCTGCTCTTTCTCGTGCGACCCCCAGGTGGGTTACTTCGATGATGAGGGCTTTTTCCATGCGGTTTCTACGCCGGCTTCGGGCAATCTGTATGTGTCCTACAATGGTATTACCGCTTCCCAGCCTGTCACCATTATGGAAGCGCAGTGGCAGCTGGTGAGCGACAGCGTTGTCATTGACCAGTATCACAACTATGCCATCAATATTAATGGCATTAGCGGTTACGGGTTGGACAAGGTGGACCCTAGTGTGGTTGCATGGACTTCCTCTGACGAGAGTGTCTGTGTAGTTGATGAACAAGGCATTATTACAGCAGTGGCCGACGGGCAGACTTTTGTGGGCTCCAGCCATCCGTTGCTGGCCGACTCACTGCTGGTAAGGGTCGAGAACCCCAAGGCACGGGTGACCACCGTCGAGAATGCTCCCCTTGATCCTGACACTTGGGCTGTCACTATGAGCGGTGGCAAATCCTGTGAGTGGTCAGCGCTTGATAACGGCCTTCAAATCGATTTCACGGGCGCTTCGTCCCGCAACCCTTATATCAAGATTGCCAAGTCTGTGCAGATGTGGGGCTTGCCCGATACGCTGCGCTTGCGCATGAATCCCGGCGGCATCCAATTCAAAACCATCAAATATCTCGTTGAGACAGCCTATGGTGAGCGTGTTCAGATCGAATATCCCATCGAAAACGCTGGCGACGAGGAGATGATCGTGATTGACGTCCCCGTGACAGATATCTGTGACGCAGCCGACTTAGGAAACTTCCCCTTGCATTTGGTATATTACTACTTCACCTTCAACACTGTTACCTCAGGAGAGCAGTACAGCCTCAAGATTCCAGGCATGGAACTCGTCTATGCCAATATGCCTCAAGAAGAGGCACTCAAGGGCGACGTGAACGGTGACGGCGAGGTCAACATTGCCGACGTCAACGCCATCATCGACATGATACTAACCGGTAACACGCTGCCCAATGGTGACGTGAATGGTGATACCGAGGTCAACATCGCCGATGTCAATGCCGTCATCGACATCATCCTGAATTGAACATGAAAAGTTATCGTTTATTGTTAGCTCTGCTCGTTGCGGTCATTCTGGGCACTTCTTCAGTCAGCGCACGTGACCAGTGGGTCATCCGGGACCAGGCCTATGACGTGGATACGCTCATTTTCCCGCATTTGGTGGGACCGGGCGTGACTTCGGCCAAGTTTGACATCCCTGCTTTACCGCTCAAGGTGTGTGTGACCGAGATCGACATGACCAATCCCTACATCGTGATGGAAACCTGTATGGGCTCCGGCAATTCATGGGGCGTTGAGACTCCTGTCCACATGGCGACACGCAACACAAGCCCAGGTCATGAGGTGGTGGCGGCGTTTAATGGGGATTTTTTCATGACATCGCCAATCTATGAGATAGGTATCCCATTGAGTGGACAGGTCACTAATGGCGAAATGTTGGAGAGTACCCACAATTGTGTCTGCTTCTTGATGGACGACAATCAGCATCCTTATTTTGACCGGTTGAAGTTCACAGGTCAGATTACCTGTGGTGATGACGTTTTCTCCCTCAATCTGGTGAACCGTTTGCGTTATTACAATGAGGCGATTGCTGATAATCAGTCTGTTCTGTTCACTAACGCTTTTGGCCCCACGACCTATTATTATTCGACATCGGGTAAAATGGTGCAGCTGCGCCCTGCCGAAGGACCGTTTCAATGGAAACCCAATGGTGTGGAGCAATGCGTGGTGGATTCGGTTTTCGATGCCAAGGGCTTGAAGTCGATACCGGACGGCAAGGCTATCCTGTGGCTCAAGGGCACATTCGCCGAACATGCCGCCACAATGAGTAAAGGCGATGAACTTTCAGTCAGTTTCAAACTTGAGTTCAACAATGTGCCGGGCGATGTGAAAATCCATCAACTCATCGGTGGCAGTGGCGACATCATCATGCAGAATGGCGAATTCGTGGACGACTGGAATGAGCTGCACCCCCGTACGGCGGTCGGTTTTAATGCCGATACCACGCGACTCTACTTCGTTGTGGTGGACGGACGCCAGGATATCTCGATAGGTGCCACGCTCAAGGATATGATGGGCATCTTCGTTGCCCTTGGCGCAGCCAACGCCATGAATCTGGATGGTGGCGGCTCATCGTGCATGGTGGTTAACGATGAGGTCATCAACAGCCCTAGTGACGGCCAGGTGCGTCCAGTGGCCAATGGATGTTTGTTGATATCCACTGCTCCCGTCGATGACCAAATCAGCATCATCGGGTTTGAGCCGGGTTGCTATAGCCTCCCGTCATCAACTACAACGTCATTCGGGGTATGGGGATATAACCAGTATGGTGTCCTCAAGACTAAGGGTTTGTCGGGGTGTGTATTCTCCTGTGACCCCCAGTTGGGATCATTTGACGATGACGGCACGTTCCATTCGGCATCCGAAGCCGCATCGGGCAATCTGTATGTGGCTTACAATGGCATTACGGCCGCTCAACATGCTACCATCTTCAAGTCGCCGTTGAAGGGCGACGTGAACGGCGACGACGAGGTCAATATTTTTGATGTCACAGACCTCATCGACATCATTTTGGGTGGCCTGCCCAGCAACTCGGCCGCAGATGTCAACAGTGACGGAAGAGTCAACATCGGTGATGTAACTGATGTCATCGATATCATTCTGAATAAATAACTGATGAGACGAGAGGATTTTATGGTTGAAGTGTGCGCCAATGGAGTAGAATCCTGCATTGCCGCACAAGAGGGTGGCGCTGACCGCGTGGAGTTGTGTGCGGGCATCCCCGAAGGCGGCACGACGCCCAGTTATGGCGAAATCAAGGTGGCACGCCGAGTGTTGACAACGACGCGCCTGCATGTGATTATCCGCCCTCGTGGAGGCGATTTCCTCTATACTGACCTGGAGGTGGAGCGCATGGCGGCCGATATCGCCGTGTGCCGTAATTTGGGTGTTGACGGCGTCGTGTTCGGCTGCTTGAATGCCGACGGCACAATTGACGTGGAAAAGAACCGTTACCTGATGGAGTGCAGCAAGGGGATGAGCGTGACGATGCACCGCGCTTTTGACCGCGCTGTCAACCCCGAGCAGGCGTTGGAAACCGTCATCGACCTGGGTTTTGATCGCATACTCACTTCGGGCCAGCAACCCAAGGCCATCCAAGGTGCTGACCTGCTGGCAAAGCTCAACCGCCAGGCAGCAGGCCGCATCATCCTCATGGCGGGTAGTGGCGTGACCGAGCAGAACATCCGCGAATTGCGTGATAAAACAGGGCTGAACGAGTTCCATTTTTCAGGCCGTGAGCAGCAGCCTAGCGCCATGCAATATGTGAATCCCAACCTCTATATGGGCCGGCCAGGCGCCAACGAGGCCGCTCTGGACAACACCACCGCACGGCGCGTCAGGGACACCATCGCCCAACTGCTTTAAAGGGGGCGCAATCCCGTTATTCGGGGTGTGATATGAAAAAATGTAATGAATCTTGCGTCTAATGGGGCAAGATTCATTACTTTTGCAAAAAATAATATCAAAACGATTTTTAATCTGAATATGAAAAGAGTACTCTTCATCTTATGCCTCACGTTGATGGCGGTCTGCAGCATGCAGGCTAAACAAGTCAGCGAGACAGATGCCCGTCAAGTGGCCAACAACTTCTTCTCGCAAAACGCCACGCGGTTCATGGCACCATCCGTTACTTCGCCCATGCGGCTTGCCTATAAGGCCGAAAGCAACCGTTTTTATGTCTATGACCGTGGTGCCCGGGGCGGTTACGTCATCATTGCCGGCGACGACCGCCTGCCTCAAGTGTTGGGCTATGGTGATGCCGGTGATTTTTCGGCAAACACCCTGCCTCCTGCCGTGCAGTACTGGTTGGATGAGATGAACAGTCAGATTGCTTACCTGCAGAGCAATGAAGGCGCCTTGGCCCACAGGCCCGCCAAGCGCGCGACCCCCGTTTCTCCGCTGGTGACGACCCAATGGAATCAGGGCGAGCCCTATAACAACTACTGCCCCACCTACACCCTGTCCAACGGCAATGCCGTCCACTCGGCTGCTGGCTGTGTGGCCACCGCTACCGCTCAGATGATGAAGTATTACGACTGGCCCGCCGTCGGTCGGGGAAGCCATTCCTATAATTGCAACGTGAACGGCTCGACCCCTACCCAGCTCAGTGCCGACTTCAGCCAGTCGACCTACCGTTGGGACTTGATGCTCGATGTCTATGATTCCAACAGCAGTGAAGAGTCATGTGACGCCGTCGCCCGCCTGATGTCGGATGTGGGCATCTCGATGGACATGGGGTATGGCGAGAGCAGCGGCGCGTCAGAATATGCTGCCAGCGAGGCCCTGCATCGTTATTTTGACTACACCGCCAAGTGCTACTGGCTCAACCGCGACTATTTCGATGCCGACGAGTGGGACCAGTTCCTGGTTGATGAGATCAGCCTGAGCCGCCCGGTCATGTATTGCGGTTATGCCTACGACGGAGGCCATGCCTTTATCCTCGACGGCTTCAATGCCGATGGCTATTTCCATGTCAACTGGGGCTGGGGCGGAGCCTATGACGGCTATTTCATGGTCTCGTTGCTCGCTCCCACCAATACTATGGACTTCAAGTACATGCAGGACGGCCTTTTCGGCCTGGTTCCTGAGCCGCAGACCGATATGGTCCAGGAGGTCCTGTATGTCCGCAGCCGTCTGACTCCCGTCACCACGGCGGCTCCTTTGGGCCAAGAGATTACTGTCGATACCGAGGATTTCCTGGTTCAAGGCAACAAAGCCACGGGAGAGTATGTCAATAATGACGGCGAGACCTACTATTATGCCGATATACCCTTGTCGCTGAGCGTGTTTGACAACAATGGCATTGAGCGTCAAAGACAACGGTTTGTCCAAAGGGAGTATTTGGGTCAGGGTTGGTATTCATCCGGCTGGTCGATTACTATGGATTTGCCGAACTCGCTCGAGGAGGGAGAATACAAGATTAAATTGTTCTACTCGCAGGATGGGGGCATCAACTATGACCAGGAGGTGCGTCACCATAGCGGCAAGGAACTCTACGTCAAGATGACGGTACGCAACGATACGGCCTATCTGTCGGATTGTTTCCTGTCAGACCTTTACACTGTTACTGCCTTTAACTTGCCGTCTGGTATCCTGGTCGACCGACCCTTTAACGTGGATGTGGCTTTGTCTTACCGCACTTGGTGGTCATCAGGTCTTGGCCCTCTCGGCCATGTCTATCTGTCACTGCTCAACGATGACAAACAGGAAATATCCACCAGCGATCTGTGCCAGGTGCAGATTCCAGGCAACAACACAATAACCTACCAGATGCAGCTGACCGCTCCCGCCGAGTGGGGACGCTATCATCTGGCGTTGAATGACGAGGGCGGCAATCCCATGATGATGACGCCTGAAGGATGGTCATGGGAGAATGATGAAGCCGTGCAAACCTTCATTGTGTTACCCGTGTGTGAACAGTTGGTTGAGGACTTTGAGAGCATGAGGGCCAACAACAGCACCAGTGACAAGAATGTGCAAGGCAACTTCGTCACCTGGAGTTTCAACAAGAGCGGTGTGCGTGCACCGGGCGAGGGCAAATGTTTTGGCGACCATTCTGTCATGATGAAGCTACCCAGTGCCATCACCACCTCCCAGCCTTTGAGCCACAACTTTTTCATGGCCCAGGCAACTTTCTTCAATCCGACCTCAACGCTGTCCAAATATCGACTGGACTATTCACTTGACGGCGGAGCCAATTGGGTAACTGCTATCACCATCGACAACCTGGAAGCCGCTGAAGTGCCCGAAAAGAGCCAAGCGCTTGCCACATGGTTCCTTAACTTGACTGCCGACCAGTCGGCCCTGTTACGCATCGCGATGATTGCAGGCGGTTCGGGATCAACCTATGTCGATGACATCGTCTTGTATTACTCCGACAACATGCCCGGTGATGTGAATGGTGACGGCGAGGTCAACATAGCCGACGTCAACTGCGTCATCAACGTCATCCTGACCGATACCGAAAACGGTGCCGCCGACGTCAACGGCGACGGCGAGGTCAACATCGCCGACGTCAACGTCATCATCGACATCATCCTGAACAGTTAATAGACAAGATTTCAAGCAGGTAAAGAGGAGCGTGGAACAAGCATCCACGCTCCTCTTCTATAACCAGTCGCGTCCAGTAATGCAAGCGACAGCTTGTATTAAATCAAGGACTAGTCGAGCAACTGTAGTGCGGTAGTAACCGCATCCTCAGGCATGACCCAGGTAATCTCATTGTCCCGGCGGTACCAGGTGAGTTGCTTCTTGGCATAGACGCGGGTGTTTTTCTTGATGCGCTCGATGGCGGTGTGACGGTCCATCGTGCCGTCAAACAGGGCAAACATCTCCTTCATCCCCACGGTATTGAGTGAGTTGAGGTGCCGCAGGTGATAGACCGAGCGGGCCTCTTGTTCCAGCCCCATCTCGATCATGCGGTCCACCCGACGGTTGATGCGCTCAAACAGTTGGTCACGAGGGATGTTCAAGGCCAGCTTGATGATATTGAAGTCGCGCTGCTTGGCCGTGCCGGTGCGCAGGGTGGAGTAGGGAACGCCGGCTTGACGGCATATTTCCACGCCGTGGCACACGCGGCTGGTGTTTTTGCGGTCGATTGTTGCGGCATATTGCGGGTCCAGCCGTTCCAGTTCAGCCACCAGGCTCTCCAGCCCTTCACGGGCCAGTTTCTCTTTGACGGCGGCACGTACCTCGGGGCTGATGTCCGGCAACTGGTCGATGCCGCGGCACACGGCGTCCACATAGAGCATCGAGCCGCCGCACATCACCACGGTGTCGCCCTGCTGCCACAACTCGGGCAACAGATTCATCACATCGCTCTCAAACTGGGCTGCACTGTAACTCTCCTCCAGGTCTTTGAAGGCGACGAAATGGTGCTTGGCGGCAGCCAACTCCTCGGGCGTGGGGGCTGCCGTACAGATGGGAATGCCGCGATAAATCTGACGTGAATCGGCGTTGATGATGTCACAGTTCAGCCGCTGCGCCAGTTGGATGGCAGCCGCTGTCTTGCCCACTCCTGTTGGACCAGTGATGACGATCAACGTTCTGGTCATTCTTTCTTCTTATCCTCGTTGCCGTACTGGCTGATGAAGGATGACGTTAAGGCCAGTGGCGCTTTTTTGGTCACTGCTTCCTTCTTTTTGGTCTTGTGCAACGGGTTGGGCTGGTGAAGCACATACTCGCAATAATAGGAAATGATCAGTGTCGTCAACGGCAGGCCGATAATCAGTCCGATGAAGCCCAGCACATAGACCCACAGCGACAATGACAGGAAGATGATGGCGGGATTCAGGCCCATCTGGTTCTTCATGATGGTGGGGATGAGCACCATGTCCTGAATGACCTGGCAAATGATATAGGCGACAATGACCCACGCGAACATCACCCAAAAACTGGCTCCCGTCGCGGCTGTGGCTACCAGGCACAGGAATGCGGCGATGGGGATGGAAACAAGTTGCAGATAGGGCACCATGTTCAGCAGGCCCACAAACATACCGAAGGCAATGGCCATGGGCAGCCCGATGATATAGAACTCGATGGCGAAGATCACGCCCACAAAGAATGAAACGGCGGCCTGGCCGCGGAAGTAGCGTCTCATCGTGTCGGCAACATCGCCAAAGATGCGCAACGACATGCGGCGGTACTTGCGGGGTATCGCAGCCTTAAAAGCTCTCGACAACTTGTTGAAATCCAGCAGGATGAAAAACATGTACAACAGCACGATGAACCATGACAGGATGTTGAAAATCACGCTCATTGTGCCGCCCACCACCGACCAGGCGCCCGAAGCCGCCTTGTTGATGATGTCCATCCATTGCTGTTTGCTGAACATCTCGTTAATCTTGTCCAGGTCGATGTAGCGCTGGATGAACTCGTTGATTTCGGCGGGCACGTATGGGATCCTCAGCGAGGACTTGGCGTATGCCGCCAGTTGCTTGGACATCTCCCCGAACTCATCAATCAGATAAGGAATGATAAGCCAGCACAGGCCTGTAATGACCGCAATGACGATGACGAGAGCCAGCACCACAGCGATGGCGCGGGTCTTGATATGCGCTTTCTTTTGCAGCCACTCTACCAACGGCTCGATGAGGTAGGCGAGGATAAAGCCGACAACAAACGGCATGAGCACAGGACTCAGATAGTTGACAAGCCATACGCCCACGGCCACGCTGATGAGTGTCAGCACCATCCTCACCACGCGGTCAAAGTCATATTTCTTTTGTTCTGTTTGGGACATAACTGGATTGGGTTTAGAAGTTGATATCCACTTCGACGGGGCAATGGTCGCTGCCGAAGATGTCGGTGTGGATTTTGGCGTCGGCTAGCTGCGCTTGCAGGCGGTTGCTCACCAGGAAGTAGTCGATGCGCCACCCCGTGTTCTTCTCGCGGGCCCTGAAGCGGTAACTCCACCACGAATAGATGTCGGTGACATCGGGGTTGAAGAAGCGCCATGTGTCGGTAAAGCCTGCATCGAGCAGGACAGTCATCTTTTCGCGCTCCTCGTCGGTGAAACCGGCATTGCGGCGGTTGGTCTTGGGGTTCTTGAGGTCTATCTCCTGGTGTGCCACGTTCAGGTCTCCGCACACGATGACGGGTTTCTTCTTGTCAAGTGCGAGCAGGAAGTTGCGGAAGGCGTCCTCCCATGTCATGCGGTAGTCCAGGCGGCGCAATTCGTCCTGACTGTTGGGTGTGTAGCACGTCACAAGATAGAAATCGGGCATTTCCAGCGTGATGACACGTCCCTCACGGTCATGTTCATCGATGCCCATGCCGCAGGTCACATTAAGCGGCTCATGGCGGCTGTAGATGGCCGTTCCCGAGTAGCCTTTCTTCTCGGCATAGTTCCAGTAGGAATGGTAGCCGTCAAATTCCAGGTCCAATTGTCCCTCTTGCAGTTTGGTCTCCTGCAGACAGAAGAAGTCTGCATCCAGTTGCTTGAAGATGTCACCAAAGCCTTTGCCCACCACGGCCCTCAAGCCGTTCACGTTCCACGAGATAAATTTCATTGTAGTCTTTTTTTGTTGCAAATGTACTAAAGATATTGTGCTAAAACACAATACTCGGTGAAAAAACTGTAATTTTGTCGTGATGAACGACCGATTTCATCCATTTGAGAATTGTGAGGCGGCGGTAGAGTTACCGCAGCGATTCACATGCCCGTTCTGCTATGAGCCGCATCCGCTGGCGCTCTTGGCAGTTGAGCAGGTGCAACGTTATGTTGCGGGCAGGGACGATTGGGCCGAGGAACTGGCTGCGGGCAAGATGCTTGGCGTGCTGGTGGCGCTGGACGGCCAGGGCCGGCTGGGCTACTTGGCGGCCTTTTCGGGCAATCTGGCGGGAAGCGTGCAGCATGACTTCTTTGTGCCGCCTGTCTATGACCTGCTGGATCCTCAAGGCGTGTTCAAGCAGGGTGAAGCCCGGATTACGGCCATGAATCATGAAGTTGAGCGCTTGGAACATTCGCCCGAATTGTTGGCTTTACAACAGCGTGAGGCTTCCATGAAACAGGAAATGTCCGATGAAATCGGCAGTTTTAAAGCCATGATGGCCCTTCACAAGCAAGAGCGAGACCAGCGCCGTGATGCTGGAGGCCTGACAGACGAGGAACGGGAGGAACTGCTGAATCAGAGCCGCTTTGAAAAGGCTGAATTAAAGCGCATACGCCGTCGCCATGAAGAGGAACTGGCGAAAACTACCGATGAAATCGGCGCTTTTTGTTGCCGTATCGATCATTTGAAGGCGCGCCGCAAGGCGATGAGCGAGGCTTTGCAAGAGCGGATTTTCCGCCTTTTCATCGTGAAAAACGGACGGGGAGAGACGCGGGATCTGGTGGATGTGTTTAAGCCTTTGGGCACCTTGCCGCCTGCCGGCGCAGGGGAGTGCTGTGCTCCGCGCTTGCTCAATTATGCTTTCAACAACGGGCTGAAGCCCATGTGCATGGCTGAATTCTGGTGGGGGGATTCCCCTGTGGGCGAGGTGCGGCATCATGGCCACTTCTATCCCGCATGCCGCAGCAAGTGCAAACCCATCCTCGACTTTATGCTTCAAGGACTAGACGTGGAGGAAAACCCGCTTGGACAGCCGATGGATGAAGATGCCCTGGATGTGGTCTATGATGATGATTGTTTCACTGTCCTGAACAAGCCGTCTGGGATGCTCACTGTGCCGGGTAAGTTGCTGGACGACAGCTTGCTCACCCGTTATCAGGATGCTTTTCCCGAGGCCCATGGCCCCATCGTGGTTCATCGCCTGGATCAGGAGACATCCGGGCTCGTGGTCTTTGCCAAGGATAAAATTACACACAAGGCCCTGCAGCAACAATTCGAAAACCACACCATCAAGAAGCGCTATATCGCCCTGCTTGAAGGTCAAGTGTTGCAAGATGAGGGCATTATCGACCTCCCGTTGCTGCCCGATATTGACGATAGGCCGCGTCAGCGGGTAGATTATGATCAGGGCAAGCGTGCCGTGACCCGTTACCATGTTCTTGAGCGTTCAGACGGTTTGACCCGAATAGCCCTGGAGCCTTTCACGGGGCGAACCCATCAATTGCGGGTCCATTGCTCTCATCCCCAAGGGCTGAACTGCCCCATTGTGGGCGACCGCCTGTATGGAAACGCTTCAAGCAGGTTGATGCTTCACGCCCAGTCAATTACTTTGGTTCATCCGGCGTCAGGCCAAAGTATGACCCTTGAATGTGCCCCGCCGTTCTAACTGTTTGATGCAGAATTGAAAATATTTACATTTTTTTTGATATTTGCGTGTTTTAGTCAAAAAGACTGAAACAATGCTAATTGTTTGCAAAATTAAACACATGGATTTTGCGGTTTGCGTTTGTAACTCTATATTTGTGCCGTAAAAAGAGGGCAAAACCGTCTTTTTGCACACCATTTAAACAATCTAGAAGGCCTATGCTCAGACAGTTACGCTTCGGATTATTGACATTGTTGACTATGGCTGCAGTGTTGCCTATGGCAGCACAGGTTCGTCATGTCACTACTGTCAATCCACAGTCCAAGCAGTCCTATATGGAGGTCTATGAGTTTGACTACGTGGACAT
Source organism: Muribaculaceae bacterium (assembly GCA_017557425.1). Lineage (GTDB taxonomy): Bacteria > Bacteroidota > Bacteroidia > Bacteroidales > Muribaculaceae > Sodaliphilus. Next base: position 20,300 of record JAFYYU010000011.1, on the reverse strand, counting down.
CCAGCCCCAGTTCCCTGGTGGTGAGCGTGGCTTGATCAACTTCATCAACAAGACCCGCGAATATCCGTATTATGCCTATAAGAACCGCATCCAGGGCCGCGTCCTGTGCAGTTTCATCGTGGGCACCGACGGCCGTGTGAGCGATGTTCGCGTGATCCGTGGGGCGGGTGATGAAAGTCTGAACCGTGAAGCTATCCGTGTGATCGGCGAGATGCCCAAGTGGAGCGTGGGCAAGGTGGGCAAGCATGCGGTCCCTGTCAGGGTGGTGTTGCCCATTAACTTCAGGCTCTGACACACAGCTGTTGACAGCTATTCTTTGAGAACTATCGGGAGGTCATTTGGACTTCCCGTTTTTTTGTTTCAATAATGGAGACAGGCTATCCATTCACTTGTTTTGACTTTATGGCACGATTATTTCCCTTAAATAATGGTATAATGGCAAAATTATGCTTAACTTCGCAGCCTGTAGAGACCAACTCATGTTTTTAGCTACTAACGTTCATTTTATATTCTATTAATTAACAATCATTTTATGAAGAAAATCATGTTTCTTGCCGTCCTTATTATGACGGCGATGTCAGCCATGGCAAGTCCTGTCGATGCGATGTCGGCTAAGGCCACGGCTCAGAAGTACCTCCAGAATCAGCCCGGCAAGGGTAGCTTAATGGCCCCCGGCGCCGATGGACTCAGGTTGATTTATGAGGAGAAGAGTGCAGTGAAAGCTGCAAATGCAGCATTTTACATTTTCAATTACAGGAATGGCTTTGTCATCGTTTCGGGTGATGATCGTGCACGCGATATCCTTGCCTATGGTGACCGTCCGTTGGATCTGGACCGTATGCCTGACAATATGAAATTCTGGCTCAGTACTTACAAACGCCAAATAGAATACCTGCAAGAGCATCCGGGACTTGTGGTGGACAAGCAGGAATCCGGCAGGTCGCTCAGGACTGCCACCGTTGCTCCGATGCTCACGGCCGAGTGGGACCAGGAAGCCCCCTACTATAACCACTGTCCCAAGTATAACGGCTCGTTCTGCTTGACGGGCTGCCCCGCCACATCGCTGTCGATGGTGTTCTATTACTGGAAATTCCCCACTGACCCGACTCCCCCTGTCGAGGGTTACACCAATGCAAGCTACGGCTTCCAGATCGAGGCATTGCCCTCTATTACTTTTGACTGGGACAACATGCTGGATAAGTACACAGGTTCCTACAACACTGCTCAGGCCGATGCTGTGGCTTGGCTGATGCGCTATGTGGGCCAGGAGGAGCAGATGGACTATACTCCCAGCGGCAGTGGTGCGATGGGTGCTGACATCCTGCGTGCCGTCAAATTCTTTGGCTACGACGAGGAGAGTGCCCGCCTGGAGTTCAAGACCCGTACCGATGACTACGGCAACGACACCGCTACCTATTATACCGACGACGAGTGGGCCGCTTTGCTGCAGAATGAGATGGCCGAGGGCCGCCCTGTAGTGTATTGCGCCTATGACTATTCATGGTTTGGATGGAGCGGCCACGCTTTTAATGTGGATGGCTATACCGCTAGCACCAACACTTACCATGTGAACTGGGGCTGGAGCGGTGACGGCAACGGCGATTTTGCCCTGAATGCCTTCTCGAGCGGCGGTTATACCTTCAACATCGAGCAACAGATGATCATGGGCATCCAGCCGCCTCCTCAGGGTCCTGCCATCAAGGTAAGTCCTTCAAGATTGAATCTCGAGGCCTATGTTGAACAGAGTGCCACGGCCACCTTTACCGTTAAGGGACATGAACTCACGAGCGATATCCTCTTGACACTCAACGATGAGAGCGGATTCTTCTCGATCGATGCCGACCATGTCTCAACTCGCGACCAGGATGAAGGCAGAGTGATCACGGTGACCTATGCTCCGCTCACTGCTGGCCACCATACTGCCACGATTACTTTGAGCAATGCTGGCGCCGATGATAAGACGGTGACAATCGAAGGCGATGCTACGTTGGAGACTTTTGTTCCCGTGATGTTGCCTGCTAACGAGGCCTATATCAACCTGACGCAGTTCCGTGCCGACTGGACCGATGAGACTGCCGACAAGTATGTGGACAGCTACACCCTTGAGGTGAACACCAAGCCCGCCGTCCAATTGCTCGACTCCATCAATGCCACGGGCTACACCAGCGGCTATGAGAGCATTACGCTTACCGCTCCCTGGAGTGGCAATGGTACCAAGGTGGGTAATGGCGCCATCTACTTCAGCAACTACTCCGGTGACGGCTATATCGCCTATACTGTTCCTGCTGGCTTTAACAATGATGTGTTCACCATGCAGATTACCACTGTTGAAACCTATTATGGTAGTGGCAATATCACTGTTGGTTCCGACCAGACAGCGCCTGTTGGCCATCAGTTCTCTACAGGTGAAACTTATACCTGGCTGGTAACTGCCAGCGAAGGCGAAAAGATCACGATTACTTCGACCGATAGCTACTTCTCGCCTGACATGGCCGTAATAAGGGTTTATTCAGGTGACGTGAACGATCTGCTTTCGCTCAGGGCTGTCGCCGAGGAAGGTGATGCCAACTACCGCCTCGTCACGGGAATCGCTGATAAGAATTATCTCGTGAAGAACCTGACCGAGGCCGGCACGTTCTACTATAGGGTAAAAGCCCTCTACACCGATGGCACTCAGAGCGCCTGGAGCAAGTCACAGATTGTGACGCTGTTCGACAACGGCCATGCCTATCAGCTGGGTGACGTGAACCATGACGGTGACGTGAACATCTCTGATGTCACCGACCTGATTGACTACCTGCTGGGTGCGCCTGTCGATGTTTGTGACAACTGTGCCGATGTGGAAACCGACGGCGAAATCAACATCGCCGATGTTACCGCCCTGATCGACATGCTGCTCACCCGCAACTGATTTTAGTACTGATATATCCACTATGTATAGGGGCTTGAAGCACGGTTGTGCTTCGAGCCCCGTTTTTTGCAAGGTAATACCCGACTAGTTGTTTATTTGATTGGTTTTTGCTAATTTTGCATTCATTAATGATGAAAAACAACCTTGAACCGATTCTTGTTTAACTAGTAATACTTAGGTTTTATGAAAAAATTATTGATTCTTTTCGCCCTCTTGTGTGTGGCGATTCAGGTGATGGCTGCCGATGTCAGTGTGTCGATGGCCCGCTCCAATGCACAACGTTTCCTGGCCAGCCATGCTGCAAAGGGTAGTTTCAATGCTGACGCTCCCACCATCAAGTGGGTCCACCAGGAGATGAACCCAACCCGCGCCAATAAAGCCGCTTATTATGTTGTGAACACCGACCTGGGCTTTGTTGTTGTCGCCGGCGACGACCGTGCCCAGGAGATTTTAGCCTACAGCAGCCGTCCCCTGGACGACATGAACAGCCTGCCCGAGAACATGAAGTTCTGGCTGGGCTGTTACAAGCAGCAGATGGAGTACCTCCAGGCCCATCCAGATCTGGTGGTGGAGAAACCCTCACTCAAGGCTAACCGTACCGAAAGTATCGAGCCGATGCTCGTAGCCATGTGGAACCAAGGTTATCCCTATTACAACCAGTGTCCCATGGATGGTGACCGCCGAGGTCAGACCGGCTGTGCTGCCACGTCGCTGGCACAGGTTTTCTACAAATGGCAGTATCCCACACAGCCCACGCCCGAAATTCCCGGATACACTACACGCACCCGTCATTTTGAACTCCCCACGTTGCCTTCCATCACTTTTGACTGGGCCAATATGCTGCCTGAATACAATTTCAGCGCTACCGAGACCCAACGAAATGCCGTGGCATGGCTCATGCGATATATTGGCCAGGCCGAACAGATGGACTACACTAATGAGGGTAGTGAAGCATGGGAGGACGACATCCTCAGGGCCTGCCACTTATTTGGCTATGTGGGCGCCCATGTCGAGTACAAGGCTAAGCTAAACTTTGACACAAATGGTGAAGACATGCTCATCAGTGATGCCGATTGGAGTGTGATGCTGCAGGATGAGCTGGCGGCAGGCCGCCCTGTGGTCTATTGCGCATACAGCTACAGCAATGCCTATAATTCTTTCTATGGTCACGCATTCAATGTCGATGGCTATGATGCCACCACTGGTATGTATTCCATCAACTGGGGCTGGGGAGGTACTGGTAACGGCTACTTTGCCCTGCGTGCGTTCAACAATCAGGGTTATAGCTACAGCCTGGGTGAACTCATGGTCATGGGTATTGAACCGCCGGCACCCATCGAGGCCTATGACCCCGTGATGCTGCCCGCTGACAGCGCTTACATCACCTTGACCTCGTTCCGTGCCGACTGGACCGATGAGACTCCTGCCGAAAACGTTACCAGCTACACCCTGGAGGTGAATACCGATGACGGTAGCGAGCCTGGCGTGTATGCATTGGTGATGAGTGAGAGCTTCCCCTATGCTTCAGAGAACGGTTCTCGTCCTGTCTCTAAAATCGACAATTATTGCACGAATAAAGGATGGACGGGCTCTAACGTCTATGAGGCGCGGGGTGGCTTGCGCCTGGGTGGCGGTGGCAGTGCGGGTATTCTTACCACACCTGCCCTCGACATGACGCAGAGCGGTGGCAAGATGACCGTTATGCTCACCATGAAACCCTATCAATCTGCCGACTCCGACATACCCGTTACCGTCTCATGTGGTAGCAGTGTGCAAAGTGCTGTCGTCAATGCAGAGCAGGTCTATACATTTGTCCTGAACTGTGACGCAGATGAGAATCAAAAGGTGACGATTACCGGTGGTGACGGCTCTAACACCAAGCGTGTGGTCGTTACTCAGGTGGACATTTACAGTGCAACGAACGACGCGGCCAAGATGATGCTTACCATCCCTGCCGAGACGGGCGATTCCACCTCGCGCGTGATTACCGATATCACCGACAAGTTCTACACCGTAAACGGCCTGACCGCTGGCGGCACGTTCAACTACAGGGTAAGGGCCTACTATGTGAACGGCACCCGCAGCGAGTGGAGCAACATGCAGACCGTGACCCTGTTTGACAATGGTCCGGTTTATCAGATGGGTGACGTGAACCACGATGGCTCAGTGAATATCGCTGATGTGACGACGCTGATTGACTATTTGCTGAGTGACGCGAGCGCTGCTCCTGCCGAAGCCGATGTCAATGAAGACGGCAGCATCAACATCGCCGATGTAACCGCACTCATCGACCTCCTGCTGAGCAAGAACTAAAAAGTGACAGTATCACATTCGCTTATCGGGGCTCAGGCACGACAGGTGCTTGAGCCCCGATAACTCTATTCGGTCATTCAGTAAATTACCTGACCACGATTTTCTGGCCGTGGTGGATGTAGATGCCGGGGGAGGTCGGCAGCGTTTTGCCCACGGGCTGGCCCATCAGGTTGTAGTAGTTGTCGTCATACTGACGTGGCCGCTTCTCAGCCACCACCTCGTCGATGCCCGTCATGTTGCCTGGGTCGTAGCGCATGCCCTTGTAGATGATCTGTCCGTCCTTCACCACGTGGCACAGGCCGCACCATTCTTGATAGTCGGCATCAGGGTCTGGCTTCTTGGTAAACGGCGTCAATAGGTCACCCATTTCGTAACTGTCGAAACCGATGCCCTCGACAATATAGGCCAAAGGTTCACCATCCTCTCCTAAATAAGCATAGCGACTACAGTTGATCCCCTCAATAACTAATGAATCCACTTCAATAAAATTCTCTCTTGTTAGGAATATCTCCGTACCATGATAATCGTGTGAAAATTCTTGATAACTAAGAAAGTAATCTATTAGATTCCATACGTCACCATACTTAAGGAAACGATATAGTGTTCTCGTGCCACCATTTGTGTACATGGGAAGGTCAATCATGTTTCTTCCTTCGGCTTCTACTGCATCATAGGCATGGTTCCTAAAAAAGGACACCTCCAAGAGATATGGGTAATTATCACTGATACCCGCAATTAAACTGTCTTGCTCCGTATCCAGATTATTTCCTGTATAATAGTATAGGGCATTATCTAAGTGCCAATTCATGGGATTGGACCCGACACTATCCTTACCTGAAAATTCATAGATGTAATAATGGCGAGTAGTGTCGCCATGATTGATGATAACCTTCTCGTTAACCCACTTAACGCCTTCGCGAGAAATAGGCAAATAACTTTCGTATTCATTATCCCACCAATAACCCTGAGCCACTGCTTGGGTCATGCTCAGTAGGGCCAATAACGTGATAAGTAATGTCTTTTTCATATCAGTAAATGATTAATCGGTTATAGAAATTGTGTTTCATCGCAAAGATATACAAATAAATATAAATTCACAGTTACCCCCCCATTTTAACACAACTTTAACATAGTTCGAGAAATTGTCTATTGGAGACCATTGTCTGGAGGTCGTATTTGTTGATTGAAAAAAAAAGTGTAATTTTGCAGTCCGAAATAGATGACTTCAAATATCATTATCAAATAATAACAAGAAAACAGAATTATGCCTAAGCTTTCACAACGCAGCATTGACATGCCCGCTTCGCCCATCCGCAAGCTGGCCCCGTTTGCCGCCGACGCCAAGAAACGCGGTATCAAAGTGTATCACCTCAACATCGGTCAGCCTGACCTGCATACCCCCGAGGAGGGCTTGGAGGCTCTCAAGCACGTGGACCGCAAGGTGCTGGAATACAGCCCCTCACAGGGTTATCCCAGCTATCTGGAGAAACTGGTGGGTTACTACAAACGCTACGACATCAATTTGAGTGTTGACGATATCATTGTTACCTGTGGTGGCAGTGAGGCCGTTCAGATGGCCTTCATGGTGTGCCTGAATCCCGGTGACGAAGTGATTATCCCCGAGCCCACCTATGCCAACTACATGGGATTTGCCTGCGAGACCGGTGCCAAGGTGCGTCCTATCACCACCCACATCGAGGACGGTTTTGCCCTGCCTCCTGTCGAGGAGTTTGAGAAAGTGATCAACGAGCACACCCGTGCCATCATGATCTGCAACCCCAACAACCCCACCGGCACGCTCTACACCCGCGAGGAACTGATGCGCCTGCGTGACCTGGTGAAGAAATATGACCTGTTCCTGTTTGCCGACGAGGTTTACCGCGAGTTCATCTATAGCGATGCTCCCTATACCAGCGCCATGCACCTTGAGGGCATCGAGAACAACGTCATCATGATTGACAGCGTGTCGAAGCGCTACAGCGAGTGTGGCATCCGCATCGGTGCCTTCATCACCCGCAACAAGGAAGTGCGCGCCGCTGCCATGAAGTTGGCCCAGGCCCGCCTGAGCCCTCCCCTGATCGGACAGATTGTTGCTGAGGCATCGCTTGACGCTCCCCAGGCTTACCACAAGGGCGTCTATGACGAGTACATCGCCCGCCGCAATTGCCTGGTGGAGGGTCTGAACAAGATTCCCGGTGTCTTCTGCCCGATGCCCATGGGTGCGTTCTACACCGTGAGCCGCCTGCCGGTCGAGGACATTGACGACTTCTGCCGCTGGTGCCTTGAGGAGTTCAACTACGAGGGAGAGACCGTGATGGTGGCGCCAGCCAGCGGTTTCTATGCCACTAAGGGCCTCGGCAAGAACGAGGTGCGCATGGCCTATGTGCTCAAGATCGAAGACCTGAAGCGCGCCCTGGTGATCCTCGAGAAAGCCCTTGAGGCCTACAACGCCCGTTAAGGTTTTACTAAAACAGAGATAATTTGCCGCCAGCCCCATTCATGAGGTTGGCGGTATTGTATATGTGGGCAGAAAATAGTAATTTTGCACTCTAATTATCGTAGATGGCAATGATGAGACAACAACAATCCTCTAAGCGTGGACAGATGATACTTTACATGCTACTGCTTGCAATAGTGGTGGCATGCATGGTCGCATTGAGCATGTGTGACAAGCCTGTGGAGGCTCCCGGCGAGCGTCCCAGCGGCGGCGACACGCTCGACATTGCCATCGAGTACTCCCCGGTGACCTATTATACCTATGATGACACGCTGGGTGGCTACAACTATGACCTCTTGCGCATGATTGCCGACAGTGTGGGCTGTCACGTGAAGTTCCATCCCGTTGTGACGCTCGAGAAAGCCCTGGCGGGGCTTGACGAGGGACGCTATGACGTGCTGGTGGCGCAGTTCCCCATGACGGCACGCGACACATCCAGGTTTGCCTTCACCGAGCCCATCTACATCGACCAGCAGGTGCTCGTGCAGCGCCGTGGCAGCCAGGCCATCCATTCCCAGCTGGATTTGGCGGGTGACACGGTGTGGGTAGTCAAGGGGTCACCCATGATCGGCCGCATTGCCAGCCTGAGCCGCGAGATCGGCGATACTATCTATGTCCATGTCGATGAACTCTATGGTCCCGAGCAACTCATCATGATGGTGTCGGCGGGAGAGATACGTTATGCCGTGGTCAACCGCTCCATCGCCCGTGCGATGGCCGCCCGCCTGCCCAATATCGACCGCTCGGTGGCTATCAGCCTGTCGCAGTTCCAGTCCTGGATGGTGGCCAAGAACCGTCAGGGACTGTGTGACAGCCTCAACCGTTGGCACAATCAGGTGAAACTGGACACGGCAGCCTATCTGGGCCTGCAGCGTCGTTACTTTGGTGGCACGTTCCCCACCTTGGCACGATAATTGGATATTGGCACGATAATTGCAATGTTCTTGTACATTTTACACCCATTTTACACCCGTTAAACACATTTACCACTATGCGCATCAGGAAGAAAAAAGCATCTGCATCAGCTGACTTTGAACAGTTTCTCAAGGATTATAATTGCCAGTATAGCACTGAAACAGAAAATAATACCACGCTTTATAGCTTTGAGTTCCAAGCCGCCCGTTTTGTCGCAGCCATCCGCAAGCAGGACGATTGCGTGGAGGTGACCTATCCCTCGATGGCAACAGCGCCAATGAGTCAGCTGGATCTGGTGCGCGCCAAGTGCAACGAGCGCAACTACGGCAATATCCTCTTCAAGTATAGCTACACCCTGGACCATGAGTCCAACGAGGTGGATGTGCACTTGTCTTTCTTCAACAACAAGGTGGAGAGCGAGGAGATCGTGCACGAACTCAAGGCTGCCTTCCATTTCCAGCGGGAGTGGAACCACGATTTTGATGAGGCGGTGTCCATGGCCAAGGATAACGACACGTTGGACCTTGAGAGCGAACTCTACAAGCACCAGCGCGAGATGTTCATGCTGCGCCGCCTGGAGCTGCGCCATCAGCTTGACAGCAGCGCTGCCAGCATCGCCATGGGAACGGGAACGCTGCCCCTGTGGCAAATGCTCGAGACCGTCATGCCGTTGCCGCAGTGCCGTCTGATGTTCATGACCGTGAACACGGTCACCAGCCAGCAGCGCATCGAGGACGAACAAGCCATCCGTAACTACGACCTGCGCCGTGTATTGGTCGAAGGTGAAGGCAAAAACGCAAGGCTCACGCGTGACTATGCCATGCTGGACCTCCACTACAAGCAGGGGCTCGACGAGCAGCCGCGCCTGCTCACCATCGCTCTCACTGCCGAGGGCGAGGACGACCACAGCATCTACACCCGTGTGACCTTGACTCAAGTGCCGCGCAATGCCAGCCGCATGAACTCGTTGAGCAACGAGGAGCGCCAACCCCGTAGCGTGAGCATGCTTATCGCGCTGGACCGCAGCGACGACAAGCAGCGTCAGCAGGAATTTGACTACATGTGGAGTGATGCCAAACTCAAAGCCAAGAATCGGGAAGAGGGCAGTTTGACCGAGGAGCAGGAGATGCTCAATCAGGTGAACGTCGCCGATGTGGCCTATAATCTGTATTGGGGACAGCAACTGTTTAATGCGGAACGGTATTATGAAGCCATCCTGCATCTGGAAAATGTGTTCAACAGTTTCCGTGAGAACTTCTTCGAGATGTCTGCCAAGCATAGGCAGGTGTTCATGGAAGCGGCCTATAAGTTGGGCTTTTGCTACAATAAGTTGGGGCTGTCTAAGCAGGCGTTCTACTATCTGGATCTCATGGCTACCGACGGCAATATCCGTCACACCATGGAACTGGTCAACACCATGGCCAGCAACAAGGATATGCGCATCTTCAGCTATACCGAGGGCGTCATGGAAGAGGTGAAGCGCAATTTCAGCGAGGATGACGAGTTGCCCGACAATATCAAGGACTTGATCAATTTCCTGCGCCGTCGTCGCGGCTATGCCTATATCGACTTCAACCAGCTCGACAAAGCCGAGGAAATCTTCACCAGGATGCTCGACGAGGAGGATAATGCCGACTACGCCATCAATGAGCTGGCATATATCAAGAAACTGCGTCAACAACGCGGCGAAGGCACATCAGCAAACGACGACCTGCCTGACGACCCGTCCGCACCCAAAGAACTACCGTTCTAAGTTGTGGCGACAACGAAATAGTTTCCGGCCGATTGACACATGCTCAGTCGGCCGGAAATTTGTTATTTCAGTAGGTGTTAGGAATTGCGGTGAAGTGCGGTGCCGAAGAAGTAGGGGATAGGCGTCTCAAAGGACATTACCTCGCCTGTCACCGGGTGATGGAACGCCAGACGGAAGGCGTGTAGGCACATGCGGCTGCCGGGGTCATCCTGGTGGCCGTATTTGCCGTCGCCCACCACGGGATGTCCGATGTCCGCCATGTGGACGCGGATCTGGTTTTTTCGGCCCGTGAGCAGGTGCAGGAACAGCAAAGCGCGGTCCTGGGCCTGCTCGACAAGTTCCCACTCGGTGGCGGCCCACTTGCCGCCGTCATCCACAGGGCTGCTCACGACCACCATGCGGTCAGTATCATGCAGCCAACTCTCGACCTTGCCGGTGGGGTCTTCCATCACGCCCTCGACCACGGCGACATAGCGGCGGTCGACGATGGTGCTGTGCCAGTCGGCAGTCATCTGCTGCTGGACGTCAACGCTCTTGGCATATACCATGAGTCCTGATGTGCGGGCATCCAGGCGGTGTACTACATGGGCGGTGCAACGCTGGCGCGTCTCGGCAAAATGGCGGTCGAGCAATGTCTTCATATTCAGACTGCCGGCGCCAACAGGCATCGACAGCACGCCTTGCTGCTTGTCCACGACCACGAGCCATTGGTCCTCATAGACAATGCGGAAATATCGGTTGTTGAGCGAAGCAGGCTGCGCGTGACGGCGAATCTGCACCACGCTGCCTGCATCGAGCGGAAAATCGACATGAGACTGCACCTGGCCATCGACGGTGACGCCGCCATGGGCCAGAATGGATTTTGCCTTGTTGCGGCTGATGCCGTCCAGAGTCTGCATGACAAAGTCAAGCAGCTTGGCCGGCTCTTTCACCTCACGGACAATGGCTTTGTCGTCATTGCGAGGCACGCGGTGGTCATGTCGTCGATTGGCCATTTCTTAGTCAAATATATGTCTCAAGCGGGAGAAGATACGGCTCTTGTCGCTGTCGCTGGGCTTGACGTGTTCGCCGCTGTTCTGCAACATCGTGATGGCCTCTTTCTCTTTGTCGTTAAGTTTCTCGGGCATATACACCATGACGTTGATGAGCAGGTCGCCCGTGCCGTAGCGCTCGGGTGAGGGCAGGCCCTTGCCGCGCAGACGCAGGATGCTGCCGGGCTGTGTGCCGGGCTTGATGGTCACGCGGGCCTTGCCATCGACGGTGGGCACCTCGACCTTACCGCCGAGCACAGCCGTGGGAATATCAAGCATCAGATTGTATATCAGGTCGTTGCCGTCGCGGGTGAGCTGTGCGTCGCGCACCTCCTCGACAACTACGAGCAGGTCGCCGGGCACACCGCCGCCAGGGGCGTCGTTACCTTGACGGGCCATTCGCAATGTCATGCCGTCGGACACGCCGGCAGGGATGCTGATGCTCACCACGTCCTCCTTGCGCACAAGTCCCTTGCCGCTGCAGTGCGGGCAGGTCTCCTTGATGCGCTTGCCGTTGCCGCCACAGGTGTGGCACACGCTTTGGGTCTGCATGGTGCCGAACATCGTGCGCTGCATGCGGGTTTCCACACCCGTGCCACCGCAGGTGGGGCAGTTCTCCAGCGCGGTGCCGTTCTTTGCACCCGTGCCGTGGCAGCTGTCACAGGACTTCATGCGCGGGATGCGCAGTTTCTTCTCGGTGCCCTTGGCAATTTCGTTGAGGTTCATCTTGACGCGCACGCGCAGGTCAGTGCCGCGCTTCACGCGCTGAGCCTGGCTGCTGCCTCCTCCGCCAAAGAAGTCTCCGAAACCGCCAAATCCGCCGAATCCGCCAAACAGGTCGCCGAACTGCCTGAGGATGTCTTCCATCGACATGCCTCCGCCATAACCGCCACCACCCATCTGCTCGCCGGCAAAACCAAACTGGTCATAGCGGGCGCGTTTGTCGGGATCGCTGAGCACGTTATAGGCTTCGGCAGCCTCTTTGAATTTCTCCTCGGCCGCCTTTTTCTCGGCATCGCTCTTGCCTTGCTGTTTGTCGGGGTGGTACTGGATGGCCAGCTTGCGGTAGGCCTTCTTCAGGTCATCGGCAGTGGCGTTCTTGTCCACTCCCAGCACCTCGTAGTAATCTCTCTTCTGAGCCATATCTTATTCAACTCACTAATCACTAATCGCTAATCACTAATCAGTTGCCTACAACCACTTTAGCGTGGCGCAACACCTTGTCGTTGATCATGTAACCCTTGATGGTCGTGTCGATGACCTTGCCTTTCATGGCGGGATCAGGGGCGGGGAACATTGTCACAGCCTCGTGAACGTCGGTGTCAAAATCCTTGCCTGTCGAGTCAATTGCTTTCACATGCTGGCTCTCCAGGTATTTCACAAATTTATTGTAGATGAGGTCAACACCCTCCTTGAGGCTTTCCAGGTCGCCACCCTTGTTGATGGCTTCCAGAGCGCGCTCCAGGTCGTCGACAACGGGCAAGAGATCGCGCATGGCACTCTCTGTACCGTTTTTTATGATATCGGCTTTCTCCTTGATGGTGCGTTTGCGGAAGTTCTCAAAGTCTGCCATCAGGAACAGGTATTCCTTTTTCTCTTGTTCGAGCTGTTCCTCGAGTTCGGCAATCTTCGCCTCGGGAGTAGCTTCATCCTCGGTTACTTGTTCTTGTGCTTGCTGCTCAGTGTTCTCCTCGTTGAGGACTTCTTCCTGAGCAGCCTTGGCCTCGTCATTTTGATTCTTTTTGTTCTTTTTCGACATATCGTAGTAGTGTTAAAGTCAGTTTACCTGTTAAAAGGTGCAAAAACCAGTCCAAACCGCACTTCTTACAGTTGCAGGACAAACGTGGCGCAATCGGCAAAAGTGTCAGCCGCAGCGACTGCCAGTTTGTCACTGTCGAAAATGCCAAAAATGGTTGAGCCGGAACCCGACATGGCGGCATATTGCGCTCCGGCATCGAGCATGCGGGCCTTGATGAGCCACAACTGCGGCAGTGCGGCAAACACGCTGGGCTCAAAATCGTTGACCAGCATGCCATCCCAGCTATTGATGGGGCGCGATAGGATTTCGGTCAACGTCGTCGCGGGTGCCTGGGGCTTGACGCGGCTGTAGGCAGTGCGTGTATCCACACCCATGGCGGGCTTGACCAGCAGCAGTGTCCGGCCCTTGAGATTCACATCGATGGGTGATAGCACATCACCGATTCCCGTCGCCAGCATGGGGCGGTTATAGATAAAGAAGGCACAGTCGGCGCCCAGTGTCACGGCATGGGCGGCTAATTCCCGGTCCGACAATCCGAGAGAGAACATCTTGTTGAGCATGACCAAGGCATGGGCTGCATCGCTCGACCCGCCACCCAGGCCGGCCCCGTCGGGGATGTGCTTGTATAGATGAATCGCCACAGCGGGCAGGCCATATTGCGCCTGCAGCAGGCGGTAGGCTTTCATCACCAGATTCTTCTCGGGTGGGCAGTCCACCTTGTTGCCATAGCTGGTGAGCGTCGTCTCGTCGCCATCGTTGGCGGGCACGATTTCCAGTACGTCAGTCAGGGGAACAGGATAAAACACGGTCTCGATATTGTGGTAGCCGTCAGGGCGGCGCTCTACGATATTCAAGCCCAGATTGATTTTTGCGTTGGGAAAAGTAATCATGTCGGCGGGATTACAGGATGGGACTGAAAAGGCGGATAACCGATTCGAGGGCCTTCTGCATGAGCGGGCGTTTTTTCCATTTGCCCATGCTCACGCGGGAGCACTGCTCCATGTCGGCCTCAAAAGTGGCACACATCTTCTCGTTAAATTCTTTGCTGTATATCAGTGTGTTGAACTCAAAGTTGTGTTCAAAGCTGCGGAAATCGAAATTGGTCGAGCCGGTTGTGACGAACTCGTCATCGGTGAGTACCACCTTGGCGTGCATGACCGTAGGCTCATAGAAATAGATCTTCATGCCCGACAACAGGCACTGCTTAATGTAGGAGCCCGTGGCAAGACGTAGCATCCATGAGTCGGGACGCCGTGGAATCATCAGCCTGACGTCAACACCCGACAGGGCCGCGCTCTGCAATGCCTTGAGCAGGGATTCGCTGGGCAGGAAATAAGGCGTCTGGATATAGATGCGCTTTTTAGCCATCGAGATGGCGCGCTGGAACACAAACGAGATGTTGTTCCAGCGGTTGGTCGGGCCGCTTCCCATCATCTGCACGATATAGTCGTGGCTGGCAGGGGGAGCATCATAGTGCATCGTGGACGATGTGAGCAATTTGCGTGTGGTGAAGATCCAGTCGATGGCAAAAGAGTACTGCAGCGCCGCCACCGCCTCGCCTGAGATGCGCAGATGGGTGTCGCGCCAGGCAACCGGCCATTTCTTGTCACCTGTCACATAGCGCTCGGCGATGTTCATGCCGCCCACATAGCCTATCTTGCCGTCGATGACGACAATCTTGCGGTGATTGCGCCAATTGATGCGGAAAGCGACATTGGCAGGTGTCACCTTCAAGAACGGATGTACCTCGATGCCGGCGCGTCGCATCTCCTTGAGCACGCGGGGACGCAGATAGAACGACCCCACGTAGTCATAGAGCAACCTCACCTGCACGCCCTCAAGCGCCTTTTTCTTGAGCAAGTCGATGAGCTGACGGCCCACGGCATCATCCTCGAGGATGAAATACTGCACATGGATGTAATCCTTTGCCTCCTTGATATCGCTCAGCAGTGAGGTGAATTTTCCCTCTCCTGTGGTGAGAGTTTCGATGTCATTTCCTGTGAACAGGTGGGGACCTGCCAGTTTGTTGACCAAGGCGATGAGTTGTCGGGAGCTGTCACTCACATCTGGCACTAATTCGCTGTGGTCATCGTAGTCGTTCATGCGCCGCAACTCGCGCAGGTCAGAGCTGGATATCAGTCTCATGCCCTTGAGGCTGCGTCCGAATATCAGGTAAATCACCAAGCCCACCACCGGCAGCAACAGCAGCACCAGCACCCACGCCATCGACTTGACCGGGTTGCGGTTCTCGCTCAGCACCACTACGATGACGGCAAGAACAGTCAAGATGTACAACACCGTGAGGATGTTATAGACAACGTTGGCGTATGGGAACAACTCGGCGAGAATCATTTCCTTGGCGATTCTTCAGTTTATGTTAAACAATAAGGGACGTGACACAGTCACGCCCATACATCTCTATCTTCTATAAGGTCATCGGTCGGCACACACGCGTCAGGCAGCCGTGTTAACGCACCACCACCTTGCGCGACCACTGGTTGCTGCACTTCACGATATAGAAACCCTTGGGGAAGTCCACTGTGACGCGCTGGTCAGCACTCACGCGTACCACCTTGACCAACTGACCCGTGATGGAATAGACATTGAAAGTGGCGTCACTACTGCCTGCAGTGAAAACAATCCGGCCTTCAGCACCCTGGGCGGTGGGACCTGTCGCAACGGTCTCGACACGCTGGGGCAAAAAGCTGTCTGGCATGGGAATGGCATTCATGCCACCCATGGCCAACATGCAGACTGCTATGTAGAGTGCGCGCTTCATCTTACTCACTTGGTTTCAATCGGCAAAGATACTACCTTTTAATGAATGGTCAAGCATTTTTGCCTGTTTTTTTATTCTTTAGACTCCGAAAAGCCCCAAAAGTTACATCTGCATCCCTATTTTATGAAAAAATTGTACCTTTGCAGCCATGAAAAGAGAGATCCGGGGCAATGTTTGCGTCTTTTGCGCTTCAAGCGCCAATATCGATGAACGCTATCTGGCGGATGCGCACCAGTTGGGCACCTTGTTGGCTCAGGGTGGCTGGCGTTGTGTGAACGGTGGCGGTGCTGTGGGCTTGATGGGTGCCGTGACCGATGGTACGCTTGATGCCGGGGGCGAGGTCACAGGTGTCATTCCCAAGTTTATGGTGGACAACGGCTGGTGCTATGACCGCTTGAGCGATGTCATTGTCACTGCCGACATGCACCAGCGCAAACAGATCATGAGTGACATGGCCGATGCCGTTATCGCTCTGCCGGGAGGCGTGGGCACGCTCGAGGAGTTACTTGAGACGCTCACATGGCGCCAGCTGGGTTTGGTCAAAGTGCCCGTCATCATCCTGAACACGCTGGGTTATTATGACCCGTTGCTGGCGATGCTGCGCCATTCCATCGACGAGGGTTTCATGAAGTCTTCCCACGGCCTGCTATGGCAGGTGGCTGCTACTCCCGCCGAGGCCATTTCTCTACTCGATGACAACAATCCCGTACAGTTTGAGTCTAAGTATTGATTGACTATGCCCGCACCTGCCCATCCTGCCGATACGGTCCATGCCGCCGATGCTGTGGAGCCCTATTATGCTCCGCAGTACGTTGACGGTTTTCCTGCCGCGGCTCCTTGCGACACGGTGCTGGGCAGCATCAACGGTTTGCCCGTGATGGAGGTCCCCGTGGGCGGTGAGGCGTTGTCTTTCGCCCGTTCGCCGCTTCATGACACGCCCTCGATGTTCCTGCTGCTGGTGGGTCTGTTGGCAGTGACGCTGTGCTATCACTCGGGCCACAAGTATATTGAGAACTTTTTCCATTACATGTTTTCGACCCGCCGCCGCGAGAACCTGTTCGAGGACCACACCGTCCACGAGACCAGTATCCAGGCCGCGTTGGTCGCCAACACATGTATTGTCGAGGGTTTCATCATCTATTTTGCCGTTCAGCTGCTGTGGCCGGCATTGGCATCCTCGCTGCAGCAGGGCATCTTCCTGTATGTGGCTGCCTACACGGGAGTGGCACTCGTCTTCTATGCCGCCCAGTGGGTGGCTTACAAGGTGTTGGGCTACACTTTTCTAGACACCGTGGCCTCCAAGCTGTGGATCGACGGGTTTAAGGCGTCTCAGGCTTTTCTGGGGCTGGTGTTGCTTCCCGTGCTGTTCCTGTTGATGTTATATCCCGCCCATGGCAAATTACTGTTATGGGTAGCGGCCTCACTGTATCTGGTAGGACGCCTCATTTTCATCATCAAGGGATTTAGAATTTTTTATAGCAATTTGTCCTCTATTATCTATTTTTTGTTGTACCTTTGCGCCGTCGAAATCGTACCCTTAGTCCTTGTGACGGGGCTAACGTATTGGTTTAGTGGTATTTTACAGTCTATAAATAGCTAAATGAGCATTAAGAAGATTCTGGTTTCTCAACCAAGACCAACGTCTGAAAAGTCTCCGTACTTTGACCTGGAGAAAAAATACGGTGTTGAAGTAGTTTTCAGACCATTCATCAAAGTGGAGGGGCTTACTTCCCGGGAATTCAGGCAGTCCAAAATCAATGTGCCCGACTATTCGGCCATCATTCTGACGGCACGCACTGCGATTGATCATTTCTTCCGCCTGTGCAAGGAGTTGCGCTATAATGTGCCCGATACATTGAAATACTTCTGCGTCAGCGAGACCATCGCCCACTACTTGCAGAAGTATGTCATCTACCGCAAGCGCAAGATATTCTACAGCGAGACCGGACTGATGGAGGACCTGATCCCCATCATCGCCAAGCATCACAAGGAGACCTACCTGATGCCCGTGAGCGATGTTCACAACGACAAGGCCGTGGTGCTCGACAATAACAAGGTGAAATATGTCAAGGCTGTGATGTACCGCACCGTGAGCAACGACTTCAAGCCAGGTGAGACGCTGGATTATGACATGCTGGTGTTCTTCACGCCTGCAGGTATCAAGTCTTACACGACCAACTTCCCCGACTACATGGAGCGCAACGTCGTGATTGCCGCCATGGGACAAACCACCCTCGAGGCTGCCGAGAAGGCGGGCATCAAGGTTGATGTCACCATTACCCCCGAGGCTCCCTCGATGGCCAGCGCCATCGGCCAGTACCTGAAGAAGGAACGCGCCGAGGAGGAGAAGATGGAACGCAAGGCTGCCCGTGAGGCTGCCAAGGTCGAGAAAGAGCGTCAGGCTGCTGCCGCCAAGCGCTCCGAGGCCGCCAAGAAGGCTGCCGCTACCCGCAAGGCTAAGCAAGAGGCCGCCAAGCCTAAGGCCACTGCCAAGAAGGCTGCCGCCACCAGCAAGGCCAAGGCTGACAAGAAAGCCAAGAAATAATTCTTGTCGGAGATATTTTTGGGGACATGCTTGATGGCATGCCCCCATTTTTTTGTAATTTCGCAACCGTAATGGACTATAAGCTGAAGAAAGACGAGAAACTGTGCAGCCGAACGGCGGTGAACCTGCTTTTTGACGAGGGCAAGTCGCTGATGGCGTTCCCCTTGCGCGCGGCCTTCCGGCTGCGGCCCCGTGGGGAGCACCCCGTGCAGTTCCTCATCTCCATTCCCAAGAAGCGCATCCGCCGCGCCGTGGGCCGCGTCACGTTGCGCCGCCGCGTGCGCGAGGCCTACCGCCTCAACCGCCGCGAACTGTTGCAGGCCCCTCTCGAGCTTGCGGGGTGGGGTGTTGACATCGCTTTTGTCTATCTCGACAGCAATCCTGCTCCCTATAGTGTCATCAACGAGAAAATGGTGTCGCTGTTGTCCCGCATCGCCCAGGAAGCCGCCTGCGAGCAATTACCCGTCAACGAGGAACCGCAATGATCATCATCTTTGATAAAATCAGGCTGTTGGGCCGCGCGTTGTTGCGTGGGCTGGGATGGCTGCTCATTCAGCCCATCCGTTTTTATCAGCGTTATATCTCGCCGCTCAAGCCGCCCACCTGCCGATTCACGCCCACCTGCAGCAACTATGCCATCCAGGCGATACGCAAGCACGGCCCGTTCAAGGGGCTGGCGCTGGCCGTGTGGCGCATCCTGCGCTGCAACCCGTGGGGTGGCAGCGGCTATGACCCCGTGCCATGAACACCATCGTCGATTTCCATACCCACCGCACCGATGCCACTGCAGCGCTTATTGCAGTGGACCCGCGCCGCTTTGACCCGCAGCCCGGCAAGTGGTATTCAGTGGGTTTCCATCCGTGGGACGACGTGGATATGCTCACTGTTGGCGATTTCGACCTGTTGCGGCAGTGTGCCACCCATCCCCAGGTGCTTGCCGTCGGCGAGACGGGAATGGACCGCCTGCGCGGTGGCGACCTGGTGGAGCAGGAGGCGGCCTTCGTCCGTCACCTGCAATTGGCTCGGGACTTGGGCAAGCCAGTCGTCGTCCACAACGTCAGGGCCACCCGCGAGATACTTGATGCCCGCAATCGGGCTGGTCTCGACGACGTCACCCTTGTCATCCACGGCATGCGTGGCAATGCCCATGTGGCACGCACCCTGCTGGATGCCGGCTGTTACCTCTCTTACGGCCCCCGCTTCAATGCAGCGGCACTGCAGGCCACCCCGCCGGACCGTCTGCTCATCGAGACCGACGACAGCGACATCCCCATCACTGACGTTGCCACCCAGGTCGCCCGCACCTTGACGCTCACCACCCCAGCCGTCATGCAACTCGTCACATCCAATGCCCAGCGCCTGCTATTCCCTTTAATTCCTCAATAATCGCAATCAGTTAGTTTGATGTGGACAAAAACTCTATCGGAGGGGCGCCCGGGCGGGAAATTATTCAAATCCTATTAAAATGATGTGATAATTTGTTTAATTTCCCGTGCGAAACACGGTCCCTTATTTCCAGCCTCAATGGCTGAACTGCTGGATGTATGCGTCCAGGCTATTGGGGGATTCCAGGATTTCGGCCACACGGCGCTTTTTATTATAGACCGAGTGAGCCTCCTTGTAGCCCAAGCAAGCCATGATCACCGAGTTTGGCACCCAGCAGCGACAGCCTGGCCAGCAACATCCAGCTGGTACTCAACAATGCCCGCCTAGCCGCCAAAACAGCCACAGCCCTCACCCGTTAACTCAAGCCACGCTTCACCCTATGAGGAGCACGCAAGGAATCCCGTAAAATAC
>JAFYYU010000010.1 GCA_017557425.1 Muribaculaceae bacterium | reverse complement strand
GTATTTTACGGGATTCCTTGCGTGCTCCTCATAGGGTGAAGCGTGGCTTGAGTTAACGGGTGAGGGCTGTGGCTGTTTTGGCGGCTAGGCGGGCATTGTTGAGTACCAGCTGGATGTTGCTGGCCAGGCTGTCGCTGCTGGTGAGGTCCTTGACGCGGGCAAGCAGGAACGGTGTGGTTTCCTTGCCACGGATGCCCTGGCGGTTGGCCTCTTCGATGGCCTGGTCGATGGCCTTGTTGATGACATCGGCAGGCATCGAGTATTCTTCGGGAATGGGGTTGGTGACGAGCATGCCGCCTTGCAAACCCATGTCGAGTTTAGCCTTGAACGCAGCCGCCAGTTCCTCGGGCGTGTCAATTCGGTAATCGACCTTGAAGCCGCTGTGGCGGGTGTAGAAAGCGGGCAGCTCCTCGGTGCAGTAACCGATGACGGGAACGCCCTTGGTCTCCAGGTATTCGAGCGTGAGTCCCAGGTCGAGGATGGACTTGGCGCCGGCACAGATGACCATCACGGGTGTCATCGCCAATTCTTCCAGGTCAGCAGATATGTCCATGGTGGTCTCGGCTCCGCGGTGAACGCCGCCGATGCCGCCCGTGGCAAACACGCGGATGCCCGCCATTGCAGCGATAATCATCGTCGTGGTCACGGTGGTGGCGCCGTCCTCGCCTCGGGCAATGAGCACGGGCAGGTCACGGCGAGACGCCTTGGTCACGGCCTGGCCCTTCTTGCCCAGGTATTCGATTTCCTCGGGAGTGCAGCCCGCTTTGAGTTTGCCGCCAATGACGGCTATGGTGGCTGGTACGGCTCCATTGTCCCGAATGGTTTGCTCGACCTTTAATGCGGTTTCCACGTTTTGGGGGTAGGGCATGCCGTGCGAGATGATGGTGGACTCGAGGGCGACCACGGGACGTCCTTCGTCAAGTGCCTGCTGCACTTCGGGGGAGATGGATAAATATTTGTTCATATTTAGTCTTTAGTTGTTATTCTCTAAACTTTAAACTCTAAACTGCTCGCGCAGCGAGCATTAAGATATTGGTTGATGTCGGGATTGACGGTTTGGAGGGAGAGTAGGGCGGCATGGGCGGCTTTCAGTCCCATTTGGGCGCACTCGGGGAAGTCTGTGCCGACTATTTGGGCATGAGCCACGCCGGCAATGAAGGCATCACCTGCCCCCGTGGTGTTGATGACCCTTGTGGGGATGGCTTTCAGCTGCTCGTGTCGGTTTCCGTCGCTGCAATAGACACCGTCGCTGCCCAGGGTGATAAAGACTTGGCTGACGCCTAATGCCGTCAACCAGTCGGCGGCTTCTTGGGCGGTGCTTTTGTGGGTGACCGATTGAACCTCGGCCATGTTGAGCTTCAAGGCGTGCAGGCGGTGGGATTGGCTCTGCTGCAGGGCTTTGATGACACGGGGCGCTTTGGCAGTGCTCACGGTATCGACCATGAGCGGTGCCGTGCAGTGGTCAATGAGATATTGCAGGGCTTCGATAGATATATTGGTATCGGCAATGACCAGTGCCGAACGGTTGATGTCGCTCATGCGTGGCTCAAGAAAAGCCGGAGTGATGCAGTCGATGATGTCGGTGTCGGCAACGGCGGCAATCATGTCGCCTGTCTGGTCGTTGACACACAGATAGAGACCGTTGCGCTGGCCCTCGCGGCGTTCGCTCAATGTCAGGTCAAGTCCGATGGCCTGACATTCTCGCCAGCACATTTCGCCGAAGGTCTCTCCCCCGAAGACGCTCACGAATTTCACCTCATGGCCCATCAGCTGCAGGTTGTGGGCAATGTTGCGTGCCACACCTCCGCACCCCAAGGTCACTTGCCCCGGCACCGAGTCGGCAGGAACAAACGGCGCTGTCAAAGCCGCCGAAATGTCCATGTTCATGCCCCCGATAACAGTTACAAATCCGTCCATATTCTATAGGGTATTATTTCCTGAGCAGGAACAGCAGCGGCTGGTCAAGGCGCTGGGCCCAACAGGTCTCGTTGTGGCCATGACCCTCAAAAACAAGGCTCCTGTAATGCTCCTCGTCCCACCCCTTGGACTTAATGACATTATCCAGCAGGACTTGGTATTGGCCATAGTCGGCATCAAAGTCCTTGGTGCCGTGATCCATATAGATGAGGCTACCGTTGGCTACGGGCAGATGCTGGCCTACATATTCGCGAAAGCCTGTTGCCCATACCTCGCCGTCAAATCCATCGGGCAAGTGTGCCATCGACAGATGAGTGGACAGGCACGCCGCCCCGCCGAACACCTGCGGATACTCACACAGGGCATAGAGCGATATCAGTCCGCCCATGCTGGAGCCCATCATGAAGGTGTGCTCCCGTGAGGTTAGCGGTTGATAGCGTTCGTCAATATACGGTTTCAGTTCCTCGACAATGAATTTCAGGTAGGCATCAGCCGTGAGTTTGTCCAATTTTGCATCCTTGCGATTGGCTTCAGCCACGTGTTGCCACGTCTTGGCGGGGAAATACTCGGTGAGGCGGTCATCGGTATTATAGATGCCCACGACAATGCACGGTCTGATTTTGCCGGCATGTATCAGGCTGTCCATAATCTCATCAACACGCCATTCCTGTCGGTTCCAAGTCGTGGTGGCATCAAAGAGCATATTACCGTCGTGCATGTACAGTACATCACAAGAATCCCCCGTTTTGTAACCCTCTGGGAGCCAGACAACCACGTCACGTGACGGGACATGCTTTGAGGCAAACTGCGGGAAACGGTCCAGTAACCCGTGGTTCACCGTGGGAATGGTATTCTTGGGCGGCCGCATGCACCACAGCAACATTCCAGCCACGATGAGCCATACAATCCCGATAATCCAATAAACTGTTCTTCTTCTCCTGGCCATAGTTCTATCATTATTTATTTCCGTGCAAAGATAAAACAACTTTTCGAGTAATGCTAATCAACAGCAATGGCTTCGGTTCTGAAAAACCTCTTTTTTTTTGGCATTTCACTCTCCTTGTAGTAACTTTGCAGGTTGGAAAGGAATGAACATAATTAAAACTAAACGATATGATGACCGATAACGACAAACTGATGGCTGAGCAGGAAAAGCCGTTATACATCGTGACAGGCTCCACTGACAGCATGGGCAGTGTGATCACACGCAAACTGGCCGAGCAAGGTAAGGCAGTACTACTGGCAAGCCGCGATATCGACAAGGCTGAGAACTATGCTACCCAACTGCGCAAAGTGACCCGCAATAAGGATATTACCTGTCTGCAGTTGGACCTCAATTCGTTTGAATTGGTGAATGACTTTGTAAAGCGATTGCGTGCACTGAACCGTCCTGTCGCCGCACTTATCAACAATGCAGGCTTGCTGCCACGCCGCAGTGAAATTTCTGAAGACGGTTTCGAACACGCGGTCCAGGTCAACTACCTGAGCACCGTGTTGTTGTCGATGCAGGTTTATCCTCTCATCGAGGAAGGCGGTCACATAATTCTGTCCACCTCGGTATCACGCCGTTTGGTTACCCTGCCTTATGAGTTCCCGGCAGTGTCCCATTTCACACCGTGGGGTGCTTATGCGCAGAGCAAGCTGGCGTTGACACTATTCTCGATCTACATGTCGAGCGTGATGAAGACGCGCCGCGTGTCGGTGAACTGCGTCAACCCGGGCTTGTTGAAGAGCGGTGCACTGGCGATGTCGCGATGGATGGACCGCGTGCCCGACTACCTGAGCCGCAACATCCCCAGTCCAGAGGCCGGCGTTGTGCCCACCATGCGCGCGCTGGAGAGCAAGGATACCGGATATCTGTTCTCGGGTGCCGACAAACAGGTCAAGACCTCGACGATGCTCAAGAACCGTGAAATGTTCATCCGCGTGTGCAACGACACCATGCGCATCTTGAAGGAGCATCTGGATCAATAGACCTTAGACTTTAGACCTTAGACGTTAGGCTGATGAGGGTTTTGGGCGAGAACGACCGCTTGCCGCAGGGCAGTACAGTCGCTACAATCGGCATGTTTGACGGTGTCCATCGTGGACACGTCACCCTTGTCGATTTTCTCAAACAACAGGCGGAGGCTCAGAATAAACAGTCGCTGGTCATCACATTCATGCGCCATCCCCGCCAAGTCCTCCACCCCGATGACAACCTCAAGCTGATCATGCCGCTTGAGGACCGCTTGGCACAGATTGAGGCCTTATCCCCCGACCTGCTGTTGCCGCTGGAATTTACACCTGAATTGTCAAAGCTCGGTTCGGAGCAGTTCATTGAACTGTTGCGTGACCGCTATGGTGTGAATGTGCTGGTGACGGGCTATAATCACCGTTTCGGGCACAATAACAGGGAAACCTTTGAAGACTATTGCCGTCATGGTGAGCGCTTGGGGGTAAAGGTGGTCAAAGCTCCGGAATATCTGGGCAAATATGCCCCTGTCAGCTCCACCATCGTCCGTGGCCTCATCGCTGCCGGCAGAGTGGTGGATGCGATGCACTGCATCGGCCGTCCTTTCGCCCTCAAGGGAAAAGTGGTGCACGGTTTCCACAACGGCAGGGGGTTGGGCTTTCCCACAGCCAATGTGGGCGAGGTTGACCCGCAGATGCTTCTACCGCACAATGGTGCCTATGCCGTGCTGGCATACATTGATAACCAGATGCTGCAAGGTATGGCCAACATTGGCAAGCGCCCGACACTCGACAATGGGTCAAAGCTCAGTATCGAGGTCAACCTGTTTGACTTTGACGAGGACATCTACGGCAAGGAAATCACTTTGGAATTCATCAGTTTTCTCCGTTTGGAATTTAAGATGTGTGGCCTTGATGAGCTCAAGAAACAGCTGACTCATGACCGCGATAATGCCAAGCGGTTACTGCAAGATTATTTAACCAACAAACAATCATAAACCAGTATGGAAATCATCAACTTGTGTGAACACAACTCGCTTGTGGGACAGTTCATGAGCGAAATCCGCGACAAGAATCTGCAGCAGGAACGTCTGCGTTTCCGCGCCAATATCCAGCGTCTGGGCCAGATTATGGCCTATGAGATTTCAAAGAAACTCCAGTACACTACTGTGGGCGTTGAGACTCCCTTGGGTGTGAAACAATGCAATGTACTGAGTGACAACGTAGTACTTTCCACCCTCCTGCGTGCCGGCCTGCCTTTCCATGAGGGATTCCTGAGCTACTTTGATGGCGCCGAAAACGCCTTTGTTTCGGCCTACAGGAAATACTTCCCCAAGACCAACGATTTTGTCGTTCACATCGAGTACATCGCAAGCCCGCGTCTCGACGGCAAGACACTCATCATCGTTGACCCGATGCTCGCCACTGGCTCGTCGATGGAACTGGCCTATCAGGCCTTGGTCACCAAGGGCCATCCCGCCCACATCCATGTGGCCAGTGTGGTAGCAACTCCCCAAGCGATAGAGGTTGTGCGTCAGCACCTGCCCAACGAAAAGACCACTTTGTGGACCTGTGACATCGACGATGAACTCAATGAGCACAGCTACATCGTGCCGGGCCTGGGCGACTGTGGCGACCTCCTCTACGGCGAAAAAGAGTAAAAGAAACCAGAAACTATAGACTAATATGGTACGCAAATATGATTACCTCATTATCGGTTCGGGTGTAGCCGGTATGAGTTTTGCCTTGAAGGTGGCAAAGACGGGAACTGTGGCACTGGTGTGCAAATCCAAGATGGAAGAGGCCAATACTGACCTTGCCCAGGGCGGCGTTGCCACGGTAACCAATATGGAAGTGGACAACTTCGACAAACACATTCACGACACGATGGTGGCCGGCGACTGGCTCAACGACACAGAAGCCGTTAAAAAAGTCGTTACCGAAGCTCCCGCCCAGATCCAGGAACTGCTGGGATGGGGCGTGGACTTTGACCGTAACGAGAAGGGCGAATTTGACCTGCACCGTGAGGGCGGTCATAGCGAATTCCGCATCCTGCACCATGCCGACAACACCGGTCACGAAATCCAAGTGTCGCTCATCGAGACCGTCAAGAACAATCCCAATATCGACGTGTTTGAAGACCATTTTGCCGTGGAAATCCTTACTCAGCACCATCTAGGCAAAATCGTGACGCGCCGCACGCCGGGCATCGAGTGCTATGGCGCCTATGTCCTCAACCAGGAGACTGGCGAGGTGGATACTTTCTTGTCGCGTGTGACCCTCATGGCAACTGGTGGCGTCGGCTTGGTTTATCATACCACGACCAACCCTCTTGTGGCTTCCGGCGACGGGATCGCCATGGTCTATCGCGCCAAGGGTACGGTGCAGGACATGGAGTTTGTGCAGTTCCACCCCACCGCGCTGTATCACCCCGGCGACCGTCCTGCGTTCCTCATTACCGAAGCCATGCGCGGCTACGGCGGTGTCCTGCGCAACCTGGGTGGCGAGGAATTCATGCAGAAGTATGACCCGCGCTTGTCACTGGCACCGCGCGACGTGGTGGCCCGCGCCATCGACAACGAGATGAAGCAGCGTGGTGAGGACCACGTCTATCTCGACGTGACCCACAAGGACCCCGAGGAGACCAAGCACCACTTCCCCAACATCTACAAGCATTGCCTGGATCTGGGTATCGATATCACTAAGGATTATATCCCCGTAGTGCCTGCAGCCCACTACATGTGTGGCGGTATCAAGGTGGATTTGAACGCATGTTCAAGCATCAAGCGCCTCTATGCTGTGGGCGAGTGTTCCTGTACGGGACTGCACGGCGGCAACCGCTTGGCCAGCAATTCGCTCATCGAGGCAGTCGTGTATGCCGACGCCGCGGCCAAGCATGCCATTGAACACCTCAACGAATACTCTTGGCGTGAGGACATCCCCGCATGGGACGATGCCGGCACGACGCACCCCGAGGAGATGGTGCTTATCAGCCAGAGCGAGAGAGAGGTGGGCGAGATTATGTCAACCTATGTAGGCATTGTGCGCAGCAATCTGCGTCTTGACAGGGCCTGGAACCGCCTTGACATCCTCTATGAGGAGACCGAGCGCCTGTTCAAGACCAGCAAGGTGTCGCGCCGCATCTGCGAGCTTCGCAACATCATCAACGTGGCCTACCTGATCACCCGTCAGGCCAAGGACCGCAAGGAATCCCGTGGCTTGCACTACACCATCGACTATCCCCCTCAACCCAAGAGCGAAGAGGACCTGAAACTGTAGTTTCAACAACCTGTATAAACAACTGAACACTCTGAAGAATCTGACTATCAGAAATCTCAGAGTGTTCAGTTGTTTTTTCTTGTATCAGTCCCTGATTTCCTCGTATTCGGCCTCGGTAATCTGTTCCTCGATAATGGTGCGGGTGTCACCGGTTGAGGTGTTTTCTTCCTCGATGATGGTGCCGCTCACTTCCTCAAAGTCGGCATACTCGCCCTCATCGCTGGAGTATTTCTTGCGCTCACCTGTTTCGGTGTACTCTTCGCCGTCATCGTCGCGGCGGGGTCGCTCGTGCTGTTGGCGTCCGCGGAAAGACTCATTGACACGTCGCTTGATGTTCTGCATGTATAACCAGCCTCTCAACAGGGGAATACCTATCATGAGGAACAGAACCAACAGTATGAATAGCAGGAAACTCATTATTTCTCTCGTTTTATGATGGAAAGCAGCACATACAGGGTGATGGCAGCAGCCAAACCAGGCAATCCCATCAGCACGACAAAGGCTACTGTGGCGATAATCTGCAAATACTGTGCCCAATTCTGCTTGAGCGACTTCAGGTTGTGCATCTTGAGCGAGAACATGCGCAGGTTGCACACCATCAGAAACGATAGCACGATAATAAGCAATATCACAACCCAAACTGGGCAATCGTGGTTTGCATACCAATCAATGAAACCTATCCAAAAGATGGCATTGGCAGGAATAGGCAAGCCAGTGAACGTAGTGGACTGATTGGTGTCAATATTGAACCTCGCTAAACGTAGCGCGCCAAAAATCGGAAGCAACAGAGCCAGCAATGACCAGCCATCGTTACTTTGAACATCATGCCTATCCATCTGCGCATACAGAACGAATGCAGGCGCAAGCCCGAAACTCACCAAGTCGGCCAGTGAGTCTAGTTCCTTGCCGATTCCACTCACAGCATGAAGCAGCCGTGCCACCAGCCCATCAAAAAAGTCAGCCACAGCCGATAGGGCTATCAAAGCAAATGCCGCCCTATAAGTACCTGCTAAACATGTGGAACCCAACGCTACAGTGCATGCCAAACTACCAAACAGCAGGTTCAACGAGGTGATAGCATTGGGGATATTATTGCGTATCGCTTTCATTTCTGATTCTTGTTTTGATGACCTAAAGCCTAAAACCTAAAACCTATTTTTAAGTCTTGCCACGAGGGTTTCGCCGCCCCAGGTGCGGTCGCCCAGTTTGACCTTGATTTCGGTGTCCAACGGCAGGAAAATGTCCACTCGGGAGCCAAACTTGATGAATCCGATGAAATCATTCACATCCACTTGCTCGCCTTGCTCGACATAGGTCACGATGCGCCGGGCGACAGCCCCCGCAATCTGGCGCACAAGGATTTCTTCGCCTGTCTCGGAGCGTATGACGATAGTCGAGCGCTCGTTGTCGCTGCTCGACTTGGGCAGATTGGCGGCAAGGAATCGCCCGGAGTGATGCTTATAATAGGTGACCGTGCCCTTGACAGGTACCCAGTTGGCGTGTACGTTAAAGACGGTCATGAACACCGACAGCTGGATGCAGTTGCGGTGCAGGTATTCGTCCTCATAGACCTCCTCGAGCGCCACCACGGTGCCGTCGACGCTCGACAGCACGGCTGTGCCATCACTGTTATCGCCATTGAAACGACGGCGTGGTAACCTGAAGAAGTTCAGCACCAGCAGGAACAATATGGCCATGAGCGCGATCAGCACCCATGCCACAGGCTTGTAATCAAAGAACCTGTAGGCCAGCGCCCCGCTTGCCAGCATGATCAAGAACAACATCAGCAGGATGTTCTCGCCCTCGTGATGGATTTTTACCTTCATCTAATCCTCTGCAATTGTATTAACCTACAAAAGTAGTATATTTTTTTTAGTTTTTTGTTTTTACTTGTCGGTTTTTTGCGGATTGAGGGATTAATCGGTCTTTTTGTCGTTATGGATGGTTTTGTGCCCGTAAAACAAAAACGGCAAGGTTGCAGAAAAACGGGGTGCGTTGATAACGAGTGTACCTTTGCAATGTCAACGGGAACTATCCCCAAGAGCAGTCAACTTTATTTATTCATTTTTTAATTTGAAAAGCATTATGAAGACCACAGTTTTTAACGTAATTATTCTCGACAAGAGCGGATCCATGAGTAGTATTGCACGCCAAGCAATCGATGGCGTGAACGAGACGATTGGCAGTATCAAGAGCGCCCAGGAAAAGAATCCCGACCAGGAACACATCGTGACATTGGTAGCCTTTTGCGGCTGTGAGATGAAGACCATTTATGACAACGTGCCCGTTACCGAGGTGAAAACCCTTACCGACAGGGATTACCGTCCCTGCTGCATGACGCCGCTGTATGATGCCGTGGGCATGACCATCACCCGCGTACATGCCCTCAAGAGCAAGAACAGCGAATCGCTGGCGCTGGTGACCATCATCACCGACGGCTACGAGAATGCCTCGCATGAGTACAGCCTTGCCGCCATTCGCTCGCTCATCGAGAGCTACAAGGAGCAAGGCTGGCAGTTTACCTACATCGGTGCTGACCACGACGTGGAGTCGGTCGCCTTCTCGCTGAACATCCAGCACACCCTGAAGTTCGACAAGACCGAGGCAGGCACCCGGGCCATGTTTGTCGATCAAAGCCGCTCCCGCGACAGGTGGCTGGACAAAATGGACCGATTGAAAAAGAAGTACGGTTCTGTTGCTTCTCCCATGGCAAGTGAAGAGCTCAGGAGCGTGAACAACGAAGGCTTTTTTGATGACGAGGATTGATCCGAGTCGCCTTGCTGACAAGAGCCGCTGCCACTACCCCATGGCAGCGGCTCATTGGCATGATTTTTGCTGTATTACTTTTAATTAACAATCATCCAATCCCGATATCACATTATGGAGCAGACCATCCCTCAGAACCTCAAGTACGGTATCATCTATCTGTATAGCGACCGCCACTTTTCTCCCGGGGTACATGACCCCGAAGCCATTGTTCAAAAATTTGTCTATCCCTTGCAGGTCAGGTGGATCAACCAGCCTGGGCGCAAAGACCTGTTGTTGGTTGCCAGGCGTTTCAATGTGGGCAATATCGGCCAATATGCCACCGTGAGCCTGTCATTAAGCCGCATGAACCGGTCAGGGGGCTGGTTTGAGGCCATACGCCATTTTGCCGATGAACTGATGGGCGTTACCGATGCGGGCGAGGGTGACATCGTGATCAATGAGGCCGATTATGGCTATCGGTACGATCTTCAGTCGTCGATGTATGAGGGTGTGAGTGAAGCCGCGCCGCAGGATCACACCAGGGTAGAGCCTGCAGATCGTCCCGTGCGCCGATTGGTCAATCGGATGACGAAAAAGCGGGATATACTTCCAACCAAAGATATCGCCACTCCAAAGACAGAATGCAGGAGCGCCCGTGAGGTTGCGCCCCGCCTTGAGGATGAGGAACTCAGTGAGCTGAAACGCATAGAGCGTGGCCGTGAGCGGGCATTGGAGCGCATCAAGCAAGACATCATCAATTACATTGCCCAGTACCATGATGATCCCAAGGACCTGATGGCCGAATTGCTGCGTGGAAAGGTCATCGTGGGCAGTCCGGGACGCCTGCTTGTCAACGGGGACATGAAAATCGTCGTGCCGGAATATGACGAGACGGAGATTCAGATGACGGCGATGTGCCGCACGCTTTACATCCTGTTCATGAAGCAACGCAAACAGGGCAAGGGCGGCATCGTCCTTAAAAACATGGATGAGTACAGCGAGGATATTATCGGCATCTACAGTATGGTGAAACCCGGCGCAGACCATGACCGCGTCGTCGCCTCGGTGAAAAACCTGTGTGACCCGTTCAGCGAGTCACTCAATCAGACGATCTCGCGCATCAACCGTTGCGTGAGGAGCGTCATCACTGACAAGGATCTGGTCAAGCAATACATGATTACCGGCACCCGCGGTGAAGCGTACAGCATCAATCTTGCACCCGAACAGATGGAACTGCCGCGTGCCGTAACAGCTTGACGCCCTCTAAGCTTTAAACTCTCAACCCTAAACTTAGAATCCAGAAACCTTCTGGATTCTAATATTTTATGGGTGGTACTGCACGAAAGCCTCAATGGCTTCGTAGGTGGCAAGGCCCAGTTGCTGGTACCGCTCGGCCAGGTCGCGGTTGCGCTCGATGGAGCGTTGCCACGGCAGTTTGCCGGCGGCGTTGGTGCGGAAAGGCGCATCGTGGATCTGGGAATGGAAGTGGAGGATAGCGTCGCGCTTGCTGGCAAACTCCTCAGGACTCATGGGCACCGCCATCTCAACATGATCGACATCCCACTGTCCCCACTGCCCACGGTACATCCACACACGGCAGTCGCGCATGAAGTCTTCGTTTTTCAGATTATCCAGAGCGTGCATGACGGCTCCGCTGGCACGCACGTGAGTGCCGTTAGGATCCACTAGGTCGTTGTCAAAGAAGATCTGGTGCGGTTTTAGCTGGCAGATGAGGTCCTGAATCACCGCCACATCGGCATCGGTGATGCGTCCTTGTGCGTGGGGATCGTCGGTATAGAACGGTAGACGCAGGTCGTGGATATTCTGCTTGGGCACTCCCATCTGTCTGCAAGCCATCAAAGCCTCGCTGAGCATAATGGAACCCTTGAAATACCGCAGGTCATTGTCGTCGGCGTTGCCGGGGCTTTTCTCGTTGAGTTTGGTGTGGACCTGCTCGAGGAGATTGTGGCTATTGTCAGGCTCGAAATGTTTGAGAATTCTCTCGGTGAGCATGATGTTGCGCAGCAGGTCTTCATCGCTCACGACAATGTCACCGTCAGTCTGGAAGGCGATGCTCACGTCATGGCCTTGCTGTATGAGCCGCTGCACGGTGCCTCCCATCGACACCACAACATCGTCGGGGTGGGGGCTGAAGATGAGCACACGCTTGGGATAGGGCTTTTCACGCTCGGGACGATAGGTGTCGTCGGCATTGGGCTTGCCGCCTGGCCAGCCAGTGATGGTATGCTGCAAATCATTGAAAATCTTGATGTTGACGTTGTAAGCCGAATCATAGAGGGCGACCAGCTCGCTCAGGCCATAGTCGTTGTAATCCTTATTGGTGAGTTTCAGGATGGGTTTTCCCGTCTGTTCACACAGCCACACGATGGCCCGCCTGATGAGATGGTCGTTCCACTCACAGGAGGTCACTTTCCACGGGTAGCTGATGCGCGTGAGGCGAGAGGCGGCATCCAGGTCGGCAAATATCTTGACATTGTCATGCACCTGCAGGAACGAGGCGGGAACGAGGTCGGTCATCTTGCCCTCGATGGTGTTGAAGAGGGCTTCGGCCGAATCTTCCTCCCATGCCACCAGGATGATTCTATCGGCGCTCAGAATATTGCCGATACCCAGGGTCACAGCCGTCTTGGGGGCAATATCGCTCTGGAACGTCTCGGCAATGCGGGTGCGCGAGTCGTTACCCAGCAGCATCAGGCGGCAAGTGCTGTTGCGTGCCGATCCGGGCTCGTTATAGGCCAGTGATCCGTCGGGTGCCAGGTCACAGAGCACCAGGTCCAACCCTCCGGCATCGTTGATGTCGCGCTCATAGGCCTTGCAGTGGCTGTGGATGTCCTCGATGCTCTCGGGACGGCTGATGAAATGGATGTTGTTACGCTCGATATCAACCTTGGAATACAGATGCTCGTTGATCAGGTCATCAATGTTGAGGCGTCCGTTGTCGTAGCCCACTCCCAACTCGCTCAGGTTGAAAGCCACCACGTCAGCAAAGCTCAGTTTGTCGGCAAAATAGAGTTTGACCAATTCATCATAGACCCTGAGCGCATACCGGCCTGACCCCAGGCCGATGACGCACCGTCCCTTGGCCTCGACACAAAGGTTTATGACCCCCGCCACCTCAAGGGCTGCCTCGCGGGCACCCTGTTCGGCGCTTTCGACGACCGTTGCGGGCAATTTCTCATATCGCGTGAGCGATGCGAGTTCTATCTCATTTTCAGGACGATAATAGCGGTTGGACACCTGAAAGAACTTAATGTTGGTCTTTAAATCTGTCTTCATCTTTTTTACCTTAGTATTGAACTACAAAGGTAATGATTTTTCTTGAATGACAGGAAAGGTTGATCGCTTATTTTTTATTGGCTTGAAGCGAGTAGCGGTTGCTGATATGTGCATTTTTGTGTACCTTTGCGTCGTTAATCAGCATATTATGGCAATGGAACTGAAATATGATGCCCAGGGCGACGGCGCCAAGCGTCTGCTGCTGGAGACCTACGGCTGCCAGATGAATGTGGCTGACAGCGAAGTGGTCGCCACGGTGATGAAGATGGCGGGCTACGAGACCTGCGAGGAACTTGACGAGGCCGACGCGATTTTCATCAACACCTGCTCGGTGCGCGACAATGCCGAGCAAAAGATTTTCTCACGCCTCAATCAGTTGAACGCTTACCGCCACAAGCGTCAGCGCCGTCTCATCATCGGCATCATCGGCTGCATGGCCGAGCGCCTGAAGGAGGTGCTCATCAGTGAACATGACGTTGATGTGGTGGCAGGTCCTGACGCCTATCTTGAGTTGCCCGCACTCATCGGCTTGGCCGAGCGGGGCGAGAAGGCCATCAACACCGAGTTGTCCACCACCGAGACCTACCGCGACATCATCCCGTCGCGCGTGGGCGGCAGCAAGGTGAGCGGCTTCATCAGCATTATGAGGGGCTGCAAC
Organism: Muribaculaceae bacterium; assembly: GCA_017557425.1. GTDB lineage: Bacteria > Bacteroidota > Bacteroidia > Bacteroidales > Muribaculaceae > Sodaliphilus. Next base: position 9,183 of record JAFYYU010000010.1, on the reverse strand, counting down.
AACTTCTGCACCTACTGCATCGTGCCCTACACCCGCGGGCGTGAGCGCAGCCGTGAGCCGCAAAGCATCCTCAACGAGTTGCACGACCTGGAGCAGCGCGGCTTCAAGGAGGTGACCCTGCTGGGCCAGAACGTCAATTCCTACCTGTATAAGCCTGCCGACGGCAGCGAGCCCGTTGACCTGGCCCGCCTGCTGGCAATGGTCGCCGAGGCTGCTCCCGGGATGCGTGTGCGTTTCACCACCAGTAACCCCGAGGACCTGAGCGACGCCATCATCGAGACGATGGCCAGCCACGACAATATCTGCAACCATATCCACCTGCCCGTGCAGAGCGGCAGCAACAAGGTGCTGAAACTGATGAACCGCAAATATACCCGCGAGTGGTACCTGGACCGCATTGCCCGCATCCGTGCCACAATGCCTGACTGCGGCATTTCGACCGACATGTTCACGGGATTCCACGACGAGACTGAAGAGGATTTCCAGGAAACGCTCTCGCTGATGCGCGAAGTGGGTTTTGACTCGTCGTTCATGTTCAAGTATAGCGAGCGTCCCGGCACTTTTGCCGCCAAGAACCTGCCCGACAACGTCCCCGAGGACGTGAAAATCGACCGCCTGAACCGCATGATTGCGCTGCAGAATGAACTGTCGCTGTGCAGCAACCGCAAGGATGTGGGCAAGACTTTTGAGGTGCTGGTCGAGGGTTTCAGCAAGCGAAGCCGTGACGACATGTTCGGTCGCACACCGCAGAACAAGGTCATCGTCTTCCCCGCCAGCGGCGAGAAGCCCGGCGACAAGGTGATGTGCCGCGTGCTGAGTGCTTCAAGCGCCACGCTCAAGGGCGAAAAAGTAGCAACTAGTTGCAAATCAGAACAACACTAAGACCGATTAATCGATTACAGAAATGAAGAAGACATTACTTTTATTGATTTTGTGTCTGGCCAGTGTGGCCATGACTGCATGGTCGCAGAACCTGATGTTAGGCCAGGAGGAACCCGAGAACAAGATTGAAGTGTTGGGCTACTTTTGCAAGAACGACACCATGACCTACCGCCAGAGGCACAGCAAGTGTATAGTTCAAGAAAACGACACGACACTCAGTGAGACAGTCAGTGAATCCTATGTGGAGGAGTTCATGATAGTGGTGACCGACTCTACTGGCGAGGGATACAAGATGAAGTACATTCCGCAGAGTTTTACCTTCGATACCACCGCCCTTGATACTGGCACGCCCACCAGCCAGATGACAATAAATGCCATTGCCATGCGCCAGTTGATGCAGTCGGTCGTGTGCGATTTCACAACCGATGAGAAGGGATTACTCAAAAGCATCATCAACTGGCGCGAGATAAGCGACCAACTCAAGAAGGGTGTAAAGGCCACATGCGATAACCTGTACGCAACCATTCCAGACCTGGACACCACCATGCTTCGACAGCAGCTGGAAGCCATCCTGTTGCTCCATTTCTCCACCGAGGAGGGCGTCCGCAACTCATATATGGATTTGAAGGATCTCTTCGGTCTGTACGGCTCCACATTTGACATCGGCGATAAGGAAGTAGAAACCGAGGACTACGGTTATTCTCAGCTCATATCCGCTGGGGTATTCGACAACGGCGATTATGCCATTTTAAAGGTTTTGGCGCCAGACCAGATTGTTGATTCGCAGAAAACCGCGAATTCCAATGGTGCCGAAGTCATTGTCAAAGATTTTTACTATTCTTCGTTTTTCAAGAACGGATGGCTCAAAGAATACTATTACGAGGAAGCGATTAAAATGGGATTAGTCCGGAGCTTCGAGGACCGCTCTCTCGAGTGTACTTCCCACAATTGGGACATCGTCCTCGACGATGAATCAAGCGAAAACGAAGGCAAATAATTCCGCCAACAGGTTGTTTAATATGTTTATTTGCAAATCAGAACAATACTAATCAGAACGATTAATCAACTATAGAAATGAAAAAGACATTACTTTTATCGATTTTGTGCCTGTCTAGTGTGGCCATGACTGCATGGTCACAGAACTTAAACCAAGAGGATCCCGAGGACGTGATAAATGTGGTGGGCTACTTTTGCAAAAACGACACGATGACCTACAGGCAGATGCACTACAAAAACAAAATTCAAGGGAACGACACGATAGTCAGCGAAAACTACAGGGAGGAGTTCATGATAGTGGTGACCGACTCCACTAGCGAGGGATACAAGATGAAGTACATTCCGCAGAGTTTCACCCTCCGTGATACCTCCATCCCTGATACTGGCACGGCCACCAGCCAGATGTCAATAAATGCCATTGCCTTGCGCCAGTTGATGCAGTCGGTCGTGTGCGAGTTCACAACCGATGAGAAAGGATTGCTCAAAAGCGTCACCAACTGGCGCGAGATAAGCGACCAACTCGAGAAGGGTGTAAAGGCTACATGCGATAACCTGTACGCGACCCTGCCAGACCTGGACACCACCATGCTTCGACAGCAGCTGGGAGTCATCCTGGCGCTCCATTTCACAACCGAGAAGGGCATCCGCAACTCATATATGGAATTGGAGGATCTCTTCTGTCTGTACGGCTCTACATATGAAATCGGCCGCAAGGAAGTAGAAACCGAGGAACAAGGTTATCCTCAGATTATATCCAGCAAGGTATGCTACGCCACCATCGAAGACGAGGGGAACGACTTCGACTATGGCGATTATTCCATCGCAAGGCAATTAACAACGTCTATTCCTTTCGATGACGTGATGAATATTGGCTTCGGTTCGTTGGCAATAACAGTGAGTGAAATGGTCAATGGTAGCTTTGAAGCGAATCCCAATGATGCCGAAGTCTTAGTCTCCGATTTCTACGGGTTTATGTTTTTCAAGAACGGATGGCCTAAAAAATACTATTTCGAGGAAGCGATCGGACTGGGATCCTGCGAGAGCATCGAGACCCGCTATATCGAGTGCACTTCCCGCAAATGAGACATCGTCCTCGACAATATCAACCAAAAACAAAGGCAAATAATTCCGCCAACGGGTTGTTTAATTATGTATATTTGCAAATCAGAACAATACTAATAAGAACGATTAATCAATTACAGATATGAAAAAGACATTACTTTTATCGATTTTGTGCCTGTCCTGTGTGGCCATGACTTCATGGTCACAGAACTTAAACCAAGCGGAACCCGAGAACGTGATTGATGTGGTGGGCTACTTCTACAAGAACGACACGTTGACCTACGAGCTGACGCACAACAAATACAAGATACAAGAGAACGATACTACAGTTAGTGACTCCTATGTGGAAGAGTTCATGATAGTGGTGACCGACTCCACCAGCAACGGTTACAAGATGAAGTTCATTCCGCTGAGTTTCACCATCCTTGATGCCGACACGGGCACCAGCCTGATGAAGAATGCCATGAGGCAGATGATGCAGTCGGTCGTGTGCGAGTTCACAACCGATGAGTATGGATCGATCAAAAGCATCACCAACTGGCGCGAGATACGCGACCAGCTCAAGAAGGGTGTAAAGGTCACATGCGACACACTGTACAGCACTATTCCTGGCCTGGACAGCATCATGCCTCGAAAATCGCTGGAAAACTTTCTGAAGCTCGGTTTCTCAGACGAAGAGGACATTCGCGACTCATACGAGGAATTGGAGACTCTCTTCGGTCTGCACGGCTCCTCGTTTGAAATCTGCGACGACGAAGAAGATACCGAGGAACAAGGTTATCCCCAGCACTCCACCCTCCATATAGGGTACACTCCCATCGAGGACGAGGACTACGACCACAACGGCGATTATGACATCTTAAAGCAATCAACGATGACCATTCCTGTCGAGGACATTATGAAACTTGGCTACGGCGTGCTATCAATGATAATGGGCAACATGGACAATGACAGCCTCGATGTGGATCTCGACCAGATTGTTGATTCGGTGAAAACCGAGAAGCCCAATGGTGCCGATTTCATTGTCAAAGAGTTTTACCGGTTTTTCTTGAACGGATGGCTCAAAGAATACTATTACGAGGACGCGGCTGACATAGGATTCTACCAGAGTATCGAGACTCATTATATCAGGTGCATTTCCAGTTATATGCGCATCTAGGTCAGCGACAACGAACCAAGCGAAAACAAAGACATATAATTCCTCCAACGGGTCAACTAAAGACTAACAACTATTAATATGACTTTTGCCAACAAGTGTAATGAGATATTTGACGAGGTGGTGAAGCTTTACCACGTCACCGATGACGTTGATGCCGTGTTTGCCAACCCTTATGCCGATGGTAGCATCGAGAACAGTCTTGCCCGCAAAAACTGGATTGACGCCGTGCAGTGGCACCTCGAGGACATCATTCGTGACGAGGCCATCGACCCCGTTGAGGCCTTGGCCTTGAAACGCCGCATCGACCGCAGCAACCAGGACCGTACCGACCTCGTCGAGGAGATTGACGCCTACTTTCGCCAGCAATATGCCACAGTGGCGGTCAAGGACGATGCCACCATCAACACCGAGAGTCCCGCCTGGGCCATCGACCGTCTGTCGATTCTCGCCCTCAAGATCTGGCACATGAGAGAGCAGACCGAGCGTACCGACGCTGATGCCGCCCACATTGCCAAATGCCAGGCCAAGCTGGATGTATTGCTGGAGCAGCGTGTCGATTTGACTGCTGCTATCGACCAGTTGCTCGATGACATCGCCGCCGGCCGCAAGTTCATGAAGGTCTATTGGCAGATGAAGATGTATAACGACCCTGATACCAATCCCGTGTTATATGGCAAAAAGTGACGATAGCCCCCGCAATGTGCTCGTCATGCGTCTGTCGGCGCTGGGCGACGTGGCGATGACGATACCTGTGCTGTATCCCGTGTGCCGCGCCAACCCCGACACGAGTTTCATCATGCTGACCAAGAAATGGCCCGCCTCGATGTTCCATGACCGCCCTGACAACCTCATGGTGGTGGGCATTGACGTCAAGTCCGAGTATAAGGGCGCATTGGGCTTGATGAAACTGGCCTCGCAGTTGCGCAAGAAATATGAGATCGATGCCGTTGCCGACCTGCACAACGTGTTGCGCTCCTGGGTTATCGGCTTGAGCATGAAACTGCATGGCATCCCCGTCGTCCGCCTCGATAAGCAGCGAGCCCGCCGCAAAGCCCTCATTACCCACAAGAGCCAGGAGCCCGTCACGCCTACCATCGAGCGGTACCGCAATGTGTTCCTGCAACTCGGCCTGGAGGCCCCCGATGAGTTCTCCCGCCTGTACGACGGCAAGCCTTTACCCGATAGCCCCATAGTACCTGCCAAGGAACCGGGACATCGCTGGATTGCCGTGTCGCCGTTTTCGGCCCACGAGGGTAAGGTTTATCCGTTGGAACTCATGACACAGGTTGTGGCCCAGCTGGTCGAACGTGATAATTACAGGGTTTTCCTCATGGGCGGCGGCAAGACTGAAAAAATCGCCCTGCGCAAGATGGCGGGCAAGAACAAGCGCATTATCTCGATGGCCGAGATCAAGCACGGCTTCATCGACGAATATGCCCTGCTGGGAAAGTGTGACCTCATGCTCACGATGGACTCGGCAAACATGCACCTGGCATCGGTGATGGGCCTCAAAACTGTCACCATCTGGGGCGCTACAGCGCCAGCCTGCGGTTTCCAGGGTTATGGGCAGGATGGAAGTGATGACATCCAGCTGGATATGCCGTGCCGTCCGTGTTCCATCTATGGTGAGCGCCAGTGCCGTTTTGGTGACTACCGCTGCCTCTCGGGCATCACTCCTGATGAGGTCGTTGAGCGAGTGATTGCAACCATTGAGGGGAAATAGTGTTCGAATTGTTGCCTATTTCGCTATTTTTATTTACTTTTGCACAATGATTATAACTAATCTTGTGCTCTATGGCAGAGAATAATAAACCCTTGCGAAATGTACTTGTCATGCGTTTGTCGGTGCTCGGCAACGTGGCAATGACCATACCCGTGCTGTATCCCGTGTGCCGAGCCAACCCTGACACACGGTTTATTATGCTTACCAAAAAGTGGCCCGCTTCGATGTTCCATGACCGGCCCGCCAACCTCAAAGTGGTGGATTTTGACGTCAAAGAGAACCATAGCGGATTGTTCGGTTTGCTCAAGTTGGCAGCGCAGTTATATAAGCTATATGATATTGATGCTGTGGCCGATCTGCACAACTTGAAAGGCACGAAGATCATAGATACCTATATGAAGTTCAAGGGGGCAAAGATTGCGCGTCTTGACCGGGAAAAACCCAAGCGCAAGGCTTTGGTCACCCACAAATCCAATGAACCTGTGACTCCCATTCATGAGCGCTACCGCAACGCCTTCAGGGAACTGGGATTTGAGGCGCCTGACACGTTTACCCATCTGTATGACGGTCGTGAGTGGCCCACCAGTCCCATTGTACCTAACAAGGAAGAGGGCCAGCGCTGGATTGCTATCTCGCCGTTCTCGTCGCATGCGCATAAGGCCTATCCGCTGGAACAGATGGAGAAGGTGATTGCCGAGCTGAGTAAGAACGAGAATTACTGGATATTCCTCATGGGCGGCGGCAAGCAGGAAAAAATTGCCTTGAGAACGATAGCCCGAAAATACAAGCGTGTCATCTCGATGGCAGAGGTCAAGCACAAGTTCATTGACGAGTATGCCCTGCTGGGGCAGTGCGACCTGATGCTCACGATGGAGTCGGCCAATATGCACTTGGCCTCGTTGGTTGACCTGCAGGCCATGACCATGTGGGGGCCCACTAGTCCTGCTTGCGGCTATCTGGGTTATAACCAGATTGTCGAAGACGACATCCAACTCGACATGGACTGCCGGCCCTGTTCCATCACGGGTGACAAGGTTTGCAAGTATGGTGACTACCGTTGCCTGAAGAACATCCCGCCCGAGTACGTTGTCCAACATGTCATCGAAGCGGTAGAGCATAATGTAAAGCATCAGACCAAGGGAACCAAATTGGCCCAGATTCGCAAGGCCGAACAGGAGGCACAAGATAAAGAAGGATGAAAAGCGTTCTTATTACCGGAGCAGGCGGTTTCATTGGCGGCTTTCTTGTTGAGGAGGCCCTTAAACGGGGCTATGACACGTGGGCTGCCGTACGCTCGACCACGAGCCGTGAGTTCCTGCAGGACGAGCGCATCCACTTCATCGAGCTGGACTATGACGACCAGGATAAACTTGAGGAGACCCTGCGTGACCACATGGGCGAATGGGGCCGTTGGGACTATATCGTCCACAACTTGGGCGTGACCAAGAGTACCAACTATCTTGATTTTGAACGGGTCAATTATGGCTACTTGCGCACACTTGTCGATGCTTTGCAGGTGACCAACATGACGCCTGACGTATTCCTGATGATGAGCAGCCTGAGCGTCATGGGCCCTGGCGATGAGAATACCTACAAGCCGATTTCATCGACTGATGTTCCCTTGCCCAATACCTATTACGGCGTGTCCAAGCTGAAGGCCGAGACCTATCTGCAATCGGTTGACGGCTTTCCCTATACGATCTTCCGCTGCACAGGCGTTTATGGACCGCACGAGCGGGACTACTACCTGATGATCAAGAGCATCAAGCGGGGATTTGACTTCAGCGTGGGCTTCAAGAAGCAGATGCTCACCTTTATCTATGTCAAGGACTTGGTGACTGGCGTGATGGACGCGCTGGAACGCGGACCCTTGCACAAGGCTTACTTCATAAGCGAGGACAAGGCTTACACCCAACAGGAATTCCGCAAAATCGTGTGCGAGGAGTTGGGCAAGAAATTCGTCATTCCTGTGACTTGCCCGTTGTGGCTGGTCAAGATCGTGTGCCACGTTGCCGAATGGGTGGGAAAAGTGACCCTCAAGGCCAGTACATTGAACCGCGACAAATTCAAGATTCTCAAGCAGCGCAACTGGCAATGCGACACCAGCGAGGCGCAGCGTGACTTCAACTTCAATCCCAAATATTCCCTGCGCGAAGGTATCCGTGAGGCCATCGCATGGTACCGTGAGGCAGGCTGGCTGTGATGAAACCCGTTTTCCTCATCGGTTACATGGGCTGCGGCAAGACCACGCTGGGCGTGGAGCTTGCCCGGCAGATGCAGTTGCGTTTCATCGACCTGGATGAGTATATCGAGAGCAAACAGGGTGCTACAATTGTCGAAATCTTCGATAAAATGGGCGAAGACCGTTTCCGTGAGTTGGAAACCCAGGCTGTCAGTGAAGTGGCAACGATGCAGGATGTCATTATCGGTTGCGGTGGCGGAACCCCCTGTCACGGCGACAATATGGCCTTGATGAACGAGGCCGGCATCACCGTCTGGCTCACGACGAGCCCCGAGCGCATCACCGCCCGCCTGCTGCTGCCTGAGCAGCGGGTCAAACGTCCCAAGTTCATTGGCCTGCCTGACGAGGCTTTTCTACCCTTGGTAGAGCAGGAACTTGAGGCTCGCACTCCCTATTACAGCCAGGCCCAATTCCAGTTCGACTCCACCGACATCGAGACGGGTCCTGCCACCGTCCGCACTGCCCGCCGCCTGGCCCGTATCCTGAAAACTGACCGATGACGACTACCAACTGAAATCTTTTTATTACCTTTGCCGTTCAAATAAGGAATAATAACCAACATTATAATATATACTGAAACGATGAATTTTGTAGAAGAACTGAAATGGCGCGGCATGATCAATGACATCATGCCTGGCACCGAGGAGCAACTCAACAAGGAAATGACGAGCGGTTATGTGGGCATCGACCCGACCGCCGACTCGCTGCACATCGGCCACCTGGTGGGCATCATGATGCTCAAGCACCTGCAGCGTGCGGGCCACCGTCCCATCGCGCTGATTGGCGGTGCAACAGGTATGATTGGCGACCCGTCAATGAAGTCGCAGGAGCGCAAGCTCATCGACGAGGAAACGCTGCGCCACAACCAGGAGTGCATCCGCCAGCAACTGGCCAAGTTCCTGGACTTTGACAGCGATGCTCCCAACCACGCCATCGTGGTGAACAACTATGACTGGATGAAGGACTTCACTTTCCTGAGCTTTATCCGCGACATCGGCAAGCACATCACCGTGAACTATATGATGGCCAAGGACAGCGTCAAGAAGCGTTTGGCCGCCAATGCCGACCATGGCATGTCGTTCACCGAGTTCTCCTACCAGCTGCTGCAGGGCTACGACT
>JAFYYU010000002.1 GCA_017557425.1 Muribaculaceae bacterium | reverse complement strand
TCTTCCCATTCCGAACAGAGAAGTTAAGCCTCACCACGCCGATGGTACTGCGAAAGTGGGAGAGTAGGTAACCGCCCCCTAAGAGGGAGTCACTCGTCTGACGAGCGGCTCCCTCGTTTTTTTATTCCCAGGCCGTGGCGGTGCCACGGCATACAGGACTGGGCTTGTGTTCTACTTTACTTCTACTTCACTTCCTGGCCTTGGAGGAAGGTCCTTGCGATGATGGGCGTGGTGTAGGAGTAGGGGATGAAGTCTATGGATGGGATGGGATCGGTGATGAAGAAGTTGGCGACTTTGCCTTTGGCGATGCTGCCGTAGTCCTTGCTCAAGTCCATGGCGGCAGCGGTGTTGATGGTTGCCGCATTGATGGCCTCGGCAGGCAATAGCCGCATCTTGATGCAAGCCAATGACACGACAAACTTCATGTCACCGCTGGGTGTAGAGCCGGGATTGTAGTCACTGGCCGTGGCAACGGGCAGACCAGCCTCGATCATCTTGCGGGCGGGTGCGAACGGCATGTTCAGGAAGAACGAGGTGCCAGGCAAGCCCGTGGGGATGGTATTTGTGCCCTTAAGCATCTCGATATCCTCATCAATCATGCTCTCGAGATGGTCAACCGATACGGCATTATGTTTCACGCCCACTTCGACACCGCCTGACGGTGCCAATTCCTGGACATGGATTTTGGGTCTCATGCCCCACTTGGCGCCCGCTTCAAGGATGCGAGAAGTCTCATCTGGTGTAAAGAAACCCTCGTCGCAGAAGACGTCGATGAAGTCAGCCAGGCCCTGTTTTCCCACCTCGGGAATCATCTCGCGGATGAGCATATCGACATATTCGCCTTGGCGGCCTGCATATTCCCTGCCAACGGCATGAGCCCCCAAGAAGGTGGAAACGACCTTGATGGGTGAGGTCTCGCTGATGCGGCGGATGACGCGTAGCATTTTCAACTCGTCCTCGGTGTTCAGGCCGTAGCCGCTCTTGATCTCCACAGCACCAGTTCCCTTGGCGATGATTTCCTTCACACGGTGCATGGCCTGTGTGTAGAGCTCGTCCTCGCTCAAGAGGTGCAGACGGTCAGCCGAGTTTAAGATGCCGCCTCCACGGCGTGCAATCTCAGCATAGGACAATCCGCGGATTTTGTCCACGAACTCACCTTCACGGCTGCCGGCATATACGATATGGGTGTGGCTGTCGCACCACGAGGGAAGTACTGTACCACCTTGAGAATCAATGACTTCCCAGTCGCTTTCGAGCGTTGACATGGTTGCCATTTCGCCCCAGGAGTCAAAGCGGTCGCCGTCAACGAGCAGCCAGGCGTCGTTGATGCAGTTGAGCGTAGCCATTTCGCTGCCTCGCAGGCATGGTTTTTTATCATAATCCACGCCTGCCAGACAAGCGATGTTTTTAATCAATCTTTTCATTCTGCAAGAACTCTACAGATTTTGCGATGTGCGGATACATGGGTTGGTCCTCGTTGATGAAGGGGACACACTTGCGGTAATCGGCCAAAACATGCTCGAGAACCGCCGACGACTTTAAAGGACGGCGGAACTCTAGCGCCTGGGCCGCGTTAAAGAGCTCGATGGCCAGAACACGCTCGGTGTTCTCGACCACCTTGCACAGCTTCACTCCGGCATTGGCACCCATGCTCACGTGGTCCTCCTGACCTTGCGAGGTGGGTATGGTGTCGGCCGATGACGGCATACACAGCGTTTTGCTCTGGCTGGCAATGGCAGCTGCAGTGTACTGCGGAATCATGAAACCGCTGTTCACGCCCGGGTGGGCCACAAGGAAGCTGGGCAGGTCACGGGTGCCCGAAACCAGCTTGTAGGTGCGGCGCTCCGAGATATTGCTCAGCTCTGCCATGGCGATGCACAAGAAGTCCATGGGCATGGCGATGGGTTCGCCATGGAAGTTTCCTGCCGAGATAATCAGGTCTTCATCGGGGCAAACGGTGGGATTGTCGGTCGCCGAGTTGATTTCGGTGTCAATGACCGAGCCCACATAGCGGATGGTGTCCTTTACCGAACCGTGTACCTGAGGGATGCAGCGGAACGAATAAGGATCCTGCACGTTGACCTTGGGCTGCTTAATCAGCTCGCTGCCGTCAAGCAACTCGCGCATACGGGCAGCGGTCTCAATCTGGCCCTGGTGGGGACGTACGGCATGAACGGCATGGGTGAACGGCTCGATGCGGCCGTCATAGGCCTCCAGTGAGATGGCAGCGATGACATCGGCCCATTTGCTCAGTTGTTCGGCCTTGATGAGGGCCCACACGGCGTGAGCGCTCATGTTCTGGGTGCCGTTGAGCAGCGCAAGACCTTCCTTGGAGCCGAGCTTGATGGGTTCCCAACCCATCTTCTTGCTCAGTTCGGCGCCATTCATGATTTCGCCCTTGTATTCCACTTCTCCCAGGCCCACAATAGGCAGGCACAGGTGAGCCAGCGGCACGAGGTCGCCCGAGGCTCCCACCGAACCCTGCTTGTAAACCACGGGATAAACGTCGTTGTTGAAAAGGTCGATCAGCCTCTCGACGGTGTCGAGTTTCACGCCCGAATATCCATAGGAGAGGGACTGCACCTTCAACAGAATCATGATTTTGACAATGTCGTTGGGCACGCGTTCGCCCACGCCGCAGGCATGGGACATCATCAGGTTGATCTGCAACTGTGACAACTGGTCGTTGCTGATGGAAATCTTGCACAGTGAGCCAAAACCCGTGGTTACGCCATAGATGGGTTTGTCGCTCTCGGCAATCTTCTTGTCAAGGTATTCACGGCAGTGGGTGATGCGTTTGATGGCATCGGCACTGAGTTTGAGCGTATGATGGCCTTCGATGATCTCGGCAATCTTTTGAATTGTGAGATGCTCGGCACTGATTTGATGTGTCATATTACTTGGTGATTGAATGATTGTTCAACATTAGAAGATGGTCACTGCATTGTCGATAACGTCATCGTCAACCAGATTAGGCATCGTGACGGTTAACTCGGGCGTGCGTTCCATTTCACGGCGGATGGCGTCCATGGAACCAGTATTGCGTGCCCAGCTGCGGCGTGCGATACCGTTGTTGACATCCCAGAAGAGCATCTCGCGGATGTGGCGTGCCGAATCCTCGCTACCGTCGATGGCCATACCGAAACCACCATTGATGACCTCGCCCCAGCCTACACCGCCGCCGTTGTGGATGCTTACCCACGTGGCACCGCGGAAGGAGTCGCCGATGACGTTCTGCACGGCCATGTCGGCACAGAATTGTGAACCGTCATAGATGTTGCTGGTCTCGCGGAAGGGAGAGTCGGTACCCGAAACGTCGTGGTGGTCACGACCGAGCACGACGGGAGCGCTCAGCTCACCGCTGCGGATGGCATCATTGAACGCCAGGGCTATCTTGGTACGTCCCTCGGCGTCAGCATACAGGATGCGTGCCTGCGAACCCACAACGAGTTTGTTGGGGCCTGCTTCCTTGATCCAGTGGATATTGTCATCCATCTGGCCCTGGATGTCCTCGGGAGCGTCCTTGCGGATTTCCTCGAGCACCTGAGCGGCCAGGCGGTCGGTGGTCTCCAGATCCTTGGGGTCACCTGAGGTGCATACCCAGCGGAAGGGACCAAAGCCGTAGTCAAAGAACATCGGGCCCATGATGTCCTGCACATAGGACGGATAGCGGAACTTGCCCTCCGGTGTCATGATGTCAGCGCCTGCGCGGCTCGATTCGAGCAGGAAGGCGTTGCCGTAGTCAAAGAAGTACATTCCCTTGTCGGCCAACTTGTTGATGGCGGCGCACTGGCGGCGCAGCGACTCACGCACACGCTCCTTGAATTGCTCGGGTTGCTCGGCCATCATCTGCTTGCTCTCCTCGAGGGTCAGGCCAACGGGGTAGTAGCCGCCTGCCCAGGGGTTGTGCAACGAGGTCTGGTCGCTACCCAGATCAACGTGCATGTCCTCGGCGGCCAGACGTTCCCACAGGTCAACGACGTTGCCGACGTAAGCCATCGAGACGGTCCTCTTGTCGGCCACAGCCTTGCGGATTGCGGGAATCAGTTCGTCAAGGTTGTCGTGCAGTTCATCCACCCAACCCTGGTCGTAGCGCTTTTGTGCTGCGAGGGGATTGATTTCGGCAGTAACGCTCACCACACCGGCGATGTTACCGGCCTTGGGCTGTGCACCCGACATACCGCCCAGACCAGCGGTCACAAAGAGCATGCCGTGGATGTCACCACCCTTCTGGTCGCGCTTCACGAGCTGCTTGCGGGCAGCATTGAGCACCGTAATGGTAGTGCCGTGCACGATGCCCTGGGGACCGATGTACATGTAGGAGCCAGCCGTCATCTGACCATACTGGCTCACACCCAGGGCGTTGTCACGCTCCCAGTCGTCGGGCTTGCTGTAGTTGGGGATGACCATACCGTTGGTGACCACCACGCGCGGGGCGTTCTTGTGCGATGGGAACAGGCCCAGGGGGTGTCCCGAGTACATGACGAGCGTCTGCTCGTCGGTCATCTCGCTCAAGTATTTCATTACCAGGCGATACTGTGCCCAGTTCTGGAAAATGGCGCCGTTGCCGCCGTAGATGATGAGCTCGTGCGGATGCTGAGCCACGCGCGGATCCAGGTTGTTCTGAATCATCAGCATGATGGCAGCAGCCTGGCGTGAGCGTGCGGGATACTCGTCGATGGGGCGGGCATACATCTCATATTTGGGACGGTAACGGTACATGTAGATGCGGCCGTATTTCTTCAGCTCCTCGGCAAACTCGGGGGCCAAAGCGGCATGGAGGCGCTTGGGGAAGTAACGCAGGGCGTTCCTCAAGGCGAGTTTCTTCTGCTCGGGAGTGAGGATATCTTTGCGCTTGGGCGCATGGTTGATCTCGGTGTCGTAGGCCTGCAATTCGGGCAATTCCTCGGGAATACCACCGCGAATGTCGGCAATGAATTCTTCTCTGGTCATGTTATTTTGGTTTTTAGTTGATGGTCTTTATTTGATTTTCTCTTCAACCATTGCGGTGATTTCGGCCTCCTCGGCGTTGGCCTGGGCAACGAGTTCGTTGGCTTCGGCAATGAGTTTCTCTGCAACAGCACGGTCGGTCAGGCTCGATGCGTTGATCTTCACATTCATGCCGGCGCCGATGACTGCGGCACGGGCAGCAAGCGCGCCAACGCCAGCGTCGGTCACGCTGTTGGGATTGCCGGTCTCGACCATTGCACGGCAGAGCTCAAAAGTCTTGAACGACGCCTTCATCGTGCGCAGGGGCACCTGGGTTGCGTAAAGCGTGGCGTCCTGGATGGCTGCGGTGCGGGCCGCTTTGTCCTCTTCGGTTTTCTTGGGCATGCCGAAGGCGGCCATGATGCGGTTGAAGGCGTCGGTGTCCTCATCAACGAGGTGCAGCAACTCAACCTTGAGGGCTTGGCCCTTGTCGGCCCACACGCTGAACTCGTTCCAACGGTCGTCCCAGCCGGGTTTGTGGCTCGACAGGTTGGCCACCATTGTGCCCAGCGAAGCCGCCAGTGCGCCCATGTAAGCGCTGATAGAGCCGCCGCCGGGAGCGGGCGACTCGCGCGAGGTCTCGTCGGCAAAACCCGTCACGGTCAAATCCACCAGACGGTTAGCCGTCTTGTTATCGGCCTCGAGCATGAACTCGATAACCTTCTCCTGCGGGTCAAACGGTTTGAGGTCGTCCAGACCCATCGAGTGGATGGCGATATTGATGATGTCCTCCTCAGGAATACCCGTCGAACGTTGCTGCTTCTCAAGGAAGTACTTACCGGCCTCAATAAGACAGCGCTTGGGCATCAGGCCCACTATTTCGGTACCAGTGACGCGAATGCCGCGGTTCTGTGCGCAACGGCACACCTCGTCAAAGGCCACGTGCAGCGGAGTCACGTTGATGTTGGTGATATTCATCGAAACCTGTGCAATCTTGTATTCGTCAATGTACCAGCCAATGGCCTTAGTGCCCTTGAGCGTGCCGGGCTTCATTACGTTATTGCCGTTCTCGTCCTTGACAATTTTGCCGGTGATGGGGTTGCCCTCACGCACGGGGCGGCCCTTCTCTCGCACGTCAAATGCGATGGCGTTGGCACGGCGGGTCGAAGTCGTATTGAGGTTGTAATTCACAGCGATGAGGAAGTCGCGTGCGCCCACGGCGGTGCAGCCCGTGCGGGCAACGCCCTCGTCAAAGGGTCGGTCGCCGAAGTCGGGACCCTTCTCGGGGTTACCCATCTTCTCGGGCAGCGCCTCATATTCGCCGGCACGGCACACGGCCAGGTTTTGGCGGCCAGGCTTCATCGCAGCGGCCTCATAGCAGTAGCAGGGGATATTGTGTTCGCGGGCAATGCGCTCGGCCAGTTTGTGGGCCAATTCGGCACACTCTTCCAGGGTGATGCCGGCTACAGGGATAAGCGGGCACACATCGGTGGCACCCATGCGGGGGTGGGCACCATGGTGACCACGCATATCGATGAGTTGTCCGGCCTTGCCAACGGCCTGGAAAGCAGCCTCCAGCACTGCATCGGGTTCACCCACAAAGGTCACAACCGTGCGGTTGGTGGCCTCTCCAGGATCCACATCGAGCAGCTTCACGCCCTTTACTTTCTCAATCTCATCGGTGATTTGTTTGATAATGGCCAAATTGCGTCCCTCACTGAAGTTAGGCACGCATTCCACGATTTTTTTCTCCATACTCATTTGAAAATCAGTAGTTTAAGTTGTTGTTTTATGTTTAATGGTTATTTTTACCCCAAAATTACTGCTTTCCTCTCGACTGCACAAGTTTTTTTATTTTTTAATAAGGTATCTCCATAAAAAAACGGCTGAACACTTTGGGAATTCAGATTCCTCAAGTTGTTCAGCCGTATGCTTTGATGTGTGAAGGCTATTTCTCGTGGAGCCAGAGTGAGTCGATTTTCTGGCGGATGGCACGAATATTACCGGCGGTGATGGCGCCCATGATGAGCAGGCCGACGAGGATGGCGACCCAAACGCTGGCGCCGCTGATGCCGAAGGCGCGAATCATGTCCATGTAGGCTAACCGCCCGATGAGCATCAGTACGATGGCCAGTACGAGGACCACGGCGTTAAGGCCCACGACGAGCATGATGTAGTGCTTGGACACCTGTGCCGGCGAGTAGCCCAGCAGCAAGAGGTCCTGGATCTTTTGGGTGTTCTTCTGCAACAACAGGTAGATGCTCAACATGAGCACAAAGAACGACAACAGACTGATGATGATGCCCACGGCGATGACGATGCCGCTGATGACGGTGAGGAAGTAGTTGGCTTTGCTCGACGACATTTTGTCTCCCGCCACCTCGTAGTGGTGCTCGTCCATGTACTGCTCGATTTTGACGTCACCAGGACTGCTCACTTCTAGAATCAGGCGTTGCGGGTGCTGCACGGCTCCCGTGCCAAAGTACTGGTTGGCCCATTCCATGAACTCCTGTGGCACGATGACGGTGTTCAGGCGGTTGGAAAAGCCCACGATGTGGCCTGGCATGGTCTGGCGCTTGCCGTTACCGCTCAAGGTGAACTCCAGGGGCAGCATTTCGGCCTGTCCCTCGCTGATTTTTGGCATACCCTTGGTGGCTGCAAATCCGAAGTTGTACAGTGACAGGTAGTCACGGGAGATGATGACGGGAACCTCTGATTTGCCGGTAGTGAAGTCCCAAGTGCCGGGGTCGATGTCGATGAACTCATCAGGAATCGCCTCAAAGAAGAATTGGGTGTGCATAGCCTGGCCGCTGCCAACGCCCAATTTGGCGTCGATGGCAAAGTCACTGTTGATGAATTTGCCCACTTGCCGACACCAAGGCTGATTGATAAGATCCTGAATGTCAGCATCGCTGAACTCGCCATTGCTGCCCATCATGGCCCCTGCGCCTGTCACAGCACGGGTGATAATGAGGTAGTCCTTGCTGATGAAGCTCTCCTCGTCGTTAAAGACGGGGCGCACGTCGCGATAGAACTGCACCGCGAGCAGGACGATGGTCAACCCGATAAGGTTGGCGATGGCAAAGCCGATGAGTTGTCCTTTGCTGATATGTTGCCGCAGCAGTTTCCAGATGATATCGTTCATTGTGGAATCTTGGTTCTAAGTCTTTGGTTATAGTTAAAGCTGGATGATAGTGGCGTCTTCCATTTTGAGATGGTTGCCCACCGATGTGGCGATTACGCCGGCCCCTTGTCGCTGGGCCTCGTCGATGACGAGACGGGCGACGGTACGGTTGTTCTCGTCGTCGAGGTGGCTCACGGGCTCGTCGAGCAGGATGAAATCACACGGCTGGCACAGTGTGCGGATGATGGCCACGCGCTGCTGCTGACCGATGGAGAGTTTGCTGGCCAAACTGCCCATTTTGTCGGCAATGCCCAAGAGCTCAAACAGTTTACTGATTTCTTGGCGTGACTTGAAGTTTGTCAGGCGGTTTTTGAGCTCAACGTTCTCCATCGCCGTGAGTTCTCCAAACAGACGCATGTCCTGTGGCAGATAAGCGATGTGATGCTGTCGCACCTCGCACCACTGCGCGACCGTTAAGGTGCGGATGTCTTGGCCGTCAAATGCGATAGTGCCGCTATAGTCCTGGCGGTATCCGAAGATGTAGCTGCACATTGACGATTTACCCGTCCCGCTCTCGGCGCTGATGAGGTAGCGCTTGGAGCGCTCAAATGAGATATCCTTCAGCCACACTTCGCTGTTTATGCCGTTTTGACCGGCAAACACGCGGGGCAGGGTGTTATTTAATGCAATTTGTTCCAAATTGAGTTTAGAGTTTAAAGTTTAGAGTTTAGTGAGGATTCATTTTTCTCACATTGGTTGTGTCCGTGGTAGGGTTCGACGTGGATGTTGGTCAGTACTTCGCCCAAAGCATCGGACAGTTGCCGCTCGATTTCTCGGGTGATGTCGTGTGAGGCAGTGACGCTCAAGTCGCCATCCACCTTGATGTGCATGTCCACTACGCGCAGGTTACCGTTGCGGCGTGTGCGCAGGTTGTGGAAAGCCTTCACACCACTCACGTGGGAGACAATAGCGGTGATGGTATCCTTCTCATTGTCAGGGAGTGAGACTTCCAACAGCTCTTCCACTGCGGGACGCCCCAAGCGGTAGGCGAGCACGAGAATGAGCACGCTCACGGCAATGGCGGCTATCGGGTCGAGCACGCGCCAGCGTTCACCCAGGAACATCGCTCCCGCCACACCCAGCAGCGTCGCGGCAGTGGACAACGCATCGGCACGGTGATGCCAGGCATAGGCTTTGAGGGCCGAGCTGTCGGTTTTCCGGCCTTTTAGGCGAGTATAGTGGTACAACCCCTCCTTGACGATGACGGCGATGATGCCCACGATGAGTGCGATGTTGTGGGGACGTTCCAGTGTCGCGCCCTGAACGGCTGCCCACACGTCCTGCGCACCCTCGTGCATGAGCCCCAAGGCGACCACTACCAGAATGAGGCTGATGAGGAACGCCGCCAGTGTCTCGTATTTGCCTCTGCCATAGCGGTAACGCTCGTCTGGACCCTTGCCGGAAAGGCGCACCATCGCATAAACCAGCGCATCGGTCACCGTGTCGCTAATCGAGTGGATACCGTCGGCCAGAATGGCGCTGGAGCGGCCCACGATGCCTGTAGCGATTTTAAGCGCCGACAAGGTCACATCGCATGTCATGCCCACCAGTGTGCACCGTTTCTCCTCGCTGTTGCGGCTCACTGACAGTTGATTATTGTTGTCTTTCTCTAATTCCATTGTAATGGCTGCAAAATTACGCAAATCCGTCCATAGCTCAGCAGTAATTAACTAAAATTTATAATGTGGCTGATATAAAGGATGAAACGGCAGATTTTTTCAACGAAAGGCAATTTGCCGGTTTTAGGATTTTAAACCTAATACTTTTTTCTTATGATAATTACCATGAATAATTTGGATTATTGTTTTGGATTTGTGTATCTTTGCGGTGTAAAACCAACAATTGAATAATTTGCCACGAACAGAAACTTTCAACATCATTTTATAAACTAATTTACCATTCATTAATTTTCGTTTATGAAAAAATTCTTGTTTTTATTGATTGCCGCCATTGCGGCAATGTCGCTGTCGGCTGCACCTGTCGATCAGGCCACAGCCATGAATAAAGCAAAAAGCTATTTGACAAACGAGCTTTTTGCCGGTAAACTGATGGCTCCCGCAGCTGTGAATCCGGTCTTGCTAAAAGCCGAGATCGGAAATGCAAAGCTGAATCAGCCCGTTTATTACATTTTCAACACCTCTGAGACTTTCCTCGTTGTGGCCGGTGATGACCGTGCCGAGGAAATCCTGATGGTCGGTGACCGTCCCTTGAAGGACATCAACAATCTGGCTCCTGGTATGCAGGACATGCTTTATCAGTACAAGGAAGAGATTACTTTCTTGCAGGAGCATCCGGGTCTGGTAGTTGATCCCGTGATAAGGCCCCAGAACCGGACCTCTTTGCGTGCATCATCTTACCTGATGACCGCGCTTTGGGATCAGACGGCTCCGTACTGGAATCTGTGTAAGTTCACGCGTAATGGTACTACCTATCAGTGCTATACAGGTTGCCCGGCTACCTCTGCTTCGATGGTCATGTATTATTGGAAATACCCGACGACCCAAGTTGCTGCAATGCCTTCTTATACTGGAACCCTAGAGGTTTCTTACTATAATAGTTATACTTTTACTTATCCAGCTCTTGAGGCAACGACGTTTGACTGGGCCAACATGAAGGACAGCTACAGTGGCAGTTATACAACCGCTCAGGGTAATGCGGTTGCCACGCTGATGCGCTATGTCGGCCAGGGTGAGAAGATGATGTATGGTACCGAAAGTGCTGGCGGAAGCGGTATCTATACGTCCGACACCCAGAATATTGTTGACATGTACACGACTTTCGGATACGATGCAAGCACCTGCCGCGTTGTTCAAAAATCTTCATACTCCGAGGCTAACTGGGCCAGCCTGATCCAGGGCGAGATGACTGCAGGACGTCCCATCGTGTTCATGGCTGTGTCTAGCAGTGCAGGCGGTCATGCCTTTAATGTTGACGGTTACGACAGTAGCAGCAACAAATATCACGTGAACTTCGGTTGGAGTGGTGACGGTAACGCATGGTGTTCAATGAACTCGTTCGGTTATAGCGGTTACAATTTCAACCAGGGCCAACAGGCTGTAATCGGTATCCAGCCGCCCAGTGGCTCGAGTACGACTCCTGTGCTGACCGTTAATCCCACTTCGCTGACGTTTACCAGTGCATCGACTGGTGAGACCTATACCAAGACCTTCACCGTTACTGGTACTGACCTGCGTGGTGATGTGACCGTTTCGTCAAACAGCGGTACTTTTACGGTTTCTCCCACGACTATTACTGCCGCCCAGGCCGCCGCTGGTGCAACCGTTACTGTGACTTACAAGCCCACTTCGTCAGGTACCCAGAACGCTACCATTACCGTTTCGAGCAGCGCTGCCGAGAGCAAGACCGTCACCGTTTCGGGTACTGCAACCACGACTCCCAAGATTACGGTTAATCCAACATCGCTGAGCCTGAGCACCACTGTTGGCACTCCCGTTACCAAGACCTTTACTGTTACGGGTACCAATCTGACTGGTACCGTTTATCTGACTTGCAGCGGTACGGGCTTCTCGATTGACAAGAGCAATATCACCAGGACCGCTGCCAGCCAAGGCGCTACGGTCACTGTGACCTATAATCCCACAGTTATTGGTACCCACACGGGTACTGTTACTTTGACCAGCTCGGGTGCTGAGACCGTAACCGTTAACCTGAATGGTACCGCTGTCGGCACACCGACTCTGGTTGCTAACCCCACATCGTTGTCGTTCAATGCTACGGTAGGAGAGACTGTAACCAAGACCTTTACCGTGACTGGTACCGACTTGACAGGTAATGTGATGCTTGCCGTGAGTGGCACTGGCTTCTCCATTGATAAGACAACCATCACCCAGAATGCTGCCACTAACGGCGCCACTGTAACTGTAACCTATAAACCCACTACCGGTGGCACCCACACGGGTACTGTCGCATTGTCGAGCAATGGCGCTCAGCAGGTTACCGTTGCACTCACTGGTATTGCCACCACAGTTCCGACGATTGCTGCTAATCCTACCACATTGAACTTCCAGACTACTGTTGGCACCCCCGTGACCCTGGCATTCCAACTGAGCGCCGCTAACCTTGAGGGTAACGTGACGCTGGCCGTTCAGGGCGAAGGCTTCACCATTGACAAGACCGAGATCATTCCCGGTGCCGCTAACAACGCCTATGTTAATGTGACCTATACCCCGACGGCATTTGGCACCCACACGGGTACCGTGACCATCACTAGCCCCAATGCCCAGCCCGTTACCGTTACGCTGAACGGCCAGGCCGATCTGGTGAAGTATGCTCCCGTGATGCTGCCTGCTATCGAGGACTACATCAACCTGACCAAGTTCCGCGCTGACTGGACCGACGAGACTCTTGCCGAGAATGTGGCCAGCTACACCCTTGAGGTAAGCGCCAAGGTTGTTGAGCCTGAGCCTCAGGTTGAACTCCTCAGCTCAGTTGCCGGTACTGACTTTACTGGCAGTTCCACCGGATATTATGACATTACGTTGCCATCGCCTTGGGGCGGCACCAACGTGCGCGGTGGTCTCAACTCGATCATCTATTTCAGGAACAATTACAACAATACCGGTACAGCTGGTAATATCACCTATACCATTCCTGACGGTTACGAGAATGCAACCTTCACAATGAAGATTACCACGGCCTCAACATCTGATGGCGCTGGTAACCTTGCCGTGGGCACGCCGCAGACCACTTCGGTTAACCACTACTTCAACAAAGGTGAGACCTATGCATGGGTAGTAACTGCAAGCTCTGGTCAGAAGATTACCATCACCACTACCGATGCCAACTACTCACCTGACATCGCTCTGCTCGAAGTTTACTCTGGTGACGCTACCGCAATGAAACTCGCTGCTAGCGAGACTGGCGATGCCGACTATCGTCTGATCACTGGTATCACCGACAAGTTCTACACCGTTGAGAACCTGACTGCCGAGGGCACCTTCCTCTACAAGGTTAAGGCTCTCTACATCGACGGCACTGAGAGCGACTGGAGCAACATCGAAGAGGTGACCCTGTTCGAGAACACTCCTGCTTATCAGCTGGGTGACGTGAACCACGACGGCGCAGTGAATATCGCCGATGTAACACGTCTGATTGACTATCTGTTAGGTAACACTACAGAGATCTATCTTGATTGCGCTGATGTTAAGGCCGACGGTGCTATTAACATCGCCGATGTGACCGCTCTCATCGATTTGCTGCTGAATTAAGCCGATTGAATCAGTCTCATTGTTGCCCAAACAATGAGATGAACCCATAGCGGGGCACTTCCCAATCACGGGAGGTGCCCCGCTTGGATTATTGCTGCCCCTAGTGTCGTTGTGGCTGCTGATTGTAGCGATATATTGAGGTTTTGATGACGCTATGTGTTTTTGGGTGAAAATTGCAAATAATAATTTGGACCATTTCTTTGGATTTGTATATCTTTGCGGGGCGAAATCATCAATTAAACAATTAACCAAGAACAGAAACTATAACATTTATTATTTTATAAACTAATATTACTATTTTTCTTTTTTAATTATGAAAAGAATCTTGTTTTTATTGATTGCCGTGATGTCGGCAATGATGTTGTCTGCCGCCGATGTTACCCCCTCGCAGGCTCAGGCCGCAGCCAAAGCGTTTCTTAACAAACAAGTAGCTACTGGTCAACTTAAAGCCTCCGCTGCTTCTAACCTTCAGCTTGTCAAGGCTGAAGCTTCGGTAGCCAAGCCCACAGCTGTGGACTACTACATCTTCAACTCAACAAAATCCTATGTAGTGGTTGCCGGTGATGATTTGGCACCGCAGATTTTGATGTACGGTGAAGAGGGTTCTCTCGACTTGAATAACATCCCTCCTGCCATGCAGTGGTTGCTCAACAAGTACAAATATCAGATTGACGGCCTCAAGGCCGGTACCATGGCGCCGGTGAAGCTCCCCAAATATGCCACTACACCTGTTGCTCCGCTGGTGACCGCCAACTGGGATCAGGATGCTCCATACAACAATCAGTGCCCAACCAGTGGCTACGGTCACGTCTATACCGGCTGCCCGGCTACTTCGCTGAGCATGTGCTACTATAAGTGGAAATGGCCCGATACATACCCTGCTTGCGCAGCCCTTTCGGGTACTGGCGGTGTCTCGGCTCCAGCTCTACCTGAACGCGAAGCCGATTGGGATAATATCATCGACGAGTACACCGGTCCCACCAACTACTCCTATACTGATGAACAGGCCGATGCCGTGGCATGGCTGATGCGCTATGCGGGTCAGGCTATTCCCGATTATTATTACAGCACCAGTGGCAGCGGTGCTGACGATCCCGAAATCTATCAAGGTTGCCTCAATATGGGCTACACCGATGCCCAGTACCTCCTTCTCACCGAACTTCAGGGTTCTGGTTGGAGCTACACTAATGGCCCACAGCAATACACCGATGACGAGTGGAACGAGTTTATGATGAACGAGCTGCATAACGGCCGTCCTATCGAATATTTGGCCTATGACTACAGTGGCTGGCAGCTCTCAGGTCACGCCTTCAATGTGTTTGGTTGCAATGCCAGTGGCCAGTACTATGTGAACTGGGGTTGGAGCGGCGACAGCAACGGCTATTGCACGCTGCACAACTTTACCACTGCTACAGGTGCTACCGGTCAGTCTGGCTCCTATGTCTTCAACTATGGCGAGGCCATGATTATCGGCATCGAGCCTCCTGCCGGTGCTCTCACCGATCCCAGGATTAAGGCTAGCCCCACCACGCTCAACATGTACACTACTCTGGGCACTCCTGTTACCGAAACCTTCACCGTTACCGGTTACAATCTCGTCGGCGATATTGCATTGAGCATTAGCGGTGACAACGCCTTCTCACTGAGCACTACCAGTATCGATGCAACTCAGGCCACGGCTGGAGTGACAGTCTCTGTGACTTATGATCCCTCTGCAATCGGCACCCATGAAGCTGCCGTCACGTTGACCAGCACCGATGCCCCAGATGTGACGGTCAAGGTTAATGGTAATGCTGATTTGGAGACCTACGCTCCTGTGATGCTCGAGGCCAGCAATATCACCTCAACCTCGTTCAAGGCCACTTGGACCGACCAGACTCCTGCCGAGAATGTAGAGAGCTATACCCTCTATGTTTCCGCCGAGCCCTTCCTGCCCCCTGTTGCCCTGCTCGACACCACCGACTGGACCTTGAACAACAATGTACCTGCTGGCTGGACTGCAGAGGGTCTAAACTATTATAGCTCTAACAACGCATGCTACCTGTCTTCATACTACGGCTCCAGCTATGTTAAGAGCAGGACCTATGATCTTACCGGTTATGAAAAGATGACCGTGATGGTTTACACTGAGCCTTATGGCAGCGGCAACACCATGACCATTGCTACTAGCGTCGACAGCAAAACAATCACGCTCACGGGCAGCTCGTTTGCTTGGCAAACCTTCGTTGTGGATTGCGCTAGCAGCGACTATGTGAAGCTCACCACTACTGGTTTGCCTGACATGAGATACATGAAGGTTTATGCCGGTGACCTCACAGAGGTTCAGCTCAAGGCCTCGGAAACCGGCGATGAAGCTTATCGTGTCATCACCGGCATCACGGACAAGAGCTACACCGTTACCGGTCTTACCGAGAACGGCTTCTTCTACTACTATGCTATGGCCAACTACACCGATGGTACTGCTGCCAACAGTAACACCGAGGAGGTAACCCTGTTTGGGAGCACTCCTGCCTACCAGTTGGGTGACGTGGACCACGATGGTTCAGTGAATATTGCTGATGTGACTCAGCTGATTGATTATCTGTTGGATAACAGCATTGAGATTTACCTTGATTCCGCTGATGTCGATCCCGACGGTGAGATTAACATCGCTGATGTGACCGCTCTCATTGATTTGCTGTTGAAAACAGCCGATTGAATCAGTCTCATTGTTGCCCAAACAATGAGATGAACCCATAGCGGGACACTCCCATTTCGAGTGGGGTGTCCCGCTTGGTTGTTTATCAGGTCGAGCCGTTTTAGGTTAGCGACCAGGCCCAATTAATGAATTATGGTTGATATTTTATTAAAGGGCAAGGAAAATTTGGAAAATAGGACATGATTTTCGTAACTTTGCAGGCATTTTGAAAGAATCATTTAATCTTTATTTTTAGATATATATGAAAAAATTTCTGTTTTTGATGATTGCCGCCATGGCGGTGATGCAAATGGCGTCTGCGCCTGTTGATCAGGCCACGGCGATGCATGTAGCAAAGAAGTTCTTGTCCGATGAGCTCTATGCTGGCAAGATGATGGCTCCTGCTGCGGTCAACCCCGTTCTCCTCAAGGCCGAGATGGGCAGTACCAAGCTGGCACAGCCCGTTTATTACATCTTCAACACCTCTACCACTTTTCTGGTAGTTGCTGGTGATGACCGTGCTGAGGAAATCCTCATGGTGGGTGACCAGCCCATGGATTTGAATCGAATGCCCGACGGCATGCAGTATCTGCTGGACTGCTACAAGGAGCAGATTGAATATCTGCAGAATCATCCCGGTGTGGCGGTTCAAAAACGCGAGCAGACCTCGCCTTCGCTCCAGGCCAACACCTATGGTCCGCTGCTCACTTGCAACTGGGACCAGACGGCTCCCTATTATAACCAGTGCGTGTTCACCTATGGAGGCAACTCCTATCAGTGTGTGACCGGTTGCCCTGCTACCTCGGCTTCGATGGTCATGTACTACTGGAAATACCCGACCGATCCGACTCCTACTGTTCCTGCCTATACGTTCTATCTGAATGACAATTATAGCATGAAGATCAATGTTGCTCAGCTTCCTTCAACGACCTTTGACTGGGCAAACATGAAGAATTCTTATTGGACCTACACTACTGCCCAAGCCAATGCCGTTGCCACGTTGATGCGTTATGTCGGTCAGGCCGAGAAGATGGATTATGGTACCGACGGTAGCGGTATTCCTTCTAACGAGGCATACAAGATTGTGAACATGTTCAAACTCTTCGGCTATGATGCAAGCACTACCCGTCTTGTCAAGAAATCTACGTACAGCAATAATAACTGGGCTCTCGTCATTCAAACCGAGATGGCTAATGGACGTCCTGTCGTGTATCTTGGCATCTCGCAGACTGGCGGCCATGCCTTTAACGTTGACGGCTATCGTGACAGTGATACCAAGTACCACGTGAACTTCGGTTGGGGTGGTTACGGTAACAGCTGGTTTGCGATGAATGCGTTTACTGATCCCATGGATGGCTATGCCTATACTTCCTCTCAGCAGGCAGTCATTGGTATTCAACCTCCTGGTGGTCAGTCCACTATTCCCGTTATTAACGTCGATCCCGCAAGTCTCGACTTTGGTTCAGTCAATGTGGGCCGCAGTGTAACACAGATCTTCCATGTGTCGGGACATAACCTGTTGGATGGTACCGAGGTTACATTCACCAGGAGCGGTAACGCCTCCTTTAGCGTCAGCCCCGAAACCCTGTCAACCGAGGAGGTGATGAACGGTGCTGATATTGCCGTGACCTACACTCCCTCCACTGCTACTACCCACACCGCAACTATCTATGTTCGTAACCCGGGTGCTCCCGATGCGACGGTCTCGTTGATAGGTACTGGCATCACCGTGCCTGTCCTCTCCACCGATCCCAGCGAGTTTGACTTCAACACCACTGTTGGTGTGCCTGTATCCGCCGACTTTACCCTTACCGGTTACAACTTGGGTGGTGCGGTTTCGCTGAGCGTTGTCAATTCGACGGGCGGCTTCAGCATCAACAAGACCAATGTTACCAAGGCTGCTGCCGCTAACGGTGTACCAATCACTGTGACTTACAATCCCACAGCTCCCGGCAACCACAGCGCACAAGTGATGGTGCGTAGCAAGAATGCCGATACGATTTATGTAGATCTTACTGGTAAGGCAACCGTAACGACTCATACTCCTGTTATGCAGCCTGCTAACCAAAACTATGTCACCCAGACGTCATTCCGCGCCGAATGGACCGACGATACATACCCGTCGGTGGTTTCCAGCTACACGCTGGAGTGTACTGGTGACGATAACACGATTACCGTGCCTAGTATCACCAACAAGAACTACACGCTCGAGAACCTCACCGCTGGTGCAATGTACTCATATAAGGTGAAAGCCTTGTACACCGATGGTACCGAGAGCCTGTGGAGCAATATTGAACAGGTAACGTTGCTGTCTGGCCCGACATATGAGGTTGGTGATGTGAATACTGACGGCGCTGTTAATATTGCCGATGTGACCGCCCTGATCGACTATCTCTTGAGTGGTGGTGACATCGACCTCTATTGCGCCGACGTGAATGGTGACTCCAGTATCAACATCGCTGATGTCACTGCGTTGATCGATAAGCTCTTGTCGGGTAATTAATCCCCGTCTGACAAAGGCGAAATATCAGAGAGGGCTCTTCAAGTCGAAGGGCCCTCTTGTTGTCTTCTCGAGGATGGGAGAGTATGGGGGTTATAGGCAATGAGTGCCAGGTGCTAACGTAAAGCCGCGCAGGAAGGCGTCGGTATCCATCCGTTTTTTGCCCGACTGTTGCAATGACAGCACTTGCAGCCAGCCGTCGGCACAGGCTACCCGCAGGGTCTTGCGGTCGGCGAGGAGGGTACCTGGGGTTGGGGTCTCGTCAGCGGCAAAGGCTTCAGGTTCGGCCGTGGCATAGATTTTGACGGTCGTTTCGTTGCTGTTGTCACTGGCAAGGGTGGTCCAGGCGGCGGGATAGGGCGACAGGCCGCGGATGTGGTTGTACAGCGCTTCGGCTGGTCGGTTCCAATCGATGCGGCAGGTGTCCTTGAAGATTTTGGGTGCCGGGGTGGGTTGCTGGCCTGCCGTCAAGAGCTGGTCTTGAGGAATGGGCTTGAAGGTACCTGCGATAATCGCGTCAACGGTTTCGAGCACCATGTCGGCACCCATGACCATCAGGCGGTCGTGGATGACTTCAACATTGTCGTGGCGGCCGATGGGGCAGCTGCGCTGCTGGATCACGTCGCCCGTGTCAATCTCGTGCTTGAGGAAGAAGGTAGTCACACCGGTCTCGGTGTCGCCGTTCATCACGGCCCAGTTGATGGGAGCAGCACCGCGGTAACGCGGCAGCAGCGACGCGTGAAGGTTGAACGTGCCCAGCGGCGGCATCTGCCACACGGCCTCGGGCAGCATCCTGAAGGCGATGACGATGAACAGTTGGGCGTTGAATGAACGCAGTTCCTCGATAAAGGCCTCGTCCTTGAGGCTTACGGGCTGCAAGACGGGCAGGCCGTGCTCCACGGCATAGCGCTTGACGTCGCTCTCCTGCAGTTGGCGTCCGCGCCCAGCGGGCTTGTCAGGCATGGTGACCACAGCGGCCACGTTATAGCCGCCGTCAACCAGTCGGCTCAAGCTCTCGACGGCAAAATCAGGCGTGCCGAAAAAGATTATCTTTAATTCCTCTTTAGTCATTGTTTATCTGGGGGCTAGAATAACTAGAGAATCTTGATATTCTAGATGTTGTAGTTGTTATTGTTATTAAAATGAGACGCATAAGGCGCCACCCAGTACCCACTGGTGCAAGTGCTTGCTTGCGCTGGAAGTCAGCGGCTTGGACATATCCCATCCGGCAATCGCCATGAGAAAAGTAAAATCAGGTGATACTTCACTGAAGAATTCAAACGGGCTATAGGAGGCGGTATAGGTTTTCTTGCAATAATCGTAATCACAGAACAACCGCCATGAGAAGGAGTTCTTGTAGGCGTAGGTGAAAGAGAGTCCTGTGCCGAATTTAATTGAATTGGAGGCATGAACATTGATGAAGTCCCAATCGTAGGTCACATCCTCATCAGTTTTCTCAAACAACTCATCATCACTTTCACTGAGGTTCAGGAGTTTGCCCGACATCGAGCCCGTTACATCCAGGTCATCCATGATGCTTTGACCCACGAGTAACTTAGATCCGATGGCGAAGCGGGAAGACAGTGGCAGGTTGAAGTAGACTCCTGCATCGCCGGCAAATTCGGTGATGTGGTCGCTCTCGATAGTGAGATCCACATAATCAATTGAATTGAGGAGGGTGGGATCAGTCATGAGATCGTTAAGTGATGCGTTCTCGTTTTTGGCAAACAGGTTCCATCCCTTGATGGGCGTGCTCTTGACACGCAAGCGTCCGCCGACGCCCACATAGGGGTTGAAGAACCAAGCGCCCTCGACTCCGACGGCAGTGGCACTGCGGAATTGCAGCCTCAATGGGCCGTCGGTTACATGTACCACTGGATCATCTCCTTCCTCAAGCAGAAATTCTGGTAGTTCAAATGTGAATTCAGGCAGCACCAGGTTCTTGTTGCCTAGGCCAAGACCCATCGAGATGGAGAAGAATGACGGATTCTCTCTCAAGTCGGGATAGATGCTCAGGTCATTCATCAGCAAGCCTTTCTCTTTGAATAAAAGGTCGCAGATGCCGTAGGCCAACTCGGTCGAGAGAATGCCGATGCCGGCACCCGAGAGCACGTCCGATATCCAGTGGCGGTTGTTCAACACACGCATCACACCCGTGGCGGTGGCCACTGTATAGCCCGCGATAGAGTACCACGGCGAACGAGTCAAGCCATATTCTTTGTGCAGGATGGTCGCGCCGACAAAGGCGGTTGCCGTATGCCCCGAAGGCCAGGAGTTGCGTGTCGAGCCGTCGGGACGCATCTCGCTGGCGGTGTATTTGATGCCGTTGACAAACCCCGCCATCACGGCATAGGAAGCCAGCGACGAAGCAAAGAGGCGAGGCCAACTGGAACGGCCCTCGACGCCTGCCATCTTCAAGCCCGCAGTCAGCGCGATGCCCGAGAACTGGGTATAGTTGTCAATCTCGGTGTGGAAATTGTACTTGATCAGGCGTATTTTGGTGTTCTCATTGTTGTAGTCCTGCCTGAAGGCCGCTTTCTCTCTCTTAGCAAGGAGGCCAGCCAGGAACACGGGAATGCCCACGAATGTCTGGTCGTCCATGAACTTGTAAGGCTTAATGGCATCGTTGGTGGTGTTCTTCAAGAAATGGAAGTCCGGCCCGTTATAGTAGCGGTATTTATTTATTTGCCATAACAAACCATCGCCCGCTGGTGTGAGTGTTGGCCCTGTATTCGTTTGTTCAGATACTGTGTCGACAA
The DNA here is from genome assembly GCA_017557425.1 of Muribaculaceae bacterium. Lineage (GTDB taxonomy): Bacteria > Bacteroidota > Bacteroidia > Bacteroidales > Muribaculaceae > Sodaliphilus. The sequence continues at coordinate 36,691 of JAFYYU010000002.1, read as the reverse complement.
CTTCAATGGATCCGGTATCGGCAATGTTGATAGCCTCATTTGCCTCATCAATGATGGTCGTTGTCGAGTCTTCTATGACCGTCACTTCTTCTGCCGTTTGGGCTGAAATCGGCAGCAGGGCAGAAGCCATCAGGAATAATAACGAGAAGTATTTTTTCATAATAAAAGTGAGGTTTAATCGTATGTATAGTGTTTCAGCACCTGGCGGTAACTGTTGAAAATCTTACTCTTGGAGACAAAACCGACATATTTGCCTTCCTCGTCGATGACGGGCAGGTTCCACGCCCCAGTGTCGTCAAAAGTCTTCATCACCTGCTCCATGGGGGTGCCTATGATTAGTTTTGCGGGCGGTTTGGCCATGAAACGGTCCACATTCATGCGGCGGTACAGGTCGGGCCTGAACATGATGTTGCGGATATCATCGAGTTGAACGACACCCAGCAGTTTGCCGTTATCATCGGTGACGGGGAACAGGTTGCGGTGGCTCTGGGCAATGGTGTCCACCATGTCTTTGAGACTCATGTCGGGATGGACGACTGAGAAATCCTTCTCGATGACACTGTCCATCTTCAACAGGGTGAGCACCGAGCGGTCCTTTTGGTGTGTCAAGAGTTGGCCGCGTTTGGCAAGGCGTCGCGAGTAGATGCCATAGGGGGTGAAGATGCGCGAGATGGCGTAACTGCTCGCCGACACGATGAGCAGCGGCAGGAATAGCTCATAGCCACCCGTCATCTCGGCCGTGAGGAAGATGGCCATCAGCGGGGCATGCATTACGCCCGCCATCACGCCCGCCATGCCCATGAGGGCGAAGTTCTTGATGCTCAACGGCATGTCAGGGTCAATAAAGCCCAGGTGGTTGAACAGATAGGCAAAGAACACGCCCGCCATCACGCCGACAAACAACGAGGGCGCAAAGGTGCCGCCAACGCCTCCGCCACCATTGGTGGCAGCCGTCGCAAACACTTTAAAAGCACCCAGGGCGAACAGGAACAGCAGCACCGCCACGGTATTGTCGCGGTAGGAGTAGAACAGGCTGTTGTTGAAGATGCCTGTGATGTCGCCGTTGATCAAATGGGTAATACCCTCATAACCCTCGCCATAGAGCGGCGGCATCAGGAAGATGAGCAGGCTCAGCGTGAGACCTCCCACGGCAAAACGCATCCAGCGGTTCCTGAGTTTCTTGAAGCGTGCTTCTATCCTGTCAATCAAGGTGATGAAATACAGCGAGACAAAGCCGCAAAATACGCCCAGCAGCAATACATACGGGATGCGTGAGGCATAGAAAGGTTCGCTCTGTGAGAAGAAAAATTCCACATTGTAGCCCGTGAACACATAGGCTACCGTCGCACCGGCCACCGAGGCCGTTATCAGCGGGATGGCGGCGCCAGCCGTGAGGTCGAGCATGAGCACCTCGATGGTGAACAACAAGCCAGCGATGGGGGCCTTGAAGATGCCCGCGATACCCGCTGCCGCGCCACAAGCCACCAGCATGGCCAGCTGCTGGGGCGTGAGCCTGAAGGCTTGTCCCAGGTTGCTGCCGATGGCGGCGCCGGTAAATACGATAGGACCCTCGGCACCGACCGATCCACCGAAACCGATGGTTATTGATGAGGCGATGAGCGACGAGTACATGTTGTGGATTTTCAGGCGGCTTTTTTTCAGCGCCAGGGCATAAAGCACACGTGTTACACCGTGCGAGATGGGTTCGCGTGCGATGTGATAGACATAAAGGCTTGTCAGCAGGATACCTATGGCCGGAAAAACGAGGTAGAGCAGGTTGCCTTGCTCGATATCGAAGCGGCTGGTCAGAAATCCGGCAATGAGGCCGATAAGCGTCTTGAGCAGCACGGCGGCAAGACCTGATGCGATGCCGACGATGAGGGCGAGCAGGACGACGAAGGTCTTGTCGGGCAAATGGCGCTCACGCCACATGAGCAGGCGCCTCCACCAGTTCAACCCTTCGGGGTGCGTTTCGTTGGAGGGCTTGCTTGTGCGGATTTTCGAGGTTTCCAGTGCCATCACATGCCTCGTCCTGTAAAGACGATTTTAACGGTGTAAATCAAAATCTTGAGGTCGTTGAGCAACGACATGTTGTTCAGGTACATCAGGTCATACTTGACCCGCTCAACCATTTCGTCAAGATTCTTGGCGTAGCCAAATTTGACCATGCCCATCGAGGTGAGGCCGGGCCTGACCTGGTGTAGCAGGGAATAGGCCGGTACCAGGGGAGTAATCTGGTCGATGTAGTATTTGCGCTCGGGACGTGGGCCTACGAGCGACATCTCGCCCTTGAGGACGTTCCAGAACTGCGGCAGCTCGTCGATGCGGTACTTGCGCATGAATCGGCCAAAGGGCGTGATGCGCGGATCATCATCTGACGAGAGCTGCGGGCGTCCGCCACTCTCGGCATCCTGTACCATCGAGCGGAACTTGATGATATTGAAGGGCTTGTTGTGCAGGCCGATACGCTCTTGCTTGTAAAACACGGGGCCGGGGCTGGTGCGCTTGATGATGTAGGCAACGATGGCATACACGGGCAGCAGGGCAAGCAGGGCAAGCAGGGACACCGCGACGTCGAGGGCCCGCTTGATGTTCTTGCTGCTGTCGCTCAAGTTGCTGCGCGAGATATTGACCAGGGGCTCGCCATAGATGTCCGAGATGGTCACCGGGGTCTGCAATTTGTTGAAGTACTCCGGCGAGATCATGATGGGCAGGTCCAGGGCATATAGCCGGTTGATGGCGTCCATCGTCTGGGACGTGTCGTCACGCGAGGGCACCACGATGAGTTCCCAGATGTCTTGTTGCTGGCACAACTCTTGCAACTGGTCCAGTTCGTAGCAGGGCAGGGGGTTGCCCTTGACGGGATTCTCGCCGGGGATGTTGACAAAACCCATGATTTTGTGGCCCGACGACTGCTTGCGGCGGTTGAGTTTATCAGCAAAGGCCACCGCTGCCGAGCCGCTTCCCACGATCAGGGTGGGGAAGGTCCATCGGCGCGACTTGATGGCGTCCGAGGCATGGTTGGTAATGACGGCGCGCACGAGGTAAACCAGGCCAAAGAGCAAAGCCCACAGGATGAAAATCATCTCGTAGTCGCTGCCGCGCACGCCCACCACGTCGTTGATGAGCGCCAGGAAGAAGATCAACAGCGTGTTCACCACGGCACTGGCGGCTGTCGTGAGCAGCTCCTGCACGCGTGACTTGCGCACCACATTGTTGTAATAGCCACTGAAGACGTAGGTCACCATCATCAACAACGGGAAGAAGATCTGCCCGGCAATCACCATGTCGCTCTTGAGGTAGCTCACCAGGTAGGGCCATCCCACGACCCTGCCCATCTGGTAGCGCACGATGTAGTAGAGGAACCAGGCCACATTCGACATCACGAAGTCGCCCACCACATATTTGATGCGCTGGCGATGTGCTTTGTTATTGAGGTCTAGCCTGATTTTCATAGTTTTCTAGCGGATAATCTTGAATGTGCCGTCGCGGCTCAGCAGGATGATGTTTGACGGCTGATGGCTTGTCTTGTCGCCGCGGCGGTACTCAACGGCATAGTCCACGCCCTGCACAATTGATGCGTCGATGTCGGCAAAGGTCTTGGCCGTGGCCTTGCCACTCACGTTGGCCGATGTCGAGACGATGGGCTTGCCGAAGCGCTCGCACAGGCGGTGGCAGAACTCGTCGTTGGGGATGCGGATGCCCACGCTGTCCTGTTCGCCCAGCACGTTAGGGGCCAGGTTGTAGGCGCCCTCATAGATGATGGTCAACGGCTTGACGGCCACGTCGATCAGTTCACGCGCGATCATGGGCACATCCACCACATAGTGGTCCAGGTGCTCCGCGCTGTCAAGCAGCACGATCAGCGCTTTGCTGTCGTCTCGCTGCTTGAGCTGATAGACTTTGTTGACAGCCTCGGCATTGGTGGCGTCGCAGCCGATGCCCCACACCGTATCGGTCGGGTATAGTATCAGTCCTCCCGCGCTCAACACCTTGAGGCATTGAACGATATCTGCCTCCTGTAGAGCCCTGTTTTTCTGTATTGTTTCCTTCTTTGAACTCATTTTGGTAGTTTGTAATCTGCAAAGATAGTAAATGCAGAAAGAAGAGCCAAACAAATACACGATTTTGTTAGTTCCGTCCGCACACACGTGGCGACCGCACGCTAAGCCGCAAAGGCGCTAAGACTTAATGATCGGCTTTGCGGCCGAGTAATTAAACAATAATTTTTTATCAATTTTGCTCAATTTCTCGTGCGAAGCACGATTCCTGTTTCAGATGAGGAACGTGTGTTTGTAGATGTAAGGAAGAACGGTGCGACTCACAATGAGTTGCACCGTTTTATTTTGGAACTTAGCGCCTTTGCGCCTTTGCGTGAGGCTTATTTAGTTTGCTGCTTTGCCCAACTGTCTTTGAGGCCGATGGTACGGTTAAAGACGAGGTGGCCGGGGGTGGAGTCTTGGTCGACGGTGAAGTAGCCGATGCGCTGGAACTGGAAGGTGTCGCCCACCTGAGCGGTCTCAGCAAGGAACGGCTCGATTTTGGCATCGGTGATGATGCGCAGCGAGTCAGGGTTGAGCAGTTCGCGGAAGTCATGCTCAGTGTCGGCGCTGGGATTCTCGACGGCGAACAGGCGGTCATAGAGCCTTACCTCGGCATCGACGCAATGGCGTGCGCTCACCCAGTGCAGTGTGCCCTTGACCTTGCGCTGGCTTCCGGCGCTGCCGCTCAGCGTGTCGGGATCGTAGGTGCACTGGATTTCGGTGATATTGCCATCGGCATCCTTGGTGCAGCCGGTGCACATGATGATGTAGGCACCCTTGAGGCGTACCTCCTTGCCGGGGGTGAGGCGGAAGAACTTCTTGGGCGGCTCTTCCATGAAGTCGTCACGCTCGATGTAGATTTCGCGCGAGAAGGGCATCTGGTGCTTGCCGGCGTTCTCCTGCTCGGGGTTGTTGTCCATTTCCATCATCTCGACCTTGTCCTCGGGGTAGTTGGTGATAACGACCTTGACGGGGTTGAGCACGGCGCTCACGCGACCCGCGTTGCGGTTGAGCTCTTCGCGGATGTTGTGCTCCAGCAGACCGATGTCGTTCAGGGCCTCATACTTGGTATAGCCGATGTCCTCGATGAAGTTCTTGATGCTCTGCGGGGTGTAGCCGCGGCGGCGCAGGCCGCACAGCGTCGGCATGCGGGGGTCGTCCCAGCCTGCTACGAGACCTTCTTTGACGAGCTGCAGCAGTTTGCGCTTGCTCATCACGGTGTAGGTGAGGTTCAGGCGGTTGAACTCAATCTGGCGGGGGCAGTACTCGGCAGCGCTTTCGCCGGCCAACTCATGGACGAAGTAGTCGTACAGGTCGCGGTGGGGCACAAACTCCAGCGTACAGATGGAGTGCGTCACGCCCTCGAAGTAGTCGCTCTGGCCGTGGGCGAAGTCATACATGGGATAGACGTTCCACTTGTTGCCCGTGCGCCAGTGCGGCGTTTTGATGATGCGGTAGATGATGGGGTCGCGGAAGTGCATGTTGCTCGACGCCATGTCGATCTTGGCGCGCAGCACACGGCTGCCCTCGTCAAACTCGCCCGCGTTCATGCGCTGGAACAGGTCCAGGTTCTCCTCAACGCTGCGGTTGCGATAGGGGCTGTTGGTGCCGGCGACGGTGGGCGTGCCCTTTTGCTGGGCAATTTGCTCGCTCGTCTGGTCGTCCACATAGGCCTTGCCCTCCTTGATCAGGCGGATGGCGAAGTCGTACAGTTTGGGGAAATAGTCGCTGGCATAGTACAGGCGGTCGGCCCAGTCATAGCCCAGCCAGTGGATGTCGCGCATGATGGACTCGACATACTCGGTGTCCTCCTTCTGCGGGTTGGTGTCGTCGAAGCGCAGGTTGCACGTGCCGCCGAATTTCTCGGCTACGCCAAAGTCCATGCAGATGGCCTTGGCATGCCCAATGTGCAGGTAACCATTGGGCTCAGGCGGGAAACGCGTGTTCAGGCGTCCGCCGTTCTTACCTGCCGCCAAATCGTCGGCAACAATTTGCTGTACAAAGTTCAAGGGCTTCTTCTCCTCGGCCCCAGCGTTGATATTCTCAATATTCTCCGCCATATTCTTATAATAATGATATTTCGTTTTAAAAAATTATGATTCTAATCCTCGTCCTGGCCGTTTTGCTTGGCGATGCGCTTGCGCTCCAGCTCGTCAAGAATGATTTTGCGCATGCGGATGTGGTTGGGGGTGATTTCCACATACTCATCGGCTTTGATGTACTCTAGGGCCTCCTCCAGGCTGAACACGATGGGCGGCACGATTCTGACCTTGTCGTCGGCACCGCTGGCACGCATGTTGGTCAGCTTCTTGGACTTGGTGACGTTGATGACCAGGTCTTTCTCCTTGGTGTGCTCGCCCACGACCTGACCGCCATAGACGTCCTCCTGCGGGAAGATGAAGAAGCGGCCGCGGTCCTGCAACTTGTCGATGGCGTAGGCATAGGCCGTGCCACCCTCCATGGCCACGAGCGAGCCGTTGGTGCGGCGTGAGATCTCGCCCTTCCAGGGCTCATAGGCCAGGAAACGGTGCGACATGATGGCCTCGCCGGCACTGGCGGTCAGCACGTTGGTGCGCAGGCCGATGATGCCGCGTGACGGTATCTTGAACTGCATGTGGATGCGGTCGTTCTGGGTTTCCATCATGGTCATCTCGCCCTTGCGGCGGGTAACCATGTCGATCATTTTGCTGGAATATTCCTCGGGAACGTTGATGCTCAGCTCCTCGATGGGTTCGCACTTCACGCCGTCGATCTGCTTGATGATGACCTGGGGTTGGCCCACCTGGAGTTCATAGCCCTCGCGGCGCATCTCCTCGATGAGTACCGACAGGTGCAGTACGCCGCGACCGAAGACGTTCCAGGCATCCTCGTTCTCGGTGCGCTCGACACGCAGGGCCAGGTTCTTGTCCAACTCGCGCTGCAAGCGGTCCCAGATGTGGCGCGAGGTCACATATTTACCGTCCTTGCCAAAGAAGGGCGAGTCGTTGATGCAGAAACGCATCGACATCGTCGGCTCGTCAATCGCAATGCGGGGCAGCGCCTCGGGGTTGGCGGGCAGGGTGACAGTGTCGCCGATTTCAAAGCCTTCCAGACCGATGATGGCGCAGATGTCGCCGCTGCTCACGCTCTCGACATGTTGCTGTCCCATGCCCTCAAAGGTGCGCAGCTCCTTGATTTTCTGCTTCACCACTTCGCCGTCTTTCTTGCACAGGGCAACGTCCATGCCGTCCTTGAGGGTGCCGCGATGAACACGTCCTACGGCAATACGTCCCACATAGCTGCTGTAGTCCAGCGACGTGATGAGCATCTGGGGGTCGCCTTCAATCATCTCGGGCTCGGGGATGTACTTGATGATGGCGTCGAGCACGGCGGTGATGTTGTCGGTGGGTTGGCGCCAGTCCTCGCTCATCCAGCCCTGTTTGGCCGAGCCGAAGACGGTGGGGAAGTCCAGCTGGTCCTCGGTGGCATCGAGGTTGCACATCAGGTCAAAGACCATCTCCTGCACCTCGTCGGGACGGCAGTTGGGCTTATCCACCTTGTTGATGACTACGATGGGCTTGAGACCCAGTTGCAAGGCCTTCTGCAACACAAAACGCGTCTGGGGCATCGGTCCCTCAAAGGCGTCAACCAGCAGCAGGCAGCCGTCGGCCATGTTGAGCACGCGCTCCACCTCGCCGCCGAAGTCGCTGTGCCCCGGGGTGTCGATGATGTTGATCTTGTAGCCTTTATAGGAAATGGAAACGTTCTTGGACAGGATGGTGATACCGCGCTCGCGCTCCAGGTCGTTGCTGTCAAGGATCTGGGTGCCCATGTTTTGGTTGTCGCGGAACAGGTTGCCTGCCGCTAACATCTTATCTACCAGTGTTGTCTTGCCATGATCGACGTGAGCGATGATGGCCACGTTGCGGATGTTTTGCATAATGCCTTCTTGAATTTCGCCGCAAAGGTACGAAAAAGGTTTTAGGTATTAGGCGTTAGGCGTTAGGTTTTTATTATCTTTGCTGCCAATAACCATATAAATTAAGAAGATAATGAACAAGATTGCTTTAGTGACTGGGGCGACGAGCGGAATTGGTGAGGCTTGTGCCCGAAAATTGGCCGTGAACGGCTACAACATGATTATTACGGGCCGCAGGGCCGAACGCCTGGATGCGATTGCCCAGGAGTTGTCTGCCCTGGGCGTCGGTGTGATTACGCTCGAGTTTGACGTGAGGGACCGCGAGGCAGCGGCTGCCGCTCTCGAGAGTCTGCCCCCCGAATGGCAAGAAATTGATGTGCTGGTGAATAATGCCGGCGGAGCGTGGGGCTTGGAACCTGAGTATGAAGGCAACTACGAGGACTGGGACACGATGATCGATACCAATATCAAGGGCCTGCTGACGATGACGCGTCTTATCGTGCCTGGCATGGTGAAGCGTGACCGCGGCCATGTGGTGAACATCGGCAGTGTGGCAGGCGATGCCGCTTATGCCGGCGGCAACGTGTATTGCGCGACCAAGTCGGCCGTGAAGGCCCTGAGTGACGGCCTGCGCATCGATGTGGCGCACACCAAGGTGCGTGTGACCAACATCAAGCCCGGTCTGGTCGAGACCAACTTCTCGGTAACCCGTTTCCACGGCGACAAGGAACGTGCCGATGGCGTCTATAAGGGAATCCAGCCGCTCACAGGCGCGGATATCGCCGAGTGCGTCGCCTTTGCCGTGAACGCCCCCGAACACGTACAGGTAGCCGAATTGCTCGTCCTCGCCACCCACCAGGCCAGCGGCAGCGTCATCCACAGGAGTTAGACATCCTTTTTTAGGGAAAACCATAGTTGAACCGGATAGGATTGAGAAATTAGTGTTACTTTTGCGGCATCAACCTAAAAAAGACATAATTAGAAAATCATGATAAAATTCTGCGTGCGATTAGTGCAACGTTGGTTGCCAGAACCGTTTATTTTCGCGATACTGCTCACCTTCGTGGCTGCGTTGGTGGCGATGCCGTTGTGTCACCAGACTCCTCTCGAGGTGGTTGAACACTGGGGTGGCGGCGTATGGAACTTGTTGGCATTTGCCATGCAGATGGCTCTGGTTCTTGTATGTGGCTCGACCCTGGCGGCAGCACCAGTTGTCAAACGGGCCATCGGGGCCATGGCACGCTTGCCCAAGAGTGCCCCCTCTGCAATAGCCCTCGTGACCGTCGTGTCGGCATTATCGTGCTGGCTCAACTGGGGCTTTGGCCTTATCGTGGGTGTCGTGTTCGCTAAGGCAATAGCACGTCAACGTTCTGATGTCGACTATCGTCTTCTTATCGCATCGGCTTACAGTGGCTTCGTCGTGTGGCATGCCGGCATCTCTGGCTCCATCCCCCTCACGATGGCCACTCCGGGCGAGGCCCTCTCCATGGCTACCAATGGTGCGCTGACCGATCCAGTGCCATTGGCGCAAACAATCTTCGACTGGCACAATCTGGTCACTGTGCTGTTTGTGATCATCGGCATCACCGTCGCTAACACCTTGATGCATCCCAAGCAAGGTCTCCTCACCATCGACCCAGCGCTCCTGAAAGACGATGAACATATTGCGACCAAAGTTGCCTCAAAGGCCGAGACACCGGCACAGCGGCTCGAGCACAGCAAATTGCTCTCGTGGCTTGTGGCGCTGATGCTCGTGGCCTATCTCGTGATTCATCTCGGCATGCGCGGTGCCGGTTTAGACCTTGGCGGGGTAATCATGATTTTCCTCGCGATGGGACTCTTGTTGCATTCCACACCAGTCGATTACGTGCGCGCCTTTGGCAAAGCGACCACCGGTGCTGCCGGCATCATCTTGCAGTTTCCTTTCTATGCCGGCATCATGGGCATTATTACGGGCATCGGCGTCAGCGGCATCAGCCTTGGTGGCGTCATGGCCGACGCCTGCATCCGAATCAGCAATCCCGTCACCTATCCGTTGCTCACCTTCCTGTGTGCCGCAGTACTCAACATGTTCGTCCCGAGTGGCGGCGGCCATTGGGCTGTGCAGGCACCGGTTATGTTCACCGCCGGAGCCAACCTCGGCGTGGACCCCGGCTTGACGGGCATGGCCATTGCATGGGGCGACGCGTGGACCAATCTCATACAACCGTTTTGGGCGCTCCCGGCCTTGGCTATCGCTCGCCTTGACGCGAAGGACATCATGGGCTATTGCCTCATCGATCTTCTCGTCACCGGTGTCTTAATCTGCGCCGGCCTGTTGGTTTGGGCATTGTAGAGGAGCGTCTTATGACACGTGAAGAATTAATATTGGATTGTCGCTATTATAAAGGCGAAGAAGAAGTTCCTGACACGTTACCAGAAGGCAAGGCGATTTTCTGGGACTATGAGCGCGTGTGGGTAAAATGGGTTTTGGAAGGAGATCAGAATCTTCAAAAAAGTATTGACCATTATACCGAAGAATATGACTTGCCTCATCTTCTTCCTGAAAGTGACGGCACTCCATTAGGAATAAAAGCAATACTCTTCAGCCGGTATGATCATTGGATTGGTTATATGGGAGGTCCGAAAGACAAGTATGCCCAGCAATTCAAAGAATGGTATCTAAGCCTATATGTCGCTGGCGCAAAAACTCACCGGCAAAAGTTGAATAAGCAAAAAGCCGGCGGCGCAAAGCGGTAGTGCCTTGGTCGCGGTGAGTGTTGGCGAGATTATTAAGAATTATCAGGAAATGTTCGGGTCCTCGAGGCCGTAGTGGCGCTTGCGGTCCATCCACAGCAGCAGGCTTGCGGTGATGATGGCGCCCAGGCCGATGATGGCAAAGATGATGAGCGAGCGGGTGTAGTCCACCTGTTCGCCTACGGTGTCACGCTCGAGTACCTTGCCAATGAGCACGGGGATGAGCATGAGACCGATGTTCTGGATGTAATAGATGATGGAGTAGGAGGTGCCCAGCTGCTTCATGGGGACAATCTTAGGCACGGCGGGCCACAAGGCGGCGGGCAGGAGCGAGAAGGCAATGCCCAAGATGCACATCAGCGTCACGGCCAGGGCACTGGCGTTGCCAGGCATGGCGAACACGATAAGCACGGCGGTGAGCATCACGCTGCCGATGACCATCATCGTCGCACTGCGTCCCTTCTTGTCGCACCAGGCACCGAACAGGGGCGTCAGTACAATCGAGGTGAAGGGCAGGATGGCAGGAATCATACCCGCCAATTCGGCATCGACACCATATTTAGAAATCATCAGTTTGGTGGCGAAGTCCAAGAAGGGGTAAAGTGCCGAATAATAGAACAGGCACAGCAGGGTGATGAGCCAAAAGCCCGGATTCTTTACCGTGAGTTTCATGTCGGCGAAGTGGAACTGCTCGTCGTCGGCTTGGGCCGTATCTTGCTTGCCCTGCTCCTTGTCCAGACGGCGGTCCATAGTGCAGTAGTAGAGGTAGGCAATCAAGCCAACACCCACACAGAACACGCCGATGAGGATGGGGCGGGGCAGGCCCCACTTGAGGGCGATGATCGGACTGAATCCCAGCGCCAGTGCGGTACCCAATCGGGCCAATGCCACCTGCAGGCCCATCGCCAGCGCCATCTCCTTGCCCGAGAACCAGCGCACGACGACCTTAGAAACCGTGATGCCGCACATCTCATAGCCGATGCCAAAGAAGGCGAATCCCAGCGCCGCCAGCGCCACCTGCCGCTTGATGGTTCCCAGCAGGAGAACATTCCACAACGGGTCGGGTGAGCTGTAAGTGATGACGCCATAGACGCCTGCCGCACCGACAAGCATCAGTACACACGAGAGGATGCCCGTGAAACGCACGCCCATTTTGTCCAGGATGATGCCGGCAAAGAACAGCATCAGCAGGAACACGTTGAAGAAGCCGCGCGACCCGGCAAAAATGCCGAATTCGCCGCTTGTCCAGCCCATGCCGCCGTCACCCACAGCTTTTTCGAGCATGAACTGCAGCGGTGACATTTCCTTGGCGACGATATACCCCGCCATCATCGTGAACGACACAATGGCGAGCACGGTCCACCGTGCCCACGACTTGGTAGCAATCGTTTCTCTGATTTGGTCTCTCATGTGTTTCGGTTTAAAAAACTAGGGACCTTAAAGTCTTTAAAGTCCTTAAGGTCCCTAAAGTACATTTTCTGCTAAAAGCTGATTACTCGGGAATGATCTCCTCGACAGGCTCAGGCTTGATGTTGGGCTCCTCGAGGCCGAGGTGCTTCTGACGGTCAACCACCTTGAGGTAGAGACCGATGAGCAGGGCGGCGATACCCAGGCAAGCCAGCATCACGAGCGGCCAGGTGTAGTTATAGGAAACTGCAGCCTGTTCGGCCTCGATGGTGCCGTTGGCCAGACCTTGAACGATGTCGGGGTTGGTGCTGTCGAGCACCTTGCCGATGAGGATGGGGAAGAGCCACAGACCGATGTTCTGGATCCAGAAGATCAGTGCGTAGGCACTACCGATGATCTTGGAATCCACCAGCTTGGGCACGCTGGGCCACAGGGCGGCGGGAACGAGCGAGAACGACGAACCCAGCACGAGGATGGTCAGGTAAGCCACAACAAAGCCGGTGGCGGCGCTGCCCTTGAATTGCGGCAGGATGAAGGCGAACGTCAGGTGGCAGGCAATCAGCAGCAGCGAGCCCAGCACGAGCATCGAAGCGGCCTTACCCTTGTGGTCAACATAGTTGCCCAGGATGGGGGTGATACCTACAGCCAGCAAGGGGAATACGGCGAAGACGCTCTCGGCGCTCTGGCGCATGTAACCCATGTAGCAGTAGCAGATAAGGGCTGCAATCGAGATGATGAGCAGACCGTACTTGACGCTCTTGTTCTTCATGAAGTTGCTCATGAAGGCGGTAGCGGCTACCACGAGCATCACGATATACTGGTAGATGGTCAGACTCTCGCTGGCCCAGAACGAGTTGGGGTCAACGGGCGAGAACGACAGGTTGCACTGCAGCATGTTCACGGCATACTTCTGGAAGGGGAAGATGGCGCTGTAGTAGAGCACGCACAGCAGCGATACCAGCCAGAAGCCCTTGTTCTTCAGGATCAGCTTGATGTCGCTCACCTTGAACGGGTCGTCCTTCTCCTCGGCCTCGCCGGTCTGCTTGTCGAGCTTGCTGTCCATGAAGAAGTAAACGATGAACATGATCAGGGCAATGCACATCAGCACAACGCCGAAGGCCACCGAGCGGGATACATTGACAGTGCCGCCCAACTTGGCGAAATAGGGCGAGAAGATCATACAGGTGGCAACACCCAGACGGGCCAGTGCCATCTCGCTACCCATTGCCAATGCCATCTCACGGCCCTTGAACCACTTCACGATACCGCGGCTCACGGTAATACCTGCCATCTCGACACCGCAGCCAAAGAACATGAAGCCGATAGCGGCTACCTTGGCGCTGGCGGGCATGCCCTCATAGAAGGGCGACACACCCAACTCGTCGAACAGGGGGATGTAGTTCAGGTGGTTGGTAAACCAGGTCTCAAGACCGGTGCCGATAAAGGCGTCGGTCACGGCATACCACTTGATGATGGCACCCACCAGCATCACGGCACCCGAGAGTATCGCGGTGAAGCGCACACCCATCTTGTCCAGGATGATACCGGCGAAAATCAGGAAGAACACAAACACATTGAGGAATACCTCAGCGCCTTCCTCGGTACCGAAAGCCGATGAACTCCAGCCGCGGGTCGATTCCATCAAGTCCTTGATGGGCGACAGGATGTCCATGAAAATGTAGCTGCAGAACATGCCCAATGCGAGCAACAGGAGCGCTGTCCAGCGCATTGCAGCCGAGTCTCTTAAAGTCTGAATTTTTTCTGACATAAAATGGTGATGTTTAAGTTGTTATTTTGTTGATATTAATGGTATTCTTTAAGCGATGCCCAGCGACTCGCAGATGCGGTCGATCTTGGCGTCGGCCCAATCGTTCTTGGCGTCATAGTTCTCGGGCTTGTCGAGGTGGTCATGCACCTCGATATAGAACTTGATCTTGGGCTCGGTTCCCGAGGGACGGATAGATACCTTGGTGCCGTCCTCGGTGAAGTATTGCAGCACGTTGCTGGTGACGGGCATGTCGAGCTTGGTGACCTCACCGGTCTTCATGTCGCGCTGTTCGAGCTTCTGGAAGTCCTTGATGAGCACTACGGGCGAGCCGTCGATGGTCTGCTGCGGGTTCTCGCGGAAGTTGACCATCATCTGGGCAATCTCGTCGGCACCGCTCTTGCCGGGACGCACGACGCTGATGCCGCGTTCCTTGCTGTAGCCGTAGTTGATGTACAGGTCGATGAACAGGTCGTTCAAGGTCATGCCCTTGTCCTTGGCCCAAGCAGCGATCTCGCACATCAGGGGGATGGACGAAACCGAGTCCTTGTCGCGGGCAAAGGTCTCGGGCAGGAAGCCGTAGCTCTCCTCGCCACCGCCCAGGTAGCGTCCCTTGCCTTCCATCTCGCGCATCACGGTGGCGATCCACTTGAAGCCGGTGTAGCAGTCAAACATCTTGATGTTTTCCTTCTCGGCAATCTTGCGGATGGTCTCGCTGGTAACGATGGTCTTGACGATGTACTCGTCGCCCTTCAGCAGACCCAGTTCGCGGTTGCGCACCATCAGGTAGTAGAGGAAGATGATCTGGATCTGGTTACCGTTCACGAGCTCATATTTGCCCTTGGTGTTCCTGATAACCAGGCCAATGCGGTCAGCATCGGGGTCGCTGGCAAGTACTACGTCGGCATCCACTTCCTCGGCCTTCTTGATGGCCAAGGCCATGGCGCTGGGCATCTCGGGGTTGGGAGAGTCCACGGTGGGGAACTCGCCGCTCATCACGTCCTGCTCGGGCACATGGATGATGTTGTCAAAGCCCCAACGCTCGATTGAGCGGGGCACCATATAGCGGCCCACGCCGTGGATGGGGGTATAGACAATCTTCATGTCGTGGTATTTCTTGTTCACCTCGGGGCTGAGCGAGAGGGTGAAAATATCCTCGATATACGGGCCGTCGACGTCTTCACCTATAATCTGGATCAGGTCGGGGTTGCCGTGGAACTTGATTTCACTGACGTCCTCGATGGCGTTGACGTAGTTGATGATGTTCACGTCGTGGGGAGCAACCACCTGGGCACCGTCGTCCCAATAGGCCTTGTAGCCGTTATAGATTTTGGGGTTGTGCGAGGCCGTGATGTTCACACCGCTCTGGCAGCCCAGTCGGCGGATGGCATAGCTCACCTCGGGAGTGGGGCGCGGGCCCTCGAACAGATAGACCTTGATGCCATTGGCGCTGAAGATGTTGGCAACCGTCTCGGCAAACAGGCGGCTGTTGTTGCGCACGTCATGGCCTACTACGACCGAAATCTGGTCCAGGTCCTTGAAAGCCTCGTTCAGATAGTTGGCAAGGCCTTGGGTAGCACTGCCCACGGTGTAGATGTTCATGCGGTTGCAGCCGGCACCCATGATGCCGCGCAGGCCACCGGTGCCAAACTCCAGGGTCTTGTAAAATGACTCGACCAGTTCGGTCTTGTCCTCATTGTCAAGCATCGCTTGCACTTGGGCGCGCGTCTGCTCGTCATAACTGTCACTGAGCCACGTTTGGGCCTTAGCGGTCACTTCCTGTAATAATTTCTCGTCAAACATAATTGGTTCGGTTTATAAGGTTATTGTTTTGTTAGATATTTTCTATATTAAACTGCCAAAGTTACGCAAATTTCCTTAAACATGCGCCAACAAAGCAAAAAAAAGTGATTTTTAATTGCTTTATGGACATTTTTTGGGGAAATCACGGGGCTGTAATCGCTCTTTCGGATTTTTGCATTGACTTTGGCCGTTGCCGAAGTTAGGCTGCGCCTTGGGAATGCAAGAAAAACTGCTTTTTTCTTGCCATTCCTCTCGGCTTGCACTACCTTTGCGGCGTGATTCAATGAGTTTGGGGTGTCTCCGTGGTTGACGGGGGCTGAGATCATACCCATGGGATCTGATCCGGACAATGCCGGCGTAGAGAACAACTTATTAATTAAAACAATGAAGAAGACCTTATTGACGGTTGCCACGATGATGGCAACCCTGATTGCAGCGGCACAGCCCGCAGCAACCGACACGGTGCCTGCTATCGCCCTGAGCGAACTGGAGGTGCTGGGAACCCGTGCCTCTGAAAGTACACCTGTAGCCTATACCAACGTGACTGCCAAGCAACTGGCAGCCGAGAACCACGGCCTTGACATCCCGTTCCTGTTGACGATGACGCCCTCGGTGATTACCACCAGCGATGCGGGTGCTGGGGTGGGGTACACGTCGATGCGCGTGCGCGGCACCGATGCCACTCGCATCAACATCACCGTAAACGATATCCCTCAGAACGATGCCGAGAGCCACAGCATTTATTGGGTGAATACGCCCGACTTTGCCTCGTCGGTGCGCGATATCCAGGTGCAGCGCGGTGCGGGCACCTCGACCAACGGCTCGGGCGCCTTTGGCGGCAGTGTGAACATCCGCACCCAGAGCTTTTCCCGCGACCCCTATGCCGAGGTGTCGGGCAGTTACGGCTCGTTCAACACCAACAAGGAAAACCTGCGTGTGGGTAGCGGCATGCTGGGCGACCACTGGGCGTTTGAGGCCCGCATATCGCACATCGGCAGTGACGGCTACCGTGACCGCGCGAGCAGTGAGCTGGCAAGTTATTTCGGCCAAGTGGGCTATTTCAATGACCACACCTCGTTACGTTTAATCACCTATGGCGGCAAGGAAGACACTTACCACGCCTGGGACGGCATCAGCCGCGACGACCTGCGGGACAACCGCACCTACAACCCCAACGGCGAGATCAAGCACGACGGCAAGGTGACAGGCTTCTACAAGGACCAGAAGGACATCTACCGTCAGACCCATTACCAGCTGATTTTGAACCAGACGTTCAACCCCCTGTTGAAACTCAACGTGGCCTTGCACTACACCGACGGCTTTGGCTATTATCAGGAATACAAGAACGCGCGCACGCTCAAGGAATACGCTCTGGAGCCCGTTGTGACGCCCGAGGGCACCAGCAAGAAGGCCAGCCTCGTGCGCAAGAAATGCGTTGACAGCGATTTTGGCGGCGCCGTCTTCTCGTTGCAATACAGCGGTGATCGCCTGGCGGCCACGCTGGGCGGCGGCATCAACCGTTACAGCAACGAGCACTACGGCCAGGTCATCTGGGTCGAGAACTACACCAGTGTGCTGGCGCCCGACCACGAGTATTACCGCAACAACGGCCGCAAGACCGACTACAACATCTACGTCAAGGGTAACTACATGATTACCAGTGCCCTGAGCGCCTATGCCGACCTACAGTTCCGCCACATCAGCTACCGCATCACGGGCAACAACGACAAGTGGGACTGGACGGCAAGCCCCGAGCACCTGCAAGTGCTCAACATCGACGAGCCGTTCAACTTCTTCAACCCCAAGGCGGGCTTGAATTGGCAGATTGATGCGAGGAACCGCCTCTATGCTTCGTTTGCCGTGGCGCAGAAAGAGCCCACCCGCAACAACTATACCGACGGCCTGTTCCTGGAACATCCCACGAGTGAGAAACTCTATGACTGGGAGGCAGGCTACGAGTTCCGTTCGGGCAATTTTGCTGCCGGTGCCAATTTCTACTACATGAAATACAAGGACCAACTGGTGCTCAACGGCAAAATCAACGAAATTGGCGAGCTGATGGCCGAGAACGTGCCTGACAGCTACCGCATGGGTGTCGAGCTCATGGCGGGCTACCGCTTCACCGACTGGTTGCGTTGGGACGTGAACGCCACGCTGAGCCGCAACCGCATCAAGGACTATGTGGGCTATGTGAGCGACTATGACGCCGACACTTGGGACGACATGTGGACGCAGACCGCCGTCGAGACGGGCAGCACCACCATCGCCTTCTCGCCCAGCTTGACCATGGGCAGCATGATTACCCTGGATTACAAGGGCTTCACGGCTATCCTGCAGTCGCAGTATGTGTCGCGCCAGTATCTGGACAACTTTGAGCGCAAGGAGGACTCGCTGGACCCCTATTTCGTCAATAACCTTGAGTTGGCCTATACCTTCACGCTGCCGCACATCCGCAGCATCACGGTTGGAGCCTCCATCTACAACCTGTTCAACGAGAAGTACGAGACCAACGGCTACTCGCAAACCTGCGCCCTTTATCCCGGCGGCACCAAGGATGCGAAATACACCCTGTACAGCGATCCCCGCTTCTATCCTATGGCGGGCATCAACGCCCTGGGGCATGTCACTTTTAGATTCTGATCATCTTACCCCTCGCTAAGGCGCTAAGACGCAAAGATAATAAATAAAGAGCTTCGCGCCTTCGTGGCTTTGCGTGAGGTCAAGAGCGGTTGCCTGCTAAGGACAAAACTAGAATGATTGAGACAATTATAGAATATTTCAGTGAATTCAGCTGGGTCAAAGCCATCGACATGGCGGGCCTGGTGCTGGGACTCATCTACCTGTGGCTGGAGTTCAAGGCGAGCATCTGGCTGTGGCTGGTGAGCGTCATCATGCCCATTGTCCACGGTTACCTGTATTGGGAGCGCGGCTTGTATGCCGACTTCGGCATGGAAGTGTATTATGTGCTTGCCGCCGTCTATGGTTATGCCATGTGGCGGTGGTCGCGTAAAGGTAGGGAAGGGGAAAAAGCAGCCGAGAGGCCCATCACGCATTTCCCGCTGCGGCGCGTGCTGCCGGTGACGCTCATCGGCCTGGCGCTGTGGGCCTTGATTTATTGGATTCTCATTACCTACACTGACAGCAGTGTTCCTGTGTGCGACAGTTTCACGACCGCCCTGAGCATGGTGGCCTTGTGGGCGCTGGCGCAGAAGTATGCCGAGCAGTGGCTGCTGTGGCTAGTCGTGGATGCCGTCTGCACCGTCCTCTACATTTACAAGCAGATACCCTTCACCGCCTGCCTCTACGCCTTCTACACGGTGATGGCCGTCCTGGGCTACCGCACTTGGCTCAAAAAGATGACCACCACAACAGCTTGACACACACAGCTGGCCTCACGCTAAGGCGCGAAGCCGCTAAGTTTTTAGTTGTGGCTGCGCAGGGATTGGATGTAGTCGAAAAGTTGCTTGTAGAAGGGGTGGCGTGTCATGGTGGTGGCGTCGCCCAGGATAAAGAGTTTCATGCGGGCGCGGGTGATGGCGACGTTCATGCGGCGTAGGTCGCGCAGGAAGCCGATTTGGCCTGAGTTGTTGGCGCGTACCAGCGAGATGAGAATCACGTCGCGTTCCTGACCCTGGAAGCCGTCGACGGTGTTGACCGAAATCAGGTGGCGAAAAGGCTTGAAGAAGGCGCGTTTCTTGATTTGGCGCTTCAGGTACTGCACTTGGGCACGGTAGGGAGAGATGATACCCACGTCGATGCGGTCGTCAAGGACACGCTGTTTGCCGATGCGCATGAAGTAAATCTGTAGCAGGCTCAGGGTGAGGTCGGCCTCGCCCTTGTTGACACGCCCGAAGGACTCACCGATGAACTGTTCCTTGAAATCTTGCCGTTCGTCTTCGCCCAGATTGATGGCCGAGGTGTCGAACCATAGGATGGGGGCATCGCCCTCGTGGATGAGGCGGTGTGCGACCTCGGGGGCCGACTTCATCTGGCCGTGGTAAAAGTAGTCGCTGCTGAACTGCATGATTTCATCGTTCATGCGGTATTGCACCTGCAGCAGTGAGACGCATTCGGGCTTGTTTTTGACGATGCGCTCCATGAGGGTCGTGCCCAGCCCGCCCTTCAACGCCTCAAGGCTCTTGACGGTGGGCGGCAGTTGGCAGTGGTCCCCCGCAAAGATGACGCGGCTGGCACGGCGGATGGGTATCCAGCAGGCCGCCTCGAGCGCCTGGGCCGCCTCGTCGATAAACACAGTGCCGAACCGTTTGCCATCGAGCAGTTTGTTGCCCGCCCCAACCAGTGTCGAGGCGATGACACGTACCTGGCCGAAGATGTCGTTGTTGATGCGCACCTCCAGCTCTACGGCCACCTCCTTGAGGCGGTCGAGCCGCTGGTGGAAGCGCTCGCCCGTCTCCCGTCGTTTGCGCCTCATCTCGCGTATGGTGCGCCGCACCTGCCACAGCTTGGGGTAGTCGGGGTGGTCGGCAAAGCGGTGCTCATAGGTGAAACTCAGCATTTTGTCGTTGACGCGCGTGGGATTGCCGATGCGCAGGACCGGCACGCCGCAGTCCACCAGTTTTTCGCTGATCCAATCTACGGCGGTATTGCTCTGGGCGCACACGAGCACCTGTGTCTCGCGCATCAGCGTCTCGTTGATGGCCTCGACCAGCGTTGTCGTCTTGCCCGTGCCCGGAGGGCCGTGCAGCACACGCACGTCCTTGGCGCGCAACACGTCATTGACGGCCCGTTCCTGGCTCGTGTTGAGCCATGGAAAACGCATCGCCTCAAAAGTGAAAGTCTCGGCGTGCTGATGGCTGTAGAACAGGTCACGCAGATAAGCCAGACGGTTGTCCTTGGCATTGATGACGCGCTCCAGGGCATCGAACATGATGCGGAAACTGGTCTCGTCAAAGAACAGCTGCACGCCTACGGGCTGTTGGGCATTCTGCAGTTCCAACGAGTGACCCTCGGGGATAGCGACGACCATGCGGTCGCCGTCCACATAGGAAATGCTTCCCGTGAAGTTGAAATAGCGGATGCTGCCCGCCAGTTTGGGGTTTCCCTCGGGCACCTCGGCACTAAAGAACACCACCGGCTTGCCGTATTCGAAGTTATGGTCAATATCCTCGTCGGCCTTGCGTGTCACCTCAATGCAATATTGGTTAAGCGAGTTGTAGTAGGTGCGCCCCACACGCAGCGGGAACCAGGCATCACCGCGCGTCACCTTGCGGGCAAGGCCCATGCTCTCGGTCTGCAGGCGATAGGCCTCCTTCTCCTCCTGGTATTCCAGTTGGAGCAGATGCCGCTGCTGTTGCAGTAACGCTATGGCCGACGGGTGACTCATTCTTGTGTTTTAACGGTTATTGAGGAGCCAATGCATCAGGTCGAGGCTCAAGGCCACATCGCTCTGGTGGGCGTATCGGTCGCGACGGGCTTCAAGCTCCTTGAAAATCTGTTCGGCACGGGGGCGGTCGCCGTTAAGGGCAAGGGCTACAGCCATGAGCGTGAGTTGTTTGTTGCTCTGGGTTGACGCGTGTTGGGTAACATGCTTGGCTACCTCCTTGCTATAGTGTTTACGAGCCTCGTCGTCGCGTCCTGTAAAGATGCACACCTGAGTCATCATGTTTTCAATTTCCAGCTGGTAGAGCCTCATGTAATTGTCCTTGTTGTCATGTGCTTCGGTGAGCAGCTGGTAGGCGTCTTCCCATTGGTGAAAAGCCATCATTCTGGTAACGGACAACAACACGGCCGCCACGTGCATGCTGTTCTCCCAGTCGAAGGGGTCGGGCAGGGTAAACAGGCGCTCGGGCATCTGGGTATATGGCTCGCCTTCCTGGCATCGGGCGTTTACGTCGAGGATGTTGCAGAAACAGCGTTTTGCGGGTTGGTCTTTCTCCAATTGGAACAGGTTGAGGCCGTCGTTGGCGACACCGCCCGCTTTCATGGGGATGCCGTTCAAGAGCGCAAAAGCACCGCCAATGAATGCCATCAGGAACATCAGCGCCCGTAGCCACTGGGGCATGTCAACGAAGTACATTAGCACGATGGCCAGCACGGCAGTGACGACATTGGCAAGCACGCCGCCGGCGTTGTACCAGCGGGTGTCGATCTCGTCAACCGGCTTATCGGGCGGGGCGAGCAGGCACTGGCCTCCCGTGCCCGCCAACTCAAAGTTGCGCAACTGCAGGCGATCGCCCTTGCGGATGAGATTCCAGTTCAAAACGCGGAACGACACGAAGCGGTAACCCGTCAGCAGTCCCGCCACCAGGTGACCGCCCTCATGGATGATGAGTTGCAGGAAACAGGCCACGCAAACCAGGAAAATCGTCATGGCGGCCTTTCCCAATAACGGCAGAGCGCCATGACCGAGTATTTTGTTGAAAACCGTCGAGAAAGACTCTCCAGAGCCGAGAGCAATAATAGGTATGACACAGATGATGCCGATGAGGGCACCAAGCAGCAGCGAGCCGAAGAATTTAAGAAACGATTTCATGAACAGACTCTCTCTCGTAATACCTGCTGCAAAGGTAATAAGTTTTTTGCTTTCACTCCCTACGCTCGTATATAGTATTGCCATATTTTTTGCACGAGTTGTAGATGCTGAATAAAAAAAACTTGCTAACTTTGCAGGCTAAAAAGTTGTACTGTTGTAGGGTACAACGTAAACCAATAATTATCAACATATTATGATTAACATCAAGTTTCCTGACGGCAATGTACGTGAATATGAGAGCGGAGTAACGCCTCTCGACATTGCCAAGAGCATTAGCGAAGGCTTTGCACGCAACGTGCTGGCCGCAACATTAAACGACGAGGAATGGGATATCTCACGCCCCATTTGTATGGATGGCGATATCAAGTTCTTCAAGTGGGAAGATGCCGAGGGCAAGCACGCCTTCTGGCACACGTCGGCACACCTGTTGGCCGAGGCCCTGCAGGAACTGTACCCCAGCGTGCAGTTCGGTATCGGCCCCGCCATTGAGAACGGTTTCTACTATGACATTGACACCGGTGGCAACCCCCTCACAGACGCTGACTTTGAAAAGATTGAAAAGAAGATGATGGAGCTTGCCCAGAAGGACGAGGCCGTTGTCCGTGCCGACATCAGCAAGGACGGTGCCTTGAAGTTCTTCGGCGACAAGGGTCAGGCCTTAAAGTGCGAGCTCATCAACGACCTGGAAGACGGTCACATCACTACCTATACCCAGGGCAACTTCACCGACCTGTGCCGTGGCCCGCACATCCCCTCGACAGGCGCTATCAAGGCTGTGAAGGTGATGTCGCTCGCCGGTGCCTACTGGCGCGGTGACGAGACCCGCCCGCAGCTGACGCGTGTTTACGGTATCTCCTTCCCCAAGAAGAAGATGCTCGACGAGTACCTGGTGCTGCTCGAGGAGGCCAAGAAGCGTGACCACCGCAAAATCGGCAAGGAGATGGAATTGTTTGCCTTCTCCCAGAACGTGGGTCAGGGTCTGCCCCTGTGGCTGCCTAAGGGTGCCGCCCTGCGCAACCGCCTGCAGGACATGCTGGCCAAAATCCAGAAGCGCTACGGCTACCAGCAGGTGATCACCCCGCACATCGGCAACAAGCTGCTGTATGTGACAAGTGGCCACTATGCCAAGTACGGTAAGGATTCGTTCCGTCCCATCACCACCCCCGAGGAGGGCGAGGAGTACATGCTCAAACCCATGAACTGCCCTCACCACTGCGAGATTTACAAGACTGCTCCCCGGAGCTACCGTGACCTGCCCATCCGCTATGCCGAGTTCGGTACCGTTTACCGCTATGAGCAGAGTGGTGAGCTGCACGGCCTGACGCGCGTACGCAGCTTTACTCAGGACGATGCCCACTTGTTCTGCACCCCCGACCAGCTCAAGCAGGAGTTCCTGGGTGTGATGGACATCATCTCGTTTATCTTCAAGGTGTTCGGCTTCAACTACGAGGCTCAGATCTCGCTGCGTGACCCCAACAACAAGGAGAAATATGTAGGTACCGACGAGGTTTGGGAGAAGGCCGAGCGCGCCATTATCGAGGCCTGTGAAGAAAAGGGTCTGGTTGCCAAGCAGGTGACTGGCGAGGCCGCCTTCTACGGTCCCAAGCTCGACTTCATGGTCAAGGACGCTCTGGGTCGCCGCTGGCAGCTGGGTACCATCCAGGTGGACTACAACCTGCCCGAGCGCTTCCAGCTCGAATACACCGGTGCCGACAACCAGAAGCACCGTCCCGTGATGATTCACCGCGCGCCCTTCGGCTCGCTGGAGCGCTTTGTCGCCGTGCTGCTTGAGCACACCGCCGGTAAGCTGCCGCTGTGGCTCGTGCCCGACCAGTGTGTCGTGCTGCCCATCAGCGAGAAGTTCAACGACTACGCCCACCATGTGGCCGACGAGTTGAACAAGCTGGATGTGCGTGCTATCGTCGATGACCGCAACGAGAAAATTGGCCGTAAGATCCGTGACAACGAGCTCAAACGCATCCCGTATCTGCTCATCGTGGGTGAAAAAGAAGCAGGATGTGAAGAAATTTCTATAAGAAAACAGGGCGAAGGTGATCAAGGTTCGAAAAAAATTACTACCTTTGCGGCCGATATTAATCGCGAAGTGGCCGAAATGACCAACTTTTAAGCCATTTCCGTGCGACCTGTGTCGTATGGAAGTGCTTGATTGTCACGATAATACTAACAATTGTAAAACTGCTGAATGAACAAAAAACCGTATCGTCCCGGGCCTAAGCGCCCGAGCAATGCCACCAGGCCCCGAGGCCGAAATCGCCAAATGGCCGGCAAAAAAGAAGACACCAACCTGATCAACGATGAAATTCGTGCCAGCGAGGTGCGCCTGGTGGGTGACAACGTGGAGCAGGGCATTTATCCCCTTGAGGAGGCCCTGAAAATCGCCGAAGGGCTGGAACTGGACCTGATCCTGATCGCGCCCCAAGCCGAGCCCCCCGTGTGCCGCGTGATGGACTACCAGAAGTTCAAGTTCCAACAGCGCAAACACGCCAAGGAACAGAAGGCCAAGTCCACCAAACTCGTGGTCAAAGAAATCCGTTTCGGACCACAAACCGACGAGCATGACTACAACTTCAAGCTGAAGCATGCCATCGGATTCCTCAAGGAAGGTGCCAAGGTGAAGAGCTATGTCTTCTTCAAGGGACGTTCCATCCTGTTCAAGGAACAGGGCGAGGTACTGTTGCTCAGGTTCGCCAACGACCTGGAAGAATATGGTAAGCTGGATCAGATGCCCGTGCTCGAGGGAAAACGCATGACTATCATGCTCTCGCCCAAGAAGCCCGGCAGCGGCAAGAAGAAAGAGGCTAAAGAAGCCCCCGAAGCCAACGTTCAGCAGGAAAACACTCCCACCGAGGAGTAATCACGTGAGAGAAGAAGAGCATCAGGCTTGGTAAGTGCCTGGTCTCGATTAATTAATAACATTTTTTAAACTAAAACAAAATGCCAAAAGTTAAGACGAATTCCGCTGCGAAGAAAAGGTTCACCTTTACCGGCACCGGAAAGATTAAAAGAAGACATGCTTACAAGAGTCACATCCTGACCAAGAAGAGCAAGAAGCGTAAACGCAACCTGGGTAAGATGAGCATCGTGGACAAGGCCAACTTGAACATCGTGCGTCAGCTCCTGGTGAAGTAAACCACTCTATTCATTCTTTTAATCACAAGATTTTTATCATTTTATTTATTAACCGAATGTCTAGCTCAAAGTGCCGGAAACGGCCGCTAGCAGTCAAAACAATTCAAAAAAATGCCAAGATCAGTTAATCACGTGGCTTCAAGAGCCAAACGCAAGAAAATCTTAAAACTTACAAGGGGTTACTTTGGCGCTCGCAAGAACGTCTGGACCGTTGCTAAGAACACCTGGGAGAAGGGTTTGACCTACGCTTACGCTGACCGTAAGAAGAAAAAACGCAACTTCCGCGCGCTGTGGATCCAGCGTATCAACGCTGCCGCACGCATGGAGGACCTCTCCTACAGCAAGCTGATGGGCCTGATTCACAAGTCCGGTATCGAGATCAACCGCAAGGTGCTCGCCGACCTGGCTATGAACAATCCCGCCGCTTTCAAGGCTATCGTTGACGAGGCTAAAAAGCACGCCTAATCAACACAGGTTCTTTCCAAAGAATTAATTCCGCAAAATGCTACCAGGCTCCAAGAGGGTAATCCCTCAAGGAGCCTGTTTTTTGTTTTGAAATAAGTGTTGCCTGGTGCCTGGGAGTTACTCGTACTCCTTGTAGAGGTTGATGTAGTCCATGACACTGTCGATGGCCTCCTGGCGCATGTCGAGGCGCAATGAACCGTCGTTCAGCACGTTGGCGACCACCTTGTGGACCATCGACCAGTCGTTGTCAAGATAGACCTGGGCATCGATTAGCGACGAAATGAAAGCCACGCTGAAGCTCTTGTCCTTGTTCTTCTTCACGGCTTGGTGGCCCATCTCACTCGCCGCAGCAACGTCAAAGTAGTTGCTCATCGCCTTGGCGTAGGCATAGACGGCCAGCGTCTTGGCGTCGAGTTTCTTGACCAGTTTCTTCTCGTTCTTTACTTTGTAGCGCCCCATCAGATAGTTGCCCAGTTGCGTTCCCATTGAGGTGCCGTCAAAGTTCCAGCCTATCTTGTTAATCACTGCCAGACGCACGTCGATAGGCGCATTCTTGTCGGCGAGGAAATTGAGTAGGGTGGTGGAGATGTCGCCTTGCATCTCCTCGCTTGCCATCTGCACCATCGGGTGGTCGGAATAGGAGTCGGCGAAATGGGTAGAGGTCAGCGGCGAGTCGGCCCAACATAAGGTCCAAGCGGCCATGAGTGTTACCAGTGTGAATAATCTTTTCATCATAGTCATTTTATTTATTATTTGTTATACGGTTCAAATTATACTGCAAATATAGTGCAAGTTTTTTTAATTATTGCTCATGGATTTCCATTTTTATCTACAATAGCACAAAAATAAAGGTTGAGTGCCATTTGACGCTCAACCCTTATTGATGATGTGCACGTGTTTACTCCTTGACCAGGAGCGTGCCGGTCTTGCCTTGCAGGGCCTCGCGGGCCTTGTCGAGCGAGGTGATCAGGGCGGTGCCGCCAGTGGTGTTCTCCACGAAGCTGATGCACGACTCTACCTTGGGCAGCATGCTGCCGGGGGCGAAGTGTCCCTGCTGGATGTACTCGCGGGCCTCGGCAATGGTCATGCGGTCCAGATCCTTCTGGTCGGGCTTGTTGAAGTTGATCGACACCTTCTCTACGGCAGTGAGGATGACCAGCATATCGGCATTCAGGTCGAGGGCCAACTTGGCGCTGGCGCGGTCCTTGTCAATCACGGCTGCTACGCCCTCATAGTCGCCGGGGCCTTTCTCCATGACGGGGATGCCGCCACCACCCACGGTGATGACTACGCTGTGCAGACCCACGAGCTGCTCGACGATAGGCAGCTCCACGATTTTGACGGGAATGGGCGAGGGCACGACGCGGCGGTAGCCACGGCCGGCGTCCTCGACAAAGGTGTAACCCGTCTCAGCAACGATGCGGTCAGCGTCCTCCTTGCTGTAGAACATGCCCACGGGCTTAGTGGGGTGCTGGAATGCGCTGTCGTTCTGGTCAACGACCACCTGGGTCACCACGGCAGCACAAGGCTTGTTAATGCCACGCACAGCGAGTTCACGCTCCACGGCCTGCTGCAGGTGGTAACCGATGTAGCCCTGCGTCATGGCTCCGCACTCGGGGAACGGCATGGCGGGTGTGCCGCCACCGTTGTTGGCCGAATACTCAAAGGCCAGGTTCACCATGCCCACCTGGGGACCGTTACCATGTCCGATAACGACGTCGTAGCCCTCTTCGACGAGGTCCACGATGGTCGATGCGGTACCTTTCACCAGTTCCAGCTGCTCCTGCGGAGTCTTGCCCAAGGCGTTGCCGCCCAGGGCGATAACAAGACGTTTACTCATATTTTTCTATAGTGAGTGCAGGTTATTTCAAGGTGGCATACATGACGGCCTTGATGGTGTGCATGCGGTTCTCGGCCTCGTCAAATACCTTGGATTGCGGGCTGCGGAACACCTTGTCGGTCACCTCCATCTCGGGCAGACCGAACTTCTTGTAGATGTCAGCACCGATGGTGGTTTCCAGGTCGTGGAACGAGGGCAGGCAGTGCAGGAAGATGGCGCCGGGGTTGGCGTTCTTCATCACCGCGTCGTTCACCTGATAGGGGCTCAACAACTTGATGCGCTCTGCCCAGATCTCGTCAGGCTCGCCCATCGATACCCAGATATCGGTATAGATAACGTCGGCGTTCTGGGTGCCCTTCTTCACGTCAGGAGTGAGGGTGATGGTGCAGCCGTTCTCCTTGGCAATCTTCTTGCAGGTGTCAACCAGCTTCTTGTCAGGCATGTTGTCCTTGGGACCGCAGGCTACGAAGTTGATGCCCAACTTGGCCGAAACGACCATCAGCGAGTTAGCTACGTTGTTGCGGGCATCACCCATGAAGACCATGGTCAGGCCCTTATAGTGACCGAAGTGCTCCTCGATGGTGAGCACGTCAGCAAGCATCTGAGTGGGGTGGAAGTCGGTGGTCAGACCGTTCCAAACGGGTACGCCGGCGTGCTTGGCCAGGTCCTCGACGATCTGCTGGTCAAAGCCGCGGTACTCGATACCGTCAAACATGCGGCCCAATACCTTGGCGGTGTCTTCGAGAGACTCCTTCTTGCCCATCTGTGATGAACCGGGATCGAGGTAGGTAACACCCATACCCAGGTCATTACCGGCTACCTCAAACGAGCAGCGGGTGCGGGTAGAGGTCTTTTCGAACAAGAGCACGATGTTCTTTCCTGCAAGGTACTTGTGGGGGGTTCCGGCACGTTTCATGCGCTTGAAATCCTTAGCAAGTTCGAGTAAATACTGAATCTCCTCGGTTGAGAAATCGAGTAACTTCAAGAAACTTCTTCCTGATAAACTTCTTGGCATAGTAGTAAAATGTTTTGTTATAGGTGAATATTATAAATTTAAGATAATGCTTAATCGCGCCACAGGGGCATGCTCATGCAGCGGGGGCCTCCACGGCCACGTGACAGCTCGCTGCTGGGAATCTCCAGCACGGTGATGCCCTCGTCGCGCAGCAGGGCGTTGGTCACATTGTTGCGCTCATAGACGATCACCTTGCCGGGAGCGATGCACAGGGTGTTGGAGCCATCGTTCCACTGCTCGCGCTCGGCGGTGATGAGGTCGCCTCCGCCGCACTTGATTAGTTTCACGTGTGGGATGCCCAGTGCCTCGGCGAGGATTTCCTCCAGGGTCTCCTCCTTGCGCTCGAGCTTGATTTCGTTTTCGCCATTGCCACGGGTCAACTTGAACACTTCCAGCGGCCCCAGGATGCCCGGGTGCACGGTGAACTTGTCATGGTCAATCTGGGTGAACACGGTGTCCAAGTGCATGAACGCACGTGTCTCGGGGATATGAATGGCCAACACCGTATCGATGGCGGTGTTCTTGTTGGCAAAGATGTTTTTGGCAATCAATTCGATGCCGTCAGGCTCGGTGCGCTGGCTGATGCCGATGGCGAGCGTGTGCTCATTCAGGTTCAGGATGTCGCCGCCCTCGATGCGGTAGGGCAGGTCACGGTCGTAATAGTGCTCCACATTCTTGAAGTCGGGGTGATACTTGAAGATGTAGTCCCCGTAGATGGTCTCGCGGCAGCGCGTCACCGAGAACATGCGGTTAATACTCACAGCCGTGCCGATTGAGGCAAACGGGTCACGCGTGAAGTACAAGTTGGGCATGGGCTTGACGACGAAACGGCTGTCGCCACGCACCTGGTCCACCAGCGAATTCTCCACCTCGCGCGGGTCGCGCGGCAGATCCTGCAGGTAGATGCCCTCCATCGTCTTCAGCACCAATTCCTTGCTCGAGGTGATGCCGTTCAGGTAGTTATAGATGATGTCGTGGTACTTTGTCGCACAGATGCCGGCCTCCTCGATGAACTGGCGCAGGAACCGCTCCCTGATTTCGGGGCTGATGTCCAGCACCTGGGCCATCAGGTCCTCCAGATAAACCACTTCAACCCCATTGTCACGCAACACCTGCGAGAAGGCGTCATGCTCCTCCTCGGCCACCTTGAGATAAGGTATATCGTCAAAAAGCAGTTCTTCGAGTGTGTTAGGCGTCAGGTTGAGCAGTTCACGTCCGGGACGGTGCAACAAAACCTTCTTCAACGGTTTTATCTCACTTGTAACATGAATACCTCTCATGACTTGGAAATTATTTCGTTCTTGTTTATGTTATGGATGTTTCTAATTAAGGTACAAAGGTAATCAAATTCCCTTAACTCGACATCATTTTTCACATCTTTTTATACAATCACGATTGACTGGCGGCGTGCTGTAAACCGAGAGGGCGGTCAGACTGACGGTTTTTGGCGGAAAAGAAGAAACCGCAAGCATGATGTGCATGCCTGCGGTTTCCTTTTCAATCAAGAGATATCGCGATTATTTCTTGATGATCTTGAAGCTGCGCTGCGAGCCATCAGTGTAACGAACGACCTTGACGTAGATGCCGGAGTTGGGATTGGTTACCAAGCGGCCCGTGAGGTCGTAGTAGGTGGTCGATACGACCTCCTTGTTCTCGTCGGTAATCTCGTTGACGGCCGACGATCCCACTTTGGCCTTAGCGGCATTCAGAACCTTGCCGGTAGCCTTTTCAACAACGATAGCTACAACATGGAGCATATCCTTGTTCTGGATGAGGGGCTCATATTCAGTGTTGTAGATGTAGTCAACATAGAATGTGTGCTCAAAGTTGTTGATCGTGTTTGCTACGATTGATTCGGGCAGGCTCTCGTCGATGACACCTGAGGTGGCGACGATGACATCATTGAAGTGGTAGCCTTCGATGGTGGAGGGCCAGGTGGTCAAGACTCCGAGATCCGGGTCATCACCATACTCGTCGGCCATGGTGGCGTAGTAGTTGTGCTGATCCCAATTTGTGCCGGGCTCGCCGTACATGTCGTCCTCGACCAGCATGAGCTCGATACCGTAGTCACTGCCGGGGGCATTCATGACGAAGTTGCTCTCAACATTGGCCTTGATTTCAGTCCTGGCCTCATCGGCCCATTCTGCCTTGACGCCAAGGTCGACAACCGCCAGCTGTTCCTTCACGTATTCCACGAGATCCTTCATGCCAAAGCCGTAGGATTCATAGCCATAGTAGGGATCGACATCATAGTACCTCTCAACGAATGCGCTGGGGAAGCCTTGGACATTGCTGGGATAGTCGGTCATGATCTCCATGGGATCGCCGTTATGGTAAGCGACGCCGATGAAGTTGTCGCCAAAGGCCTCGGCGAGCATTTGCATAGCCACCAGACCACGGGTGCACCAACCGCACCAGGTGCCTGTATATTCCTCAACGAGGACGCGGTGAACGGGCACAAAGTCCATGATGTTCACCATGCCGGTGTGGGTGGGTGCCGCATCCTGGTTGCTGCCGTTGTTGGCACGGGTAACGGTGACAGTCAAGGGATAGTTGCCTGCTTCGGCGATGGGATCCAACTCGAGTACGAGATCTCTGCTGCGGCCCCAGTGATCAGCACGAATGCTGCTCTTCAAACTAGCCTCTTTAGTCACACCATTGATTTCGTAGGTATAATTGAATGAGCTAAGCGAGTTTCTGCCGTGGTTGTAGATCTTAGCGTTCACATAGATGGGCTCATTCTTCTTGGCATAGGTGTTGGCGGGTACAATGATGGTGGCAGCATTCAGCGGCTGGCCCTCGAGAATGAGCTCGATACAGGGGCTGCCCATGCTGGACATGTCAGTCCAGTCACGGTAGGCGGCAGTGGTGTGGAGCCAGAAGCCGCCACCCATCTTGTCGCTGGTGATCATCAACGGGTCCTCTTCGGCCGTTACGGGAATCGTGTAACCGGCAAAGAAACCGTTCTCGCCAATCTCGTAGGGCTCGTAGAACCACACTTCGGCATGGCCATCTATCAGGGAGCTCGCATTGCAGGTAATATCGGCTTTGGCGACCTTGACGCCGTTATTCAGCTCTAGTTCCAGACTATTAGATAGCCAGCCGGTGTACTGGGGAACAGTGGAGCCCATGGGAGCGCTGATGCGCAGACCCTTGACTTTCATGCCCTTGAGGCTGGGATCGTTGACAAACATGGCCAGGTCATAGCCTTGTGCCCTACCGGCAGTGAAATCTGTGGCCCGAGCGTTGTCATCGCAGTAACCAGCATAGTAGTCGGCTTTGCCGACGGGAGCAGCGGGTTCTTTAAGTTCCATATAGAAGATCTCGGTCTCGTGCTCCTCACCGCCACCGCGGAAGATGCTCTGGATGCCCACGCGCTGGAAGCCGGTCTCATAGAAGTAGACATAAATAGTTGAACCACTCACAGTAATATCATAGTTCTCGGTATAGCTGTAGGGTACATCGGTCATGAACTCAGTAATATAGGGATATTCATCAGGGCCGAAGGTGAACAGTTCATCGTCATCGAAGTAGATGCGGTAATACAAGTCGTTGGGATTGATGAAGTTACCCTCGGTGTCAACAGTGGGCACAGTGAATACGCCAAAGTTGTATCCGCCAATCTCACCTTCGTCACTGAATTCCACTACCTCGGGATCAGCTGGTGTAGCCGCATGGTCGATATAGGGTGCAATGACTGGTTGGCCGTAGAACTCATACATTGTCTCACCTGCATCGACAGTAAGGTTGTCGGTTGCGGTCATCGTGCGGGTAGCGGCATCGTAGTCAAATTCGAGATTCTCGAGCATCATGTAGTCGTTATCAATGATTAACGTTTTCATGAAGCGGCCGCTGCCCACTCCCAAATATTGATCGGACGGGAAGATCACTTTATCGTCGCTGATTGTTCCCTTCATGACACCATCGGGTACATAGGTCGAGAAGCCTTGGACATAGATGTCATTATCCACTTGGGCTACCTTGACCATCTTGCCTGCTTCATCACCATTGGCATCTTCATACTTCATCGAGAAATCCTCGAGTATGGCACCCTCGGGCACGGTTACCGGAGCTTCATTGAACGGGGTGTAAACCGACTCCCAATCGGCATATCCCGCCCAAGTAAAGTCGTCATCGTAAATCAGGCCCAGACCACTGCATTCAAAGGTTTCCACGTTACCGCTCGAGCCATTCAAGGAGATGGTGCCGTCATCGCCAATCGTGAATGTGGCCTCGTTGATGTCATAGTTGGGAGTAGCGATGATATAGCCGTCATCGTCAACCGTGATATCAAGCCAAGCGGTAATCATGCCATACCCGACCTCATCATAGTATACGATGTGTTGGTTCAACGGCATGGTCAGGGTCTTGCCGTCGTCGCTTAACTCGGCTCTTACCCATGCGCCGTTAGTGGCTTGGGAGATAGGATCTTGGAGATATACCGTCTTGCCGTCCTCGGCAAACACGATCTTCAAGGCTCCACCATCCTGATAAGTGGTGAACAGGTAGCCCCAGTAATTGTACATGGCACCACCGGCGCGTTCATAGATCTTCAACTCGCCTTCAGGCTGGTCGAAAATGATGTCTACACGGGCAGGAGCCTTGTGTCGTTGAGGCATGACCGACTTTTCGCTTCGCTCAGACGACTTGTGCGTTGAGCTGAATTCATATTTGCCCTTGACTGGAGCGCTCGAGTGGCGCGGGTCTATCGACACCCGTTGTCCACTCGCCGCAATGGCAAGAACAAATGTTACAACTAGAAGTAAAGTTTTTTTCATGTGCTAATGAATTAAAGGTTGATAAACATGATAAAATGCAAATTTACAAAATAATAATGATATCAGCTGGAAAAATGACTAAAATTTCAAATAAAATGGTAGTTTTCTTTGTTGTTGTTCTCAGTAGCAAGTGAAAATGACGTGATGGCACTGCTGCAAGGCTTCAAGATGTGCTTCAACCCTCTCTCTCGTTAAGGGCAGGCGTGAATTGTCGGTTTTGTTTGTCTCTCATGCTATTATGGCCGTATTAGCGAAAAAGATGTGTTAAATATCGCCTGAACTCTTGCAATAGTGTGAGAAATGATATAACTTTGCCCTGTCAATAAATGATGACAAACGCTCATTGAAAAAATGTCCACATCAAAGTAGATCGGGATACTCTTCAAATTTTTATGAAATGCCGAGCAAAGCGGCGCACGCAATGGCGGGCCTCGACCGCAAGGTGCCTAATAAGCCGGAGGATTACAAAGCGTGTGACGCCCTCAAATCCTGTATTTAGTCGGAGTTTCATCACATCCTTTGGTGTGGCTTCTTATAATAAAGGTGCGGAACGCTACATACCATTAGCGTCCCGCCCTTTTTTTGATGGAAAAAAGGGTAGGGTGTTTGTTAGTTTAATGGAAAAGGTGTATATTTGCACCGTAAAACCAACAACAAAACAAGACAAGATAATGAAGGCGTATTTATATAAGGAAGAAGAGCAGCCCATCGAGCCTATTGATGAGCACAAGCTTGCCATTGCCGACGAAAAGCCCGAGAAGGCCGATGTGCCCAAGTTGAGCCTGTATGTGGTGAAATACAACCCCCTGTGGACCGCCACATTCATCGCACTGGTGATTTTCGCCATCTGGGCTATCGCCACCTGGCTGCTGAACTGAAAAAATCTTCCTGCGCTTAATCGGTTGGTGTTGTGACAGATAGCACCACATTGATTTTTGCGCTTGAAAAATTTTTCAAAAAAAATGGCAAAAATGCTTGCCAGTTCAAAAATTGGCAGTAACTTTGCAGCGCTAAAAACGAAAAATGGTCCCTTAGCTCAATTGAATAGAGCGTTTGACTACGGATCAAAAGGTTACAGGTTTGAATCCTGTAGGGATCACATTTATAAGTCGCAAGTGCTTGAAAATGAAGCACTTGCGACTTTCATTTTACCATTTTGCCCCACATTTGCCCCACCAAAATATAAAGGAAACGCAAAAAAGAAGATCCGCAATAAGGCATTTTTATGGTTCAATTCCACAGATCGAAGTTTTTATCTTTTCACCTTGATTTTACACCAGTATCTTGTCCGAGCTTGCTCCCCAAAAGCTATTTTTGGCAAGGATAACCATGTGTTAACGAAAGTTAACTCTTATTAGGCTAAGAGTTTTTATAAAACACTATTCCTTTTTGTCGATTCTTTAAAAAAAAACGGGGGCCGAGAAGCAAGCTTTCGGCAACCCCTGTTTTACATCTTGGATTTCATTGTCCCTTCTCTTTTTTCCGCCTTTGGTACTCTTCATAGGTGATGGCGTTCTTCTTCCACTCCTCACTCTGTCGTTCCCTTTCCCTTTGCTCACGTTCCTCATATGCCCGGCTCCTGTCACTCAGGAAATCACGAAGGCTGAGAATGATGATAGACGGGTCAAAGGTACCGTAGAAATGACGATATTTCGCAGAGCAGAAGTTGAAGAAGAACAGCTGCAGTTCGTCTACCTTCAGATAGCCATATTGCAGTGCGATTATCTTGACCAACTTCTCCGTCTGATTGATGTCCGGCATTTCCTTTATACCCATGAACAGACATGCCTCTTGCACCTCGGCTGCAAGCCACACTTCTGCCGCTCCTTGTCCGTAGAGTTTGTTCAGCGAAATTAAAGTAGGTGAGTTGCCGAAATAGCAATCCTCGGGATCATTGCATATCTGCAGTTGTCTGTCTGGATTGATGGCGACCAAGAATTCTTTTACCGTGGGGTACTTGTTCTTAATCTTCATCAAAGTTGGCGACAGGTTCGTTTCTTGCGCCGATGAGTTTGTTTGCAAGCTGTAAGGTGGTCCGCTGGGCAGCATTCCTTCTTGCTTCAATTGATTGATCACTGCGTTGATTGTTTTCATTTTGCAGGTCGGCTGAATTGATAGGTGTCGTTTCCCATGTGCGGCAGGTGAGGAAGTTTGCAAAGTCCTTGCGGTATTTTCTTTCAGGTCGTGCCCTCACATATAAGGGAACATAGGAGAAAATGGCTTTCTTATCATCGTGTGACAGTGCGTTCCAGCGTTGTCTTAGATGTTCTTGATCACCTATCGGTTTGTCATACACTTCCCAAATTATGTCAAATGGGTATTCTTCACCCTCGATCATTTCCACATCATTGATGATGGAAATGTTAGTTCCATCATCAATGTTAGGATTAGGATTTTGTTTTGGATTTGGATTTGGATTAGGATTAGGAAGGCATGCGACGGGATGCGGAGGGAAGCCGTCGCATGCGTTCGCATCCGATGGCATGCGTTCGTTGGTTTCCTGCAGTTTGGATGCATAGCGTTTTCTGGCGTTTGCGCTGTTCTTCAGACACTTCTCTTTATATGCATCTCTACTGCGGTCTATCTGCGATCTGATCATCGCAAATACCGACATCATTGGACCGGGAAATTTAGGCACAACTCCCTCGTCGGCATAGTCATAGATGGCCTTGAATATCTGCCCTGCTTCTTCATCCGTAAGATAGCCGATGGCATCCCGCTGTTCCGTGAAGAGCAGAATAGTCTTTGAGTCTTGTGCCATAAAGACCTCCTTCCTTATCAAACTTAGCCATTGAGCAAAGCCATCACATCGCTGTATTTGTACACGACACGCCTACCACCAACCTTTCTGGAACGGAGATATCCTAGCTTGTTCCATCGCCATAGCGTGGTGAAGTTCACATGCAGCAGACTCGCCGTTTCCTTACGGGTGATGAATCGCTTTTCTTCGGGGGCATCCATACCTGTCTCACTATCATTTTGCACATTCCTGGTCTGAGCAGCGACGATGTTATGTGCCATTTCATTCACCATGGTGTCAAGGTCTGACCTCGACAACACAACCAATTGGTTGCCTAAGATTTTGTTTTCTGTGTTCATAATAATATATATATGTGTTAAACTTTTTGATCTACATTTACATGGTACTTTATGCACGGATCCTTTTGCATTTCAGATTTCAAGAAGTATCGAGGCCGACAATCTTGAAACCCTAGGCACTACCACGAAATCGAATGCAAAATTAGAGTGATGCAAGCTCCAAGAAGAAAATCGCACCAACAACCAGCCATTTCTGCCC
>JAFYYU010000009.1 GCA_017557425.1 Muribaculaceae bacterium | reverse complement strand
GTTGCCCCGCCAACAAGCTAATGCGCCGCATGCCCATCCCGGACCGACGGATCTTTCACCCTAAGGACATGCGTCCCCAGGGCATATGGGGTATTAGGCCCAGTTTCCCGGGTTTATCCCCCTGTCCGGGGCAGGTCGCATACGTGTTACTCACCAGTGCGCCGGTCGCCGCCAGAGGTATTGCTACCCCCGCGCTGCCCCTCGACTTGCATGTGTTAAGCCTGTCGCTAGCGTTCATCCTGAGCCAGGATCAAACTCTTCGTTGTTGTATTATCGTTTCTTCTTTTACGAAGTTAAAATGAAAACGCAACACTCGACCTGAGTTATACTGTCTGGCCCTTGATGATTCCTGCTTTTATTGTGTTGTACTATGTGTTCAGAATTAACGGGAACAAATTATTCCCTGTTCTCTTGTACTACGTCAATATTGTTGCAAACATGTCAAAGAACTCTTTTTAGAGCCACTTTCACGCCCCATTTGAGGCGAAAAGCGGGGCAAAATTACAACCGATTTCAATACTGGCCAAATATTTTTGAAACTTTTTTTGCACAAAGTTATTGACATACCTTCAAAAATTTCACGCAA
Organism: Muribaculaceae bacterium; assembly: GCA_017557425.1. Taxonomy (GTDB): domain Bacteria; phylum Bacteroidota; class Bacteroidia; order Bacteroidales; family Muribaculaceae; genus Sodaliphilus. The sequence continues at coordinate 73,126 of JAFYYU010000009.1, read as the reverse complement.
CCATTTCTTTATCAAGTAATTGAGGCTATAAAAAATTTTTAAGCAAAATCTTCAAATTTTCCGTTTCATCTCATTTCAAGGGCCAAAAACGGCCAATCGACATGGATATTTGCAAACAAAAAGGCGGTTTTCGGATGTTAACCGAAGACCGCCGTAACAGTTTATAATTTCAAAATGTAAACTCCTACTCTTCCTCCCCTTTTGCGTTAATGAGGGTGTCAACGCCGGTTGCTTTACATATAATATTAAGGAGCTGAATTTCCTTGTCATCGTCTTTGGCATCGGCGTCGATCACACGCGTAAGCAGTTGAGCCGTTGCAATCTTCTGCATGTCCCCCATTTTTTTCATGATGTCAAGAGCCACCATGCTATTAAGCGAACGACCGAGATTAAAGGTATCGTCACAAATGCCATATTCGACACAAATGGTGTCGAAGACGGCACACTCGTTGGGATGCACCTCGTTGTCGATATTGATCATCTCAATGAGAAGGCTGACGATAGCCGCCTTTTGGGTTTCGGTAAAATCTATTATCGGCATATATTTTAATGTATAGCTTAATTGTCCTGTTCTTCAAAGGGCGGAGGCGTCACCGTTGTGGTGTCGCTGGGGGTCACGGCATCCTGATTGGCAGCATCCTTGAGAATGGCCTCGGTGCGGGACTGCCACTGACGAGGGCCGAAGATGCGCTCGGCGTCCTCGGTATAGATGACTTCGCGCTGCTGCAGCAGATCAGCCAGGGCGTGGTGACCGCTCTCATACTGAGACAGAATCTGACGGGCACGCTCATACTGGCTGTCGATGATTGCCTGCACTTCCTCGTCGATGGCCTGTGCACGGCTCTCGCTGTAAGGCTTGGTGAAGCCGTAAGCCTCGCCCGACGTGTCATAGTATGAAATATTGGGCAACCTGTCGCTCATGCCGTAGTAAGTTACCATCGCATAAGCAATCTTAGTGGCACGTTCCAGATCGTTGAGGGCTCCGGTGTCGATGAAGCCGATGAACATGTCCTCGGCAACACGACCCGCCATGAGCGAGCAAATCTTATCCAACAGGGCCTGCTTGGGCTCAATCTGGCGTTCCTCGGGCATATACCAGGCTGCGCCCAGCGCCTTGCCGCGCGGTACGATGGTGACCTTGATGAGAGGATCACCATAGCGCAGATGCCAGCTGACGGTGGCATGTCCGGCCTCATGGACAGCGATGGAGTGGCGTTCCTCATCGGTTATGACTTTGGAACGCTTCTCGAGGCCGCCGACGATACGGTCGATGGCGTCCATGAAGTCCTGGCGCTGCACGGCCTGCTTCTTGTGACGGGCCGCGATAAGTGCAGCCTCGTTGCAGACGTTAGCGATGTCAGCACCCGAGAAACCCGGCGTCTGGCGGGAGAGCAGGTCAAGGTCCACCGAGCCATCGGTCTTGACGTTACGCAGGTGTACCTGGAAAATCTCCTTGCGGTCACTCAGCTCGGGAAGCTCGACGTATATCTGCCTGTCGAAACGTCCAGCACGCAACAGGGCTTTGTCAAGGATATCGGCACGGTTGGTGGCTGCCAGAATGATGACGCCGCTGTTGGTGCCGAAACCGTCCATCTCGGTAAGCAACTGGTTAAGGGTACTCTCGCGCTCGTCGTTGCCGCCCAAGTTTGCCTTGTTGCCACGGGCACGGCCCACAGCATCAATCTCGTCGATGAAGACGATACAGGGCGCCTTCTCCTTGGCTTGACGGAAGAGGTCGCGCACACGCGAGGCACCGACACCGACAAACATTTCGACAAAGTCAGAACCTGACATCGAGAAGAAAGGCACCTCGGCTTCTCCGGCAACAGCCTTTGCCAACAGGGTCTTACCTGTTCCCGGAGGGCCAACGAGCAGCGCGCCCTTTGGTATCTTGCCGCCCAGCTCGGTATAATGTTTAGGATTCTTGAGGAAGTCGACGATTTCGGCTATCTCGACCTTGGCCTCGGCGAGACCGGCGACATCCTGGAAAGTCACCTTGCTGTCGTTGTCCTTGTCAAAAAGCCGCGCCTTGGACTTGCCCACGCTGAAGATGCCGCCTCCAGCGCCCCCGGCGCCTCCCATTCTCTTCAACAGGAAGAACCACAGCGCCACGAGCAGCACAATCGGGCCAAAGGTGTACAGGATCATCGACAAGTCGTTACCGCCCTCGACATACTGCACCTCTCCGGTGAAGACGCCCTGCTCCTTCCAGGTCTTGACATACTCGTCAAATTTGTCGGCACTGGGAATCTGGGCCGTAATCTTATCGGTCGCGGTCGATGCCGGCACACCAAAGGGACTGGACGAGGGCTCGGCAGGCTGCCCCTTGAACACCTCTTTCGCCAGAGAGTCGGTCAGCAGTGCTTCGGCCCTGTTCTTGTTCCGATAGACCGTGATTGATTTCACGCCGCCCTTGCTGACGATATTCTCGAAACGGGTCCAGTTCACCTCCTGGGCGACGGTCCCGTCCTGATTCATCCACAACATGGACAACAGGAACAGGATAATGAGTCCGTACATCCAAAAGATGTTGAACTTGGGTGTTTTGCGTTGATTATTGTTTGCCATTATTGTTTATCACTTTTTACAAAAGTCAATCCAGGTCCGGAATCGTGTTGATGCGCGCGTCAGCCCACAACTGCTCCAGGTTGTAACGCTCGCGGAAGTCTGGCACGAACACGTGAACGAAGATGTTTCCATAGTCGATGATGATCCATTGCGCATTTTGGTAACCATCGTAATTGAAGGGTCGTTGCCCCGCGTTTTTCTCGACATACTCGCGCACACTGTCGGCAACGGCAGTCACCTGCATGGGCGTGTTACCCGTCGCGATGACAAAGCCTTGAGCAGCGGCAGTCTCAATGCCTGATAAGTCCACATGGACGATGTTGCGTCCTTTCTTTTCCTGAATTGCTTCGATAATAGATTTGATCAGTTTTTCGTTTTCGTTCATAAATTATGAAATTATTCCAATTTGCAAAGATAGTCAAAGTTTCAAAAAATCAAGAGCGAAAAAAGTAAATTTATCATAATCGAGGAGAAAAACCGTTGGGCATATCACCAACGACAAGGCAGGCTGCCGAAAACTGGCAGCCTGCCCTATTTGGTACTTGGTAAGTTAAGCAATCCGGAATCTCGGATCAGATAACACCCTGCTCGAGCATAGCCTGAGCAACCTTCATGAAGCCGGCGATGTTAGCGCCCTTCACGTAGTCGATGGTGCCGTCGGGCTGAGTACCGAACTTCACGCACTGCTCGTGGATGCTCTCCATGATCCAGTGGAGCTTGTCGTCAACCTCCTGAGCTGACCAGCTCAAGTGAGCAGCGTTCTGGGTCATCTCGAGACCAGAGGTAGCTACACCACCAGCGTTGACAGCCTTACCGGGAGCGAAGAGCACACCGTTCTTCTGGAAGAAGTGGATAGCGCCGGGCTGGCAACCCATGTTGGAAACCTCGCAGCAGCACCAGCAGCCGTTAGCCTTCAATTCCTTAGCGTCGTCCTCGCTGAGCTCATTCTGGAATGCGCAGGGCAGAGCGATGTCGCAAGGAACGCTCCAAGCCTTCTTGCCAGCGGTGAACTTAGCCTTCTCGGGGAACTTGGTTGCCATGTCCTCAACCTTGTTGCGGTTAGAGGCACGCATGTCGAGCATGTAGTCGATCATCTCGGGAGTGATACCCTCGGGGATCTCGCAAACGCCGTCGGGGCCAGAGATGGCAACAACCTTGGCGCCGAGCTCAACGGCCTTCTTGGAAGCACCCCAAGCCACGTTACCGAAGCCCGAGAGAGCCACCTTCATGCCCTTGATATCCTTACCAGCCTTGTGGAGCAGGTGCTCGGTGAAGTAGAGAGCGCCGTAACCGGTAGCCTCGGGACGGAGGATTGAACCACCCCAAGTCTCGCCCTTGCCAGTGAGCACGCCAGTGTGATAACGGCGGGCCAGCTTCTGATACATACCATTGAGGAAGCCAATCTCGCGGCCACCAACGCCAACGTCACCAGCGGGAACGTCCTGGTCGGGACCAATATTGTGACGGAGCTCAAGCATAAAGGCCTGGCAGAAACGCATGATTTCGGCGTCGCTCTTGCCAACGGGATCGAAGTCAGAGCCACCCTTGCCACCGCCCATGGGCAGAGTGGTCAAGGCATTCTTGAAGGTCTGCTCGAAACCGAGGAACTTCAGCATTGAGGGAGTAACGGCCTTGTGGAAACGCAAACCACCCTTGTACGGGCCGATAGCGCTGTTGAATTGTACACGATAACCAAGGTTGGTCTGTACCTCACCCTTATCGTCGATCCAGGTTACACGGAAAGTGAAGATGCGCTCGGGCTCAACCATGCGCTCAACAATCTTAGCCTTCTCAAACTCGGGATGCTGGTTATAAACCTCCTCGATTGACTCAAGGACTTCACGTACAGCCTGCAGATACTCGGATTCGCCTGGGTGTTTAGCCTCCAGGTCGGCCATAATTTTCTCAACGTTCATGATAATAATAAAAAAAATTTGTTAATTAGATGAAACTATAAAGTAATTAATTATCGGCTCAATTATCTGACGCCCTGATAGCGCTCAAAACGTCTTCAAAAAGCGTCACAAATTTACGGCTATTTTTCTAAATACAAACAATTTTTTACCTGATTTTCAGTTTTTTTTCACCGACTGTGAAAAAAGCAAAAAAAGGCGAAAAATCCTTTTGCCACAAAAAAGTCGCGCAAGTAACAATTTGTCACCTCACCCCGATTTTTGGCGCCTTTTGCGTCACACCAGCACCCTTAATTGCGACAAAATGACAAAACGCCGGAAAATGAGATTTTCCACCATGTTTGTGGCAATGAAAAAAAAGCCTTATCTTTGTCACAACTAAAAAACTAGAACAAACAACAACAATTCTTATTTATAACAACTTCTAATTTCAATTAACACCGTTATGAAGAAACATAATTTTTATGCCGGTCCGTCAATCCTGAGCCAGTACACGCTGGACAAGTGCGTTGACGCTATTCGCGACTTTGCAGGCACTGGCCTGTCGATTCTTGAGATTTCACACCGCAGCAAGGAGTTCCAAGCCGTTGTCGACGAGGCCGAGGCTCTGTTCAAGGAGCTGCTCGATATCCCCGAGGGCTACAAGGTATTGTTCCTGGGCGGCGGTGCCAGCACCCAGTTCTACATGGTCCCCATGAACCTGCTGAAGACTAAGGCTGCTTATCTCGACACGGGCACCTGGGCCAACAAGGCCATCAAGGAGGCCAAGCTGATTGGCGACGTTGAGGTTGTCGGTTCTTCCAAGGAGGACAACTACACCTACATCCCCAAGGGCTATACCATTCCCACCGACGTGGACTACTTCCACATCACGACCAACAACACCATCTACGGCACCGAGATCCGCGAGGATTATGATGTTCCCGTACGCATGGTAGCCGATATGTCATCCGACATCTTCTCACGTCCCGTTGACGTGTCCAAGTACGACCTCATCTATGGTGGCGCACAGAAGAACATCGCCCCCGCCGGCGTGACCTTCGTCATCGTCAAGGAAGATGTACTGGGCAAGGTTGACCGCGTGCTGCCCACGATGGTGAACTACAAGACCCACGTTGACAAGGGCTCGATGTTCAACACCCCTCCCGTATTCCCCATCTATGCTGCCTTGCAGACCCTGAAGTGGTACAAGGAACTGGGTGGCGTGAAGGAGCTGCAGCGCATCGACGAGGAGAAGGCTGCCTACCTGTATGACGCCATCGACTCGAGCAAGATGTTCGTGGGCACCGTTGCTCCCGAGGACCGTTCGATCATGAACGTGTGCTTCGTGATGAAGCCCGAGTACAAGGAACTGGAGAAGGACTTCCTGGAGCTTGCCACCAGCAAGGGCATCATGGGTATCAAGGGCCACCGCTCGGTGGGCGGTTTCCGCGCATCGCTGTACAACGCCCTGCCCCTGGAGAGCGTGAAGGTGCTTGTTGCCGCCATGAAGGAGTTTGAGAACCGCTAATTTATTCACAAAGAGACAATAAAGGAGTTACAGAGGATCATGAAGATTTTAGTTGCAACCGAGAAGCCCTTTGCCCCCGTGGCAGTACAGGGCATCCGTGAGGTGATCGAGGGCGCCGGCCACGAGCTGGTACTCGTTGAGAAAGGCACCCGTCAGGACATGATCAACGCCATCGCCGACTGCGCCGGCCTGATCGTGCGCAGCGACAAGGTGGACAAGGAAGTGTTTGACGCCGCTCCCCAGTTAAAGGTGGTTGTTCGCGCCGGTGCAGGTTATGACAACATCGACCTGGCCGAGGCTACCGCCCACGGTGTGTGCGTGATGAACACCCCCGGCCAGAACAGCAATGCCGTTGCCGAGTTGGTCATGGGCATGCTCGTGACCTTGATCCGCAACCGCTACAACGGCACCTCGGGCACCGAACTGCTGGGTAAGACGCTGGGTATTCACGCCTACGGCGCCGTTGGCCGCTGCGTAGCCCGCATCGCCAAGGGCTTCGGCATGAAGATCAGCGCCCTTGACCCCTGGGTGAAGGACGAAGTGATGGAGGCCGACGGCATCCGTCCCGTTCACAGTGTCGAGGAGCTGTACAGCGAGAACCAGTATGTGAGCCTTCACATCCCGGCAACCGACGAGACCCGCGGCTCTGTTGGCAAGCGCCTCATTGAGATGCTGCCCAAGAACGGCGTTCTCATCAATGCCGCCCGCAAGGAGGTCATCGACGAGGCCGGTCTGGCCGAGGCCATGGAGGCCCGTCCCGACTTCCGCTATGTGGCTGACGTGAAGCCCGCCAACGGCGACGAGCTGGAGGCCAAGTACCCCGAGCGCGTGCTGTTCACCCCCAAGAAGATGGGCGCACAGACCGCCGAGGCCAACATCAACGCCGGTCTGGCCGCTGCCAACCAGGTGGTAGCCCACCTGAAGGACGGCTGGAACCGCTTCCAGGTGAACAAATAAAACACAGATTCCTAACCATGATACAGCCTGCTGCCCGCATGACGGGTGGCAGGCTGTATTACTTTAGAGGAGGGGCTGTAACTGAGGTACAGGAGAAACGATAAATACAGGGTGAACGACAAGCGGTGCCGCATGATGCGACACCGCCTGATCTTTTAGGTTTTAACCGAAATGTCAATTAGTTGGTTCCCTGAAGCTTGAAGGTAACGGGCAGCGTGTACCATACGGCTACTGGCTGACCATTCTGGCGGCCTGGAGTGAACTTGGGCAGCGACTTGCAGACGCGAACGGCCTCCTTGTCAAGGTCCTTGTCCACTGTGCGGACAACTTTCACTTCACCAATCTTACCAGTCTTGTCAACTACGAACTGCACTACCACGCGGCCCTGAACACCGTTCTCAGCGGCCATGGGCGGGTAGTTGATGTGAGACTGGAGGAACTTCATCAGAGCAGCCTCGCCACCAGGGAATTGGGGCATCTGCTCCACGGACTGAAAGACCTGTTCTACCGCCTCCTTGGGTTTCTCGGCGGGCGGTGCAACGACTACCTCAGATACTGCCGTCTGGAACTGATCTCTTTCATCTCGACCTCCGTCCACGTTAGCCTGTCCGAAGGCCTTGTTCTCAGCCTCAAGCTCCTCCTGAGTCAAGATCTCGTCTTCGGGCCTTACTTTGTCGTCCTCGACGATCTGGAGCTCGGTAACTTTCACAGAATTCAAGACATCCTCAAGCACCTCAGGCTTCTCGGGCTCAATAAGCTGCTTTTCGGTTTCCTGTTCCTCGGCTTCCTGTGTGTAATCCACTAAATACGGTTTCTGATCCTGACTACCAACAAGACGCCTCTCTTCAAGATATTGATTGGCTTTCACCAAACCAAAAGCGAGAGCGGCGACTAGAATTGCGCCGATCAGGGTCCACAGGACTGCCAAATTGTGACGCTTGGCGGATTCAGTACGGATGACATAAGCACCGAAGTCCTTATTCTTCCCTTCAAATACAAGGTCACACCATTCACGCGATGAAAGATTAACTTCTCTTGCCATAATACTTCGATTTTAAAAGTTTAACAAATGCTCTTTAACCCAGTTTTTATTCAGTTGTGATACCTTTTCAGATATTCACGCTAATCAGTATTAAAATCGATTTCACCAACTGTAACCATAATAAATCAGATCATTATTAAGGTAAATAAAACGGGCTAACTCTCGCTTACAAAATTACTATAGATTATAGAAAAACTGCAAGCATTTGATGGTCATACTTTAAAGCATAGTATGCTGGTTATCAATACTTTATAAAATAAAAAGGTCATTTGGGGGTAATTCGGAATTTTGGGTGTTGAAAATCAAGCCATTTTGTTGATGTTGACATTTATTGCGAAGAAGGCAAAGTCCATGGTAATCTTGTCTTTTAACGAAGTAGAGGAAGTGATTGATGGTGATGATGTCCGGTTTCTCGTAGCCCGCCAGTCACATGTAATAAATGTCACGGCGTCGCGCATATTATTCAATTGTGTGTTTTCCTGACACCAATGAATATTAACAAAGCCTCTTGACAGAACAAAGCCTCGGCTTTCCCAAGCAGAGGCTTTGTCATATGTTATACAGTATGTTACGAAAAAGAGGGTGTGTCTGAATATTGACACACCCTCTTTTTTACTATACGGGATTAACCGAAAGTCGATTAGTTGGTACCCTGGAGCTTGAAGGTAACGGGCAGGGTGTACCATACGGACACGGCCTGACCATTCTGGCGACCCGGAGTGAACTTGGGCAGCGACTTGCAGACGCGAACGGCCTCCTTGTCAAGGTCCTTATCCACCGAACGGACAACCTTTACTTCACCTACCTTACCAGTCTTGTCAACAACGAACTGCACAACCACGCGGCCCTGAACATTGTTCTCGGCGGCCATGGGCGGATAGTTGATGTGCGACTGGAGGTACTTCATCAGTGCAGCTTCGCCACCAGGGAACTGGGGCATCTGCTCTACTGAGCGGAAGACTTCTTCCTTCACCTCCTTGGGTTTCTCTTCCTTCTTCTCAACGACAACCTCGTCCTTCAAGGTCTTGGTAACGTTACGGTCCTCAGTACCTTTCTCGTTATCCTTCTGACCGAAAGCGGTCTCGGTTTCCTTGAGCTCATCTTGAGTCTTAATCTCATCTTCCTTCTTCACCTTATCGTCCTCGACGATCTGGAGTTCGGTAACTTTCACAGATTTCAAGACTTCCTCGGGGAGCACCTCGGGCTTCTCGGGCTCGACACGCTGCTGTTCAGGTTCTTGCTCTTCAGCCTCTTGGCTCATATCCATGAAAATCTCGGTCTGATCCTGTTGCCCGGCCAGGCGCCTCTCCTCGAGATACTGGTTGGCTTTCACCAAACCGAAGGCGAGGGCGGCAACTGCAACGGCACCGATAAGGGTCCAAAGGACAGCCATATTGTGACGCTTGGTGGATTCGGTACGGATGACATAAGCACCGAAGTCCTTATTCTTCCCTTCAAATACCAGGTCACACCATTCACGCGATGAAAGATCAACTTCTTTTGCCATAATGATTTCCTTTTAAAAAATTAAACAAATCCATCAATCTTAATCATCACTTCTCAAGGTTCTTTTTCTTGACCATAATCATCATCGCCGAGTCAACCTCATTGATGCGGTCGATCTGGTAGCGGTTGATGTTATTGATCTGCATCTCGTCGAGCACGCTAACGACGTTAGCATAGCTGGCGTGAGGCGTAGCCTTGATGATTACAACCGGACGTTTCAAGGTAGAGTCGTTCATGACTTTCTTGCGCTCGGCCTGGAAGATGGAGTCGTTCTTCTCCTCGTTGTTGGAGAAGCCCATGTCTTTCCATTTCTTTTTCAGGTCGTTCACCTTCAGGACAACTTCCTTGTTGCGCTCTTGTAGAATCCCGCGGATGGCGTCATAAGCACCCTGCTTTGAGCCGAATTCGGCCTGCTTCATGTTGCTCTCGCCATTGATGAGATTTGAGGTCTCGGGCTTACCGTCATAGTAGTACAGCATGCCCTCTTCAGGCTTGGCGAGGCCTGTCTTCTCATCGATTTCACCGTCGATGATAATGGTGATGGCCTCAGATTCCTTAACCTTGTTCTTCAGCTCGTTTTCCACCTTCTCGTTGGAGGGCAACGCGATCTGGAGCGTCTGGCTCTTGATCATGGTTGTACACAGCATAAAGAAGGTGATCAACAGCATGTTCATGTCAACCATAGGAGTGAAGTCGATACGGGTATCGAACTTTTTCTGACGACTTTTACTTTTAATTGCCATATCTTATTCCTCCTCTGTTTTAAGGGCTGTCATCAGGGTGAACTTGTTCATCTTGATGGTCTGGAGATTATCCATGACAACGTTCACTACGCTATAGGGCGTGGTCTGGTCAGCCTTGATTGAAATACCGCTACCTTTCACAACAGCATCCCGGAGTTCCTCATCGATGGAGTTATAAGCGGCTTGAACCCACTGCTGGAACTCATTGGGCTTGTTAGGATCTTCATTCATGTCGATGGGAATGCCTGGGCCAGCCTCGAGCGCCTTGTCGCGCTGGTCGGTTGGCAATCTCAACCATTCCTTCATTCTGGTAATAGGCACGCCAAAGGCGTTGCACTTTGAGAATGTTGCCAGCTCCTCGGGGGTGAACGAAATGTTTGCACCGGGATGGAGCGCGTTGTAATGCTCTGCCATATACTGCAACATGTGCGCACGCACGTTCTCACTACCGTATTTCTTGTTGTCGGTCGAGTCTTGGCTACCGAGTACCTCAAGGTAAACCTTGCCCTCGGGGCTGACAAGCACTGACAACAGGTTAGCTACAGGAACCTTCTCCTCCGATACCGATGGAGGCGTGATCACTTGCACGGGTTCCTTCTGAAGGAATGTAGAAGTCAACATGAAGAAAGTCAACAGAAGCACCGTCACATCGGACATAGCAGTCATGTCGATGCGCGTCTCTTTCTTTTTGATTTTGACTTTTCCCATATTTCTAAATTACCTTAATCTGTTTTTTAAGATATTTATTAAACAGGTGCTAACCTCAAGAATTAGTGATTAGCCGAGAAGGTTGCAACGGTCGAGAAACCAATCTCGTCGATAGCATAGGTCATGTTATCGATCTTGTTGGTGTAGAAGTTGTAAGCGATAAGAGCGAGGGCGGCGGTAGCGATACCGAGGGCGGTATTCACAAGTGCCTCCGAAATACCGGTTGACAGCTCAGTCGAGTCAGGAGCACCAGATGCGGACAGTGCCTGGAACGACTTGATCATACCCAACACAGTACCGAACAGACCGATCAGGGTACCCAGGGTGGTCAGAGTTGCCAGCACGGGCAGGTTCTGCTGCAGGGCGGGCATCTCCAGTGCGGTAGCCTCCTCGAGGGTTGCCTGGATAGCAGCAACCTTCTGCTCCTTGCTCAGAACGGTGTCGTTCTCCATCTCTTTGTACTTCTGCAGAGTAGCGTAAACAACGGCGCCAACAGTACCTTTCTGCTTGCGGCAGAGGTCCTCAGCCTTAGCGATGTCACGGTTGCGCAGGGCAGCCTTTACGTTCTCGACAAACTTGGTGGTGTTACCACTGCCCTTAGCCTTTGCCAGAGCAATCCAACGCTCGATAGCGAGCACTACTACCACGAGGAAGCAGGTGATCAGAACGGGCACAACAACACCGCCCTTGTACACGGTACCCAACAGGTTGATGGGAACGTCCTTGGTAGCATCCTTGAAGTTACCTACGTAACCCAGACCAAAGATGTAGAACAATACTGCTAAGATAAAGCAAACGAGAACAACGATTGACGCGCTCTTGATACCACTAACATTGCTGCTCACTTCTTTCTTGGCAGCGGTCTGTGGCTTCTGAATGTTTGTTTGTTCAGCCATAATTTAAATTAGTTTAAAAAATGAATTAATAAAATTTATAATTTAGTTATTAAAGTTATGTTTAAGTCTCGTTAAAACGTGTGATTCATTGACAGCGCGCAAATGACGCAAGCAACTGTCACACAACAACTTTTGCGACAAATAAGCACTCTGGACGCTCTCCAAGAAGCCATTTTGCCTAAAAAATTAACGCAAATGTATCACAAATATTTGAAAACACCGCATTTCAAGTGATTTTTTTTCATCTTTTTTTATTAACAACAACCCACTGTCGGCCTAATTCAATTCTTTTTTGTATCTTTGCACACACATTAATAATAATAAATATAATCACCAAATACTAGTTTACATGGCAATTGTTAGACTCAATAAGGGTTTTGACATCAACCTGGTGGGCGCAATACAGGGCGACGAGATCGCCTTCACATCGCCAGCCCGCAGTGTTGCTGTCGTTCCCGACGACTTCCACGGGGTGATTCCCCGCATGGAAAAGAAAGAAGGTGAGCATGTCACAGCCGGTGAGCCCCTCTATCACGACAAGAACGATGAGGCCATCAAGGTCGTGTCGCCCGTGAGCGGCACGGTCAAGGAAGTGCGCCGCGGCGAGCGCCGTCACATCGACGCCATTATCATCGCGCCCGCAGACGACCGCCAGGTAGTGAAGCACAACCTGGGCGGCAATGCGCTCGAGACGCTGGTGGCATCGGGCCTGTGGGTGATGATGAGGCAACGCCCCTATGACGTGGTACCCTCGACCAGTGTTCGTCCACGCGACGTGTTTGTCACCGCATTTGACTCTGCCCCGCTGGCTCCTGACCTGGACGTCGTGCTGGGCGATAAGCGGCAGTACATCAGCAAGGGCATTGAGGTATTGGGCGGATTGACCGACGGCAAGGTTTACATCGGCGTCCGCAAGGGACAAAGCATCGACGCTCCTGGTGCAGTGGTGACCACCTTTGACGGCCCCCACCCCGCCGGCAACGCCGGCGTTCAGGCCGCCAACATCGCACCTGTCAACAAGGGTGATGTGGTTTGGACCCTTGACATCGTGACCTTAGCCCGCATCGGCGAACTGTTCACAACCGGCACAGTAAGCCACGACACCGTGGTCGCCATCGATGGCGAAATGGTGCAAGAGCCCCGTTACGTCAAAACGGTCATGGGCGCCGACCTGGAAACCGTCCTCAAGAACGAACTCACCAATGTGGCCGCTAGCCGCATCATCAGCGGCAACGTGCTCACGGGCGTGAAAGTCGAGAAGGAAGGATGGTTGCGGGCTCCCTACCGCCACGTCACCATCATCCCCGAGAACAGCAAGCCCGACGAGTTCATGGGATGGGCATCAATCAACCCCAACCGTTTCTCAATCTACCGCACGTTTACCACATGGCTGCGGGGACTGAAGAAACCCGTCAGTCTGGACAGCCGCATCAAGGGCGGCGAGCGGGCCATCGTGCGCACGGGCGAGTATGACGCGATGCTGCCGATGGACATCTACAGCGAATTCCTCATCAAGGCCATCATCAGCGGCGATATCGACAAGATGGAGCAGTTGGGCATCTATGAGGTAGCACCCGAAGACTTCGCACTGGCCGAGTTTGCCGACACCAGCAAACTGGAACTGCAGCGCATCGTACGCGAAGGCCTGGACAAACTTCGTGCCGAGATGTCGTGACACACATAGTTTTAAAGACAACAATAATCGCTATTCAACAATACTATTGAAATGAAAGCATTAAGGAATTTAATGAACAAGATTGAGCCCTCGTTCCGTCCTGGCGGCAAGCTGGCCAAGCTGGAGTCGGTCTTTGACGGCATGAAGACCTTCTTGTTCACGCCCAACACCACATCGCGGTCGGGCGTCCACATCCATGACGGCAACGACCTCAAGCGCACCATGATCACCGTGGTCGCCGCTCTGGTACCCGCATTGCTGTTTGGCATGTACAATATCGGCTACCAGCATTACCTGGCCATCGGCCAGTCCACCACGGGGTGGTTCACGATGTTCCTCTACGGCCTGCTGGCACTGCTGCCGGTCATCGTGGTGAGTTATGCCGTGGGTCTGGGCATCGAGTTTATCTGCGCACAGATACATCACAAGGAGATTCAGGAGGGTTTCCTGGTAACGGGTATCCTCATCCCCCTGATTGTCCCCATCAATACGCCGCTGTGGATGACCGCTGTTGCCACGGCGTTTGCCGTGATCTTCGCCAAGGAGATCTTTGGCGGCACAGGCATGAACATTTTCAACGTCGCGCTCATCACCCGCGCGTTCCTCTTCTTCTCCTACCCGTCCCGCATGAGCGGTGACGAGGCCTTTGTCAAGATTGACAGCGCCCTGGGAATGGGAGGTGGCACGGTGACTGACGCCTTCACGGGCGCCACACCGCTGGGCCAGGTGGCTACCACCGTGGGCGACCAGCTGCAGATGACCAACGTCCTGGGCGAGCCCATCAGCTGCATGGATGCGTTCATCGGCCTCATCCCGGGTTCGCCGGGCGAGACATCGATGATTGCCATCCTCATCGGCGCCGCCATCCTGCTGTTGACCGGCATTGCCTCGTGGAGGATCATGTGTTCGGTATTCGTCGGCGGCCTGGGTATGGCAGCCCTGGTGCACGCGTTACCCAGCACCGTCTATCCTGCTTCTCTGCTCGACCCCGTGACACAGCTGTGCCTGGGCGGCTTCGCCTTTGGTGCCGTGTTCATGGCTACCGACCCCGTAACGGGTGCGAGGACCAAGGTGGGCCAGTACATCTACGGTCTGCTGATCGGCATCTTTGCCATCCTGATACGTGTTTACAACAGTGGTTACCCCGAGGGCATGATGCTTGCCATCCTGCTGATGAACGCCTTTGCACCGCTCATCGACCACTGCGTGGTATCGTTTAACATCAAGCGTCGCGCCCGTCGTGCCGCTATCAAACAATAAAGGAGGGATAAGCAATGAACAAGAACAGTAATACTTATCAGATCCTGTATGCCGCCGTGATGGTCCTGCTCGTGGGCTCACTGCTGGCGCTCATCTACATGGCGCTCAAGCCCAAGCAGAACGAGAATATCGCCAACGACACGCGCAAGCAGATCCTGAGCGCGCTGCACATTGCCGCCCCCGATGACAGTAAAGTCAAGGAGACCTACGAAAAGTACATCATACAAGATCTGCTGGTGGACCGCGACGGCAATGTTGTGGACAGCGCCCAGAACGTGGCCTTTGACGTGGACATGAAAAAGAACGTGAAGCTGGACGACCGCCAGTTACCCGTAATGAAGTGCAAGATGGACGACGGCAGCATCAAGTATGTGCTGCCCATGTACGGAGCCGGCCTGTGGGGACCCATCTGGGGCTATGTCGCCGTGAACGACGACGGCAACACCATTTACGGCGCCAACTTCTCGCATGAGGGCGAGACGCCGGGTTTGGGAGCCCGCATCGCCGACAAGGACTTCCAGGACGAGTTCGTGGACAAGCACTTGTTCCAGGAGGGCGAGTACAAGGGCGTGGTAGTGCTCAAGAAGGGCCTGAAGTCAACGACAGGAGCCGAAGTGGTTGACGCCTTGACAGGCGCCACCATCACCAGCCTGGGCGTGAGCGCCATGCTGGAAGACTGCCTTGCCCCCTACAAGGCGTTCCTCATGAAGTTGCAAAGCAATACCCCAGCTGTCGTCCCCGAGAGTGAAATCAACAATAATCAACCCGAATAAACCCATTCACGATTATGTTATCCAAGAAAAACAAAGAAGCATTATTCAACCCGCTGTCCAAGGACAATCCCGTCTTGGTGCAGATTCTGGGTATCTGCTCCGCGCTTGCCGTCACCGCCAGTCTGGAGCCCGCCATCGTGATGGGCATCTCGGTGATTTGCGTGCTGGCATTCAGCAACGTGATCATTTCGTTCCTGCGCAAGACCATCCCCACCAACATTCGCATCATCGTGCAGCTGGTGGTGGTCGCCACGCTGGTTATCATTGTGCAACAGATCCTCATCGCCTACAATTATGACGTGAGCAAGCAGCTGTCGGTGTTCATCGGCCTGATCATCACCAACTGCATCCTCATGGGCCGCTTGGAGGCCTTCGCGATGCACAACAGTCCCTGGCCGTCGTTCCTCGACGGCATCGGCAACGGCCTGGGCTACACCATCGTCCTGCTGATTGTGGCCTTCTTCCGCGAGCTGCTGGGATCGGGCAAGCTGTTCGGTTACCAGGTGGTGCCGCAGTGGTGCTACGACCACGGCTATGAGAACAACGGCCTGATGATTTTGGCCCCGATGGCGCTGATCACCGTGGGCTGCATCATCTGGTTCCACCGAGCACACAACAAGGAGCTGCAAGAGAACTAACGGGCATGTTTAACCATTAAAGACAAGAAAGACAATGGAAGAACTTAATCTGTTTATCAAGTCGATCTTCATCGACAACATGATATTTGCCTACTTCCTGGGCATGTGCTCGTTCCTGGCAGTTTCCAAGAATGTGAAGACGGCTCTGGGCCTGGGCATCGCGGTCACCTTCATGCTGGTGGTGACGCTGCCCATCAACTACCTGCTCAACAAGTACGTCCTGCAAGAGGGCGCCCTCACGTGGCTCAGCCCCGCCCTGGCAGGCGTCGACCTGAGCTTCTTGGGCCTGATCCTGTTCATCGCCGTTATCGCATCGGCCACACAGCTGGTCGAGATGGCGGTGGAGAAATTCTCGCCCTCGCTCTATGCTTCGCTGGGCATTTTCCTGCCACTCATCGCTGTCAACTGCGCCATCCTGGGTGCGTCGCTGTTCATGCAGCAACGTGACTTCGGTTCGGCGTGGACTGCATGCGTCTATGGCGCTGGCTCGGGCATCGGCTGGCTGCTGGCCATCGTGGGCATCGCTGCCATCCGCGAAAAACTCGCCTACAGTGACATTCCCAAGCCCCTGCGCGGCGTGGGCATCGCATTCATCATTACTGGTCTCATGGGCATCGCCTTCATGAGTTTCCTGGGCATTAGATTAGGATAAAGGAGGAGACAACACTATGATACTGATATCAACTAGCATTTCAACCACGGTATTGGCGAGCGCACTGGTGTTCCTTGTGCTCACCCTTTTGCTCGTTATCCTGCTGCTCGTCGCCAAGCACTACCTCGTGCCGTCGGGCAAAGTGAAAATCAACATCAACAACGGAACCAAGGAACTGGAAGTGAACAGCGGCAACACCCTGCTGAACAGCCTGCACGAGAACGGCGTGATGCTGTCGAGCGCATGCGGCGGCAAGGGCAGCTGCGGACAGTGCAAGGTACAAGTTGTGGAAGGCGGCGGACAAATCCTGCCCACCGAGGTGGGCCACTTCTCCCGCAAGGAGCAGCTGGACCACTGGCGCCTGGGCTGCCAGGTCAAGGTCAAGGACAACATGTCGATCCAGGTGCCTGACAGCGTGCTGTCGGTCAAGGAATATGAATGCACCGTTGTGAGCAACAAGCTCGTGTCCTCGTTTATCAAGGAATTTATCGTGGCACTGCCCCCGGGCGAGCACATGGACTTCATCCCTGGCAGCTATGCACAGATCAGGATTCCCGAGTATGAGATGGACTACAATGTGGACATCGACAAGGAGTCGCTGGGCGAATACCTGCCCACTTGGGAGAAATTCGGCCTGTTTGACCTCAAGTGCCGCAACGACGAGGCTACCGTGCGCGCCTACTCGATGGCGAACTATCCCGCCGAGGGTGACCGTTTCATGCTCACCGTGCGCATCGCTACCCCGCCCTTCAAACCCAAACCCGCAACTGGTTTCATGGACGTGATGCCCGGTATCGCTTCAAGCTACATCTTTACGCTCAAGCCCGGTGACAAGGTCATCATGAGCGGCCCCTATGGCGACTTCCACCCCATCTTCGACAGCAAGAAGGAGATGATCTGGGTGGGCGGTGGCGCCGGTATGGCTCCCCTGCGTGCACAGATTCTGCACATGACTCGCACGCTCAACACGCGTGACCGCGAGATGCACTACTTCTACGGCGCACGCTCGCTGAGTGAGGTCTTCTACCTCGAGGACTTCCTGCAGTTGGAGAAGGACTTCCCCAATTTCCACTTCCATCTGGCACTGGACCGTCCCGACCCCGTTGCCGACGAGGCTGGCGTGAAGTATACCGCAGGTTTTGTCGCTCCCGTGATGCGAGACACTTATCTGGGGCAGCACGAGGCTCCCGAGGACTGCGAGTACTACATGTGCGGTCCCGCCATGATGAGCCAGACCGTAAACGAGGTGCTCGACTCCCTGGGCGTCGATCCCTCGTCAATCCACTACGACAACTTCGGGTAATCCGGATATCCGGAACCATAAAAAAGCGGGCAGCCCAATCGAGCTGCCCGCTTTTTTAATTCTTACTCTACAGTCAATTAAAGTCCAAGGGTCTCGATCCAGACCTTGAGGCTGTCCACAGGAGGATTGCCGTTGAGGACCTTGCCGGGGAGGATCCAGTTGGCATTGGGGGCGCTGGCCTTTTTCAGGTCTTCGCCACTCTTGCCCATGCCGCTGCCGCCCGAAGTGGCAAACGGGATGATGGTCTTGCCCGTGAGGTCATATTGCTCCAGGAAGGTGTTGACGATGCGGGGAGCGGTGTACCACCAAATGGGGAAACCCACATAGATGGTCGTGTACTGGCCCATGTTCTCGACCTTGCTGGCCACAGCGGGACGTGCGGTGCTGTCCTTCTTCATCTCGATGGTCGAGCGGCTCTGCTCGTTGTGCCAGTCGAGGTCCTCGACCGTATAGATCTGCTCGGGGACGATCTCAAACAGGTCAGCATCGGTAGCCTCGGCGAGCGTCTTGGCGACCTTGGCAGTGATGTGTTCGGGGCTGGCCGAGAAATAGGCTACGAGGGTAGTCTTCTGGCTCTCATCATTAGCTGAAGCAGCATTGTCGACAGGCTTGTTACTGCTCTGGCAAGCGCCAAACAAGATAGCTGATGCGATGGATAAAATTGGCATGATTCTCTTCATTAGTGTATTATTGAATTGTTACTTGATGATCTGATAAAAAAACTGTCTGCCACATCATTTCACAATTTTGCAGCAGACAGTCTCACCTTTAAATTATTATGAAAAATCAATCCTTCTTCTTCAGATCCACTTGACCAGGAGTGGCAGGCTTCTCGGTGCTCAACTTGGGAGCCTCAGCCTTGGCGGGAGCAGCCTCGGGAGCCTTGGCAGGAGCCGGAGCCACCTTGCCGCCCACCTTGTTGTAGCGCTTGTTCAGGCCATCGATAACCTCCTTGGTCACGTCATATTTCTCATCGATAAAGAGCGTGGCGCTCTTGCGCAGTACCATGTCAAAGCCTTTCTTCTTGGCATAGTCCTTCATGAAGTTGTCAATCGAGTCGAGCAACTGGATCTGGCTCTGGTTGAGCTCGTTCTGGATGCTCTGCTGCAAACTGGTCAGGTAACTCTCGGCATCAGCCTGCATCTTTTGCAACTTGGCCTGGTCGGCATTGAAAGCCTCCTCAGTGAGGTATTGGTTATTTTGGTATTTCTGCTGCATAGCGTTGCCAAACTTGCTGATCTCGTTGCCACGCTGTTTCTGGGCGGCGTCAAACTGGTTCTGGCGGCGCAACATTGCCTCGTTGATGTCCTTGGCCAGGTTGTAGTTGGCCATGATGGAGTCCTCATCGATGTAACGGATCTTGAGGTTCTCGGCAGCTACGGCATTGCCGGCCTTCGGAGCCTCGGCGGGTTTATCGTTACAGGAGGTGGCAGCCATCAGCAGGACAGCGGCAAACATGGCAAGGTTGGTGTAATGTTTAACGAAGTTCATTTCAAACGATGTTTTTGACTTTTTCTATTTTCTATTAGTTGTAAAATTCCTTGTCTCGAGCGCACTTGATGCCACGCTTACGCATCTCGGGGTTGTCATGGATATGCGTGTTGGGAAAACGACCGCCCTTCACAAAAAATATCCTCACGCCCAGCAGTACCACTGCCAGACCGACAATACCCAATGTCAATAGTAACGTAGCCATCAATGCGAAAATGACCTGCAAAATTAGTGATACTTTGCGACTTGAGACATCATTTTTCGGCCAAAAATCGCCCGAAATGTATATATTTAACAAAATTTGTGCAAAAGAGCGCAAAGATGCTTGCTTCAAAGGTCTTTATTCCAAGTCTTATTTAGTCTTAATTCGCAGTTAACTATGTTAAAAAAACTTGGAGGCATAAATGAGATATTATAGTTTTGCATCCAACAAACACAAAAAAGCCATTTTATGAATGTTAAAATACTGCTGACAGTTCTTTTTGTGGCGGCTTTTATGCTTAATGCCACAGCTCAGACAATTATCACTGGCCGAATCATCAATGAGCATGACGAGGCTGTAGAATATGCCACTATTGCTTTGAGTGGCGACAGCATCGGCACTTTAGCTGATGCCGAAGGGCGATTCTCGCTCACTATCCCCACAGGAATCAAGAGCGACTTGAGCATCAGCCACGTCTCTTATGAGAGGGCGATAATCCCCTACTCTACCTATAACAACGGCAAGCATTTGGTCATCAAGCTCAAGGACAAAAATGTGGAATTGAGTGAAGTGGTCATTGGCAAAAAGAATAAACTCAAAACTATCTTGGGCAAAAAGTTGCCAGGCCCAACGGGCAGTTTTCGTGGCAAGGGTCAGGAGAATTGGATTGAATGGGGTCCAACCTTCAAGAGTAAGAAGGATTGGATGGTCAGCGACATCATGTTCACGATCAAAAAGTGTACCCACGAGCGTTGTGTGCTTAGTTTCTCCATTTATGAGAAGCGGGGGAGTGAATGGGTCAACATCCTCAACAAGCCGATCTACAAAGTGGTCAACAAAATATCTCGAAAGGTTAAGCTTGATGTCAAGCCTAGTGAAAATATCATCCTGAAGGCAGATAAGCAGTACTACATAAGTATTTCGGTTGTCGATAGCGATGACTATGGAATTCTAGAGTTTGACTCGCAACTTCGCAATTGCATTGCACGCCACTTATCCAAAGACCGCACACGAAAAATCCCAGCAGGCCCAGCAATCATGCTCATGGGTTACGAATTGCAACGATAAGGCAAAAGACAGTTTCTTTATAGCATGTTTCAACAGGTTTTTTGAGGTTTTTTTATTGACAATTGGACGATGATTCAGAAAAAAGTAGTATCTTAGCGGTTCGAAACAGGCTTTGATGAGCACAAGTTTATCAACCATAATATTCACTAACAATTTAACCATCTTTTTTTACAATGCAAGTAAAAGATCTGAATCCGCAAGCAGTATGGTCGATCTTTGACGAGATCACCAAGGTGCCCCGCCCCTCGGGCAACGAAGAAGGCAAGTTAGACAAAATCCGCGCATGGCTCGTGGACTTCGCCAAGAAACACAATCTGGATTACAAGATTGACAAGACCGGCAACGTTGCCATGTTCAAGCCCGCAGCCCCCGGCTACGAGAAGTGCAAGGGCATTGTACTGCAAGGTCACATGGATATGGTCGCCGAGAAAGGTCCCGGCTCGACCCACAACTTTGATACCGACCCCATCGAGACCATCGTGGATGGCGACTGGGTACGCGCCAACAACACTACGCTGGGTGCCGACGACGGTATGGGCCTGGCCCTGGCACTTGCTGCCATCACCGAGCCGACGCTGCAGTGCGGTCCCCTGGAGGTTCTCGCCACCGTTGACGAGGAAACCGGCTTGACCGGTGCCAGCAACATCGAGGCCGACATGCTCGTGGGTGACTACCTGCTCAACCTCGACGAGGAGGAAGACGCCACCATCACCATGGGCTGCGCCGGTGGTCTGGTAAGCATCTTCAAGTTCAACTACAAACCTGAGGCCGCTCCCCAGGATCGCACCTACTTTGAGATCAAGTTCGAGCACTTCCATGGTGGTCACAGCGGTGCCGACATCCACCTGGGTTACGCCACCACGACCAAGCTGATTGCACGTCTGTTGTGGAACATCGGCGAGGAGATGGACTATGTTCTGGCCAAGATTGACGCCGGCAACCTGCACAATGCCATCGCCCACGCTGCAACCGCTGTTATCGGTATCAAGCCCGAGGACAAGGAGAAACTGAGCGTCGTGCTCAACACATTCATCGCCGAGGTGAAGAACGAGTACAAGCGCACCGAGCCCAAGATGGAAATCACCTGCAAGAGCGTTGACGCCCCCGAGACCATCATCGACACCGACACCGCCCGCCGCGTTGTCAATGCCGTTTATGTTGCTCCTCACGGCATCGCTGCCATGAGCATGGAAGTACCCGGCCTCGTTGAGACCTCGACCAACCTTGCCAGCGTGAAGATGCGCCCGGGCAACCAGATTGTTATCGAGATGTTCCACCGTTCATCGCTCGAGAGCGGCAAGTACGACCTGACGCACAAGTGCGAGACCGTCTTCCGCATGGCCGGTGCCGACGAGATCATCAGCGAGGGTGGCTACCAGGGCTGGGAGCCCATCAGCGACAGCCACCTGCTCACCGTTGCCACCGAGCAGTGGGAGAAGCTCTTCGGTGTTAAGCCCAACGTTCGTGCCATCCACGCCGGTCTGGAGTGCGGCCTGTTCCTGAAGGTACGTCCCGACATGGAGATGATCAGCTTCGGTCCCACCCTGCAGGATGTACACTCGCCCGCCGAGCGCTGCCACATCCCCGCTGTTGACAAGGCATGGAAGCAAGTACAAGCTGTTATCAAGGCCATCGCCGAGGAGAGCAAGTAATAATTTAGTTATTAGTTTTTAGTTGTTAGTACAATTACCTCAACACGAGACCAGAGGCTATAGTAATCATACTTACAACTTAAAACTGAAGACTTAAAACTAAAGAAACAATGGACATTAAAGGAAAGATTATTCAGAAGCTTGACCTGCAGAGCGGCACCTCCAAGGCCGGTAACGCATGGAAAAAGCAGGAATACGTGCTGGAGACACTCGACAGCTACCCCCGCAAGGTGAAGTTCGATTTCTTTGGCGACCGTGCTGACCAGTACCCCCTTGAGGTGGGCGACGTGATCACGCTGAGCTACGATATCGAGAGCCGCGAGTTCAACGGCCGCTGGTACACCGACATCCGCGGTTTCAAGGCCATGAAGGAGGATCCCAATATGGCAGCGGCAGTGCCTCCCATGCCCAGCCAAGCTCCCGCACCCGTCGAGGGCGGCGTGCCCGCACCTCCTCCCGAACAGCCTCCATTTGACCAGGGGGGCGTCGGTGACGACCTACCCTTCTAAACCAACAAAACAAACCGCCCGAGCACTGACCCGGGCGGTTTGTTTTATCTGATTAAAGGCTGATTGAACCCTAAACTCCCACGATGAGGCACTCCCCGTCGTGATAGACCACGTTGACCACTCCCATTCCATGCAGGGCGACCACGGTCTGCACAGCGGTCTCCTCGCTGATGTGGGCCAGACGCTTAAAACCGTCCAGGGTAATACCCCCGTGTTCCCTCAAATACTGCAATAGCACCTGTTCACGCTCACTGTAACTGATCGTCTCATCGGGTTGGGATTCCCCTGCCCCATGGCTCAAAATGCGCTCGTGCAGACGGCTGGCCAGCACGTTCTCGTCGGCGACGCGGTAATAGACATGCCAGTTGCCGTTGTCGTCGGGCGCCTCGACAGGTTTTTCCTCGGCCTCGGCGATATCGGCTTTGACGACCGATTTGCCGTTGATGCTATAGACCTTGAAAGTCACATGCTGCTCTGGGCGGCAATACATCTGCGCCGCCGTCTCGATCATGTAAATTTCCTCGTCACTGCGCACGCCGGCAATGTTGCCGTTGTCCTTCACACCGATAAGCAGATGACCGCCGCTGTTGTTGGCAAAGGCGGCTATCGAGCGGGCAATCTTGCGGGCATCGGTAATCTGATACTTGAAATCCTGATGCTCATGCTCGCCCTCAAGGATGAGGTCCTGTATATAATGGTTCTTCTTTGGTCTCATTTTTCTCTGTTTTGCCCCACGCCAAGGCGCTAAATTGGTTAGTGGCATGCGAATTATCTCACAATTCTAATAATCGCTTCGCGTCTTAGCGACTTAGCGTGAGATAGCGGCGACTAACGGGGATCGTCTACACCTGGCTCCTGAGGGATGGGAGTGCCGTCGAGGACAGCACGCAGATAGGGCTCCAATTTCTGGGCATACCACCAGAAACCGATGTCGGTCAGGTGGATGCCGTCGACAGTGCCCTCGTTGTTAGGCCCGTAGAGGTCCTTGCAGGTGATATAATAGAGGTTATTGGGATTGTCGGCTTTCAGTTTCAGGTAGTTCTTGTGGTACTCGTTGTTTTTGGCAGGCAGGTATTCGCTGTAGAAGCCGCTGTACTTGGCATAGCTGTACATCTGTCCCTCGACCATAAAGATGGGCACCTCGGGGCGTAAAGTGCGCAGCATGTTCACGAAACCGTAGGTCACCGTGTCGCACATGTCCTTGGTGCAGTTGGGAATAGGATCGAGGATATAGGCTGCCACATCTGGGATTGTTGCCATGGCCTGAGCCATGCAGGAATCCATCTTGCCCTCGCCGCTGAAGCCCAGATTGACGCACTCTACATCCAGGTCGCGCTGGATGATGCTCGTGGCCACCATACCGGGACGGCAGGCACAGCCACCCTGCATGATGCTGGTGCCATAAAAAATAAACTTCTTGCCCTGTTTGGGGGAATCCATCACAGGCTGCATGATGACGGCGCTGCTGTCCACACCGATCTCGATCCAGCGTACGCCGTCATAAAGCGGCAGGTAAATCATGTATTCGTGCATCTTCCCGTCCAGGCGATCGACATACACCTTGCTCTGGATCGAGTCCTGACGCGGGCGGATATCATTATCGATGCGCACCGGGCGATTACAGTTCACAAACTGCCAACTCTCGGTATCCTTGTCCCAGATGTACAAGTCGGTGCCCTTGATGCCCGTGTCGGCCATGTGCATCATGTGCATATTCGTCAACAGGTTGTAACGCACGGCGATAGCCGACGAGTTGGTGGCAAAACGGATGGCCTTGCCACTGGTGCACGAGGCACGGTCCCACAGCGTGGGGCGCACGTTGCCGTAGAATTCCAGGGGAATGCGTGACTTGAGCGTACGGTCAAACGCCCAGTTGATCAGGCGATAGTGCATCGCATCGACATAGCGCAGCGTGTCTTTGTCAGTAAAGTCCTGCGCCTTCATCACGCTGGGCAGCAATGCCACAAACAGCATCGCAAGCACCCATATCCTATTCGATCTTTTCATAGTTATATCTCTTAAAATGGTTATTTACAACACATTAAGCAGTTTTATGGCTTCCATGCGGCCACTATTGAGCAACGTGGGATAATGGGCGTCACTGTTGACCACCACGGGGGCGTTGAAGCGCTTGAGCATACCGAAGTACTTCAAATTGGGATAGAAACGGTTGCGCTGCAGCCAAGCCTTAGTGTTGATCTCGATGACCATATGGTGGTCCATGATGTTCTCAAAAAGGTCAATCACAAGTTTGTCATACCACGGCTCCTCATCGATGCCGTCGCGGTACTGGCTGGCATTGAAGCCGATCTTATCCATGTGGCCCACAATCTCAAATCCGCCCTCATCAACCATCGCCATCATCTGGGAATAAAAGGTCTTCACCACATATTCGATGTCCCCATCGAAGTACTTCCCCATCCTGACCTTGAAATCCGGGAACTTGCCATCGATGTTCACCATCACTTCAGGATTGCCGATTGACGGGATAAAATGCACCGAGCCAATGCGGTAATCCAGCGGCATCTGCTGGAAATAATCGCTGGCAGGTCCGTCTCCGACGCTCACATAGTCGATCTCCATCGCAGTGTACAGGTTGATGCGGTGGCCATAGGTACGGCGCAGGCGCTCCATCTCGGCAAAATACTCATCTACCTGTTCACGACTCATGTTGCATGGACTCTCGATAGAGATGGGTGAGTGAGGAGTAATGCCCAGGTGTGTGAAGCCCAATTCGATGGCTTCGGTCACAAAGTCCTCCATAGGAGCGTGACCGTCACAGTACTGGGTGTGGGTGTGCAGATTATATAAGTCGGTTTCTCGGGTTATTCGGTAGGTGTCAAACATGATCAAAACAATTTTGTGATTTGGTCCATGGGGATGACCGTGATAATGGTCTTCCCGTCAGGAGTGTAGTTGGGCTCTGGCAGCCGCAACAGATCGGCCACAAGCACATCCATCTCCTCTTGCTGGAGCGGCCTCCCCGTCGGGATGGCGGCCGAGCGCGCCACGGTCAGCGCCAGATGCTCCTGGATGCGGCGCTTGAGCGGCATACCGCCGTTTTCCACCGATTCAAGGATCTGATGAACCATGGCTGCCGAATCCACGCCTTCGATACCTGCAGGAATAGCATTGATAGCCCAATCGTTGCCGCCCAGCGAATCCAGTTGGAAGCCCATCTGCTCCATTTCGGGCAGCAATTCCTGCAGTGCAGTGGCTTGCGAGGCGCTCAAGTGCAACACCTCAGGGAACAGAATGGCCTGAGACGACATCTCGCCCGTTTGGATCTGAGAGATATAACGGTCAAACAGGATGCGCACGTGGGCACGGTGCTGGTCGATCACCATCAGCCCCGACTTAGCCGGTGACAGGATATAACGGCCCTTGAGCTGCAGGTAAACCGACTGCAAGCTCCCCAACGGCAAGGCTGGTTGCTCCCCGTCACTACCAAACAAGGCATCATCCGCATCCACAGGCTTGTCAGCGGTCTGCTGCTCCAAGCCCTCACGCTTCTTGCGCTCGAAATTGGCATACAGTTCGTCCCAGTTGCTCATCCGCTGGCTGGCCGACGTCATTGGACGTGTGCGGGCGCCGGAGGCCTTGTTCTGGTCCTTGAACGGATTATAAGCCGGATCAACCGAAATATCAGGGTGATGGACCTCGACATGGGTGTTATAAGCGGGAATAGCAGGGGCATCCTCGGTATTAAAATCGATGGACGGAACCTCGCTGAAACGGCCCAATGTTTCCTTGACTCCCGCGGCAAGAATCTGCCAGATGGGCATCTCATCCTCAAACTTGATCTCGGTCTTGGTGGGATGGATGTTCACGTCGATGGATTGAGGCTCGACAGTGAAACGCAGGAAATAGTTGGGCTGCTCTCCCTCGGGAATCAATTGCTCATAGGCCGACATTACCGCCTTGTGGAAATAGGGATGACGCATGTATCGCCCGTTGACGAAGAGGAACTGCAACGCGTTACGCTTGCGGGCATTCTCGGGTTTGCCAACGTAACCTTGCACCTTGACCAGCGATGTGTCGATGTTCACCGGCAGCAACTGCTGGTCGATATTGTTACCCATGAGGGCCGCAATGCGCTGGCGGAAAGTGCCGCTCATCAACTTATACATCACATTATCGTTGTGAATCAAGGTAAACTCCACCTCATTGTTGATCAACGCCAGCTTTTCAAACTCCTTTACGATGTTGCTCAGCTCCACCTGGTTGCTCTTGAGGAACTTGCGACGGGCAGGAACATTAAAAAAGAGGTTCTTGATCATGAAATTACTGCCCGTGGGGCACATGTCAGGTTCCTGACTTTGGCACTGCGAGGCATTTATGACCAAGCGGGTACCCAACTCGGAATCTTGGCGACGGGTACGCAGTTCCACCTGTGAGATAGCGGCAATGGACGCCAGAGCCTCGCCGCGGAAACCCATCGTGTGCAGCGTGAACAGGTCTTCGGCACTGCGTATCTTGCTAGTGCTGTGGCGTTCAAAGGCCAGACGCGCGTCGGTCTCGCTCATCCCCACTCCATCATCGATGATCTGGATAAGCGTGCGCCCGGCGTCCTTGAGGATGATCTGAATGTGAGTTGCCTGAGCGTCAATGGCATTCTCCACCAGTTCCTTGATGACACTGGCGGGGCGCTGGATGACTTCTCCGGCGGCAATCTGGTTGGCCACCGAGTCGGGCAACAGTTTAATCACATCACTCATGGCGTCTCAACGGGTTGAAGGGTTTTCACATTTTCACTTTGCTCCACTGGGACCGCAGAGGTCACAGCGTTGCTGCCCGAGCGGCGGCGCGTGCCGCCCTCGATGCTGCGCATGAGCTGCTTGAGCTCATCGCTCACGTCATAGATATCGTCGGGCGTTTTAGGCCTCAATTCGTCGTACCACTTGAACTGCGGCAAGTACATGTCGACTTTCTTGGCAAGATACAGCGGCGTCACCTTGCCCGTCACTTCGGGCCACATGGTGATACGGTCCACTTCCTGCTTAGGCTTGAGGTTCAAGCGCATATAGCTTGATTCGGCACTGACCATCTTGTTATAGGTCGAGTCCTTCTCCTGCGGGAACATGATGACCTGCACATTGCCGTCAACGTCCAGACGCCGCAATTCCTTATCTTCAAACCAGGCCTTCATCTTCTTGCCGCTCAGTTGGTCGTAGTAAATCTCACCCAGGTGCTCGGCCATGAAGCCTCCCGTGGGCAGTGTCGCCCAATCGGCGGCGCTGTCGTTCAGGTGCACATTGATTTCGTCACCAAAGATCTGCCGATCCAGGTTCCACACCACCGCATGACGGTACATGTTGATGATGGTGTCGGCCTCGCTCAATTGCAGCGAGTCGCAGATGCCCTGCACATCGTTGCGGTAAAAACGCACCTGATTGAAGGCCCGCAGCACGCGCACCGAGTCGTTGACCGAGTCATTCACCACATGGTTGATGAGCGTGCACAGGGTATCGGCATGCAGGTAGATGGTATCCTTCTGTGAAAACTCGCGGGCTCTTGCCCGACGGGTCACATAGCTGTAATGGGCGTTATCGTCATGGTAACCGTAGTCTCCGTCCAGTATGACTTTGTTGCCTGGGTCGGTGATGACGACATTGCCACGCGCTTCGCCAAAATTGCGCTTGCGGTTATAATAGACGGTGTCGCCCAGCAGCGTCTTGCCGTCCTTGGCGGTAATGAGTGAGCGCTCATATAAGGTTGCATCGTCGGCGCTGGTGTTATACCAGCCATTGGTCGTGTTGATGGTGTTGCTGTCGCTCACGATGTACGTCTCACTGGTGATGTGTGCAATATGGCTCTGGGTGTTGTAGTCGAGCAGGTCGGTAAACATCTCGTAGCGGTCGTTGATGAGATGCACGTCACGCGAGAATTCGGCCTGCTTGGTATCGAGCTCGTAGCGGCCGTATTGCGACCTCAACTCGGTATTGTTGCGGTTATCGACGATGGTGCCGCCGTCAAAGTAGTATCCCACATTGGAGTTGATCTCATAGTCCAGCGCATCGGTCAGCAAGGTGGTACTGCGGTTCTCCAGACGCACGTTGTTGCGCAGTTCGGCAACACCCTGGTCGCCATAGTAATGCAGCACATCGCTATAGACCCACAACGTGTCGCCCTGCGTCATACGCACGTGGCCAAAAGCGTCCAGCGAACTCGTCTCGGGATAGAAGTAGGCGCTGTCACAAAACATGTACATGTCGCCGCGGCGAAAGCGCACGTTGCCTTTCAGCACCTGATAGTCGCGGCTGATGTTCTCGTTGGCCTTTAGGATGTCAGCGTTCTCCAGAAACACCTTGTTTGACTGGTTGCGGTTGGCCTTGGGGATCTGCGGGGTAATGCGCGAAACGGTGGGGCCTTTTGCCCCCTTGCGGGCCGCCTGTGCGGGTTGCGGGTTGGTCGGGGCAGGACGCTTGACAGGCTGCGTTATCAGGGGCCTGGCAGAGCGTAACGGTTTTTGGGCCCAGACTACGGGAGACATCAGCATGCCCATCAAGCATGACGCCACAATGACGTGACGCCACCGTGAGCCGTTGACCCGTTTTTTATCGACCAAGCCCATCTCAAAAAACCTGAATAAGCCTAAAACCTAATACCTAAAGCCTAAAACCTAAAGCCTAAAGCCTAAAACCTACTTCCCCTTCTTGAGCCAGTCATACTTGAAATTGCAGTCACGCCAGCCCTCCTCGATATAGACATAGACGCTCTTCTGCTTCTGCACCACCCAGTCGTGGATGATCTTCTCCTTCTCGTTGGCCTCGCACATATCCTTGATGATCATGTAGTCCTCGGCCAGGTCGGCCTTGTGGCCGTCGATGCGCTTGACAAGCTTGACGATAGCCACCTGCTCACGGCGCGTTTTGGGGTTGAGCATCACAAAGGGTTCGCTCACGTCACCCGGCTGCATCATGTTCACCTTTTTTCCCACCTCGGCAGGCAGGTCGGCCATTTCAAAGCGGCTGCTGTGGGTCTTCTCGTTGAGCATATTGCCGTTATTGTTGCGTGACTCCTTATCCTGTGATACGAACAGGGCCATTTCATCAAAGGTATGCTTGCCCGACACGATGTCGCTACGCACCGAATCCAAACGGTTCAACGCATCGGTCAGATCCTTGTCACTCACCTTGGGGCGCAACAGGATGTGACGCGTGTTGATGCGGTCACCGCGCTTCTCGATGAGCTGGATGATGTGGTAACCGTCGTCGGTCTCGACCACGTTCGACACGCGCTTGCTGTCGCTCAGGTTGAAGGCGGCAGTGGCATACTCGGGCAATAGCACCGAACGGCTCTGGAAACCGGTTTCGCCACCATACACGGCGGTCGCCTGGTCCTCGCTATACAGGATCGCCAGCGTCGAGAACTCGCGCTCGCCACTGCTCACCTGCTGGGCATAGTCGCGCAGGCGTGACTTCACCTCATCGATTTCCTGCTGCGGAATCACAGGGTTGATCGTGATGATCTGCGCCTCGACCTGCATGGGGATATAGGGCAGCGAGTCCTTGGGAAGGTTATTATAGAATTTGCGGACGTCGGCAGGCGTCGCCTTTACGTTCTTCGTCAGGTTCTGCTGTACCTGTTGGATGCAGTATTGGTCGCTATAGACCTCGTTGAGCTTCTCGCGCAGGCGCGGCAGCGGCATGCGGAAGTATTCCTCCACCTTCTCCTTGGACCCCAGGTTGGCAATAAAGAAGTTGATGCGGCTTTCTACCTCGGCGCTGATGGTTGAGGACTGAACCTCGACACTATCGAGTCGCGACTGATCCAGGAACAGCTTATCCAGGGCCATCTGCTCGGGAATGACACAATAGGGGTTGCCCTCGATGGCCACACGCTCATAAAGTGCCTGCTGGTACTGTTCCTCGATATCGCTCTTGAAAATGGGCTCGTCGCCAACGACCCACGCAACCTCCTCGGCCACATTATTTTGCGCCAGCGCCGCGAGAGCCAGCGCCGCAAACGTCAATGCATTAAAAAATCTCAGTTTCACTTGTATTGTTGTTTTAGTTAGTTTCAAACTGCAAATTTCCCCATTTTTTGCGACCTGACAAAAACAATTCCTAAAATGTTTGTTAAATAGTACTAGCTGCGGGCGATGACGTGTTGCCACCGCCCGCAGCGGATAGATGCTAACTACTTTTTATTTCTTCTTCTCCACCTTGGTCTTATAGATATCATCCTTTTTCACCTTGATGATATTTCCGTAGCGGGCAAGCGCCTTCATGTCCAGTTTCTTGGCATTACCGACGATCATCAGCTGATAAGGCTGGTTCTTGATGTGACTGCGGTAGAAGGCCTCGACATCGGCCTGGTTAAGCGTGGGCAACTGCTGTACAAGAGCGGTGTTCTCGTCGCTGGTGAAGCCGTAACGCTCCGCCTGCGACACGATCAACGGCATGCCGCGGAATGTCGGATATGAGTTGTTGACGTCGCTAAGCAGACTCTGACGGGCTACGGCGAGGTTCTCGACATTGATGGGCATATCGTTGCACAACGAGTCCAACAGAGTGATAGCCTGCATCGACTTGTCGGCCTGGGTAGCGACAAACGACAAATAACCGCTCGGCGTGGTGGAACGGGCCAGAGCCGGGGTCATCACAACGCCCTGTGCGGCATAAGCCATTGAGCGGAACTCGCGCACCTCCTGGAACAGCACCGACGACATGCCGCCGCCAAAGTACTCACCCCAAAGTTCCAGACAGGCCTTGTCACGGTCGCTCACCACATCGGCCAGAGGGCGATAAAGACCTACGATGGTCTGGCGTGACGACGGCATGTCAAAGACATAGACCGTGGGAGATTGCGGCGCTTCAAGAGCGATTTCCTGCACAGGATTGTCATGAGTGCCAGCCAGTTGCGGTAAGCGGCTATTGATGAGTTCGGCGACTTGTGCGCCATCCCTGATGCCGGTATAGCTCACATCACAACGGCAATCATACAGCTGCTTGAACGACGCAATCAAGTCTTCGGCCTTCACCTTCTTGAGCTCCTTGCTGGTCAAGCGGGTCAGGAAGGATGAGCGGTTGCCTCTCAACACTTTGCTGGCCAGGGCCATGAACACCTGGTCATTCTCATCCCAGAAAGATTTTTCACTGGGTCCGGCTGCGTCCTTGATATCATCCAGTTTCTCCTTGTCGGCCTTCATGTTGCCCAGGAAATGGCTCAGCAGGTCCAGAGTGGCTTCCAGGTTCTCGTCCTCACCCTCCAGGATGAGGGTAGTTGATTGATCGCCAGCACCCATTTCCATCTTAGCGCCCAACGCCTGCATAGCGGATCCCAGTGCCTTGACATCGAGCGAATCGGTACCCAATTCTTTCACATAGTCGGCAGCGGCTTCAAGCAATTTGTCCTGGATCGAGCCCTTGTGGAAATTGATGATTATCGAGAAGTTGTCATTCAACGGGTTCTTGCTGGAATACAGTAGGTTACCCCCATTCAACTGCGTTTTGACCACATCCTTGCGGAAGTCCAACAGCTTCGGTGTCACATTTTCAACCGGTAACTGCTCAAGACCTCGGGCAAATGACGACTTGGCATCGCTGTTCTTGGGCTTGACAGGAGTATACTCGGGCTTTGCAATCTGCTCGGCCTTCACACGGCCATTCTTCTTGTGGAAACGGTAGAAATTGCCGGTAAAATACTTGCGGGCCACATTGATGACGTCGTCACGCGTGACATCGGCCACGGCACCCTTCAGTTTCATGTAGTCATCCCACGACAGGCCTGCCGACATGGCTGTCACCATCTCCTCGCTGCGCTTGGTGATGGTCTCCATCGACGACTCATTTTCCTTAACCATCATTCGCTTGACAGCCTGCAACTGATCCTCGGTGAATTCGCCGTTCAGCAGTTTGTAGATCTGGTCAAGGCACAGGTTTTCGGCAGTCTTCACCTTACACAACAGTTTGGGAACGACCATCACCATCAGCGCGCCGGTCTGGTTGAGTCCCATGTGCTGCGCCATCGACATATAGACGCGGTTCTTATTGGTCAGTTCGTCAAGAAGACCAGTCTTGTTCTCGTTGCTCAGCAACTCCATGGCGACCTTCAGCGCGGGAGCGTCAGCATCATACTCTGAAGGGCCACGGAAAATCATGGCGCTCATGCCGATGATGGGCATGGGGAACAGGAACTGCTCTACCGGCTGGCCCTCGATGGCCGGGGCGACAACCTTCTCTCGCACGGGCTTTACCCCGCGTTCCAGACGCCCGAAAGTGCGTTCCAACAAAGGTTTCAGGCTCTCGACATCGATGTCTCCCGAGAGAATGAGTCCCATATTGGAAGCCACATAATACTTCTTGTAGAACGCCTCCATATCCGAGAGCTTGGGGTTCTTCAGATTCTCGGTACTGCCCACGATGGGGTAAGCGTAAGGCGTACCCGCGAGGAACTTGCTGGTAATCTGCTCCAGCAGCATCGATGCGGGGTCGTCCGAGTACATGTTTTTCTCCTCATACACCGTCTCCAATTCTCCCTGGAACAGACGGAATACCGGGTGTATCAAGCGGTGGCTGTTCAGTTCGCACCACTGCTCGATATACTGGGGAACGAACGTGTTGTGGTAGAACGTGAAGTCGTAGGACGTGCCCGCGTTCAGTTCGGTACCGCCATACAGCGTGGTCAAGCGGTTAAACTCGTTGGGAATGGCATACTGCGACGCTGCGACATTCAAGCGGTTGATGTCGTGCTGAATGGCCTTGCGGCGGGCAACATCGCTGGTGAGCGCCAGCTCGTCATACTTCATCGAGATGGAGTCGAGATAGACCTTCTCGGCGGCATAATCGACCGTACCCAGCTCATCGGTACCCTTGAACATGATGTGCTCAAAGTAATGGGCGATGCCCGTGTTGGGACAATCCACAGCGCCGGCGTTAACGACCACGGCGCCAAAGACCTTGGGCTGGCTATGGTCCACATTAAGCCACACTTTCATGCCGTTGCCCAATTCCAGTTCCTGCACCTGCAAGGGTGATTGCACCTGTGCAACGGCCATCATTACGGCAACAATATTCAGCAAGCAATATGTCGTAAACCTTTTCATCACAATATTTAGTAGTCGTGTTGTACATTACAATGAATCCCGCAGTACCCAGGAGATACATGCGGGATTCTTGATATTATCGGTCAGATGAAATCATTTCACCTGCTTGAGAACCTTCTTGTTGATCTTTGCGGGATATTTCTTGGCCAGCTCCTCTTTCCAGCGCTGCTCGAGCACGTCTTGATAGTCGCTGGTGACGGCACCACGCACGTCGGCCATCTCCTCGGGCTGGTTGATGACACCACCCTCAATAATCATGAATTCGGGATAACCCTTGCGCTCAGGCTTTTCGCCCACGTGGAAAGCGAGATAGTCGGCAAACTGGTTCTCGCCTCTCTTGACGACCATGCGCTCCATGCGGATGTCGTTGCCGTACTTGTTGTGCAGGGCATCGGTCAACGTGTCGGCGCCAAAGCGCATCACATCAGCCTTGACGAGGTTGAGCACGCTGTCGTTCTTGGCACTCAGGATGATGCCCTTGAAATGGGGCTCGTCCCAAGTGTACTTGCCGCGGTTCTCGGCATAGTAACGATCCAGACCCAACGTATCCTTTGCAGCGGCTTTCCAAACGCGGCGGTTACTGATCTCAAACAGCATCATGCCGTCACGATACTCGTTCAACAGGTTGCGGTATTCGGGGTTGCTCTTGACAAGCTCATGGGCATCATAGTCCTTAAGGGCAGTCTCGGCAAGGGCATCTACCTTCGACATGACGTATTCCTTAGCCTTGGCTACGTCAGCGATGTTGGCTGTGGGATTCAGTTGAGCCATCAGCGACTTAACGGGAACCGATTCCTTGGCACCATAAGTGAAAAGCGGTGTCTTCACGCCCTTGATGTTCTCAGCCACAAAGGTGGAATCGAAGCGGCCATTTGCCGTGAGCACCTGGTCCAGCATGCTTTCAAAAGCCGGATCAAGGCGGTAGTTATACTTGCTCTTGAGGTCATTGAGACGACGCTCCTCGACCTTACGCATGCGACCATCACGCTTGATGGCATTCTCAAGGGCAGGGCGAACGTCGGCGAGCGGGGCAACGCCATGAGCCTCTTTCTTGATGATGTGATAGCCAAACTGAGTGGCAAACGGCTCACTGATAGCACCATCAGCAAGGCCGAATGCGATGTCCTCAAACGGCTGAACCATCCTGCCGCGGCTGAACCAACTCAAGTCACCGCCACGCTTGGCGCTGCCGTCTTGAGACTCTGCCTTGGCTAATTCCTCGAAGTTTGCACCAGCCTTAAGCAAAGCGTAAATTGAGTCAATCTGTGCCTTGCAGGCGTCTTTCTGCTCATCGGTGGCATTCTGCGGGAAAAGCTTGAGGATGTGTTTTGCGTGTACATCATTGCGGTCACGCACCTGGTTGACGCGGATCATGTGGATGCCGTACTGGGTCTCGAAAGGCTTGGACACCTCGCCAACGGGGGTGCTGTAGACCACGTTCTCAAAGTCATAGGGGAACATACCTGACGACACGTAGCCATAATGACCGTGATTGCGCTGCTTGGACGGGTCACTCGAATAACGGTCTACCAGCTCTTCCCAGCTTTCGCCATTAAGGATACATCTGCGCAGACTATCCATGCGTTCCAGATTAGGAGCGTTAGCCTCGGGGGTTGCACCCACGGGCAACATGAAGTGGTCAATATCGATTTCTTTTTTATAACGATCATAGGCCTCGTTGAGCAGCTGCCAATAATAAGTGGAGTCTTCGGTCATATAGGGAGCAGCCAGATCCTTCTGGTAACCCTCAAATTCCTTGACAAAAGCCATCGTGGTGTCAATTCCTGCGGCTTCGGCGTCGGCAACCTTCTGCTTGTAAAGCACAAAGCGCTCCACATACTGGTCCAAGGACTCTTTCTCGACCTGTTGCTGATTGTTTTTGTGATAAAGATACTCAAACTCCGAGAGCTTGATCTGTTTGCCGTTGATGGTCATCAAGACAGGATCCTTCTCCTTGGCAAAGGCGAGGATCACAACACCCAACAGCAACGAAGAAATCAAAAGTTTAGCTTTCATCTTCTTAGGTTGGTTACAAATCTTATATTTTACGTTTTTTCATTTCTGATTACTATTGTATAACGAAGGCAGGCACAAAAAATTATATCTATCACCCTGTTTTTTTTAGTTGCCCATTTCGCTCAGGAACTTGATGCGTACCAGACGGATCTCCTCCTCAGTATAGTCATCGCCCAATTCCTCCATGGCCAATTCAATGTCATCGCTCTCGCTCTCCTTGAAATATTCAAAGATGTCCTCCTCGATATCGGCATCGATGGCTTCATCGATATAATATGAAACATTGATTTTGGTTCCGCTATACACAATAGCCTCCAATTCATCGAGTAATTCGTCAAATTCCAGATCTTTACTCTCGGCAAGAGCGTCAAGAGGCACCTTGCGGTCGATAGCCGTAATGATTTCGACCTTGAGTTTGCTCTTGTTGGCCACAGTGCGCACACGCATATCCTCGGGCCGCTCTATCTCGTTCTCATCGACATATTTCTTGATCAGCTCAACGAATTCTTTGCCATAACGCTTGGCCTTGCCGGGTCCCACGCCGGGGATGTTCTGCAGCTCGTCCAGGGTAATGGGATAGGTCGTGGCCATGGCATCGAGTGATGGCTCCTGGAAGATGACATAGGTGGGCAGGCCGTGCTGCTTGGCGATTTTACGTCTCAGGTCCTTAAGGATGCTGAACAACTCGGCATCGACAGCGCCGCTGCCTCCACCGCGCATATCTTCATCCAGCATCTCGGTATATTCGTTGTCCTCGACAATCCAGAACTTCTCACGGCTCTTGAGGAACTCCTTACCCTCCTTGGTGACCTTGATCACGCCATAGTTCTCGATATCCTTGGCCAGATAGTCGGCAAATACGCCCTGGCGTATCACGGCCATCAGGAATTTCTCGTCACGCTGGTCGGCGCAGCCAAAGACGTCCAACTCGTAATGCTTATAGCCCTGTATCTCAGAGGTGGCATCGCCCATCATCACATGAGCGATATACTCAGGCTTGAAGCGCTCGCGCAGGGTCAGGATGGTCTCTATGGCGGCGCGCAGCTCTTCGCTGGCCTCGACACGTTTCTTGGGCTTGAGGCAATTGTCGCAATTGCCGCAGTTGTCCTGCTCGTAAGATTCGCCGAAATAGTGCAGCAGCGAACGGCGCCGGCACACCGAGGACTCGGCATAATCACGCGTCTCAAGCAATAGCTGCTTGCCGATTTCCTGTTCGGCGATGGGCTTGCCCTGCATGAATTTCTCAAGCTTATCCAAGTCCTTTCGGGAATAGAATGTGATGCACTTACCCTCACCGCCGTCGCGTCCTGCCCGGCCGGTTTCCTGATAATACCCTTCCAGGCTCTTGGGGATATCGTAGTGGATGACAAACCTCACATCGGGCTTGTCAATGCCCATACCAAAGGCAATCGTGGCCACAATCACGTCAACGTCCTCGCTCAGGAAAGCGTCCTGGTTATTGCTGCGCACGGCACTCTCCATTCCGGCATGGTAGGGCAAAGCCTTGATGTCGTTGAGGCGAAGCACCTCGGCCAGTTCCTCCACCTTCTTGCGGCTCAAGCAGTAGATGATGCCCGACTTGCCCTCATTGCCCTTGATGAACTTGATGATCTCGCGGTCCACGTCCTTGGTCTTGGGACGTACCTCGTAATAGAGGTTGGGACGGTTGAACGATGACTTGAACACGGCAGCATCGGTCATACCCAAATTCTTCTGGATATCATGCTGAACCTTGGGCGTTGCCGTCGCCGTCAAGGCGATAATCGGGCGCACGCCTATGCGGTTGATAATCGGGCGGATATTGCGGTACTCGGGGCGGAAATCATGTCCCCACTCCGATATACAGTGAGCCTCGTCAATGGCGTAGAACGAGATGGGCACATCCTTCAAGAAGGCCACGTTGTCTTCCTTGGTAAGCGATTCGGGAGCGACATACAGGAGCTTGGTGCGCCCGCTGCGCACATCCTTTTTCACCTCTTCGATGGCCTGCTTGGTCAGCGACGAGTTCAGGAAATGGGCAATGCCGTCTTCCTCGCTGTAACTGCGCATGGCATCGACCTGATTCTTCATCAGGGCGATTAGCGGCGAGATGACGATTGCGGTACCCTCCATGATGCGCGCCGGCAACTGGTAGCACAACGATTTACCGCCGCCCGTCGGCATCAGCACGAACGTGTCGTGCTCCTCCAGCAGGTTCTCGATAATCGCCTCCTGATTGCCTTTAAACGTCTCAAAACCGAAGTACTCCTTCAGGGCCGATATCAGCTTACTGTTTTTCGCCATAATTCAAGGTTTAGGGTTTCAATGATTCTACAAATATAGTATGATTTTGTGAACTGCGCAATTTTTTAAGAAAAAATCATGGTGACAGAAGCTCATAATTGGATCGGGAGAGTTGCCGCTCGGCAAACTCGCGGGTGAG
This sequence comes from Muribaculaceae bacterium, assembly GCA_017557425.1. Taxonomy (GTDB): domain Bacteria; phylum Bacteroidota; class Bacteroidia; order Bacteroidales; family Muribaculaceae; genus Sodaliphilus. The sequence continues at coordinate 34,572 of JAFYYU010000009.1, read as the reverse complement.
GACAAAGCGCTTCTTTTTCAACGACGGCGCCTGATACATGACGTCAATCATGATGGTCTCGAACAGGCTTCTCAATCCGCGGGCGCCCAGTTTATACTCGATGGCTTTGTCCACGACAAATCCCAGCACATCGTCCTCGATGACCAACTCCACATTGTCCATCTCCAGCAGTTTCTTGTACTGTCGCACGATAGCGTTCTTGGGCTCGGTGAGGATACGCAACAGGGCATCACGATCCAGCGGCTCCAGGTTGGTGAGGATGGGCAGGCGGCCGATGATTTCGGGAATAAGACCGTAGCTGCGCAGGTCCTGCGGGGCCACAAAGTGCAGCAACTTGTCGCGGTCTTCCTTGCTCACGTGGTTGCTGGCGCCATAACCCACGACATGGGTATTCAGGCGCTGGGCAATCTTGCGCTCGATGCCCTCAAAGGCTCCGCCGCAGATGAACAGGATATTCTTGGTGTCAACCGCAATCATCTTTTGCTCGGGATGCTTGCGCCCGCCCTGGGGCGGCACGTTCACTACCGAACCCTCAAGCAGTTTCAGCAGTCCCTGCTGCACGCCCTCGCCGCTCACGTCGCGCGTGATGGACGGATTGTCGCCCTTGCGGGCGATTTTGTCGATCTCGTCGATGAAGACGATGCCTCGCTCGGCCTCGGCGACATTGTAGTCACAGGCCGCCAGCAGCCTGGTCAACAGGCTCTCGATGTCCTCGCCCACATATCCGGCCTCGGTCAGCACCGTGGCGTCGACGATGGCAAAGGGCACCTTCAGCATCCGCGCGATGGTCTTGGCCAGCAAGGTCTTGCCCGTGCCGGTCGGTCCCACGATGATGATGTTGCTCTTCTCGATGTCGATATCGTCGTCACGCTTCTGGCTCAGGCGCTTATAGTGGTTATAGACCGCTACCGACAGATAGCGCTTGGCGGTTTCCTGCCCGATGACATACTGGTCCAGATAGGCCTTGATTTCCTCGGGCTTCGGCAAGGATTCCATGTCCAGGTCGGGCAACGTCGAGGAAGCCACCTTCTTGAGGTACTCGTGCGACAGCTCCACGGCCCGCTCGGCACAGTCGTTGCAGATGCAGCCGTTCATGCCCGGCAGCATCAGCTCAACCTCACGGTCGCTGCGACCGCAAAAGCTGCAGTACAGTGTCGCGTCTTTCTTTTTCGCCATTCTCTAAGATTACTCAGCGGGTTTCTCGGTTGCGGGCTTCTCGCGGACCAGCACCCTGTCAATCATGCCGTATTCCTTGGCCTCGTCGGCGGTCATCCAGTAGTCACGGTCACTGTCGGCATACACCTTGTCATAGGGCTGGCCCGAGTGGTCGCTGATGATGGTGTAGAGCTCCTTCTTGAGCTTGAGAATCTCGCGCGAGGTGATTTCGATATCCGAAGCCTGGCCGCTGATGCCGCCCATGGGCTGGTGTATCATCACGCGGCTGTGCTTCAGGGCAAAGCGCTTATCCTTCTGGCCTGCCACCAGCAGCACGGCAGCCATCGATGCGGCCATGCCGGTGCAGATGGTCGAAACGTCGCTGTTGATGTACTGCATCGTGTCATAGATGCCCAGGCCGGCATATACCGAGCCGCCGGGAGAGTTGATGTACAGGGAGATGTCCTTGCCGGGGTCCGAGGTGTCGAGATAGAGCAGCTGGGCCTGCACGACATTGGCGCTGTAGTCATCGACCTGGGTGCCCAGGAAGATGATGCGGTCCATCATCAGTCGCGAGAACACGTCGAGCTGGGTCACGTTCAACTTGCGCTCCTCCATGATGGTGGGCGAGATATAGTTGTTAGTCACGCTGGCTGCGAACTGGTCAAGAGCCAGGCCGTTCATGCCGAGATGATGCACTGCGAATTTTCTGAAATCGTTTTCCATTTGTTATTCTTTTTCTAGTGTTTAAAAATATTTTTCTTCAAAGATAGTATTTTTTTCTCAATGCCGCATAGGTTTGGGCTACTTTTTTTATCGATGCAAGAATTATTTCATGTTTTTAACGTCAAACAACAAATGAGCCAACAGCCTCAGACATGACAAAAAGACATAATAAACAATGTGGAGCAGAGTCTCTACCCTGCTCCACAGCACTCATCGCTATAACGATGGATTCTTTTTACTTCTCGTCCTGCTCGTACAGCTTGCGGAAGTCCTCGACGCTGATCGACTTCTCGTTGACCTTCACGGCCTCCTTGACAGCGGCATAGAACTTGTTGTCCAGCGCGTGCTCATGGATGGCATCGCGGGCACGCTCATCCTGCATGAAGCGCTCGGCCTGCTGCTTGATCAGATCCTCGGGGGCATTGTAGATGCCGTACTGCGACAGCTGCTGCTGGGCGAAGATGAAGGCGGCGTTGTCAATGTCCTCTTTCTCGATCTTGATTTCCAGGGCCTGGGTCAGGTAATCCTTGACGAGTTGCCAGCGCAGCTGCTTGAACATGTTCTGGGCCTCCTCGTCGGTAACCTCGGTGTTCTCCTTCTCGTCCTGCTCGCGACGCAGCTTCAGGAAACGTTTCAGGAACTCCTCGGGCAGGGGCAGCTCGCCGGCCTTCTCGGTGAGGATGCGCTGGGCGTCGATGGTGAAGCGGTAGTTGCTCTCGGGCATATTGGCCTTGGCGATCATGTCGCGCATGGCCTCACGGAAGGCAGCCTCGTCCTTCACCTCGGTCTCGGTGCCCAGGACGCCCTTGAAGAACTCCTCGTTCATCTCGGCCTCCTTGTTGACCTTGATCTCCTCGATGGTGATGCGGAAGTCGCTCTTCACCTCGGCGGCATCATTGCGGTCCACGTTGAGCAGTCCCGACAGCTCGGCAGCGTTGCCGTTATAGGCCTTGTGAGGGTTGAAAGTGAACGTGTCGCCCACCTTGACGCCGACAAACTTGGCGGCCTCGTCCTCGTCGTCCATGTAGCGGGGCGAAATCACGGTGCGCTCCACCTTGATGCCGTCCTCCTTGTCGTTGCCCTGCTCGTCGAGCTCTACCATCGAGCCGCGCAGCATCGACTCCTTGTCGCTCTCCTCGCCGTCGACGAGGGTGCCCAGGCGCTTGCGGTCGTGGGCGATTGCGTCATCAACCATCTGGTCGGTCACCTCAATATTATAATAAGGCACATTGATGCGCTTGTTCAGCTTGAGATCGATGGCGGGAGCCATGCCCAGGTCATACTTGAAGGTCATCTCCTCGTCCTTCATGATATCGACCTTGGTGTCCTCGTTGGGAAGAGGCTCGCCCAGGATCTGCAGCTTGTTCTCGCGGATGTAGTCGTAGATGGCACGGCTCACCATGCGGTCAACGACATCAGCGGTGACACTGGGACCGTAGAACTTCATCAGCAGGCTCTTGGGGGCCTTGCCGGGGCGGAAACCCTTCAGCGGATGGCGCACACCCATCTGGGCGACTTCCTTATTCACGTCGTTAGCGAAATCTTCTCTCTTGAGATCAACGGTAAGCATTCCGTTCACCGCATCAATCTGTTCAAAATTTACGTTCATTTCTTGGAATATCTTGTATTTAACTGTTTGATTTTCTGAAAAGCGGCTGCAAAGGTACTACTTTTCGCCCGATACACAAAATTTACCACAAAAAAATATAAAAAGAAGCGATAATGACAACGCTGCCCGCCAGGCGACGGTGATTGCCATTATCGTCTCTTTTATCCAGTGCCTTTTGTTTTCTTTCTGTCCTCGGGGTTACAGCGTGAGGGCGATGTTGTGCTCCTCGGCCAGACGGCGCATGTTCAGGATGGCGTAGCGCATACGTCCCAGGGCCGTGTTGATGCTCACGCCGGTGGTGTCGGCGATTTCCTTGAAGCTCATGTTCTTGTAGTAACGCATGACGAGCACCTGACGCTGGCTCGCGGGCAGGGTCCTGATCAGGCGGCGCACGTCGGTGTGGATCTGCGACGCTACCATGTCATCCTCGATGGTTGACTGGGACAGCTCCTTGCGGTTCAGGATGTTCGACTCGTCATCGTCGGTCGATTGCAGGTTCTCGTTCTTCACCTGCCTGAAGTAGTCGATGATCAGGTTGTGGGCGATACGGCTTACCCATGCAGCAAAATGGCCGTTCTCGACATAACGTCCCTGTTTGATGGTGGTGATGGCTTTGACAAAAGTGTCCTGGAAAAGGTCGTTGGCCAGGTCCTCGTTCTTTACCGAGTGGTATATATACATAAAAATGCGGTCCTTGTGACGCTCCAACAGCTCATCAAAGGCCTCGTTCTTGCCATCGACATACAGCGATATCAGTTGGTCATCGCTCTTGTCCTTGTAGATCTTCATTACTTATTTATTTTGGTCAATAATGAGTAATGTTTGTCGATAGGCAGTCTGTTTTTTAGTTATTTATAGTCATTAAAGTTATATACTCTCTCGTGCGAAATCAGCAGATTTCAGGCTGCAAATATAGATAAAATCAAATTAACAGCAACTTTTTTTCAAAAAAAAGTGACTTTTTGACGTTTTTTTCGCGTTTTCGCGCCCCATTAGCGACTTTTTAGCCGTTTGTCCCCTCGCTAAGGCGCCAAGACGCTAAGCTATTAAATTTTATATCTAATTTGATTAATTTCCCGCCCGCAGGGCGGTCAAAAATCTTCGCGACTTAGCGGCTTCGCGTGGGGCTTCCGTCCGTTTCGTCCGCATGTACACGTGTCGCCTGAAACGAGGGATCGCTCGCAAGGCTCGCGAGAAATTAAACAAAATTTTAAAATAAAATTAAATATCTAATTTGCCTAATTTCCCGCCCGCAGGGCGGTCATAATACCTTCGCGACTTAGCGGCTTCGCGTGGGGTTTTGCGTGGGGCGTTTCAGGAGGCGTTAACGGCGACGGCGGCGGTTGTTGCGCATTCCCATCAGCCATCGCGTGAGCTTGAATCCCAACAGCACATAGTCGGCCGTCTTCAGGCTCGACACCGTCCCGGGGCTGAACATGAGGGCGCGCACGCCGTTGCTGGCCACATTGTCCTTGACGTTGTCCAGGCTGTACTGCATCGTGGCACGGCCCACCTCGCGGCGCACCAAGGCTTTGCCGCGGGCCCGGCGCAGGTCTTCCAGTGTCATGCCGCGCCAGTCGTCGGGCGCGTCGGGAACTGCCATGGGCAGATTATCCGTCGTGTTGTTGGTCTCGCTACTCATTGTCTTCGGGTTTAAGGAACAACTTGCTCACAAAACGCGCCACAGGGTCCACGATGAGCTGCTTCTTGAAGGCAAACACCACCAGCAGCAGTACCAGCAGGATGCCGGCAGCAATCAGGTGGGCGCCCCAAGAGCAACCCAGTGCCGATGCCAGCACGCCCACCAGTGCGGTGAACAAGTGGTGCAGCACAAACGTGGCGATGATGATCACCACAGCCACAAACGCTATCGCCGACAACAGCACGGCCAACTTCTCAACCGCGGTGAGCTTGGTATAGTCCCACTCCAGCGAGAAGTAACGGCGCGCCTCGGTAAACAGTTTCTTGTAATCTATCTCGTTCATGACGTTTCCATACATGGCCACGCCAGGCAATGTGTCAGTTGCCTGCCACATCGCCTGTCATGGTTAAATGCTATTTTGTCAGTCCTCGATCTGGGCGCTGATCTGTTTTACCAGCTGCTCCACCTCGTCGTCGCTGAAGTCGATGCCGTTCTTTTTCAACATCTCCTTGATGCGTGAACGCAGGTCAGAGCCCTTTTCGGGAGCAAACAGGATGGCTGCCGAGGCACCTACGAGGGCGCCGCCCAGGAATGCATATAATAAACTTAATCCTCTCATTGTCGTAATCGTGTTTTAAAAATGATGTTACTTAATCAAGCTTGGCCTTAACAACATCGGCGATGTCATCCACCAGGTTGTCCAGCTTGGTGCCTTTGAGCTTCACGCCTTGTTCGCGCAGGGCATCAACAATGCGTTGACGGGTGTCGTCACCCTTCTCGGGAGCAAAAAGCAGGCCCACTGCAGCGCCGGCGATAGCGCCGCCCACAACTGCCATAACAATGTTAATCGGTTTCATATCTGTGAGTTAATTAAATAATTAATAATGTCTTAGTATGGTCACAATCTTGCAAATACCGTGCCATGAGACAAGATGGCAGGCGGTTTTGACGCTATAAAATTACTCCTTCTTTCTCATTCGGGCAAATTTTTTCAAATAAAAGTGATAATTCCCGCTTATTCGGCCTCCTCCAGTAATAACTAAAAAACAACTCTAACAACTGTAACAATTATCTGACACATGAAATAATTGTTTGAGTTGTTGGAGTTGTTTTCTTTTCAATAGGAGCGCGGACGCCCCCTATAGCCTAAGTTTTACCAAAACCCTGACAGCAGATAGTCAATCAGGGTGGTCACATCGCTGATGTTGACGCTGCTGTCCTGATTGCAGTCGGCTCCATCGAGGTTGATGCCCGAAACGTTGTTGCTCAACAGGTAGTCGATCAGGGCCGTCACGTCGCTGATGTTCACGCTGCCGTCGTCGTTCACGTCACCGCGCAGGCCAGCGTTCTTCGCGGTGAAGTAGCCCGGGTTGCTGGGACCGCCGTCGATGTGGGCGTAGGTCTTGTCCATCGGGTTGGATGAATTGTAGGTCGTGCCCCGGCTGCCCACCAGGCGAGTGCAGTTATAGAACATATCAGTCGAATTCGTCACGGCAGCCGTGCTCCAGTCATTGCCTACATAGATGGTCCGCAGACTGGTGCAGTCAAAGAACATCCAGCCCATTTTGGTCACCTTGGCCGTGTTGAAACTGCTTAAGTCGAGGCTTGTCAGGCTGCTGCAGCCATAGAACATCTCGCCCATATTGGTTACCTTGGATGTGTTGAAGTGGCTCAAGTCAAGGCTCGTCAAACCTGCGCAGTAACCGAACATCCATGCCATATTGGTGACCTCGCTGGTGTTCAGGTAACTCAGGCCCGTGATGGATTGAAGATTCCTCATGCTGTAGAACCAATCGTAGGTGGTTGTCGGGCGAGCGCCAGCAAACGAGGAGTCAAAGACAACCTTGGTCACGCTGGCATTGGTGCCGTCAGTGTCCCAAGCGACATCAGTGGTGCCCGTGTTCAAGTCGTAGGTCGTGCCCGAGCGTGAAGCGCGCTGGTTGTCGTAGTAGAACGTCAGCGTCGTGTTCGACGGCGTGTAGCAGGCATAGGCCTCTTTGAATTCGGTGAAGTAGCCTGGGTTGCTGGGACCGCCGTCGATATGGGCGTAGGTCTTATTCACATGGTTTTCATCATAGGTCGTGCCCTGGCCTCCCACCAGACTATTGCAGTTATAGAACATATTTGAGGAGCTTGCCACAGCCGCAGTGCTCCAGCCATTGCCCACATAGATGGTCCGCAGATTAGTGCATTTATAGAACATGGAACTCATAATGGTCACCTGGGACGTATTGAAACCGCTCAAGTCAAGGCTTGTCAAAGACTGGCAGCGAGAGAACATTAAACCCATATTGGTGACCTCGCTGGTGTTCAAGTAGTTCATGCCCACGATAGTTTGAAGATTGACCATGCCATAAAACCAATCGTAGGTGGTCGTCGGGCGGGCACCAACGAACGAGGGGTCAAAAACCACCTTGGTTACATTGGATTTGGTGCCGTCGGTGTCCCAGTCGGTATAGTATCCGCCCGTGTTCAGGTCATAAGTCGTGCCCGTGCGACTGCTGCGCTGGTTGTCGTAGTAGAACGTCAGCGTCGTGTTCGACTCGGTGTAGCAGGCATAGGGCTCGGACGCTGCAGTGAAGTAGCCCGGGTTGCTGGGGCCGCCGTCGATGCGGGCATAAAGACGGTTCGTGTGGCTGGCATCATAGGTCGTTCCCTGGCCGCCCCTGATCTTGGTGCATTCCCGGAACATGCCATCAGAATTGCTGTCGGTAGTGGCCGCCGTGCTCCAGCCACTGCCGGCATAGATTGTGGTGAGTTTACTGCAGCTAGAGAACATCCACCTCATGTCGGTCACCTTGGACGTGTTGAAACTGCTCAGGTCGAGGCTCGTCAATGACGTACAATAATCAAACATGGAGTACATGGCGGTCACCTTGGCTGTATTGAAACTGCTCAGGTCAACGCTTGTCAATGCATTACATTCATGGAACATGTTATTCATGTTAGTCACATTGGACGTGTTCCAGTTGCTCAGGTCTAGGCTCACCAGAATGTAATCTTCATTAAACATGCCTTCCATGGTGGTTACCTTAGACGTGTTGAAGTTGCTCAGGTCTAGGCTCGTCAAGTTATAGCAGAAAGCGAACATCTCGAGCATATTTGTCACCTCGGACGTGTTCCAATCGCTCACAATAATGCTCGTGAATTCACTGTTTGCAAACATGCTTTCCATCGTTTTCACATTTGAGGTATTCAGGAAGTTCGCATCCAGATTCGGCATCATAGCGCCGGCGCCAGCGAACATTAAACACATGTTCGTCACCTGGGAAGTGTTGAAATACTGTGTGCCTGTGATGGACTGGAGTTTGGACATATCGCCAAACCAGTAATACGTCGTTGTGGGACGGGCACTGGCAAATGACGAGTTAAAGACCACCTTGGTCACGTTGCTATAGGTGCCGTCGGTGTACCAGCCGGGATCGTTGCTGCCCGTGTTCAGGTCGTAGGTCGTGCCCGTGCGGGTGCTGCGCAGGTTGTCGTAGTAGAACGTCAGCGTCGTGTTCGACGGCGTGTAGTTGGCATAGGCCTCGGCAGCGCTGGCGCCGAGGGCACACATCATGGCCGCCACCAGGGCGAACAGTCGAATAATAAGTGATTTATTCTTCATAATCCTGTATTTTTAGAGGTTAATATTGCTATTTGTCGCAAAAATAGCAAAAAAATCAATATTTTAGAACAAAAAGACTAAAAAATTGACAACACCTATAATTGAGACCCAAAAACAGCTTTTCAAATTCACCTTATTTGCCTATCTCGACAAAAATGCGTATCTTTGACTTCGTCGAAGATAGGCTGCGCCTTAACAAAGGAGAGAAAAAAAGATTTTTTCTTGCCTTTGTCTTCGGCTTGCACTATCTTTGCGCCCCAAATTCATCCAAATGGCATCAGGCGACATCATCATCAAGGGTGCCCGCGTCAACAACCTGAAGAACGTTGACGTGGCGATTCCGCGCGGCAAGTTTGTCGTCGTGACGGGCCTGTCGGGCAGCGGCAAGTCGTCGCTGGCCTTTGACACACTGTATGCCGAGGGGCAGCGCCGCTATGTCGAGAGCCTGTCGTCCTATGCGCGCCAATTCATGGGCCGCATGACCAAGCCTGACTGCGACTTCATCTACGGCCTGCCACCCGCCATTGCCGTCGAGCAGCGCACCGTCACGCGCAACTCGCGCAGCACCGTGGGCACGAGCACCGAGATCTATGATTATCTGCGGCTGCTGTTTGCCCGCGTGGGCAAGACGTTCTCGCCCATCTCGGGAAACCTTGTCAAGAAGCACACGGCCAACGACGTCATCGAGTACATCAACTCATTTCCCGACGGCACCCGCCTGGCCCTGCTCACCGAGGTCATTGTCCCCGAGGGGCGCGACCTGCGCACCCAGCTCGACATCCTCATCAAGGGCGGCTACTCCAGGCTCATGACGCGCGACGGCAAATTCGTCGATATTTCCCAGGTCATGACCGCCCAGGGCGACCTCGATGCCGCCGACTACCGCCTGCTCATCGACCGCATGGCGGTGACGCACAGCAAGGACGACGAGATGCGACTGCTCGACTCGCTGCAGACGGCCTTTTACGAGGGCAAGGACGAATGTATCGTCGTGCTGTGGCAAGAGGACGGGACGACGGCTGAACACCGCTTCTCCAAGCGCTTTGAGCTGGACGGGATGAGCTTTGAGGAGCCCAGCGACCTGATGTTCAACTTCAACAACCCGCTGGGAGCGTGCTCCACGTGTGAAGGCTTCGGCAGCGTCATCGGCATCGACGAGAGCCTGGTGGTGCCCGACAGGAGCCGCTCGGTCTACGACGACGCCGTGATGTGCTGGCGCGGACAGGTGATGGGAGAATGGAAAAACGAATTCATCCACGTTGCCGCACGGCACAACTTCCCCATCCACAAGCCCTACCACGAGTTGACGCAAGAGCAGCTCGACCTGCTGTGGCACGGCACGGGAGACGGCGAGTGGAGCGGCATCGACGGCTTCTTTGACTGGGTAAAGAGCAAAGCCTATGCCATACAGTTCCGTGTGCTGCAGGCACGCTACCGCGGCAAGACCGTTTGCCCCACATGCCATGGCACACGCCTGAAGCCGCAGGCGGGCTTCGTCAAGGTGGGCGGCAGCACGATCAGCGACCTCGTAAAAATGCCCGTAAAGGACCTGCGGCAGTGGTTCAGCGGCCTGCAGCTCAGCGAGACCGACGCCCTGATTGCCAAGCGCCTGCTAACCGAGATCAACAATCGCCTGGAATACCTGTGCGACGTGGGCGTGGGCTACCTGACGCTGGACCGCCTCTCCTCGACGCTGTCGGGCGGCGAGAGCCAACGCATCAACCTGGCGACCGCCCTGGGCAGTTCGCTAGTGGGCTCGGTCTATATCCTTGACGAACCCTCGATCGGCCTGCACCCGCGCGACACCCATCGGCTGATACACGTGCTGCGCATGCTGCAGCAGCTGGGAAATACCGTCGTGGTCGTCGAGCACGACGAGGACATCATCCGCAGCGCCGACTACCTCATCGACGTGGGTCCCGAGGCAGGGCGCAACGGCGGACGCATCACCTATCAGGGCCCCGTCAGCGACCTAGCCGACGCCCAAGACAGCTATACCGCCAAATACCTCACCAATGCCCTCTCCATCCCCTTGCCCAAGCGACGCCGCCCCTGGAGCCAGTATATCGAAATCAAGGGTGCTACCCAAAACAACCTCAAGAACATAGATGTCAAGTTCCCCCTGGGCGTGATGACGGTGGTGACGGGCGTGAGCGGCTCGGGAAAATCGACCCTGGTGGGCAAAATCCTCTACCCTGCCCTGGCGCGCCATTACGACCAGACGGCCGACACGCCCGGCAGCCACAACAGCATCGGCGGAGACCTGAGCCGACTGACGGCAGTCGAATTCATCGACCAGGGACCCATCGGCAAGAGCACCCGCAGCAATCCAGCGACCTACCTGAAGGCCTTTGACGAGATACGCCAGCTTTTTGCCCAGCAGCAACTGTCCAAGCAGATGGGCTACAACAGCAGCTTCTTCTCGTTCAACTCGCCGGGCGGACGCTGCGAGGAGTGCAAGGGCGAGGGCACCATCACCATCGAGATGCAGTTCATGGCCGACATCACCCTCACCTGCGAGGCCTGCCACGGCAAGCGCTTCAGCCGCAACGCCCTGGACGTGACCTTCAGGGGCCGCACCATCAGCGACGTCCTGGACATGACGGTAAACCAGGCCATCGAGTTTTTCAACGAGTCCAGCACCTACAACGAGCACAAAATCGTGAGGCGCCTCAAGCCGCTGCAGGACGTGGGACTGGGCTACATCAAGCTAGGGCAGTCCTCGTCAACCCTGTCGGGCGGCGAGAACCAGCGCGTGAAACTCGCCTACTACCTGAGCGGCGAGCGCCAGGGCAACACGATGTTCATCTTCGACGAGCCCACGACAGGCCTGCACCTGCATGACATCAACACGCTGATGAAATCGTTCGACCAGCTCATCGGCAACGGCCACACGGTGGTCATCATCGAGCACAATCTGGAAGTCATCAAGTGCGCCGACCACATTATCGACCTGGGGCCCGAGGGAGGCGACCTGGGCGGACACATCGTCGTCAGCGGCACCCCCGAAGAGGTCGCAAAATGCAAAGAGAGTTACACGGGCCATTTCCTGGCCGAGAAAATCGCCCCACGCTAAGACGCGAAGGCGCTATAGTTATTTTTGATGAAGATGGAAACTCAAGAAATACTGAGGGCAATCCGCAAGGAGTTTTTCGCCTACCGCAACGGCATCGTCGCCGACAAACTGAGAAAAGCCGGCGACCCGCACACCATGATCATGGGATGCCTGCTGGCCGACGTCATGGACATCACAGGCCGCACACGCGACGCCATCGGCGACAAGGCACAACTGCAAGCCCTTGCCCGCGAACTCTGGAACGACACCAACTCGCGCGAGTGCCGCCTGGCAGCCCCCATGCTCTACCCCGCCGAACTCATGTCGCTGGAAAAGGCCCTGGAATGGTGCTCAGGCGTCGAGACCGTCGAGATTGCCGACAACCTGTGCCACAAGCTACTGCGGCACACGGCCGAGGCCGACACCCTCTTCCGCAAACTCATCGCACAGGAGCAAAACATGGTCAAATACACGGGTTACCGCCTGCTGCTGAACCTTCTGCTGACGGGCAAGACGCAAGCCACGCCGTCACTCAAATCCATCGTCGAGGCCGAGGCGGCACACGCACAGCCACAGCTCACCGCACTGCTGCGCGATGTCCTGGAAGAGTTTCAATAATCCTTTTGAAGATTTTTATTGAGCCGTATCGCACTCGACCTGCCTGACGAGCTTCCAAGTGAAGTGCAGGTAGGTCACCAGATAGATAATAGCCGCCAAAACGTGGCCGTTACCCCTGTCGCCAAACAGGTAAATGCCATAGTAATACAGGCTGGTCAATACCGTGATGACGGCATATTTGACGAAACGCCTGTCCCAGCAAGCCAGCAAGACCAGCAGGAGATCAAGCAGATAGGCATAGCGGTCGTGCATACTGGGCAGAAGCAACAGCATCGTCCACATGAACCAAGCCGCCACGGCATAGAACCGCTCGTTGGACAGGACGTTGTTTTTGTGGTTCAGGCAATACCACAGGCCCACAGCCAGCACGGCAACCGTTAGCAGGATTGCAAACCAGCGCATCGACCAGTAGTCGTTGCCCACAAGCATCCACAGGCTGGGGAAACTCATATACATCTCCTGGTAATGGCCCACCTGCCCTGTATAGATGAGGATCGGCGCCAACAAGTTGCGGCCATAAGCAAACGCCACGATACCCGACAGCCACATCACAGCCACCGACAAGAGAATCCACATCAGGCTGAAGCGCTTCTTAACCAGGTAATAAACAATGATTATCGGCAAAATGAAGACCGTCTGCAATTTGCAGGCAAAAGCCAAGCCCAACATCACGAAAGCCCCGACGAAAGAGTTGCGGCGCATCAGGTAGAGCGTTGCCAGGCAGCATGTTGCGTACATCGAGTCGCACTGGCCCCAATAGGACGAATTGAGCATCACCGTGGGCAACAGCCACACGACAGCGGCCACCAGCCACGACTGCATGCGGACACGCGAACGCGTTTCGGGGGTGGCAGCCATGTCCGACAAGCGCACATCACGATAGATGGCAGCCGCCACGAGCGCCAACGGGATATCAAACAGTGACGAGAGCAATTTATACTGGACCACCGACTGGATAGGCAGATAGGTCATAATCGAGATAAGCGTCTGATACAGAATACCATAGTCTCCGACTTGGCTCGACAGGGCGGGTAAACCTCCAGCGGCCTTGATTTTCTCAAACCACGGCATCAGGCAGTAGGTCATGTCCTCGGACACGAAATAGCGGCCTGCCCACCTGATGGCAGCGCCAAGCGCAAAAAGCAGCACCAGCAACAGCACATGGCGGTGCTTGTTGATGGCGTCGATAAACTTATTCTCTAGTGATGTCATTCTCATTGCAATGCTTATTTTCAATCACGGGCCGGTACCCAATGCGCAAAAATAGTACAAATATTCCTTGTGGGCAAGACAACGGCGGCCTTTTTACCACATCAGGTCTCGAATCACACTGTCACTCAACAGGATGCCGTCGGCGGTGAGCACGTAACGGGACTTGCCGGCCAGCCTCACATGACCGGCATCAAGATGACGCTGGATTTCGCGGAGGAAATGCGACCATACCTCCTCGCCATAGTCCTCACGCAAGCGCTCAGCATCGATTCCAGCAGCGGTCCGGAGCCCAAGCATCACTCGCTCGTCGTAGCGCTCATACGACGTCATCTCTTCCTGTTCACAAGCCGGCTCACCGGCCTGGATACGGGCAATATACTGATGCAAGTCACACGGGTTGCTGCGCCTGATGCTGCCGTCATAGCTGTGTGCCGCGGCACCTAACCCCAAATAGGGCGTCTCGTCCCAATACGAGGAGTTGTGGCGGGAGTGATAACCCGGCAAGGCAAAATTGGAAATCTCATAGTGCTCAAAACTGGCCTCCTGCAACCGCTCAACAAGTTCACGGTACATCTCGACGCAAACCTCCTCGGGAACTTCGGCCACCTCGCCACGCTCGCGCTGGCGCCAAAGACGTGTGCCCTCCTCATAGGTCAGCCCATAAGCCGAAACGTGTTGAGGACGCAATGCGATGGCTTGCTCGACCGTGTGAATCCAAGAGGCCAACGTCTGCCCAGGCAGTCCGTAAATGAGATCGATGCTGATGTTGGAGATTCCTGCTGAGCGCAGGTTCGTGATGGCCTGGACGACTTGAGCCGCAGTGTGGCGGCGCCCGATGAGACGCAGAATGTCGTCCTCAAAGGTCTGCACGCCCATACTCACGCGGTTCACGCCCATCGAGGGCAACGCGGCGCTCCACTCGGGCGTGACATCGTCAGGATTGGCCTCAATCGTGAATTCCTCTACATGGGTCAAGTCCAGGGCCTTCCGCAGTCCGTCAACCAGCTGCGACAACAACGGCAGCGGCAGCTGTGACGGTGTGCCTCCACCCAGATAAAGCGTGCGAACAGGTTCTCCGCCCAGCTCGCCACGACGCAATGCAGCCTCGGCAATGACAGCTTCGACATAGGAGAAACCCGCATCTTTCAACTCCAGTGTGGAGAAGAAATCGCAGTAGCTGCACCTACTTGCGCAGAAGGGAATATGTACATAAACACCAGCCATGGGCATCTCATTTCATGGTGCAAATTTACTCAATTTTTAGCTTGTAAATAATTTTCTTTTTAATAATGTTGTGATTACGGGCAAAAATAACTAATTTTGCAGGCTGTTTAGCGAACTAAAAAACTCAATTTACTATATAACAACTATTTAACAACAAAACTCTAATGAAGGTTTACAAAACAAACGAGATCAAAAACATCTCTCTCGTCGGTGGCAAGGGCGCTGGCAAGACGACTCTCACCGAGTCTATCCTCCTTGAGGGCGGCGCAATCAGTCGCAGGGGTACCGTCGATGGCGGTAATACCGTGAGCGATAATTCTCCCGTTGAGAAAGAGTATGGCTACTCCGTTTCCTCTACTGTCTTCTATGCAGAGAAGAACGGCAAGAAGCTCAACTTCTTTGACTGCCCGGGTAGTGACGACTTCGTGGGCAATGCCGTAACTGCTCTGAGCGTTACCGATACTGCCGCCCTGGTCGTTGACGGACGCAATGGTGTTGAGGTAGGTACACAGAACAACTTCCGCACCGTGGAGCGCATTGGCAAGCCCCTGATGTTTGTCATCAACCGCCTCGAAGACGAGAAGTGTGATTTTGACAACGTATATAACCAGCTGCGCGAGACCTACGGCAACAAGGTTGTTGCCCTCCAGTTCCCCGTGAATGCAGGTCCTGGCTTCAACAGCGTGGTTGACGTGCTCGCCATGAAGCAGTACACCTGGCCCAAGGACGGTGGCAAGGCTACCGCCGCTGACATTGACGGCGCACATGCCGACAAGGCCGAGGAGTACCGCATGGCATTGCTCGAGCTGGCTGCCGAGAACGATGAGGAGCTGATGATGAAGTTCCTCGACGAAATGACCCTGACCGAGGAGGAGACCATCAAGGGTATCCGCCTGGGTATGGTTGACCGCAGCATCTTCCCCGTCGTACTGGTAAGCGCTGAAAACAACATCGGCACCGATCGCATGCTCGACATCATGAGCATCATCGTGCCCGACGTGACCGAGATGCCCGCTCCCAAGAACAGCAATGGTGACGAGGTGCCCTTCGACGAGAACGGCCCCGTCAGCATCTACTTCTTCAAGACCTCGGTAGAGACCCACATCGGTGAGGTTTCCTATTTCAAGGTAATGAGCGGTACCCTCAAGGCTGGTGCCGACCTGACCAACCAGAACCGCGGCAGCAAGGAGCGCCTTGCCCAGATCAACGTGGTTTGCGGTCAGAACAAGACCCCGATCGACGAGCTCCATGCCGGCGACATCGGCGCTGCCGTGAAGCTGAAAGACGTGCGCTGCGGCAACACCCTCAACGAGAAGGGCTGCGAGCACGTGTTTGACTTCATCGCTTATCCCGCTCCCAAGTATCAGCGCGCCATCCGCGCCATCAACGAGAGCGAGACCGAGAAGCTGGGTGCCGTCCTCAACCGCATGCACGAGGAGGATCCCACCCTGTTGATCGAGCAGAGCAAGGAGTTGCGCCAGACCATCGTTTCGGGCCAGGGCGAATTCCACCTGCGCACCCTCAAGTGGAACATCGAGAACAACGATAAGATCCAGATCGAGTACCAGGAGCCCCGCATCCCCTACCGCGAGACCATTACCAAGGCTGCCCGTGCCGACTATCGTCACAAGAAGCAGTCTGGTGGTAGCGGCCAGTTTGGTGAGGTACACCTCATCGTTGAGCCTTACCGCGAGGGCATGCCCGAACCTGACACCTACAAGTTCGGCAACCAGGAGTATAAGATGAACATCAAGGACAAGCAGGAAATCCCCATGGAATGGGGCGGTATGCTGGTTGTCTATAACTGTATCGTTGGTGGTGCCATCGATGCTCGCTTCATCCCCGCTATCGTCAAGGGTATCATGGACCGCATGGAACAGGGCCCGTTGACCGGTAGCTATGCCCGCGACGTGCGCGTCTGCATCTACGATGGTAAGATGCACCCGGTTGACAGTAACGAAATCTCCTTCCGTCTGGCAGCCCGCAACGCCTTCTCGACCGCCTTCCGCGATGCCAACCCCAAGGTGTTGGAGCCCGTCTATGACGTCGAGATTCTGTTGCCCGGCGACTGCATGGGTGGTGTACAGAGCGACCTGCAGGGCCGCCGCGGCATCATGATGGATATGTCCAGCGCCAACGGCATGGAGCGCGTTAAGGCCCGCATCCCCCTGAAGGAGATGTCGAGCTACAGCACTGCCCTGAGCTCCATCTCGGGCGGCCGCGCTTCGTTCAACATGAAGTTCTCGAGCTACGAGCTCGTGCCCGCCGACGTGCAGGCTCAGCTGCTCAAGGAGTACGAGGAGAGCAAGCAGGACGAGGATTAATCCCCTCCCCTTAACATTATATAATAATGGGCGACCCGACACCGGGTTGCCCATTATTTTGTTGTTCCAAATCGAGACAAAAATGGCAGAATTAACATTTAGAGGTAAAATTTCAGACAAAAAACGGCAGAAAATTTTGTTTTTTCACAATAAAGTGTTAATTTTGCCGTTGATTGTTAAAAACAAGGTTTTGGAATAGAAAGGAACTCTCATGAAGAGATCGACGATATGGATATTGACGGTTGTGATGGCGATAGCCCTGCTGGGACTGCTCGCCATGCAGATCGTATATCTCGAGAAGATGGTTGACATGCGCAACAGCCAGTTCAGCGAGATTGTCAAGCGCAGCCTTTACAGCGTGTCCACGATGCTGGAGCAGAACGAAACCAAATACTTCCTCGACTTGGACCTGGCCGAGGCCGAGCAGACTTACTCGGACATCAGTCAGAACAGCTTCAGTTTCAATGACAGGCATGAGGCTACCATCGACACCACGCTCAATACCGAGGACCCGTCCAGCCTGCGCCCTGCCAACCGCAACACGCTAAAGGACCTGAACGACACCTATCAGCGCAAGCAGGAAATACTCAAGGGACAGTACCTGTACCAAAAGAGCCTGTTGAACGAGGTCATACTCACCATTCTGAACCACTCCAGCGACCGCCCCATCCAGGAACGCGCCGACAGCGCTACGGTAGCCAGTTACCTGCGCTCGGAGCTGGAGTTCAACGGCCTGACGCTGCCCTTTGAGTTCGCCATTGTGAACAAGACCAATGGTGTGATCTATAAGACTGAGCACTATTCCCCGATGTCGCAAGAGGACGTTTACACTCAAGTCTTATTCCCCAATGACCCGAAGAACAAGCAGAACACCCTCAACGTCACATTCCCCAACAAGAGTGACTACATCTTCTCATCGGTGAAGTTCCTGGTGCCGTCGCTGGCATTCACTTTCCTGTTGCTGGGTGTGTTCCTGTACACCATATCGGTCGCCTTCAAACAGAAGAAGCTGAGCGAGATCAAGAACGACTTCATCAACAACATGACGCACGAGTTCAAGACGCCCATCTCGTCCATCTCGATTGCAGCCCAGATGCTCAACGACGACAGCGTGCGCAAGAGCCCCGAGATGCTCAAACACGTCTCGGGCGTCATCAACGACGAGACCAAGCGCCTGCGTTTCCAGGTCGAGAAAGTGCTGCAGTTGTCATTGTTCGACCGCAAGAACGCTACAATGCGCCTTGAGGAAGAAGACGCCAATGCCAACATCTACAGCGTCATCAACACCTTCAAACTCAAAGTTGAGAAATATGGCGGAAAAATCGTTGCGAACCTCGATGCCGAGGATCCCATCATCAACGTGGACCGCATGCATTTCACCAACGTCATCTTCAACCTGCTGGACAACGCTGTCAAGTACCGGCAAGAGGACGTTCCTCCCGAACTCGAGGTGACCACTGTCAACCCCGACGAGGACCACATCCAAATCACAGTTGCCGATAACGGCATCGGCATGAAGCGCGAAGACCTGAAGAAGATTTTCGAGAAGTTCTACCGCGTGTCCACTGGCAACCGCCACGACGTCAAGGGATTTGGACTGGGACTGGCTTATGTACAGAAGATGATTGACCTGTTTGGCGGCAGCATACGTGCCGAGAGCGAGGTCAACCGAGGATCGAAATTCATTATCACATTACCACTATACAAATAAAAAAGACGATTATGGAAGACAAACTGAGAATTCTGTTATGCGAGGACGACGAGAATCTGGGAACCCTCACCCGTGAGTACCTCGAGGACAAGGGCTTCAAGGCCGAGTTATTTGCCGACGGTGAAGCCGGTTACAAGGCATTCCTCAAGGGCAAGTATGACATCTGCCTGCTTGACGTGATGATGCCCAAGAAGGACGGCTACCAGCTGGCACAGGAAATCCGCGCCATCAACAGCGATGTGCCCATCATTTTCCTCACCGCCAAGGCGCTGAAGGAGGACATCCTGGAAGGCTTCAAGATCGGTGCCGATGACTACATCACCAAGCCCTTCTCGATGGAGGAGCTCGTGATGCGCATCGAGGCCATCCTGCGCCGCGTCAAGGGCAAGAAGGGCAAGGAAGTTACCGTTTACAAGATCGGCAAGTTCACCTTCGACACCCAACGCCAGGTGCTGTTCACCGACGACAAGAGCGACAACCTCACCACCAAGGAGAGCGAGTTGCTGAGCCTGCTGTGCGCACACATGAACGAGATCTTGGAGCGCAACTTCGCCCTCAAGACCATCTGGATTGACGACAACTACTTCAATGCCCGCTCGATGGACGTTTACATCACCAAGCTGCGCAAGAAACTCAAAGACGATCCCACTATCGAGATCATCAACATCCACGGCAAGGGCTACAAACTCATTGCCCCCGAGGTGCCCTCCGAGGAGAATTAACAACATTCAAAACTGAATCGAACAAGTGTCGCCCGCAAGGGCGATTCTTGTTTTATGGCCGTTAACAAGTGTCCTAAATTGCGTTAAATGTAGGTCAATTTCGCCCCTATCCTTTCAAGGAGTTTGCACCATTATCTGTATTTGTTTACTTTTGCAACGGCAGAAACAATGATTGATAGAAAAATGATTTACATCTACCGCATATACCAATGGTGCATTGCTGCACCCATCATGCTGGTTTACAGCATCATCACCGCCTTGATCACCATCATTGGGTGCCTGTTTGACCAAGACTATTGGGGCTATTTCCCCGCTAAGTGGTGGGCCAGGGTGTGGTGCTGGATTCACTTGGTCAGGGTGCGTGTCGTGGGCCACGATCTCATTGACCATGAGACGAGTTACGTCTTCGTAGCCAACCATCAGGGCGCTTACGACATCTTCTCCATCTATGGATTCCTGGGGCACAACTTCAAGTGGATGATGCGCAAGGGCATCACCAACATCCCCATCATCGGTACCGCATGCCGCATGGCCGGACACATCCTGGTGGACACCCACACGGCACAGGGCCTGCGCGACACGATGGCCGCAGCCAAGAAGAAACTGCACGGTGGCATGTCAATAGTTGTCTTTCCTGAGGGACGTCGCACCGATACCGGCCTGATGGGCCCGTTCAAGAACGGTGCGTTCAAGTTGGCCCTGGAGTTTGGCTTGCCGGTGGTTCCCATCACTATCGACGGCAGCTACAAGGTCATGCCCCGCAGCACCTTCAATGTCACCCCGGGCACCATCACGCTCACCTTCCACGCTCCTATCGAGCATACAGGCGGCAATGACATTGCCCAGGTGAGCCACCAGTGCCGAGACATCATTCAACAGGATCTCCCCGCCGAACAACGCGATAAAACAAAAGATTCAGAATAGTTGCTGATAACTAAGAATTACCAGGTGATCAGGTCATTTTTGATGGTGGGCTCGATCATAGGACCGATTTTCTTCCATTCCTTGGAGTTGATGTAATCCATGATGATGTGGGCGTGCTTCACATTGTGCATGTCACTGCCCAGAAAATCGATCATGCCATTGCGGACAAACCACAGAGCGCTGTCACGCGCCTCTTCACCAAAATAGCCCGTGAAGGACAGGATATTGACCTGGAAACGGGCTCCAGCGTTGTGAAGCTGCTCGTAGCGCTTGCGACGACGTGAGTAGTAGGAGTAACGCTCCGGATGGGCCAGGATGGTCTTGTATCCTTTTACCTGCATGTCGAACAGCAGTTCATCAAGGTTCATCAACTCCTGCTGGAACGAGTTCTCCAACAGTATGTGATTGCCCGGCATGGGAATCAGATGGTCGGCGGCATATTCCTTGTCAAAGTACTCATCCATGCGGTATTCCGCACTCAAGTACAGATCCATATCCATACCCGCGTCGGACACTGCATCCTTGAGCTTGATGAATGCGTCCATGAGCGTTTCACGTGTGTTCTCAAATGACACTGCCGTCACATGCGACGTGAGGATCACGCGCGAGATGCCCATCTCGGCCTCGGCCTTGAGCATCTCCAACGAGTGCTCCACCGACGGTGAACCATGGTCCACGCCCGGCAGGATATGGCAATGCACATCGGTATTATAGAAGAGTTTAACTTGCTCTTTTTTGCTCTTGAAGAGTTTGCCAAACATATATTCAGCTCTTTTATTTACTTTAATCAAAATCAGCCTGCAAAATTACTCAATATTTTTCATTTAATGCCAAGAATTACCAAAAAATCTCATGAAAAAGAATAAAAAGGTAGAAAAAGTTTTTGTGGTTCAGAAAATGTTTGTACCTTTGCGCGCCATTACAAAAAGGCGTTTACCACCGCCACAACATTTGTAAGTTTAACAATTTAAAGATATATCAAGACAATGAAAAAGGATATCCATCCCAGCAACTATCGCGAGGTTGCTTTCAAGGACATGTCTAACGAGGAGGTTTTCATCACTCGCAGCACGGTTAACACCAAGGAGACCATCGACATCGACGGTACCACCTATCCCCTGGTGAAGCTCGAGATCACCAACACCTCTCACCCCTTCTTCACCGGCAAGCAGAAGCTCGTCGACACCGCAGGTCGCGTGGACAAGTTCATGCAGCGCTACGGCAACCGCAAGAAGAAATAAGAGACAACACCGCCGCACGGCGAGTACGACACTGCGACGCGCCCTTCCCACCAAACGGAAAGGTGCGTCGTTGTTATTTGCAAGAAAATGACTACCTTTGCGCCATCATTATCACAATAACCATCAATCAAGACAACAAAATGGGAGTTTTTTACGCAAAACCGAGGAGATCTCTCCGACAAGTGACCATGACGCTTGCCACTCTGGCCATGCTGCTGATGCCGCTGCACCTCAATGCGCAAGACTGGTTCGGAGACGTGGACCTGGACGGCAAAGTCAACATCGGTGATGTTACCGCACTTATCGACCATCTGCTGGCAAATGATTCCTACACACCGTTCAATCCTTACGGGACTTACCTGTCAGCAAAAGGATACGGCGCCGTGGGGGATGGCGTGACCGACGACACCCAGGCCCTGGAGAACCTGTTCGAGGACGGGTACCGAATGCACAAGGCCATCTTCTTTGAATCCGGAACCTATCTCATCCGCCGTGCGTTGACGTTGCGCACCGGCATGGAAATCTATGGCGACAACGCCACCATCAAGAAGCGGGACGCCGTCACCACGTCACTGACCGAGGCGGCTTCCAAGCATCAGACCTATATTGACGTTGAAGACGCAAGCGGCTTCAACGAGGGCGACATGTTTGTCATCATCGAGCCCAACTATGCCAACGAGTGCACATTCGGCATCGTCACCTCGATAGAGGGCAACCGCATCAATTTCTCCAATGTCATCAGCGACAAGCAGAGCAAATTCCCCGGCTGCATCCGCAATTACGTCACGGGCCGCCAAGTGACCACCGCATTCGCGCTGCTGCGTTCTTGGAGCCCCCGCTTTGACTGTGACGGAGTGTACATTCACGACATCACCCTGGACGGCAACAGGAATAGCTCCGAACCCTTGGTGTGGTCCAACAGCTGCATCCACCTGGACGCCTATTACCCGCCTAGCGGTTACACCGGTAATACAGGAATCGAATATAGGCAAATCCAGCGCAACCTCATCGTCAACAACGTGACTATCAAGAACTCGCCACACGACGGCATCAGCGACCAAAGCATGGGCGGCCTGCACGTGAGCAACTGCACCATCGAGAACCCCGCAATGCATGGCGTGCATATGGGCACAAGATACTCTGGCGGCGTAATCACTGGAAACAAGATGACCGGCAGCGGATCGGGAGCAGGTGTTTTCCTCTGTCAGAGTGTCGTTAACGTGATAGTGGAGAACAACGAGATTTCGAGCTTCAATCATGGTGTCAGCGACGAGGAATTTGCCTCCTGCGGCAAGTATACCATTGTCCGCAACAACGTGTTTAAGAACATCAAGAGCTATGTGTTCGATTTCCTGAAGGCCAGCGCCTCCTCGCGTGGCGGCGGACATATCATCACCGATAACAGCATTGAGGGGCTCAAAGCTATGATGTTCTCGGGTAAATACCTGGACTACGTGACCATCGCCAACAACACCGTCTCCAGCATTACCACCCTTCCTTCTTCCATCATCAGCATAACCCAGAGCGACAATGTCCTCATCTCGGGCAACAAACTGCCGTCGGGCACAACAGTCTCTGAGCCAGTGAAGTCCACCGACACGACCAACCTGATCGAAAATTCAAATTCTTGGAACGAATAGCCCGCCCCATCGCGGCAGATAATCCCAACATATACAGCGGCGTGCCCTCGATGATGAGAGCGCGCCGCTTGTTTTATTCCTTTTAACTGTTATTGCATCTGCCAGATTATGACTCCATCGGACCAAAATAGGTTTCATACAGACTCATGAGTCCGCCATGAGCGCCCAAACTGTAGCAGGCGACAGTGACTACCAGATAAACCAAGGCTACCAGTACAGGCCGCTTCACGACCTGCCACCATCCTTTATCGTGCCACTCCTTGCGGTTGACAACACCCACAATCTCCATGAGCAACCACAGCAGCACCGCCCTATCGACACCTATAAGTATCAGTTTCCATAATTGACGTCCCATACCCTGCTCAAACAAGTACAGGACTGCACGTCCAAAATAAGCCAAGACCTTTAAAATTAAAAGACTCATCGGCACCGCCATCAGCGTACGCCATAGGGTTCCCCACCATCCGTAGCCGAACAACTGCTTGAAATCAATCAGCAACAAAAGCGGGACAATTAACACTATTGCCAGATCTCCCATATATTCTCCATTGTAATTCAGTAAGAACAATGAAGCAATGATAAAGATCAACATCATTAGCAAAATAAACTGCGTACCAACAAAAACCTGGATAAAGAAGCCTTGGGGCAGGGTATGTCGGTAACACTTGGGTGCCTCACGGAACAAGGACCAGATGGGCACAATCAAAAAAGAAAAGGCTAAAAGAATCCACCATTCCATGTGGACATTCAGCCAATTGTTGACTACATCGACATAATACCTTAGGCCTGTCGATGTAACCACGGGATTGACAACCTCTTCGGGTTTTATCCAATTACTGATTACCAATGAGGCAATACACACAATCAACAGCATCTTCACTGGCGGGAAACTTACCTGACGCTTGCCGCTGATGTAGTCACGCATCAGATAACCGGGGCGCCAAACGAGTTGCCACAACGTGTAAGGCAGCGATCGCGTACCCACGCCCCACACGTCCAAGATACCCTGCCAGACACTCTTCCACGTGATGGGGCCATGGACGGCCTTCTGGCCACAACGCGGGCAATAATTGTTGTCACTCTCCCCACCGCAGTTGCAGCACTCGTGATGGTGGTGACTGTCGTGATAGTCAAACGGATCCTGCTGCCACTGGCGAAAACGGTGGTATTTCTCTTTGATCATGGATATATTTCTACTTTATATCAACCAAAATAGAACAGCGTGAGGAGTTTGGAAATTGAGCCCGGTGCGACTAATTCACCGATGACCACCAGAACCAGCATCACACCCAACATGATGAGCGGATACTTCAACGCCTTGAGCCTTCCTGCAGTGCGCCACGTCCTGCGGTTGATCATGTCGATGACAAAAATGTACAGCACGATAAACGCGACCACGCACAGGAGCCTGACAAAAAGCATGGGTATCGAGAGGTCCCCTCCCAATACCAACCGGTCGCATATAACAGAGGTGAAAATCAGCACGGCCAGTATCATATAAGCCAACTGAAAAGACACCACCAAGCGCCACAGCGTTCCCCACCAGCCGTAGCCGAACAGCGACTTGTAGTCAACATAGACCATCACCGGCAACATCACGGCAAATGAGATGGTAAATGCGAGTTCCAAGCCTGCACCGCACAGTCTGAAAATGGCCGATAAGACAAACAGCCACAGGTAAAATTGAACGCACAAGAACACCTGGATGAAAAAGCCCTGCGGCAGCGTGTGAAGCGTGTTGCGCGGAGCGTGGCGAAAAACGAACCACGTGGGGACAATCAAGGATGAGAGCAAGAACAATAACGCCCATTCGGGGTGCGAAACGATCCAATACACCACATTATCTATAAAACCGACAGCGCCCGATGCCGCGCTCTCGGCTTTCTCCTCATCAAACAAGTCGTTCCAGAACTCGGGGTAAATCAACCGACCGATGAAATAGAGGCTGATGGCCACGATGACCAGCATCTTGACGGGCGGGAAGCTCACCTGCCACTTGCCGTTGATATAGTCACTGATGAAACTGCCGGGGCGCACTATCAGGTTCCACAACGACCTGACCAGGGAACGCGACCCCAGGCCCCACACGTCCATTACGCCGCTGCGCACGGTGGTCCAAGTGATGCGGCCAGCGGTGGCCTTTTGCCCGCAAGCGGGGCAGAAGTTGCCCTGATACTCATGCCCGCAATTCACACAGGAACGCGTCTCGTCCCCGATTTCATAGCTGCCTGCCCGCGGATGATGAATCAGCACGAGCAATTCATTGATTACATCACTCAAGCTCATTGTCCTGGACTATTGTTTCGGCAGCCGAATCATCGGCGACCGGTGCCGACTCGACGGCAGGTTGTGTGACAGCGCGGCGCACCTTACGCTCGGCCAGATATTCCTGCAGGCTGGTGAAATTGAACAGCAGCAGGCAGATGCCAGTCAACAGCACCACCGTGGACACGCTGGAGCGCAGAGCGGGCAGCGCCAACGAGAGGACACCACACAAGATGACGGCAAGCGGACAAATGTGATACCACCCCTTGACTTTCATGCTATTGCGAGACAGCAACAGAAAGATGACATGGAACAGGCCCAACACGAGCAGCAACACGCCCATGAGCAGTTGCAGAATGCCGTCAAACAAATGGGCCTTAATGATCATCACCAACCCGAAGCACAGACCGCCTACAGCGGGCAGCACGCCCAAATAATCAGTACTGGTGCGGGCATCGGCGTGACGCACGGCCACCATGATGAGATACACCACCGCCGGCAACAGGAACACGGCACCCATCACACGAGCGCCCCATACCAGGATATTAGGTACATGGTGAAACACAATCAGAATAATGCCGGCAAGTAGCAATATCACATTAGTGAGCAAGTTTATACTGACTTTTTTCATTAGTCTTGGTACTAAAAAAACGACTTGTTAATATTTTTTCCACAAAAATAACTCAAAATAGACGTTCAATCCAAATAAAACCCGTAAAAAAGTATTATCTTTGCAGGGAATGGAAGAGAAACGCAGGCATATAGTCGCCATCATCAACCCTGTGTCAGGCATCGGCAGAAAGGACAAGATTCCTCGCCTCATCGATACAGCAGTAGACCATGACCGCTATGATGTGAGCATCATAGCAACCGAATACCCTGGACATGCCCGTGAAATAGCAGCGCAAGCGGTGAGAGACGGTGTTGACATCGTTGTCGCCATCGGTGGCGACGGCACGGTCAACGAGGTGGGCAGTGCCTTGTGCGGCTCAGATACCACCCTTGCCATCGTACCTAACGGATCAGGGAATGGGTTGGCACGCCACCTGCGCATCCCGATGAACGCGAGCCGCGCCCTGCATTTAATCAATGACGGTGTGAAAGGAAAGTTTGACTACTGCACCGTTAACGGCAAACCTTTCTTTTGTGTTTGCGGGATGGGGTTTGACGCGGCCGTCAGCAACAAGTTCGCCAACGAGGGCACACGCGGCTTCATCACCTATATCAAGACAACCCTCACCGAGTATCTCAACTACAAGCCCCAGGCCTACAAGATTGATATCGATGAGCAGAGCATGACCGACAAAGCCTTTGTCATCGCGTGCTGTAATGCGGCCCAATATGGCAACAACGCCTATATCGCCCCCCGCGCGACGATGCAGGACGGACTCATTGACGTGACCGTGATGCATCCCTTCAACCCTGCTGCCAGCCCGCTGATCGGAGCCAGATTATTTCTGCGGCAACTCAATTACGACAACCACGTGAGTATCTATCGAGGCAAACGTGTGGTCATCGAGCGTCGACACGACGATGTCATCCACATCGACGGCGATCCTGTCATGATGCCTGCTCGCATAGCGATCGAGAATGTAGCGGCCGGCATCAACATCCTGGTGCCGCGCACGCTGCCCGATGATGTGTGAAAAGAGCCTCCTGAACATTAACCGAAACAATATAATAACTAAACAATCAAACAATAATGAGTTATCTGAAATTTGATAAAAACCTGATGATCAATCTGGAGCAGTCCCTGCCCAAGGAGATGCTGCGCACCAATCAGTCGGGGGCCTATCACTGCACCACCATCGTGGGCTGTAACACCCGCAAGCAGCATGGCCTGTTGGTCATCCCGGTGCCCGAGCTCGACGACAACAACCACGTGTTGTTGTCCACACTCGACGAGACCGTCATCCAGCATGGGGCACCCTTCAACCTGGGCCTGCACCGCTACAAGGGTGACACCTACAGTCCCAACGGCCACAAGTACATCCGAGAGTATGACTGCGAGCGCGTGCCCACCACTACCTACCGCGTGGGCGGCGTGATCCTGAAAAAGGAGAAGATTTTCATCACCCACGAGAACCGCATCCTCATCCGCTACACGCTGGTGGATGCCCACTCGGCGACGACGCTGCAGTTCCGGCCCTTCCTGGCCTTCCGCAACGCCAACGACCTGTGTGTCGAGAATGCTGTCGCCAGCCGCGACTACCAGGAAGTGTCCAACGGCATCGCCACCTGTATGTACAACGGCTACCCCACCCTGTACATGCAGATGAACCATAAGCCCCGTTTCGTGTTTGACCCGCACTGGTACAAAAACATCGAGTACACCAAGGACCAAGAGCGCGGCATTCCTTACAGCGAGGACTTGTATGTGCCCGGCTACTTCGAGGTCGAAATCAAAAAGGGCGAGCCCCTCATTTTCTCGGCCGGTGTCGAGGAAGTCAACACCCGCACCCTGACCAAGATGTACGAGGACGAGATGAAGACACGCACACCGCGCACGAGCTTCTATAACTGCATGAAGAACAGCGCCAAGCAGTTCTATATCACCAACAAGGAAGGTCACTACCTGCTGGCCGGCTATCCCTGGTTCAAGATCCGCGCCCGCGACGAGTTCATCGCTCTACCGGGCTGCACCCTGTCGGTACACCACCGCCAGGATTTCGAGCTCATCATGGACACCGCCCAGCGTGCCCTCAACGACTGGATGCGCGACGGCACCCTCGACAAGCACCTTGATGGCCTGGAGTTGCCCGATGTGCCCCTGTGGGCCATCTGGGCAGTGCAGCGCTATGCCCATGACCTGAATGCCGATGCAGCACGCGAGCGCTACGGGCAACTGGTCAAGGACATCATCACCTTTATTGCCGACGGCCATCACCCCAATCTCAAACTTGAGACTAACGGCCTTGTCACAACCGATGGAACCAAGCGTCCCGTCTCCTGGATGAACAGCACGCACCCCGACGGCACCCCGCTGATTCCCCGCACAGGCTATCTGGTGGAATTCAACGCCCTGTGGTACAATGCCCTCAGGTTTGCGGTGGAAGAACTCTTCGCCGAGCGTGACGAGGAAAAGGAATTTGTAGAGCGTTGCAACGCCATCGCCGACAAATGCAAACCCGCCTTCATCGAGACGTTCATGACCGACTACGGTTACCTGTACGACTATGTGAACGGCAGTTACACCGACCTGAGCGTGCGGCCTAACATGATTATCGCCGCCGCCACAGACTACAGTCCCCTGGACCGCCGTCAGCGCAAACGCATCCTCGACATCACGACACGCGAGTTGCTGACGCCCAAGGGATTGCGCACCCTGAGCCCCAACAGTTACGGCTACATTCCCTGGTATCTGGGCACCCCCGAGGAGCGACAGATGGCTTACTACGCCGGCAGTGCACGCCCCTGGCTGATGGACTTCTACAGCAAGGCCTACATCCGCGTCTTCGGCCTGAACAGCATTTCCTTCATCGAGAGGATGATGATCGGCTTTGAGGACGAGATGAAAGAGGGCTGCATCGGCTCGCTGAGCGAACTCTACGACGGCAATCCTCCCTTCACAGGCCGTGGCGCCGTGAGCTTCGCCCCCAACGTGGGCGGCATCCTGCGCGTGCTGCGCACTTTCAAGAACCTTCACATCATTGACGAATAAACCTATCAAGAGATATGAAAGCATTAATGTTTGGCTGGGAGTTCCCTCCCCATATCCTGGGAGGACTGGGAACAGCAAGTTACGGACTCACCAAGGGCATGTGGCAGAACGGCGACATGGACATCACCTTTGTCATCCCCAAGCCATGGGGTGACGAGCCCAAGGATTTTGCCAATATCATCGGTGCCAACAACACGCCGGTAGCATGGCGCGACGTGAACTGGGACTATGTGCAGAGCCGCATCGGCAATGTAATGGATCCGCAGATGTACTTTAACCTGCGCGACCATATCTACGGCGACTTCAACTACATGAGCACCAACGACCTGGGCTGCATCGAATTCTCGGGACGCTACCCTGACAATCTGCTCGAGGAAATCAACAACTACAGCATCGTGGCAGGCGTCATCGCACGCACGGTGGGCTGTGACATCATCCACAGCCACGACTGGCTCACCTATCCCGCCGGCATCCATGCCAAGCAGGTGACAGGCAAGCCTCTGGTCATCCACGTGCATGCCACCGACTTTGACCGCTCCCGCGGCAATGTCAACCCCACGGTGTTCAGCATCGAGAAAGACGGCATGAACCATGCCGATCACATCATCACCGTGAGCAACCTCACGCGCCGCACCGTTATCGAGAAATACGGCATCAGCCCCGACAAGGTAACCACCGTGCACAACGCCGTGGAACCCCTGAACGAGGAATTGCTCAACCTGGAGGCCCCTCCAGGCAAGACGAGCAAGGTCATCACCTTCCTGGGGCGCATCACGATGCAGAAAGGCCCCGAATACTTCGTCGAGGCCGCTGCACAGGTGCTGCACAAGGTCAATGACGCCCAATTTGTCATGGCAGGCAGTGGCGACATGATGGACAAGATGATCCGCCTTGCCGCCAAGCGCAATATCGCCGACCGCTTCCACTTCACCGGCTTCCTTAAGGGCAAGCAGGTGTACGAAATGCTTGCCGCCAGTGACGTGTACATCATGCCGTCGGTAAGCGAGCCGTTCGGCATTTCTCCGCTGGAGGCGATGCAGATGGGTGTGCCGTCGATTATCAGCAAGCAGAGCGGCTGTGCCGAAATTCTGGACAACGTCATTAAGATCGACTACTGGGACACCAATGCCATGGCCGACGCCATCTACAGCATCATCAAGTATCCCGCGATGTTCAACGAGTTGCGTGAGCAGGGACTTGCCGAGGTCAACCAGATCACCTGGGACAAGGCCGGCGCCAAGGTCATCAACATCTACCGCAACCTCATCAACCGCTAATGGAAATCAACTAAAAACTTAAAACTGACTACTAAAAACTGAATAATATATGAAAGCGATTTGTTTTTATTTCCAGATTCATCAGCCGTTCCGCCTGAAACATTACCGTTTCTTTGACATCGGCAACGACCACTACTATTATGATGACTTTGCCGACGACGACATCATCACGCGCATCGCTCAGCGGTCCTATCTGCCCGCCAACCAGATGCTGCTCGACATGATCAAGGAGAACGGCAAGAAGTTCAAGGTGGCTTTCTCCATCAGCGGCACCGCCCTGGAGCAATTGGAACAGTACGTACCCGAGTTCATCGATTCGATGAAGGAACTTGCGGCAACCGGTTGTGTAGAGTTCCTGAGCGAGACCTATGCACACAGCCTGTCATCCCTGTATGACCCCGACGAGTTCGTCGCCCAGGTCAAGGCCCACGACCAGAAAATCTATCAGCTGTTTGGCCAGAAACCCAAGGTGTTCCGCAACACCGAGTTGATCTATGATGACGACATCGCCTCGATGGTATATGCCATGGGCTTCAAAGCCGCCATCACGGCCGACGCCAAGCACGTGCTGGGTTGGCGTTCGCCCAACTTCCTGTACAGCAGTGCCTCGGCGCCTAAGCTCAAACTGATGTTGAAGAACGGCAAACTGAGCGATGACATCTCGTTCCGCTTCAGTAATCCCGAGTGGGCATCCTATCCCCTCACGGCCGACAAGTACATCAACTGGATCAACGAACTGCCGCAAGAGGAGCAATTGGTCAACCTGTTCATGAACTATGACGCCTTCGGAGAGCTGCAACCTCGCGAGAGCGGCATCTTTGAGTTCATCAAGGCCCTGCCCCGCTTTGCCGCCGAGCACGACATCCAGTTCTGGACCCCGAGCGAGGTGGTTTCTAAGTTCAAACCCGTTGCCGAACTTGCCGTGCCCTACCCCATGTCCTGGACCGACGAGGCCCGCGACACCAGCGCATGGCTGGGCAACACCCTGCAGCAGGAGGCCGCCAAGAAGTTGTACTCCATCGGTGAGCGCGTGCGTCTGTGCACCGACCGCCGCATCAAGCAGGACTGGAACTACCTGCAGGCCAGCGACCACTTCTTCTACATGTCCACCAAGCACAACGACGATGGCTCGGTACACAGCCACTACAGCCCCTACGACTCACCCTATACGGCGTTCACCAACTACATGAACGTGCTGAGCGACTTCATGACGCGTGTCGAGGAGCAGTACCCTGCCAGCATCGACAACGAGGAGCTGAACTCGCTGCTGCTGACTATCCGCAATCAGGAGCAGGAAATCGAGAGGCTGCACCGCGAGGTGGAGATGATGCGCAACAACATCGTCAATGACACCACTGGCGATTTCCCCATCGATGAGACGGAACCCGCACCAGTAGTAGAGGAGCCCGCTCCCAAAGAGGAGAAGAAGCCCGCCGCACCCAAGAAGAAAGCTCCCGCAAAGAAGGAAGCACCTGCCAAGAAGGAAACGGCTAAAAAAGCGCCCGCAAAAAAAGCGCCCGCAAAGAAGGAAACGCCCAAAAAGGCACCTGCAGCTAAAAAGCCTGCTGCCAAGAAACCTGCTGCTAAGAAGGCAAAATAACCTTTGAATCGACGGCAAGTGTGACAACATGAAACCCGGCGACAGCCTTATAGAAACGGGCTGTCGTCGGGTTATTACGTCAAAGAGTCGTCACATCACCGCCAAATCATCATAAGCATCGGTGTTTTTCTTGCAATTTGTCACAATCGGAGGAAAAATGGGCAGTGTTAATAAAATAATGTGTTTTTTAAGCGATAAAATACGGATAATTTGGGCTAAAATGACTACCTTTGCACCGCAAAATGAATTCTCATAAATATTTACAAAATATTCAAAACAAAAGAAAAGTTAAGTAAATGAAAGCGATTTACACTTTTGGTAACGGCCAGGCTGAGGGTCGTGCCGACATGAAAGATCTGTTGGGTGGCAAGGGCGCTAACCTTGCCGAGATGAACTTGATTGGTGTTCCTGTTCCCCCGGGTTTCACCATTACTACCGAGATTTGCACCCTTTATAACCAGAAGGGTCGCGAAGCTGTCGTTGAGATGATCAAGGACGATGTGATGAAGTCTGTTGAGCACATCGAGAAGCTGACAGGTAACAAGTTCAATGATCCCAGCAATCCTCAGCTGGTATCCGTTCGCTCGGGTGCTCCCGTGTCGATGCCCGGTATGATGGACACCGTCTTGAACCTGGGTATCAACGATGCAGTGGCCGAGACGCTGGCCGCCAAGTCGGGCAATCCCCGCTTCGCTTGGGACAGCTACCGCCGCTTCGTGCAGATGTACGGTGACGTTGTGCTGGGTATGAAGCCCACCAACAAGACCGATATCGACCCGTTTGAGGCCATCATCGAGGAAGTGAAGGAGAAGAAGGGTGTGAAGTTTGACACCGAACTCGACGTCGAGGACCTCAAGGAACTCGTTGTACGCTTCAAGGCCGCCGTCAAGGAGAATACCGGCAAGGACTTCCCCACCGATGCCTACGATCAGCTGTGGGGCGCCATCTATGCTGTATTTGACAGCTGGAACAACGACCGCGCCATCCTGTACCGCCGCATGAACCAGATTCCCGAGGAGTATGGCACGGCAGTTAACGTACAGGCTATGGTTTACGGCAATATGGGCAACAACAGTGCTACTGGTGTTTGCTTCTCTCGCGACGCCGGCACCGGTGAGAACCTGTTCAACGGTGAGTACCTGATCAATGCTCAGGGCGAGGACGTTGTGGCTGGTGTACGCACTCCGCAACAGATCATGACCGAGGGCAGCCGCCGTTGGGCCAAGCTGCAGGGCATCAGCGAGGAAGAGCGTGCCGCCAAGTATCCCTCTCTCGAGGAGTCGATGCCCGAGTGCGCCAAGCAGCTCGTTGACATCCAGCAGAAGCTCGAAGAGCACTACCGCGACATGCAGGACATGGAGTTCACCATCCAGGACGGCAAGCTGTGGCTGCTCCAGACCCGTAACGGCAAGCGCACCGGCGCCGCCATGGTGAAGATTGCCATGGATCTGCTGCGTGAGGGCGCTATCGACGAGAAGACCGTCATCAAGCGCATGGAGCCCGGCAAGCTCGACGAGCTGCTGCACCCCGTGTTTGACAAGGCTGCTGTAAAGAACGCCAAGGTGATGGCCAAGGGTCTGCCCGCCAGCCCCGGTGCCGCAACCGGTCAAATCGTGTTCTTTGCTGACGACGCCGAGGAATGGGCATCACGCAAGAAGAAAGTCATCATGGTGCGCCTGGAGACCTCTCCCGAGGACCTGCGCGGTATGAGCGTGGCTCAGGGTATCCTCACCGCCCGTGGCGGTATGACCTCACACGCAGCCGTTGTGGCTCGCGGTATGGGTAAGTGCTGCGTTTCGGGTGCCGGTGAAATCAAGGTGGACTACAAGGCCCGCACCGTCGAGATGGGTGGCAAGACCTATAACGAGGGTGACTGGATCTCGATTAACGGTAGCACCGGTGAGGTTTATGATGGCCTCGTAGCTACTGTTGACGCCGATCTGAGCGGTGACTTCGCTGCCGTGATGAACCTTGCTGAGAAGTACAGCAAGATGGACGTTTACACCAACGCCGACTCGCCCCGCGATGCCAGCGTTGCCCGCAAGCTGGGTGCCCACGGTATTGGCCTGTGCCGTACCGAGCACATGTTCTTTGAGGGTGACCGCATCAAAGCCATGCGCGAGATGATCATCGCTCCCGATGAGGCATCACGTCGCGTTGCCCTGGCTAAGCTGCTCCCGCTGCAGCGTGGCGACTTCGAGGGCATCTTCGAGGCCATGGACGGCTATGAAGTGACCATCCGCCTGCTCGATCCTCCCTTGCACGAGTTCGTACCCCATCAGCTCGAGACGATGCGTGAGCTCGCCGACGAGACTGGCCGCACCCTTGACGAGGTGAAGCTGGTTTGCGACGGTCT
>JAFYYU010000008.1 GCA_017557425.1 Muribaculaceae bacterium | reverse complement strand
ACCTCATCCAAGCCATCGAATTTTGCATGGAGAATCTGATTTTACCCGTCGCCACACAGGCCGTTTGACCATGCCTGCTTTATAACAATGGCGAAAAGTGACTTTTTGAGGAACGACTAATTAGCCGAGAGGGGGAGCGTGAGGGGGCGCTAAAATAATATAACTCGCTGATATTTAGCGAGTTATCGTGCGCCTGATAGGACTCGAACCTACACAACCGGAGTTACCAGATCCTAAGTCTGGCGCGTCTACCAATTTCGCCACAGGCGCGGCTTTTGACCGACAAAGGTAGTCTTTTTTTAGATAATAGAGAACAGATAATGGAGAATAGTTGCTTTTTCGGCCCTTTTTGAGGCTGTGATTACTCAACCAATATCAGTCATCTAATATCTATTATCTGATATCTATTATCTAGTATCTAATGATTACCCTTGCTGGATGTCGGCGAGGATTTGCTTGAGTTGCTCGTCGGCCGCGGTGAGTTTCTTGCGGCAGATGTCGAGGAGCTCTTTGCTGCGTTTGGTATAGGCGCTCAGGTTGTCGATGCTGCACTGCGGGTCCTGCATCTTCTGTACTAGCTCTTCGAGCTCGGTAACTGCCTGGGTATAGGTCATTTCGGTGTTCTCTTCCATTTTACTGATTATTGGCATCCGCGTTCTTTCTTTGTCGGCGAATTAAACAAATTATACTAATTGTTGGCATCCGCGTTCTTTATCTGTCGGCGGATTAAGCGAATTATACTGATTGGCATCCGCGTTCTTTTTTTGTCGGCGGATTAAACGGATTATACTGATTGGCATCCGCGTTACACTCCTCTCCTCTCTCCTTACTCCTTACTATTAGGGATATTGGTTACGGTGGCGGCGGCGGTGCCGTTGGCGAATTGCAGGGTCACTTTATCGCTGGGGGCCAACTGGTCAGTTGAGGTGACATATTTGTCTCCCAATTTGACCAGGGAATAGCCTCGGCGCAGGGTGTTGACGGGTGACAGCAGGGTGGCTTTGTCATTCAGGGCCTGCAAGCGTTGTTGCTCGCGTTGCATGGCGCCAGTGACGATGTCGCCCATGCGTTCCACGATGCGCTCCAGGCGGGTACGCTGCCCCATAATGAGGTTTGCAGCAGCAAACGGGATGTTCTTGGCGTGGTTGTCGAGGCGGACGCGGTTGGTGTCGATGATGCGGCGCGCCGTGGCGGGAATCATGCTGGTGAAATAGGCCAACTGCTCCCTCGCCTGTGCGACGGTGTCGCGTACCGAGGTCACCACGGCATCCTGCAACTCATTGAGCCGCGCCAGGGCCGTAGTGCCGCGCTGGATGAGCCACTCGGCAGCGGCAGTGGGCGTCTTGACGCGCATGGCGGCTACATAGTCCAGCACCGTTACGTCGCGCTCGTGCCCGATGCCCACAATCACGGGGATGGGGAACTGGGCCACTGTCGAAGCCAGGTCATAGTTGTCAAAGGAGTTGAGGTCGCTGGTCGAGCCGCCGCCGCGGATGATGACCACGCAGTCAAACAGGTCGATGTGGTCGTTGACATGGTCCAGGGCGGCAAGCACGGTAGGCACCGTCTGGCTCCCCTGCATGACAGCGCTGAACAGGCACGTATAGAACTGCAGGCCATAGGAGTTGCCCTGCAGTTGGTTCATAAAGTCGCCATACCCTGCAGCCCCCTCGGCACTGATGATAGCGATGCGCTGGGGCACCTCGGGCCAGGGCAGCTCCTTGTTCATGTCGATAATGCCCTCGGCGGTGAGGCGGTTGATGATTTCCTGCCTTTGGCGCGCCATGTCGCCCAGGGTGTAGTTGGGGTCGATGTCGTTGATCTTGACCTTGAGGCCATAGAGGTGGTGGTAGTTGGCCGTGACATTGACCAGCACCTTCATCCCCGATGCCAAAACCTGCCCCGTGGCTTCCTTGAACTTATAATACAGCTTCGCGTAATTGTTTGCCCAAATCGCGGCATCCACTTTGGCCACGGTCACCCCCTTCGAATCCTTCTCGATGAGTTCGGTATAACAGTGCCCGCTGCGGTTCAGGCGCAGGTCACTGGTCTCGGCAATCACCCACTGGTTTTGGATGTCGGCCTGGCCGTTGATATGCGCCTCGATAAGTGCGTTGAACTCGCTCAAGGTCATGCCCTGCGGCTGTTGCGGTATGTAGCCTAGTGAATTCACTTGACGGGCTTGATTTTCAGGCCATTGAAACGGTATTTGAGCGAGGGCTTGAGGTAAGCGGCAAAGCGCTGATACTCG
Source organism: Muribaculaceae bacterium (assembly GCA_017557425.1). GTDB lineage: Bacteria > Bacteroidota > Bacteroidia > Bacteroidales > Muribaculaceae > Sodaliphilus. Next base: position 36,022 of record JAFYYU010000008.1, on the reverse strand, counting down.
TTGGACGCCAGGAACTGTTCCAGGCCGTGTGACGCCTCGATGGTGTCATGCTTCTCTCCCGTGAAGGTGAGCCTGATGAGCGGGAAAATCATCGCATCCTGCAGGTCGGCGCGCAGCTGCTGCGGCATCTTCTTGACGATGAAGTCGTCAATCGCGGGCATCGCGAACAGGCGGTCGCTGGTAAATCGCTGCCAGTGGACATTCCACTGGGTGAGGCGGCTGTCGGGCACGGGAGTCATCACCGTCTCGATGACGGTAATCACGGTATCCTTGCCCGCCGTTCTCATCAGCATCTCCACCATCTTGGCGCCGCTGGTCTGTACCTTGATGTAGGTGCTGTCCAGTTCAAGCAACCTGCTTTCCCCGGTCAGGTTGTTGGCGATGGCTACCGTCTGCCCGCTCTTGTGATAGTCCACCATGTCAAGCCGATTAGTGCGGGTGAGCAGGGGAAAGATGTTCCCCGGCTCACTCGCAAAAAAGTCGGCTATGGTGCGTGCCGTTCCTGTCAATGGCAGTAACGCCAATGACAGGAACAGGATGCTCAAAAAGCGTTTCATTTAGTTGGCGCCTCCGTACTGCTTTTTAACCTCGGGCAGCCACTTCTGGATGTCAGAGATGCGGGTAGCATGACTCGGGTGCGAACTCATGAATTCGGGCGGCTCCTGACTGGAGGTGGCTGACATCTTCTGCCAGAACGTGATGGCCACATCGGGGTTGTAACCGGCGATGGTCATCAGCACCAGACCCATTTTGTCGGCCTCGCTCTCGTGCTTGCGCGAGAAGGGCTGCATCACGCCATACTGTGCGCCCAGACCATAGACCTGCTGCGCAATCTGCTGTGTGGCAGCGCTCTTGCCGCTGGTGAGGATGCCGATTGCGTTGGCGCCATACTCGGCCAGCACCTGTTGGCTCATGCGCTCGTTACTGTGTTTGGCCACGGCGTGAGCCACCTCATGGCCAATGACCACAGCCAGCTCGTCGTCGCTGCTCACGAGGTTCATGATGCCTTCATACACTACAATCTTGCCGCCAGGCATACACCAGGCGTTGATGTCATCACTCCTTACCAGATTGAACTCCCAAGCGAAGTTCTGGAGTTCACTCTCAAGGCCTGCATAGCGGAGGTAGGCCTCGGTAGCGGCAGCGATGCGCTGTCCCACGCGGGTCACCTGGGCACTCTGGGTCTTGTTGGTGGAGATGGGTGCCGTCTGCATGAAGGAGGCATACTGCTGGAGACTTGCTGCCAACACTTCTTGATCACTGACAAGGTTCAACTGTTTGCGGCCCGTGATAGGTACTGAGCCACAGCTGGTGAGTAACATAGCGGCTACTGCCAGCATTGCGATAATCTTTTTCATAATCAGATGATTTTTTGGTTAATATCTATGAACTAATGAGTTTGCACAATTTCGGTAGGCGGCAAGGAGGCGTTGCGGCGGTCAATCGCCTCGACGACACGTGTGGCAAGCTGCTTGAAGGCGACTCCGCTCACATCGTTCATGCGCACCACGGGCAGACCGTCGTCACTGCCCTTGCAGATGCCGGCTACCAGTGGGATTTGGCCTAAAAGATCAACATTCAGCGTCTCGGCCAGCTTCTTGCCGCCGTCATGGCCGAAAATGAAGTACTTTTCATCGGGATGGCTGGCGGGCGTGAACCACGACATGTTCTCGACAATGCCCAGAACAGGCACGTTCACGTGTTCGCCTAGGAACATCGAGATGCCCTTGCGAGCGTCGGCCAGGGCCACCTGCTGCGGCGTAGTGACCACGATGGCGCCCGTGATGGCTAGCGTCTGTACCAGGGTCAGGTGGATGTCACTCGTGCCTGGAGGCAGATCGATGACAAAATAGTCCAGTTCGCCCCAATCGGCTTCGTTGATGAGTTGGCGCAGGGCATTGCTCGCCATGGCGCCGCGCCACAGGATAGCCTTCTCCTTGTCCACCAGGAAACCCAGCGAGAGCATCTTCACGCCATATTTCTCAAGGGGGATAATCAGGTTCTTGCCGTCAACCTCGTGCATGTAGAGCTGCTCGTCCTCGGCACCGAACATCTTGGGCATCGAGGGCCCGAATATGTCGGCATCCAGCAGTCCCACGCGGTAGCCCTGCATGGCGAGTGCCACAGCCAGGTTGCAGGCGATGGTCGATTTGCCCACGCCGCCCTTGCCCGAGCTCACGGCGATGATGTTCTTGACGCCGGGCAGGGGTTTTTCTATTTTGCGCACAGGGTTGTCCTGAGCGGTTTTCACACCGATGTTGCCCTTGATGTCCACTTCGTTGCCCACATGGGCGAGGATAGCGGCCTCGGCAGCCTTCACCACACTCTTGATGAAGGGGTCGGTGGGCTTCTCAAATGTCAGCGAGAAGCTCACGCGGTTGCCGTCGATGCGGATGTCGTCATTCACCATGCCCATGTCCACGATGTCGCGTCCCGAGCCGGGATAACGCACCGTGCGCAGGGCATCCAGTATCAGATTAGGATAAATAGTCATATCTAGTCTTTAGTTTTTTGTTCTTCTTGCATGAGTTGCGGCATCTGGATGTAACCGCGGTTGTAGCTGCGGTAGGTGTCGGGCTCGATGTCGATGTCGGGCTCAACGAGTTCCACGCCGTGAGGCAGGGCAAAGCGGATGTACTTGATGGTCAATCCGCGTTGCAGCCACTGCATCTCATAATGCGTTTTGATGTCCAGGATGTCGTCGGCAAGGCCGCTGGCATACAGGTCATCGGTGTCGGTCTCGACAGGCAAGCGGTTCTCCTCGACCAGCGCGTGGGTATAGGTGTAGAGGAACGGACTGTCGGTCTTCAAGTGGATGATCCCGCCATCGCGCAGGATTTTGCGGTAATTGTCCAGGAAGCGCGTCGAAGTGAGGCGTTTATTCACCTTTTTCATCTGCGGGTCGGGGAAAGTGATCCAGATTTCGGACACCTCATCGGGGGCGAACATACAGTCAATCAACTCGATGTTGGTGCGCAGGAAGGCCACGTTGGGCAAGCCAAGTTCGGTGGCCAGTTTAGCGCCGGTCCACATGCGGGCGCCCTTGATGTCCACGCCGATGTAGTTCTTATTGGGAAAACGCTGTGCCAGTCCCACGGCATATTCTCCCTTGCCGCAGCCCAGTTCCAGCACGATGGGATTGTCGTTCTTGAAATACTCCTCATTCCACTTGCCGCGCATGGGGCAGCCCCCCTCCTGCTTCACTACTGCAGAGGGGAACTGGAACACACATGCCATGCGCTCCATGTCGGCAAATTTCTTGAGTTTGTTCTTTCCCATCCTGTATCAGTTTTATTTGATGGCGATTTTGTGGCTCTTGCCGTTAATGACGACCACATAGAATCCGGCCTCCAGTTCTTGACGGTTCACGCCCGCAGTGAGCATGAGCGTACGTGTGGTGCCGTTGATGGCGCTTACTTGTGCGGTGCCATCATGGCACGCGTCGATACACAAGATGCTGCCCTCGACCCACACGCGGTCGGCCATGGCGTTCAGGTCCTCGATGCCGGTGCTGTTCTTCACCTGTGCAGTGCAGTCTGCGGCATGCCATGCCACGTCATTGTCATCGGCAAGAACGATGTTGCTCAGCAGAATTTGGCTGTCATGGGCTAGGACATTATCGGCCCGCACAGTGATATAAAGTACAGCGCAGTCCTCATCGAAGTGCGTAGTCTGTGCCGAATAGAGCACGGTGCGGGAGGTTGACTCATCCAGGCCACAAGTCTCACTGGTGTGATTGCGATCGACCCTGCTGTTTACCAGCGACAAACCTTCAGGCAAGATAATGTCGCATTGCAGGGCGTTGTAGTCCTGGGCATTGTCGAGGGTGACTGCCAGTGTGCGCTCTTCGCCGGGCCGCATGGCTACATCGTCAAGGTGCAGCTGGTCGTTAACATTGACGTGGGCTGGCGCATAAGCGCTGCCGGTCTGGATAATCCTGATAATCACGTTGATATCGGCGATATTGATCTCTTCGTCGCCGTTCACGTCGGCGCGCATCATGGTGCCCTCATCGTACTCACTACCCTGGATAATCCTGATGATTACATTGATATCGGCGATGTTGACCTCGCCGTCGAGGTTCACGTCTCCCATGAGCCAGCCTGAATCGAACAGGAATTCTTTCCATTGCTCGGCTTCTTTATAACTGTCTATCGCTCCAGTGGGCACTGTTAAGGGGATTGCGGGCTGGTTCACGCCCTGCCACACGTTCTCGCCCAGGGCGGGCACCTCGGTGGCATTGCTGGTAATGGCGGTCATGCCGATCATGCCGGCCATGGAACGCGTGCCCAGCCAGGTTACCGTGGCAGGCAGCTCGACCACCGACAAGCGGTCGGAGTTGTACAGGGCATAGTCGCCCAGGGCGTTCACACCCGTCAGGTCGAGTGCGGTGAGCCCTGTGCCGGCCAGCATATAGTCGTTGAGTTGGGGTAATTGTCCTCCGAGAATGACTTCATTCAGGGCGGTATCGTACAGGAACGCTCCCCGGCCGACTGATGTGACGCTCGACGGCAGTTTGGCCTGTGTGACCGGCGTTTTTACCATTACCCAGTCCCCCATCTCGTTCAGATTCGTGCTGCCGGTCAGGTCCAGCTGCTGGATGCCTGTTCCTGCCAGCGAACGCTCGCCGACGGCCTGCAGCGCATCACCCAACTTCAATGTCGTCAGTGCGGGGCAGTCCATAAGTGCGGTGGCGTCCATCTGTTGCAGACGTGAGGGCTGCTGTACCTGCAGGGTGGTCAGTGCAGTGCACCGCATGAAGGCGCCGCGGCCCACTTTCACGACGCTGGCGGGCAGCGTGACGGTCTCCAGTGCCGTGCAGGCGGCAAAGGCATAGTCGCCGATGCTGTCGAGCTCGGCGGGCATGGTCACGCTGGTCAGCTGGTGGCAGGCGGCAAAGGCCCCTTTGCCTATGTACTTGAGGGTTGACGGCAGTTTGACGCTCGTCAGCGCCATGCCGCCAAAGGTTCCCGCGGGCAACTCTCCGTCGCCAAAGTCCTGCTGCCAGTAGTGGAGTTCTGCCGTGCGGCAGGCCGTCACCGTCACGCCCGACAGGTCAATCACGGTGAGCCCGTGCAGCGTGGCGGAGATGAAATGGAAGTCCTCGGCATTCATCGTGCCGGTGACGGTCAACGATGTCACGTTAGGGTCGCTGATCCGGGTGGACAGGGTGCCTGCCGTGTTCTGCACCTCCAGGGCGGGGGATTGCAGGGCCAGCACCACGGCTATTATGGCCAATATGATTCGGTTGCGCATAGTCTTGTATGATAGCTTTAAACGTGCAAATATAAGGCATTTTCGGGAAATTCCCCATCGTTTTCATAGAAAATGCTGGTTAAAGAGAAAAAACCGTAGGTTCGAGGCCAAAAAAACGCCGCAACCCGTAAGGACTGCGGCGCGTGAAAAAAACTGTTACTATCTCTTACTTGATAACCTTGGCGGTCGTCGAGGTGCCGTCAGTATAGGTGGTCACCACGATATTGACGCCCTCGAACGGGGTGTCGCTCTCCTGACCGGCAATGTTGATGTAGCGGACAGCTGCAACTTCCTTCGTTGCAGTAATCTGGTTGATGCCGGTACCGTTGTTGACATCAGCTACAGCATCGCTGGCAAGGACAATCGCATGATTCTCGGTGATGAGCGTTACGTTGGCCAACCTCAACTCGGCAACGCCTCCATTGAAGGTCTCGTCGGCGGCAACAGTCAGGCGCATCATCTTGCCCTCATGGCCGGCATAGCTGTCGAGGCTCGTCGAGACATTTATCAGCGTGTAAACGTTGGTTTCAACATCGTGCCTGGTGTTGTAGTTGGAGTGCTTGCTGCCACGCTCGATGCCGTCAACGCTCACGAGTTTCACGCCCTGCGGCAGTACGAGCTCGCATTGCATGGCAATGTAGTTATCATCGTTGTTGAGAGCCACATCAACGGTAGCCGTTTCACCGGGACGCAGTGTCAAGCCGCTCATCGACAGATAGTCATTCGTTTTGGGGAACTTAGCGGTCAGCTGATCGCCGATCTGGTGTAACAGCTTGCTCTTGCTGCCGCCGAGCAACAGGTCGATGAGTGCCGTCACGTCGGCAATGTTGATGGCGCCATCCTGGTTGACATCAGCGTTCCTGAGATTGATGTTATTGCCACTGCCCAGCAGGTAGTCGATGAGCGAAGTGACATCGGCGATGTTGACCGCGCCGTCTTCGTTCACGTCACCCAACAGGAAATCGTCCTCGCCCTGGAAGAAAAAGTTCATCCACTGGTCGGCCGCTTTATACAGTTCGGTGCTTTCGTCATCGGGGGCAATCAGGGGCACAGCGGGCTGGTTCACGCCGGCCCACACATTTTCGCCCAGCTCGGGAACGGTCGTTGCATCGGTCTTGAGCACCTTCATGCCCGTCATGCCGGCCATGGCATAGTCGCCCAGATAAACGATAGTCTCGGGCAAGCGCATGGTGTCAATGTTGGCACTCACGTTGTAGAAGGCGTAGTTGCCGATAGTGGTGACATCCTTCTTTAGCAGGTCGCCTGCATTGAGCAGCGCATCGCCTGCAAAGGTATAGTCCTTAATGGCCTCCAGTGTGTGCACAGGAGCAGCGGCAACGCCACGGCGTCCCCCGGGGTTGCCATTGCCGCGTCCGTTATCAGTGTTGTCGTGGCCAACACCAGGCAAAGTCACCGTAGTGAGCAGCGGGTTGTGGGCTAAAGCTCCGACACCCAGATTGGTCATGCCGTCGCTCAGGTCCATGCTCGACAACTTGGTTTGTGCAAAAGCCCAGTCACCAACGGTGCCCACAGCCATCGCCTTGATGTCGATGTTCTCCAAACCAGAGTTGATGAACGCTTCCTCGTCGATGCGATACAGGTGCGTGGCGGGATCGATAGTGATGCCTTTCAGGGAATTACATCCGTTGAAGGCTCCGCGCATGATGTATTGTACATTAGCACCCAGGCTCACATTGCTCAGCGCCGTGTTGCCCAGAAAAGCGAAGTCTCCCACGCTCCTGGCGTTGATGACTGCACTCGTCATCGACTCGCAACGGGAAAATACACCCTTTCCCATGTCGAGAATAGATGATGACAGATTGATGCTGATCAGACCACAACCGGCAAAGGCATAATCGGCCAGATAAACCAGCGATGCCGGCAGCGTGACACTCTGCAGGCGGTCACAGCCGGCAAAGGCGGCAAATCCGATCGACTGGATGCCGGCAGGAAGGGTGACACTGGTCAACTTTTTGCCGAAGAATGCCGTGCGGGGCACTTCTCCCTCGGCATAAGAGGTAATCGTGCCATACAGGGCTCTACCGCCATTATAGGAAACAATTGTTACCTGGCTAAGGTCAACGACCGTCAGTTCGTTAAGCTGTTCGGTGATGAACAGGAAGTCACGGGCATCCATCGTGCCGGTGACCTTTAACTGGGTGATCTGAGTGTCGCTAACGCGTTGTGACAGTCCGCCCGCGGTGTTATTGACGGTCAAGGCGTTCACGCCCAGGCTGGTCAAGGCTGCCAAGAGCAGCGTGAAAAACAAATTGCGCATATCGTTTTCTAGTCTTGGTTTCTATTATTAACCTGCAAATGTACACAAATTTCGTTGCCCACACTATGTTTTAACGATTTTTAGTTTTTTATCCAGACTAAAACAAAGGGCTGGCGCACCTCATGCATGCCAGCCCTTTAGTTTTGTGAATCAACGGATTACCAGTTTCCGCTGAGTAAGTAGTCGATAAGTGAGGTCACGTCATCGATGCTGACAGTTCCGTTGCCGTCAATGTCGGCATTTGTCATATTGATGTCGCCGGAACCGGCAAGCAGGTAGTCGATAAGCATCGTCACGTCATCGATGCTTACCTTGCCGTCATTGTTTACGTCGCCCTGCATGCTTTCGCCACCTTCCTTGAGCAGCACTTCCTTGTAGCCGCTCCACAAGCTCTCGGTACCGTTCACATAGAAGGATTTCACGCGATACAGGTAAGAAGTGGCGGGTAGCAGACCGGTCACGGTGTAGAACTTGTCGGGGGTAATGCCCTCGATCAACATCGAAGTGGCATCGCCGGTCACGTTGGCATCCCTCAGAGAGAAGGGCTCAGGATCGGTGATCTCGCCGCCATAAATCTTGATGCTTTGAATCTCAGGATAATAGCCTGTATTGAATTGAACAAAGTCATGGTCGCCCAATTCGAGAACGACGAGATAGGTATCGACTTCCTTGGCAAGTATTAAGGTTTCTGAACCGAGGCTTGAAGCTACCGTCAGGGTAGTGTTGCTGCCCTTGGTATAGGCTTTGGCTTTGATGATAACGCTCACTTTGCTGTAGCCGGCATAGTCGGTATTGACCTTGATGATCGAGTTGCGGCCCGGTGAAAGGAAACCGCCGTCCAGGAAGAGCTTGTCACCCTGGAATGTCCAGCCCTCAGGCATATAGTCGGCTGCGTCGGCTGCATGGTTGGTATTGTCTTGGGGAACTTCGCTCCAATCGCCCTCGGTGAGCAGAATCACATCGGGTTTGGATTGCACTTGCAGCGTGTAGCTGACAACGTTCTCGGCGGGAGTCTCATCGGCCCACTCGGCAAGGAACGAGGTAGAGGTGATAGCCTCTTCGTTCGGCGGCAGCATATAGGGACGATACAGCTCGTAATCTGATGAGCCGTGCAGCGTGATGACAAAGTCATCGGTACCACGAGTGCTGAGCACGATAGTGGCAGTATAATCACCCTCAGTCTGGGGGGCATAGGTGACGTTGATTTCCTGCTGTACCCTGTCGTCCTCGTCGGGAGTAACACCACTTTGATCGATGCTGAACACACCGTTCTCATCATTGAGCGTGATAGTCACATAGTCTTCCAGATTGCGGCCGGTGATAGTGAACTTGCCGGAAGCAGTATGGTTCTTGAAGCACTCAAACGATAATTCGTTCTTGTCGGCTTTGAGGCGCGGCATCTTGATGGGAGGCTGAATACCGATAACCATCTGCTGGTACTGGTTGTAGGTAGAACCGCCGCCATTGAAGGCGTTGATAGCGAAGTAGTTGTTGTATTGCCCGCTCCAACCCCAGTTGATGTGGTACTTGTTGGTGTTGGAATCATAGCCATCGACATTGAAGGCATGGCCACCACCGAACCAGCCACCTGCGACGGCGCAGAAAACTATGGGACGGCCCTCGCTCAGTTCCTCTTGCATGATGGCAGCCCACTCTGCATCGGTGTAGAGCGTCTGGCCTCCGCTGTAGGAGCTGGTCTTCTTGACCATGCGCACGGTCTCCTCGTCATAACCGAAGAGCTTGAACGCATTAACGATGAGGATAACGCTGTCGGCGTCAATACCGCTGCCGTCTGAGCCATATTCCATGTGCTCGGCCTGGCCGACATAGCGCATCAGTGTTGCCACGGCATTGGCCTCAGTGGTGTTGTAGCTGCCGCTGGTGTAAGTGTCGCGCATGTTGTTCCAGTCAAAGGTAACCGAGGGCAATGCAGGCACGTTTACCGTAGTGGAACCGCTCCAACCCTGCGACATGCTGAACCGGTAAGCGGGCACCTCAGGGGTCGGATAGTCGGGATATCTCCAGTAATAGAACACCATCGATGCTGAGGTGGCAGGGCAGCCCGTCAGGCACTGGGTGTTATTGAATTTGCACTGGTTCCAATAGGGCGACTCCTGGTCCCATTTGGCGGTCAGCAGGGGCTCAACCGATGCCGTGCGCAATGTCGGCGCCATCATCGAAGGGGTCTCGACCTGTAAGCCTTGATGAGCCTGCAAGTACTCGATCTGCTCCTTGTAAGTGCCCAACCAAGCCTTCATGTTGCAGGGAATATTATTGATGTCAAGGGGACGGTCACCGTAGCCCAAGATTTCCTCGGCACGGTCATCACCCGAAACAATCACAAATCCATTTTGACTGTTGAAAATATAGTAAACGGCACGGTCCATCATCTGAGAGTTCATCTCGGCATGTGCCAATTTCATCTCCCCGCTGATAGGAGCCCTTAGTTTTCCACCATACAATTTTTGCTGTACAAAGTTTTGGGCTTTGGTTTGAGCCGTCCTCATGTCAACAGGAGCAGCCGTAAGCCCGATTGCCGCAAAAAGTACTGCGGCACACAGTAAGATTCTTCTCATAAATGATTTGGTTAGTTTAAATGATTGTTATATTGTTAATTATACGAATATTCGCTTCAGCAGTTAATGTGATTACACTTTGGGTGCCACCTTCACTAAAATCGGCTTCAGTAAAAGGATTGCAAAATTACACTTTTTTTGATGTTAACAACAAATTTTTTCACATCATTTAGCAATAATACACAACAAAAAACGGCCATAATGTGAAAATCAACAAAATCGCCGTTCCTTGTAATGGGCGCTAAAAGGCTATTAATGAGCGCTTAGCAACAGGTCTACCGACCCCTCGGGCTTGAAAAAAGGCTCCAGCGACTTACTCGATCGCATGGAGCCTTTAAACTAGTGGCGATTATCGGCAAAATTAGTGGCCTGTCAAGAGCACGTCGATAAGTGCGGTCACATCGGCAATGTTGATAGCCTGGTCTTGATTGACATCGGCGCAAATCAGGCAGACGTCGCCGCTACCCAAGAGGTAGTCGATGAGCGTGGTGACGTCGGCGATGTTGACAGACTTGTCATGGTTCACGTCACCAATAGCAAACTCGTGAGGTGCGGGACCGTTATCAAACAGGGTCACCATCTGCGTGTTGCTCCAAGCACTCTCAGTGCCGTCGGTATAGATGGCCTTCACTTTGTAGAGGAAGGTGCCCTCAGCGAGCAGATTGTTCACGGTGTAGAACTTGTCGGTGATACCGGTAATCAAGCGATAGGTCTGATTACCTTCCTCGGTGGCGCGCAGCTGCGGAGCCTCATATTCGCCGGCATAGATCTTAACCCACTGGAGCTGGGGGTAGTAAGTGTTTGCGAAGAAAGTGACTTGGTCACTTGATGCGCAATTCAAGACAACCGTGTACTCCTGCCAGTCGTTGGTGAGCTGGAAATATTTCTCGTCAACACTGGTTTGTACCGTAAGCGCGGAATTGGTCCAAGTGTAGTAGTTTTTAGCCTTGAAAACTACTGTAACCTTGTCAAAGCCAGTCAGGTCAAGTGTATTGGTCCTGATATAACTGTCGCTGGTAATCGAGATGCAGCCACCCTCACAATAGATGTTATAGGGACCAACTTCCCAGCCCTCAGGCAAGTAGCTATTGGCATAACCCGACGAGGGAACATTGCTCCAGTCAGCCTCGGCGATGAGGCCGCTGGTTGGCTTCTCGTTCACTTGCAGGGTGTAACTTACCACGTTCTCGGCAGCAGTCTGGTCGGTCCAGTCGGCACGGAACGAGGTCAGTGCGATATGCGCGCTGTCAGCGGGCAGCATCACGGGGTCATAGACCACGAGAGGAGCATTGGTAGCAGTTCCATGGAGGGTGACGGTGGCTTCGTTGGCGTCGGTGCTGGTCAGGGTAATCTTGCCAGTATGGTTGCCCACGGCTTGGGGAGCGTAGATTACCGTAACGGTGGCATTACCGGCATCATCCTTACTGATGGTAGTCGCATCAATGCTGAATGCGCCGCTATCGTCGGTGAGCGTCAGGGTGATATCGTCAATCAGGTTGACACCTGTCACGTTGAAGGTTGCGGTATCCGTTTCACCAACATAGCATTCCATGTTCAGGCTCGACGTGTTAACACCGATGCGGGGATCGTTGGTCATGCCGGGGGGCTGCAAGCCGGCGAACAGCAAGGGATAGAAGTCATAGACCGTCATGCCATTATCCAGGGTGAAGGCATTGAGCGCATAGTAAGTGTTCTTATCTGCACTCATGCCGAAGTTCACATGATACAGGTCGTTGGCGGCATCGTAACCATCCACGTTGAAAGCGTGACCGCCAATACCTGTCGAGTCGCTTGACATGTCAAAGGCGCAGTAAACCAGGGGGCGACCAGCTGCCAACTCAGTCTGAATCAAGGTAGCCCACTGTTCCTCAGTGTAGTTGACGGTACCGTCATCATAGTCCCACTTCATCTCAATGCTGAAACCCGGGTCGAAGCTGAAGGTGCGGATGGCCTGCTCAATCTCGTCATACTCGGCACCGCTCTGGTTAGTGGCATAGTCCATGTTCATAGCATAACCGGTATAGAGCATCAGATAACCAATGGCATCCAGCTGCACGTCAGTGTATTGGTCGGTGTTGGTGCGGTAAGTGTTCAGCAGGTGTTCATAGTCAAAGGTGTACTCAGGAAGCGGATCCATCACATAGCCCATGGTCTCGGTTGTGTAGCCGGGCAGGGCAGGCGAGGAAACGGGATATTTCCAGAAGTTCATCACTTGAGTCAGAGCTACAGCCGCACAACCCACCCTGCAATAGGGGTCTGAACCAGAACCCTTGCGCGGGGTCTTCATGTTGTAAGGCTTGCCCTGGTTCCATGCAGTCTGCAACAGGGGTTCAACGCTGATGCCACGGTTCGCAGTGAGTTTTTGGGGCATCATTCCAGGATGGGCCTGGAGGTATTCCAGCTGTTTCTGATAGATGTCCAAGAAATAGTGAACAGCTTCGGGCAGGTCATTTATGCTCTCGAGGCACCCTTCGCCATAGGCAAGAACCTCCTTGGCACGGTCGTCGCCGGCAACAATGGCGTAACCCTTGTCGGTATTGACGATGTAAAGAGTGGTAAGAGCGATATTGCTCGAGTTCTTCACTTCATGGGTCCACTTTACAGTGGGGGTCGAGGTCATTAGGCGGCCTTGGGTGGCCTTGGCACGCAAGAAGTTGGCAGCCTTGGTCTGGGCAGTTGATAAATCAACATTGCCGGCCATGGCCGACGATGCCGCGAGCAGTAGGGCGGTAAGGAAAAGTAACTTTCTCATAAATAAGTAGTTAATGGTTAAAAAGTGAGTTAAAACAAAATAAATTAGTATCCTTTGTGTCAGTTTAGGGTGCTAAGTTACTATTATTTAAGGAATAATAATGTCGATTTCCGCTTTTTTTCATCAATGGGATTGAAAAAGCGGAAATCGGTATGTAATCTTCTTCTGGAATTTAATCAGTTGACAAAGTTGACCGAAACGCCTATCTGCAGGCGGGCAGGATTGAGCGGGTAGTGCGGTGTGGCGAAATAGGCGTCACCGCTGTGGATTTTTTGGTTAAAGTGGTTCCAGGCGACAAAGAACCGTGCCTGCTTCATCTTGAAGTTGGCATACAGGTTCATCATCGGGAAGCCGCCGCATTTCATTTCCTGTTGGCTGTGGAACGTCATCGTCGCGGGGTTGTAGGCGGGGGCGTAGTACTTGGTGTAATAGTTGCAATCCACGCCCATCTGCACATGCAGCACTCGGGCGATGATGAAGGTGGCGTACAGGTTGCTGTAAACCGCGAACTTGGGCAACGGCAACACCTCCTCGTTGCTGCTGGTCTGCAGCGTCACGCTGTTGTCCCAGTTGAAGGCCTTGAAGTGCAGGCCCTGATGCCAGCGGGCGCTCAGCACATGAATGGCGCCGCCATGTTGGGCAGGCAGGCCGTCGGCATTCCAGTAGATGTAGTCAGTCAAGGTCTCATAGCCCACATTGACGTTGGTCCAGGTGAAGGGGATGTCCAGTTCGCCGCCCACGCGTACGCGTTTGGTTTTGGAGAAGTCATTATCCCACGCATAGTGGTTGGAGACGAAATGCTTGAGCAGATAGGGCACTGCCAGGTTCTTGAAGTAGCCGTAGCCCTTGATGCTTACGCTGTCGCCCAGCATTTTGAAGCGCGTGGTCACATCGCCAGTCAGGTCCACCTCGCCGGCCACGTCACCCATGACACCGAATTGTGCCGTGGCGTTGTAACGTAGCAACGATCCCTGCTGTTTGGTCAACTGGCCACCCAACCAGAACAGGTTTTGTGTCTCGCTGTGGGGAACGGTGGCTGGAAGCGTTTCCAGGCCATTGGACAATACTGTCCCGCTCACGCTGTCGGTCACTTGGGTGTAACGTCTCACTTCATGGGTGCCATAGACGGCAAAGCCGAATTTGGCATACTTGTTGAAACCCTCCAGCATCGACACGCCCACGGTATTGCGCAACCGCCAATATTTTGTCGTCTCGTCGGTGCCGCCCAAAGTCAGATAGGTGTGGTCAAAGAAGGTGGTGTCCTCATAGCCCGCAGTGTTCAGGAACTGATGCTTGCCGTGTTTGAAGTCAAGCGTCCAGATGAAACTAGTCACCGGCACATAGGTGCGATCGATGATGGTGTCCGTCACGCTGTCACGGCGGTAGCGGTAGAAGCCTACCTTGTAAAGCTGGTTCAGGTACAGTTGGCTGCCCTCCAGGTGGTTGTGTGTGGCACTCAGCAGGGTAGGGATGCTCTTGTTGTCCACACGGGTCACGCCACCTTGCACCTCGGCGGGGTCGGTGATGTAACGGTCATCGGTGATGCCGCCGCTCTCCTTGGTGGTGTAGTTGTAGTGGTTGAAGAACGTCTGCAGCTCGTAGCGGTCGCCCATGTGTGAGCCGAACAGGCGCCAGGTGAAGTCCTTGTTGGCCTGCATGTCGTAGGATCCCTTACTGTAGATATAGTCAATGGCACCTCCCACCTGGGTCTTGCGGTTCACGTTGCCCGAGAATTCCAGCTTCGTTCTGTCCAGGTTGCTGTACTTGTCGCCGCCCGTCGAGTGGCTGAGCAGCGTCATGGGGATGCGCGTGTTATAGTAGCGCATCTTCCCCGTGTCGTGCAGCCATGCCTCGATGGCGTCTTCAAAGAAGAACTCACTCGTCGCGGGACGTTCAAAGAAAATCTGGTTTTGGCCCGGCGCGCCATAGTTGCCCGTGGTGAGCCATGCGTCACTCACCAGTGACGGCACCATCGTGCGGTGATAGTCCAGGTGGATGGTGTCGATGGTCGAGGGATAATGCAGGCCCAACGGCTCACTCACAGTCCATGCCACCGACGGCTCCACCCGCTGCTTCTTGCTCTTGGCAGGCTTGGAGGAACTTTCTTGGACAAACTGTGCCACCGCAACATTCATCGTCGCGGCAACGGTCACCATGGCCAATATAACCAGTACTTTCTTCATTGATGTCTAAATGGTGCGTTCAACGGGGAGGACAAAGGCGCGCAGACCCAGTTTGGGTGTCGCCACGTCCATCTGGTGCAGTTCGTCAAGCACAGCGTCCACGCGGCGGTCGTCAACCACGGTCAGGATGGCCGAGGCAATCGAGGGCCAGGCATGGGTCGCATAGTGCGGCTCACCCGTCTTGCTCCCACGGCCTTGCACCTCGCGCCAGCCGGTGAAGCCACGGCAGTTGAGCAGGTTCAACTTTTCGACGATGCGCTCATAATAGGCCTCGTCAAAGGCTATAAATATCGCTTTCATTGTTTTAAGTTTTAAGTTTTAAGTTTTAAGTATGATTAGTAATGCTTAAAACTGTCAACCATTATCTTTTATCTGATATCTATTATCTATTTAGCGTGCTCCTTGCCAATTTTCTTGCGGGTGCGGCGGATTCCGGTCAGGGCGAAGATGGTGTACATCGTGGGAACGAACAGCAGGGTCATCAGCGTGGACATGGCCAGACCGCCGATAACGGCGATACCCATCGGGCGCCACATCTCACTACCCACACCGGTACCCACAGCCATGGGCACCATACCCAGGATGGTGGTCAACGAGGTCATGAGCACGGGACGCAGACGCGAGTGACCGCCGTTGATAACGGCTCGGCGGATGCTCATGCCGCGCTCACGGTTCAGGTTGATGTAGTCGATGAGCACGATACCGTTCTTCACCACAATACCAATCAGCATGATGGCGCCGATCATCGACATGATGTTCAGGTTGGTGCGCGTCAGCAGCAGGATGAGCACGATACCCGAGAAGGCGAACATGATCGACGTCATGATGATGCCGGGATAGGTGAACGACTCAAACTGGCTGGCCATCACGATATAAACGAGCAGGATGATGAGCAGACCCAACACTGCCAGGTCTCTGAACGAATCCTGCTGGTCCTCGTAGCTACCGCTCAGTTCGATGAAGACGTCACCAGGCTTATCCATTTTGTCGATAAGCGGCTGGGCATCGGCGATAACCTCACTCATAGCGCGGTCTTGAACTACCGTCGAGACGGTAATGATGCGCTCGCGGTCCTTGCGCTCGATGGTGGGCGGGTAGAACTGCTCGGTCACGGTACCCACCTCCTTGAGGCGGACGCCCGTGCCCATGGCATTGTAGAGCATGATGTTCTCGATATCGCTGATGCTGCGGCGGTGCTCGGGATCATACATTACCTTGATGTCATACTCCATACCGTCCTCGCGGAAGTAGCTGGCCGTCGTACCGTTGATGCGGTTACGCAATGCGGTTGCGGCGGTGCTCAGGTTGAGGCCGTACAGCGCCAGTTTCTCGCGGTCAAAATCGACGTGGTATTCTGGCTGGTAGTCGCTACGGCTGATGTTGATGTCAGCTGCTCCGGGCACTTTCTCCAGGATTCGTTTCAAGCGTTGGGCGACACTATCGGTCTTGGAGAAATCATAGCCGTAAATCTCATAGCTCAGCGTGTTCTGTCCGCTCATGCCGCCGCCACGGCCACCACCCACATTAACCATAGCTCGCTTAAGTTCGGGGTAGTGCTTGAGGTCTTCACGCATCGAGCCGGCAATCTCAGTGATGCCGCGTTTGCGCTCGTTGGACTTGCTGAGCATGATGTTCATCGAGATGATATGGCTACCATTGCTCTGCATCGAGGCATAGGTGTTGTCACTGCTTGCCTGGCCCACAGTGTAGTTGAAGGACTGAATCTCAGGATATTTCTCGGTCCACTCCTTGTAGAGGCGTTGACTTACGTCCTTAGCCAAATCCACGCGGGAACCGATGGGCAACTCCAGCGAGACACCCAGACGGCCGTTGTCGTTGGTGGGGAAGAACTCAGTGCCGACGAATTTCATCAGGAAGATGGAGAACACAAAAATACCCAATGCGGTAGCAGCGGTGATCCAGCGGTGGGCAACGCATTTATCCAGTACCTTTGCATAGAAATCGTCGATTTTGTCGAGCACCTTAAGGATGGGACGATACACTTTTTGGAAGATTTTGGTCTCGCCCACGTTGAGACGCAGCAAGCGGGAGCACAACATCGGCGTCAGCATCAAGGCGCAGATCAGTGACAGTACCATCATGATGGTTACCATCCAACCCAACTGCTTGAACAGCACACCCGTCATACCCTTGACCAGCGTCAGCGGGAAGAACACGGCAATCAGCGTCAAGGTCGAGGCCATAACCGAGAGGGCGACCTCGTTGGTACCGTTGACGGCCGCCTGCATGGGTGCCGAACCGCGCTCGATGTGTGTCGTGACGTTCTCGAGCACCACAATGGCGTCATCGACCACCATACCGATAGCGATGGACAAGGCCGACAATGACACGATATTCAGTGAGTTACCTGTTGCATACAGGTAGATGAACGACGCAATCAGCGAGATGGGGATGGTTACCAGCACGATGACGGTTGCGCGCCAACGTCCCAGGAACACAAACACCACAATACCTACGAACAACAGCGCGAAAAGCACGGTCTCGACCAGCGAGGCGATGGTGCTGCGGATGTTGTCGCTTGTATCGACAATGTAGCCCAATTTGATGTCGCTGGGCAGGTTCTTCTGGATCTTGGGCAGTTCTTCGGCAATCTTGGTAGAAATCTGTACCGAGTTGGCACCGGACTGCTTCTGCACGATAATCATCGCACCCTTCTGGCCGTTGTTGTAGCTCTCCTGGGCACGCTCCTCAAGCGAGTCGTCGATGCGGGCCACGTCACGCAGGTGGACAACACCGCCGCTGGGCGACATGCCCACGACCATAGCGCCCATCTGCTGGGGATCGCTGAACTCGCCCTGCACGCGCAGGGGGTAGGTCTCGTTACCGATGTCAAAAGTACCGCCAGGGATGTTGCGGTTCTCGGCACCGATGAGCGAGGCCACGGTCTCGACGCTCAGGTTATAGGCTTCCATGCGCAGGGGGTCCAGATAGACGTGGACCTCACGCTTGGGAGCACCGGCAATGGATACCGAACCCACACCATCGACACGCGCCAGCGGGTTGGCGACGTTCTCGTCAAGGATTTTATAAAGACCCGGCATGCTCTGTCCGGCCTGTACCGACAGCAGCACGATAGGAATCATGTCGCTGCTGAACTTGAAAATAATGGGCGTATTGGCATCGTCGGGCAACATGCTCGACACCATGTCGAGTTTGTCGCGCACGTCGTTGGTCAACGCTTCAATGTCATAACCGTATTCAAACTCCAGGGTAACAATCGAGATATTCTCGCGGCTGTTCGAGGTGATGTGCTTGAGGTGCTCCACCGAGTTAAGGCTGTTCTCGAGGGGGCGGGTCACGTTCTGCTCGATGTCCGATGCACTGGTTCCCGCATAGCTGGTCATCACCATGATGGTGTTGGTCTCCACGTCGGGGAACAGGTCAATGGGCAGGCTCCTCAGCGAGAACAGACCCAGCACGATGATTGCCACGAAAATAAGAATCGTGGTTACCGGTCGTTTGACTGAACTGGAATAAAGACTCATGACTGATGACGGTTATTTCTTGAGTTGAACTTTAGCACCGTCCTGCAGACGTGATGCACCGGCGATAACGACTTGGCTGCCGGCAGCCAGGCCGCCCTTAACCTCGTAACGGTCTTCCAGGCGCTGGCCCAGTTCCACCTCACGCAGCTCGACTTCGCCACCCTGGTAAACCCATACGTAACGTACGCCAGAGCCCACCTGCTTCTGCACGGCACGGTCAGGCACGACAACGCTGTGGGTGGTGCCGTAGTTGAAGCCCACGCGGGCAAACATGCCGGTGCGCACTTTGTCACTGCGGTTGGTGATGGCCACCTCGACCTGGAAGGTGCGACTCGTGGCGTCAACCGTGGGATGAATCAGGTAAACCTGGCCGTTGAAGACCTCGTCGCCGTAGGTGTCAAATTTTACAATCACGGGCATGCCCTTTTTCACGTGGGGATACTCGCTCTCGTTGACGTTGACGATGACCTTGAGCGGCTGTTGCTGCTCGATGGTGAGGATAGGCAGTCCAGAGGGCAGGTCACCGGCGTCATAGTTCTTGGCGGTTACCACGCCGCTCACGGGCGAGGTGAGCACGGTGTTCTCCTGCATCGTGCGGATCGAGCGGGCGGTGGCATCATACTGTGCCTGCAGCTGGTCCACTGTCTGCTGGGTGCCGCCGCCGATTTTTACCAGTTCGCGGGCGCGGTCCAGTTCGCGTTTCGTATTAGCAAGAGCAATCTGCTGTTGTGCGATGTTCACGTCGTCAAGGATGACCAGGCGCTGGCCGCGTGCCACGCGCGAACCCACGTCAACCAGGATGCGCTTGATGCGCGACCCGCTGTTCGACGAGATGTTGTTGGTCTTGAATGCCTCGACAGTACCGGTGTACTCGCTTTTCTGTTTGACGGCTTCCTCTCCGATGGTCACTACCTCTACGATGGGCAGTTCTTCCTTCATTTCAACGGCTTTCTTGTCGTCTTTACTGCTACAGGATGCCAGTGCCAGCACGAACATCACAATCGTTAAAAGTTTACTTGTCTTCATTGTAGTGATTATATTGTTTGTTGTTAGTTTTCTTGTTTTTCTAGAATTTCTAGATCATCTAGACAGTCTAGTTTGTTACCTCACATAGTGGGTATTGCCCAGCACATATTCCAGGTCGCTCTCAGCCACCAGATAGTTGTAGATGGCCTGATAATAGGCGAGGCGGGCTGCCATCAAGGCGTCCTCGGTGTCTCGCAACTGAATGAACGAGGCGGCACCGATCTTAAAGCTCTTCTGCATGATGTCGTTGGCCTTCTCTGCCATGTGGACGCCGTTCTCGTTACTCTCAATCTGCTTGAGGTTCTTGGCAATGGCGTCGTTTTGGGTGGCGACCTGCATGTGCAGGCTGCGCTCCAGGTTCTCACGTTGCCACTTCATCTCCTCAACGGCGATTTCGGCCTGTTTCTGCTTGTAGTAGCGCTGTCCGCCCTGGAAAATGGGGAAAGCGACGGTCAGGCCCACATTGGACGCGCGGCTCCAGCGGAAACCGCTCAAGGGGCTGCCGTTGTTCATCGAGTGCCACATCAAGCTGGCACTACCGGTCAAGGTGGGGTACCAGGCCATCTTCTGCACATCGAGCACTTTCTTCAGGTAGTCGGTCTGCAGATCCAATGCCTTGAGGCTGGTGTTGTTGGCCAGCGTGGTGTCGCTGCCCAGGGTGTTGCTCAGCACCCGCTCATACATCTCGCCCCTGAAGTCGCTCAGTTCCTGGCTCGGTACGATTTCGTTGCGTACGTCCATGCCCATGAGCACCTTTAACTGGAGCATCAGGGCATTGATGGAGTTCTCGGCCTCGAGAATCGATGGCTCGAGATTGCTCACGGCGACGTTGGCGCGAAGCACGTCATACTCTGACGCGGCACCCAGTTCATATTTCTTTTGGAAAATGTCGGCATTCAACTTCGCAGTGGCGTGATTCTCTTCGATGACGCGTTTGCTATCTTGGGCGAGTAGCAGGGCATAATAGGTTTTTTCCACTTGATTCACCAGCGACAGCTTGTTGGCGCGTGCCGCCTCCACATTCTGCAGAATCTGGTTTTCACTCAATTTGATGGATTTCCACAGCTGGGGGACTACCAGGGGAATCGAGGCGTTGAAACCGCCGCTGTGGTTGTTGTCGCTACCCATCTTGATGGCCATGGTACCGGCATCGGTGTCCATGTACATCGTCTGCAGCGACAGGTTGCGGGTGTACTGGCCTGCCAGGTTGATGGTGGGGAACAACTGTCCCAACACCTCCTTGCGGCTGTAGTCCACTCGGGTAATCTCCATCTCCTGCACCTTGATGGTGGGATTCTCGTTCAATGCGATGCGCACGCACTCGTCGAGCGACAATGCCAGCTGTGCTTGGGCACTCAAGGCACCGCCTGTTAACATTAATAGAATAATGTAGAAAAACTTCTTGTTGAACATTGTATCGTGTAGTTTTATTGATTTTGCTGTTGTTGTTCGAGATACTCAATCATCTCGATGCCCTTGATGGTTGCCACGCCGCGCAGGAAGCTGATGAATACATGGTCAAACATGTCCTCATCTTTGAAGCCGTATTTGGCGCCGTTGGAGTTCTCATGCAGTGCACGCAGGGACTGGGAGAACAGGTAGGCGGCAATCTCGGGATTGATGCGCTTGATGACCAAGCCTTCGTCCTGGGCTTGGCGCAGTACCGATGCGATACCGTTGATCACGGTCTTCTCGTTTTCGATATGTTTTTCAAAAATATCGGGGTACAGGCGCTTGATATCGTTGAAAAAGGCCACTGATGTCGCCTCATACATCTTGCGTGCGCGCTGATACACCCTGTACATCGCCTCGAAGCAGTTCGACGATGTATTGAAAATCTCTTTCAGCGCCGCATTCTTGAGCTCGTGTTCATGGTGGATACACTCGCCGATGAGTGTGCGCTTGTCAGGGAATGTCTCATAAAGTGTACGCTTAGAGATGCCGCAGGCGCGTGCTACGTCGTCCATGGTCATGGATGTAGGCCCCACGCTCATGAGCATCTGGCTGCATTCGTTCACAATACGTTCTCTTGTATCCATTGGGTTAGCTTAGTAATTCTATTTGGGGTGCAAAATTAGAGAAAACTTTTAAAACTCCAAAAGTTTTCTTGGTTTTAGTGCTTCGTAATGGTATTATTTTTGGTTTAAAAAACAATAAGGGCGGCGCCAACACCGGCGCCGCCCTTATTAAAGCGTTTGATTATTAGTATATTGGAATACTAACGCATAGTTCTTAATAACGAACCTTGGTGCTCTTCATCGTGCCGTTCTTGTAACGGGTAACCACAATGTTAACGCCATCCCAAGGCTGCTTGCTCTGAACACCGGACATGTTAACGTAGGTTACCGACTCAACCTCGTCGACGTCAGCGGCGATAGCGTTGATGGCGGTATTGTTGCCCAAGTTAACGGTGACAAGGGTTACCTCCTGAGTGTTGCTGGTTGCGGTGGTGCCGTCAACATAGTTGGCAACAAGGTAGTAGGAGTAGGTGGCACCCTCAGTGAGGTTGCTCAGGGTGATGCCCGTTGTGCCGGCATCGATGTCGGTGACTACAAACTCGGCCTGGTCGCCGCTGACACTAGCGTTGAGGTTCAACGTGCCTGCATAGATGGCGATCATTGTCATGTCGGGCGAGTAGCTACTGTCGGTCGAGTAGAGCTTGATCACGTCGCCGGCGCTACCGGTTACCGTCCAAGTGTAGGTTTCGCCCTTTGAGAAGCTATGACCAACAGCCGAAGTCTTGGTCGACATCACTGTGATGTTACCACTGCCGTAGCTGGTGCTGGCGGTAGTGATCTGGACAGTGAAGGTGGCATTGCTGTAGCCCGAAGGAATCGTGTAAGTAATGTAGCCGCGGGTCGAAGAAGAGCCCCACCATGATGTAGAGTTCTTGGTGTAGATAGCTCCATTACCTGCCTTCACGTTAGAACCGCCCCAAGGCGAGGTCAGCGTGATGCTGGCGTAGCTGCCGGTGTAGTTGCTGCCGTCGAGGCTGCCAAGCAGGGTGGAGCCGGTGGGCTCATCATCGTCGGGCACGGCGGTGCGTGTAGCATACAACGAGTAGCTCGATACGCTCGATGCATCAACATCGTGGGTCCAATTAGCCGTGAAGCCGGTGCTGCTGATGTTGGTGGCAGCATTCAGGACGGGATCTGCCTTGTCCAGGGTAGCGTTACCGGTCAGGGCAACGGTCTTGCTGGTAGCACCCGAGCTGGCAACAGTTACGGTAGCCGTCTGCGTGCCATAAGCAGTGGGAGCATAAGTCACAGTCACGTTCACGCCGTTAGCGGCATTGGCTGCCGTGATGCTGGTCGTCGAGATGCTGAAGACGCTGGCACCGCTCAGGCTGAGCGTTACGTTGCCGGTCAGGTCGGCACCAGTTACCTTGAAGGTAGCGGTCTTGGTGGCACCTACCTTAGCACTCATGCTCAGGCTGGTGGGAGTTACCGTCAGGGTCGGGGTAGCGGTCTGCTGCTCCTCGTTGAGGGTAACGCTCTGCTCATTACTCCAAGCACTAGAAGTACCATCGGTGTAGAGGGCCTTTACCTTATAAGTATAGGTGGCACCTGCCGTCAGGTTGCTAACGGTGTAATACTTGTTGGTGATGCCGGTGATGGTACGGGCATTGGCGTCGCCGGTCTCGCTGGCATTGAGGTTGATGTTGCCTGCATATACCTTAATCAGCGACATATCGGGTGAGTAGCTGCTGTCGGTCGAGTAGATGGTGATCTTGTCGCCTGAGCTGGCAGTTACAATCCAGGTGTAGGTCTCGCCCTTTGAGAAGGTGTGGCCCAGTGCTGATGTGCTGGCCGACTTCACGGTGATGTTACCCGTGCCATAGGTGCCGGATACAGTCGTGATCTGTACGCTGAAGGTGGCATTGGTGTAACCCGAGGGTACAGTGAACGTGATGTTACCGGTACCCGACGAGTTCTTGGTGTAAACAGCGTTGTTACCACCCCTCACGTTGGAGCCGCCCCAAGGAGCAGTCAGCGTGATGTTGGTGTAGCTGCCGGTGTAGTTGCTGCCGTTGATGGTACCCAGCAGAGTAACCTCGTTCGACGGGGTCGAACCCTGGCCGTTCACTTGGAGGGTGTAGCTCGATACGTTAGCGCTTGCGGTCTGGTCGGTCCAGTCGGCGCGGAAGCTCGACGTGGTGATGTAGCTGCTGTTGGCGGCGCTCATCACGGGAGTATAGGTCGTGAGGGCGGCTGCACTTGCAGTACCCGAGAGCGAAACGGTCTTGCTCGTTGCACCGCTGCTGGCAATGGCGATGCTGCCCGTGTGGGTGCCGGCTGCAGTGGGCTTGTAGGTCACGGTAACGGTGGCACCGCTGGCTGCAGCGCTGGCAGTGATGGTCGAGGGCGAAATGGTATAAACACCGTTTGCATCGGTCTTGGTCAGGGTTACATTGCCGGTGAGGTTGGTACCGGTAACGGTGAAGGTCTTGCTCACGGTCTCACCTGCAGTAGCGCTGAATGACAGCGAGGTGGGGCTAACGGTCAGCGTGGGAGTAGCGGAGCTGCCGCTGGGCGGCTGGATACCGATTACCATCTGCTGATAAACGTTGAAGTTGTAGCTGCTGTAGCCGAAGGAGTTCAGTGCGCACCAAGCGTTACCCTCGCCACTCCAACCGAAGTTGATGTGGTACTTGTTGGTGCTGCTGTTGTAACCGTCAACGTTGAAGGCGTGGCCACCAGCACTGGAGCTAACGGCACAGAAGACGATGGGACGGCCTGCGG
The DNA here is from genome assembly GCA_017557425.1 of Muribaculaceae bacterium. GTDB lineage: Bacteria > Bacteroidota > Bacteroidia > Bacteroidales > Muribaculaceae > Sodaliphilus. Next base: position 11,703 of record JAFYYU010000008.1, on the reverse strand, counting down.
CCATCTCCTCTTGAATCATGGAAGCCCATTGTGAGTCACTGTAGAGCGTGCTGCCACCGCTGTAGGCGCTGGTCTTCTTCACGAAGCGGGTGGTGCTTGAGTCATAGCCAAAACGGAGGAACGCGTCACGGATGTTGCAGACGCTGTCCACACTCACACCACTACCGTTAACACCATAGCCCATGCGCTCGGCCTGTCCTACATAGTGCATCAACGTGGCAACAGCAGTACCCTGGGCGGTAGTGTAGCTGCCGGTGTAGCTGTCAAGCATGTTGGCCCAGTCAAATGTGGTCGAGGGCAGTGCCGAGTGGGTATAGCTCTTCGAGCTGTAGTTCGATATACTGATGGTTGACTTGTAGCCGGGTACAACACCCGTTTCACCAGTGGGATACTTCCAGAAGTAGAACACCATCGAAGCCGATGTTGCGGGGCAGCCAGTCAGACACTGATAGTTGCTGAACTTACACTGGTTGTAGTAGGGTGCTTCCTGGTCCCAGTTGCAAGTCAGCAGCGGGCCATAGGTGGTAGCATTGAGCATCGGTGCAGAGGGCTCTTCTACGCTCGTAGGACGCAGGCCCGGGTGCTCCTGGAGGAACATGATCTGGTCCTTGTACTGTCCGAGCATGTCCTGCATACCACCGGGCAGGTTGTTCACGTCTCTCAGGGGACGGTCGCCCACCATGAGGATGTCAACAGCGCGGTCATCACCGGCAACTACGATGAATGTAGTGGCGGTGTTGTAGATGTAATAGACGGGCTGGTTAAGCTTTGAAATGCCCATCTCTGCCTTGAGCAGCACAGGTGTGACTGCTGCAGGTGACATGATTTTACCTGCATACAGCTCATTGGTTAAGAAACTCTGTGCTTTTCTAGCGGCTGTAAACTGATCGACAGGTGCAGCCGACAATGACATTGCCATAATTATGGCAGACAGAAAAAATAAAAATTTCTTCATAAGCATTAAGTTTAAGTAGTAATTAATGTTTATTAAGGTTATTGTATTTAATAAGATGTATTCTAATAAATTAGATTTAACAGCGCCACAAAGATAATAGTTTGTCGCCATTCCTGCAAATAAAAATCAATGTTTTTCAATAAACCGCTGTTTTTTGTAAGTAATTGTCTTTTGGCAGATGGCCCCAAAACAGAGCCATAAAATGTTTGCTGATTTGGCCTTAAGTGATTATCTTTGCGGCATATAAATCCAAGATAACGATGAAATCTGCCAGCAATATTTCTGACATTCTCACTTTCCTGCGACAGTTGGTTGTCAATAACGACCGCACATGGTTCAAGGCGCACAAAGGCGAATATGACGCCCTGCGTGCACCCTGGGAGCAGGATATGGAACGCCTCATCGCGCTCATCGCCGAATTTTTCCCTGATGTGCGCGGCCTCGCAGTCAAGGATTGCGTGTACCGCATCTACCGTGACATCCGCTTCTCCCACGACAAGAGCCCGTATAAGACCTATTTCTCGGGTGTCATCGGCCGCGGCGGGCGCCACACGGTGCAGTCGGGCTACTATGTGCACATCGGTGTTGACGAACTGATGCTGTGCGGTGGCATCTGGTGGCCAGAAAAACCCATTCTGGACCAGCTGCGCGGACTTATCGATGCCGAACCCGAGGAGTTCCTGGCCATCGTCAATCATCCCGATATCACCTCCCGCTACCAGTGGATGTCCCAAAGCCTGAAATCCATGCCCAAGGGCTATCCCAAGGACCATCCGCTCGCCCAATACCTGAAAATGAAGGAGTATCTCATGGTCATGCATGTCGATGAGCGTTATTTTGACTGCGGTGACTGGGTTGAGCGGGTGGCATGCGACTTACAACCTCTCAAACCTTTGCATGATTTCCTTAATTATGTGTTTGAATAAGCCCTGCTTAGTTATAAATCGTAACCTGGGAAAATGACAGCAATTTGCCGAAACCCTCGTCATTTTGTCACCGAAAACCGCTAAAACGCGCTTCTTTTGCCATCATTTTAGCCCTTTTAGCGTCGTGAAACAGATTTTTTTCGCGCGACGGGTGTTAATTTCTCAATATTTGTACACCTACTTAAAAAAATGGTAGTATCTTTGCACACGTTTTCAAGAAAAATGACCTGAAAACCTTTACTGACAACATTAACAATTCAACATAAACGCAAGTAAAATTCAAAACATCTATGAAGAAATCCTTTATTCTGTTGTTGGCATTGGCCTCCTCGCTGGGGTTGAGCGCCAGCGAAGCCGACCTGGTGATGCCGCAGTCGCTGCATGACCTCAGTTTCCTGCATTGGGGATTCCTGGTTTGCATCTTGGGAATGTGCTTTGGCGTCTATCATTTCTTGAAGACCAAGAGCCTGCCTGTGCATCCTGCCATGCGCGAGATTGGTGAGGTGATTTACAAGACCTGTTCGACTTACCTCAAGCAGCAGGGCCGTTTCCTCGCCATCCTGTTCGTTTTCATCGGCGTGGTGGTGGCATTCTACTTTGGTGGTTTGAGCCAGATGTCGGTGGGTGAGGTGCTCATTATCCTGCTGTCCACCGTAATCGGTATGCTCGGCTCCTATGCCGTGGCAGCCTACGGTATCCGCATGAACACCTACGCTAACGCCCGCATGGCGTTCGCCTCGTTGCGCCGCGACCCGCTGCGCCTGCTCAACATCCCCTTGAACGCGGGTATGAGCATCGGTGTGATGCTGGTGTGCGTTGAGCTCATCATCATGCTGGTCATCCTGTTGTTTGTCCCCGAGACCTTGGCTGGTGTATGCCTCATCGGCTTCGCCATCGGTGAGAGCCTCGGTGCCAGTGCGCTGCGTATCGCCGGAGGTATCTTTACCAAGATTGCCGACATCGGCAGTGACTTGATGAAGGTGGTCTTCAAGATCGGTGAGGACGATCCCCGCAACCCCGGTGTGATTGCCGACTGCACGGGCGACAACGCCGGTGACAGTGTCGGTCCCACGGCCGACGGCTTTGAGACCTATGGCGTGACGGGTGTGGCTCTGGTATCGTTCATCCTGCTCGCCGTCAAGGATCCCGAGATGCAGAAGAACCTGCTCGTGTGGATCTTCTCGATGCGTATCCTCATGGTGATTACCAGCATCGTGGCCTACTGGGTCAACAAGGCTTTCTGCAAGGCCAAATATGCCGGGAAGGACAGCCTGGATTTCGAGAAACCGCTGACCTCGCTCGTGTGGTTCGCCAGCGTGCTGAGTATCGCCGTTACTTACGTCGTTTCCTATCTGCAGTTGGGCAATATCGCCGGGCAGCCCAACCTGTGGTGGCAGTTGGCCAGCATCATCTCGATGGGTACGCTGGGTGCCGCCCTCATCCCCGAGATTACCAAGATTTTCACTTCGCCCAAGAGCGGCCATGTCATGGAGGTCGTTAAGGCTTCACACCACGGCGGCGCTTCGCTGAACATCCTCAGCGGTTTCGTGGCCGGTAACTTCTCGGGCTTCTGGACGGGTTTGGCCTTCGTGCTGCTCATGTTCGTGGGCTATGCCTTCTCCATCGACATCCCTGAGGCCCTGATGTCCTATCCCGCCGTCTTTGCCTTCGGCCTCGTGGCCTTCGGTATGCTGGGTATGGGTCCCGTGACCATCGCTGTGGACAGCTACGGCCCCGTGACCGACAACGCCCAGAGCGTCTATGAGCTCTCCCTCATCGAGGAAGTGCCCAACAAGGACGAGGAAATCGAGCGTGACTTCGGCTTCAAGCCCGACTGGGAGAAGTCCAAACACTACCTGGAGGAGAACGACGGCGCAGGCAACACCTTCAAGGCTACTGCCAAGCCCGTGCTCATCGGTACCGCCGTTGTGGGCGCTACCACGATGATTTTCTCCATCATCCTTGTGATTCAGAAGACCCTCGGAGTGGATCCCGCCAGCCTGTTGAACCTGTTGAATCCTTACACCATCATCGGCTTCCTGCTGGGTGGCTGTGTTATCTACTGGTTCACCGGTGCTTCGACCCAGGCCGTTACCGTGGGCGCCAACCGCGCCGTTGCCTTCATCAAGGACCACATCAAGCTCGATCCCAACGCGCCCAAGAAGGCTGACACCAAGTCCTCGGTCGAGGTCGTTAAGATCTGCACACAGTATGCCCAGAAGGGTATGTTCAACATCTTCCTGGCCATCTTCTTCTTCGCGCTGGGCTTCGCCTGCTTGGCATCGCCTGGTAGCGTGGGCGGCAACAATGCCGTTTCGCTCTTCGTCTCCTACCTGATTTCGATTGCCCTCTTCGGTCTGTTCCAGGCTGTATTCATGGCCAATGCCGGTGGTAGCTGGGACAACAGCAAGAAGGTCGTTGAGGTGGATCTTGACCTCAAGGGCACCGACCTGCACGACGCATCGGTTGTCGGTGACACCGTGGGCGATCCCTTCAAGGACACCTCATCCGTTTCGCTGAACCCCATCATCAAGTTCACCACCCTGTTCGGTCTGCTGGCGATGGAGATGGCTATCAGCGAGAACTTCCGTGAGTTTGCTCCCTGGGTAGGCATCATCTTCGTGATTGTCGCTATCTACTTCGTATGGCGCTCGTTCTACCGCATGCGCATCGACGACAACATCGACAACATCATCGACGCCTACAAGAAATAAGAATCCCTTTTAGGGCTTAATTGCGAGCCCCCGTAAATATAGGCGGCGAGACCTCACCTTGGTCCCGTCGCCTGATTTATGCCTATAATATAGACGAGCAATTCTTGAGGGCGGCTTGCCCTTTGATGTGTTTTTTCAATAATCAATAATTAAAGTTCATGAATGACATATATGATAGAGGCATCCTTTTTTTGGATTCTTATTTTAGCACAACCGCCTACCCAACCTTCTCCATGTGGAAAAGTACCATGGACAGTCCAGACGGAATCCCCTTCCAGGTCAGCCTCAAATGGCAGTTCTGTATATATATGGGAGCCATAAATTGGATACCAGATACTCTCGGCTATCTTAATGGCTGTCTCTTTATCTGGCACCATACCTCTTCGATATGCCTCGTCTATCCCATAGCCTTCAATAACTGGTTGCGTGCGAGGTTCAAGGTTTATATAATCCCCATCTTCTACCAAAACATACAAGCCACTTTCATGGTATTTAATATTGCTTTTATGCCCACATGACCAAAGCAGCAAAAAACACAATACAAAAACCACATTCTTTAGCATAAAACAAAACTTTATATTGATCAACTGTTTCATTATTCTTTCATTTATAGAGCCAATGTTCCCCGTCGCAATAAGCGTTCCCCTATTCTCCACATGGTGTCCATCTATTGAGTCTTGAAAAGCAACTTGTAAAGTTTGTAACACAGGTAAAAGTTCAACAACGCCGTGACTGTGATAATACTTAAAATGATGGCACTTAAAAAATCCATTTGCCCGAAGGAACGGGTTAACAGGATTAGAAATCCGTCAATAAACAGCAGTGCCAATGTCGTCAAGATGGCACTAATCATGAGCAGCACACTCGCCCACTTCTTGATGTTGTACATTAATCGTGGAGCACACATCAGAATGACACAAAGAGTCACAACTATGCGAAAACCTGAATACATCGGAGGTAGGCAGGCACAGATGAATCCCATTACCAAGAAATAGGTCCCTAAGTTGCGTATGCTCTTTTCAGTCTTTTCCATTGGTTATGGCTAAACTACAACATAAATTATTTTTGATGAGCGACAGATATGATAGAAGAATCCTTTTTTCGGATTCTTATTTCAGCACAACCGCCTCGCTTATCTGGTGGCAAATTAACATGGACAAACCAGACAGAATCCCCTTCCAGAACAGCCTCAAACGGCTGTTCGTTATATATTTGGGAGCCAAAAATTGGATACCAGATACTCTCGGCTATCTTAATGGCTGTCTCTTTATCTGGCACCAGACCTCTTGCCTCATCTGACCCATAGCCTTCAAAAACTGGTCGGATGCGATCTTCATAGGATATACCACCGAATATAGTATCTTCTGCCAAAATAAACAAGCCACTGTCATCGAATTTAGTGCTTTTATGCCCACATGACCAAAGCAGCAAAAAACACAATGCTATGAATAAATTCTTTAGCACAAAAGAAAACTTTATATTGATCAACTGTTTCATTCTTTCGTCATTGATTATAGCGCCAAAGTTACAACATTTCTTGCACAAGACATATCTATTGCACTAAAAACTGAGTATGAAATGCCCAGTGATTTTTTACATGAATGTCCATGAATGTCCACGAATTATTCATGAATGTTTGAGGTGATAAAAACGGTTGATTTACCTTTGTGGTAAGTCAACCGCGTATGCCTTGATAAGTTGGTCGGCATCACGCATCAGGTTGCGTGCTTCCTCGTCGATGGGTAGTAAGAGCGCTATTTCTTTGAGACACGCACTGGACGCACCGTAAACCCGTGGCTGCGGATATGGGAGAACAAATAAACACTCTCCCAATCAAAGTTGAGGAAGTAAAGGCCGGACGGGTAGCCGGATTCGAGGGTGCGCGACCAATATGCGCCGCAGGAGCGTGCGTTGTCGGGGGAATGGTCGCCACGATAGTCCGCAGCAGGCAAGAATAAGGTGTTTCCGTTGGGGCCAGTAACTAATCGACCGTAAACGCCGTCTCTCTCAACCCACTGCCATGTGCACCTTTCAATCAGTTCTTGCTGTTGTTCCAGAGTGGGCATACGCCACGATGGCCCCCAGTTCACGTAGGCGGCATCGTCCTCAGGAAGCAACTCGGTCTTATAGTCAACGGCGCCATAGTTGTCATCGGTGCAATATTTCGTCAACTTGTCGCTGGTACTGTCATACCACTTGTAGTTATCCATTTCATATATCGCCTTGGGAGCAGTCTCTCCCCAGGCGAAGTAGTCGCCCAAGTCCTCGGGAGTGGTGGCACCGACGTTGCACGTTGCCCACAGCGTGCCGCTGGGCAGGCCCAAATCCACGTACTCATGATTATCAGGAGTCACTGGTTCGTCTTTATCTTTATCGTCACTACATGATAAGATGAATACAATAGGCAGTGCAATGGCCATTAACAAAAGAATCTTCTTCATAAAACTATTTGATAGGATAAATCAAAGTGCTTATTAGTAATCTGCTTTTGACTTGTTACCCTATAATAACGAACCAGGTGTTCCTTATAGTATAAACGCAACCCATTTTATGGTTTTTTATCAGTTTTTACCGCCCATTCAACACCATGTAAACACTCACTCCCAACTATAAATCTTAATTATCATTGTATCCACGTAATCTGAATCATGCGGGTCCTTTGATGGTGAATATCATAAAAAATAGCGGTTGATTTGCCGCAAAGGTAAATCAACCGTTTGTGCCTTGAAAAGTTGGAATCTCTAAAACACTTGAACCATCTTCTTATAAGCCGCCCAAAGCGATAGCGAGTAAAATGTACAAAATAACACAGAGGCAGCATACTATCAAAAAGCCAATAAAGCAAGACTTAAAGATAATCATCTTTCTTCTCTCTTTTTTTACTTTTTCATTATCAGACATAACTTCAAGATAAATCATTCTGCTGCTTGCAAAGGTAGCGAATTTTTAGCTCTAAACACTCATTTTCAATTTCTTTTCTGCTACTCATGGTTCATGAGGCGTTGGTACTCGTCCAGACTTTCTCAAACGCGTATGCCTTGAGAAGACGATGTTATTTTTTCTCAACAAGGTCTTCCAATCTACCGATAATCTCCTCGTCGCGCCGAGTCAGAACTCCATTTAAGGCAGTATCATCATATTCCTTAAAATAGGCGTATATCAACCCTACTATCAAAACGCCAAAAAGCGTCAATTCAATCACCAACCAACCCCAGTTGAAATTGATGATATCTTCCCACAGCCGAATATTGAAAATCAACCCTCCAATCAAAGCAAAGCATATTGCCTTTCGATCATTATTAAACCTCTTTTTATACTGATGCAACAACAGTTCTGGAGTGCTAAGGCTATCCAGCCTGTGGAGAAACAGGAGATTGTTAACGGCTATGCAGGCAGCAGCAAGACATCCAACAGAAAAGTCGCAGATGGGAACAAGACTCGGTTCAAAATCGTGCCAAACATACAAGCCAAATAAGAATATTATCAGAATCAAAGCACCGATGCAGAGTCCCCTCTTTGCTTGTGACAGACTTTCTCCCTTAATTCTCTCGAAGCATTCATCTCGGCTCAGGTTGTATAAATCATCCAGTTTCATAACGCCTCAAATTAATTGGTTATCGTTCTCACTCTTTAGACTCTCCGGAGTATCTGAAAGTTTACAAATAGATACCGATTTTTCGCCATATACTCATCTTCTCATAGATTTCGGTGATTGTTCTTGAGTCACTGGTATTCGCCTTAAGCTTCACAATTTTGGTATAAGTACTTCAACCGCGAATGATGGGAGAAGACAAATCATGTGCCTGTGCTATGTCTCCTGTTGCCAAACAATTTGTTCTTCATATGGTTTAAGTGGCTCTGTGCCAAAAGCATTCACTCCTTCATCGCCATCTTTGCAATACATGTGGATGAATCCAGTCATAGCGAACTGCCAATCCTCACCAAAATCATGGCACCGCTTTATTCCGGCCAAAATAATTAGGGCCACAGTAGGAATCAAACAAAATAGAAGAATAAGTTCTGCATTGTTCTGAAATGCCGATGGCCCAACAAGTGCACTGATAATAAAGTAGAGAACTACACAGAAAACTATTGCGACTAATGTGGTTACTAAATATTGAATGCGTCCAATTCTTCCTCTCGGGCTCAAAAAATGACTAAAAAAGCCACTATTATCAATCGGCTTAAGATAGTTTTGACATGGATTAACTTCCTCTTGGATAAAATATGGGCAACTACCCAAACTCCGCCCACACTGGTTACATTGCTCAATGATTGCCATAATATAGACTAAAAAATTTTTGAAATGAATAAAGGAGAGTTTGCCAAAATGTTGTTTTCATACAAACCCTTGCTTGTTTGTACACATTTTTGCAAAGATACAACAAAGTCCTCTATTTCCCAAAATTATGTTCATGAGGCGCTTGCACTCGCCCATAATAGACCAACACAATGATTTGATTGACAACGGAGTTTGACTTGTTTATTTTGTTTGTACATTCAACAAATGATTCCTGATTTTCTGTTCATAGCAAGCCAAAACTTGAAAAAAAGTTGAGTTTTGGCTCGCTATAAACGGATTTTGCGTCATGATTTTTAGTTTTTAGCGGCTTGGCGCCTTAGCGTGGGGCATGGAATTTTGGTTGTTATTCCCAGTGCTGGCATTAGCCCTGCAGGGATTTCTCAAAAAAATCACCATTTGTTGGTAAATAATCATGCATTTTTGCTTGCCATGTCCCCAAAAAGGAGTATTTTTGTGGGTACTTAAACGAACTTATAATTTATAACCTTTAAACTATTTCTTTTATGGCAAAATTTCATGGAGCCGTAGTAGTAAATACGGAACGGTGCAAGGGATGCCGCCTGTGTGTTGTGGCATGCCCATGCAATGTGCTGAACCTCAAAGAAAAAGAGGTGAATGACCGCGGATATCACTTCGCGTATATGGAGCAACCTGAGGCTTGTATCGGTTGCCAGAGTTGTGCTCTCGTTTGCCCCGATGCCTGCATCGAGGTGTATCGTGCAGCCGAGAATTAATAGTGACTAACCATTTAAATTACTGTCGAACAATATGAACGATAAAGTAACATTGATGAAGGGTAACGAAGCCCTCGCCATGGCCATGATCCGCTATGGCGCCGACGGATATTTCGGATACCCGATCACTCCGCAGAGTGAGGTGCTTGAGAAACTCGAGGAAGAAATGCCTTGGGAAACTACTGGTATGGTCGTGCTGCAGGCCGAGAGCGAGGTCGCTGCCATCAACATGGTCTATGGCGGTGCCATGACCGGCAAGGCTGTCTGCACTTCCACCTCCAGCCCCGGCTTCAGCCTCATGCAGGAGGGTGTGTCCTATCTCGCTGCCAGCGAGGTGCCCGCTCTGTTGATCAACGTGCAGCGCGGTGGCCCCGGTCTGGGAACCATCCATGCCTCGCAGGCCGACTACTTCCAGGCTTGCAAGGGTGGCGGCCACGGTGACTACCACATGATCGTGCTCGCTCCCAGCAGTGTCCAGGAGATGGCCGATATGGTTGCCCTGGGCTTTGACCTGGCTTTCAAGTATCGTTGCGTGTCGATGATCCTGGCCGATGGTACTATCGGTCAGCTCATGGAGAAGGTCGTGCTCCCCGAGCAGCGTCCGCGCCGCACCGACGATGAGATCCGCGAGCAGTGCCCGTGGGCCGTGAATGGCCGCAAGGGCATGCGTCCCAGCAATGTCGTTACCAGCCTCGAGCTCGACGACGACAAGATGGAGGAGAACAACTGGCGCTTCCAGGCTTGCTATCGCGAGATCGAGAAGAACGAGACCCGTTGCGAGCTCATTGACACCGAGGACTGCGACTACCTGATCACCGCCTTCGGTACTACCGCCCGCGTCGCCATGAAGACGATGGAGCTGGCCCGCGCCGAGGGTATCAAGGTGGGCATGTTCCGTCCTATCACTCTGTGGCCCTTCCCCGAGAAGCAGCTGCGCGAGGCCGCCAAGAACGTCAAGGGCATCCTGTGCGTTGAGCTCAACGCCGGCCAGATGGTCGAGGATGTGAAGCTTGCCGTTGAATGCAAGATGCCGGTTGAGCACTATGGCCGTTTCGGCGGCAACGTGCCCACCCCCGACGAGTTGTTGAACGTACTGAAAGAGAAACTCATTAATAAGTAAGATCGCAATGGAACTTAACGATATCATTAAACCTGAGAATAAGGTCTATTCAGAACCTAAATTATTGAATAGGGTCCACATGCACTATTGCCCGGGTTGCTCCCATGGCGTTGTTCACAAACTCGTTGCACAGGTCATTGAGGAGATGGGCGTTGCCGAAAAGACCGTCGGCGTTTCACCCGTAGGTTGCGCCGTATTTGCCTACAACTACATTGACGTTGACTGGGAAGAGGCTCCCCACGGCCGTGCCACCGCACTGGCTACCGCTGTAAAGCGCCTGTGGCCCGAGAACCTGGTATTCACCTATCAGGGCGACGGTGACTTCTCGGCTATCGGTACCTGCGAGTCGATTCACGCTTGCAACCGTGGCGAGAACATCGTCATCATCTTCATCAACAACGCTATCTACGGCATGACCGGTGGACAGATGGCTCCCACGACCCTGCTGGGCCAGAAGACCGCTACCTGCCCCTACGGCCGCCGTCCGGACCTCAATGGTTATCCCCTGGCCATCACCCCGCTGCTGGCTCAACTCGACGGTACCTGCTACGTGACCCGTCAGAGCGTTCACACGCCCGCCAACGTACGCAAGGCAAAAGCCGCGCTGAAGAAGGCATTCGAGAACAGCATCAACTGCAAGGGCACATCGGTTGTCGAGATCGTCAGCGCCTGCAACACCGGTTGGAAACTCACTCCCGAGAAGGCCAACAAGTGGATGGAAGAGAATATGTTCGCCAAGTATCCCCTGGGTGACTTGAAGGACTTGAAAGATGGTATTCAACGCTAAAATTTAGAAGACACTATGATTAATGAAATAGTTATTGCCGGTTTCGGCGGACAGGGTGTATTGTCAATGGGTAAGATTCTTGCCTACTCTGGTCTGATGGAAGACAAGGAGGTTTGCTGGCTCCCCTCTTACGGTCCTGAACAGCGTGGCGGTACCGCCAACGT
>JAFYYU010000007.1 GCA_017557425.1 Muribaculaceae bacterium | reverse complement strand
GCTTTCTTGGCACACCAGACCGCCCGGAAAAGGCGTCAAAAAAATCGCTCACGCAATTTATCATATTGTGAGCCGCAAAAGCGTTGCAAAATTACAACCGCACCGGAAACTGACCAAATATTCCGATGAAAAAGTTTGAAATTTAACCTTAGTTAAGAACTAAATAGTAAAAACAGCCCTATTTAGATGAATTACCTACTGGAAGCCATCATCTTTGGACTGTTTTTTATGCTTGCGTGATGTGTCTGGCGCTTCAAGCGTTGACCTGCACCTTGATTCCCGCGTCACGGAACCGCTGCGCGATCTTTTCAAGTTCCTCCTTGGATACCTTTTCGAGGTTTTCGGCGGGGGTCTTGCGGTCGATGCTGTACAGCATCACCTCGCGCGGCCCGATTTCGAGATAGGCGCTCAAGAGGGCGTCAAGTTCCTCGTCGGTGGTGTTGTCGAAGGGCACTCCGTCATATTCGCCGCGCACCATGATGGTCTGCACCACACATTGCCCCTTGAATTGCTTGAGGTCGGCAATGACACCATCGGGCAGACAGTTGGGCGACACGGGGCGGTTAAGCACCCTGAAGGTATGCGGCATGGCGCTGTCGAGCTTCAGGATATTGTTGTCCACTTTGAGCAGGGCCTCGGCAACTGCCGGCTTGCCTGCCATGGTCGAATTGCTGAGTACCGACACCTTGGCGTTGGGGAAATATTGGGTGCGCAGGCGCATCACGTCCTCCACCACCTTTTTGAACTCGGGATGCAAGGTGGGTTCCCCGTTGCCCGAGAAGGTGATGACATCGAGTGTCTGTCCTTCGGCCTTCATTTCCTCGAACTTGCGCTTAAGCTGCTTCTTCACAGCCTCCCTGGTGGGCACGCCGTCCTTGCCGGGCCCCTGTGCATTGAAGCCGGCTTCACAATACAGGCAGTCAAAGGAACAGATTTTGCCGTCGTTGGGCATGAGGTTGATGCCGAGGGACATTCCCAGCCTGCGGCTGTGGATGGGTCCATATATCGTTGAATGGAAAAGTACGGTCTGCATATTTCTTGTCGTTAGTCGTTGTGTTTACACATTATTTATAATATAAAGGGAATCAAATCAGATTCAGCTGCTGCAGGATGTCATTAACGTCGATGTGGGACAAGGTGCGGCGACGCTGCAAGGCTTCAACAAAGGAGTCCATCGCCTTGCGGACCTGCGAATTGGAAAACAGACGGGTCATGTTCTCGAACGCCTCGTCAAAGATGGGCTCCACCTCGTCTCGCTCCAGCTGGCAAAAGTCTTTACCGTCCTCATAGGCGGCATTGAACAAGTCATCCCTGAGCTTGTCGTCCACGCGCTCGTTGTCCAGCACCATGCGGCGGCACAGGGCATTGGCGACGGCCAATCCCACCGTGATGCGGTAGTGCCCCAGGATGTACTGCCAAGCGCCGCGGGGCGAAAGCCTGGGGTTACCGGCAAAATAGAATTCGGGTGTGAACTGGATACAGCCTGGCCCGTCGCCGTCGAGGCTGACGGCGGTAAAGAGCTCATCGGCATCAAACACCGACAAGCCTAGCGCCATGCCAGCGACACCGTAGCTCTTGTCCAGCTCGTCACGATATTTCATGATCCGTTTCTCTGACATCTTTCTCTTCATTTGCGGCCAAAGTCGGCAGGTATCTCGCCCCATTCGGCAGTGTTCCACTTGAGCAGCGCGTTGCTCCAGGTGTGAGTCGCCAACCAACGCTCGGCACGTCCTACTATTTCAAACAAGCGGGCATTGGCATCGGTACGGGCCAACTTGGTGCGGCACTGGCGCGCCCTGATCCATGCCAGAGCCGTCTTGCTGTCGCTGTAGATGGCCGTGTGGTCGTTGCCCTGGTTGGCAAACAGGGCCAGAGCATGAACGATGGCCAAGAATTCGCCGATGTTGTTAGTCGCATCGGGGAAAGGCCCTTGACGGAACAGTTCAACGCCCGTGGGCACGTCCACGCCGCGGTACTCCATCAGGCCCGGGTTACCCGAGCAAGCGCCGTCAACGGCAATGCTGTCGCGCACGATTCCAGGTATCGCCTCATAGTTGACCACTTCATGTGGCCCGCGCGCGATGGCTCTGAGTATCTCCATCTCGCCAGGGTCGTTACGGAACGCCTCGATGGCCTCCTGCTGGGTGTCGAATGCCTTGTAACGCGCGCCGGGAAAGCCCTTGACGCGCAGTTCGCACTCCGCCCAAGAGTCGCAGACACCAGGCTCGGTCCCCTGCCATACCACATACCATTTGCGCTTGTCAATAGCCATGAATCCGTTCTCTTTCACTTGCTTGAATGTGCAAAATTACATCAAAATTCCCACACCAGCAAAAAGCCGCGGGCTTGGGGGAAAATATTGGCGACACGAGGTGGCTGGTTGATGGAAATTTGCTAACTTTGCATGTTAAAACCAATTCATGCCCGAAAAATGGGAAAGGATCCGCTGAATACGCCAATGATGAAGCAGTTTGTCGAGATGAAGTCCAAACATCCCGATGCGATACTGTTGTTCCGTGTGGGAGATTTCTATGAGACCTACCTGCAGGATGCGGTAACCGCCAGCGAGATCCTGGGCATCACGCTCACGAGGCGCAGCAACGGCGCTGCCGCTGCAACCGAGATGGCGGGCTTCCCCCATCATGCCTTGGATACCTATCTGCCCAAACTCGTGCGCGCCGGCAAGCGCGTCGCCATCTGCGACCAGCTGGAGGATCCCAAGCTGACTAAGAAACTCGTCAAACGCGGCATTACCGAACTGGTGACGCCTGGCGTGGTCGTGGGCGGAACGATGCTCGACCGCAAGGAGAACAACTTCCTGGCAGCGGTGCACTTCGGCAAGAAGACGATGGGCGTGGCCTTCCTCGACATCAGTACGGGCGAATTCCTCACCGCCGAGGGCAACGAGGAATATGTGGACAAACTGCTCGTCAATTTTTCACCCAAAGAGGTGCTCATCGAGCGCAGCAACCGCCAGCGGTTTGCAGCCACCTTCTCGTCACGCTACCTGACGTTTGAGCTCGAGGATTGGGTTTTCACCTTCGAAGCGGCCAACGACCGCCTGTTGAAGCATTTTGAGACCCGCAGCCTCAAGGGCTTCGGCATCACAGCCATGGACAATGCCATCATTGCCAGCGGCGCCATCCTGCACTACCTGGACATCACCCAACACACCCAGCTGGGGCACATCACCCACCTGTCACGCATCGAGGTGGAGCGCTATGTGCGCCTGGACAAATTCACCATCCGCAACCTGGAACTGGTAGCGCCCATGAGTGACGACGGCAAGTCGCTGCTCGACGTCATCGACCGCACCATCTCGCCGATGGGCGGGCGCATGATGCGCCGCTGGGTACTGTTCCCGCTGCAGGATGTGAAGGCCATCAACCGCCGACTCGACGTGGTGGAGCATTTCATGCGGGACCCCGAGGGACGCGAACTGATTAAGGAACGCCTGGAACTCATCGGGGACCTCGAACGCCTGACGTCAAAGGCCGCCGTGGGGCGCATCACCCCTCGCGAACTGGTCCAGCTCAAGAGCGCCCTGCAGGCCATCGAGCCCATCAAGCAATACTGCCAACAGGCGGCGTGCGATGTGCTGAACAGCCTGGGCGAGCAACTGAACCCCTGCACCCTGATCCGCAACCGCATCGAGCGCGAAATCAACCCCGATGCCCCCAACCAGACCAACAGGGGCAATGTCATCTGCCGTGGCGTGGACGAGCAACTTGACGAACTGCGCGACATTTCCAGCAGCGGCAAGGACTACCTGGTGGCCATGCAGCGCTCGCTGAGTGAGCAGACGGGCATCCCCAGCCTGAAGATTGCCTACAACAACGTGTTTGGCTACTACATCGAGGTACGCAACACCCACAAGGACAAGGTGCCAGAGGAATGGATACGCAAACAGACGCTGGTCAACGCCGAGCGTTATGTGACCCAGGAACTCAAGGAGTATGAAGAGAAAATCCTGGGTGCTGAGGAGAAAATCCTTATCATCGAGACCCGTCTGTTCAATGAGCTGGTAAGTGCCGTAACCGAGTATATCCCTGCCATCCAGAACGACAGCGCCATCATTGCCCAACTTGACTGCCTCAACGCCTTGACGCGCGTGGCAATGGAAAACCGCTACAACCGCCCCGTGCTGGACGACAGCCTAGACATCGACATCGCCATGGGCCGTCACCCCGTCATCGAGTGCCAGTTGCCGCCTGGCGAGACCTATGTGCCCAACAGCATCCGCCTGAGCAACGACGAGCAGCAGATCATCATCATTACCGGCCCCAACATGGCGGGTAAATCGGCATTGCTGCGGCAGACGGCGCTCATTACCCTCATGGCTCAGATGGGCAGTTTCGTTCCTGCCGAGCAGGCCCGTATCGGCGTGGTGGACAAGATTTTCACCCGCGTGGGTGCCAGCGACAACATCTCGCTGGGTGAGTCCACCTTCATGGTCGAGATGACCGAGGCCGCCTCTATCCTCAACAACATGAGCCAGCGCAGCCTTATTCTGTTCGACGAGTTGGGCCGCGGCACGAGCACCTACGACGGCATCTCCATCGCATGGAGCATCGTCGAGCACATCCATGAGCACGCTACACGTCCCAAGACGCTTTTCGCCACTCATTACCACGAACTGAACGAGATGGAGAAATCCTTCAAGCGCATTGTCAACTACAACGTCAGCGTCAAGGAAATCAACGGCAAGGTGGTCTTTGTCAGGCAGTTGGTCAAGGGAGGCAGCGAGCACAGCTTCGGTATCCATGTCGCCAAGCTCGCAGGCATGCCGCCATCGATTGTCAGTCGCGCCAATGAGGTGCTCAAGCAGCTCGAGACCAACAACCGCAGCGACAATGCCATCACCAAGGACCTGGGCGACGTGGCCAGCAGCCGCTCGGGCTACCAGCTGTCCATCTTCCAGCTCGACGACCCCGTATTGAGCCAAATCCGCGACGAAATCCTGACTATCGACATCAACAACCTCACGCCCATGGAAGCCCTCAACAAACTCTACGACATCAAGGGCATCCTCACCGGCAAGAAAGAACGTTGATAGTCATAAGTTTTCAAGTTCAATAAAATATAATTACACATTTTGTGTTACACATTTTGCGGAATCAAAAATGTGTTGTATTTTTGCGGCTAGAAAACAAAAGCGATTGAAAGATGAACAATCCATTTATTATCAATACCTACAAGTCGCGTGAACTCTTTTGCGACCGCGAAAACGAGTTGCAGTTAATGCTTCGCAACAGTATTAACCACACCGACATGACATTGATTTCCCAGCGTCGTATGGGTAAAACGGGGCTGATACTGAGGTTATTTGATGAGATTGCCACTGTGCATCCCGACATCCACACCATCTACCTCGACATCTTCTCGTCACGCAATATTGACGACTTCATCAAACTTCTCGCTGAGGCAACCATGAAGTCATTCAAGCCCAAGACCACCATCGGCGAGAAACTGATGACATTCATCAAGACGATGAGACCGCAACTGACGTTTGACAACATCACGGGCGAGCCCCAATTGATGATAGCCTATCAAAGTCCACATGAAAAGGAGTACACCTTGAGAGGCCTGCTTGAGTTCCTTGACAGTCAGGAAGTTCCTATCATCATTGCCATCGATGAGTTCCAACAGATTCGCGACTATCCCGAGAAGAACATGGAGGCACTGCTGCGCACCTACATCCAACAGACAAGCAACCTGACATTCATCTATTGCGGCAGCAAGAAACACCTGATGGCCGACATTTTTAACAACGAGAAAAAGCCATTCTATTCAAGCACATCATTTGTGTCACTCGGGAAAATCAGCGCCGAGTCCTATTCGTCATTCATACAACGGCTATTTAACGAGTACGACCGCGACATTGATGTCGAAGCTATCGACTTTATTCTCGACTGGACGCGTCGGCACACTTATTACACTCAGCAACTGTGCCACACAATTTTTGCTGACGGAGAGCATCACATCGGCATCAGTGAGGTCAAGGCAGCCTGCGAGCAGCTCATGCAACAAGGCGAGGCCATCTACCTGCAATACAGGCAGATGCTGACCGTCAAGCAATGGAGTTATCTCATCGCTGTGGCCAAGGAGGGGACGGTGAGCCAAATCACCGCTGCCGGTTTCCTGAGCCGACACAAATTAGGCTCTGCGTCAACATCCCAGCGACTAGCCGATGCCCTGTGCGATAAGGGTCTGCTCAACGACGACATCAGCGTCAAGGAAACAACCTATTCGGTCAACGACGTCTTTTTCTCACACTGGCTGGAACGCCTCTAAAGAAACTGAAATATATGAAACGGTCTGATTTTGAGATTATGGCCCCTGTGGGCTCTTGGGAATCGCTGTATGCCGCCCATCAGGGAGGTGCCGATGCCATCTACTTTGGCATCGAGGGGCTGAACATGCGCTCCCGCTCGAGCGTCAACTTCACGCTCGACGACCTGCGCACCATAGCACAATGGTGCCACGAGCACGGCATGAAGAGTTACCTGACAGTGAACACCATCGTCTATGACGAGGACATGGACTACATGCGCCAGATTGTCACCGCTGCCCGTGATGCCCAGGTGAGCGCCATCATCGCCAGCGATATGGCGACCATCCTGTTTGCCCGCAGCATCGGCGTGGAGGTACACATCTCCACCCAGGTCAACGTGAGCAACAGCGAGGCCGTGCGCTACTACAGCCAGTGGGCCGACGTCATGGTGCTGGCACGTGAGCTGAACCTGGAGCAGGTGACAAAAATCGCCCATTTCATCGAGGAAAATGACATTCGTGGCCCTCATGGCAACCGCGTCGGGCTGGAGATGTTCTGCCATGGGGCCCTGTGCATGGCGGTGAGCGGCAAGTGCTATATGAGCCTGCACCAGGAGAACACCAGCGCCAACCGCGGTGCCTGCCGCCAGATCTGCCGCCGCGGCTACATCGTCACCGATCGCGAGAACGGCGACGAACTGGCCATCGAGAACAAATACATCATGTCGCCCAAAGACCTCAAAACCATCCACTTCCTCAACAAGATGGTGGATGCCGGTGTGACGGTGTTCAAGATCGAGGGCCGTGCGCGCGGGCCGGAATATGTGCGCACCGTTGCAGGCTGCTATGACGAGGCACTGCAGGCCATCTGCGACGGCACCTACACCGAGGAGCGCATCAACGAGTGGACCGAACGGCTGGCCAAAGTCTTTAACCGCGGTTTTTGGGACGGCTACTACATGGGGCAGCGATTGGGCGAATGGTCGGCCAAATACGGCTCCAGCGCCACGCGTGTCAAGAAATACGTTGCCAAGGGCATACGCTACTACAGCAAGTTGGGTGTCGCCGAGTTCCTCATGGAGGCCGGCGAGCTGCACGTGGGCGACGAAGCATGGATCATCGGCCCCACCACGGGCGCCATCCCCCTGACCGTCGAGGAGATACGTGTCGATCTCAAACCCGTGGAAAAGACCGTCAAAGGCGAGCATTTCTCCATCGCCGTCCCCAAGAAGATACGCCCCAGCGACAAACTCTACCTGTGGCAACCCGTCCCGCCGAAGGAGTGAAGAATCCACATTAATTATTCCCTTATAATGAAAAGGCTCCTAGTTGCCATATCATATCTTCTCCTGACACTGCTGCCAGCGGTGGCACAGCAGCGCATCAATGAGGCGGCGGAGTGTCCTGTTGTGAAAATCAAGGCCGAGCGTCTGCCCGACTTGAATATCCCACGCAGCGGACACATGACACTGTGTGTAAACGGAGAACCCACGGTGATTGGGGGACATACTACCCACTTCGTGCCCACGCCCACTGCCGAGTATTACAAGAATGGAGCATGGCACTTGGTGCAACTGGCCTACAGCCATGACGACGGCTGCGCCGTGGAACTGTCGACAGGTAAAGTGCTCATCGCTGGTGGCCACGAGAAAGAGTTAGGCATCGGACAGACCTTTATGGCCGAAATCTATGACCCGTTGACGCACTCCTCCGAGGGCTTTGCCAGTCTCGACACCAAGCGGGCGATGTCAGCGGCCCTTGCGCTCGACAGCGGCAGAGCGGTCATTTCAGGCAACTGGCATCATGCCGATGCTATCGAGATGTTTGACGGCAAGAAGAGTTTCTCGCCTGTCAAGGGAGTGAGTGTCGGGCGCTCTTGTCCTTTCATCCTGCGCACGGCAAGGGACAATGCCATCATCCTGAACAGCCGCGATACCGTGGGTGGACTGATCACCCGTCCCGTGGCCGACCGACTGCATGGAGATCCCTTGCATATCCCTTTACTTGAACAATGGAGGTTAGTTTTAGGTGACTTGTTCATACCCTCCCAGGCAGCCTTTATCGGAGATGAAGCAAAAGACAACTATTCTTACCTGTTGATGGTCGAGAACAACCAGGGGCAAATCGCCATTGCGCGCACCACAGGTGAGGCGTTCCAGTTGTTACCCACCGATGTACCCATTCCGATGAATTGTGACTGGGGTGAGATCAAGTATTACTATTATATCCTCGCTGACAGGCAACGCCAACGTGCATATATCCTTGGGATTGATCCTAACGCCTACGCTTCAGCGCAATCTACATCCCGATTATATATCATCACCATTGACTACGCTGTCACCCCCGCCCATCTGACGCTGGGCTACACCGACGTGCTGGATGATTTCGATATCACCCCCCTTCTCACCGATGACGGAAACCTGATGTTGGCAGGCGGAAATCCGACGAACAGCAATTTCCATCCTACTGCCGCCACATGGCTGCTCCACGTCAATCCGCAGGATGCGGCAGCGGGCACGGGTTTTCCCTTGCGGGGATGGTTCATCGGTATGCTGGCGGCATTCATAATCATTGCATTGCTTTTACTGCTTATACATCACAAGAGAAACCGCCGTGAAGGAGCATGGACCTCTCCTGCCGCTCAAAAAGAAGGCAAAGAAGTTCTATTAGACAGTGAGGGAGACAGCGACCTGATGAACCGCATCTGCCAAGCGGTGGAAGAGAAACAGCTTTACTTGAACCCCAACTTAAAGGTGGCAGATATCGCAGGCATGATAGGAACCAATCGTCGCGCCATTTCAGATTGCATCAACGCACATCGGGGCACCTTCCGCCAGTTTGTGAACGCCTATCGTGTGGCCCATGCCCAAGAACTGCTCCGCAGCAACCCTGATATCACGATTACCGATGTGTGGATGTCTGCGGGCTTTTCCAGCGAATCATCATTCTACCGCATCTTCAAGGCTGCCACCGGTGCCACCCCAAAAGACTGGAAACAAACCACAGCCTGACACGTTCACATAATAGCTGCTTTTCCTCAGCAAGACCATCCCCCTTAGGCCACGACATTGTCGTCAGCCCAAAACTAAAAAAACGACTCTCAAAAAATGCTTTGGGAGTCATTTTTCCATTTTTAAGAGTCCGTCAAACCGTTGTTTTCATACATTTGCAAAGTAGAAGAATAGTCTTTCATAAAAATCATGGAAACATGCCCCTGAATTGCCTATCACAACTATATTATACATTAATTATTAAACTTGAATTATTATGAAGAAATTGTTTCTCTTTTTGTGCCTTATTGCCATGTTTTGGATGCCGACGAATGCCGAGGCCGTACGGCTTGGTGATGTAAACGTGGACAGCAACGTGAATATCAGTGACGTGACCGACTTGATTGATTTCTTATTGACCAGTCATTGGTCAGATGTTTCTGATTGGAAGAATCGCGGTGATGTAAATCTGGATGGTAATGTGAACATCAGTGATGTGACTGACTTGATCGATTACCTGCTGACCGGCACATGGTCAGGCGCGCCAATAACCCAGACGTTCACTGTCAACAACGTGTCCTTCAAGATGATTGCTGTCGAGGGCGGCACCTTCTGGATGGGTGGAACGTATTCGGCTTTTGAGAAACCTATCCATCAAGTCTCCTTGTCATCGTATGCCATAGGCGAGACCGAGGTGACCCAGGCATTGTGGGAGGCGGTGATGGGTGAACTTCCGACTGAAATTCTCGACGTAAACAAGAAACCGCAATATCCCATAGTGTTCGTGAATTGGGAGGCTGTGCAGGAGTTCCTTACGAAACTTAACGAGATGACAGGCATGAATTTCCGTCTGCTGACCGAGGCTGAATGGGAGTATGCGGCGCGCGGCGGAAACAAATCATTGGGTTACACCTTCCCTGGCAGCAACAGCATTAATGAGGTAGCTTGGTATGCTGAAAACTCAGACGATCATCTTCATCAAGTGGCCACCTTGCTGCCCAACGAGTTGGGAGTGTATGACATGACGGGAAACGCTGCCGAATGGTGTAATGACCATTTTGACAACTACTATTACAATCAATCACCGTCTATCAATCCGCAAGGTCCCGAGACCGGCTCTCAACGGGCTCACCGTGGCGGCTTTTATCTCACCAATGTTACAAACAGCCGTGTAAGCGCAAGGTGGTCTTGTTCTCAAATAGGCTGTGAACAATACTTAGGATTCCGTTTAGCCTTGTAGTGACGGGAACTTGTATTTTGCCGATAGGCATGAGGCCCTGATCGCGACATAATAAATGGTGGACATCCCGATTCATGGGGTGTCCGCTTTTTTTGCCATTAAAGATAAGCACGGCCTTGACTTTTTTACCATCCAGGCGTGAAAACCGATGTTTTTTATTATCTTTGCGTATTCAATTTATTAACCCTTAAATTCACCGCTTATGAGAAAGATTACATTTGTTACGTTGTTTGCAGCTATGGCTGTATTCAGCGCGTGGGGACAGCCCCTGTCAGCATCATTCGCTGCCGACGAGGCCTCGGTGCCCTATTATCAGATGGGCTGGGACACAGCCGATGAGTTTGCAAGCTGGACCTATGAGTCCACCAGCAGCAGCACCTGGAAACTAGGGAACCGCGAGCCATCGTTCCAGATCATCGACCCGACCAGCACGGCCTCGATGATTCTCAACTATGCCAGTAACCAAAATGAGACTGCCACTTCCCCTGCCATCGAGATCAGGCCTAACAGCACGCTTGAGTTCTACTGCTATGCCAGTGGCATCTACCTGGTATATGGCGCATGGAAACTCTTTGCCACTGTTGACGGCTCGTCCACCCTACTCATCGACCAGTTCCAATGGGCTCAGGATACCGGCTATGAAGGACCCAGCTGGGAACGGTTTACTGTTGACCTTGCCGCCTTTGCAGGCAAGCAGGTGCAGTTCTCATTTGTTTACCAGGGCGACTATGGCGAGGACGAGGCCATCGACGGCTTCAGGATCCTGCAGGCCAATGACGGAGACGACGCCGTCATCAACATCAACGAGGGGGAGTGTGTTCACTTCAGGGACCTCTCCACTGGCAACGTCACCTCTTGGAACTGGACCTTTGAGGGCGGCGAACCTGCTACCAGCACCGAGCAGAACCCCGTGGTGACCTACAACCAAGCCGGCACCTATGCCGTGACCCTCACCGTGGGTGACGGAACCGCTACCGACACCAAGTCACGCGATGCCTATGTCATTGTTCACGCCGAGGCTCCTGTTGCCCATGTCGGCCTGCCCGACGGTGCCTACTACTCGCCCTGGGTTATGATGTTTGTTCCCATCCAAGTGCCCTTGACCTTCAAGGATGCCTCTACCGGCAACCCCACCTCGTGGTTGTGGACCTTTGAGGGTACCGACATCACCACCAGCGACCTCCAGACACCCACTGTGACCTATCTCCAAGAGGGTACCTATGGCCTGAAGCTCGAGGTGGCTAACGAAGTGGGGTCGAGTGTCGATGAATATGTGAACACAGCCATCCAGGCTGGAGGCGAACAGGAAATCTGGAACATTGCCCCCGAAGAGAACGGCGACCTGACGATGATTGAGATGGGTTGGTATGGCAACTATGCAGGCACTAACTGGCTGGGTATAGGCGAGTTTGCCGAGCACTTTGACGCCCCTGTCACCGATGCTCAAATCAAGCAGGTGAATGTCTATTTCGGCAAGACCACAGCAGCCTCGACCGATGCCGATATCGTGATGAAAATCATGACTGCCGATTACGATGGCATGCCCGCCCAAGTGCTGGGTGTCACGAGCGTCAAGGCTGGCGATCTGGCCTATGACCCGACCACGGTCAATGCAACCGAGTTTGTCTTTGACGATCCCGTGATAATCCCTGCCGGTACCGAGTTCTTTGCTGTCATCGGTCCCTTCCCCAACGATATGAATGATGATATCGCCATGCTGTTGTGCCGTCGCAACGTGGGCGAAAAGTGCACCGGCTATCACTTCGTCTATGATGAGGAAGGCTACGAATACCTCGAGACCGGCACTTGGTACCAGAACACCGACGACCCCCTCTCGCTCGCCATGGCTCCCGTGCTCAGTTTCACCGCATCCTCGCAGACCAGCAGCGACCAGCTTGCGGTCGATAAGCAAGTACTCGGCCGCACCTGGTATAACCTTGCCGGCATGTCGAGCGACAAGCCCTTTGACGGCGTTAACATCGTGGTTACTCGCTATACCGACGGCACCCGCAGTGTCATCAAGGTTATCAGATAACCGCCATTGCAGCTAACCCGGTTTCCACAAAATAACGGGTGGCCCTGGAGCGAATTCCAGGGCCACCCGTTTATCTTCAGGCCCTTTTGACAGGTTACGGCATCGTCAACACATCAGAACTGGTCGGGTAAGCCCCTATACCAGGGTAATAGTAACGCACCTCCAATTCAGCTTTCTTGGTGTTGGGATCATAATTCCCCGCATAGCCCGTATCATCGGCATTGGCAAAGCCCATCATATAGCAGGTGCCATATTGGGAATAATCAAAGCTCGGTTGAGATTCAATGTAAACCTTATTGCTGTCATCAATAGTGAAAACGATATTATATCCTTCTTCTGCAAAATTCAGCATCCGGTATCTGTTGGTAGTTCCGTCCCTCTGGACTGTCATGTAGTAAGAATTACTGCCAAACATGCCTATATCATACACGCAAATGCCCAAATAAACCCAGTCGGCAGTTGAGCGCGTGACCGTAACGACCATGGTTGTAATTTGGCCGCCAGTTGCCGCATCGGCATCCGAAAGCCGGAGTTTGCACGTATAGGTCTTGCCTTTTTCCATGTCCTTTACCCACAAGGAGGCAGTAGCGCTGTTTTGTCCGTTCTGAAAGATGACCGCTTCACTATAGAGCATCATTTGCTCATCGCCTTCCACCTTAGAGACGGTAGCTCGGTAATCACCTGTGGTAATGGCACGCGTCAACGGTATAGAGATGCTCATACTCTGTCTTTCCGCTTCCACATCCATTGTCGCTGATTCAAATGAGATCTTCTGCCCTGTGGGGTCACCGTTGACGCAAACCACATCGATACGAGTCTGTGTAATCTGGCTTGACGATCCGGTCACATCAATCGGTGAGAGTTGCAGCACGCAATAGTAATTGGTCCCCAGGTCCATGCCATCGAAGGGCACCAGGGCCTGAACTTCATTCGAGCCATCGGCAAACGTCGCCGTGACCGTCTTACTGGTGACAATATCACTCTCGACCACTTTCAGCCGTATAATGTAACTGCCATTGGTGTTGGTGCGCTTTAATTTCACAGGGATCGATTGATCATACTGCACTGTATTCACACTCATCGAGGCCGTCTCAAATGTCACGTTCTGACCATTGGCAGAATAGTCGCCCAACGGATTCTGGTCCACCACCTCATCCATGTTGCTGTTGCCGTCAAACTCGCTTTGGGGTATCGTCAGCACCCATGCATAGCATTCAGGATCATTCCATGCGTGTCCGCCCGTCAATGACAAGGGCCATCCATTATCGGTAGTACGCTCAAAGCCTTGACGCAGGCGGCGGATGGTGTAGATGCGGCCGTCCTCGCCCCACAGCTCCAGACGGCGCTGGATAAGGATTTCCTCCAGCAGAGAGCCGGTTTCATCGGTCGTGAGAGCGCCTAATGAGGTACCCGTCTTGTTGCAGGTGTAACCGGGAACACGTTTCGCCATCAGCTGGTTAAGGTAGTTCTTGGCAGTCGTCGTCTGCCCGCGACGGCAAGCGGCCTCGGCAGCGGTGAGGTACATTTCCTCGACACGCATGTAGATGTAATCGCCATCCCATACGGTGCCGGGGAGAACATCAAATTTATTTTGGATATAAGCATCCGAGCCAACACCCGTCGTATTAGGCTTCCACCAATTGAGGCGGGTATCGGTCGCACTCATCTTGTTATACAACCATTTCGAGATCTGTTTGGGAGCGGATAGCCCATAAGCATGAATCTCGTCTGGGAGCATGTGAGACCATAACGAGCCATACTCACCATTCTCTTGGGTCGGGATGTCAGCTCCCCACAACACGTTGCCGGCAGTGACATCATTCATGCCCATGAAATCGGACACGTTTTGAATACTCTTGCCGCTGGCATTGATAGCAGCGACTGCCGCACTGTAGGCAGTTGCCCAATCCTCTTTAACAAGCGCTATTCGGGCTTGCAGACCCTTAGCTACGGCATAGCCGATATGATCGGGCTTCAACTGTGTGGTTCCGTTCAACAGGTTGATGGCCTGGGTGATGTCCGAGTTAATCTGGGCATAGACCTGAGTCACAGTTGAGCGGGGTTGCCCTGTCGAACCAGCGAAAGCCGTACCGTTGAAAATCGGCACGCAGGGGTCACTCTCGTGGCCCTTATAGGTGCGGGCAAACGTCTGCGCCAGCATGAAGTAACTGTAAGCGCGGATGGCATAGGCCTGCCCCACGTAGTAGTTCACCTTGGCGGCATCACCGGTGATCTCGTTTTTCTTGGCGATTATACTGTTGGCCTCAGCAATCCAGGTATAGTAAGCCATCCACAAGTCATAGCTGCGAAATCCAACACTGGTGTAACGGGTCTTCATGTTATAGCCTGCATCATACCAAAACCAGCCCGAACCCATGGCACCCATAATGAAGTCCTCACCCATAAGCTCAGCCATCAGGTTATAAGCACTGATACCGAAGCACTGGTGAGTGTTGACAAGGGTAGACCAGCCTGCCGTATGCATCGAGCGGTAAATATCGCCTAACGTTAAAGCCAGTTCGACTGTCGAGAGGCGCGTCTCCACCGTGCCGGTGAGCAGTCGGTCGATGAGGTTAGTCACGTCGGCGATTGAAACGATGCCGTCACCATCCACATCTCCGTTGAGGGGGCCCACGTAACCCGAGAGCAAGGCATCGATGAGTGAGGTGACATCGGCGATGTTCATTGACCCGTCACGGTCAACATCGCCTACAACGGCGGCTTCCAAGGCCTGTCTATTGCCTTGAAGCATACCTCTATGGGATTGAGGTGCAACACCTGTTTCAGTTTCATTGAAAAGTTGCGGTGTGCCAAAACCGCTGGCCCATGACACAGTGGTCATGCCCAGCACAGCGACAAGCAGTAACGCCAATCGCTTGATAGAAAGATTTAATTGGCTCATCATGATAATGCTATTGGTTGATTAATAATTTGATACAATATAATACTTGCCTTATTTGGCAGGTTTTTTCTTGTTTTTTGGGGTGGACTTGGCTTTGGCACTCGTCTTGCGGGGCTTGGGTGCCTTGAGGCGCAATACCTGGGCACTGCGGGCCGGCAAGTAGAGCTTGAGCCATCCCAGATGGGCATCGGCATACAGGCCGTCATATTCGGTCAAATGACTGATACTGCTGTCGATGTTGCCGTATCCGCCATAGCGGGCATCGTCGCTGTCGAACACGCCCTCATACTCGCCTTCGGGTGCCAGCATGGGATAATCGACATGCGACTGGGTGGGGCTGAAGTTGTACACGAAGACGAGGTTGCCGCGCATGTATGCCAGCACCTGATCATCGTCCTTGTCCCATAGTTTGCGCACCGGCAACTGTTGGAAATTCTTCACGCCGCCGATGAGGTGTATCATGTCGTTGTCCCAGTTGTTGAGGAACTGGTACTTCAGGTCCTCGCGGTCCACCAAATCCCACTGACGACGGGCATACTTGTAGCTCCAGCCGTTTCCCTCGCGGGGGAAATCGATCCACTCGGGATGTCCCCACTCGTTACCCATGAAGTTAAGGTAGGCGCCATTGATGAGAGATGCCGTCACGAGGCGTATCATCTTGTGTAGCGCCATACCACGGTCCACGGTGCCGTCATGGTCGCCCGTCATCATATGCCAGTACATCTCCTTGTCGATGAGTCGGAAAATGATGGTCTTGTCGCCCACCAGAGCCTGATCGTGGCTCTCGGCATAGGAAACGGTCTTCTCGTCGGCACGGCGGTTGGTCAGTTCCCAGAATATGGAAGTGGGTTTCCAGTCTTCGTCTTTGCGCTCCTTGATGGTCTTAATCCAGTAGTCGGGGATACCCATTGCCATGCGGTAATCAAAGCCGATGCCACCGTCCTTGAAGGTGCGCGCCAGACCCGGCATGCCGCTCATCTCCTCGGCGATGGTGATGGCATTGGGGTTGATGTCATGGATGAGAACGTTGGCGAGGGTCAGATAAATGATGGCGTTGGTATCCTCGCCACCGTTATAGTAGTCGTCGTAGCTGCCGAAGGCTTGTCCCAATCCGTGACTGTAGTAGAGCATCGAGGTCACGCCATCGAAGCGGAAACCGTCAAACTTATAGTCCTCCAGCCAGAACTTGCAGTTGGATAGCAAAAAGTTCAGCACGGCATTCTTGCCGTAGTCAAAACACAACGAGTCCCATGCGGGGTGCTCGCGCTTGTCATCGCCGTAGAAATAGAGATCGCCAGTGCCGTCGAAGCAGCCCAGACCCTCGACTTCGTTCTTAACCGCATGAGAATGGACGATATCCATGATGACGGCCACGCCAGCGGCATGAGCATCGTCGATGAGGTGCTTCAACTCCTCGGGAGTGCCGAAACGCGACGAGGCGGCGTAAAAACTCGAAACATGGTAACCAAAGGAGCCGTAATAGGGGTGCTCCTGGATGGCCATGATCTGGATGGCGTTATAGCCGTCGGCAACAATGCGCGGTAGCACGTTCACGCGGAACTCCTCGTAGGTGCCCACACCCTCGCGGTTCTGTGCCATGCCGATGTGGCACTCATAGATGAGCAACGGCTTGGTGTTGGGGACAAAATCCTTGACCTTGAACTCGTAGGACTCCTCGGGAGCCCATACCTGGGCCGAGAAGATGTAGGTCTTATTGTCCTGCACCACACGCGTGGCATAGGCCGGAATGCGTTCGCCTTCCCCACCCTGCCAGTGAATGCGCAATTTGTAAAGGTCGCCATGGTGCATGGCTCGCTTGGGCAATTTGATTTCCCAATTGCCGCCTTCCAGACGCTTCAACCTATAAGGGGCACATTCACGCCAGTCGTTGAACTGCCCGATAAGGTAGATTTCGGTGGCATTGGGCGCCCATTCGCGGAACACCCAGCCGCCGTCACTTGAACGGTGAAGGCCATAATAATTGTAGGCATTGGCAAACTCCACGAGGTTGCCCGTCCCTCCCGTGAGCTCGGCTATCTTGTTCACAGCATCCTGATGGCGACCGTTGATGGCGTCGCTATACGGTTCCAGCCACGGGTCGTCGTTGATAATCGCAAGATTCTTTTTCTTCCTCATAATCGGTCAGTTCTTGGTTAAATGGTTGACCACAAAGGTACAAATTAACCGACAATCTTCCTAGTAGTTTGGCCCGTTTTTTGCAATCCGAAGCAGAAAACGATTGCAAAACAATAATAAAAAATGAAGAAAAAACGCAAGAATGTGATGGGATATTGAAAAAAACACTAAATTTGCACTTTATTGCAAAGGATATTAACAACTTAAAAATAGCATTATCACTATGAGACTTGAAGGAAGACGCGAAAGCGAAAATGTTGAAGATCGCCGCGGTATGAGCACCGGTACCAAGGTTGGTTTAGGTGGCATCGGCGGACTGATTATTGCCGGACTTATCACCCTGCTGATGGGTGGCAATATCACAGACGTGTTGCAGATGGGTATGCAGGAAGGTGGTTCAGTAGCACCACAGGAAATGACCCAAGAGGAACAAGAGCTTGATAAGTTCTCCAGGCAGGTAATGGCCAGCACCGAAGATATCTGGTCGCAGATATTCAAGGAGTATGGTATCGGTGAGTATCCTGCTCCCACATTGGTTTTATACCGTGGTGGTACCCAAACCGCTTGCGGACAGGGTCAGGCCGCAATGGGTCCTTTCTACTGCTCAGGTGACCAAAATGTGTACCTCGACCTGTCATTTTTCCAGACGATGGACAGTCAATTGGGCGTGAAGGGTGACAACTCCAGCCTTGCCAAGGCCTATGTCATCGCCCATGAGGTTGGCCACCACATTGAGTACCTGATGGGTACTTTGGACAAAGCTCACCAGCGCATGCAGGCCACCAACCAGACCAATGCCAACAAGTACAGCGTTCGTCTGGAGCTGATGGCTGACTTCTATGCCGGTGTGTGGGCACACTATGAGAGCCAGATGTTCGGTTCCATCAGTGACAGAGACCTGCAGGAAGCCATCGACTGCGCACAGAAAATCGGTGACGACTACTTGCAGAAGCGTGGCCAGGGATACGCTTCGCCCGAAACCTTCACCCACGGCACCAGCGCCCAGCGCATGAAGTGGTTCAAGAAGGGTTACCAAACCGGCGACGTGCGTCAAGCTACCACCTTCCAGGAGAGCGACGCCACCCTGTAAACCGGCTTTACTCCAACATGATTAACGACGATGCCCGCACCTTGATTGGTGTGGGCATCGTTGCTATTTCACGCTTTAAGGTTATTTCCTGTAAATTCCGGTGAAAGTGCGGCCGCTGTTGATGCCCAGACGGCGGGCTGAGAAAAAGCGGTCGTGCTCGCAGCGCGAACAATGCTGCGACTCGACGATATTGCCCACAGGCACACCAGCGGCAACCAGCACGGCACGGTTGGCGGCACGCAGGTCGATGTGCGCTTTGCCCGTCGCGGCATTACGGGTCACGATGTTATCGAGGTTAAAATGAGCCTGCTTGAAGGCCTCGACAACCTCGTCACCCACCTCAAAACACTCCTGGCAGATGCTGGGGCCCAAGGCAGCCTGGATATGGTCGGCGATAGCGCCTTGACGGCACATTTCCTTCACGACAGCCTCTCCAATGCGCCCGACAGTGCCACGCCATCCCGCATGAGCCACGGCAATGACACCCGCTTGCCCGTCAACCAGCACGATGGGCACGCAATCGGCGGTATTCACCCCGATAACAACCCCTTTGAGCGATGTCACCAGCGCATCAACACCCTCAAGAGCAGCCTCCTGTTTATCGATATCCAGCGCGCGGAAACGCTCATCGATGACGGCCACACGGCACGAGTGCGTCTGCCTCGGCATGACCAAGTCGTCAAGGTCCACGCCCAGCTGCATCGCCAGCGTGAGCCTGACGTCGAGCACCCGCAGGGCATCATCGCCCACATAGTCACACAGGTTCACTCCCGAATAGGCATTGCGCCTATCCACCTCGCCCCGCGTCGTCGAGAAAGCCTCCACCCCCAACAAGGGCTTTATGAAAGATAGTATTTCCAGTTCCATCATAGAATGACAAAGGTAATAAATAATTCCCTTTACTTCATCAAAAATTAAAGAAAACAGAGTACCTTTGCACATCATGACACTGAATACGGCCACCATAGTCAACTACAAGAACATCGCCGAGGCTCGTTTGGAGTTCTCGCCCAAGTTGAACTGCCTAATCGGCAACAACGGGCAGGGCAAGACCAACGTACTCGACGCGATCTATTACCTGAGCATGTGCCGCAGCTTTGCCTCGACGGGCGAGAATAGCGCCGTCATCCGTCACGGCGAGCCCTACATGATGCTCCAGGGCAGTTACACCCGCTGCGAGACGCCGCTGGAAGTCAGCGTCGCCCTGCAGCGCGGCAAGCGCAAGATCGTGCGCCGCGACGGCAAGGAATACCAGCGGCTGAGCCAACACATCGGCCTGCTGCCCGTTGTCATGGTGTCGCCCATGGACTGGGACCTGGTGCGCGGCAGCGGTGAGGAACGCCGACGTTTCATGGACCTGATCATCTCGCAGAACGACAGCGAATACCTCGACGCCCTCATCCGCTACAACAAGGCCGTCGAGCAGCGCAACGCCATGATCAGGCAGGAAATGCGCGACCCTCTCCTCTATGAGACCGTCGAACAGGCCATGGCACTGCACGCCACCTTGATTCACCAGCGGCGCAGCCAGTGGGTAGAGCAGTTCATGCCCATTTTCATGCACTACTACAAGGCCGTGGCAGGTGATGACGAGACCGTGAGCCTTCACTACAAGAGCCACCTCAACGACGGCACGATGCTGGAGCACCTGGCGGCCACTCGCGAGCGTGACCTCATCATCGGGCATACCACACGCGGCATCCACCGCGACGACCTGGAACTGATGTTGGACGGCTATCCCATGCGCCGCACGGGCAGCCAGGGGCAGTGCAAGACCTACACCATCGCCCTCAGGTTCGCTCAGTTCGACTTCCTCAAGGCGAACAACGCCGCTGTGCCCATCCTGCTGCTCGACGATATCTTTGACCGTCTCGATGCTAGCCGCGTCGAGCGCATTGTCGATGTCGTGTCGAGCAACCGGTTCGGCCAAATCTTCATCACCGATACCAACCGCACCCACCTCGACGAAATCGTCGCCCGTCATGGCGGCGGGCACTGCCTGATGCAGGTCGAAAACGGCAACGTCACTATCATGAAAGGAGGTGAGACGGCATGAAACGCACCGAGGCCAAGAACGTAGGGCAGATCATCAACGACCTGCTCAAGAAGGAAAACCTTGACGTCGCCCTTGACGAGCACCGCGCCAGCGCCCTGTGGCCCCAGATCGTGGGCGACGGCATCAACCGATACACCATCTCCCGCAGCGTGCGGGACGGCGTGATGACCGTGCGCCTGTCGTCAGCGTCACTGGCCAACGAGCTCATGCTCATCCGCGCCAGCATCATCCAACGCATCAACGAGGCCCTGGGCCGCGACATCATCCATGAAATCATCTTCAAATAAGGAATTCCAGGAACGCGGATGCCGTCTTTAACCTTTAAACTTTAAGCATTAAACTAAAATATGAACCACGCTATCGAAGCTCAATATCCTTTCAAGTGCTCAACCCCACTCCAGCTGCGTTTCAACGACATCGATGCGCTGGGGCACGTCAACAACTCGGTCTATTTCCAGTTTTTTGACCTAGGCAAGACACAATACTTCAAAGGATTGAACGTGCAGGCCGACATCGACTGGCGCCGACCCACGGTCATCATCGCTAACGTGAACTGCAGTTTCCTGGCGCCGACGCTGTTCAACGAGCCCGTCGAGGTGCTCACCCAATGCGCACGCCTGGGCAACAAAAGCCTGACACTGTTGCAGCATCTGGTCAACAGCGAGACGCGCGAGCTGAAATGCACCTGCGCCACCGTGATGGTCAACCTCGACCCCAACACCAACCAGCCCAGCCCCATCCCGCAGGTGTGGCGTGACGCCATCGTCGCCTTTGAAGGCCACGCCTTCGACACGTGATAACCGATCCGTGCTTTGCACGGAGAAATTGAACCAAATCCGTTTAATCCGAATAATCCGCCGATAAGAAAGAGCGAAGATATTTAGATGATAGGGTTTATGTCTTTGGATTGCGCTTGCGCTCGCGGCGGAATTTCCTTGTGGCAATCAAATTGATGACATAGCCGACCGCCATCACCATCGAGGTGAAAATCAATAGGCCTCCAACGGTGAATGCCTTGGCTTGAAGAATCTGCTCTTGGCTTATCTGTTTTTTCATCTGGGCCTCGATGATAGCCTGATTGAGGTTGGAGCCCAGAAAGATACCTGCCGTCATTAAGAGGACGACCGTCGTCAAGATGAATCCGCTGCGCCACAAAGTGCCCCACAGCGAATAGCCGAACAGGTATTTATACACAATGATGTAATAAACCCCGTAAAGGAGATAAACGACACTGGAGTAGATCATGATGTCTACCATGCCTAACGGCATGAACAGAAAACTGAGCACGATCATCAGCACCGCAAGGAATATCTGGATAAAGAATCCCTCAGGTAAAGAATGAGCAGTGTGGCGCGGCGAATAGCGGAACATCATCCACGTGGGTATGACGGCGAGCAACGCCATAACTAGTGCAAACCAACTGTAATTGGCCTTTAACTGTTCGGTAAAGTCACCCAATATGGCCTGTTGCTCCGGGGAGATTTCAGACTCCACATTGATGCCCAGGACCGAAGGGATGAACCAGTAATAAATCATGGAATAAAGCACCGCAATGATGAACAGCATCTTCACCGGCGGGAAACTCACCTGGCGCTTGCCGTCAATATAGTCACTGATGATGTGGCCAGGCCGCAACAGCAGTTGCCAAACGGAGTAGAGCAGCGAGCGCGTCCCCAGCCCCCAGATGTCCATGATGCCCTGATGGACGCTACGCCAACTGATGCGCCCCATGCCCGCCTTCTGTGAGCACACGGGACAGAAGTTGCCCCTGTAGTCATGGCCGCAGTTATTGCAGTGCACCACCTTGTCAGGGGAGTAGGTATAGTCATAGGGCTGTTCTTGCCACTGCCTGAATTGCTCCAGTTTTTCCTTAAGTCGCTGTTTGTTCATCGTCTGTGCATTTTTAGATGGGCACAAAAGTAGCAATTTTTTACCATTCGGCGGCGGATGTTGTTCCAAAACTCGACCCAGAAGGCCAAAAACTGAATCAACGGGCGCTCTTTAGGCGTTATTTATCACATTTTGGCGTGATTGCACTGTTTTATCGCTAATGATTTGGAGTTTTTATTTACTTTTGTGATTTGATCGAGGCTCTTAATGCCCATCAAGCGATAAAGAGCCTTCGGCAGTATTGGACCGTTGGATTTAAAGGAAAACGATTATGAAAAGGTTTTTATGGCTATCACTCAGTGTGTTGTTGGCGCTTGGCGCGGCATCCCAGACCCAGCAGGGCTATGTCAAGACCAAGGGGCGTAAAAGCAGTGATGGAACCGTTATCCCGGGCAAACGCATTGCCGGGGCCACTGTTCAGGTCAAGGGAAGAACTGCGGTACTCTCTCAGGCCAACGGCGTGTTTTCGTTTCCCATTCCCGCCAATAAGTTCTATATCCAGAACGTGAAAAAGCAAGGATATGTGCTCACCGACCCCGAGATGCTCACCAAGCAGTATGTGTTCTCCACCAATCCGCTGATTCTTGTCCTGGAAACACCCGAACAGCTGACAGATGACAAACTGGCCTCGGAACGCAAGATAAGACGCACCCTGCAACGCCAGCTGCAGCAACGTGAAGACGAGATCGAGGATCTCAAAGAGCAGAACAAACTCACCCGGGAAGAGTATCAGAAGGCGCTCCAGCAACTATATGCCCAACAGGAGACTAACGAAAAACTCATCGGTGAGATGGCAGAGCACTATTCCCAGCTCGATTACGACCTGATGGATGAGTTCAACACGCGCATCAGCGACTGCATCCTGGAAGGGCGACTCGCCGAAGCCGACTCGCTGCTACGGTCCAAAGGTGACATCAAGGACCGTATAGCCTCAGTCCACAAGGCCGAGGCCATCGAAGCGGCCGAGGCTGCCGAGCTTGCCGAACGGCAACAGCGGCTGGAAGAGAGCAAAGCCGGCACCCAGGCTACCAAGGATGACATTGCCCAGGACTGTTACCATTTCTATGAGAAATTCAAGCTGGAGCACAACAATGACTCGGCGGCCTATTACCTGGAGCAGCGCGTCCAGCTTGATTCCACCAATGTCACATGGCTGACCGAAGCTGGTGACTTCGTCCGTGAATATCTGGCCGATTACCCCAGGGCGCTCAGCTATTACAAGCGGGCTCTTGCCCATGCCATCGACCAGAAGGGTGAAAATGACGAGTTTGTCGCTTCAATCTATAACCGCATTGGTGGCGTTTGCCGCGAACAAGGCAATTACGACATGGCGATGGACAATCACCTCAAGGCGCTCTCTATCTGCGAGAATTCGCTGGGAGACGACAATGTTGTTACTGCAAAGACCCACAACAGCTTAGGCCTATTGCTGAAAACACAGGGTGATGCCCCCAAGGCACTGGAACACTACCTCAAAGCCCTGTCCATCGAGGAAAAAGTGTTGGGAACAGAGGATATCACCGTTGCTACATCCTACAACAACCTGGGAGCGCTCCATTACTCGCGTGGTGAATTGAATAAGGCGATGGAGTGTTACGACAAGTCCTTGGCCATTCAACAGAACAAACTGGATGCAAACCATCCGGATGTAGCCAACTCCTACAGTAATATCGGATCGGTTTACAATGCCATGGGGGACCATACCCGTGCACTGGAGTATTTCAACCGTGCACTCGACATCCGTCAGCAGGTGTTGGGAGAGGGGCATCCTGTTATCGCTGAGAATATCAACAACATTGGCATGGCCTACCTGGGTTTGGCTGATTATGACAAGGCGCTGGAATCTTATACCAGGGCGTTGGCCATCACCGAGAAAGTGCTGGGTAACGAACATCCTGATGTGGCCATCTGCTGTAATAACATCGGCCTGGTCTATGAACGACAGAGGGATTTTGGCAAGGCCCTCGAGTGGTATAACAAATCTCTTGACATCAAGCAGAACTCGCTGGGCAACAATCATCCTTCAACCATCAAGTCGTTGGAGAACATTGGAATGATCTATTATGCCCAAAAAGATTATGCCCATGCTCTGGAATGTTTCTCCCAGGCATTGTCGGCCAGAGAGACGGCCCATAGCGACGACAAGGCGGGACTGGCTGATTCCTATGAATATATGGGTATGGTGCTCTATAGCAGTGGAGAAAGTGAGCGCTCATTGGAACACCTGCTGAAGAGTGCCGCCCTGCGGGAACAGATCAACGGAAATGACAGCCCTGCCACTGCCAAGACCTACCAGAGCATTGCCAACAACTATTATAAACTGAATAATTTCTCGTCGTCCCTGGAGTATTACCAGAAGGCCCATGACATCCTTGCCACGCTCAAGGGAGAGGACAGCAAGGAGGTCATTTACCTCAAGCAGAATATCCTCTTGACACAATACCTGCAAGCCTTGTCAACAGGTAAACTCAAAAGCTTTATGGGCAACCATTGCCTTACCGCCACTGTGAATAACGGTGGATTTGCCGCTTCACAGGGCTTTTCGGGCGAGTATGTTTTGCTGGCATTTGCCGACTGGAACCAGGACAGTGAGACGTCACTGTTCAGCAGGGCTTCTGAATTAAGGGAGTCCCCTAAGGACCTCGTACTGATGAAGGATGGCGTCATCACCAAGCATCACTTTGAAAAGAAGCTGGGCTTCACCTTCGGTGTCAAACAG
The DNA here is from genome assembly GCA_017557425.1 of Muribaculaceae bacterium. Taxonomy (GTDB): domain Bacteria; phylum Bacteroidota; class Bacteroidia; order Bacteroidales; family Muribaculaceae; genus Sodaliphilus. The sequence continues at coordinate 242,595 of JAFYYU010000007.1, read as the reverse complement.
ATCACCAAAGAAGAAAAACAGCAGATCAACAAGGCCTATAAACAATGGAAGGAACAGAATAACCAATAACCCCACACCCATCAATAAAAAAACTGTCGGCTATGGCTGTATCAGAACAACCATAGCCGACTGATTTTTTCGGCGGAATAAGTTTACTTCATCACCTTAGTAGCGGTAGTCGTACCATCACTATAAGTAGTAACGATGATCGTCACACCGTCGGGCTGCTGAATCTCTTGTCCCATCACGTTGTAGTAACGTGATTCCACAATCTGTTTGCCGGCGGTCATTTCGTCGACACCAGTGGACAGACTAATTTCGAACTCATGATAAAGATGATTACTGGGAAGTTTATCGTCAGCCTTGGCATAGGCTTCGACAAGATAAATACCGCGATTGTTGAAGATCAGATCATTGGCGTAAGTTGTCCAGTTGGTGAAAGGCTCATTGTCTTTCTGTACACGGTAGTAGATAGTACTGGGCTCTGACGGAACGATTTCAACACAATAGGCTGTACCATTGTCCATGGGATAACCATTGATGACAGGTTCTTCGGTCTTCTCGGTAGGTTCGGGAGTATCCGATTCCAAGGTATATACAATATTGGCTTCGATATTTCCTACGCCCTCGTATGAATCATAGGCACAAATGCCGTCAGCCACGAAATTATCGGGATACGGGGCAGTAAAGTCGGCCCAAGTTGCCACCAGCTTAATCGTATTTCCGTCAATAGCGTATCTGATCTCATAATAGAGTTCTTCGCTTGTGACTTCAAAAATATTATCTTGGTTCATCTTGCTTTCACCCTTCTGTAAGGGAACACCAAAGTCAACACCATTCTCAAAATTCAGGAACTGCGGCAGGACAACCTTGATGCGGGTTTTGTCTTCATTGAGCGTGCCCATGATCCAGGTGTCATAGTTCATCGACTGGAGCGGGTTCTTGAAGTAAACAGTCTTGCCATCATTGCTGAATACGATTTCGGCTTGATCTTCCATCCGCTCAGGGTAGGCGGTGGGATAATGGATCGAGACGGACTTGCTGTCATCGTCACCGAAATGGATACAGTCGCTGGTGCGTTTGTAGATCTTCGACTCGCCCTCGGGCTCTTCATCCATGGCAATGCATACTTCAGTGTACCATTCGCAATATCCGGCCCAATCGTAATCCTCACCATCTTCTTCCATCCATATGATAGCAGGTCCAGTGGATTCGTACGACACATTGTCTGGTCCCTCAACAACAACGGGACCGCTTGAGCCCTCGATAATGATCCTGTCATTTTCCATGTTATAGAAAATATATTCTACCGAACTGTCCACGACAAACGTGGTCTCTCCTGTTGTCGCGTCATAGCTGACGGTTCCCCACGTGAGCACGGCTCTGCCACCGCCTTTAGCACCCGTGTCGATCACTTGTGGTATAGGCACCATAATCTGACCGGCACACCAACCGCCTTCCACATAGTAATCTCCCAACTCTACTTCCGATCCGTAAACGATGTTCTTAATCCCTATTGCGCATGCATCACCACCGAAATCAAGCGGAACGTTCGACAAAATCTCAAAAGGTCCGGCCTGCTGTACATACGTAGTGTGGGTTACAGGATTGACGGCACCGCCATGACTTGAGCGATGAAAACCATAGTAGTACAATTCCCCGTCATTCGGTTCCGGGTCGAATTGTGCCATTGCCGAGAGAGCAATGGAGATTAACGCAAAAAGTAAAAATAATTTTTTCATCTTTGTATTTATTTGATTGTTAAGTATTTATGTTCCAGGTGTTCATTTATAATTGCTGTAAAAGGCAAAATTACTCATTTTTTTGACATTTTCAAGTAAAATCACCGTTTTTTTGGTCCATACACATGCGCCTCGACATAAAAAAAGAATAAATTCTTTTTGTTCTGTCCTCGGCTTGCACTAGCGTTGAGGGCTGTTGCCCTCGAAAGTAGGCGGCGCCTCGACATAAAAAAAGAATAAATTCTTTTTGTTCTGTCCTCGGCTTGCACTACCTTTGCACAATCAATACTATCTTTATCAATTATGGACGTCAAACAGTCAATGCATGATATTCTGGAGGCCGAGAGCAAGGCTGTCCAAAGCATACCCATCACCGATGCCTATGAGGAGGCGGTCAAGCTCATCGTCGAGCAAGTGAAGCACGAGGGAGGCAAACTCGTCACCTCGGGCATGGGCAAATGCGGCCAAATCGCCGACAACATTGCCACCACCTTCTCCTCGACAGGTATTCCTGCCATTTTCCTGCACCCGAGCGAAGCCCAGCACGGTGACTTGGGCGTGGTGCAACCCCATGACGTGCTGCTGTTGCTGTCCAATTCGGGCCGTACCAACGAGATCTGTGCCCTTGTCGATCTGGCACACAACCTTTATCCTCAACTCAAGATTGTGGTCATCACCGGCAACAAGGACAGCAAGCTGGCACACCTGGCCGACATCTGCCTGTGGACCGGCAATACCCAAGAGGTTTGCCCGTTAGGACTCACCCCCACCACCTCGACCACAGTGATGACGGTCATCGGCGACGTGCTGGTGGTCAACACCATGCGTGCCACAGGCTTCACCCGCGAGGACTATGCCCTGCGCCACCACGGCGGCTACCTGGGCAGCAAGGCCAAAGGCACAGAATATTAATGGGGTCCCCCGCGATACTAATGGGTCCCCCGTGCCGGAGCTGAGCTCCGGCCATCAACCATCAAGAAGTAACCAGTAATACAATGAGGAAAATAATAGCCATCGGCGAATCGGTGCTCGACACCATTTATAGTAATAACCAGCCCACACGCTCCTTTGTGGGCGGACGTATCGCCAATGCCGCCGCCATTCTGGGCACCCTGGGACTGCCTGTTGCCCTGGTGAGCGAGTGCTGTGCCGACCGCGTGGGTGACATCATCATCGACTACCTGACGCGCCACCATGTCGATGTGGCATCTATCGACCGCTACACATCCGGAGCCACCGCCATGTCGGTCATCTTCAACGACGGCGGCAAGGATACCCTCGTCAACTATGGTGTGTACCCCAAGGAACGCTTTGACGTGGTGTGGCCGCGCATCGACGAGGACGACATCTTGGTGTTCGGTTCCCTGTATGCCATCACCGAGCCGCAGCGCAAGGCGCTGTTTGAGCTGGTCAACTATGCTGCCGAGCGCAAGGCTATCATTCTGTATCTGCCCGGTTTCCAGCACGGCATCAATTTCCACATTGCCCATGTCATGCCCGCCATCCTCGAGAATCTGGAAGTGAGCGACCTGGTCATTGCCCACGAGCGAGACCTGCGTGACGTTTATCCTGGTGAAACCGCCCAGCAGGCCTATACCAATCATGTCGAGTTTTACTGCGACAATTACCTCCACATCCACCCCGACCTGTCGGTGACCCGCTTTGACAAGGGCGGCAAGGCACTGACCCATCCGGCCATCGGCATGCCCACAAAGCACATGCTGGGATGGCAGGCAGGATTTACGGCAGGCGTCATCTACGGGCTCCTGAAGAACGAGGTGACTCATGCCAATGTCCACCAATTGACGCGCACCGCATGGGTCGATATCGTCACCGGGGCACAAGCCATCGCATCGGCCTGCGCCAACCCTGACAACTGCATCGACGAGGCACTGGCAGCCCGCTATGCAGCAGAGTTAAAACATTGAATCAGCAAACCCAATCACCCATCTGATGAACCATCTGCCTGTCTCTGTCGCATTACCACACTTCAAGAACGACATGACCATTGCCCGCGCTCAAATGGCCATGAGTGGGACCATGCCGCCCAGCAAGGGCCTGGGAGAAGACATCGTCACCGAGATGCAGATGTGTTATGCCGAATACCTGATCAGCAATAAGCGCGACCTGGAGGCCGAGCAGGTGATCGAGGAGTTCATCTACGACGACGAGCGCATGATGTCGCTGCCCGAACTCTATGCCGCTTGGCTATGGCTCGCCCGAATGGCATTGCTCATCGACGGCGGCAATCCCTCTCTATCACTCGGATCGGCCGAGAACGCGCTACTCGTGCTTTCAGCCCATCAGGGCAAGAAAACCGAGGACTTCAACGCCATCGTGGCGGCGCTGCTCTATAACCTGGCCCTTGCCCACCACGACATGGGCGACAACAGCCGTGCTGCTAAAGAGCTGACCAAGGCCCAGCAACTGCTGGAACGTCTGTCGAAGCGCAACGAGGCCCGTTTCAGCGCCCTGCTGCTTATGGCCGTCGAAGCTTCGACCGAGGTTATCAAGTCCAAGACCAAACAGATGAACGTCCTCGCCCACTACCAGAGTGCCAGTGAGCTCTACATGAGCGAACTGAACAACGGCGATGCCAACGAGACCCGTACAGCCATGTCCAACCTGGTGGATACCCTGGGCAAGGAGGGCGACATCATGCTGGAAATGGGCAACAGCCGCAATGCCGTCAAATACTACACCAAGGCCCTGCGCTACCAAAAGAAACTGGGCGAAAAAATGGGTCATCGTGAACTGGTGCTGTCCATCGGGCTGGCTAAGGCGCTCATGAGGCTCATCAACCGACGCGCCGCAGCCGAACAACTGTTGCGCTCACTGCTGCCCCTGGCACAGCGGCTTGATGCCACTGCCGAGGCCCACGAAATTCAGGACCTGCTCAACAACAAGAATAAAAACGTGAATATTATGACACTGCTCAAGAGTATTTTCACCGCCACGCTCATCATCCTGGGGTCACTGGGGATGAATGCCCAGCTCATCGTGGGACACCGCGGCTCACAATGGGGGGTGGAGAACACCCGTGCCGCCTTTATCAACGGAGCCAATGCCGGTGCATGGGGACTGGAATGTGACATCAGGGTAACGGGCGACGGCACTTTTGTCGTGAGCCACGACGCCAGTTACAAGCGCCTGGGAGGACCCGAAACACAGATTGCCGACATGAGCACCGCCAGTGTGCTTGCCACCCCGCTCACCCAGAAGCGTCATGGCATCACCTATGCCGGCACGCCCTGCACGCTGGGCGAGTTCCTCGACATCTGCAAGGAATATGATGTGGTGCCGGTGATTGAGGTTAAAGTGAGCACGAGCATCCACAGCAATACCAAAGCCGAAAACGAGCCTGTGTTTGACGGCATTCCCGCCCTGGTCAACCTCATTGACCAAAAAGGACTCACCGACAAGGCCGTCATCATCTCGTTCATGCCCGGCGTGGTTGAATTCATCCACCGCCACTACCCCGACCTGACCGTCCAGGTACTCGCAGGAGACGAGGACGGCCCCATCATGGATTGGGTGGAATGGTGCAAACAGTATAAAATGGACCTGGACGTGGTGCACACCATCGTCACCAAGGAGGCCGTTGACGCCATGCATGCCGCAGGTCTCAAGGTCAACGTGTGGACCGTGGACAAAGTCGAGGACTTTGAGCGCGTCAAGGCCATGGGCGTTGATTTCATCACCACCAATGCCCGTTTTCCCAAAGAATTATAGTCCTCTCTCAGACTGAAAACCGAGAGCAGAAATCATGTCAACAGAACTGAATAAACAAGAGGGCGCCAGCGCCCTCCATACTGTGCCCCATGTCGATGGCCTCACTGTGGGCATCGTCTGCGCCGAGTGGAATGACCAGATAACCGGAGCCCTGCTCCAGGGTGCACTTGACTTGTTTAACCGCGAGGGGTACCCCCGCGAGAACATCACCGTCGCCCATGTGCCCGGCACAGTGGAACTGACCTTTGGCGCTGCACAGATGGCTCGCAGCGGCCGTTATGACGCCGTCATCATCATCGGCTGTGTCATCAGGGGCGGGACGCCGCATTTCGACTATGTGTGCGACAGCGTCACACAAGGTTGCGCCTACCTAAACGCCACCCAACAAGTGCCCATCATCTTCTGCGTACTCACTTGTGACGACATGCAGCAGGCCCTTGACCGTGCAGGCGGCAGCCTGTGCAATAAAGGCACAGAAGCTGCCGAAGCGGCCATCAAGATGGCCCACTTCTCACGCAACTTCTGCCACTAAACCCTAAAGTCTAAGGTCTAAAGTCTAAAAACTGTACAACGACCCTACGGTACCTTCCTGAATCTGCTGCAGCAGTGAGGGGTCGCTAATCAGGCGATAGGCTTGAATCAACGTCCATACTACACCCACGGCAACGGTAATCATCATCCATTTCTTGGCCGATGCTGAATCCTGGTTGGCACCTGCAGTGTCGCCCTTCATGAACTTTGACTTGACGCCGTTGGCTTTGAAGATGGCCAATACGCCCGTGACAATGCCCACGATGTTAAAACAGCACAGCAACGAGGCCGCCGTAGCCAGAATCGACTCGGTGAGCCACGTCTTGGGCATCACTTGGTTGGTCGGCGTGTTGGTGCTCGGCCCGTATTGAGGGGGAGCATACGGCTGATTGGTCGTCCCCTGTCCGTAGGGGGTGCCGGTGGGCGCTTGCGGCTGGGGAAGCGGCTGTGACTGCTGTGTACCTCCACCCACGGGCGGCACTTGCGGCAACTGCGTGTCACCCATCGGGGGCATTTGCGGCACTGGGGGCAGCTGCGTGTCGATGCTGCCGGGATTGAACGTCTGACCATTCAGCAAGGCCATCAACTCGGGAACCTGGCTCGCCGACGTCCAGCTTGCCATTCCCTCACACCATACCAGCGAATTCACTGTCAACCCGTGCTGCAGCAGTTCGCTAGGCTCAAACGGGCCGGCCTGCTGGCCGTTTTCTGCAATATAGTATTTCATCGTTCTTGGGAATTATAAGTATTTCAACAAAAAAGCTAGTTTTCTGTTGGCAAATATAGTACATTTTTTGAAATCTGACGACAAAGACTCCTGTTTTTTATTATAGAAATCACCCTGACACGCTGGCCAGGGTGATTTATTCTGGAACCGTAAAACAGTATCGGTTACTTCCTGTACGTCTTGGTTACGCTGCCGTCGGCATTGCGGGTGATGATGATGCCACGGGCATTGCTGAGGTCGATAATGCGGCGGCCCTGCAGGTCATAATGCTCGACAGGATACGTTCCATCGGCCTGAATGTCGTTCAGCGCGTTGGAAACGGGAGTCAGCGTAGCGTCATAGATGTCCTGAACATTCAGATAACCCGTCTTGTTGATGCCGACACCAAAAGCATTGCTGGGATTGCTGAAGATACCTGTCGCCGGATCATAGTTGAAAATCAGCTGTTCGAGCAAGGTGCCGGTGCTTCGTTCGAAGCAGTCGATGTAAATGGGATAAACGGTGTTGGTCTCGTCCTCATAGGTACCCAGATACTGCGGCACGTCAATCACGAGCTGACCGTCAATGAGCCGTCCCTTCACCCATGCCTCGGGCATGTACATCCACAGGCCCTGGATATAGACCTCGTCACCCACGAAGCCGATATTGACGCTCTGGTGCTCTTCGGTGATATTGGTACCGTCAAAGGTTGTCGTGAAGTCGTAGTCATACTCCTTGACTTCCAGATCCTCGGGCACCTCTACCAGCGTATCGGGATGCTTGGAAATGGTCAGTCCCTGGTAGTAATTGAGATAGAACAAATTGTCCTTGTCGGCAGTGATGAAGACGTAGTCAAAGGTGGTAAAGGTGTCCTCTCCGTCAAAGGTCAACACCATGTCCTTCTGCGTCGTGTTGCCGTTTGTGGGATCTACCTCGGCGCACTTGAAGTAAAGCAACACCTCATAAGAGCCCAGCAGCTGCGAGTTGGGGAATGTAACCGTATTGCCGTCGCGGGTGCCCTTTATCCATGCCCCGGGCAGATACTCACATATACCCTTCAACCACGCGTCATTACCGTCAAATCCCATCGTCACGATGCAATGATAGCCATCCCATCCCATGCCGTCGTTGACGGCAGTTGTCAGATGGTATTCCTCAGTTACCAGGCCATCGGGGGGAGCCACGGGTTGCTCGGTGGCAGGATAATAAACCGATTCGTAGTCACCAGCCTGCAACCACTCGTAGTCAAGATACTGGAACACGTCGCCGAATGCCCGGTTCATCGTTCCCAGGATTACATACTCGTTGGTACCCTCCAGAGAAATGGATCCGTCATCGTTGATGGTATAAATCATTTCATCGATCGACTCATCATAGAGGTAAGTATCCTCAAAACTGTCATAAACGAAGACTCCTACCTGCACGGCCATTTCCAGCGACTTGGTATAGGCGATATACTGTCCCATGGGCACCGTGATGGTTTTGCCGTCTTCGCTCAGGGTTCCCTCGACCCAGCCATTGTAATAGGACCAGGAAACGGGACGCTGGATATACACCTTGTTATTCTCGGCAAACACGATGCTCAACGATCCGTTCTGTTGCTCAAATACAAGTTCGTATGGGTTCTCGCCCTCTTCGATAGTATAATCCTTCTCCACTTCCCTGACGACGCCTCCGCTGCGGTGATACAGTCGCAGCTCGCCCTCAGGCTGGTCCTCGATGACAGTGGGCACAAAGGTCTCTTTCTCGATAATATCATAATGGAATTCCATTTCGGGATTGGTTTGCATGGTTGACTCAATCACGATGCATCCAGCGGGGATATTCAGCGTATAGCTTCCCAGAGTGGTCAGGGGATATACCATATAGGCAACGGCGTTGCCTCCAAGAACCAACCAATTGCAACTGATCGTCTGCCCGGTATCGTCATTGGAGAGCGTAGGATGGATATCCTCGTTAACGAGCACATTCTGGCCATAATCAATGGTAAAGTACTGCAGCTTATAGACTTCGCCTTCAGGAGGGTTGATGGTGAATTCGGGCATTTCCTCCGTCAGGATAGAGTAATTGAACTGGAGTTCATGCACCTCTTCGTCCAGCGCATTGATGACGATGGCACCGGCGGGAATAGTCAGGGTATATCTTCCGGCCTCAGTCATTTCCTCGGCAAAGTTCACCAGCACGTTATAACCCACGTCGTTCATCTCGGCCTCACAGGTCGTACCCGTCGTGTTATTGGTCAGCGTGGCTTTACTGCCAGGGGCAATCTCTGACACATATTCCGGGAAGGTGATGGTGAAATTCTGCAGGCTCTCCACCCTGCCCTCGGCAGGATTGATGGTGATTTCATCATAGAATGATGACGCGCTGCCCGCAATGGAGTAATTGAAATTCAGCTCATGCACATCCTCGTCCAATCCATAGAAAACTACCGCACCGGCGGGAATGGTGAGGGTGTAATCGCCAGCATCGGTAATCTCATCAGAAAAATACACAATCGCGGTGTAGCCTGAGCTGATCATCTCACCATTATAGGTTTTATCGGTCGTGGTGTTAGTCAATGTCGCCCTTTTTCCATAATCAATTTCGCCTACATATTCAGGGAAAGAAATCGTGAAATACTGCATGGCCTCCACCTCGCCCTCGGCAGGATCAATGGTAATCTGACTATAGAATGAGTCCATATCACCTTCAATCGTGAATCTGAGGGTCAACGGGAGAAGACGCTGGCCATTGACCGTGAGAGAGTTTTCGGGCAAATTCAGATAATAGTCGCCAGAAGCAGTACAGGTCACATCAAAATCCACCAGCACGGTTGTGCCCGCCTCATCGGCCTTCATGTGTCCTTCATAAGTGGCGCCGCCACCTTTCTGCAAGGTGGGGATGGCTTCTTCATTCACCGTTACAGGCAGGTCGGCAAAGGTGATAGCAAAATGTTGCAGGCTGGTCACAACGCCCTCGGCAGGAGTGCATGTCAACACTTCATACGGGTCAACCACCGCAAAAGCCGACGAGCTATAGAAGACAGCCATCAACAAGGTCAATAGTTGTGCAATTCTTTTCATTTCTATGTTTTTAGTTTATGTGTTATGATTTTATGTCAATTTGGTGTTAATCAGTTGCCGCTCAACAGTAAATCGATAAGAGCGGTCACGTCGGCGATATTCACGGCCTCATCCTCGTTCACGTCAGCAGCCTCGGGGGCGGCAGTTCCACTCAACAGGATATCGATCAGTGCCGTCACGTCAGCGATGTTCACGCTGCCGTCGCCGTTGACATCACCACGCTTGAATTCGGCGCCTCCTGCAATCGTGTAATTGAAGTTGAGCTCATGCACATCTTCTTCGAGCGTATAGATGATGATGGCACCGGCAGGAAGGCTGAGGACATATTGGCCCGGCTCGGTAATTTCATCGGCAAAGTACACCAGCACGTTGAAGCCCACACCATACATCTCGGCCTGATAGGAATTATTCGTAGTGGTGTTGGTCAATGTGGCCATGCTGCCATAATCGATCTCGCCGATATATTCCGGTACAGAGATGATGAAATTCTGAAGGCTCTCCACTTCGCCCTCGGCAGGATCGATGGTGATTTGTGCATAGAACGACTCCATATCGCCCTCGATGATGAACCTGAGGGTAATCGGTAGAAGCCGCTGGCCATTGACCGTGAGGGAGCCCTCGGGGAGATTCAGGAAATACTCTCCTGATGCGGTGCAGGTCACATCAAAATCCACCAACACTGTTTTGCCGTCTTCATCGGCACGCATGCTGCCTTCATAGGTTGCGCCGCCGCCTTTTTCCAAGGTGGGTATGGCACTTTCATTCACTGTAACAGGCAGGTCGGCAAAAGTGATGGTGAAGTTATGCAGGCTCGTTACGAAGCCCTCGGCAGGGGTGACTGTCAATGCATCATAGGGGTCAACGGCAGCAAATGCCGATGAGCAGTAGAGAACAGCCATCACCAGTGATAACAGTCGTACTATTTGTTTCATTTTTGATGATTTTTATTGGTAAATTAATGTCTATCTGTAAAAAATCAGAGATTTTAGTCGGCAAATGTAGGCAATCTATTTCAATTTGTTAGCAACATAATCTCTAAAAAAACATAAAATGAAAAGCAAAACCACCAATAACCTGACCGCCCCAGCAATAACATGCAACTTCGAAATAATGGTTTTCAATCCCTGCTGTGCCCTGATTTTTTATCATAATTCATAATTTAACCGATGAAAACCGCGGTTTGATTGAAAAGAATTGCACCTTATTATATTAATACATAGTTTTGCGGGATAAAATCATGTATTAATCACAATTAAACACAACTAAATTATCTCATTTATGACAAAACGAGTCCTTCTAGCAACATTAATTGCTATCACGGGTGTTTTGGGCTATGCACAGCAGACCATGTGGGTCCACACGGGTCATGTGCATTGGGCTTATAACACTGAATCGGTGGGCACGATGCCGTACAGCTCGGCCAACCTGCTCACCGTGCTTGAGAAGGGTTTCACCCTTGCCGATGTGGACAGTATTACCGTCGCCAACGAGACGTTTGCCGACGACAATGTCCTCGTCAAGTACAGCAGCAACACCGCCGAGGTGTATGTTGCCGGTAATATCGCCAACCACATCACGGCCCAGGTGAACGGCGCACGCGTAGCCGTCATGCAGGACGCCAGCGTGGCCAGCGAGTACACCTACACCCTGCAGGGAACGAGCAGCAGCGGCTGCTTCTACCATGCGGGCGCCTACAAGATGACGCTCGTGCTGAACGGTGTTAACCTCACCAACCCCGACAGCGCCGCCATCAACATCCAGAACAGCAAGCGCATCGCTGTGCAGCTGGCCGACGGCACGACCAACACCCTGGCCGACGGCAGCAGCAACAGCAAGAAGGCGGCCTTCCTCGTGAAGGGCCATGCCGAGTTTGCCAAGGGCGGCTCGCTGACCATCACGGGTAACAAGAAGCATGCACTGGCCTGCAACGAGTATATGGAGGTCAAGAAGACCGTGGGCACGATTACCATCGTCAGCTCGGTGGCCGACGCCATCAATGTGGCACAGTACTTCCAGATGAACGGCGGTACCATCAACATCCAGAGCTGCGGTGACGACGGTATCCAGGTCGATGCCGAGGACACTACCAATCCCGAGGAGGATGGCCATGTCCTCATCAAGGGCGGTACCCTGACCATCAACGGCAGCGCAGCCGGCACCAAGTGCATCAAGGCCGAGGGTAACATCGACATCCAGGGCGGCACCTTAACGCTGAACCATAGCGGTATCCCCGTTTGGGACAGCGACAAGAGCAAGATCAAGGAAGCTACCGGTATCGGCACTGACCGTAACCTCACCATCAACGGTGAAGAGGCTGTGGTTAATGTCACCATGACCGGCAATGGCGCGCGCGGCATGAAGTGCGACAGCACGATGACTTGCACCGCCGGCACCATCACCCTCAACTGCACGGGCGCCGATTGGGCTTACAGCACCGTTGACACCAGCAGCGTGCGTTGTGCCAAGGCCGACTATGCCTTTATCCTGAACGGAGCCAGCCTCAAGGTCACGACCACCAAGAACGAGGCCATCGGCGTTTACAGCGAGCGCACCGCCCTCATCAGCGGCGGCACCTTGACGCTCAATACCTATGACCACGGCATCAAGAGCCTGGGCAACATGGACATCACCGGCGGCACCATCAACTACACCGTTACCGGTCCCGCCAGCAAGGCTGTCAAGTGCGAGGGCGACCTGCACATCACGGGCGGTAACATCAGCGGTACCGTGAGTGGTGGCGGCGAGACGGCCAGCGACCAGACGACCGCAGCCAGCGCAGGCCTCAAGTGCGACGGCAATATGGTCATCGACGGCGGTACCTTCGACCTCAAGGCTACCGGTGCCGGCGACAAGGGCATCAACGTTGACGGCACACTCACCATCAATGACGGTAACATCACCGTATCCACCACTGGCGGCCGTTACGGCCAGACCAGCAGCGGTGGCGGCGGCTGGGGAGGCGGCGGTGGCCAAGACAACAGTGACAAGCACTCCTCGCCCAAGGGCATCCGCAGCGAGGGCAACCTCACCATCAACGGTGGCACCATCAAGGTGACAACCACTGGCGGCATGAGCGGTTCCTCTACCGGCGGTGGCGGTGGTCCCGGCCAGAATGAGACTGGTGCCGAAGGTATCGAGACCAAGAGCATCATGACCATCAACGGTGGATATATCGAGATCTCCAGCTATGATGACGGCTTGAACAGCGCTTCTCACATGTACCTCAAGGGTGGTTATATCTATGTGGTAGCCAGCGGCAACGACGCTATCGACTCCAATGGCAACATGTACGTCAGTGGTGGCAAGATCTTCTGCTACGGTAGTGAAGAGGGCTTTGACGCCAACACCGAGGGCGGTGCTAAACTCTACATCCAGAGTGGTGCCTGCTTCATGGCCGTCGGAGCAACCATGGGAGCCCTTGAGAGCGGTGCTCAGCTCAGCCAGACCTGCAAACAGGCTTCGGTGAGCGGCAACACCTGGTATGCGCTCTATAGCGGCAGCAGTGTCGCCTTCGCAGCCATTACGCCCACCTTCTCAGGTGGTGGCGGCTACCCTGGTGGCAGCAGTTCGACCAAGAAGATGGTTGTATCGACTCCCTCTACCCCGGCGCTGTATAAGGGCGTGACCGGCACCGGCACCTCGCTCTGGAGCGGCAAGGGTTACACCAATGCCACTGGTGGCTCGTCAGTAACACTTTCGAACTATAGCAGTGGTGGCGGTTGGTAATTCAAGTAGTTATAAACAATGACATCATTAAAAAGACTTAGAGATATGAAAAAGACGATTATAACGATGCTGATCGCACTGGTGGCCATCTGCGCCAGCGCCGAGACCTATAACTACCTGAAGTTCACCAAGACCAACGGCTCGACCGTGACCTGCTCGGTAGAGGGCATCAAGGTAACTTATAGCAACAGCAACATCACCGTGACAAACGCCGAGGGAACGACAACCATCGCCCTGGCCGAGGTGCAGAACATGTACTTCAGCAATGAGGCTGGAGGCACAGACTTCCAGATCGGTGATGTAAACAAGGACAATGCAGTGAACATTGCCGACGTGACCGCGCTCATCGACTATCTGCTGGGCGGCGATCCCTCCAATATCAATGTGGACGCAGCGGATGTGAACGGAGATGACGCCGTGAACATCGCCGATGTCACAGCACTCATCGATCTGCTTTTAGGTACCAATTAGAAGTAGAATAATACACACACGATACTATACTGGTTGTTGCGCCACTTGGAAAATTCAAGTGGCGCAACTCATGTATTACCCTATATTATACACACACCATCTAGAAAATCTAGAGCCTCTAGAAAATCTAGTCTTTCTAAAGAAAAATCTTAAAAGATGTTAAATAATTTGGTCGGTTCAAACATCTTGTTATACCTTTGCAGTGTACTAGTTGAGTAGTACACTAGATAAGTAATTATTCATTTCATTAAATATCTATCTATTATGTTTACAATCAATAAATTAAGTTTTGGCTACAACAAGCGACACGGAAATCTGTTCAATGATTTCTCGCTTGAATTGAACGCTGGCAACGTGTACGGCCTGCTGGGCAAGAACGGTGCAGGCAAGTCAACGCTCATCTACCTGATGACGGGTCTGCTCACTCCGCAAGCCGGCGAGGTGCTTTTCGACGGTGAGAACGTGCGCAAACGCCTTCCCAAGACGATGAACGACATCTTTCTGGTCCCCGAGGAGTTTGAGCTGCCTAACCTGACCTTGAAGAAGTATGTGGACATCAACGCTCCCTTCTACCCCCGCTTCAGCATGGAGGACATGCAGCGCAACCTCGACATCTTCGAGATGGGCGATGACTTGAACGTGAAGCTCAACTCGCTGTCGATGGGCCAGAAGAAGAAAGTGTTTATGGCCTTCGCCTTTGCCACCAACACCCGAGCCCTGATCATGGACGAGCCCACCAACGGCCTGGACATCCCCAGCAAGAGCCAGTTCCGCAAACTCGTCACCACCGGCATGACCGACGACAAGATGATGCTCATCTCGACCCACCAGGTGCGCGACATCAGCGACATCCTCGACCATGTGACCATCATTGATCAGAGCAAGGTGCTGCTCAACACCAGCTTTGCCGACGTGACAAGCCGTCTGGCCTTCCGTCCCATGCGCGAGGGCGACCAACCCATCTTTGTGCAGCAGAGTGCAATGGGTTCGCTCGTTGCTGTTCCCGTCCGTGACGGCGAGGAGACCAAGGTTGACCTGGAGATGCTCTTCAACGCCACCCTCCAGAACCCTGAGGCTATCAACCAATTATTCACCACCCAAAAATGAACACCACTATGAATACCGTCAATCAAACTTTCGACTGGAGCCGTTTCACGGCAGCCCTGCGCAAGGAATTAGTAGAGAACAAGCGCGCGATCCTTTTCACCCTGTTGGGCACCTTCGGTATGCTCACGATGATCATGATCCTGGGCAACATCAGCGTTAGCACAAGTACAGATGCCAGCAACGCTATCAAAGATTCGTTGGAGAACTATTTGCCTCAGAAGATGGTCTATGCATTCCTCTCCTTTGCCATATTGATTGTCGCTTCGCTGGCCTTCAGGAAACTGACCAGCAAGACGGGACGCATCGAGATGTTCACCTCTCCCTCATCGACGCTCGAAAAATTTTTGGTCAATGCATTGATCTATGTGATTGGCTACATCGTGGCCTTCTTCATCTGCGCCCAGTTGGCCGACCTCACCCGCATTGCCGCGCTGTGGTTCTTCAGGAATGAATACTTCATTGTCCCTGGCCCCATCAACTTCTTGAATCTCATCCCCGACGCTGTCGATGGCTTTGGCTTTGGAATGGCATCTCCCGGAAATCCCAACAAATGGTTGGCGATCAATATATATATTGGATTGCTGGCTGGTCCTGGCCTGTTCTTGCTGGGCAGCATCCTGTGGCCTCGCCTCTCATTGCTCAAGACGTTTGCTGCCGTTTACGGCTTCGAGACCATCCTCGGCATCATCATCATGATCGTTGCTTTCAACATCAAAGACATGGAGGCCGTAGGTTTCTGGGTAATGAATCATCTGGAGGATATTATGATTGCAATGACGATATTCGCTGTCGTGCAGGCTATTCTCTACTGGGGACTGTCATGGTACCTGTTTAAGCGTAAAGATGTTGTTTCTCTTAAATGGTGGAAATAAGTTATGAATTTCAAGGATAATAAAGCGATTTATCTGCAAATCGCAGACCGCATCGGCGACCAGATCCTCTCGGGGACACTGACGCCTGAAGGAAAAGTGCCGAGCGTGCGGGAACTCGCCGCCGAAATCGAGGTCAACGCCAACACCGTGGCCCGCACCTACGACCACCTGCAGCAGAACGGGGTCATCTACACCAAGCGCGGATTGGGCTACTTCGTCAGCCCCGACGCCGAGGAAAAGATTGTAGCCACACGCCGTGACCAACTCATGCAGGGCGAAATGGACTACTTCCTGGGCCAGCTCAAGGCCGTGGGCATCACCCCCGCCGAGCTCCAGGGACTCTACAGCGACTACCTTAACAAGTAACACGTGTCATCAACTACGAATTACGCGAATGAAATTCACACAATGCGACATAACGAATGAGTGAAATTCGCGTAATTCGTAGTTTAAAAACAATAGAAGAATTATGAAACAGCAGGAATTTGTAGCAACCGCCGCCGCAGTGGTCGTCGCCATCGCCACTTTCATCACAAGCATCATCCTGACGCATGTCACGGAGTGAAAATCCGGCAGAATGAGCCATCAGCTCGAGTTTTTAACCCTAAACATCACTATGAACTTTTGGGTGAATATTTTACCGGTCTGCATGATTCGGCATCAAAAATTTGACAGGTTTTCTGAAGTTTATTACATTTGCGCCGCAGTTTAACTGACCCGAATACATTGAACAACCAGAGAAATTAATGACAATATGAATCAAACAATTATGAAAGTGAAAAAATTATTTGCTTTGATGCTGCTGATGCTCATGGCATTCAGCGCCAACATGATGACGGCACAGGAGATGCCGCCCATCCCCGTGGACGATGCCGTACGTATCGGTAAACTGGACTGCGGATTGACCTATTACATCCGTCACAACGACTATCCCGAGCACCGCGTGAACTTCTACATCGCTCAGCGTGTGGGCTCCATCCAGGAGGAGGAGAGCCAGCGCGGTCTGGCCCACTTCCTGGAGCACATGGCCTTTAACGGCAGTGAGCACTTCAACGGCGAGGGCCACAGTATCATCGACTACACCCGCTCGCTGGGTGTGAACTTCGGCGGTGACCTGAACGCTTACACCAGCATTGCCGAGACCGTCTATAACATCAACGACGTGCCCAGCACCCGTCAGAGCGCTATCGACTCCTGCCTGCTCATCCTCAAGGACTGGAGCACTGGCCTGCTGCTCACCGACGAGGAGATTGACAAGGAGCGCGGTGTCATCCATGAAGAGTGGCGACTGGGCCAGAGCGCACAGATGCGCATGCTCGAGCGCCAGCTGGAGACCCTCTACCCCAACTCCAAGTTCGGCAAGCGCCTGCCCATCGGTCTGATGGAGGTGGTGGACAACTTCCCCTACAACGAGCTGCGTGACTACTACCACAAGTGGTATCGTCCCGACAACCAGGCCCTGGTCATCGTGGGTGACGTGGATGTGGACCACATCGAAGCCAAAATCAAGGAGATGTACGCTGGCTACGTGCTCGACCCCAACGCCGCACAGGTGGTTCCCGAACCCGTGGGTGACAACGAGAAGCCCATCATCGTGGTCGATAAGGACAAGGAGCAGCAGTACAGCGACCTGAGCGTGATGTTCAAGCATAATGCTTTGACCCCTGAGGAGAAGACCGACCTCAGCTACCTGCTGTATGACTATATGAAGGACCTGGCCGTCAGCATGCTCAACCAGCGACTGAGCGATATGGCCCAAGAGCCTGATTGCCCCTTCGACATGGCCGACTGCTATGATGCCGAATACATCCTGGCCAACACGATGGATGCCTTCACGATGGAGGCCATGCCTAAAGAGGGCCAGACCGAAGCTTCCGCCCAGGTTCTCATCACCGAGGCCCTGCGTGCCGCCAAATTCGGCTTCACCTCGACAGAGTATGACCGTGCACGTGACGAATACATTAGCCGACTGGAGAGGCGCTACAATGAGCGCGACAAGGTCTCCAACGAGAACTACGGCCGCCAGTACTGCAGCAACTACCTGGACGGTGAGCCCATCCCCTCGGTTGAACAGCTCTACCAGATCATGGGTATGATTGCCCCCAACATCACGGTTGACATGATCAACATGGTACTGCCTGAACTCATTTCCACCGATGGCAAGAACATGGTAATCACCAATTTCAACCAGGAGAAGGACGATGCCGTTTATCCCACCGTCGAAGGCCTGCAGGCTGCTCTTGATGCCGCTTCCAATGCCGACATCCAGGCCTATGTCGACAATGTGAAGAACGAGCCCCTGATGACCACGATGCCCAAGAAGGGTAAAATCGTTAAGGAGAGCGAGAACAACACGCTGGGCTACAAGGAACTGCAACTGAGCAACGGCGCACGCGTCATCCTCAAGAAGACCGACTTCAAGCAGGACGAAATCCGCATGTCGGCCTTCCAGCGTGGCGGCCAGTCACTCTATAATGAGAAAGATTGGGCCAACCTGGAGATGCTCAGCTCACTCAGTTCAATCACCGGATTGGGCAACTTCTCCAACTCTGAGCTCAAGAAGGCTCTGGCAGGCAAGCAGGCCAGCGTCTATCTGAACATCAGCGACTTTACCGACCAGCTGAGCGGTAACAGCACCGTCAAGGACCTGGAGACCATGTTCCAGCTCATCTACCTCAATTTCACCGCTCTGAACAAGGACGAGAAGAAGTTCAACCAGACGATGAGCCTGATGGAGACCCAGCTCAAGAACAAGGATCTCATGCCCGAGAGCGCCCTAAGCGACTCGTTGCAGTACATCATCAGCAACCGCAGCTGGCGCCACAAGCCCTTCAATGTCGAAGACCTGCAGCAGGTAAGCCTGGACCGCATCATCGAGATTGCCAAGGAGCGCACGGCCAATGCCGCCAACTACACCTTCACCTTCGTCGGCAACTTTGACGAGGCCGTTATCCGCCCCTATATCGAGCAGTACATTGCCAGCCTGCCCGCCAAGAAGGGTGTCAAGACCAACTGGGTAAACGATGTGGAGATGCCCAAGGGACAGACCCTCTGCCACTTCGCCAAGAAGATGGAGTCGCCCAAGGAGTATGAAGTTGTCATCTGGCACAACAACGACCTGCCTTACAGCCTCGAGAACGAGATCAAGGCCGACATACTGGGACAGGTGCTGGGCCGCATCTATCTGCAGAAGATCCGCGAGGATGCCGGTGCAGCCTACTCTACCCAGGCCATGGGCCAGGTGGGCATCTCGGGCGGCAAGCCCCAGACGCTGGTACTCGCCGTGTGCCCCGTCAACCCCGAGTTTGAGGAAATGGCATTGAACATCATCAACGAGGAGATGGCCAACGCCTGCAACACCATCGACCCCACTGCACTGAACGAGGCCGTCGAGAACATGATCAAGGACTATAACACCAATGTCAAGGAGAACTGGTTCTGGATGTCCATCCTGCAGCAGTACCTGATGCATGGCACTGACCAGGTGACCGGTTATGAGCAGATTGTCAAGGCACAGACGCCTGAGACCATCGCCGAATTTGCCCGTCAGATCTACAATGCCGGCAACAAGATCGAACTCGTGATGAGTCCTGAGAAGTAAACCACTTCTCTTCACCAAGATACTTTTGAGAGCCAGGGGCCATTGTGGCAACCCCGGCTCTCATTTTTCATGCACTTTTTGTAGTTTTCCGGCATAAGGCTACGTCTAACGGACAAAAAACAATTATCTTTGCACTAACAACTAAAGACTAAAAACTTAATAATATGCCTTATCTGGATATTAACAACGTAGTGAAACGCTACGAGGGACATACCGCCCTGGACGGCGTTTCCATGCAGGTGGAGCAAGGATGCATCTACGGTCTGTTGGGACCCAACGGTGCCGGCAAGAGCACGCTCATCCGCATCATTAATCGCATTATCGCTGCCGATGCAGGCAGTGTAACGCTCAACGGCAAGGAGATGACCGATGACGACATTGCACACATCGGCTACCTGCCCGAGGAGCGCGGACTGTACAAGAAAATGAAGGTGGGCGACCACATCGTCTATCTGGGACGCCTCAAGGGCATGACCAAGGCCGATGCCGTGGCCTCGATGCACTGGTGGCTCGACCGCTTTGACCTCAAGGAGTGGGAGAACAAGAAAGTGGAAAACCTCTCCAAGGGTATGCAGCAGAAGGTGCAGTTCATCGGCACCGTCATCCACCGTCCGCCGCTGTTGATCTTCGACGAGCCCTTCTCGGGTTTCGACCCCGTGAACGCCGAGCAACTCAAGACCGAGATTCTGGCACTGCGTGATCAGGGCAGCACCATCCTGTTTTCGACGCACAACATGGCGTCGGTCGAGGAGGTGTGCCAGCAGATTACCCTGCTCAACCATGCCAAGGTAGTGTTGACCGGCAGTGTTGACGAGGTGAAACAGCACCACAAGAAGAACATCATCGCCGTGCAGACGGCCGATACCATCGAGCCCAACCCCGAATTGTTCACCATCTTGCCGCCTGATCCCGCGAAGAGGCAGGGCACCCTCATCAAGCTTGATCCGGGTGTGAACGTCCGTGACGCCATCTCATGGCTCAACGAGCACTACCGCCTCACGGGCTTCACCGAGGTGTTGCCCAGCATGAACGAGATATTTATCGAAACCGTCAAATCCCAAAAAACTGTAGAGAACAATGAATAAGCTTCGCCTCATCATCGCCCGTGAATATATGTCGATTGTCGGGCGCAAGTCATTCATCATCATGAC
This sequence comes from Muribaculaceae bacterium, assembly GCA_017557425.1. Classification (GTDB taxonomy): domain Bacteria; phylum Bacteroidota; class Bacteroidia; order Bacteroidales; family Muribaculaceae; genus Sodaliphilus. The sequence goes on along the minus strand of JAFYYU010000007.1, from coordinate 221,891 downwards.
CCTGGGCATGCCCCTGCTGTTTTTGCTCATTGCCGCCGTACCCGTCGGCCTGGCATACCTCAACGACAAGGGCAGCGATGTCCAGCAGATTGCCGTCATCGACGAGACGGGCCGCTATGCCGCAGCCCTGCACAGCGATGACATGTACAGTTTTGTGGCCCTCAAGGGCGACACCGTGACCAATGCCCGCGAGTTCTATGACAAGGCCAACGGCAGCATCGGCGCCGTGGTCATCATCCCGCGCGATGTGGACAGCACCGGCGTGGTGAACATCTACAGCGAGGGCACCATCACCCCGTCGCTGGTTTCCACCATACGCAACACGCTCAACGACACCATCGAGAACGCCCACCTGGCAGCCATGGGCATCCCCAACCTGCAGGAGATGGTCGAGAAGGCCCACGTCGATATTGACGTGCGCTCCATCAAGTGGAGCGAGGCCGGCGAACAGGAGTCCTCGACCGATGCCGCCATGGGCCTGGGCTTCCTGCTGTCGTTCATCACCTATATGTTCGTCCTCATGTATGGCGCCATGATCATGAACAGCGTCATCGAGGAGAAGACCAACCGCATCGTCGAGGTAGTGGTGAGCAGTTGCCGCCCCTTCCAGCTGATGTTGGGCAAAATCATCGGTGTGGGTCTGGTAGGCTTGACCCAGATGGCCATCTGGATTGTCCTGCTGGGCATCGTCGGCACCGTTGCAGGCAGCATGTTCGGCATTGGTAGCATGTCCACAGGCACCGTTCCGCCCGAGGCCATGGCTGCGGCCCAAGACTCTGGATTCATGCAGGATGTCATGAAACAGATCTTGTCCATCAACTATCTGCCCATCATCCTGAACTTCGTGCTCTACTTCATCGGCGGTTACCTGCTTTACAGTGCGCTCTTTGCAGGTCTCGGCTCGGCCGTGGACCAGGCCAGTGACGCGTCACAGTTCACCACGCCCGTCATCCTGATAATGCTCATCGCTTTCTATGCCGGCATCGCCTGTGCCGAGAATCCCATGGGCCCCATGGCCGTGTGGTGCTCGATCATCCCGTTCACCTCTCCTGTGGTGATGATGGTGAGACTGCCCTTCGGCGTACCCACGTGGCAACTGGTACTGAGCATTGTCCTGCTGTTTGCCACCGCGCTTGCCATCACCTGGCTTGCCGCCCGCATCTACCGCCGCGGCATCCTGCACTACGGCCAGAAGGCCAGCTTCAAGGACCTCTTCAAGTGGATCAAGTAAAGCTTAGAGAAACTAGGGACTAAAAACTAGAAACTAGAAACTAAATAATGAGAATCGTAATACAACGGGTGACCGAAGCCTCGGTCACCATCGACGGACAGTTGCACAGCACCATCGGCCACGGGCTGATGGTGCTGGTCGGCGTCCGTGAGGGCGACACCATCGACGATGTGCACTGGCTGGCGCAGAAGACCGTCAACCTGCGCATCTTTGACGACGAGCAGGGCGTGATGAACCGCAGCATCATCGATGCGGGTGGCGAGGTGCTCGCCGTGAGCCAGTTCACCCTCAACGCATCGACCAAGAAGGGCAACCGCCCCAGCTACATCCATGCCGCAGGCCACGACCTGGCCGTGCCCTTGTACGAAGCCTATTGCGACGAATTGGCACAACTGCTGGGCAAACCCACCCGGCAGGGCGTCTTCGGCGCCGAAATGCAGGTCGCCCTTGTCAACGACGGCCCCGTCACCATTATTATCGATAGTCGGTTGAAGGAATAGTCTTTAGTTGTTAGTGTCTAAAGTCTATAGTCCATTTTAGGCATTATTCACATTCCTTATCACGACTATGTGAAAAATAATGGCTACTTTTGCAGTTTGTAGGAGATAGCACTACAAACTGACTTTAATTGTAATCATGATCAACCTGAGTGTAAATGTCAACAAGATAGCCACCCTGCGCAACGCGCGAGGCGGCAATATCCCTAATGTGCAGCAAGTTGCCATGGACATCGAGCGTTTCGGTGCCGACGGCATCACTGTGCACCCGCGTCCCGACGAGCGCCACATTCGCCGCAGCGACGTGTATGCCCTGCGCCCACTGGTGCGCACCGAATTCAATATCGAGGGCTATCCCAGCGAGCAGTTCATGGAACTTGTGCTCGCGGTAAGGCCCACCCAGGCCACCCTGGTCCCTGACGCCCCCACCGCCCTCACCTCGTCGGCCGGCTGGAACGTGGAGCCCAACATGGAGTTCCTCACCGGCATCGTTGACCGTCTGAAAGAGGCCGGAGTGCGCACAAGCATCTTTGTGGGCACCGACCTGGACAACATCCGCGCCGCCGCACGCACCGGAGCCGACCGTGTCGAATTGTACACGGGTCCCTTTGCCGAGGAGTTTGAGAACGACCCCGAGCGCGCCGTCGCCCCCTTTACCGCCGCCGCCCTGACGGCCCACAGCGTGGGACTGGGGCTGAACGCCGGCCACGACCTGAGCCTCAAGAACCTCAAGTTCTTCCAGCAGCACGTGCCGCACTTGATGGAAGTGTCCATCGGCCACGCCCTCATCGCCGATGCCCTGTATCTGGGCCTCGAGGCTACCGTCAAAGCATATAAAGAGTGTTTAAAATAAAAACGCTGTTTTCACGTTTAAAACAGTATAAAAACAGAAATCAATAACAATAACCAAATAACGAATAGACATGTCAATCCTAAACATGATTCTTGCCCAAGTAACGCCTGCCGACACAATGATCCAGCAGGCCGCCGACACCCTGCAGCAAGCAGCGGACAGTGCCGTACAAATCGTCACCGACAGTGCAGCAGCGTTAGCTGCCGCAGCAGCCCCCGTAGCCGAGGCCGCCGAACCCATTGTCAAAGAGCTCTCGGCATGGGAACTCATCAAGGCCGGTGGCTGGTGGATTATGGTTCCATTGGCACTGCTGGCCATCGTGAGCATCTACATTTTCTTTGAGCGCCTGTTCGCCATCAACCAGGCGAACCGCCAGGACAGCTCTTTCATGGACCGCATCAAGGAGTACATCCATCGCGGCGAGGTGGACCAGGCTCTCTCGCTGTGCCGTGACACCAACACCCCCTACTCCCGCATGATCGAGAAAGGCGTGACACGCATCGGCCGTCCCATGAATGATGTGCTTGTGGCCATCGAGAACGTCGGCAACATGGAGGTCGCCAAACTTGAAAAAGGCTTCAACTGGCTCGCCACCACCGCTGCCGGAGCGCCCATGATCGGTTTCCTGGGTACCGTAATCGGTATGGTACAGGCCTTCTTCCAGCTTGCCAGCGCAGGCAACAACAGCAACGTGACCATCCTGGCCAGCGGCATCTATCAGGCCCTGGTGACCACGGTAGCCGGTCTGATTGTGGGTATTATCGCCCTGTTTGCCTACAACTTCCTCACCTCACGCGTCAACAAGGTGATGAACAAGCTGGAAGGCAAGACGATGGAATTCATGGATCTGCTCAACGAGCCCGCCAAGTAAACAACAGTAAAAAACTATGGCACTCAAGAGACAACACCAAACCCTGTCGATGTTCAGCATGGCATCGATGACCGACGTCATCTTCCTGCTGCTCATCTTCTTCCTGGTTACCTCGACCTTCGTCTTCCCGTCGGCACTGGAGGTGAACCTGCCGCAGAGCAGTGAGCAGACCGCCATCAAGCCCTCGACGCGCATCTATGTGGACAAGAACCTCAACATGTATGCCACCCAGACGAGCGAGACCGGCGAGAGCGACCTGTTGCCCATTGCTCCCGAGCAGCTCGAAGGCTTCATGCAGGCCCTCAAGGCCGGCAACCCCGAAGAGTTTGTCGCAGTCTATGCCGACGAGGAAGTGAACTACGGCAAGATTGTCGAGATCCTGGACAAGGGCTCCAAGCAGGGCGTGAAAATCGTCCTCGCCACCAAGCCCAGCGAAGCCTCGTTTGGCCCCGTCGAGTCCCAGGAGCCGACAGCTGGCCAAGAAATGGTTACCGAACCCGTTCCCGCCACCTTATAACCCAATCACGATGGAAGAAGATCGCCGCAAAAATAGCCTTTGGGCTCTCTTGCTCACCCTGCTCATCACGGTGGGCACGATGGCGTTGCTCCTGCAATACTCGCTGCGCTACGTGCAGGATCCCAACCTGCCCGACCTCACGCAGCTGGCGCAGGATTCCATCTTGTTTGGCGGTGAATTCGTGATGCTGGGTAACACCCTGGACAACGTGCAAAACGACCTCATGGATGAGGAGGCTGCCCAGCCCAGCGCCTCGCCCGAGGCAGGCGATGATCCCGACATCGACGCCGATGACATGGAAGATGCCGGCGAGGTCAACCACAAGACCCCGCCACTGATTACCCAGAAGGCCGAATCGCCACACAAGGTGAAGGAACAACCCAAGGAGGCCGAGCCCAAGAAGTCCGGCCCCACCAAGGAGAACGACAAAAAGACAGATAAGCCTAAAGCCAAGGACAACAAGGCCGAGGCACAGGAGACCAAAGCCAAGAACACCAACGAGCAAAAACCCACCAGCAATGCCACCAGCAACAGGGTGAAGAACGCCTTCGGCAACGGCAATGGCAACGGTGGAGGACAACAGGGCTCGGCAGGAGGCAACTCCAACCAGGGCGTGCTGACAGGCAAGCCTGGCATCAGCGGACTCGTGGGATACACCCTCGACTACTGGGCCAAGCCCGTCCCCAACAGCAAGTGGTCAGGCCGTGTCAACGTGCAGGTGACCGTCAACCCGCGCGGCCAGGTCATCAAGGCCACAGCAACGGGAGCCTCAGGCGACCTGGCCTCGCACCCCGAGGTGCGCCGCGCCTGCGAGCAAGCCGCCCTCAAGTCCCGCTTCTCGGTTCCCAAGAACACCATGACCGAGGCCTTCGGCACCATCACCTACATCTGGCATTAATATCAAGCAGCCACTAGAGATCACAGGAGCGTGGATGATTGTTCCACGCTCCTGTTTATTTATTTCCCGTCACGTCCCGTAATGCAAGCGACAGCTTGTAAAACGAGTCTCGTAATGCAAGCGACAGCTTGTACAACCACCCCTACCCCCCTTTCCGGGCAATTCATTGAAACTATCCCAAGAATGGCTGAAAAAATTTTGCGACTTCACTCAAAATCTCTAATTTTGTTACAGCTAACTGATTGATAGGCTCATGAGCATTTTCAACAAACAGACCAAGCAGGAAACCGTCATCTACACCGTCGTGTGGATCGTGTTGTTCTTGTCGCCGCTGGTGAGCCTGTTCATGAACTATGACGCCAACCTTGACCCCGACTGGATAAAGCGCTCGCTGATGGACACTTATGGCTCCATAATGGCCTTTTTCATCGTGTTTCTCATCCATAATCATGTGTTGGCGCCTATAATCGTGAAGCACAAGCGCATAACGCTCTACCTCCTCTGCTGTGTCGCTTTGGTCGCCGTTTTTCAATTGGCTCAATGCGCCCGCCAGCCCGACGGTCGTCCCATGACCACGCTCAACATGAGCGAGACGCCTCCCCCACCCCCACCTCCTAATGGTCCGCCACCCATCGACAAACACGACCTCTCGATATTTTTCATTGTCGTTCTGATGATCGGAGCCAACCTGGGCGTGAAGTACTATTTCATAAACGAGGAGGAAAAGAAGCACTTAGCCCAACTCAAAGAGCAGAGCCTGAAACAGGAGCTGGACTACCTGCGCTACCAGATCAACCCGCACTTCATCATGAACACGCTCAACAATATCCACGCCCTCGTGGACATTGACCCCGAGCAAGCTAAGGACAGCATCGTGGACATGTCACGGATGATGCGTTACCTGCTATATGACAGCGATAACCAGTATGTGTCGCTCAACAATGCCGTCATCTTCCTGAAGAAGTACCTGAACCTGATGAAACTGCGCTACACCGACCAGGTCAACATCAACCTTGACGTGCCCGACAACACCCAGGAGGATATCGTGCTGGCACCCCTGGTGTTCATCCCCTTTGTCGAAAATGCCTTCAAGCATGGGGTAACCTACGGCAAGCCGTCAGACATCGACATCGACATCGAGAAAAAGAATGGACGCCTCATCTTCCATTGCCGCAATACCAAGAGCAATGTCAAGCATGAGTTTGGCGGTGTGGGCATCAACAACGTCACCAAGCGGCTGGAACTCATCTACGGCAACGACTACTCCCTTGACATCCAAGACGGGGACACCACCTACGACGTGCGGCTAGACCTGCCCGTACGGCGAGCGGCCGACTTCCAACCCAAAGACTAAAGACTCCAAGACTAAAAAGAAAAGCTATGATCAAATGTATTGCAATCGACGATGAGCCGCTGGCTCTGAAAAAGCTGGTGACCTACATCAAGAAAATCCCCTACCTGGAGCTTGTGGCCGAGTGCCGAAGCGCCATCGAGGCACAAAAAGTGATCGATGAGCAGGAAATAGACGCCGTGTTTCTCGACATCAACATGCCCGACCTCAACGGCATGGACTTTGCCAAATCGCTGGAGCAGGGACACAGCCAGGGTCCCCTCATGGTGTTCACCACGGCCTACAGCGAGTATGCCATCGAGGGCTACAAGGCCAACTCAGTGGGTTACCTGCTGAAGCCCTACGGCTTCGACGAATTTGAAGCAGCGGCCCAGAAGGTGAAGGACATCCACGAGATACGCCATCAGGCGATGACCGAGGTCTCGACGCAAAGTGACGACGAGGGTATCATCTATGTCAAGAGCGACTACAAGATCGTGCGCATCGTCATCGAGAATATCCGTTACATCGAAGCCATGAGCGAGTACCTGCGCATCGCTTGTGACGACCGCGACAAACCCGTCATCGTGCTGTTGAGCATGAAGAAAATCGAGGAGCACCTGCCCTCAAGCTCATTCATGCGCATCCACCGCTCGTTCATCATCAACCTCAAGAAAATCAATGAGGTAAAGAAAAACCATGTCATCCTCGACGGTGACGTCTCACTGCCCATCGGCGACAACTACAAGGACGCTTTCATGAACTACGTGAACAGCAAAATACTCACCAAGTGATATTCGTGCCCAAGGACACGAAAAATCACTTCACGCACAACGATTATTAATTTCTCATAGCTTTTCCTGGGTGGTTGGCCTGCGATAGGTCGGCCACCTCACTTTTTATCAGATGAGTTTTGGTTGTTCCCTCATTTATTAGTAATTTTGCACGTTTTTAAGCGATTATAATTTTATTCAACGTTATGAATATTTCCTATAAATGGCTCAAACGCTATATTGACACCGACTTGACACCCGACCAGGTGGCCGAGGCGCTGACCTCGCTGGGACTCGAAGTGGGTGCGGTCGAACAAGTTGAAACCATCAAGGGCGGCTTGCGTGGACTGGTTGTGGGACAGGTAGTTACCTGCATCGACCATCCCAACAGCGACCACCTGCACATCACCACCGTCAACCTGGGCGACGGCAACGAGCCCGTACAGATCGTGTGCGGCGCTCCCAACGTGGCCGCTGGCCAAAAGGTCATCGTCGCCACCCTGGGCACTAAGCTCTATGACGGCGACCAGGAGTTCACCATCAAGCGCTCCAAGATGCGCGGTGAGGAGTCGCTGGGCATGATCTGCGCCGAGGACGAAATCGGTGTGGGTACCAGCCATGACGGCATCATCGTCCTGCCCGAGGACGCTGTGGTGGGCACCCCCGCTGCCGAATACTACGGCATCGAGAACGACTACCTCATCGAGGTGGACCTCACTCCCAACCGCATCGACGGCGGCTCGCACTACGGTGTAGCCCGCGACCTCGCGGCTTGGATGAAGCGCCACGGCATGGACGGCAACCTGCACAAGCCCAGTGTCGAGGCCTTTGCCAGCGACCGCGCTGACGGCGGCATCCCCGTGACCGTCGAGAATGCCGAGGCCTGCCCTCGCTATGCCGGCCTGACTGTGCGCGGCGTCAAGGTGCAGGAGAGCCCCAAATGGCTCAAGGACCTGCTGCTCGCCGTGGGCCAGCGTCCCATCAACAATATCGTCGATATCACCAACTACATATTGCTAGGCACCGGACAGCCCATGCACTGCTTTGACCTGAGCAAGGTAAAGGGCGACCGCATCGTGGTTCGCACCGTGGAGCCCGGCACCAAGTTTGTCACCCTCGACGGCGTGGAGCGCACGCTCACCGACCGCGACCTGATGATCTGCAACGGCGAGGAGCCGATGTGCATCGGTGGCGTGTTCGGCGGCTTGGACTCGGGCGTTACCGAGACCACTACCGACATCTTCCTGGAGTCGGCCTACTTCCACCCCACGTGGATCCGCAAGACGGCACGCCGCTTCGCCCTGAACACCGACGCGTCGTTCCGCTTCGAGCGCGGCATCGACCCCAACGAGGTCATCTATAACCTCAAGCTGGCCGCCATGCTCGTCAAGGAGATTGCCGGTGGCGAGATCTGCGGCGACATCGTTGACGTGAAGGCCCATGACTTCCCCGGCTTCCCCGTGGAGCTGCGTTACGACTATGTGACGGGCCTCATCGGCAAGGACATCCCCCACGACACCATCCGCGACATCGTCAAGAGCCTGGAGATGGAAATCACCGCCGAGGATGACGAGAAAATGCAGCTCGTCGTGCCCACCTACCGCGTGGACGTGCGCCGTCCCTGCGACGTGGTCGAGGACATCCTGCGCGTGTACGGTTACAACAACATCGAGCTGACCAACGAGGTCCACAGCAGCCTGTCGAACAAGACCGACGTGGACTGGCGCGACGACATGCAGGAGACCGTGAGCAACCAGCTCACCAGCGTGGGCTACCACGAGATTATGAACAACTCGTTGACCGTGGGCGCTTATTACGAGGGCCTGACGACCTATCCCGCCGACCTTTGCGTGAAGATCATGAACCCGCTGAGCAGCGACCTGAACGTGATGCGCCAGACCTTGCTTTTTGGCGGTCTGGAAAGCATCGCACGCAACATCAACCACAAGAACCCCAACCTGCGGCTCTATGAGTTCGGCAACATCTATAGCCACGACGGCAGCATCAGCCAGGAGGAGAAAGCCCTCGCGCCCTACAGCGAGAGCACCCAGATGGCGATGTGGCTCACCGGTAACAACCACGACGAGTCGTGGGCCGACAAGGTGAGGCCGTTGAACGTCTATGACCTGAAGGCCGATCTCGAGAACATGTTCGCCAACATGGGCATCGCCATGCGCGACCTGGTGGTGGAGCAGTTCGAGGACGAGACGGTGAACCCCGCCCTGCGCTACAGCAACCGCGGCGGCAAGGTCATTGCCGTGATGGGCGTTGTGGACGAGGCATTAGCCAAGAAGTTTGACATCGACCAGCCCGTCTATTACGCTCAGGTGAACTGGAACCTCGCCTGCAAGGTGGCGATGAAGAAGGACATCAAGTACACCGACCTGCCCAAGACGCTGCCCCTGCGCCGCGACCTGGCCCTGCTGGTGGACCGTCAGGTGACCTATGACGACATCCGCCGCGTGGTCGAGAACAGCGAGAAAAAGCTGTTGAAGTCAATGACCCTGTTCGACGTCTATGAGAGCAACAAGCTGGAGGCCGGCAAGAAGTCCTACGCCATCAGCATGATTCTGCAAGACAACGAGAAGACCCTCAACGACAAGCAGATCGACGCCATCATGACCAAGATCATCAAGAACCTGGAAACCGAACTGGGCGCCAAACTAAGATAACTAAAGACTAGAAACTAGGGACTAGAAACTAGAAACTTAAAACTATAATAACACAATGGGAAGAGCTTTTGAATACCGCAAAGCAAGAAAGATGAAACGCTGGGGCAGCATGTCCCGCACGTTTACACGTATCGGCAAGGAAATCACCATCGCCGTCAAGGCCGGTGGTCCCGATCCCGAAGGTAACTCACGCCTGCGCGCGTTGATCGCCAACGCCAAGACAGCCAACATGCCCAAGGAGAACATCGAGCGCGCCATCAAGCGTGCCAGCGAGAAGGATGCCGGCGACTACAAGGAGGTGATCTACGAGGGATTTGGCCCTCACGGCATCGCGTTCCTCGTTGAGACTGCTACCGACAACACCACCCGCACCGTGGCCAACCTGCGCAACTATTTCAACAAGAAGGGCGGCAGCCTGGGCAACTCGGGCAGCGTAGCCTTCATGTTCAGCCACAAGTGCTACTTCCACGTGGCACCCAAGGACGGCATCGACCCCGACGAACTTGAACTCGAGCTCATCGACTGCGGAGCCGAGGAGTTTGCCATGGACGAGGAGGAAATCCTCATCTCGGGCGACTTTGCTGCAAACGGCGACATCATGAAGTACCTCGAGGACAACGGCTTTGAAATCAAGAGCAGCGAGTTCGTCTATGAGCCCGCCGACTACAAAGACGTCACCGACGCCGAGCGCGCCGACGTAGAGGCCCTCATCGAGGCCGTCGAGGAAGACGACGACGTCCAGAACGTCTTCACCACCATGGCCGAGGCCGAAGGCGGCGACGACGAGTAATCCCGCCACTATATCACCCTCATGGTGAATTAATAGACAACAGATTCCAAGCGGGCACCAAAGAACTAGAGGAGCGTGGAACAACCATCCACGCTCCTCTACATCAATAATCCCCCCCTGTTCCTCTTGACAACCGCCCTTAAATATATTACCTTTGCACCGCGTCCCGTAATGCAAGCAACAGTGGCGTCCCGTAATGCAAGCGACAGCTTGTAAAATAATAACCAAGTTTAAAATGAAAAACACCATGAACATCAACTATTACCGTTATCCCAACGCCCAAGGCGAAGACGAGTCCTGGCAGAACTGCCAATTCACCCACGAGACCGACCTCAGTCCCTTCACCGAAGTCAAACCGTTAGTCACACTCAACCGCCAGCCCGTCATCCGCCAGCACCACAGCACCTACCTCACTGGCAAGGAAACCTGTCGCGCCCACCACTTCGCCAAGTTTTTGGCCATCAAGGTCCTCACCAGCACCCCCAGGCAGGCGGTCGATGTAATGCAAGCTGCCAGCTTGCACAACGGTTGCAAGGTCCTCTGGATCGACACCCTCCACGGCCCCCACATCTGCACCGCCATCTACCACGAGCTCGTCGCCCACGCCCCCGCCAAGGAAAACCTCCATTTCGTCTGCCTCGACGTCCTCGGCTCCCAGCGCGAGAACGTCTACGCCATCAACCGCAACATCGAAGCCCTCATCCGCCAGTTTAAGCCCGAACTCGTTGTCATCGACGACATCGACCACTTCATGCCCTTCTGCGGCGTACACGTGGCCACAGAGTTCTGCCGTATCGTCCGCGACGTCACCAACCACACCGAGACCGCCTTCCTCTTCATCGGCTACAACCACCTCGGCAAGAAAGCCAGCACCACAGGCAACCTCGGCAAATACCTTTTCCTCGACGCCTCCGACGTCTTCTCCCTCTCCACCCAGCGCGAAGTCACCACCGTCCGCCTCGTCAGGAGCTACGACCTCAGCCGTTCCCCCGACGACACCGAGTACCGCTTCACCATCGGCGACGACAACCTCCCCCACGAAGCCCAACGCGACCCCAAGTACAAGACCATCGATGACGTACCAGAGTCCCACCACGAGTGCTGCGACAGCAGCACGCCCCACACCTCTAACCAACTGGAACCCAACAACAACCTCAATAGCGTTAACAATTCATTAACACTTCCGCCCCACCTGTCCGACGACAATCCGTCCCGTATTACGCGTTGCCAACGCGTAAAAACCACCCCACCCCAGGTAGTCAAAGTATTGCAAGCTGGCAGCTTGCACCCCGTCCCATAACGCGCGACAGTAGCGTCCAGTAATGCAAGCGACAGCTTGTATCCCCGTCCCGTATAGTGTGTTTTACATGCATTGCCCCATGATAGTCTTGTTCAATTAGACTTTTCTGGAGAGGTGATTTGGTCATTTGATGAAATAGATGTAAGTTTGCATGAGAAAAGGAATAATTGATATGAGAACAGTTGATATTTTCAGACATTTTGGCGTGTTGTTTGTCTTTTCGTTGATGGTAATTTTTGCCCAGGCACAAGAGTCTAATCCCCTGGCAGTACCGGCCGTGACTCTCGACCAGTACGGGACGTTCATGGTGGCCGACTGCCCGACGACGCACGAGACGCTTGAGGTGAAACTGCATGAGGGAGAATACTGCATTGACAAGATTCAGATTTATGCCGAAGGGATGCTGATGCGGAGCCTCCCCATCAGGGAGGAGGACGCCATCACCCGCAACGAAGTGCACTTCTTTGATGCCAATTTCGACGGCAATGTCGATATCCTGATCGGTCCAGGTTGTAACCGCGAGTACAGTGCCTTGATCCTGTGGGACCGTGAGGAGAATTGCTGGGCGCGTGCCACCAATGACGGCTTCAGTGTATTCAACGGCGACTTCTTCTACGATCCGAACCGCATGGTGGTTTATCGCAGGACGTCCAGCTCGGCAGCCGAGACCACCTACACGATGATGATCTGGCAAGGCACCGACCTCCAGAGCGAGGAGACTTTCCTGATTATCGGCGACAGTTCCTGTTATGACAATTACCATGTGACGCACCGCTACACCGTCCGCAACTACTATTCCGACGAAGACGTCGTCAGCACCGACGATCCCAACGAGATTTTTGAACCTTGGGACCGATGGATCAACCCTGATGAATAAAGCATAAGAAAACAGAAAACCGCCATCATGTGAAGGCGGTTATCTGTTTTAATAGATTGTTCGCGTCAGTATTTGACCTCGAAGAGGTGATAATTCTTGTCGTTGAGGACGGTATAACCAGGCACGACCGTCAAGGTTCCGTTAACGTCCATTGCCCGGCCTTGAAGAGCACAGCTGTAGAAAGACCCACCCCTGATGGTGCAGTCGGTGTCACACTTCACACCCTTGGGGTCCATCGTGGCATTCTTTCCCGTCAGGACCACATTCAGCTCTCCGCCTGAGAACAGCAGCGGCTCTGTCACGTTCAAGCCCTTGGCATCATCGCCGGTGCACTTGATATTGAGCGTGCCGCCAGTCATCGTCATGTTCCAGTCGGTCTTTACACCAGCTGCACCCGTCGATACCACATTGGCCAAGCTATCGAGGCTTAACTCGGTGGTACCGCTGTTGATGATCGTGGTGCGGCCGCCAGTAATGTAAACCAGGCTGTCACAATTGATGCCCTTAGCGCCATCGGCGGCAATTTCCATGTTGATGACACCACCCTTGATATAGACAAAATCCTTGGCCTTGATGCCGTGGCCGCTAGTGCTGTTGCAATACAACCTGGTGCCCGGGCGCACAAATATATAGTCATCGCTGGTCATACAGCTCTTGCCCGTGCTGTAGATGTTGAGCTGACCCTTGCCGCTGACGAGAATCTGGCCCTCGCTGAAGACTGTCGCCTTCTGGTCCTCGCCCTCAATCATCTCATAGGTGTCACCATCACGCAGGGTGTTGACGGTGCCCTCGTTGACAACCAGATACAACGACTTGCCACACTGGTTGTTGATGGCGGCGCCATGGGGATTGGTGATATCCACACCATTGAGTTGCAGCTGGTACTTGCGCTCGCTGTAGATCTTGAGAGAGCCATTGGACGTGCTTCCCGAGACGATGAAACGCACGCGCTTGGTGGCACTGGTCACCTTTACATGGGCACCACTGACATTAACGAAGATAGATGTGCTGCCTCCTGTCACAATAGCTGTGTCCCCATCAAAGTTGATGTGCACCGACGTGCTCCAAGCGGTGTTCTCGACATAGTCGCCATAGTCACTCGCCATTTCATCCTCAGGAATCGTCTCAGCCGGTTCTTCCAGGTCACTGTAGTCGAGCGCAATTTCCTTGGGGGTAATCTCTTCTTCTCCATCGCCCAAAATGATGTCGATGATAGCATTGACGTCGGCAATGTTGATTTCACCGTCACTGTTCACGTCGGCAGCCATGTCAGGCAGGTTCAAAAAGATGATTTCAATTACCGCATTGACGTCCGCAATGTTAACCTCTTGATCGTCATTAACGTCGCCCCTGACCGCGCCAGAAGCAAAAACCGCCGTCATCAAGCATGCAAGCAATAAAAAATTTCTCATAGTGTATCGTTGGTTATTGGTTATTATTCAATGTAATACCTAAAAGGCTATTGTCACTACTTTCGGCCCAAGGGAATAAGTCGTGTAGCCCGTGGCCACATGCATCGTTCCACCTGTCTCCACAGGGTCGCTGCGCTTACTATAACTATAAAAGTAACCGCCGCTGATGTAGAGGGAGCCATCCAGTTTCACGCCCTTTGGTTTCTTGACCATACGGGTTCCCGTGGCCACGGCAATGAACGTTCCGCCCTGGAATTGGGCATCCCATTTGCTGTTAAGGCCTTTACCGCCATCGCCGGTAGCCTTAAATTTGAGCACGCCGCCTTTGACGGTAAGCAATGTGTCACAGTATAAGGCTGCGCATGCCGTGGTATCGGTCAGGCCATCGTCGTCAAGCCCTACGCGCGTGTCACCGGCACTTACGGCAATCATGCGACCGCCGTTAACGGTCATCACGCCGCCACTGCGCACGCCCTTAGCGCCAGCCCCCGTGGTCTCGATATTGACGACACCGCCGTCAACAATGATGCCATCGTTGGCACGCAGGCCATCAAGGGCCGAACTGTTGACGTAAATCTTCACACCGGGGCGGATGCGGACGTAGTCATCGCTGCGGATGCCTCCGCGCCCTACGGCAATAACGCTCAACTCGCCGTGCCCGCTAAAGATGATTTGTCCCTCACTGAACAGGGCAGCTTTCTGGTCTTCCTCGTCCACCATGACATAGGAAGTACCATCCTGCAAACGGTTGACCGTGCCATCGGCCAGCACCACATACAATGACTTGCTGCCCTGGTTGTTGATGGCAGCACCATGGGGATTGGTGATTTCGGCACCATTGAGCAAAATCTGGAAACGCTTGTCGCCGTAGAACTTGAGCGACCCGTTAGTGGTCTTGCCACTCACCACAAACTTCACTGGCCCCGACAGATTCAGGATTGTCAAGTGAGCCCCATCACTTTGAATAGCCACACCTGGCACGCTACCGCTGACCGTGGCATTCTCGCCGTCAAATGCGATATTTATGACCTTGTTCCAAGGGCTGTTCTCCTCGTAATCGTTGAAGGCAGAATCGTTCTCGTCGGTAACTGGCACGTCAGGCGCCTCAGTCAGCTCGGTGAAATCCAGCTCCACCGATGCAGGCTCGACCTGGTACTCGGCGAGAATGGCGGCCATGTCGGTGTCATCTTTTTGGCACGACACCATTGCAAGGGCCAGGGCGGACAGTAACAGACTATATCGTAAAACCTTCTTCATAACGGTCAGAATTTATAGGTATAGCCCAAGCCCACCAGGTGAATATTAGGCTCATCATCGTCACCATTGCGGTTCACATTCTGGTAACGGTAATAAAGCTTGAAACTGTGAATCTTCTTGACGGTGTGTTTCACGCCTGTTATGAAGCGCGTCTTCTCCAAGATGTCGGTCGTATGGAATTCTACGCTGGCAAACGGGTCGAATTTGCACTTGGGGATGTCCCAATCCAACTGCAGGCGGCTGCGCAGCACATTTTTCCCTTTGCCTCGCACTTCATGGTCTTCCCACTCGCCCTCATCAAAGTCGAAATTGTCGATGAGCTTAGACGGGCGGTAAGTGTATTGCCAGCGCTCTCGCAGGCTCAACTCCACTCGCTGAACCTTGTAGCTGCCCGTGAGTGTGACATTGAAACGGTGGCGCACGCCCCAATAGCTGGGACGCCAATTATTATAGCTCACGCCATCGTCCTGATAGGTGATTTTTTCATGATTATTGTCGATGAGCAGGTCATAGCCGCCACTGGCCTTGAGCCACGGTAGCACCTTGTAACTGATGCTGGCGCCCAGGCTGACGCGGTCGGCCGTGCGGAAGTTGTTACGGGAGCGGAATTCGGTCCCGAAATCCACATTCATACCTTTTTTGATTTTATGTGACGCCTCAGCACTGACGATGAGTCCCGAGTCATCGGCACGGGACTTCAACGGCAGCATTGTGGCACCTAGCAACAACAGGCTGAGTACTAGTTGTTTTGCTTTACATCCTCCCATTCGTATCTGGGTATCTTCAGCGTATTATTTACGTGGCTGACATTCACACAGTCGTTTTCGTACTCGATCTTGAGAATCGCAGTGTCTTTCAGGAAGTCGACGGAACCCACATTCACCTTGGTGATATTCAGGCCGGTGCGATTGCGCAGATCCTCAAGCAGTTCCTCTCGACGCTCAGGTTTGATCAACTCGATGCGGTCATACTGTATCAGCTTGCTCGCCAGGTTACCACGCAGCACCCACGCCTCGAACATCCAGATGAGCAATGCTATCGCCAAATTGGGCAGCAACAGCTCAACAAAGCTCAAAGCATCGGCAAGCGCATTAATGACCGACAGGCTGATGACGCCAAACATATAGGACATTTCCCTGACGGGTATCGTTTCGGTACGGTATCGCAGAACGCCGAATATCGCGAACAAACCCAGCGCAAAGCCAATTTTCACCTTCACACTGCCCAACAGATAGATCAGGAAGAAGATGCTCACACTGAGCAACACGAGTGTGAAGAAGTAATCACGGCGATGGGTCTTGCGGTAATACAGCAGATAGACGATAAAAAACAATACCAGCAAGAAAAACCCGAAGCGCAACAGCATCTCGGTGACTCCGGCGGCATCATACCACCGGAAACCGTGAACCACGGTTTGCACGGCCTCCTCAACGGTCTCAGCGCCGTTTTCCAGTCCTAAATCTTGTAGTAGTATCATATTTATAGTTTTTATTCTCTTGTTTTAAGTCCTTAATTGTTAGTTCACCTGAGACAGGAAACGCTCGACAAGACGGAGGCGTTCCTTGAAATTGTTGCGCTTCAACGACGGGTTGGTTAACGCCGAGCCCATACAATACTTGCTGAAGCCGCATGGTTTGATGCGCAGTTCGAGCAGCCTATCCAAGACGGGAGACGGCTGCAAGCCGTCACGTTTCAGTTCTATGATGGCCAGGCCCGTCAAGTCCACATCATGTCCCGTAATCAGGTTGTGGAAGCACAGGTCGGTGTCAATGGTCAAGCGCTCGGTCTTGGCCTTATTGACCAGCGTGATGCGGTTGAAGTGGTTCTCCAACTTCTCACTCAGCACCGTGGGATCATAGCGCAAGTGCTTGCGCAGGAATTCGTCATAGGCCCTGTACTGGGTATCCTGGCGCATGAAGCGGATGCCGTGGTCAGGATGCTTGGGGTCAAAGCCCACCATGTCGACGCGTTTCTTCTTGGTACGCCCGTGGTTGTTCTTGGTTTTCACCTCCAGGAAATTGAGACCCGAGTCCACATAAGAGCGGATGCGAAGCTTCTGACGCCCGGCATGACCGTTCTGATGAACGATATACATGTTGTAGTCAGGAGTGTCGAAATAAGCAGTATAATATGATGCAATACGCTTACCGTCAATATCCTGCGCACGATAATCATCATGGGCAAGCATCAACAAAAGCTTCAGTCGGTCAACCGTTGTGACAAATTTAGTGTCGGTACGGTTCATCAACTTGATGCCACTCATCTCATCAAGGGTAATCGGGTCATATGTCCTGATTATGGTGTCCACAGAACTGCAAAATTATATATATTTAGCGAGAAACAGGCCTATGGATTGTTCAAATTTTTTTGAAATTCAACAAATTATTGATATTCATCAACCAATGGGGGACCGTCACCCGGCACGGTAACGGAATGGCAACCAACCTGTTTTAAAAACGCAATCGACTGTGAATCACCTCATTACTCTTATCATCACACCCAAGGCGGGGGCCAAAAGTTAAGGGACACCAACGTGCCCCTTAACTTTAAATCTCATCTACGGACTATGGCTGCTCGTCAATTCATCGGAGCCATGTCAAAGCCTAGGCGCACTCCGTCATACTGCTTGCTCAGGTCGCCCACAGTCTGCAAGGTGCTGTTGCCACTCATGGCGGCAATGGCCTGCAGGACCTTCAACAGGTTTTTGCTCTCAAAGGTGAAGCCCAGCCCATGGGTAGTGCGGGTCACATACATATTGGCACTGAAGAGCGTCGTCTTGAGCTTGATGGTAGCCGTTGACGGGTCATAAGTGTAAGTTCCACTCAAGGGAATTCCCTTGACATAGGCTGCAAACTGGTGATCCTGAGTAAACTGGAACTGGGTGTTCTGAGAACTGATGCCCAGGGTGTTATACACAGGCTGAAGTTTTTCCTTACAGGTCTCGGCAGCAACAGCGCCGCCGGCTTTTGCAAGGAGGTTCTCACTGGTGAAGGCACAGCCCGGCTCTGTGTAATACCAAGCGCCATACAGCTCATTCTCCTGAACCGTGACGCTGCCGATAACCAGACCCAGCAGGCCATCAACCGTGTTTTGCGAACCCAATACACCCAGGATGCCGCCCAACACACTGCCCAGCGTACCACCGCTACCTGTACCGTCATCGCCACCAAGGCCGCCCAGGCCGCCCAGACCACTGAGCAGTCCCGTGTTGCAGCCCGAACACAGCAACATCATTGCTGCTAACATTAAACTGGAAATTTTTTTCATAATCTTTAATCTGTTTAGGAATTCATCTTCATTTCATCTAAATTGTATTCTGTCGCAAAAATAATCATATTCAGACAAATATCAACAATATTTTTGGAATTTTCTTTCAAATCACAATAAAAGTTTACCCTCGGCGACAAGACAACACTCGCCTCCAACCCATATATCACCATCCCGGGCCAGGGTTGTCATGACGATTGAGGGGCGGGCCATCGCCTCACCCTGCAGGAAACGGCAACTGTCGCCGGCAGCGACTGCCGCATGACGCTGCAGGTAATGGGTCAAGGCAGCATTGGCCGTGCCTGTGGCCGACTCCTCGGGGATATCATATCGAGGCGCGAAGTTGCGCACATGGGCGGTATAGTCATCATTTGAGAACGCGAAGGCGTGAACTCCCACCACATCAAGCTCGGTGCTGTAAGCGGCCAGGAGATCCATATCGGGCCGCAGGTCATTCAGTGCCTCCAGGCTGGCCACGGGCAGGATGATGTCGGGCAGGCCGGTAGAGATGATTTCTACGGGCATCTCGGGCCAAACGGCCTCGTTTCTGCCTCCCGTCATAATGCGGTGAAGCCGGTCGGCATCAACGGGCCTGTTCACCACCATCGGAGGTGCCATCTGCATCATTACCTGCGTATCAATTTTCACCATGAGGTCACCTGCCAGGGTGTGGTTCAAGCAAGTGACACCCTCAGGAACGATGCCAAAACGATGTAACAGCCCAAAAGCGGCAATCGTCGCGTGACCGCACAGGTCCACCTCTCCTGCTGGCGTGAAGTAGCGCACCGTGAACTCCTCTGGACCCTGTTGCCAGACAAAAGCCGTCTCAGTGTAGCGCAACTCGGCGGCGACCTGTTGCATCAACTTGTCGCTGGGGAAAGCGCCGTCAAGCAGGACGACTCCGGCAGGATTGCCGCCGAACGGCTCACGGGTGAATGCGTCAACAATGTAGTATTTCATTCGACTAAAACACTTTTCATGATCCATGATTATTATTGTGCAAAGTTAATATTTTTATTCACAGCATGATAACTTCCTCTCCGAAAAATCGGCTAGGGTTGATAACTATACTGATAACACAAAGAAATCTTCTGTTTTCGGCACTATTTTGAAAAAAACGTTGTACCTTTGTGAAAATTAAAAATACAAGATTTATGAGGCACTATCTTAAGAATCTAGAAGACACCGTCCGCGAACATTGGACTCAAAAAGCCTTGTGTGACTACAACGGCGACTCCTTTACCTATGCGCAAGTAGCCATCAACGTCGAGAGATTCCGCATCTTCTTCTCGGCGGCAGGAATCAATAAGGGCGATAAAATTGCCCTGTGCGCCCGCAACAGCGCCCGCTGGGCGATGACTTTCTGGGGCATCAACGTCAACGGATGCGTGGCAGTCCCGCTGTTGGCCGATTTCCACCCCAATACGGTATCGATCCTGACGAACCATTCAGACAGTGTTGTCCTTTTTGTCGATGATGACATCTGGGCAAAAATGAATCCCGACGAGACGCCTAATCTCAAAGCCGCCATCAATGTCAAGGACGGCCATTTGCTGTGGCACCAGGACAAGGTCGTGGCCGATGCCTGGGAAAACCGCAAAAATGCCTTCGCCCAGCTGCATCCCAACGGCATGTACCCCGAGCAGGTGTCCTATCCCGACGACAATATGGATGATTTGGCCATCATCAATTACACGTCAGGAACCACAGGCAACCCCAAGGGCGTGATGCTCACCTATAGTGCCATGTCGGATACCGACGACTTCGCGAACTCGCATTTCCCGAACCATCCGGGCCAGACCGTGGTGTCGATGTTGCCGCTGGCCCACATGTACGGCTTGGCCATCGAGTTCATCCATCCCAACGTGGATGGCGTAACCGTGTATTTCCTGGGCAAGACCCCGTCGCCCACCACGCTGCTCAAAGCGATGCAGGACATCAAACCCTACATGGTGGTTACGGTGCCGCTGGTCATGGAGAAGATCTATGCCAACGCCATCAAACCGGCTATGGAGAAGACAAAATCGTTACTGGCCATCCCAGGCCTGAACCAGCTGATTTACCGCAAGATACGCAATAAAGTCATCGAGGCTTTCGGCGGAAGCGTGGAATGCTTTATCATGGGTGGTGCAGCGCTTAATCCCGAGGCCGAGCAATGTTTCAAGAAGATTCACCTGCCTTATACCGTGGGCTATGGCATGACCGAGGCCTGCCCGTTGTTGGGATTTGAATGGTGGACGAAGTTTGTGCCAGGGTCTTGCGGCAAGCCCGTCCACGACCTGCGCATCGACTCTGAGGATCCGCAACACATCCCCGGCGAAATCCAAGCCCGGGGCCAAAACCTCACAACAGGCTATTACAAGAATCCAGAAGCCACTGAAGCGTCCTTTACCGAGGACGGATGGTTCCGCACCGGCGACCTGGGCATCATGGACGAGAAGCGCAATATCTTCATTCGCGGCCGCATCAAATCGATGATTCTGAACTCTTCGGGCCAGAACATTTATCCTGAAGAGGTAGAGGCCGTTGTGAACAATTGCCAGTATGTGGACGAATGTCTCGTGGTGGACCGCGGCGGTAAAATCGTAGCACTGGTCTATCCCGAACTCCCTGAAGACATGGACGAGGAGACCAAGTCAACTATCCCGGGAACAATCCGTGACGAGGCCAACAAGTCCCTTCCCGCTTACAGCAAGATCACAAAAGTGGAGTTCGTAACGGAGCCCTTCGAGAAGACTCCCAAGATGAGCATCAAACGCTTCCTGTACCGCTAAAAGTTGCCACCGAGCCAGGCCAGACGCAAAGAATGTGTCATAATACTGCCCTATATACTGACCGCCCCCTGTCCCAACCACATTTTTTCCTAAAATGCGTTAAGGAGTTGGCCAGTCGGGTAAATTGTCGTAATTTCGCAGTATTAAAACAAATCATGGGCACAATACCACGATGAAAATTGGGAATATAGACTTGGGGGAGCGCCCGGTGATGTTGGCTCCGATGGAGGATGTCACCGACCAGTCGTTCAGGCTTATCTGCCGCGAACAGGGTGCCGATATGGTCTATACCGAGTTTGTGAGTGCCGATGCACTGATACGCAGCATCGAGCGCTCTTTCCAGAAGATGGCCATCGCCCCTGGCGAACGCCCTGCTGCAATCCAGATCTACGGCCGTTTCAAGGACGCCATGGTCGAGGCCGCCCGCATCGCCGCGACCGCCAATCCCGAATTCATCGACATCAACTGGGGGTGCCCCGTGAAAAAGATTGCCGGCAAGGGGTCGGGCGCCGGTATGTTGCGCAACGTGCCGCTGATGCTCGAAATCACACGCGCTGTGGTTCAGGCAGTGGACCTTCCCGTAACCGTAAAAACCCGTCTAGGCTGGGACCATGACCACAAAATCATCGTCGAGCTGGCCGAACAACTGCAGGATTGCGGCATCGCCGCCCTGACCATCCATGGCCGCACCCGATCCCAAATCTATAGCGGTGAAGCCGATTGGACCTTAATCGGCGAGGTGAAAAACAACCCCCGCATGCACATCCCTATTATCGGAAACGGCGACGTCACCACCCCACAGCGGGTCAAGGAATGCTTTGACCGCTACGGTGTTGACGGCGTGATGGTAGGCCGCGCCAGCATCGGTGCGCCGTGGATCTTCAAGGAGATGAAGCAGTACCTGCTCACGGGAGAGGTGCCCCACATCAGCAACAGCGAGAAGATGGCGCTCATACGCCGCCAGATCGACGAGAGCATCGACCGCATCGACGAGTACCGCGGCATCCTCCACATCCGCCGCCACTTGGCCGCGACGCCTTTGTTCAAGGGCATCCGTGACTTCAGGCCAACACGCATCGCGATGCTGCAGGCCAACACGCGCCAGGAACTTGACGCTATCCTGGACCATATCGAGAACGACATTTTGCCTTATACTGAAACCCAAAATCAAAATGAAGATGAAGCGAGGACTGATTAGTATCATATTGATGGTCATCGTGGCGACGGCAGGCATGGCCCAAGCCACACGCCATGAGGTCAAGGTGGGGAATTTCACCCGGCTGGCGCTGATGGATGACATCAACGTCAACTACCGCTGCAATGCCGACTCGGCAGGCCTGGCGGTACTCACCTGTCCCCAGAATGTCGCCGACCACATCATGTTCACCCTGTCCAGCAAGGGACAGTTGAGCATACAGGTGGCCGACGAGTATGAGCGCTCGGGCAATCTGCCTACCATCACGGTCTATTCGTCATCGCTTGAAGGGGCCGAAAATTCCGGGGACAGCACCCTGAGAATCAACGGCCTGCCGCCAATGAAGACCTTCAAGGTACGCCTCACCGACAACGGCAAGGTTATCGCAAGGGGATTGAAAGCATCACAACTGGAACTGCAAATCCTGAGCGGCAAAGGCAAAATCATCGCTGACGGCTCGTGTGATGACCTGTCGTTGCGTCTCGTGGGAACGGGCGAAATCCAGGCCGACAACGTCACCGCGACAAACGTATCGTGCCGCATCATGGGCACCGGCTCAATGGGCTGTCATGTCAATGGCGGCAACCTCAAGGTGAGCGGCAGCGGAACAGGCAAAGTCTATTATAAGGGAAAGCCCAGCAAAGTTACCGTGCACAAGTTGGGCACCATCAAGGCTATCCCCATGGAATAACAAAACGCTAACAACCAATAACTCATAAACTAACAACTAAAATCTTTGATATGTTCAGCAAACAGACTTACATCGGTCGCCGCAACGAGTTAAAGAAACTCGTGGGCGACGGCGTGATTTTACTCTTTGGCAACAACGAGTCGCCGTGTAACTATCCTAACAACGCTTATTATCCCTTCCGTCAGGACTCGTCGTTCCTGTACTACTTTGGTCAGCAACGCGACGGGCTGGTGGGCGTGATTGACATCGACAACAATGTCGAGACCCTCGTGGGCGACGATATCGACATTGAGGATATCGTGTGGTATGGCTCAGTGGACAGCGTGGCCGACATGGCCGCACAGGTGGGAGTGGCCAATTCCGCCCCGATGAAGCAGCTGCAGGTCATCTGTGACGAGGCAAAAGCCAAAGGCCGCCGCATCCACTTCCTGCCCCCCTATCGCCATGACACCAAGATCCAAATCATGGATCTGTTAGGTATCCACCCCGACAAACAGGCCGAAGCCGTGTCCCACGACCTGCGCATGGCCGTTATCAACATGCGTTCGGTCAAGACGGCCGAGGAAATTGCCGAATTGGAACGTGCCGCCGAGGTGGGCTACCTGATGCACACCACCGCGATGCGCCTCATCAAACCGGGCGTGACCGAGAAATACATCGGTGGGCAGATTGACGGTATCGCCGAGAGCTACGGCGCTAAGGTGAGCTTTGCCACCATCTTCTCGCAGCATGGCGAGATCATGCACGGCAACCCGTCGATGACCCCGCTCGAGGCTGGCCGCCTCGCCCTGTGTGACTGCGGTGCCGAGACTATGGAGTTTTACTGCAGTGACAACACCCGCACGATGCCTGTCAACGGCAAGTATGACCAGCGCCAACTCGACATCTACCGCATTGTCGAGGAGTGCCACGACCTGGCTTTAGGCATCTCCAAGCCCGGCATGAAGTATTTTGACGTGCACATGGCCGTGTGCCGCAGGATGACCGAGCGCCTCAAAGAACTGGGCCTGATGAAGGGCGATGTGGACGAGGCCGTCGCTGCAGGTGCCCATGCCATGTTCCTGCCTCACGGCCTGGGACACATGATGGGTATGGATGTACATGACATGGAAGGTCTGGGACAGATCTACGTCGGTTTTGACGAGGAAACACGCCCCAACCTGGATCAGTTCGGCACCAACTGCCTGCGCATGGGCCGTCGCCTGCAGGAAGGCTTTGTCGTGACCGATGAGCCGGGCATCTACTTCATTCCCGCCCTCATCGACGACTGGCGTGCCAGCGGCCATTGCGCCGAGTTCCTGAACTTCGACAAACTGGAGACCTACAAGGACTTTGGCGGAATCCGCATCGAGGACGACATCCTCATCACCGCCGACGGCTGCCGTTTCCTGGGCGAGAAGCGCATCCCCTACCATCCCAAGGATGTCGAGGACTTCATGGCTTCCTGCTGATTTACACCACTTCACAGATAAGAAGAATACCGACAAACAGGTCCGCTGGCATTTTCATCTGCCAGCGGATCTTGTATTTTTGGGGGGCTTTCTGGGAAGATTTTCCCAAGATTTTCATATTTTCTCTCTTAAGAAGAAATTACATCAAAAGAACCGTCCCTATTATATTCCCTATTTTCTTCTATTTTCTTTTTCTCTTTGGCGAGTTAACATCAAAAAAAGCATCCACATGATACCATTTCTGGTGCTATACGGACTGTTTTCCCAAGTAGCACGAGCAAAAGTGTAAAATTATTAGACAGAAATGCGCAAAAAATAGACCTTTGGAGTTTTTTTGCAAGATTTGTTTGTGTGGCATGCTACGGTACATTATTTTTGTGGCTGCGAAACAAAATAGCCATCACTAATAACATAACAAAAGACGGATCAGCTTATGAAAGCAAATAAACGAATCGCAGCATTGTTGCTCATGGTAACAGCACTAAGCGCAAACGTGATGACGGC
Organism: Muribaculaceae bacterium; assembly: GCA_017557425.1. GTDB lineage: Bacteria > Bacteroidota > Bacteroidia > Bacteroidales > Muribaculaceae > Sodaliphilus. The sequence continues at coordinate 196,731 of JAFYYU010000007.1, read as the reverse complement.
CGCAACCCCAATGGCCAAGAATTCACCCAGTGTGAAGAATTCCTTGATGTCAAAGAAGCCCAAGAAAGGGAAAATCGTTACGGAAAGTTATAACGAGAAACTAGGTTACAAGGATCTGGAACTGAGCAACGGCGTGCATGTGTTGATCAAGCCCACCGATTCAGAGAACGGCGAAATTTTGATGTCTGCACGGCAACGGGGCGGCAAATCACTCTATGGCAAAGAAGACTGGGCCAACTGCGAGATGTTCAATTATGTTCTTGGAGATTACCGAATGGGGAATTGGGATACCTCCTCCGATAACAAGCAGGTAGAAATCTTCCAAAGCATGGATATCGATTTTGATCATGTCCATGGCTCTGCCACAGTCAAGGATCTGGAAACCCTGTTCCGGCTCACTTATCTGCAGTTCTCTAGCATTATCCCCCGTGACGAGGACCGATTTAAAAAGGCGCTCAATAACTATGAGACCACGCTTCGGGAAGAGGCTCGTGAGGACCATGATGCCACATTTGTTTTCCTTGACTCGATTGGAAGCGTGTTACATAACCACAACTGGCGTGACAAGAGCCTCAAGGCAGACGATTTGACTCAGGTCAACTATGACCGCATCCTCGAGATTGCCAAAGAGCGCACCGCCAACGCTGCTGGCTACACCTTCGTGTTCACAGGGGCCTTTGACGAGTCCAACATCCGTCCACTTATCGAGCGATATATCGCCTCGCTGCCAGCCGATAAGAGCGTGAAGCCCAACTGGGTCAATGTTGCCACTTACCCACAGGGCGAGACGGTGTGTCACTTCAAGAGCAAGATGGAGACACCAATAACCAAAATCAACATCCGTTGGATCAACACCCAGATACCCTATTCCTCGGAGAACTCTCTCAAGGCTCAATTTTTGAGCAACTATCTTAAAACGAAAATATACTGGAGCAAAATGGGTGAGAATGTCGGTGTCATCGGTCGAGTAGGGGGCAATGAGCAGCATTACATGGAGGGCGACATGACTTTTACCGAGGTTCACTCCTTTGTTGACGTCAAGCCGGAGTTTGCCGACGAGGCCATCAGAATGTTGAAAGAGGAAATGCTCCGCGCATGCGGATACATCGATGCAGCAAGTCTCGATGAACTCAAGAAAGAAGAACTCGAATGGCACAAAAATCGGCCAGTAAGAGACGACTGCTGGTACTGGTCGAACGCCATTATGGAATATGCCATGAATGGTATTGAATACACGACCGATTATGAGCAGGAGCTCAACGCCATAACACCCGAGTCGATTTCGGCCTTCGCCCGCCAACTTCTTGCCACTGGCAACAGGATTGAGATTGTGATGTCGCCTGCTGAATAACAACTATTCAATGAAGTATGATATACCCTGAAAGGGTCATTCTACTGATAATAAATGCTTGTTGAGACTTGAAATTTTGCTCAACAAGCATTTCTTATGTCGTTTCCTGGTGCCCAAATAGTTTGGGCGGTCGAGGTTGCGGTAGGCGATAGCTTCCATGATGTGGTGGGTAAGGACGTCGTGGCAGCCTTCGAGGTCGGCGATGGTGCAAGCGACTTTGAGGATGCGGTCGTAGGCGCGTGCGGACATGTTCATGCGTTCCATGGCGTCGCGCAGTTTTTCTAGTTCACCAGCACCAATCGAATGAACTCGGGCTGCTCAATGACTGAATATTCCTAGATAGTGGGTTCGATATTGAGGCCTGCGATGATGATGCACACCAGAACGACGAGCAGGGCGATAATGATGCTGTAAGCCGCAATCTTAAAGCCCCGGCTGGGCATGGTGCCGTGCTGGTGCAGGCGGGGACGCACGCTATTGCTGTAATGGCGCGACATCGTGCGCAACTTGTCCTCGACTTGATTGTGAGTGGGTTGATGCCCGACGGACGGCTTGGGCTGTTCAACTTTGGCCTCAACAGGTTTTGTTGCTTGCGGCTTTGCTTGGACACGGGTCGGCTCAGGCTTTTTTTCTACAGTTTTAGGCAGGGAAAACGGAGCGCTCAGGTCGGCGCCGCAATAGGGACAGAACTTGATGCCGCTAGGCAGTTGCTTGCCGCAGCTATGGCAGAACTTGGTACTTTCCTGCTTAGGTGTGGCAACACTGGCCGTGTGACGATAAGGAGCGTCGCTGTCGTCACGCACGACCAGGGCGCCGTCAATGTAACGGCACACGGCAAGGCACTGGGGGCACACGACCTGGCTGTCGTGTATCACAAGTTCCTCCTGTGACATGACCATCAATTTACCACATTGCGGGCATCTAAGTTCCATCTCGTTCACTATCTAGTCGTGACCGCAAAATTACAACTTAACTGGCAAAAATGCAAATAATTTGCCTCTTAGTCGTTTATAAAACCCCAAAGAAGGTCTCAAAAATGCCCATAAAACAAAAAATGTTGCCTTTTTGCTTTTTCATGTTAATATTATCTATTACTTTTGCACCCGCTAAAGTGTCGAAAACATTAAAATTAACACAATAAAAATGGCAAAAAAACAAAATCAAAGTGCCCGCACGACCCTCGAAGAGGTGAATGAATCACTGACGTCGGCGGCACAACGCATTGAAGACAACAAGAAGTACATCAACTGGGCTCTTATCGGTATCGCTATTCTGGCTCTGCTTGCTGGCGGTTACATCTGGCTCCACAACAAGAACGTGCAGGAAGCCAAGGAGAAAATCGGCGAGGCCGACATCGAACTGCTTCAGGCACAGGATGATCCCGCAAAGCTGGATAAGGTATTGAAGGACTACGAGAAGGTAGCCGAGGACTTTGGCAACAAGGCCGGTGAGCGCGCTCACATCAACGCTGCCATCCTGCTCTATCAGAAGGGTGAATACGAGAAGGCTGCAAAGCACCTCGAGGAGTTCAGCCCTGCCGGCAACCTGATTGGCCCCGCCACTCAGTCGCTGCTGGGTGACTGCTATGTAAACCTCAAGAAGCTTGACAAGGCCATCAGCGCCTATGACAAGGCCATCAGCCTGGCTGGTGACAACGAGGCTTATGCCCCTGCATTCATGCTCAAGAAGGCTACCGTCCTCCACAGTCAGAAGAAGTATGCCGAGGAGGCCGCCATCTATCAGACCATCAAGGACAAGTACACAACCTACGGCCAGCAGAACGGCTTCAATATTGACAAGTACTTGGAGCGTGCAAATGCTCTTGCAGGCAAATAATCCTCTCGAAATAATGATTTTATGCTTCAGAGTTGGTCAAAACATGGTTTTGAGCCAACTCTTTTTTATCAAAACTAAACTATGACACCTATCTATCATCGCATATTGCTCAAGCTCAGCGGCGAGTCGCTGGCAGCCGAGCAGGGCAGCGGCATCGATGCACAGCGTGTAGCCGACTATGCCACCCAGATCAAGGAAATCGTGGACGCTGGTGTCCAGGTCACCATCGTCGTGGGCGGCGGTAACATCTTCCGCGGCCTCAAGGGTGCCGCCCAGGGCTTTGACCGCGTGAAGGGCGACCAGATGGGCATGCTCGCAACGGTCATCAACGCATTGGCTCTCTCTTCGGCGCTTGAGGCCATCGGCCAGCCCGCCCAGGTATTCACCGCCATCGGCATGTTCCCCATCGGTGAGCCCTACAGCAAGTGGCGCGCCATCGACGCCATGCAAGCCGGCAAGGTAGCCATCTGCTCCTGCGGTACCGGCAGCCCCTTCTTCACCACCGACACGGGCAGCACGCTGCGTGCCATCGAGGTAGAGGCCGACGTCATGCTCAAGGGCACCCGCGTGGACGGCATCTACACCGCCGATCCCGAGAAGGACCCCACGGCCACCAAGTTTGACCGCATCACCTATGACGAAATCTACAACCGCGGCCTCAAGGTCATGGACATGACCGCCACCGTGATGGCCCGCGATAACAAACTGCCCATCCACGTCTTCAACATGGACGTTGTGGGCAACCTGCGCAAGGTCATGGCCGGCGAGCCCATCGGCACCGTCGTCACCCTTTAATGCTCGCTTCGCTCGCAGATTAAAGTTTAAAGTTTAGGGTTTAGAGACATTGCTATTTGGCCGTGGATGGAAACACTCATCCACGGCCATTAATGTCATTTCATGTTATTCTTGGGATTGTTGGTGGCTGAATTGCTGCAGGATGTCGACCACCTCGTCGATGTCGTCGGTGAGGTTGAGCAGCAGGTTCTTGTATTTGCCGGTCTTCATCAGGCGCTCCATCAGGGGATAGACGGGGATTTCCTCGGTCCAGAACTGCTTGCCCAGGAAAATCATCGGGCTGGAGAAGCCGTAGGACAAGTAATGGTTCTGCACCGCTTCCTGGAAGATTTCCTGCAGGGTGCCTGCGCTGCCCGGGGCATAGATGGTGCCACCAAAGGCCAGAGTGAGGATATGGTCCTCGCGCAAGCTGTTTTCAAAGTATTTGGCAATGTGGGTGGCAAACGGGGTTGACGGCTCGTGGCCATAGAGCCACGTGGGAATGCCCAGGCTCACATACTCCTGCTGCGGATACTTGTCGATGACGCCGAAAGCCGTGCGAAGCCACCCCGCATCCTTGAACGACGGCGCGATGCTCATCATGCCGAGGGCGTCTTCCATGTCTTGTTTAGAGAACCCCGCCATCCATGCCCCCAAGTGAGTTGCTTCCATCGCTCCGGGACCGCCACCGCTCAACATGATAAACCCCTCCTGGGTGAGCCGCTGGCTCAACAAGGCAATTTCGCGGTAAGCTTTGTCGGTCCTGAGCAGGGCATGGCCACCCATGACACCCACGCTGCGGCGATGGTCGTGGGTCTTGAAGAACCGTGCCAGCGCCGTGTGAATACAGTGATCGTGCAAGGTGCGCGCCAGCAGTTCCTTCACGTTGTTGGTGTGCTGCCCCATTGACTTGTAGCGCTGGTAAATCAAGCTGTCAAAGCACTGGCTGTAACTGTCATCATCATCGGGGTTGAAGCCTTCATACAGTTCGGCCGGGTGGTAAAGCGACCTGCGCGCCACGTCATACGGCACCTCGGCCAGATAGGCCATCACGTCCTTCAGTTCATCATATCCTGTTGAGGTAATCATCGGCAGTGGGGTTTTCGGGTAAAACTATGACGGCAGCAAAGATACCAATAATTTGGCTCGTTTTCCAGCGTTTTTAACAGTTTCGGACTGTTAAAAAATGTAATAATGTGGCGATATGGGGCCAAAAAGGCCATTTTTCCAGACTTTTTGCACAGTGGTTCGTCTAACGGCAGTAATTTTGTCGTCCAGAAAATCTCCACTTCAGGTTTGTTTTATAATAAAATAGGTATAAGCAATGAAAAAGATTACAACATTAGTGCTCTCTCTCGTTATGTTTGGCATGACTGCTATGGCTGGCGGTCTGTTGCATAACACCAACCAACACATCGCTTTTGTGCGTATGATGGCTCGTGGTGCCAGCCATGAGATTGATGGCGTTTTCACCAACCCCGCTGGTCTCGCATTTATGGACCATGAAGGCTGGACTCTCTCATTAAATATCCAGAGTGCCTCGCAGTCGCGTGACGCGCTCACGACCTTCCCTCTCTTTCCCGAATCTGACCACACCCGTTTGTACCACGGCGATACCCAGGCTCCGGTAGTGCCCTCGCTCTATGGTGCCTACATGCGTGACCGTTGGACCTTCTCGGGCTTCTTCGGTTTTACCGGTGGTGGCGGCAAGTGCTCGTTCACCAACGGACTGCCGGTATTTGATGCAGGCATCATGGCAGGTATTTATAGCCAGACGGCAAACTTGGCCCAGGCATTGGCCGCTAATCCCGCTACCGCTCCCATCCTTAACGATCCCCGCGTAGCAGGACTGCTGCCGCTGACTGCCGACAAGTATAGCATCAATTCTGCCATGAAGGGTCGTCAGTATATCTATGGCCTTCAGTTAGGCGCTACTTACAAGGTACTTGACTGGATGAGCGCCTATGCCGGTGCGCGCATGAATTACTTTGACGGTAATTACAACGGTTTCGTCAAAGTTCAGCCTACGCCTGAGTTGGCTACGACTGTTCAGCAGATAGCCATTGCCTATCCTGAATTTGCTCCGACACTGAACACGCTGGTCAACCAGAATGGCGAGATGGCCAATATCGACCTTGACTGTTCTCAGACGGGTTGGGGCATCACTCCCATCATCGGTGTGGACCTGGTATGGAAGGGATTCACGCTGGCTGCCAAGTATGAGTTCAAGACCAACCTCAACATCGAGAACGACACCAAGACCGCTACTGCCGAGCCCGCCGCCTTCGAGGCTGCGCTTGACGACTACAAGCACGGTGTGAACACGCCCAACGACCTGCCCGCAGTATTCTATGCTGCCCTGGGTTATGAGTTCATTCCCAACAAGTTGCGCGCTACAGTCGAGTATCATTACTATGATGACAAGCATGCCGAGATGGCTCACGATAAGCAGAAGGCTCTGCGCCATGGCACCCATGAGGTTCTGGGTGGCGTCGAGTGGGACATCAACAAGACGTTTACCGTAAGTTGCGGTGTCCAGAATACCGACTACGGCTTGGCCGATGGTTATCAGACTCACACTTCTTTCGCCTGCGACAGCTACTCCATTGGTTTTGGCGGTGCCGTCAATCTGAGTGAGAAGATGAAATTGAACGTGGGCTATTTCTGGACCACCTATAAGGATTACGAGCGTAGCGAGACCAACTACTTCGGCACTACTCTGCCTGGTAGCGACACCTACAGCCGTACCAACAAAGTCTTTGGTGCTGGTATCGATTTCAAGTTCTAAAAAAAGAGATTACATAAGAATCTATTTCCTATGGCACACCGCCGCCCGATTTGCTGTCGAGCGGCGGTGTGATTTATTGTTTGGGGCCGCGGCAGAGCCACGGCACGGAAGACCTGCCAAAAGCTATCGCAGCAGGTTGCTCATCATGGTGTTCCAGTCCTTGGCATCTGAGATGCTATGTAAAATGCCACCGTGGGCAGGAAAGGCGAGGCTGTCGTTGAGGGTGTAGGTCACTTGCGGCAGTTTCACATAGAGGTTCAACGTGTTCAGCGTCTGGCCGGTCTTGTATTGCTCTCCCAACTGCCTGAAATCGTCGGCATTGATGTAGTACAGCCTGTCTCCCTTGTTGCACAGGTAGATGCGGCTATAGTCGCGGTCTCCCAGTTCTTGGGCGCACTGCAGCAGGCACCGCGTGACATCAAAACGGTCAAAATTGCGCTCATCGGCTTTGCCCACATTGAAGGTCAGTTCCTTAAGAGGGTTGTACCAGGGTTGTGTCACCTCGATGTTGATACCGTTGTTGGCGGGGTCGAGATTCTTGAGCTCGACGCGGGAGATGACCTTGCGCCCGGTTCTTACAACATCGACCGACAGGAACGCGTGTGCCGCCACCAGAGCCAGCACTACGAGGATTGCCGCTACCAACAATTTATCTTTCCTGGTCATGATGAGATACTTATTTAGTGAACGTCAGCGACACGTTGTCAGGGGTGACTTCGAGTACGGCGGGACAGCCCTCGATCATCGGGTAGTTCCATCCCTCGTCGTGGCTGGCGGGGAAGTCGTAGCACACGGGGATGCCATAGCCGTTGAGGGTCTCGCTCAGCATCTCGTTCATGTCGGTGTAGCCGTCACGAGGCTCATACTCGGTGAAGCGTCCCACGATGATGCCCTTCACACGGTCAAGCACGCCCTTGAGGCGCAGTTGCTGCAGCATGCTATTGACACGCGGCATGCTCTCGCTCACGTCCTCAAAGAACAGGATGATGTCCCGGCCCCTGATGTTGTCTCGGTCCAGGAAGTCCCATTCCTTGCTGCCGCCGATGTTGGTAAACACGGCCATGTTGCCTCCCAGGATGATGCCGCGGGCCGTACCCGTGACATTCAGCGGATGGGACGGAACGGAGTAGCTGGGCAATGTGCCCATCAGCACACTGCGCAGCATCTGGTTGATGGAGTCATCGGCTCCGCGGCTGCCCAGGGCGCCGCCCATGTTGGCGTGCAGGCTCATCACGCCACTGCACACCATTGCGCTGTGCAGGGCGGTAATGTCGCTGTAACCCACGATCCACTTGGGGTTGTTCCTGAATTCCTGCTTCGTCATCGGGTCGAGCAGCATGGCCGAACCGTAACCGCCGCGTGTACACACAATGGCCTTGATGTCAGGGTCATTCAGCGCCCAACGCAAGTCGGCACAACGCTCCTCGATGGTGCCGGCATAGGAATGGCACTTGGCCAGAGCATGCGGTCCGATCACGGGCTCGAAACCCCATGCGCGAAGCGTGGCTGCCGCCTTCACGGGATTGTCGTCGCCGGGGGTGCTGGCGGGCGAGATGATGGCGATTTTGTCACCAGGCTTGAGGGCCGCGGGCATCGTCAGCGGCTGGGGATGAGGCATAGGAGGCCTTTGAGGTCCCTTAGGAGCCTGGTCGCTGGCCAGGGCGGTAATGGCATTACACATGATGAGTGCAGTGATAATCAATAATATACGTTTCATATTTTCGTTCCTAATTTCTTGATTCGTTCGTAAGACTCTTGCAGGCGTTCCCAGGGAATGCGTCCCTCCTTGACCGAATTAACAATCATGTCCACGAGTTTGAAGGGTCGATCCGCCTCGAAACCGGTGCTGATGTTGTTGCCCACACAGATGAGGTCGGCCCCCGCGTTGATGGCAAGCTCCAGCGCTGTGGGGATGCTGTACTGGTTGCGGATAGCCTGCATGTACAGGTCGTCGGTCACAATGACGCCGTCAAACCCCATCTCACCACGCAGCAGGCCGTTCAGGGTCTTTTCAGACAGCGTCGCGGGGTACTCGTCGTCGATATTGCGGTTGAACAGGTGGGCGGTCATAATCAGGTCGGCCTGACCCGCATCGATGAGTGCCTTGAAGGGCTCCAGTTCCTGGGGTGTCCAGCCGTTGGTCACGTCCACGAAGCCGTAATGGGAGTCATCGATGGCATTGCCGTGGCCCGGGAAATGCTTCAAGGTGCATAACACGCCTTGGCGATGACATTCGTCAATGAACCAGCCCGCATGGCGGGTAATCACCTGGGGATCTGTAGAGTAACAGCGAAAATAATGCCCCACAGCGGCGCAGTCGTGGTTGAGCACATCGACCACAGGGGCCAGGTTCACATTCACCCCGGCCTCGGCCATCTCGCGGGCGAGACGCGAGGCATAGTAACGGGTGGTATCCTCGTTATCGGTAGTGCCCAGATATTCGGCGGTGACGGTGGGCAGAAAGCCGTATTGCGGCTTCAGGCGAGCCACCTTGCCCCCTTCCTGATCGGTGGCGATGAGCAAGGGGTAATCGGCCCAGGCCTTCAGTTGGGCGGTCATGCGCGTGAGTCTTTCCTTGCTGGTGATGTTGCGTGACCCTAGAGTGGCATCACCTGTCACATCGATATCAAACAGCACGATGGCACCCACTTTGAGGTCGCGCACATAACGCGCCGCGTCACAGTCCTCGGTCACGCTGTCGCCCTTGAAGCCTACCATGAGCATGCCGGCGGCATAACGCCGCAGCACCGAGTCGGGGGGCATTTGCGCAAAAAGGCTATTGGCTGTCAACAGCACAATAGCCAATGTCAACAATATCTTCTTCATCTGTTATCCTTATTTCTCTTATCCTTATTTCTCGAAGAAATGGAAGAAATAGTAGCAGGCAATCCAATCGACACGCACACCGCGGGCAAAGCCGATGGTCTGCTTCTCGGCATCGGTCACCTTACCGTCGTTGATGCTGATGTAGCCCAGCAGATTGCTTTCGCCGTCACGCACGGTGCCGTCAGTGTTGATGTACCCGATGCGGTTGCCCTCGGTATCAAAAATCTCCAGTTCCTTGATGACTCCCACAGCGGTACCCTTGACGCTGCGCACGGTGCCGTCGGCGTCAAATGAGCCGGCCGAGCGGCCAGTGGCATCCCTGACGACGCCATTGCCGTTGATGCGGCCGATGCTGTTGAAGTCGGCGTCGCGCAGCACTTGTGCGCTTGCCTGGGTCGCCATGATGCCAGCCAGTGCCAGCACCACTGCAGTCATGTATAATCTAAGCTGTTTCATAATCGTCAATTTATTACAAAGTTTACTCTTAGACTCGTAATCAGCCACAAAGTTAAATAGATTTCGTGAAAAAACCACGTTCCTTCCCCAAGTTTTCTTGTAAAAGCCGGTTGACTGAGGCAGAGCCTCAGTTTACACAACAACTCGTCTATTGACTGAAATCGAACCTAAAGGCCGTTAAATTAGGTCAATTTCGTGGGGTTAAGCGGGGCGGTTTGAAATATTTGCACTACCTTTGCCGTTTGGATAATTACAAACATCGAAATAGAACTGATTTTTTGACAAGAAAGAAACGATGAAGAAGTACAAACTCATCAACAATGTGCTGGGATGGCTCATCTTTGTGATAGCAGCAGCTACCTACTTGCTGACCATCGAGCCCACCGCCAGCTTTTGGGACTGCCCGGAATTTATCGCTCAAGGTTTTAAGACTGAAATCGGCCATCCGCCCGGCAACCCGATTTTCATTCTTGCCGCCAATTTCGCCAGCAAGTTTGCCGGTGGTGACGTGATGGCCGTTGCCAAGTGCGTTAACGCCATGTCGGCTATCTTCAGTGCGCTGACGATCCTGTTGCTCTTCTGGTCCATCACCCATCTGGTGAAGAAACTCGTCGTCAAGGACGGCGAGGAGGACAAGATGACCCTGGCCCAGTACCTGGTGGTGATGGGTAGCGGCATTTGCGGCGCGCTGGCCTACACGTGGAGCGACACGTTCTGGTTCAGTGCCGTCGAGGCCGAGGTATATGCCTTCTCATCGTTCTGCACGGCGCTGGTATTCTGGCTCATCCTCAAGTGGGAGAACCGTGTCACCGAACCGGGCAGCGACCGCTGGATCGTGCTCATTGCCTATGTGCTGGGCGTGTCGCTGGGTGTGCACCTGCTGAACCTGCTGTGCATCCCCGCCATCGCGCTGGTATTCTATTACCGCCAATGCCACCTCAAAGGCCAGAACTCGACAGCCAAGGGCTCGTTGCTCACGTTGCTCGTGTCGTTTGTCATCGTCGGCCTGATTCTCTACGGCCTGGAGCCAGGCTTTGTGGAGTGGGGACAGAAATTTGACCTCTTCTTCGTCAACACGTTGGGCATGTCGTTCAATTCGGGCGTGCTGGTCTATGCCATCCTGCTGATTGCCGTGCTGGCATGGGCATTATGGGAACTGTACTCCAACAAGAGCGCCATGCGCATGAAACTGTCATTCGCTTTGGCAATCCTGCTTAGCGGCATGTTGTTTATTGGCGACAGCCTAATTATTCCGCTGGTGCTGCTCATCGCCCTGTGTGTGTATCTGTTCAAATTCTGCAAGCACATCCCTGTGCGTGTATTCAGCAATATACTGTCTTGCATCCTGGTGATTTTCATCGGCTTCAGCAGCTATGCGCTGATTCTTATCCGCAGTTCGCAGAACACCCCATTGGACGAGAACTCACCCAATAACACCTATTCCTTGGCCAAGTACCTGAGCCGTGAGCAGTATGGCGAAACTCCGCTGCTCTACGGCCGCACGCTGTACAGCGACATCATATACGAGCAGACTGATAACGGCACCATGCAGCCGGCCACCAAGAACGGCCCGACGATGTATGCCCCCGAGGTGAAGGAAAGCCCTGACCAGCCCGACCGTTACAAGGATTTGGGGCCCAAGAAGAGCTACCGCTACAGCCCCGAGCAAAACATGCTGTTCCCGCGCATCCACGACGAGAAACACGAGCGTGAATATGTCGAATGGCTGGGCATGCAGGGTACTCAAGTCGAAGCGACCACCCAGATCGACGCCAGCGGCAATGTCGTAAGCAAGGAAACAAAGATGAAACCCACGATGATGGAGAATCTGCGCTTCTTTGTGGACTATCAGCTGAATTACATGTACTGGCGCTACTTCATGTGGAACTTTGCCGGTCGCCAGAACGACTTGCAGGGTATGGGCGAGATCACCCACGGCAACTGGATCTCAGGCTATTCATTCATCGATAATCCCCGCTTGGGCGACCAGAGCCTGCTCCCCGACGACCTGGGCAAGGGCAACAAGGGACACAACGTGTTCTACTTGCTGCCGCTGCTGATGGGTATCATCGGACTGTTGTGGCAGGCCTACCGCGGACGTCGCGGCATCGAGCAGTTCTGGGTTATCTTCTTCCTGTTCTTCATGACGGGAATCGCCATCGTGCTCTACCTGAACCAGTCCCCGAGCCAGCCTCGTGAGCGTGACTATGCTTATGCCGGCTCGTTCTATGCCTACAGCATCTGGATCGGTATGGGTGTTGCCGGCCTGTGGAGCCTCGTCATGTGGGCATTGCGCAAGAAGGGCAAGAAAGAGGCCAAGGGTGAGGCTGCCGCCGTTACCGAGAACGGCAACAAGGGTGCTATAGCCACCGCTATTGCTGCCGTTGCCGCCCTCATCGGCCTCGCCGTACCCCTGCAGATGGTAAGCCAGACGTGGGACGACCACGACCGCAGCGGCCGTACAGCAGCGCGCGACTTCGGCCGCAACTATCTGTCGAGCATTGCCCCCAACGGCGTCATCTTCTGCAACGGTGACAATGATACTTTCCCCTTGTGGTACCTGCAGGAAGTGGAAGGTTACCGCACCGACGTGCGTGCTGTCAACTTGAGCTATCTGTCCACCGACTGGTACATCAGCCAGATGCAGCGTGCCGCCTATGAGTCGGCTCCGCTGCCCATGTTGGCCGACAAGAATACCTTTGCCTATGATGACCGTCAATTCAGCTACTTCATCCAGCCTGACCAGACGCCCACCGAGGCCCTCAAGTCGTTAGCCGCCGTATATAGTGTCGATGCCAAGAACAACCCCTACGGCATCAACGAGATCCGCTATCCCAAGATTTACATGAATGTGGATGCCGACCAAGCCATTAAGGCCGGTGTGGTACGTGAATCTGACCGCGACAGGATTCAGCAGTCCATCAACATAGACCTGCAGCGTATGGGCTCGGGCATGACCTCCAGCCAGATGATGTCACTTGACATCATCGCCAACAGCATTGCGCAAGGCTGGAACCGTCCCTGCTACTTTGCCATGACGGTGCCTGACAGTTATTACTTAGGTTTGGATCCCTACCTGCGCCTGACGGGTCTGGCTTATCAAGTTACTCCGCTTATCACCAACAAGGATAATGGGGACTTTGGCGTTTCGACCGATGTCATGTATGACAACGTGGTCAACAAGTTCCTGTGGGGTGGCCTTGATACCTCCAAGCCCGAAGATATTTATCTTGACGAGACCGTGAGCCGCATGGTGACCACGATGCGTAGCGCCCTGCTTGATCTGGCCAGTGCGCTCAGCAACGAGGGAACACAGGCACGCGAAGGGAAAATAGCCATTCCCGACGGTATGACGAGCGAGGCCTTTACTGCCGACCGTTACAAGAAGGCCCAGACCATCCTTGACCTGATGATGGAGAAACTGCCCACCAGCATCACCCCGTTTACCGTGCAGATGGGTGAACAGGTATCCAACGTCTATTACAACCTGGGCAAGCTCACCAAGAATGATGCTCTGATAGAGAAGGCCAACAAGCTATTGGAAGATGAGATCATGCGTTATGGCAACTACCTCAAGTTCTACCAGTCGCTGGATGCCGACCAATACTCTCGATTGACCAATGTGGACAAGTTCATCGACCAACAGTACATGTTGTTTATGCTCCATGATTATTACCAGCATACCAACGAGCAGAAGTATCAGGCAATCATGGGCAAACTTGCCGCCAATGGCGTGAATATGGAACGTCTGCAGGCTTACCAGAAGGCCTATGACCAGGCGATGGTGCAACAGCAGCAGGCCGAGGCCGCTAAGGCTGAGGAATCCTCCATCAACCTAGAGGAAGCCCTAGGTAACTGATGTTCAACCTCACACAGAACTCTCTACCGTGTTAGTTGAACGTCCTCCACTCATTTATCGAATGATATTTCCCGAGACCGTGTGGCGCATACACAAGCGCGACCACACGGTCTATTTGACGTTTGACGACGGACCCATTCCCGAGGTGACGCCATGGGTGCTCGATACGCTGGACCGCTACGGCATCAAGGCGACCTTCTTTATGGTGGGCGAGAACGTGGAGCGCCATCCCGAGTTGCTGGAGGAGGTGCGCCGCCGCGGGCACAGCGTGGGCAACCACACGATGAGCCATCTGCAGGGCGCACATGTGGGCACCAAACACTACCTGCACAACGTCTTCCGTGCCAACGAGCTGATAGGCAGCACCTTATTCAGGCCTCCCCATGGCTTGCTGCGGTGGGGGCAGTCCAAGGTGCTGCGTTCACGTTTCGCCATCATCATGTATGACCTGGTGACACGCGACTACAGCCGCAAACTCACTGGCGAGCAAGTTCTGAACAACGTCAAGCGCTATGCCCGCAACGGCTCGATTATCGTCTTCCACGACTCGTTGAAGGCCGAAAAAAACATGAAATATGCCCTGCCACGTGCCATCGAATGGCTGCAGGAGCAAGGTTATAAATTTGATGCCATCCCCGAGCAGTAACATACCGTCGATGATTAAATCCCAGGCTGCAAGTCTGGGATTTGACGCCTGTGGCTTCGTTGCCGCGACACCTGTCGATGACGAGGCCGTTGCGCGCTATGACCAATGGGTGGGACAAGGGCACAACGGGTGTATGCAGTGGGCAGCGGGCCATCGTGACCTGCGCCGCGACCCGTCGATGTTGCTCGAAGGGGCACAGACGGTCATCTCGCTGGCCCTGAACTACTATCCAGCCGTTTTTCAGCCGGAGGGGACCATGAGGGTAGCTTACTATGCCTACGGCCGAGATTACCATGAGGTCTTGAGGGAAAAACTGACTGAATTGGCCCATTTCATCGAAGAAATCACCCATTGCGCCACTCGACCGTGCGTCGATTCGGCTCCCATCCGTGAGCGCTACTGGGCTCAACAGGCGGGACTCGGCTTCGTTGGGCTGAACAACTGTCTCATCATCCCCGGCAAGGGGTCTTTCTTCTTTCTAGGAGAGATTGTCACGACAGCGCAGTTACCTCCCGATGAGCCCTGCACAATGACCTGCGGCGACTGCGGGAAATGCGTCGAAGCATGCCCCACGGGAGCGTTGACTCATCAGGGTGCCGTGGATGCCACGCGCTGCCTATCGTGCCTGCTCATTGAGAACCATGACGAGCAGTTGCCTGATTGGGTAGGTGATGTGATAGGCAACAGGGTTGTGGGCTGTGACGAGTGCCAGTTGTGCTGCCCTCATAATGCAAATGCTGTGGCAACGACCATTGAAGATTTCGCGCCGACCGAGGCGGTGATGACACTTACCCGTGAACGCATCGAGTCGATGACATCGGGCGAATTCAAGCGCACCTTTGCCCACAGCGCTATCTCCCGCCTGCGCTATAAGACTCTGCGCCGCAATGCTGACCTGATCAAGAATACAAATATCAAATAGAATAAACGCAACACAATGAAAACGAAATTATTTAGCACCCTCGTGCTTGTTGGAATCATGAATGTTGCCGTGGGGTTCGCGGCATGTGAAAATCAGAAGAAGGCTGTCACCGAGACTGCGACGACAACCGAGCAGTTTGAACCTGAAAGCAGGTTCGCCTCGATTGATACTTTGGTCGCTTACATGTTGGACCAGCAGCGTGAGATTATTGAGAAAGAGAATCTCGTCGATTTTTATCAATCTGTCTCCTCGGCAATGACGTCCTACTGGTACATCAACCATAAGGATGATGGTAAGGATAACGTGACCGAAACCGTGTGCCATGACTTGACCGTACTGGCCGACAGCTTGTCTGGCGGCTCTACATGGGACATGACTCAGAGCGGTGAAATTCGCGGTGTCATCTCACGATTCCTTTCCGCACAGAATTATTTTGATAATCACCAGCAAAATCCTCTCTATCAAAAGGAAATGAATGCCTGGCTTGAGCTGGAGAACAAACTGCTGGATTTCTATGGCAGTCTGACTCAGGTGGCCAACTGGGGCGGCTCAATCGTGAACGTCATCCATGGCGGCAATATCTCTGCTGTGGCCGATGCCCGCTGGCAGGATTACAGCCAACTGGTACAGGGAGGAAAGTTCGCTTCTTGCGAAATGTCGATAAACGATGCCCGCACTGAACTGATTCAAGAGATAAACGATGCCAAGAGCCTGGAAGATGACCTGGTGGATGAGGAGGATTACAGGAATACGCTCAACGACATGCGCAAGTCGGGTGATGAACTGATTCCGCTGCTTGACAAGTGGTTGGAGTTACGTGCCAAACTGAGTGAATCCGAAGGCATTCCTGAGGCCCACACGGCTCACGTCATTGAATTCTTGGCTCAAAGAATCCAAGTGCTCGTTGAGGGATAATTATTTGGCTATCGTATAAGACTTAAAGTCCTGAAAAAGATATGATTACATTTATTATAAGCCTTGTTGCCCTGGTATTGGGTTATCTGGTGTATGGTGCCCTTGTGGAGCGCGTGATGCGCCCCGATGACCGTGAAACGCCTGCCATCCGCCTTGCCGACGGTGTGGACTTCGTGGCGCTTCCCACGTGGAAGGTGTTTATGATCCAGTTCCTGAACATCGCGGGTACGGGACCGATTTTCGGCGCCATCATGGGCATGTGGTTCGGCCCTGCGTCCTACTTGTGGATTGTGCTGGGCTGCATCTTTGCCGGTGCGGTGCACGACTTCATGAGCGGCATGCTCTCGCTGCGGCACGACGGTGCCAACCTGCCGACGCTCATCGGCAAATACCTGGGTGGCGGCACACGCAACGTGATGCTCGTGTTCACGGTGTTGCTGTTGATGATGGTAGGTGCCGTGTTTGTCTATAGTCCGGCGCTCATTCTGGCAAGCATGTGGGGCAATCCGCTCTTGTGGATTATCGTCATCTTTTGTTACTATATCATCGCCACGCTCCTGCCCATCGACAAGATCATCGGCAGGGTTTATCCCCTGTTTGCCATTGCCCTGCTGGTGATGGCGGCTGGTCTGTTTGTCGGCTTGCTAGTGAAAATGCCGCATCTGCCCGAGTTGTGGGAACTGGGTAAGATGGACACCTGGCGCCAGTTTCAGGTGATTGACGGCACCGACACACTGGGCATTATCGGATACATGCAGAAGAATCCCCTGTTCCCCTGCCTGTTCATCACTGTCGCCTGCGGTGCCATCAGCGGCTTCCATGCCACACAGAGCCCCTTGATGGCACGTTGCCTGAAGAGCGAGCGCCTGGCAAGGCCTGTGTTCTACGGCGCGATGATTACCGAGGGCCTCGTGGCGCTCATCTGGGCCACCGTCTCGTCCTACTTCTTCTACTATGGCGGCTGGAAAGAGGTTGTCAGCCCCGAAGAGGTCAATGACTTCATGGCCCAGGTGCAACTGGCCGACGGCAAGTCGTTAATCCAGTATTTCACCGCACCCCAGGTCGTAAAACTGGTGTGCAGCGGCTGGCTGGGCATCTTCGGCGGAACGCTTGCCGTGCTGGGTGTGGTAGCCGCGCCCATCACTAGCGGTGACACGGCCTTCCGCAGTGCGCGTCTCATCATTGCCGAGTGGCTTCATTTTGAACAGAAAAGCATGGCACGCCGCCTGACGATCAGTATTCCGTTGTTTGTGGCCTCGCTGCTGTTGCTCATCTGGCAAATGGAGAACCCTGACGGCTTCAATGTGCTGTGGCAATACTTCGGCTGGTCCAACCAGGCTTTGTCGGTATTCACCCTGTGGATGATTACCGTGTATCTGGCCCGCAACCATAAGGCCTACATCATCACGCTCATTCCCGCTGTGTTCATGACCGTAGTGTGCACTTCGTTCCTGGTCGCTTCGCCACAGGCCTTCGGCCACGCTGAGTTGACACCTTGGGTGGCTCTCGCCGTGATTGCGGTTGCCGTCATCTGGTTTGCCGCCTGGCTTAAGAAGGAACACAGGCAATAAAGCACTCATTTTCAATTAGATCAATAGGATTCACTCTCGTTTTTACGGGGGTGTTTCCTATTGATTCAAGTATTAAATAACCTAAAAAAGTGTTGTTAATCTATAATTTATCATCGTTGTATTACTGAGAATACATAACTTTGCCGCCTGGAAAGCTAGCCATTTTTCTCCATGGCTTTTTTTTAGTGTTCATAATTCATACATTTTATAATTTGCAGAATAACTACAGTAACGATGACAAGAAAGTTTTTGATTGGATTAGGTTTAATGTTGGTGGCTTGCTCTTGGAGTATTCAAGCCCAGGAATTAGGTCATAAAGTGACTGCTTTTGACTGGTCTCAATTCAATTTCACCTTTATCGAAAATGGCGAAACAAAAACGGCTAATCTCACCGATGAGGCCAAGACCACAGATCATATCATCGGCCTGTTGAGGGCGGTGTATGTCAATGCTGATATCCCGGGCATCCGTTATGCTTACATGTGGCGTAATCCCGAGACGGGCGAATTCCTGCTTAACCGCAAGATGAACTATCGCTACAACTACACCGCACACAATGATAAAACCGAGTTTCCCAATGGTGGTGGAGGCAACCCGAATAATACCTGGCCGCGCAGTTTGGATAAGAAGGACGGCATAGTTGTGCCCGAAGAAACCACCCAAGACGGCATGACCGTCATGCTTGTCCAATTAAAGGAAACTTGGACAGAACCCTCGGGTGCAAAATTCATCAATAATGCGCGCAAAACGATTGATACGGCTTATCAGTCGGTCAAAGTGGTCACGGATTTCACCCGCGTTCACGACCAGAACAACCCCGGTTATCTGTTTGCCATCGATGGTACAGCAACCAATAAATTTTTCTTCATCTCCAAAGGAAAATCCAGGGGCTCGAGCGCCTCACCATTGTTCCGGTTGTATGAGCAGATCAGCCCGGTCAAGGGCGATGCAGGAGTGACAACCTATGATTTCATTTCCAAGATGAAGTCGGGTGAGGTTTATTACTGTTTCCATGATTGTGTTGACGTATCAACCTACTTCAACGAGAGAGATCAGAATAATCGTCCCATTGGCCACTGGTTTACCATCTCGAATGAAGGTGAGGCCTATAGCCTGAAGAACCTGTGCCTGTATGTACCCGACCGCCGCTTTGAAAATGAGCGTAAGGATATGGTTCCCTTTGAAGATGAGTTGACGAGTTACGACGACCAAGCTCGTTATTACACCAACTATGGCGTCAAGGACGGTGTATCGACCATGGACTCCATTGTCCGTCCCAAAGTGCTCATGTACACCGCTAATCTCAATGCCCAGGCAGTGCCCTCAGACATCGAAGACTACTACCAGGTGAATCTTGACTGGAGCACCTCGTTTACCGACCAGAAGTTAGGAGCCCATGTGCCTGAGCATTTCTACATCTACATCGTTAAGGACGACGGCAGCTGGGTAAGAATTGACGACCTGCTTGATGTCAACGAGCCTGTCGAGGAGCGCGTAGGCTCCTATCTGGTACCGCAGACCTATGAAACGCAGGTTTTCAACTATGTCATCACTGCCCACCCCATCAACTATGACATGGACGGCAACATGATAATGGATGGAATGGACACATTGAACACCGATCTCGAAAAGCCGCTGGTAACCATCACTGCTGTGAGCCCCGTCCGCACCGTAGTCATCCCGCCGCTGGGCATGCCTTTCTTCCAGCAACTGCTTGAATATCGCAGTTTCTACAACGTGAACAGCGAGCAGAACTACTACCGCAACAAGATATCTGTCAAGCCCGCCAGCGACAAGGCATTCAATGCCATCAAGGACTTGAATGGTTCGTTTGATGTGACGCGTACCGATCCGTCAGGCGATAAAGTGACCATTGCCCACGTGACCCTCGAGCAAGTGCATGGAGAAACCGGGTATGCCTATCAGGTGAATTATGTCGAATCCACGCAACAAGATGTTGCCAACAATCTGTTTGACAACGGCAACCTTGTCAACAGTGGTGTCATCGCCAGTGCCGCCGATGAGATGGTTCTGTATGACCGTTTCCGCGCTTCTACCGAAACCAATGATCATTATGACCACTACATCTACCAGTTTGAGCAGGTTCATGTGGACGGCAACGGTGGTGAATCGTTCCATGAAGTGAGCAGTAACCCGCTGACGGTTCCCGTGTTCAAGACCACTAACAAGGTTGAAACTGAAGGCTATACGCGAGACGAAGTGCTTGCCGACACCGAGCACACCCTTGAGCCCCGACCCATCAATGCGATTACCTTCACCGCCGAATATGACCCCTCGTACAATGTTGTAGAGTATGATGCGTTAAGGGTTAACAGGATTCATCATCCTGTGGATGAGTTTAAGGTATGCAAAGCCGAGAACTTCGACAACAGTGGTGAATACCATGTGTTTACAGTGGGTGAAGAGGGCTACCTCAACCACCTGATTCAACGCATGAATATCTCGGCCACAGATGACCCGCAGGAAATCAAGGTGCTGGATCAGCATGGTGCAACCGACGAGCCTATCAGCAGCTATGTTCCGACAATCATCTCGCTTTTTGGCGGCGATCAGACCAAAGTGAATACCTATGGCTGCGATATCAAGGACATGTCCTATCCTCAACTCGCCCTTAACGTTGCTGCCGAGAAATCCCGTCCATACAAGAAAAAACAGGATGACGGCTCAATAGTTACCTTGATCGGTTACACCGCATTCCTGAGACTGGAACCCATTCTGACTGATGAGATCGATAAGGTTTATTACTATCGCTTGTGGCGCAAGGTGAAAGGTCAGGAGACCGAGGTGCTACTCAATTCGCTCGAGGACATCAGCGGCACGGGAACAAACTCAGCAGGCATGACCGCTGAATGGGGAACCACCTATTCCAGCATCTACAGCACTTATCCGGGTGAACTTCCCATCGAAGTGACCGATATCATCGTCGAGCCCTATAATGAAGATGAAAGCATCGAGGTTGAGTATATCGCACGCCTTTATGCCACATATATCGAGGGCTACAACACAGACCTGGTCAATCCAGACCTGCCCCGTCGTGCTGCAGAACATGGTGGTAAAGACTATGTAGTGGTTGAACGCCGTGTGAACGTTGATTTCACAAATGTTCCCACCGATGTTAACGAACTGGCCAATACCCAAACCCTGTCAGTAACCTATTTCAACCTGCAGGGAATACCTAGCCTACGGCCTTATCAGGGCTTAAACATCGTTGTTACCCGATATGCCGACGGCAGGATCACGACCGAAAAGAAGGTAATGTAAACACGCTACGGGATTACGTGTCCTGTGTGCCAGACAATAATAAGAGCCATCAAGTGTTAATACTTGGTGGCTTTTTTGATAGGCGGCACCTCGGGAAAATCAAAAAAAATTTTGTTTTCCGCTCGGGTTGGATAAATTCCTATTGCTCAACAATGAGAATTAATTCTCATTGTCTTCGCTTAATCGGAATTTTGCACTATCTTTGTAGGTCACAATAAAAACCTCGAACGACAATGGCGAAACAGGGACTTACACTGGAGCAAAAACAAAAGCAGCGCTTGGCACTGGAACAGCAACGCATGCTGGGACTGGTGCTGGAGAAAAACGATGCCGAGATGGCCGAATTCATCGACAATAAGGTCAATGAAATTCAAGCCCTTGAAAAAAAGTCTGACGACGACAACGAGTACGACAATGACAACGACGAGCGTCGCAACAACGACCATGCCGGCGAGGACACCACACCTAGCGGCGAGGTAAACAGCGACGGTGACGACGACACGGCGGCATGGTACCGCTACTTCGCCAACAACCGCAGCCGCGACGACGAGTACTATGCGCCGACGGCAGTAAGCGAAAAAACACTGCAAGAATACCTTGCCGACCAATTGGGTGAGCTGGAACTCGACGAGACCCAGCAGATTATTGCCCAAGCCATTGTGGGTAACCTGGAGGATGACGGCTATCTGCGCCGCTCGGTCAACGAAATTGCCGATGATGTGACATTCAACGACGGGTACATGGTGGACGCCAAGCAGGTGGAAGAGATGCTGGAGACAATCCAGACACTGGATCCGCCCGGCATAGCGGCACGGGACCTGCGGGAATGCATCCTGCTGCAGCTGCGCCGCAAACCCCGAAGCGAGGATGTGGACCTGGCCATCACGATGGTCGAGAAATATTTCGACGACTTTGCTGCCATGCGCTTCGACACGTTGGGCCGCAAGATGGGCGTTCCCGGCGAGAAATTGGAAGAGGTGTTCAAGCATCACATCAGACGTGGCCTTAACCCCTATCCCGGCAGTGCCTTCGGCTCACGCTCAGACAGCAGCCAGCAGGTGACTCCCGACTTTGACGTGGAGCTGGAAGAAGAAACAGGCCGCTTGACGGTGACCCTGCGCAACAATATTCCTGCCCTGCAAATCAGCGAGAGCTACGTCCTGATGAATGACCGCTACAAGAGTTCGGCTCCCCTGAGTGTGAAAGAAAACAAAGAGAAAAAACAGATTCAGGACGCCTATCAGCGCGCCAGCATGTTCATCGAGGTGCTCAAGCAGCGGCAGGAGACCCTGTTCAACACGATGAGCGCCATTGTCAAGTGCCAGCGCGATTATTTCCTGCATGGCGACGAGCGCGACCTGAAACCGCTGGGACAGCAGCAGATTGCCGACATGATCGGCAAAGACGTCTCGGTGGTCTCCCGTGCCGTGAGCAACAAGTACGTGCAGTTGCCGTGGGGAATAAAGAGCCTCAAGTCGTTCTTCAGCGAGGACATCAACGGCTCGTCAAGGCACGAGGTTTATGATGACCTGAAGAAACTCGTCGATGGCGAGGACAAGAAGCACCCCTTGAGCGACGATGCCCTGTGTGACCGCCTTAAGGAGATGGGGTACAAGCTGGAACGCCGCACCGTGGCCAAGTACCGCGACGCATTGAAAATCCCCAGCAGCACCATTCGCCGCAAAATGTCCCGTTAAAAATGTTGCCGTCCCGACTAAAGACTAAGGACTGAAGACTAAAGACTCAAAACTCAAAATGAACAGATATACAATCAACAAGTTTATAGCCGGACTCGCACGATTCCTGTCCACCGCTTTTTCCCCGCTGATTATGCCGACATACGGCGTTTTTCTGGCGTTATGGGTCTCGGTATTGTGCCTGTTGCCCTACGGCCGTCGTGTGGCAGTGCTGCTGGTGTGCATGGGCATCACGTGCATCGTGCCGCTGATTTTCCTGAGTGTGCTGCGTCACTTCAACCTGGTCAAAGACTTGCACGTTGAGGTGCGTGAGCAACGACTCATCCCCTACCTGTTCACGGCGTTCTGCTACGCTGTTGCCGCCTATTACCTATATGCCACCTGCCACGCACCGCAATGGTTCGTGATGTTTATGGTGGGATCGGCAATCACTGTGGTGCTGATGGCAGTGATCAACATCTGGTGGAAAATCAGTGCCCACATGGCGGGCATCGGCGGAGTAGTCGCCTTGATCTATCAGATTCACGTACAGGGCTTGAGCGCTTTTGATCTGTTATGGTTATTGTGCTTAAGCATCATCATAGCGGGCTTGCTGGGCTCAGCACGTCTGGCCCTCAAACAACACGACATCTGGCAGGTCCTTGCCGGTGCCGTTGTGGGCTTCCTGTCTGTGGCTCTCACCATGCGCTTCTTGGGTTAACACTAACTAAATAAAAAGAACCATATCATGCTCTTCAACTATAAACGACGTTCGACCGTGAACGTCAACGTGGGCGGAATCGCCATGGGTGGCGAGTGGCCCGTGCGCGTCCAGTCAATGACCAACACCGCCACCGACGACATACAGGCCAGTGCGGCCCAATGCCAACGCATCGCCTATGCCGGTGCCGACTATGTGCGGCTGACTGCTCAAGGCGTAAAGCAGGCACACAGCATTGGAGAAA
The DNA here is from genome assembly GCA_017557425.1 of Muribaculaceae bacterium. Classification (GTDB taxonomy): domain Bacteria; phylum Bacteroidota; class Bacteroidia; order Bacteroidales; family Muribaculaceae; genus Sodaliphilus. The sequence goes on along the minus strand of JAFYYU010000007.1, from coordinate 172,864 downwards.
TCTCGCAATTGCTGCGGGCCCAGGGCTGTGACATTCCCCTTATCGCTGATATCCACTTCAATCCCCAAGCTGCTCTTGCTGCTGCCAAGGTGTGTGAGGGTGTGCGCATCAACCCGGGAAACTTTGTGGATCCTGCACGCACATTCAAGCAACTGGAATACACCCAGGAGGAGTATGATGCCGAGCTCAAGCGCGTGCGTGAGGCGCTGTTGCCGTTTATCGCGGTGTGCCGAGAGCATCACACGGCTGTGCGCCTGGGCGTGAACCACGGCTCGTTGAGTGACCGCATCATGAGCCGCTATGGTAACACGGCGGCGGGCATGGTCGAGAGCGTGATGGAGTTCCTGCGCGTGTTTGTCGAGGAAAACTTCATGGATGTGGTGATTTCGATGAAGGCATCCAATGTCGTGGTCATGGTCGAGGCCGTACGCCGTCTCGTAGATGCCATGGACCGTGAGGACATGCACTTCCCGCTTCATCTAGGCGTGACCGAGGCTGGTTTTGGCGAGGACGGACGCGTCAAGAGCGCCGTGGGCATCGGTGCACTTATGGCCCAGGGCCTGGGTGACACCATCCGCGTGTCACTCAGCGAGGAACCCGAACTCGAGGTACCTGTGGCACGCAAACTGGTGGACTATATCATGCAGCGTGAAGGGCAGCCCGACATCGTAGGGGAATATGCCGAGGGTTATGACACCTTGTGCCCCATGAGGCGTGAGACCGTTGCGGTCAATGACCGTATTGGTGGCACCCGGCAGCCCATCGTCATCGCCAGCTATCGCCCCGATGAACTGAATGACTCAGCCATATTGCCCGATTTCTATTATAGCGCCAATGGACTCATTGACGGCATGCACCAGTTCCTGGTTCCTCTAGACTGCTGGCACGGTGAACGCAATGCGTATCCGTTGCTCACCTTGGGCGAGTGGGACCGCTGTCCCGCTGCAGCCATGCGGTTCCTGCAACTGCCTGCCACCACGCCGGTTCAGCGGCTTGAATTCCTGCGCGGCCGCACCGACACGGTATTGGTCATCACCCCTGTGGGAAAAGATATCCCAGGTGAACAGCAAGCACTCGTCCATGCTTTGGATAGGGCCGGCATCTACTGCCCCGTAATCCTGCGCAACACCTATACAGACAGCTCGAACGAATGGCTGCAGGTCAAGGCGGGAGCCGACATGGGAGCGGTGTTGCTCAACGGCCGGGCTGACGGCGTGTGGCTTGAAGCGCCCAATATCCACAGCAGCGTTGAGGTGGTGCGCTATGCCTTTGCCATCTTGCAGGCGGCACGGTTGCGCATCAGCAAGACGGAGTTTATCTCGTGCCCGGGATGCGGCAGGACCATGTTTGACCTGCAGACGACCGTGCAACGCGTGCAACAGGCGACTGCCCACCTTACCCACCTCAAAATCGGCGTGATGGGCTGTATCGTCAACGGTCCCGGCGAGATGGCTGATGCCGACTATGGATACGTGGGTGCAGCGGCAGGACGCATCAGCCTGTACAAGGGAAAACAGTGCGTCGAGATGAATATCCCCGAGGATGACGCCATTGACCGCCTTGTTGCTCTGATCAAGGAAAACGGCGACTGGCGGGAGTAGGCTTTAGGTTTTAGGTTTTAGGCTTTAGGTTTTAGGGAGCGTAAAAGGACTTACAATGAAGAAATTATCTCTTTTCATACTTGTGATGCTGGCATTGGCTTCGTGCAACGGCGACCGCTTCAAGATTGACGGCAATCTCGTTAATCTGAACGGTGCGGCGGTGCACATCATCTATTGTGCTGATTCGGTAGTGGTCGATGAATGGGTGGATGTGGACAAGAAAGGTCATTTCACTTTCACGGGGGTGTCATCACAGCCCGTAGTGGTGAGCCTGAGTGATCAACGTGGTGAGTTGCTGGCTCAGCTGGTAGCCATGAATGGTGACCACCTGAAGGTTGCAGGTGACGCTGGCAAGTCAATGGGTGTCAACGTAAAAGGGAACCGCCTGAACGATGAATGGCAACTCTTTCGCGACGAGCACAGGGCCTTCTATGCCGACCCCAATCCCAGCCGCCTGGACGCCGCTATCGAGAAATATGTGCGGGAACATCCTGCAGATGTCCTTTCGACGGTGCTGCTCGTTACGGACTACAGCGATTTCAGCGACCGTGAAAAGATAGACAAGCTGTTTCAAGGCATTCAGGAGCAGGCGCGCCCTGAGTCATTGGCACAGCCCCTTAATGAGAACAAGGCAGAACGTAAACGCGCCCACCTGCCGCGATTAACGTCGCTCACCTTGTTTAAGCATGGCGGCAATTTTGAAGAAATCAAGTTGACTGACAAGGTGTCGGTCTTCAGTATGTGGGCCAACCCTCAAAAAGACCGAAAAACCCTGATTGACCGACTGCAAACGCTCGACAAGGGCATCCGCATCATCGACATCCTGACCGAGAGCGACAGCTTGCGCTGGCACCAGACGATTGCCGATGACCCCAAGGATTGGCAGCACTATTGGGCTCCGGGCGGTCCTCTGGAACAAGGCATACAAATGCTCGGTATCACGTCGTTGCCGTGGTATGCCGTCACCGACAGCACTGGCCTGGTGGTCTATTCGGGCTCCAGCTGTGATGTTGCGGCCAAAAAAGTGTCAGACTTGATTCATTAAATACCCAATTATATGTTAGCCAGGACGATAGCAGCAGCGGTACAAGGCATTGACGCCATCAGGGTCGAAATTGAGGTCACCGTCGATTTTGGGGCGGGGTTCATGGTCATCGGACTGCCCGACACGGCCGTCAAGGAGAGCGCCGAGCGCGTCCGTTGCGCCGTCAAGCAGGCGGGGCACAAATTCCCGGGCAAAAAGGTCATGGTGAACATGTCGCCCGCCGACATCAAGAAGGAGGGCTCAGCCTATGACCTGCCCATGGCCATTGGCATCCTTGCCGCCGACGAGAAGATTTCGACCGAGCGGCTGGATCGTTATATGTTCATGGGGGAACTGTCACTGGACGGCAGCCTGCGGCCCATCAAGGGTGCCTTGCCCATGGCGATTCTAGCCCGCGAGCTGAAACTCGACGGATTTATCCTGCCGCGTGCCAATGCGATGGAAGCCGCTGTTGTCAACAACCTCAACATCTATGGTGTGGACAATTTCACCCAGGTGATGCAGTTCCTCAACGGCGACATCACACTGGAGCCGACCGTGGTGGACACGCGCGCCGAGTTCGCCAAGGCACAGGGCATTTTCCCCTACGATTTTGCAGAGGTTAAGGGGCAAGAGAATGTCAAACGCGCCTTTGAGGTCGCCTGCGCTGGAGGACACAACATTCTGCTTGTGGGCAGCCCCGGTTCGGGCAAATCGATGATGGCCAAGCGTTTGCCGTCCATCATGCCGCCGCTCACCCTAAGCGAAGCCCTGGAAACGACCAAAATCCACAGCGTAGCGGGCAAATTGCCCCAAGGCACCACGCTGATGACCGTGCGCCCTTTCCGCAGCCCGCACCACACCATTTCGCCAGTCGCCCTAGTCGGCGGCGGCAGTTTCCCCATGCCCGGCGAAATCAGTCTAGCCCACAATGGTGTGCTCTTCCTTGATGAGTTCGCAGAGTACCCAAAAGCCGTGTTGGAAGTGATGCGTCAACCGCTGGAAGACAGGATAATATCTATCTCCCGCGCCAAGTATTCAACCGAGTATCCCGCCTCGTTTATGCTCGTGGCAAGTATGAACCCCTGCCCCTGCGGGTACTACGGGCATCCCAAGAAAAAATGCGTGTGCAACGAGTACCAGCGCAGCCACTATATGAGCAAAATTTCAGGGCCGTTGCTGGACCGCATTGACCTGCAGATCGAGGTGCAGCCCGTTGACTTCGACCAAATGTCCAGTAAAGCCCCCGGAGAACCCAGCGCCGCCATCCGCCAGCGTGTCATCGCCGCAAGAGCGCTGCAAGAACGCCGCTTTAAGGACGAACCAGGCATCTACTGCAACGCCCAAATGACCCCGTCACTGCTCCACAAATACACCGAGCCCGATGCCGCCGGTCTCGAAAAGTTGAAAGACGCCATGGACCGCATGAACATGAGTGCAAGGGCCTATGACCGCATCCTGAAAGTCGCTCGCACCATCGCCGACCTCGAAGGCTGCGCCGACGTCCTCACCCACCACATCATGGAAGCCATCGCCTACCGCAACCTCGACCGCCCCACGTATATGGGGAAATAGCTTATAAAACCTAGCCCTAACGACAATCTGGAGCAACAAGAGGACCGCGACATCTGGTATAACTTTCACTAGTTTGAGAAAGCTCTAAGAGTGTGACTTTTCATTACTGAAACGAAAAAGACGGCACTTGCCGCCTTTTTTATTGATGATTAATGTGGTGGCATTTTGCCGATGAGAGCATATTAAGATAGCGCTAATTCTGCGAGATGCGCACAGCACGGATACAAAATCCGTAAAAGCGGTGAAAATCGGAGGACCATATTAAGAAACTCGAACTGAAGTACAGGCCGTATGCTACATCTGGATTACTATCGATAAGTGTGCGTGACCAATAGTCATTCCACGAAGAACTATTATCACTATTATTTATAGCGCCTGTGGCGGGTAAGAACAAAGTGTTTCCGTTAGGACCTGTAACCAACCGGCCATCTACGCCGTTCTTTTGTGTCCAGACCGAAGTACAATGTGTTCTCAGTTCTTGAATTTGTTCAACGGAGGGCATGCGCCACGATGGTCCCCAATTCACATAGGCTGCATCGTCATCGAGCTCCAATTCCGTCTTGTTGTCAACCATGCCGTAGGAGCTGTTGGTGCAGTACTTCGTCAATGTAGTGCGACTACCGTCGCACCACTTGTAATTTGACCAGTTATAGATTTCCTTGGGTTCAGTTTCACCCCAAGCATAGTAGTTGCCGTAATCTTCTGGACTGCTGGCGCCCACGTTCATTGTTGCCCAAAGCGTGCCACTTGGCAAGCCCAAATCAACCCAATCAGCATCATGTGGATGTGACCACGGCCACAAACCGCTCAGCAGGTAGTCAATGAGTGTTGTCACATCAGCAATATTGACTTCACTGTCTTTGTTACAATCTGCATTCGTTAGGCTGATACTGTTGTTATCATCACTTAAGAGATAATCAATAAGCGAGGTTACATCACTAATATTAACATAGCCATCCCTATTCGAATCACCGATTTCTGTGTATACGGTAACGACGCAAGCATCAGTATTAACTGTACCGTCAACCGACCCGACAGTGATAGTTGCCGTGCCCTCTTTAAGACCAAGAACTTGGATTGAACCATTAATCAATCTAGGCATTGCAATGGTATTGTCGCTTGACATTACTGAAAGCTCTGTAGGCATGGGCGAGCAGGTCGCTGTTAGTGTCAGCATATGGTTAGGTAATACTTTTGCTTCATGTTTGTCAAGGGTAATGGTCACTTGTGTTGAAGTCACTGATACATGACATACCGCCTGCAATGTAGCACAATTCGCGATGATATCACATTCACCAGGAGCAGCCGTTGTTACTGTGCCGCCTGAGACTGTTGCTACAGACGTATTAGTTGAGTGCCATGATACCGCGTTCGGAGTGGAGTTTGTCGGGGTCACAATAGCACTAATATGCAACTGATCACCAATTACAATCGTGACAGACTCATGGCTTAAAGTCAACGATGTCGGCTCAACTGCATCAGCCATAACATTATTGAAATAATACCAGTATTGCGCTGAGAAATAATTGACCATCGCCGCAGTAGGCACATGGAGAGTTGCGCCATAACCTGAAAAAGTGTTGGCAACACATGCAGGTGGAATCGTTGCATAGCAGTATATAACACTAGGGTTAACTTGCAGGCCACCCAATGAAGTCACGCCACTACCAATATAGAGCGTTGAACCGTCTTGATAAACACCATCGGCCAACTGCTCATATGCATTAGCTATCAATGGCAACATTGATAACATCACAATCAGAGTTACAATAGTCTTTTTCATGTTTTATTAATTCAACTCGGTTAATATTTTTTTTTCGAGAAAAAAAGGGGTGTTCTTTTGATATAAACCCGCCACCATCTGCAGGTGTACTTCTACCCACGAACGACTGCAAATATCGTCAGAATTTTTGACATTCACAAGAATCGTCAGAATCTTTTGCAGTTGTGAATGGCTTTATGGTAATTCTGGTGCTCGTTTCAGTGGTGTAAGTGCTGGTGGAGGCGTGGAAATGTGGCAAGATCTGCCGCTTGGGTAAGTTGCTGGAGGTTTTGGGGAAAAATGGGGCAAGTTGAAGGCATTGATGTTTTGCATCAATGGCTAAGGGGCTGCAAAAAGTGCTGAAATGTGATGGAGTGGGAGGGCGTTAGCGGCGGTAGCGGTTGCGCAGGAAAACGAGGGTGAGGAAGATGCCCAGGATGACGGTAATGATCGAGGCTTCGGGGCCGAAGGCTCCGCCTGTGATGATTTCGGGGCCGTTGACAGTGGTGGCAAGGATGGTTTCGTTGGTATTGCCGCCCGAGACGGCGAGGCCAAAGATGTTGCCCTGGGTGTAGTTCCATGCCCAATGAATGCCGATGGGGACCCACAGTGTGCCCGACCACTTGTAAACAGCACCCAGCAGCAGTCCCGCCTCGATGGCAATGGCGAGTGATGACCACCAGGTGGCGTTGTCGTTGGCAATGTGCATAACCCCGAAAAACAGTGCGGAGACCAGCAAAGCGATTCCGGTGTTCCAGCGCTCGTCGATGAGCCGGAAAATGACACCGCGACAAATCACTTCCTCGCCTACAGCCACGGCAAGGAAGATCATAATCATATCGAATTGCTCTTCCCACGAAAATCCTATATACGACAGGGTAGCACAATCCGACGCCACGATAGTGCTGACTACCAAAACCATAAAGATGAACCCTATCAAGAGGCCCAACAAAGTGTGTGGGACGGCTTTGCGCAACGGCAGGTTGGTGGGCCAATGCTCCTCCAGAACCTTGACAAGCACGGCATATAACACGAGGGTGATGGCCGCACAAATGATGGTCAGCCAGGGAAGTCCGACAATGTGTGTCAACTGATATCCCCCGATCAATGCTGCATAACCGATGAAGGACAGGAACGTTGCACCGATAAACAACAGTAGCCATTGCCACAAGGGCAGTTTCTTGATGTAAGCGAGAGGTTCCATGAGTTTTTTCTGTGTTGTTGCAGCAAAGGTAATAATAATTTGTATTTTTGTGGTGATGAAAGCGCAAGAGTTGACATTCGGTCACCGCAGGGTGTGCCTTTACCGGTTGTGTGAGGACAATGTGCCGCTGGTCTATTCGGTGGATTACCACGAGAACGGGCAGTTGCTCATCGATGCGGCAGGGCAAGTGGGCATCGGCGGATTTAACCTGGTGACCATCAGCGGGCTGCATTGGAATCAGGAACTGTCGCCATGGCCTATCGAGACGGTGATTTCTAAGGACGACCGCTTCACGGGTGACGCCAATGAATTGCTGACATTGCTCACCACAACGATCGTGCCGCAGGTCGAGGAAATGCTCGATGCGCCGCCGTCGTGGCGATGCTTGGCGGGGTACTCGATGGGCGGCCTGTTTGCTGTTTACAGCGCTTTCCATACCGACGTGTTCTCGCGCATCCTGTCGGCCTCGGGATCGATGTGGTACCCAGGCTGGCTGGAGTATGCCCGCGAGCATGAACTGGCAGCTCCCTTGCAGGGCATATATCTCTCGGTTGGCGAACAGGAAAGTACGTCGCGCAACGCCGTCTTGCAGACCGTGGGCGAACGCACACGAGCGATGGCCGACTTGATGGCCTCTCGCGGTGTGAACGTCACCTTTGAGCTCAACCCCGGCAACCACTTCAAGAATCCTCCCCTGCGTGTTGCCAAGGGCATCAAGTGGCTGTTGGAAAACACGTGATCTTCATGCTTCGGGCATACAAGGCGATGCCTTGCAATACATCAACGCGACATCTTTTTTTGAGGTTTTCACTTTATTTCATGGCATTTTTGTAATTTTGCACCCTCAAAATTGAAGAATGGCTCGATGCGCAAGCAAGACAACTATACTTTCCTGACCACGGCACCCATCCGTCGCGTGATTCCCGCGATGGCGGTACCTACCATCATCAGTATGCTTGTCACGAGCATCTACAACCTGGTGGACACCTATTATGTGGGACTTATCAACACCCAGGCCACGGCAGCTGTGGGTGTGGTGTTCCCCGTGATGGCGATTATCCAGTCCATCGGTTTCCTGTTCGGGCAGGGGTCAGGCACCTACATGTCGCGGCACTTGGGAGCCCGCCGCCTGGATGAGGCGCGCCAAATGGCGGCGACCTCGTTTGTCGGCAGCATCGTGTGGGGCCTTGTCATCACCGTACTGGGCCTTATTTTCCTCAAACCCTTGTCTATCGCTCTGGGATCCACCCCCACCATCCTACCTTATACGATGAAGTTCATGGGCGTCATCCTGCTGGGTGCGCCGCTGATGACCGCGTCGATGGTCATCAACAACCAGATGCGTTTCCAGGGCAATGCCACCCAGGCGATGTATGGTATGATATCGGGCGCTGTGCTCAATGTGCTGCTGGTGCCGCTGTTCATGTTCACCTTCGGGCTGGGCATCCTGGGCACCGCCATCGGCACAGTATTGAGCCAGTTATTCGGTTTCATCGTCTTGTGGGTGATGTCGCGCCGGGGCGAGAACATCCCCATCGACTTGTCACAGGCATCCCGCAAGTGGCATTTCCAGAAAGAGATCCTCAAGGGTGGCACGCCGTCACTCACGCGCCAGGCACTGGCCAGCATTGCCACGCTGATGCTGAACGTGGCGGCGGGCGTGTATGGCGACGCGGCGATTGCCGGCATGTCCATCGTGTCGAGGTTGGCGTTCATCATCTTTGCCATCATCATCGGGGTTGGGCAAGGCTATCAGCCCTTTTGCGGCTTCAACTACGGCGCAGGCCTGTACAAAAGACTGCTGCGGGGATTTTGGTTTACCATCCTGCTCGACATGGCCGTGCTGGTGGTGATGTGCGGCCCGGCTTATCTATTTGCCGAGCAGCTGGTGCACCTGTTGCGTGACGACCCCGAGGTCGTTGCCGTGGGCGCCGTAGCCCTGCGCTGGCAACTTATCGCCCTGCCTATGGCCGCCGTGGTGACCGTGTGCAACATGACACTTCAGACCAGCGGCCAGAGTCTGTCTGCCAACGTCCTTGCCGCCGCCCGTAACGGCATCTTCTTCATCCCCTTGATTCTGATACTGCCCCGCTTGTTGGGACTCTTCGGCGTAGAAATTTGCCAAGCCGTCTGCGACGTGTTGGCCTTCCTGCTCGCCATCCCCCTAACCCTCCGCTTTTTCCGCTCCATCCTGCACAATAATTCGTAAAAACGGGGCAAAAACCGCTTCATCTTTGATTTACTTTTTGGGCTTTGAAGTAGGCATAATTACTACTGAAAATCAGCGTTTTGATGTAGTAAAACGGGTTACTTTATGTTTCATTACGGTTGAAAAGGGCTGGATAAAGTATTAAATTTGTGACTTGAAATATTTCTTTATCATTATCAATACCTAAATTTTTATTGGCTTATGAAAAATCTAACATTACTGCGAGGGTTGCTGGCTTTTGTGCTGGCGTTGCCCCTGATGATGTCAGCCCAGGATGTAACTTTCTGGAATTTCAGTGACACCGAGGCGTTCCCCAATGACACGTTGTGGCAAACAACGACAATCAACGGTATCACACTTGTCACCGACGGCTCGTCGATCGACCGTGTGCCCATCTTCCAGTCCTGTTCAGAACGTTCGTGGACATCGGAAGACGGCAACGAGACGCTCACTTTCACTCAGCGCCTGAAAATCAACGGCAAGTCCAGCTCAGACTACCGCTGGCTGTACTTTACCGCCAACCCTGGAGACACTATTGAAGTGTGGGGTAATTCCACCTCCTCATCTTCAGCCCGTACGTTGACTTTCAAGAGCGGCGGCTACAATGGTATCGCGCAGGGTACTGTCGAATTGGCTACCGGCTCAGATCCCTCCTATGGCTATGTCATCTATAACGGCTCCGCTGCCACCGATATCGCCATGGTATCTTCCGGCTCATGGTACACTTATGCTATCCGCTTGAAACCTAATCCCGATTATCAAGGCGGCACGCAACCCGATCGTCAGTGGTTCCTCAAGCACCCGTGGGGCGGTGGCTCTTGGGAATGGCGTGAAGTGTTCCCCAACGAGGATGCATCACTCTATTCCCGCAAGGACGTGTTCGGCGGCAACGGCTGCAACTATGCCGACAATGCCCAGGGCAGCGGTTCCTCATGGGTTCCCCTCTCTGACGTTACCTTGATTGGCGACCCCGTTGTCGGAGACTCTGCAGAATTCATTTTTGACCCCGCTGTGGGTTCCATCACTATAAGAATGTATAAGGAAGCCGAGGAAGACCCCGTACAGCGCTGGTTCTTTAAGCATGGCTGGGGCGACGGCCTGGATGCCTCATGGGAGTGGCGCGAGCTCTATCCCAATGCCGACTCCACCTTATATATCCGCGAAGATGTTTATGGAGGCACCGGATGTAACTATGCCGACAATGCGCTGGGCATCAACTCGGTATGGGTTCCTTTGGCCAACATCACTTTGATTGACAATCCCGTTGTCGGAGACTCGGCAGAGTTCGTCTTCGATCCTGTCAGCAAGGCAATCTCCATCCGCTTAACCAAGGCTGCACCCGAGGACAGCGTCATCATCGAGCCTGACCCGACGAAACTGTTCTCGCTGGTCGGTGGCCGTGCTTATCTTGACCTTGAACAAGTGGCATGGGATGACGAGAATTACTACTTGGTAGTGGGTAATGAAACCGCATCCCAGTGCATCCATTTCCTCCCCGACACATTGGGACGACTCACCTGTCCGATGCCTTACACCAAGGAGGATATCACCTATATGGCCGTTGTGGGTAACAGCCACTTCTCGAGTGGTGACTGGGGGCCTGCTAACCTCAGTACGGCAAACCATTATACCGCTGTTTATACGGGTGGTCTTCAGTCGGGTGTGAACGACGGCTGGATGCTTACTGTCAACAATAACAGGGATGGCAACCCGCTCACCATCACCCATCTTGAGGGCGAATATGGCGAAAAGTTCACCACTACCGAAAAGAACAACTGCTACCGTCTGAACGACAACTTGAAGCAGATCACCTTCATCTTCTCGACGGCCCGCACCCGTTTCGTCATCTCGCCGCTGAATGTGCAGAAACTTTATGTCTATGGCTCTATCTCTAATTGGGGCAAGACGGATCCCGATTACCAGATGTCGGGCTTCAGCACCGATGGCTGTTTCTACCTGACGCTGCCCTATGCTGACATTGATCGCACCGGCAACGGTGGCCAGCCAGAGTACCTGTTTAATGTATATCACACCAACGGCAACTCTTATGTCACCCAGTCATGGCCCACGCTGGCCGAGGGCTGTGAGGAGTACATGACCTTCTGCTCCAACGGCTGGAAACAGATCGTAGCCTTCAACGATGACGATGTTGACGATCTGCTCCTGCGCAAGGAGACGGCCCTCTACATCCGTCCTCTGGCTGACTTTGATCTGACCGACAGGATGGAGCAAGAACGCATCTCCAACTTCCGCCGCGTTCCCGGTACCGAGCACCTGTACCGCTCGTATCACCCCTATCATCCGTCCCGTGCAAGTTACGACACCGAGCATGCACGCATGGAGTGGGTGGCCGCATTAGCGACCGAGGCAGGCATCAACTGCGACATCGCCTTGTCAGGTAACCTTGAGGCCGAAGACGGCCACGCAACCTACACGGTTTCAGGAACTACCTACACGGTCACCATTCCCGATTACTATCGCGAAATCATCAATAACAACAGGGTTCTCTACGTGGGCAGGCAGAACGGCCACACCCCGTCCTATGACCACGCCCTGTACTACACCGACCAGAGCCGCTTTGCCGAGTGGATTCAGGAAATCGTACGCTTCATCAATGATGAAGACCACCCCGTTCCCTTCCAGATCCATTGCCACTTGGGAGCCGACCGCACGGGTGTGTTCTCGGGTGTCTTGGCCGCTATGTGCGGAGCTACTTGGGACGACATCGCCAATGACTATAACCGCACGAGTGACCTGCAGATTTCAGAGTATCGCCACTCCAACCAGTTGCGCCATGCCCTGTACCTGCTGACCGGCTTTGACCCGCTGATCCTGCCCTCAGGCCCCGATGCAGAGCCTACGGTTTATACCGAAACTACCCTTGAAGAGGCTATTGCATCCCACACGGCCTACAGCGGCGGCAAGGCGCTTTACACCTATCCCGAGGTAGGCACCCCACTGCCCACGTTGCAGAGCGCGGTAGCCGCCCACTTCACCGAAGGGGGATACCTGGATGCCGATGAGATTTGGACCTGTGTTGCCAAACTGCGTGGCGAGACACTTCCAACAGCTGTGATTGATGTTCGCCAAAACGAGGAGATGCCTCGTGTGCAGAAGGTGTTGCGTGACGGACAAGTGCTGATTATCCGCAACGGGGTCACCTATGACGTTTGGGGACATATTCTGGCAGAGTGACCATAACATTATCTCAACTTCCATCTGACGGGATGGGTTGAGTGAAACGCAAGAGGGTGAGACATCCAGTTAATGTCTCACTCTCTCGTTTTTGTGATTCCTGATAAGACTAGAGCCGCTGCACACGACTGGCAAATTCGTCTTTGGGGATATTTGAGCGGTTGCGGGTTTTCATGCGGTAATTATAGACGGTCTGCGGCGAATAGTGCAGGAAACTGGCTATCTTGGTGCTGTCATTGATACCCAGTCTGACCAGAGCATAGATGCGCAATTCGGGCGTGAGCAGGTTGTCACCTTTCACTTCGATTTGCTCACCAGGACGCAGCAAGCCGTTGAAGCGCTCGATGAAGTCAGGAAACAGCTGCAGGAAGATCATGTCAAAATGATAGAACAATTTGCTCAGATCCTCTTTCATGGTCGATTGGTCGAGTTGTTGCTCCACTTCTTTGGTTTTGCCCGATTTGAGCTTGGCCAACATCTTGACCCGGTTTTTCTCGGCTTCGTTGATGTAGCTGGAACACAGGTTGAACAATTGACCGATATATTCCTCCTTAATCAAGTTGCTCTCCACAAGGTCGTGGTTTAGATTTTCCAGGCGACTGTTGAGTGTCAGCAGTTTACTGTTTCCTTCGGCGAGCTCATGATGCATGAGTGCCAGGCGTTTGCTGCGTGAATGGAGGATCCACAACATGATGCCCAGAATGATGGCGGCGATGAGACTGGCGCCAATCAGGATATTGCGCCGCATCGCCGAGGTGTATTGCTTCTGTTCATAGGCTGCAGTGATGATGGGCAGGTACTCGCTCACGAGTGACAGCCTGCTGCGGGCGTTGCTCGCCATCACGTCTCCCAATGAGCATGTGATGTAGTGGTAGGCCCGCTCAGTGTCGCCTTCGTTATAGAGCACCCAAGCCAGCGACTGCAGCGAGGTATAGGTCTTGTTACAGTTGCGCTTGTCGATAATGGAAGACATGGTGAAACAGTATTTCGCGCCTTGATTGTCTCCGATGTCGCGGTAAGTTTCACCCAGCACATACCAGTAGATTGCCGACTGTTTGACCATGTCCTTGCTCTGCTCGCCGAACCGCAGCAGTTTTTCGAGGGCCTGATTGATGTGCCCCTGGCATTTCTCAATCTCACTTGTGTTGACACACACCGTCAACGGGTCGTCACGGTTCACCATGTTCACAGTATCGCGGTAACGCATCAGCAACGGACGGTAATAGGCCATCTCATCAGGATCGGTGGTCATCTGGGACAACGAGAGCAAGATGCTGTGGTACAGGTAGTAATAATGGGCGTTATTGTTGATGTACGGGGTGTGAGGAATCTTTTCGAGAATATGGAGTGCATCGTGGAGACGACCGAGGCACTTTAGCGCGTCGGCTTCGTCAAGGTGTGCCGATGACAGCGAGTCGGGCTCGCCTAAATCAGCAGCAATTTTAACGCGTTGGCGGGCGTAGTGCAGCGCCGAGTCCAGCCTGTACTTGCGGTAATGGAGAAACAATTCATGGGCGATGTCGAAACGGGCTTCCGGACTTGGGGCGTTATCATAGCGTTGACGGTATTGAATCAGTTCATGCTGCAGTTGACGGTTATAGACTTCGCTGCTGTCGATGACGGCATCCAATACATTGAGCAGCGAGTCCACATTGTAATACTGCTGCCCGGCATGTGCAGTTGCACAACACAGGCACAGCCACAACATAGCCGCTGTCCTCTTGAAAAATCTGATAATGTAACAACGCGCTTTAGTACTGTTCATTAGCGTTGGGGAAGTCGCCGCTTTTTACGTCGGAAATGTAGTTGCCCACACTGTCAATGATCTGTTCGCCCAGGTTGTTATAGACACGCAGGAATTTGGGCTTAAACTCGCGGTTCAGGCCCAGCATGTCGTGCAGCACGAGCACCTGGCCGCTGCATGCGCCGCCGCCCCCGATGCCGATGGTGGGCACGTTGATGCTCTGGGTGACCTTGGCGGCCAGCGTGGCGGGAATCTTCTCCAGCACGATGCCGAAGCAGCCGATCTCGGCCAGTACCTTGGCGTCTGCCAGCAGGCGTGTGGCCTCGGCTTCGTCCTCGGCGCGGGTGGCATAGGTGCCGAACTTGTTGATGCTCTGCGGTGTCAAGCCCAGGTGCCCCATTACAGGGATGCCGGCCCGCAGAATCATCTCGATGGCGGACCGCATCTCGCGGCCGCCCTCCAGTTTCACGCCGTCGGCGCCGGTTTCCTGCATGATGCGCACGGCATTGCGCTGCGCCTCGATGGGATCGCCCTGATAGGTGCCGAAGGGCATGTCCACGATGACCATCGCACGCTTGACGGCACGTACCACGGTGCGGCCATACACGATCATGTCGTCGATAGTGATAGGAATGGTGGTGGCGTTGCCCTGCATGACGTTGCTTGCGCTGTCGCCCACCAGGATGATGTCGATACCGGCCTGGTCCACGAGGGTAGCCATCGTATAGTCATAGGCGGTAATCATCGCGATTTTCTCACCGGCAGTACGCATGTCGGCGATGCGCTTGGTCGTGACCTTGCGGGGGTCGGTAACAGTATAGGTTGACATTGGTATTTCCTTAATTAAATGATAACAAATAGATTTACAGTGGGCAAAAGTAGTGGTTTTGTCAACAAAATTCAAATTTTAGGCCACGATTAAACCAAAAAAACCTTAAAACGTCTAATTATTCAGTTTTTCTTGCTACTTTTGCCGCACAAAAACAAACAGTTATAAACTAAAACATAGAAGACAGACAATGAAAAAATTCTTATTATCACTTGCTCTGGTGGCATTTGCCGCAAGCGTATCGATGGCTCAAACCCCCGTCAAGGTAAACGATGCAAAGGTTGCCCCGAAGCATGAAAAATGCGAAGGTCACAAGGACGGCAAGGCCTGTGACAAGCCCGCCGACCAGCAGTGCCCCGACTGCAAGGAAAAGGCTGCCATGAAGCATGAGTGCAAAGAAGGCCAGGGCCACCAGTGCGAGAAGGCCGAAGGCATGAAACACGAGTGCAAAGAAGGCCAAGGCCACCAGTGCGAGAAGGCCGAAGGCATGAAGCATGAGTGCAAGGAGGGCCAGGGCCACAAGTGCGAGAAAGCCGAGGGCATGAAGCATGAATGCAAAGAAGGCAAGAAGCATGAGTGCAAGGAAGGTATGAAGCACGAGTGCAAGGAGGGCGAAGGCAAGCAGTGCGACAAGGCCGCCATGATGAAGAAGCACGAGGAGTGCAAGGACCACAAGGACGGTCAGCCCTGCACCAAGCCCGCCGACCAGCAGTGCCCCGACTGCAAGGAAAAGGCTAAAAAGAACTGATATTAAGGCCCCCGTCAAGGCCTTGGCTTGAGTGGACAATTCCTTCAAGCCAGCACCATAATCCCTGATTTCCTCGATGAAATCGGGGATTTTTGTCCTCTATGGCACTGTCGCCCGTGAACAGGGAATTGCAAAAGGCTTGGATATTGTTTGTGGTGATTTGATGTTTTATACTACCTTTGTCGGTGTAATTACTACCAATAAACTGATGACGATGAAAGAAATGAAACAGTGGTTAAAGGTTGCCGCGGTGGTTGCACTGTGCGGCATGATGACGGGCTGCAAGGGCAAGGCCCAGCGCCACGTGAACGGAACGATGGAAGAGGCTGTTGCTCTCGGAGAAGCGCCCCAGGCGGTAGTAGATCTGATGAAACATGTCAACATCGACGACCGCTATGAGATGCTGATGGAGGAGAATCTAACGGGAGTTAGCGTAAAGGTGTGGAGCCTGTTGAAGTGCTCGGACGAGGTTTCTAGCGAGGGGTATGGCATCGTTGTTGGCAAGGGCGACGTGAAGACTGCCCTGCCCCAGATACGTCATGGCCGTATGCCACGGGCACGATATGACACCTCCACAACAGAGTTGTGGATCGTAGGCAGCGATACGGAGGGCACTGGCGTGGATGTAGAACGTCTCTACGAACTGTTATTCGATAGCGCTGGCTATGCCAGTATTATGGCCTCGATTGACCCCTACGAGATGCAGCAGGCCCTGTGCAAAGCGCTGACTTACAGCATCAACGGCCAGGAAATCACCTTCTATGCCGAGGGTAAAGAACTCGTTAAAGTGACCAACACGATCGAGGATATGGGCGGCTTTATGGACGACGCCATCTACATCGGTGATATCATCACCTACGACATCTCGAACGAGATTAGGGTTTATGTCACTCCTGGTGTGAACTTTGTGGTCGGCAAGGTGCTGCACTATGAAGACATGCCCACCATCAGCGCCGCCGTCACCATGACCTGGAACTACGATCACTACAGCCCTGAGTTGAGCGACTTCAAAGCCGAATCCTAACAACAGTTTTAAAAACAGGAAGTACATACGTAACAACTGAATACTCTGAAATTCAGAGTATTCAGTTGTTTAATATATTGAGATGCGGCTAAGGGTGATTATTTAGATCCCATAGCCGTTTTCTCGGGATTCAGCTCACCGATGGGCATGCCACTGGTCACCGATGAGCTGCGGCGCATAATGTCCTCCATGCTGTCGATGACGTTGACGATGAAGTCGCCCAGTTTCTCGGCCTCGCAGACGATGTCCATATAGAAGATACCGGCCTTGTAAGGATACTTCTTCTGGTTGACGTTCTCGATGTTCTCGGTGCGGCAGGCATTGCGGAAATTGTTGATTTCGCGCTCCTTGTTGTAGCTGCGCATCAGATCCTCGGCTGTCACATTGTCGATATCGCTCAGCACGGCATACATGTTGGTCATTGCCTCGCTCACCAGCTTGAGCATCTCATCGATATTGGCATAGTTGTACTCGTTGAAGTGAGCATCGGCCTCCTCCTTGCGCACGAGGGCCTTGGAGATGTTGTTGCAGCTGTCACCGATGCTCTCCAGCTCACTGATGATGCTCAGCAGGCTGGCAACGCGGGCCTTGGCATCGCTACTGAGGCGTCCGTCGAGCACTTTATTCAGGTAACTGCCGATCTCAAACTCCATGCGGTCGGTGATGTCCTCATATTTCTGGATGCGCGAGAGGATTTTGTTGAATTCGGGCGTTCCGGTCTTGGTATGCACGAGTTCCTTGACCATGCCCAACATGCGCTCGACACGTCCGGCAAATACGACGATTTCGCGTTGTGCTTGGGTGATGTTCAACTCGCTGGCGCTCATCAGACCACCCTGGATGTACTTCAGCTGGAATTCCTCGTCCTCTTTCTTCTTGCTCTTGACAAGCACATTGAGCAGCTTGACATACAACTTGGTGAACCAAATCATGATCAGCAGGTTGCAAAGCTTGAAGATGGTATGGAACATAGTCATGCCGATAGACATGGCCACCTGTTCCTGGGCCAATGCATTGCCCTCGACAGTGGCTCCGCCTTTCACGCTATTATATAATGCCAAGGGATCACCCAAGCCGAAGAGGTCCTTGACTACCCAGGTCACCATTGACACAAACGGATGGAAGAGTATCAGCACCCAAATTGCACCAAAGAAGTTGAACAGCGCATGTCCCAATGCGGCCTTCTTGGCCTCGGCATTACCGCCCAGCGACGCCAGCAGGGGGGTGATGCTGGTACCGATGCTGGCACCCAGCACCATGGCACAAGCGATATCAAACGAGATCCATCCCTTGGCGGCCATAATCAGCACGATGGCAAACGTGGCGGCACTAGACTGGATCACCATCGTCACTACCCACCCGACAAGGGTGAAGAAAATGATCGACAGAAATCCCATCGACGTGTACTGCTGCAACGAGGCGAATACCTCAGGCGACTTGGCCAGGTCAGGCACATTGGCGCTGATGGCATCCAGTCCCATGAACAGGAATGCGAAACCAATGAGCAACTCGCCGATGTTCTTGTAGTTGTTCTTCTTGATGAACAGCATGGGAACAGCAAAGGCCAACAAGGGCAGCAGGAATGCCGACAACTTGACCTTGAAGCCAAAGATGGCGATGATCCACTCGGTGAACGTCGTACCCAATGCGGCACCGAAGCTCACTGCCAGCGACTGCTCCAGCGGCATCAGACCGGCGTTGACAAAGCTGACCACCATCGATACCGATGCCGATGAACTCTGAATCAACGCAGTGATAACTATACCTGTGACGATGGCAAGAAAACGGTTCTTGGTCATCCAGGCCAGAATGGCACGCAAACGGCTGCCGGCGGTCTTCTGCAAGCCTTCACTCATGATTTTCATACCATAGAGGAAAAGGCATACAGCTCCCAGCAAAGCAAGAAAGTCAACAAAGGAATAATCCATTGAACAATAAGTGTTAGTATAGTGATTAATATTTGGTTACAAAATTATAAAAAAACGGGAACAATTCATTGTTAGGACCCTATTTTTTTCAACAAGCAGCGTGATTTCGATTGCATAAAACCGCTTTTTCAAGTGATTTTTTGCAGGGTTAGCCGAAAAACCACATATCATATCGCGTGAAATCGAAAATTAATACTTAATTTTGTCATCCAAGGGAGGAATTGCTTAACGACTATTATCCTTTATATTATTCACCAATAAACGACAAGATTTATGAAGAAATTTTACGCTTTCCTGCTCATGGCCGCTGTGGCCGCCGGAGCAATGGCCCAGGACTTCGTCAGCGACGGCACGGGCACCGTTTACACCTTTAACTCTCTGAGCCAGATCGAGGGCACCGGCGTGACCCTTCAGGACGACGGCTCCTACCTGGTTGCTGCCGACTTCACCATCAGTGAGGGCGACGTGCTGCAAATGGACAACAACGCTATCATCAAGATGGCTAATGGCGTGAGGATTTACATCAATGGCGATGCCGACTTCGCTCCCGCCGACACTGCAGTCGTTACCCGTGACGCCGAGGACTCTAATCCCAAGGGGTTCTGGATGATGGGCGACAACGGCAATGCCAATCTCAAAAACGTGACCTTTGAGTATGTGGGCGTGACCTTTGGCGGCGTAAACAGCAGCCTGCATGCCGACAATTGCACCTTCACCCTGTACAACGGCAAGATGAACAGCAGCGGTGCGCTGGGCTTCAACGCCTCATGCGATAACAACATCGTGGAGAACTGCTACTTCATCGAGAACACCCTCAACGCCATCGGTAACGGTGCCACCAACCCTGTGGGCATCATCATTCGCAACTGCCTGTTCTGGCACAACACCACCGACAACCGCAACAAGCCCCAGATCAACCTGACCGTGGGCGGTGACTACGATGTGCTGATTGCCGACAACGAGGTCATCGGCGGCCAGTTCACCATGTCGGGCGGTATCGCACTGAGCAACATGATGGGTCTTGCACACACCGGCACCAACATTGTTGAGAACAACTACATCGCCGACAACCGCTACGGTATCACCACCATCGGCAGCGTGGACGCCATCATCCGCAACAACTCGATGGTTGACAACCACTATGAGACCAACCCCAACAACGGCGGCAGCTGCATCAGCATCTATGACAGCAGCAGTAGCAGCAACATCTACATCGAGGGCAACCTGATGGAAGGCGGTTTCTGGGGCATCACCATCGTTACTGGCGCTCCCAATGTGAACCTGGGTAAGACCGAAGATCCCGAGGCCGAGGACTACAACCCCGGCAACAATATCTTTGTGAACAACGGATTTGACGGTGCATACTACGACGTGTACAACAACGGTACTTGCGACGTATGGGCACAGGGCAATACCTGGAATGTCGAGATTCAGGACGAGGCAAGCATCGAGGAAGTTGTTTACCACCAGGTGGACGATCCCAGCAAGGGTCTGGTCATCTTCATGCCGCCCCACCAAGAGACCCCCAGCGCTGTTGAGGAACTCAATGCCCAGCAGGCCGACGGTTTGTATTACAACCTCATGGGTATGCCTAGCGAAACACCTGCCGCTCCCGGTATCTACATCCACAACGGCAAGAAGATCCTCGTGAAGTAAACCTACAGGGGACATTCCCTCACGAGAGGGAGAAAAAGTAAAGTGACGGTGGGGAAAGCCCCACCGTCACTTCATTCAGGTTTTGTTAATGGTATTAATTGTTATGGCTTATCCCAGTCGCTGGAGTTTCACGGTGAAGTGGCGCATCAGCGGGGCTTCCCACTCGATGGCAACACCGCGCGTGATCTCGTTGCGACGGTCATAGACGTTTTTCAATGCGGCGGCAATCACGTTCATGTGGTTGTCGGTATAGACGCGGCGAGGGATGCACAGACGCAGCAGGTCCATGCCGCCAAAGCGGTTCTCGCGGGTCACGGGGTCACGGTCGGCCAGGATGTAGCCGATCTCGCAACCACGGATGCCGGCCTCGAGATAGAGCTCGCAGGTGAGCGTCTGGGCGGGGAACTCTTCCTTGGGGATGTTGCACAGCACCTTGTCGGCATCGATGAACAGGGCGTGACCGCCCACGGGACGCTGATAGGGGATGCCATACTCGTCGAGCTTGCTGGCCAGATACTGAACCTGGTGGATGCGGGTCTCGAGCATCTCAAACTCGGTGTTCTCGTCAAGACCAACTGCCAGGGCGTTCAGGTCGCGACCGTTCAAACCGCCATAGGTAAGGAAGCCCTCAAAGGGGATGCAGAACAACTTGGCGCCCTCGTACCAGTCCTCGCGGTTGGTGGCGATGAAGCCGCCCATGTTCACCAGACCGTCCTTCTTGGCCGACATCGTCATGGCGTCAACATAGGAGTACATCTCGCGGGCAATCTCCTTGATGGTCTTGTCGGCATAGCCCTCCTCGCGGGTCTTGATGAAGTAAGCGTTCTCGGCAAAGCGGGCGCTGTCCATCACCACGGGCACGTCATACTTGTGGCACAGTTCGCAGGTGTCCTTGATGTTCTGCATCGACACGGGCTGGCCGCCCACGGTGTTATTGGTCACGGTCAGTACCATGAAGGGCACGTTGCCCTTGTTCTCGCTGAGCACCTTCTCCAGCTTCTCCAGCGACACGTTGCCCTTGAAGGGAATTTCGAGCTGGGTGTCACGGGCCTCGTCGATGGTGACGTCGATAGCCGAAGCATGGCGGCTCTCGATGTGGCCCTTGGTGGTATCAAAGTGGGCGTTGCCGGGGACGACGTTACCTTGCTTTACCAGATAGGAGAACAGTACGTTCTCGGCAGCACGGCCCTGATGGGTGGGGATTACATAGTTGAAACCGAAGATGCGTTGAACCACGCTCTGGAACTTATAAAATGAAGTGGCGCCGGCATAGCTCTCGTCACCCAGCATCATCTCAGACCACTGGCGGTCGCTCATCGCACCAGTACCGGAGTCGGTCAGGCAGTCGATGTAAACCTGCTCGGCCTTGAGCATGAAGACGTTGTTATGGGCTTCCTTGAGCCACTGTTCGCGCTCAGCACGAGTGCTCTTGCGCAGCGGCTCGATCATTTTGATTTTCCAAGATTCGGCAAATGGTAATTCCATTGAATATCAATTATTTAGGTTAAACTTCCTCTTATTGTTTTCGTCAAAATTGAACCCTTTAAAAAGGTAATTATATTCAATTTTTATGCAAAGTTAAGGCAACTTGGCGAACTGGCAAAAAAACAATCGACTTTTTTGCCCCGTTGTTTTTTTTTAACACTTCCCGCCCCATTCGCCGAAAGAGACCCCACGCGAAGACGCGAAAGCGCAAAGATATTAATTGCTGCTGACACATTTCAGTTCCAATAACACCTTTCTTTTTACAACAAATGACTATAAAACAATAACTTAGCGTATTTGCGACTTAGCGTGAGGCATAACACAAGGCGTTTGGCAGAATACTATCACGCCTGCGAATCGGGATTGAGTTGCAGGATTGATTGTTTTGGACTAAATTTGCGGGCTGTAATCATTTAATAATAACTACAACCCAAATGAAGAAAATTCTCTTTTTATTGTTACTGTGCCTGTGTGGTGGGCTAATCGCACAGGCAGTGCCCGCTCGACCCGGATGGCACACCATTTCCCAAAGTGACGGCACCACCCTGCAGGTTCAGACCGTAGGCAATGCCTTTAACAACGCCATTCTCACCCGTGACGGGCTGACGGTGGCTCGTGGCCAAGACGGCGACTTCTACTACTTCTCGTCGGCAACAGGCCTGACGACGGTACGTGCCCATGAGGCCAATCAACGCTCTGCGAGCGAGAATGCTTTCATCAATGTGCAGCGCGGCAGCCTGACGATGTCGTACCAACCCTACAAGATACCGCGTGAGAAAGGTAAGCTGACTACGGGCGGCAGCAATGACGAATCGGGCGTTCCGGCTATAGGAACACGCAAGATTCCCATCATCCTAGTCGAGTTCACCGACAAAAAGTTCAACAATACCCGCCAAGAAATCATCGAGGCCATGCTCACGGGCAACGAGAGCGTGGGACAATACTTCCGTGATCAGTCTAACGAGCTTTATCAGCCTGACTTTGAGGTCCATGGCATCTACGGTCTATCACATAACCGTGAATACTACGGCGGTCATAGCGGCGGCAACAGCGACAAGGGACTGGGCTACCTGGTGACCGAGGCCTGCCAACTGGCCGCTGCCGACGGTGTATCGTTCAAACCCTATGACACCAACAACGACGACTACTGCGATGTGGTAATCGTCATCTATGCCGGTGTGGGCGAGGCGCAGGCTTCGTGGAATCATCCCGAGGCCGTCTGGCCCTGCAACTGGAACTTGTCATCGGCCTCTTACTATGGCATGGGCGGCACGGGTGCATTCCGTCCCAATAATGGAGACCCCTTGGTGGATAACTTTGCCGTCTTTAACGAGTTGCACGGCAGCGACGATAATGGCACCACCGTCGATGGTATCGGCACGTTTGCCCATGAGTTTGGCCACTGCCTGGGCCTGCCCGACTTCTATGATACGGGTGGTGGAGACCACTACGGCATGGGTGACTGGGACATCATGTGCCTGGGATGCTACAACAATGACGGCTTTACGCCTCCAGGCTACAGCGCCTATGAAAAGAAATTCATGGGATGGATTGAGTACATCACTCCGCAGCCCGGCACCTATTACACACTGCCCGTGTTTAACCAGAAAAATGCAGCGACCGACAAGGCCCTGTGCATCACGAGCAACCTGAACCAGAACGAGTTCTTCATCCTGGAGAACCGCAAGAAACAGGGTTGGGACCGCTATGCTCCCGGCGAGGGCATCATGATCACCCATGTCATCTACAATGCCGACCGCTGGTGGGGCAACACCCCCAACAACGAAAACATCCAGTTGATGTCCCTCATGAATGCCGACAACTCGTGGTCCTACTACGACGAGTCCACCGACCTGTGGCCCCAGAGCGGCAAGACCGAGTTCACCGACAGTTCCACGCCTGCCGCTAAACTTCACATGAACGCCCGCGGCGGCATCGTGAACAATGCCGGCTATCTGGGCAAACCCGTGACCGAAATGGTCATCAATCAGGACGGCACCGCCAGTTTCTGGTTCATGAAGGGCTCGGTCACCAACCCCACCATCTCGGTAACAAGTGATGCCCTCGACTGTGGCGACGTGATGATGACCGCCAGCGCCGAGAAGACCTTTAAAGTATTCGGTGCAGCCTTGACGGGTGATGTAACCCTCACCCTCAATGACCCCAACGGAGTGTTTGCCGTTAATCCGACGGCCGTCAGCAGTTCTGCTGCTTCGGTTGGTGCTGAAGTGACGGTGACGTTCACACCGACAGCTATCCAGGACTATAGCGCCACCCTGACATTGAGCAGCCCCGACGCCCAGGATGTGGTTGTTACCCTCACCGGCCATGGCCTGATTGAAGGCTATGCTCCCGTGATGCAGCCTGCCAACGAGCAATACATCAACCTGACGCAGTTCCGTGCCGACTGGACCGACGAGACGCCTGCCCAGAACCTGGCCAGCTACACCCTCGAGGTGAAGACCAAGCCGACAGTAGAGCTACTTGAGACCGCTGATTTCTCGATGGTGCCCGACGCCTTGACCGAGGATGGACAAGGCCTTGCCGACATCAGCGGAAACTATGGCGACTATCTGCCCGACGGCTGGTCAGCAACGTCTTATCTGGGCGCCTACAGCAACGCTTTGATCCTGGCCTATGACGGAACCATCAAGACTCCGACCTATCAACTCAACGGTTATGACAAGATAACCGTTGTTATCAGGGCCGCATCCTATTATTATGATAATTCAAAAATCAGCGTATCGACCAACGTGGATTATCAGGAGCTGACGTTAAACCAATCCATGACGGAATATACCGTCGTGCTCGACTGTGCCAACGATGATGCAGCAACCATCACGTCCTTGACCAACTATAGCAGCATCCGTCAAGTCACGGTCTATGCCGGCGATTTGACCTCGCTCTCCTACAAGTCCCATGAGACCGGCGACGCTACCTACCGCCTGATTACGGGCATTACCGACAGGTTCTACACCGTAAAAGACCTTGAGGCTGAGGGTACCTATATTTATAAGGTGAAGAGCATCTTTGCCGATGGCACTGAGAGCGACTGGAGCAACGTCGAGGAAGTGACACTGTTCGAGAACGGACACGGCTTTGACCTCGGCGACGTGGACCATGACGGAAGCGTGAATATTGCCGACGTGACGGCCCTAATCGACTATCTGCTGAGTGGTGCTGGCGACACTTGCCTCATCTGTGCCGACGTGGACCAGGACGGTAACGTTAACATCGCCGACGTGACCGCCCTCATCGACATCTTGCTGACCCACTAAAAAACAATATATCAAAAGGAAGACAATAAGTACAATAAATACAATCTATTGATTTTCAGTCATTTGTATTTATTGTATTTATTGTTTTCTTTTTTAATTCTGGAGGTGGTAGCGGTTGTAGAGGATGGTCTGGATGATGCCACGCAGGGCGAGGAAACTCAGGTAGGCGATCCAAAGGCGGTTGTTGCCCCATGCCTCGGGCGTAATCCAGTAGATAACAAAAAACAGCGTCCAGGCGATGCTGGCACTGATGAGCATGCCCATCGACCGCGTCAGGCTGATGAACACGCCGTCCCACACGAATGCTGCCATGCCGGCTGCGGGAATCAGTGCGCACCACACGCGATAGTCCATGGCAGCATCGATGACGCTATGCTGGTCGGTGAGCAGCGAAAAAGCGATGCGTGGGAACGAGTAAATCAGCGTATACACTGCGGCGACGCCAAGTCCCCACAAGAACAGCAGTCGCACACAGCGCCTCATGCGTCCCATGTCGCCCATGCCGTAATATTTGCCCACAACGGCCTCCCCGGCAAAGGCGATGCCGTCCATGAAGTGGCTGTAGAGGGTGAAAAGTTGCAAAATCAAGGCATTGACGGCGAGGATGAGGTCGCCACTGCGGGCACCGATAGAGACAAACGCCAGGCTGACGGTCATCAGCAGGAAACTGCGCACGAAGATGTCGCGGCTCACCTTGAAGTAGCGTCCCGCGCCCTTGAAGCGCCACACACGTCGCCAGTCTATCATGCCGTCGAGTTGCGGGAACTTGCGCTGCACCGTCAGGGCCGCATAGAGCAGTCCCAGCCATTCGCCCGCCAGAGTACCCACGGCGATGCCTATAAAGCCCATGTTCAGGAGATAAACGCAAATCAGGCTGGCGGCGATGTTAAAGACGTTGGTCATGATGGAAATCCACATCGCGCTCTGCGAGTCCTGCATGCCCAGCAGCCACCCCTTGAACGCCATCATCACCAGCACGGGCGGCACACCCCAGATGCAGATGGTGAAATAGGTGATGGCAAGGGAAGTGACCTCGGGCGAGGGGCCGATAATCCACAACAACAGCAGACGGATGGGCCATTGCAGCAGGATGATAGCGGCCGAAATGACAATGGCCAGCGCGGTGGACTCGCCCAGCAGCTTGGCCGATTCCTTGAAGTCGCCGCTGCCGCAGGTCTGCGCCGTCATCCCTGACGTGCTCATGCGCAGGAATCCAAAGTTCCAATACACCAGGTTGAACATCATCGCGCCTACCGCCACGGCTCCAATGAACACCTTGTCTCCCAGGTGCCCCGCAATGGCCGTATCCACCAGTCCCAACAACGGAACGGTGATGTTGGCGACAATCGCCGGCAATGCAATCTTTAAGATTTCCCGATTCACGCTGCAAAGTTACAGCAAATTCCAATACCACCACCCTACAACCTTGCCTCACGGGAATGCAAAAAGGCGCTAAGCCATTTGCTTAACGCCAATTACACTGATTCTCACGGATTAAAATAACCAACAATTAGACAAAATCCACATTTCTATGAAAAGGGACACATGCGCTCTTTATTACATCTTAGCGCCATCGCGTGAGAATCGGTCTTAATACTCGCAACGGGTGCGGTTGTTGTTTGAGGGGTAAGTGGGATAAGAGGGGTAAGTAGGATAGGTGGGGTAATTGTTACGGGGCGACGGCTCATTGTCTTTGTTCAGGATAACCAGAGCGCCGATTACACCCGGGATCCATCCGGCAATAGTGAGCAACGTCACAATCAGCACCGATCCACAGCCCTTGTCCAACACGGCCAGCGGCGGGAAGATAATCGATAATAATACTCTGAACAGTGACATCGTTCTACTCCTTTCATTATTAACTTTAAACTTATTTCTCTTTCAATCTGCAAATCTCATGCCAACCCTCCAAAAGACCCCGAAAAACCCGCTTAAACACACAAAAACTAATATTTTTAGTTTTATTAACTAAAATAATTTGTCATATAACTAAAAGTATTAGTTACTTTGCGTCGTACAATCATAAAAAGGCCAGAATGATGAAACAATTGACACAAAAAGAAGAGGAAATCATGGAGCGGATGTGGGATCACGGCCCCATGCTGGTGCGCGAACTGCAGGCCTGCTATGACGAGCCCCGCCCCCATGTGAACACCTTGGCTACATTAATGAAAATATTGGAGGAGAAGGGTTTCCTGGGCCACAAGGCCATCACCGCCCGCTGCTTCCAGTATTTTGCCCGCATCAGCCGCGAGGAATACCGCGGCGGCACGTTGACCAACGTGGTCAACAAATTCTTCGGCAAGTCTTACCTGAGCGCTGTCTCGGCCCTTGTCCAGAGTGAAAAGGTCAGCATCGAGGACCTGAAGGAACTCATCCGCGAAGTGGAACAGAACAACCAACAGTAAAACCGCCAACCGCATGTTACTCATTTATCAAATTAAAGTGGGCATTTGCCTCATCGCTTTTTATCTGTTGTGGAAACTGCTGCTCAGCCGCGAGACGTTCCACCGCTTCAACCGTGTAGCACTGCTGGTGGTTATGACACTTGCACTGGTGCTGCCGTGGATACGCTTCTCGATTGACTCACCGTCCCCGCTCACCCAGCAGATGGTCATGATCGAGGACTTGATTGTCACGCCGTCAGGAGCGATCCAGCCGACTCAGGCAACCCAGCCCTGGAGTATATTGAACATAGCCACTATAGCCTATTTTGTTGGAATAGTGCTGGCACTCGCATGGTTGCTGCACAGCCAGTGGAGCCTGCACCGACTGCTCAAGAAGGGGAAGACCGAGTCGCTGCCCGAGGGCGTTACATTGCATGTGCTTCCCGGCGAGGTGGCCCCGTTCAGCTACTTCAAGCATATCGTGATCAACGAGCAGGACTATCGTGACAACCCGCGTGAGATCCTGATTCATGAAAAGGCCCACATCCGTCTGCGTCATTCATATGATGTGATGTTTATGGGGCTGGTGACATTGTTCCAGTGGTGGAACCCCGCCGCTTGGCTATTGTGCCGAGAATTGCGGCAAGTGCATGAATATGAGGCCGATGAAGCCGTACTAAACGAACACGTCGACGTAAAGCAGTACCAATTGCTGCTGATACGAAAGTCCGTCGGGGACCAGCTATTCTCGATGGCAAATAACTTCAATTATCAATCTCTAAAAAAACGAATCCGTATGATGACGATTAACAAAAGCAGCCGATGGAACAGATTGCGGGCGCTGGCTGCGGTTCCCGTGATAGCATTGGCTTTGTTGGCCTTTGCCAACCCGAGTAATGGTACAGTAGTGGCAAACGAGCAGGCTCCGGCACCCTCCCCTCAGGGCACCAAGGTTTATGAGGCCGTTGAGCAGATGCCGGAATTCCCTGGCGGCATGGAGGCTCTGATCAACTTCTTGCAAGAGAATGTCAAATATCCTGAAAATGCTGTAAAAAACAATATTGAGGGGCGCGTGCTCGTGCAGTTTATCGTTGACAAGACCGGACAGGTGTGTGATGCCAAGGTTGTCCGTTCGGTGAATGAGGAACTTGACGCCGAGGCCATCCGTGTGGTTAACTCAATGCCCAATTTCATTCCTGGCCGACATGACGGCAAGGACGTATCAGTATGGTTTACCCTGCCCATCTCTTTCAAACTTAAAGGAGATGCCCAATAACCAGCTAACAAGTAAGCAGTCAAAGGCTTAGTAGCGTGATAAAGCCAATAATAGTGATGTTTTTAATAAAAGAAACCCTCGGAGCTGTAAATTGCCCCGAGGATTTCTTTTATAATAATTTGATCAAGTGTCGATGGTGGCGTAGGTGGCGTTCTCCTCGATGAATTTGCGGCGAGGATCCACGTCTTCACCCATGAGCATCGAGAAGATGCGGTCGGCCTCGGCGGCGTCCCTGATGTTGACGCGCTTGAGCAGGCGGTTGTTGGGATCCATGGTGGTTTCCCACAGCTGCTCGGGGTTCATCTCACCCAGACCTTTGAAGCGCTGCACGGTCACGGC
Source organism: Muribaculaceae bacterium (assembly GCA_017557425.1). Classification (GTDB taxonomy): domain Bacteria; phylum Bacteroidota; class Bacteroidia; order Bacteroidales; family Muribaculaceae; genus Sodaliphilus. The sequence continues at coordinate 143,600 of JAFYYU010000007.1, read as the reverse complement.
GTCCTCGTTGCCACCGGCATACTCGTCGATAAATCGGCGCAGATGCGTCTCGTCCCAGCAGTACTCCTCGCGGTTGCCCTTCTTGGTGCGGGCACGGTACAGGGGCGGCGTGGCGATGTAGAGGTAGCCGTTCTCGATGATGGGTCGCATGCGGCGGAAGAAGAAGGTCATCAGCAACGTGTCGATGTGCGCGCCATCGACGTCGGCATCGGTCATAATGATGATGCGGTGGTAGCGCAGCTTGCTCAGGTTGGCCTCCTTAGGATCTTCCTCGGTGCCGATGGTCACGCCCAGGGCACGGAAGATGGTGACAATCGAGTCGCTCTCAAACACCTTGTGGTCCATCGCTTTCTCGACATTGAGGATCTTACCGCGCAAAGGCAGGATGGCCTGGAACTTGCGGTCACGGCCCTGCTTGGCGCTGCCGCCTGCCGAGTCACCCTCGACGAGGAAGAGCTCGCTCTCGGCGGGATCCTTCGACGAGCAGTCGGCCAACTTGCCGGGCAGGCCACCGCCGGCGAGCGGCGACTTGCGCTGCACCTTCAGGCGGGCGTTTTGTGCGGCATGGCGTGCCTGTGCGGCGAGGATGACCTTCTCGATGACGGTCTTGGCCTGGTTGGGATGCTCCTCCAGGTAGTTGTTCAAAGCCTCGCGCACGGCTGTTTCAACGGCTCCGATGACCTCGTTGTTACCGAGTTTGGTCTTGGTCTGACCCTCAAACTGGGGTTCCAGCACCTTGACCGAGATGATGGCGGTAAGGCCCTCACGGAAATCCTCGGGTTTGATCTCTACCTTGGCCTTCTCGAGCATCTTGTTGTCCTCGGCATACTTCTTCAAGGTCGAGCCCAGACCGCGACGGAAACCCGTCAGGTGGGTACCACCCTCGATGGTGTTGATGTTGTTGACAAACGAGTAGATATTCTCGTTGAACGAGGTATTATAGGTCATGGCGACCTCAACGGGGATGTCGCCCTTCTTGCTCTTGATGTGGATAACGTCCTGGATCAGCGCCTCCTTGTTGCCGTCGATGTAGCGAACAAATTCGTCAAGACCCGTCTCACTGTAGTAGGTCTCGCTGTGGCAGTTGCCGTTCTCGTCCTTGGTGCGCAGGTCGGTGATCGACAGCGTCACGCCGGCGTTCAGATAGGCCAGGTCGCGCAGGCGGTTGGAGAGGATGCTGAATTCATAGACGGTCGTCGAGAAGATGCTGGCATCGGGATGGAAGATGATGGTGGTGCCGTGCTCTTCCTCGGCGCAGTCACCGATAACCTTCACCTCGCTGGTAGGCTTGCCCAGGCTGTATTCCTGCATATATACCTTGCCGCCGCGGCGCACCTCGGCACGCAGGTAATCGCTCAACGCATTCACGCAGCTCACGCCCACACCGTGCAGACCGCCAGAAACCTTGTAGGAACCCTTATCGAACTTACCGCCGGCATGCAGCACGGTCATCACGACCTCGAGCGCCGACTTGTGCAGTTTCTCGTGCTCGTCAACGGGGATACCGCGGCCGTTATCCTTAACGGTGATGCTGTTATCCTCGCCGATGAACACCTCGATGCGGTTACAGAATCCAGCCAGCGCCTCGTCGATGGAGTTGTCCACGACCTCGCTCACGAGGTGGTGCAGACCCTTGACGTGGGTGTCACCAATGTACATGGCAGGACGCTTGCGCACGGCCTCCAAACCCTCCAGGACCTGGATGTTTGACGCAGAATAATTCTTCTCTTCTTGTTCTTCGATATATTTGTTCTCTTCTGACATAAAAATGAAGTTTTTTTCTAATTTATACCCTCAAAAATCGGGGGTGTCTAAAAACGTACAAAATTACAAAAAATCGCCCATTTGCCAAAAGCCTGAAACCTTAAAAAACCCTAATTTGTATTGCTGATTCCCCATAGGAAAAAGGCTATATAATGACGAAAGAAGATGACTCTCCAAAACAACGATTTTTGTCCAAAAGTGGGGTAAAAAACCTAGATTTGGACAAAAACTGAAAGATTTTCGTCCAAAAGTAGGGTAAAATACCCCGATTTGGACAAAAGTCCGAATTTCAGTAGGGGTTAACGATGAAGTCATTTTTTGTTTTTTTATGGCGTCTGGCTGGAGCGTGGCGCGATTCTGTTACAGTTGTTTGCCGTGGTATCAGGCAAGGTCTGGGAATAAAAAAGAAGGAATTCTGTTTGTTCTGCGCTCGGCATTCACTACCTTTGCAGTGATGAATTTACCTGAGGGGTTTATAGATCAACTGCGCGGACTGTTGCCCGAAGAATGGGAGGCGTTGGCCGAGGCCATCACGTCGAGTGAGCCCAGTGTCGCCGTGCGTGTCAACGAGGCGCGTGGGGTGAACGTGCCCGAGGGCGCCCAACGCGTGCCGTGGTGCGAACAGGGGTTTTATCTCGGCGACAGGCCTGCTTTCACCTTTGATACCGACTGGCATGCGGGGCGCTACTATGTGCAGGACGCTTCATCGATGTTCATCGCCCACGTGATTAACAGCCTCATCCATGAGCCCGTGTGTTATCTGGACCTGTGTGCCGCCCCCGGAGGCAAGACCACAGCGGCCATCCAGGCATTGCCTCAAGGCTCGATGGTGGTGGCCAACGAGATTGTGCCGCCGCGCGCCCGTGTGCTGGCCGACAACATCATCCGCTGGGGTGACCCGCGGTGTGTAGTGACCAGCAACGCGCCCGCCCATCTGGGCAAATTGGCCCGTTTCTTTGACGTCATTGCTGCCGACGTGCCATGCAGCGGCGAAGGCATGATGCGAAAGGACGACGAGGCCGTCAGCCAGTGGTCGCCCGCTCTGGTCGAGCAGTGTGCCCAGCGGCAGCGCGAGATCCTCGCCGACGTGTGGCCCGCCCTGCGCCCCGGCGGCCTGCTAATCTACAGCACCTGCACCTATAACCGCCAGGAGAACGAGGAAATCGCCCATTACATCGTCCATGAACTCGGGGCTACCTCGCTCGAGGTGCCCATCGAAGACTGTTGGAACATCCACCCCGCCATCGGCAGCGATTGCCACTGTTACCGTTTCATGCCTCACCGAGTGAACGGCGAGGGCTTGTTTATGGCGGTTTTCCGCAAGGATGGTGACATGCCGCGAGAACTCCCGCGCATCAAGGAAAAAACAACAAAAAAAGCCGATGAAACGGGTAAAAACTGGCTAAAAAAGCCCGATGAGTTCGCTATTGAGCTGCAGGGCGACCTCAGCATCGCCGTGCCACTGGACATCCGACGCGAGATTGTGGCCCTACGCGCCTCGTTAAATGTGCTTCATGCCGGGATTGAACTGGCCACTGTTATGGGTCGCAAGGTAATGCCCCACCATGCCCTGGCGATGTCGACAGCACGTGCCAATGGTGCTTTCCCCGTATGTGAGGTGGACTACCCCACCGCCCTGCGCTACCTGCGCGGCGAGTCCATCACCGTAGATGGTCCCCGCGGTCACGTCCTCATCGCCCATGAGGGCGCCGTTCTGGGCTTCGCCAACAACCTGGGCAACCGCGCCAACAACCTCTACCCCAAGCCTCAACGCATCCTCAGCACCCACCTCCCCGATGCCAAACCACAGGTATTATAAGAAGCGCCCACCCTATTATGGATGAGCGCCTCTATTATGGCTGAATCTGATTTTTTACAAGTTCAAATAGTCCTTTAAGGTCTCGACGTACTCCTCGAAGGCTTGACGGCCCTCTTCGGTGACCTTACATGTCGTGCGGGTCTTCTTGCCGACAAACCCCTTGGTGACGGTGATGTAACCGGCGGCTGAGAGTTTGTCGAGCTGTACACTCAGGTTCCCTGCGGTGGACTCGGTCTTCTCCTTGAGATAGACGAAGTCTGCCTCGTCCACGCTCATCAGGATGGACATCACCGCCAGCCGCAGCTGGGAGTGAAGGATGGGATCAAGCTCTTTCATCGCTGCAGACGGGCTTTATGGTTGACAATGTGGCCCGGGATAATCATCATGCAGGCGAAGGCGACCATAAACAACGGCAGGAACCAGTTGATGAGGAGTCGCACGTTGCCGACAAGGCAGCAAAAAGTGAAGAGTCCAACACACAACCCTATGGCACCGCCAATAATGAGAGACTTTTCTTTCACAATAATTCCTTGGGAAATCTCGGCCATAGGTACAATAAGGAGTGGGATGGCAAACATCATTCCCCAGGCATTAAATCCCTTAAGGGCAAATCCAATGCAGAAAAGTGTAGCTACTATTGACGCCACGCCAACTGTAATCCAGATTTGAGAGGTGATTTTGTCGGAGTAACTTTTCACGCCGCTCTTTCGGTCGCTTTTCTTCGACATGATGGGTGTAGCGATGCCGCCAACAATACCAATTAGGAACCACAGCCAGTTCCACGCCGAGTTGTGTGTTAAGACCAACATGATCCACACCAGTGCAGTCACAAATACTGTGAGATATCCCCACATCAGCAAGATGTTGCCGTCGCCGATGTAGCGCTCACGGGTGCGCTTGATCATCGAGGTAATCAGTTCGAGACTTTCTTTCTCGGTCATTTTCTTGTCTTCCATATCTTTAAAAATTTTGGTTATAAAGTGGTTTATAATGTAAACTTAAACTCTCTGAAAAAAGAGCGGTTTCGGCCGATGACCACTCTGATTTCGCTGCAAAGATAAAGCGGTTTATAATATAAACCAATTTTTTGGCCATTATTTAACCTTCTTTAATATAATCGCCCGTTTTAGTCATTCTTTCACATCATATAAAAAGAAAAGTGGCCAGAGAAATCTCTCTAACCACTAAACATTAATCTCTAAACTTCAAGCGACCCGTGCCGCTTGAATCTCACCCTACTTGGCAGCCGGGCTTGACGGGGCCGGTGGGGCCGATGACGACGAGGCGTCCGCCGGCATCCTCGGCGCTCAGGATCATGCCCTGGCTCTCGATGCCCTTGAGTTTGCGGGGCGGGAAGTTGGCGATGAAGCACACCTGCTTGCCCACAAGGTCCTCGGGCTCATAAAACTTGGCGATGCCGCTGATGATGGTGCGTCCTGCCATGCCGTCGTCGATGGTGAATTTCAGCAGTTTGTCGGCCTTTTTCACCTTCTCGCACTCCACGACGGTGCCTACGCGGATGTCCAGCTTGGCAAAGTCGTCGATGGTGCACGACGTGGTAACGGGCTTGGGCTTGAAGTTGTTGATGATGTTCTCCTGCTTGATGCGCTCCAGACGCTGGATCTGTGCGTCGATGACACTGTCCTCGATCTTCTCGAACAGCAGCACGGGCTGCTCCAGCTGGCGTCCAGCGGGCAGGATGTCGATGTCGCCCAGGCGGCTCCAGTCGGCCTTCTCCATGCCAATCATGCCGCGCAGTTTTGCTGAGCTGAAGGGCAGGAACGGCTCGAAAGCAATCGCCAGGTTGGCGGTAATCTGCAGGGCCAGGTGCATGATGGTCTGCACGCGCGCCATGTCAGTCTTGGCAAGCTTCCAGGGCTCGGTGTCGGCAAGGTACTTGTTGCCGATGCGTGCCAGGTTCATGGCATCCTTCTGGGCCTCGCGGAAGTGGAAATGCTCGATGTTGTCGCTCAACGTGGCTTTCACGTTCTTGAATTCCTCGACGGCCTCGCGGTCGACGTCAGTGAGTTCGCCCACCTCGGGCACGATACCGCCGCAGAACTTGTGGGTCAGCACCAGAGCGCGGTTCACGAAGTTGCCCAGGATGGCCACCAGCTCGTTGTTGTTGCGGGCCTGGAAATCCTTCCAGGTGAAGTCGTTGTCCTTGGTCTCGGGGGCATTGGCGGTGAGCACATAGCGCAGCACGTCCTGTTTGCCGGGGAAGTCCTGCAGGTACTCATGCAGCCACACGGCCCAGTTGCGGCTGGTCGAGATCTTGTCGCCCTCGAGGTTGAGGAATTCGTTGGCCGGCACGTTGTCGGGCATGACGTAATCGCCATGGGCCTTCATCATCGTGGGGAAGATAATGCAGTGGAACACGATGTTATCCTTGCCGATGAAGTGGATCAGGCGCGTGTCCTCCTGCTGCCACCACTGCTGCCACGTGCCCCAGCGGTCGGGCTGGGCGTCGCACAGCTCCTTGGTGTTGCTGATGTAGCCGATGGGCGCGTCAAACCACACGTAGAGCACCTTGCCGTCGGCACCCTCGACGGGCACGGGGATACCCCAATCCAGGTCGCGTGTCATGGCGCGGGGCTGCAGCCCGTTGTCGAGCCATGATTTGCACTGGCCATAGACGTTGCTGCGCCATTCCTGATGGCCCTCGAGGATCCATTCCTTGAGCCAGCCCTCATACTCGTTGAGGGGCAGGAACCAGTTGGTGGTGTCCTTGAGGACGAGCGGATGGTCGCTGTCCTTGGCATGCGGGTTGATGAGCTCGGTGGGATCCAGGTCGCGGCCACAGCCGTCTTCACACTGGTTACCCTTAGCGGCGGGATGGTGGCAATAGGGGCACTCGCCCTCGACATCACGGTCGGTCAAGAATTTGCCGTCCTGCTCATCATAGAACTGCTTGGTCACCTTCTCGATGAGTTTGCCGTCGTCATAGAGTTTGCGGAAGAACTCTGCAGCGAACTGGTGATGTATCTTGCTGGTCGTGCGGCTGTAGATATCATAGGAGATACCCAGCTCCTCAAACGAATCCTTGATGATCTGGTGGTAACGGTCCACCACCTGCTGGGGGGTGATGCCCTCCTTGCGGGCACGCTGCGTCACGGGGACGCCGTGCTCGTCACTGCCGCCCACAAACATCACGTCCACGCCCTGCAGGCGCAGGTAGCGCACGTAGATGTCGGCAGGCACATACACGCCAGCCAAGTGGCCGATGTGGACAGGTCCGTTAGCATAGGGCAGCGCCGTCGTCACCAGCGTGCGGGCAAATTTCTTCTCTTGTTCCATTGTGTATCGAAAAATGTTATAGTCGTTATTTATCCGTTTGAGCCCACAAAGGTAGTAAAAAGACTTTAGACTTTAGGCCTTAGACCTTAGTTTTTAGTTACACAAGTGTTTATTGAACACGAATGAACCACGAATGGTCATCAATAATTGATGAATCCATTTATGGTCATTGATGGACATTCGTGTTAAGAAAAATGTCCCTAAGTCTTGGTGGGGTTATTTGTTGCCTTTGGAACAGTGGAGGGTTAGAGGGCGCCTTGCTCAACGCGGATGCAAATGCGCTCGATCATGGCGTCCTGCTTATCCTTGTTGGGGTGGTAGCCCTGCTTGAGGCTGGCGCCGAAGAATTTGCTGAAGGTCTGCCAAAAACCTGCCCTGAAGGTACCCAGGAAAGCCTTCAGGATGCTGTAGCTGCTCTGGTTGGTCTCACGGTTGATGAGCTTAATGAGCAGCTTGCCCTGGCTTTTGGTCATTTTCTTCATCTGCGGCTTGTACTGGTTGAACAGTTCTTTTTCAAACCGCTTCAGATAGGCCTGTTTCTGCTTCTGGGTCTGGTAGGTGTCTATATACTCATAGGTCTCCAGCAAGGTGGAGCTGATGAGTTTGGCATAGGGCAGCGTCTTCTTGACGTCGCGCACGGTTTTCCAGTAGTATTTTTCCTCGGCCTTGTTGCGGAAACGCTCACGCGGATAGATGATGATGGGGTTGAAAACGATCATCGCCAATGTGTCGCCCGTCGAGGGCTCGATGAAGTGGTAGTAGCCAGCGAAGGTCTTTTGCAACACCGAGGGCAACTCCAGATTATCGAGGGGATCCTCCACAGCGGGTGCAGCGTGCGCTTTGGCGCCCGTTAAAGCCGTCATAGTCATGGCCATAGCCAATATGAGGAATAATCGTTTCATTTCTCGCGGCAAAAGTAGAATAAAGAAATGAATCCCAGCAAGAATTATTAGTTAAATAGTCTTTAGTCGTTAGTGGAAAGGAGACGGGAGAGGCCGGCATAGCTCACCGTCACGCCGATCCAGTTGCCCTTGACAGCTGGCGACAGGTTGCTGTAACCGGTATGAGTGATAAAGGGGGTGATGCGCACCGATGAGGTGTAATGGCTCTTACCGCCCATATCGACGAATTTGCCACCCAGCAGGATATCCACGTCAACACTCGCCGTAAAGCCCGTGCTGTTTTCATGCACGTCGGTCACATTGTCGATCTGCGGTCTTTCCACTCCTTCATCATCCTTTTCCCACTTGATGGTGTTCATGTCCCACCTCAGGCGGTTGAAGTTCATGCCCACGCATGGCGTGATGCTGACCTTGCCTTGTCGCCAAACCGTATAGCCCAGTTGAAAGTCTGCACCAAATGACGTTGTGCTTGCCGTGCCGTTTTGCTGCAGGTTGCGTCCTTGGCTGTCATAAACGGCATAAGGGTTCTCGTTCTTGAACGAGGGCTGGCTATAGTTCACGTCAATTTTGAGTCTGGCGCGACGATACTCGAAATCGACACCGCCCGTGAACACGGCACATCCCTTCAGGTCATCACCCAGCGAGCCTGTGGGGACCATGGCGCCCACACCGAGGTGGAAACCAGCGCCCCAACCGGTATATAAAGACTCAGTTTCCTGGCCGAACAAGGCGGCAGGAGTCATTATTAATATTAATGATAGAATCAAAAAAGTCCGTTTCATCGTCATTTTCATTTTTCTATAATAACGGACGACTCCACATGAAATTGTGTTCTAGGCTTTAGGCTTTAGGTTTTAGGTTTTAGGATGCTCGCTGGCGCGAGCAGTTTAGAGAACATCCGCCTCCCAATTCCCAATTCCTAATTCAAAATTCAAAAAACTACCACCACAGGCTGCGGTAATACTTGTGGTAGAGCGAGAGGCCATCGGCGATGGGCTTGAGCGAGGCTTTGGCGGCACGCTTGAGGTCGGCAAGGTCTTCCTCGTTGTTCCAGATGGCCTTGATATAGGCCTTGTATTCGGGAGTTTCCTCCTCGGTCTGGCAAGCGATGCGCTCAAAGGCATAGATCATCTTGTCGAGAATCTCGTTCCATTCCTTTTTGGTCATATTGACGCGCGGGGTGCCTTCACAATGCTTCTTGAACACCATGAGTCGCGGCAGGATGAAACGGGCAATGGTCACGTCCAGGTCGTAAACTTCCTCGACGTCAATTGTTTTAGCAATGGCTTTGGGGTTGTACTTTTTTTCTGTCATTGTTTCGAGAGGTTTTGAAGTAATGATTGTTTTCAGGGAGCAATAATAGACATAATTCTCGACATGACAAAGAAATATCACCAAAAACTGTAAAAAACGGCTATTTACTCCCAAGCCGAAGATAAAAAAGAATTATCTTTGTAGTCGATATGACGATACAAGAGGCTCAAGAGCGTGTTGACGCTTGGATCAAGCAGTATGGGGTGCGCTACTTCAGCGAACTGACCAATATGGCGGTGCTAACCGAGGAAGTGGGTGAAGTGGCGCGCGTGATAGCACGTCGTTATGGCGATCAGTCGTGCAAACCAGGCGACGACCTGGACCTGGCCGACGAGTTGGCCGATGTGCTGTGGGTGGTGATGTGCCTGGCCAACCAGACGGGCATCGACCTGGACGCGGCCCTGGAACGCAATTTCGCCAAAAAGACAGCCCGCGACAGCCACCGTCATTTAGACAATGAAAAACTAAAACATTAACCAATAAAACTTTAGAATTATGAGTAACCACGATCATTGCGGATGCGGATGTGAGCATCACGAGCACGAACACAAGTCCATGGACAAGTACATGAGCGCCATCAACCAGAGCAACGTCACCATCGACGATGCTGCCGTGGCTGCCGCCGTACAGGAAATCATCGACAAGCATGCTGCCGAGAACAACACCCCCGAGGTGCAGCAGTTCCTGCTGAACTGCGTGGACCTGACGACCCTGGCCACCGAGGACAGCGAGAGCAGCGTTGCCCGTTTTGTACAGAAAGTCAACGACTTTGACAACAACTATCCCCAGTACAAGAACGTTGCCGCCATCTGCGTTTACAGCAACTTCGCCGCCGTGGTACGCGGCACGCTCGAGGTAAGCGGTGTCGATGTGGCCGTGTGCAGCGCCTGCTTCCCCTCCAGTCAGGCCCATATCGAGACCAAAATCGCCGAAACCGCTTTGGCTGTTGCCGACGGTGCCGACGAGGTGGATATCGTGCTGAACGTGGGTTACTTTAAGGATGAGGCTTACGAGGAATTGTGCGATGAAATCGCCGAGATCAAGCATGTTGTGGGTGAGCGCCCCTTGAAGGTCATCCTCGAGACGGGATATTTAAAGAGCGCTGAGGCAATCCGCCGCGCCAGCATCCTGTCGATGTACTCGGGCTGTGACTTCATCAAGACCTCGACGGGCAAGATCTATCCAGGCGCTTCGCTGGAAGCCGCCTACGTGATGTGCCAGTGCATCAAGGAATATTACGAGAAGCACGGCCGCATGGTGGGCTTCAAGGCATCAGGCGGCATCCGCTCGACCGAGGACGCCGTGAAGTACTACACCATCGTCAAGGAAGTGCTGGGCGAGAAGTGGCTGAACAACCAATACTTCCGCATCGGCGCATCAAGCCTGGCCAACGCCCTGTTCCAGTCCTTCACCGGCAGCGAGGAAAAGCCCTTCTAATTTGTAGAAGCTTGTAAATTAAGGAATTCAACCAATTTAGCGACCGCACGACCGCGGTGGCTGATGCGGTTTTTGTCCTGAGGTGACATCTGGGCAAAGGTACTGCCGTCACCCTCGACGGGCTGGAAAATGCTATCATAACCGAAGCCTCCAGTGCCGTGACGCTCGGTGAGGATAACGCCCTCGACCTGACCCTCAAACAAGTGTATCTCATCGCCTTGTAAGAGGACGACGGCGGTGCGGAAACGTGCCGTGCGCTCGGTCACCCCCTGTAGCAGAGAGAGCACTTTGTCGATATTGGCCTCGCTATCGTGACCTGGACCGGCATAACGTGCCGAGTGCACGCCAGGCTCTCCGCCCAGGGCGTCAATCTCCAGTCCCGTGTCGTCACTGAAGCAGTCATAACCGTAATTTTCCTTGACATAACGGGCCTTGATTTGGGCATTTTCCTCGATGAAATGGCCAGTTTCGGGAATATCTTCATGGCAGCCGATGTCGGCGAGACCCAGCACCTCATAGCGGTCGCCAATCATCTGCCGCAACTCTTGCAGCTTGTGTGCATTATTGGTCGCAAAAACAATCTTCTTCATTATTTCAAAAACTAAAACTACGAATTACACAAATTACCCTAATTGTTTATAGGGTGTAAAATTAGCTTAATTCGTGTAATTCGTAGTTCTTTTAATTATACGACGACGTTAACGATCTTGTTGGGAACGACGATGACCTTCTTGGGCTGCTTGCCGTCGAGCCAGCGGGCGGCACCCTCGTCGGCAAGGGCAATGCGCTGTACCTCGTCCTGGGCAGTGCCGGCGGGCACCTCGACGTTGTAACGGGGCTTGCCGTTGAACAAGACGGTATATTTCACCGTCGATTCCTTGAGGTATTCCTCGTTCCACGTGGGCCACTGCGCGTCACACACGGTGGTGTCGTGACCCAGCACGTGCCACAGTTCCTCGGCAATGTGCGGGGCAAAGGGCGCCAACAGCACTACCAGCGGCTCATAAATTTCACGGCTGCGGCACTTCATCGACGTCAACTCATTGACGCAGATCATGAAGGCGGCAACAGACGTGTTGTAGCTGAAGGTCTCGATGTCGCCGCTCACCTTCTTGATGAGCTTGTGGAGCGACTTCAAGGCCTCAGCACTGGGTTTCTCGTCGGTGAGTTGCATGGTGTCACCCTTGTAGAACAAGGCCCACAGACGCTTGAGGAAGCGGTTCACGCCGTCGATGCCGTTGGTATCCCAAGGCTTGCTGGCCTCGACGGGACCCAGGAACATCTCATACAGGCGCAAGGTGTCGGCACCGTAGCGGTCCACGATGTCGTCGGGGTTAACGACGTTGAACATCGACTTAGACATCTTTTCGATGGCCCAGCCGCAGATGTACTTGCCGTTCTCGAGGATGAACTCGGCATCCTTGAACTCGGGGCGCCACTCGCGGAATTTCTCGATATCCAGCGCATCGGTATGGACGATGTTTACATCCACATGGATGGGCGTCACGTCATACTTTTCCTTGAGGTTGAGCGAGACGAAAGTATTGGTGTCCTTGATGCGGTAAACGAAATTGCTGCGACCCTGGATCATGCCCTGGTTGACGAGTTTGCGGAAGGGTTCAGCCTCGCAAACATAGCCGTAGTCATAGAGGAACTTGTTCCAGAAACGGCTATAGATCAAATGACCCGTAGCATGCTCTGTACCACCCACATAGAGGTCCACCTGACGCCAATATTCATCGGCTTCGCGCGAAACGAGTTCCTCATTGTTGTGCGGATCCATGTAGCGCAGATAGTAGGCCGAAGAACCTGCAAAGCCAGGCATGGTGTTCAACTCCAGCGGGTAACCGTCAGTCGTCACCCAACCCTTGGCGCGGCCCAGAGGAGGCTCACCCGTCTCGGTAGGCAGGAATTTGTCTACTTCGGGCAACTGCAAGGGCAAATATTTCTCATCAAGTGCCTGAGGCTGGTTGTTCTCATCATAATAGATGGGGAACGGCTCGCCCCAGTAGCGCTGACGGCTGAAGATGGCGTCGCGCAGGCGATAGTTCACCTTGACGTGACCGATGCCCGACTCCTCGATATACTGCTTGGTCTTGGCAATAGCGTCCTTGACTTCCAAGCCGTTGAGCTGCAGGTACTCGTTGCTGGAGTTGATCATGATGCCTTCCTTGGCGTCAAAGCTCTCCTCGCTGATGTCGGCACCCTCAATCAGCGGAATGATTGGCAGGTCGAAATGCTTGGCAAAAGCATAGTCACGGCTGTCGTGAGCCGGCACGGCCATAATGGCGCCAGTGCCGTAACCCGCCAGCACATAGTCGCTGACGTAGATGGGAATCCTCTTCTTGGAAATGGGGTTGATGGCATAACTGCCCGTGAACACGCCGCTCACTTTCTTCTCGATCATGCGCTCGCGCTCGGTCTTGTGCTTTACCTCGTCGAGATAGGCATCAACAGCGGAACGCTGGTCGGGAGTTACTACCTCGTCCACATAGATGCTCTCGGGAGCCAATACCATGAAGGTAACACCAAAGATGGTATCGGCACGGGTGGTGAAAATCAACAGGCTCTTGTCGCTGTCGGCAATGGGGAAAGTCATCTCGGCACCCTCGCTGTATCCGATCCAGTTGCGCTGGGTTTCCTTGATGGACTCGGTCCATTCGATGGTTTCCAGGTCACGCAGGAGGCGTCCTGCATAGGCCGACACGCGCAAGCACCACTGGCTCATCATCTTCTGCTCAACGGGATAGCCGCCGCGCACCGACACGCCCTCGCTCACCTCATCGTTGGCAAGTACAGTGCCTAATGCGGGACACCAGTTCACCATCGTATTGCCCAGATAGGCAATGCGGTAGTTCATGAGCACGTCATTTTTCTGCACCTGGGTCATGGCATTCCACTCGTCAGCGGTGAATTCGTCGGTGCTATTTGTGTGGGCATTGCAGTCTTGGGTACCATGCTTTTCAAAGTGGGCTACCAGTTCCTCGATGGGACGGGCTTTATCGAGTTCGGTGTTATAATAGCTCTTGAACATCTGCAGGAAAGCCCACTGCGTCCACTTGTAATATTTGGGGTCACAGGTGCGCACCTCACGGTCCCAATCATAGCAGAAACCTATCTTGTCCAGCTGCTCACGGTAGCGCGCGATGTTGTCATTGGTAGTGATTTCAGGGTGCTGGCCCGTCTGGATGGCATACTGCTCAGCGGGCAGGCCATAGGCGTCGTAGCCCATGGGATGAAGCACGTTAAAGCCTTTCAGGCGTTTGTAGCGTGCATAGATGTCGCTGGCAATGTAGCCCAGGGGATGACCCACGTGCAAACCTGCTCCCGAAGGATAGGGGAACATGTCGAGCACATAGAATTTCGGGCGGTTATGGTCTATTTCGCATTTATAGGTGTGATTGTCACGCCAGTATTGTTGCCACTTTTTCTCTATCTCTTTATAGTTATAGTCCATTTTTTCTTTAGTTTCTAGTCCTTAGTCCCTAGTTTCTAGTATTTGATTAAAGTAATTTTTTGATGTCTTCCTCGATGACTTTGCAATCGGTGGTGGGTTCATAGCGTTCCACGACGTTGCCCTCGCGGTCGATGAGGAACTTGGTGAAGTTCCACTTGATGTCAGGCTTGCTGGCATAGTCGGGATCAGCCTTGGAAAGCATTTCGTCCAGCAACGCGCCAATTTTGTGGTTCTTGTCAAACCCCTTGAAACCGCGCTGTGACTTCAGGAACGTGAATAGCGGTGACTCGTTCTCGCCATTGACCTCGATTTTCTTGAACTGGGGAAATTCGGTACCGAAGTTGAGTGTACAGAACTGGTGAATTTCCTCCTCGGTGCCTGGAGCCTGCTCACCGAACTGGTTGCAGGGGAAGTCGAGAATTTCCAGTCCTTTCTCCTTATATACTTTATATAATGCCTCCAGTTCCTCATATTGAGGAGTGAAACCACAGCGGGTAGCAGTGTTGACGATGAGCAATATCTTACCCTTATATTCGGTTAATGAAACGTCGTTGCCGCGACGGTCCTTCACTGTGAAGTCATATACGTTCTGTGCCATAGTGTTGATTACATTTAATATAATGATTACTGATAAAAATCCTATTCTTTTCATATATACTTAAATAATGGCTATTTACTTGATAATACCCAGATCACGTGAAATATCGAGCATGCGCTGGATGGGTTTCACGGCGCGCTCGGCAATGTCGGGATCAACTTCGATTTCGGGCGCCATGAATTTGAGTGAATTGTACAATTTCTCCAGAGTAATCAGTTTCATGTACTCACACTCGTTGCAGGCACATGTGCCGTCCTCGGGAGGAGCGGGAATGAAAGTCTTTTCAGGGCAACGACGCTGCATCTCGAAGAGGATGCCGCTCTCGGTGCACACGATGAACTCCTGGCTCTCGTCATCGACGGCAAAATTAAGCAAGGCCTGGGTAGAACCCACCTTGTCGGCCATGATGCGCACGGGCTTGGGACACTCGGGATGAACAAGCACCTTGGCATCTGGATGCTCACGCTTGAGATCAGCCAGCTTGGCAGCGCTGAATTTCTCATGCACATGGCAAGCACCGTCCCACAGCAGCATCTCACGTCCCGTGATGCTGTTGATGTAGTTGCCCAGGTTGCGGTCGGGACCGAAAATTATTTTCTCATCCTCAGGCAGGCTGCCCACAATTTCCTTGGCATTGGACGAAGTGACCACCACGTCGGTCACCGCCTTGACAGCAGCACTGGTGTTGACATAGCTGATTACGGTATGGTCAGGATGCTCGCTGACAAATTTCTCAAACTCGTCGGCAGGACAACTGTCGGCCAATGAGCAGCCGGCACTCAAGTCGGGCACGATAACCGTCTTGTCCGGGCACAGGATCTTGGCCGTCTCGCCCATGAAGTGTACACCGCACAGAATGATAACCGGCGCGTCGGTCTTAGCAGCCAGCTGAGCAAGTGCCAGACTGTCGCCGATATAATCGGCCAACTGCTGGATCTCCTCACGCTGATAATAGTGCGCCATAATGACCGCATTACGCTCTGCTTTGAGTCTCAAAATTTCCTTTTTCAGGTCGATTCCCTCTTCGATGGGCTCATCGACGTAGCCATTTTCAACATTCATATTATATATATTTTGGTTTTATATTTTTAAAAACATTAAATCTAACTACAACAACAATGCCTGTTAATTGTGTAGAAAACTTTTTACCCCTGCTCCCCACTCTATCGGTTATCAACTATAAAATAGAGTTATCAATAGTATATTGACAAGCCTAATGGCTGTATCCTAGATACTAAGGTTGTTTATTAACAGGGTGTAAACAACCTGCAAAGTTAATAAATTATTATGGTATCCAGTCTCAATTTGTGATGAAAACCATGTTTATATGAGAGGAAAAAATAATTATCAACTTATTTTGCGGTCAGAAAAAGAATGATAAGCAACATCGATTTGGAATTGTCAAGTTTTTTTGTTGATTTTTTTTCAAATAGTTTTGAACAACAATTTTCAGGGTTATTGACACGATTATTGTACCTTTGTGGTGATAAACCTGAAATGAGATAATGTCAAGAAAAAAATCGATGCTGGAGCTGCACCGCATGGGTGTGGAAGAATATAAAGAGGTGGAGAAACTGCCTGTGACTGTGGTGCTTGACAATGTACGCAGCGAGATGAACGTGGGTTCGGTCATGCGCACCGCCGACGCTTTCCTGATCGAGCGCATTGTGTTGTGCGGCATTACACCGCAACCTCCCAAAGCCGAGATCCACAAGACTGCACTGGGAGCCGAGGAATCGGTTGACTGGCAGTATTATTCCTCTACCCTTGATGCAGTCAATGACCTGAAACGTGACGGCTACCTCATTTGTTCGATTGAACAGGTGCATGATAGTGTGAGTCTTGAGTGCTTTGCTGTCGAAAAAGGACAAAAATTGGCGGTGGTAATGGGTAATGAGGTCAAAGGTGTGAGTCAGGATGTGGTTGACGCCAGTGACGTGTGTGTGGAAATTCCCCAGCATGGTACCAAGCACTCGTTGAACATCTCATGTTGTGCCGCCATCGTCATGTGGCATGTATATCATTACTTAAAATTTAGGGTTTGACCATTCAGGCCGATTTTCTGAATAACTTATTAACAAGGAAGAAAATGCTTTAATTAAAGGGGTATTTTGGTAAAAAACAGCTGAATAATGCTCGAAATTTTGTTAAATTTCGAATGTTAACAGTTGTTTTTTTTAACATTTGATTTTGATTTTGAATTATTTATTCAAAAACCCATAAAATTAATTATAATATTTTGTTTTTCAATAGATTAAGTAGTTATTTATATTGATTCTGTATTTTTTTTGCAAAAAATTTCCAAACTGCCCAAAAAGACAGATAATAAGGGCATTTAGTTAAAACCATCCTTTTATTTTGCCTATTTCACATTTATTGACTAGTTTTGCAAACTTGTAAAAAATCGATTGCGGCTAGTGAAAAGCACCGTCGAGACCTTACAATGTAACTGATTAGAAACACATTTTTTAACTTTTTATTATTAATAAACATCACTATTTTATGAAGAAGCTATTTATGCTGCTGATAGCCATTTGTGCTATCTCTTTGGGCATGAGTGCCCAGCAAGTAGTGAGGGGCCAGGTTACCGATCCCAATGGCGAACCGCTCATTGGAGCAACGGTACAACCCATTGGCGGAGGAAACGGCGCAGCCACCGACGTGAACGGTGAGTTCTCGCTGAGTCTTCCTTACAATGTAAAGACCCTCAAGGTTTCGTATGTGGGTTACAAGACCCAAGAATTACCTGTTCAGCCCAACATGGCCATCACGATGAGTGATAACGGCGCCACCAATCTGGACGAGGTGATGGTAGTTGCCTATGGTACTGCCAAGAAGACTTCGTACACTGGTTCGGCCGAGGCTGTGACGAACAAGAAACTGGAGTTGCGTCCCGTGACCGATGCTACCAAGGCCCTCGAGGGTAACGTAGCCGGTCTGCAGGTTACCTCTTCATCCGGTCAGCCTGGTTCGTCACCCGCCATCCACATTCGTGGTTATGGTTCGGTGAACGCTTACAGCACCCCGTTGTATGTTGTCGATGGTGCTCCCTATGACGGCAATCTGGCCTCGATTAACCCCGCGGATATCGAGTCAATGACCGTCTTGAAGGACGCTTCGGCAGCAGCCCTGTACGGTGCCCGTGGTGCTAACGGTGTTGTAATGATCACCACCAAGAAGGGTATTGAGGGCCGCAGCAACGTGATGTGGCGTTCGACCTTCGGTTGGTCATCACGTGCCACCAAGCGTTACCAGCATGTGGACCAGAAGCAGTATGTACAGTTGGTTTACGAAGCCCTGCGCAACGAGGCTATCGACAATGGTTATAGCTGGAGTGATGCTGAGGCTGTTGCCCGTGCTGGTCTGAGCGGTCAGCTGGGTGGCGAGCAGTACAACCCCTTCAAGAACTATACCTGGGATACCATCATTGATCCCGCCACCGGTTATGTTCACGAGGATGCTCAGAGCGCATGGAATGAGGACTGGTATGACAGCGTAATCCGCGACAATGCCTTCCGTCACGAGCACCAGTTGCAGATCACTGGCGGTAGCGAGCACTCACAGTACATGATGTCACTGGGTTACCTGAATGAGGATGGTATCCTGAAGACCACCAACTATGAGCGTTATACCGGCCGCGCCAATATCACCAGCCAGATTACTGACTGGTTGGGCGCCAACATCAACACTTCGTTGGCTCACTCGATCTCCAACTTCAGTGACTATGACGGCACCAGCACCAGCAACGTGTGGTACACCGCACAGTTCATCAACCCGCTGCTGCCCGTTTACCTGAAGGACATCAATGGTCAGAACGTATATGACAGCGATGGCAACATCCAGTATGACTGGGGTGAGGCAACTCCCTATGGCACCCGTCCCGGTTCATTGAGCGACTTCTCGTCACTGGGTATGCTGCTGCTCGATAAGGCTTACACCAAGCGTGATGCCGCTGGTCTGCGTACCGGTCTCGTATTGGGTAGCGACCTGGCCAAGTACGGCTGGCGTCAAGGCCTCAAGTTCGCTGTGAACTTCAGCATGGACTACAACAACCGTAACTACATGCGTTACATGAACGCTCAGCACGGTAACCAGGCTAACGCCGGTGGTCTGATGGAGAAGACCAACCAGCGCACTCAGAGCTACACCTTCAACCAGTTGTTGACTTGGGACCGCAGCTTCGGTGACCACACCTTCGGTCTGTTGCTGGGTCACGAGTGGTATGCTTATCAGTACAGCTACCTGCTGGCCGGTAAGACCAACCTCGTTGAGGGTATCTACGAGTTGCGTCCCGGTACCACCCTGTATGAGGCTGACTCTTACAGCGACAAGTATCGCATCGACTCTTATCTGGGCCGTGTCAACTATAACTACGGCGGCCGCTACTTCCTGAGCGCTTCGCTGCGTCAGGATAAGTCGTCACGCTTCCACCCCGATCACAACAAGGGTACCTTCTGGAGTGTTGGTGCTAACTGGCGTGTATCTGGTGAGAAGTTCATGCAGAACGTGGGTTGGATCAACAACCTGTCTGTTAAGGCCAGCTATGGTGAGCAGGGTAACGATATGTTGACCACTTACTATGCTTGGCAGTCACTCTATGACCTGAGCTACAGCAACGCTTCCAACATCGGTGCTATGATTTCGTCGCTCGAGAACCAGAACGTATCTTGGGAGAAGAGCCAGAACTTCAACGCCGGTCTCGACGCTATTCTGTTCAACCACCGCTTGCAGTTGAACGTTGAGTTCTACAACCGCTTGACCAAGAACATGCTGCTCAACCGTCCCATGGCACTCTCGACCGGTTTCACCGGTTACATGGACAACGTGGGTGACATGCGCAACCGTGGTGTCGAGGGTTCAATCCGCATTACCCCCGTCCGCACAGCTGACTTCGAGTGGAACATCACCGCAATGGCCACCAAGAACAAGAACAAAGTCATCAGGTTGACCAAGGAGGCTCCCGAGCTGATCAGCGGTGTTCGCGTGATCAAGGAAGGTCTTCCCATCTACACCTATTATATGTGCAAGAGCGCAGGCGTTGATCCTTCGACCGGTTACTCACTGTACTGGGCTTATGAGAAGGACGATGACGGCAACATGGTTCCTGGCAGTGAGTATATTACCGACGACCGTTCGGAAGCTGCTAACTGCAAGTATTACCTGGGCAGCCGTGAGCCGGACCTCTATGGTTCACTGGGTACTGACTTCTCTTGGAAGGGCTTAACCCTGAGCGTACTGACTACCTACTCGCTGGGTGGTAAGGTTTATGACAGCATTTACTACAGTGGCATGAACCTGTGGTACCTGAGCTCGACCTGGAACGTGAACATGCTGCGCCGTTGGCAGAAGCCCGGTGACGTGACCGACGTTCCCCGTTCGTCCATTGCAGAGTCGATCAACACCACCGACCGCTTCCTGATTGATGCAAGCTACTTTGCCATCAAGAACATCACCCTGGCTTATGCACTGCCCACTAGCTGGATCAGCAAGCTTGGTATGACGGGTGCCCGCATCTTTGGTTCGATTGACAACCTGGCATTGTGGACACACCTCGATGGTATGGATCCCCAGTACAACTTCACTGGTGGTACTGACTATGACTACAGCCCCAACAAGACCTACACCGTAGGTATTGAGCTGAACTTCGGTAAGACCTATGCCGCTGCCACTCCCGCTGTTAATGTTAACCTGCTCAACAGCCAGATTAACGACTTGCGTGCTCAGCTCGCCGATGCACAGGGTGTAGCCGCCGACGCTAACAGCCGTCTGGCCCAGTTGCAGGGTGACCTCGCAGCCGCCAACAAGGCTCTTGCCAACTGCAAGAACGACCTGAACGCTGCCAAGAACATTGCTCCTACCACCAAGGTGGTTGACAACAGCAAGCAGTACATGAACATTCTGGTTCACTTCCCCAAGTCGGGTACCGCTATCACCGCCGATCAGCGTGCTAACGTTGAGCGCGTGGCTGCTTACCTCAAGAGCCATCCCGAGGCAACCTGCGAAATCAAGGGTTATGCTTCGCCCGAGGGCAAGGAGGATGTGAACATCAAGCTCGCTAACGGCCGTGCCGCCAGCGTGAAGGATATGCTCGTCAAGAAGTATGGTATCGCCGCCAACCGCATCAACGCTGCTGGCCAGGGTATCAGCAACATGTTTGACGAATTGAGCTGGAACCGTGTTTCGATTTGCGAAATCATCGTGAAGTAATCCCGAGACAACGAGTCATTGATATTATATTCATCATTATTTAAAAGGATATAAACATGAAAAAGATATTTAAATATTTGTTTATTGGACTGTTTGGTGTGGCTTGCCTGACATCTTGTAACAGCGAACTGCTGGAGACCGAGCCCACCGACGCCATGTCGGGATCGACCTTCATGAGCGATGCTACCAAGGCTCTCGTGCCCCTGAACGGTATCTACCGCTCGATGTATTCTGCCGGTTGGTCTACCACGGGTAACACTCACCAGTGCTTCGGTATCAGTGCCTATAACCTGATGGCCGAGGTGATGGGTGATGACTTCATCATGGGTGCCCAGGGTTCTGGTTGGTTCTGGTTTGATGCTGCCTATAATGTAAAGGGCCGCTATGCTTCCAGCGCCTGGCGCAGCTATGACCTGTGGATGGCTTACTACACCTGGATTGCCAACGCCAACTACATCATTGCCGCCGAGGAGACCATGGGTGGCTCCCAGGAGGATGTGGCTTACGTGATTGGTCAGGCCTATGCTATCCGTGCCTACAGCTACTTCATGCTGGCCCAAACCTTTGCCCGCAACTACAACTTTAGCAGTGATCCCTGCGTGCCCATCTACAATGAGCCTACCAGCACCACTACCACTGGTCAGCCCCGCGAGAACGTAGCTAAGGTGTATGAGCAGATCGACAACGATATCAACAAGGCCGTTGAGCTGCTCGCCAAGAGCCCCGCTCAGCGTCATCCCAGCCACATGGGCTATGCAGTGGCTCTGGGTATCAAGTCGCGCATCGCTCTCGTCGAGGAGAAGTGGGACGATGCCCTCAATGCTGCTAAGCAGGCTATTGCCGCCTGTGGCAAGCAGATCACTCCCGTTAGCTCATTCATGGGCAATAACAGTGTTGACCAGGGTAACGTGATGTGGGGTGCTCAGATCGTCAGCGATCAGGCCGGTATGTATGCTTCACTATATGCTCACATGAGCGTGGACATTGCCTATGGTCAGCGTGCTCCCAAGCAGATCAGCACTTGGTTGTATGACAAGATGAGTACCACCGACGCTCGTCGTGCATGGTGGGATCCCACCGATGCCACTTACAGCACTGGTGGTTATATCCAGAAGAAGTTTGACTTCTCTGACCTCCAGACCTGGACCGGTGACTACATCTGGATGCGTGTTGAGGAAATGTACCTCAATGCTGCCGAGGCTGCTTGCCACAAGGGTGACGATGCTACTGCCAAGCAGTATCTGAATGCTCTGATGGCTAAGCGTGACCCGAACTACAACACCAGTAAGAGTGGTAACGCTCTGGCAACCATCACCACCGAGGAGACTGGTTCGCTGCTCGAGGAAATCTTGATCCAGCGTCGTATTGAGCTGTGGGGCGAGGATGGCCGTATCTACACTATCCGTCGCTTGCACCAGGGCTTCGTTCGTCCTGCTTCCTATGGTTGGCCCAGTGGTCTGTTGATTCCCACCCACATCGAGGCTGCTAAGGATCCTGCCAGCTACCTGTGGGTACTGACTATTCCTCAGGCCGAGTTTGATGGCAATGAGAATATGGATGCCGATAAGGACCAGAACCCGATTGGTGACTACAAGTAAAGAATGTTTATTATTGTTAACTAATTGAATATTATGAAATTAGGTAAATATATTTTAGGATTGGCACTCATCGCCGCTGGCCTGACCAGCTGCGACCAGGATAATGTGGGTGCTATCTACGAGCCCACTCAGGCTAACATCTCGTTCATTCAGTCCGAGCAGAGCACTGTCACCAAGTTGGGTACGATTGAGATTCCTGTGGCAGTAAGTCGTGCAACCACCAAAGATGCTTATACTGCTAATATCGCTCTGGGTGAAGCCAGTGAGGGCGTTAGCCTGAAGAGCAACCAGGTTACCTTTGCTCCTGGCGAGGGTCTGGCTTATGCTACTGTCGTATTTTCTGACATGGAACCTGGTGGCCTTTACAAGGGTACATTGAATCTCTCGGCTGTTGATGCAGCAACCAAGAACAACGAGTTTGGTGATGCTATCCAGTCAACTACAGTTTCGGTACAATGTGACTACAATTGGGTTGATGCCGGTATGTGCCACTTTGTTGACTATAACTGGGAAGACGGCTGGGCTGCTGACGTTCCTGTTATCAATGCAGAGCGCACCAACATCTATCGCATCATGGATCCGTGCTTCGTGATCTACGGCGACGCCAATGGTACCTACTTTGAGTTCACCCGTAACGCCGATGGCAGCATCAGCGTGCCCGAGGGTTACTGGAACCTCAACTATTGGGGCTACAGGTGCTATTATGATACGGCCAACTATGGTGCTTACTGCTACATTGAGCAGGACGGCAACACCTATGGTGTGAACCACTTGCTCGTAAATGGCAGCAACCTGTACATTGGTTACTTCGAGTTTACTTATCCTAAGTAATCATTCTGAACAGAGTTCTAAATCATTATAGAACATAGTACTGCAAGGGTGGGTATTCCCGTTAAGGGGGATACCCACCTTTCGTTTTGTTTCGGCTGGGATGAGCGCTTTTTTGAAGTGTTTTTATAGTGAAACCGCTTGATTTTGCGGTGGAAGGCGATTTTTTCCGATATTTTTGAAACTTTTTGGGCACCTCTTGCGTCTATAGGATAAACGAACATCAATAATTTATAAGGAAGAAAATGAAAAAGTATTGTTTTTTGAGCCTTATGGCTCTGGTTACAATGATGATGATGTCATCGTGTTTGAGTGTTAATCTGAATGGTGGTGACTATGACACTACTCCGACCCAGGTCCCTGAAATGAACAAGGTGACGGCGGTGCAGTCGTTTGACAAGGTGTCGGTAGTCAATGCCTTCAAGGTCATCTATGAGCAGGGTACCGAGCACAGTGTGCGCGTTGAGGCCTCGGAGCAAGCCTTCAAAGAGATGACAGTCTATGTCAAGGACGGCGAGCTGCGCATCCGCAAGGCGGTGAAAAAGACCTCCCCCATGGTGTCATTCAGCGACGTGAAGCTCTATGTTACCTCACCTGATATCAAGGGTATTGATATTGCGGGCTCGGGCATGTTTGCCGCCAGCAACAAAATCGAAGTAGCCAATGACCTTGACATCGATATAGCAGGCAGTGGTGAGGTGATGCTGGTCGATTTGAACAGCAAAGACATCCATATGGAAATCGCCGGCAGTGGGAGCATCGAGATGGGCAATCTTGTCACCCGTAATGCCAAAGCTAATATCGCCGGCAGTGGCGACATCAATCTGGGCATCATGTCATGCAACAAGTTTAATATCGAGATTGCAGGCAGCGGTAATGTGAACTGCGACAATATCACTGCCGATGACGTTGACACCGATATTGCCGGTAGCGGCAACGTGACGCTCAAGGGCAAGGTAAAGAACCCCACCCAGGAGATCGTCGGCAGCGGCAAGGTAAATTACGAAGAACTGAAGACCGAATAATCGGCACAACCGCTTCACCTGGTGCCGAGTTGGCGGAGCATCTCGGCATCAGGTGATATAGCGACTATAGAAGATAGTCCAGATAATTCTCTGGTGTGACGATAGCAGTGTTTGAGACTGAATAGGTTTTCAAGAAGCTAGAAGGAATAGTAGCATTGGCGTTTTTGGGATTCCATTTCATCTCAAAAACGTCAAATGTTCCATTACTCTCCTCGATATAGTCGATTTCCTGTTGTGATTTGGTGCGCCAAAAATAGATGTTGCAGTAATATTGCCGATAATGGTTGAACTTGATGCGCTCAGAGATAAAGAAATTCTCCCAAAGTGCTCCGACATCGTTGCGCATCTCAAGTGGAGCAAATTGTTGTATCACAGCATTACGCACACCATTGTCATAGAAATAAATCTTTTTTGCTTTTTTCAGCTCATTGCGCAAGTTCCTGCTCAGCCCATTGAGACGGAAAATGATGAAGCACTTTTCCAAAAGTTCAATGTACCGCTCAACGGTTTTAGCGTCGCTGCCAATCATCTGCGATAGCTCATTGTAGGATACCTCGGATCCTACTTGGAATGCCAATGCCTTTAGCAGCTTGTCAAGCAATTCGGGTTTGCGCAAGTTGTCTGAAACAAGGATGTCCTTATATAGATAACTATCTGTAAGAAAGTTTAATAACTCATGAGCCTCTGTGCCATGAGTCAGTATATCGGGATATGACCCATAGATGAGCCTCGACTCCAAGAGACGCTGCACGTCTAGAAAATTACCTGTCTTGTATATCTCGTTGGTGGAAATAGGGAACAAACGATACTCATATTTGCGCCCAGTCAATGGTTCATTTAACCTGTTGCGTAGCTCGAATGCGGATGATCCTGTAGCAATTACCTGAATGTCTGGGAAATTGTCCACGATCATTTTGAGTGTTAAGCCAATGTTATCAACCTTTTGAGCCTCGTCTATGACAATGATCTTAGCAGTCCCGACTAATAGCTGTAATTGTCGCATGTTGCGATTGGTCAACTGTGAAACTGTCATCGCTTCATCGCAATTGAGATAAAGGACTTCGTTGGTCTGCTCCTGCATGAACTGCTTGAGCAAGGTTGTTTTGCCTACCTGCCGAGCTCCCATAATTAAGATGGCTTTTTGGCGGAAACACTTGTCTTTAATGACTGATTGTAAATCCCGGTAATACATAATTACATATTTTTGACGCAAAGGTAGGCATATGAAATCAATTATGCAACTTTTTTGGAACGTAATCCCGAAAAGTATTGACTTTTTTGGATTATGTTCCAAAAAAGGAGTTAATTTTTCGGGATTATAGTAGGGAAATCAGTTCACTGGATGCCGAGTTGGCGAAGCATCTCGGCAGTGGTGCTGTGGCGACGGCCGTTGAGGTCACTCAAATAGGCGTTCACATCGGTGGGCGCCATTTTTCGTGCGTTGTTGAAACGCTCGGGACGCGTGATGCGGGTAAAGACCACTCGTTGGATGTCGTTCTTGTGGCAGCGCCCGATGCTGTAGCCCATCAGTTCGGGGTGCTTGCCGGGCCCGTTCGATGACCAATAGGAGACGGTATCGCCCTCGCAGCCAATGAAGATGACGCTGTGGCCCGCTTCCTGGTCGGCGCTCTTGTCGTCATTGCAGCCGATGATGGCACCGCTGTCGCTGCCGCGGCTCTCGTTGCGGTTCCAGAAGATTTTCATCAGGTCGCCGGGCACGGCACGTTGCCACACATCGAGACTGCACCACTCATCGTCGGTGAGGTAGCGTTCGTCTGGCGTTTCCTTGTTACGCTCGCTTTTGGCACCGCGATAGGCGGTAAAGCTGTAGCCGGCACCCAGTTCACGCACCAGCACGCCCAGTCCGGGGCCGTTGGCATTGGCGCGTCCCCAGAATCCCTCGCCGTCGTCCTGCCCCACCCCGTCAGGGTTGAAAGCGTCAGCAATGCCCACGCGGGGTTTCATGTTCACCCATGCCTCGCGCTTGATTTTGTGCTTGGTGTCCCAAATGAGCAGGGCCTTGATGATGACCGAGTAGGTCGCGCTAGAGCAGAACGACGGCTGCGCCTGCATCGGGTCAAACCGCGGGCGCTCGTCGCCGGGCGCCATCTGGTAGGCGTCGTGCAAGCCTCGCCAAGTGGTCTTGGCAAACAGATCGTTGGGCTTACCGCCCGTGTAGTAGCCTCCCCTATCGGGAAACGAGTCGATGGCGGCGAGCATGGCCTGTTGCCAGCCCTTGTTCACCTTGTCTCCAGCAGTAGCTGTACTAGCGAGGCACAGTAGCGCCAAAATCGCAAAAAATGCCCGTTTCATCGAAGTTTTTTACTCTTCGTAGCGCGCAGCCACAACGTCCCAATCAATGATCTGCCATAGGGCGGCCAAGTGGTCGGGACGGCGATTCTGGTAGTCGAGGTAGTAGGCATGCTCCCACACATCCATCGTCATCAACGGGCGCAGTCCGCGCTGGATGGGGTTGGCGGCATTGGGCTCCTGGGTGATGACCAGTTTACCCTCGTCATCGGCACTGAGCCATGCCCAGCCTGAGCCGAACAGCGTTGCACCGGCTTTGGCAAACGACTCCTTAAATGCCTCAAACGAACCGAAGGCGGCCTCAATGGCCTCGGCAAGTCGGCCCGTGGGCGCATTGTCGGCTATCGGAGCCCTGAATTGTCCGAAATACAGGTTGTGGTTCAGGATCTGCCCCGCATTGTTGAGCATACCGCCCTGGGCATTGAGCACCACTTCCTCGAGGGCTTTGTCTTCCAGACCGCTGCCAGGAAGCGCGGCATTCAGGTTGTTCACATAGGTGAGCAGGTGCTTGCCGTGGTGAAATCCCAATGTGTTGGCACTGATTACAGGCTCCAAGGCCTCGGGAGCATAAGGCAAGGTCATCAACTCAAATTTTCCATCTACAGGCATCGTCTTCTTCATAATTCCAAATCTATTAACGGGTTATTACTTTTTTGGCAAATGTAAGCATTATTATTTGAATTGCTTGCAGAAATCATCCAAAAAATGAAATGATAGCCATTCTTGGTTCCTATTAGGGCAAAAAGAGCTACTTTTGCACCATGATAACAACCGATAATCAGGTTAAAACGCTATATGTAAGTGATTTGGACGGGACGTTGCTGGGTGAGGACTCGCAACTGTCGGCCGTGACCGTTGCCACGCTCAACCGCATCATCGGAGAACTGGGCGGCCTCTTTACTGTTGCCACGGCACGTACGCCCGCCACCGTGGTGCCGCTGATGCAGGAGGTTCACGCGCGTCTGCCGTTCATCGTCATCGGCGGCTCGGCGATGTGGAACCCCGTGACAGGTACTTATGAGCACACACGAGGTATCGATGACACGACGGTCAATGCCGTCGCCGATGTGTTTGGCCGCCATGGCGCCCACCCCTTTATCTACCGTCGCCACGGCTCTATGTTGCATGCCCATCACTACGGCCCGATTTCGCCTC
This sequence comes from Muribaculaceae bacterium, assembly GCA_017557425.1. GTDB lineage: Bacteria > Bacteroidota > Bacteroidia > Bacteroidales > Muribaculaceae > Sodaliphilus. Next base: position 115,889 of record JAFYYU010000007.1, on the reverse strand, counting down.
AGGAGGAGCGTTTTGTGGCCGAGCGCCGTCACCTGCCCTTGAAGAAGTTTATCCTTGATGATTGTGATTATCTTCACAGCGACGATGAGGCGTTGCTCATCTTCTCACTGAACAAGTATGCCGTGCTCAAGGACATCGCTAATGACCTCAAGGCCACGGTTCCTACTTGCTCGGTGATGGTCTATCACGACATCTTTGACGAGAGCGAGGGCTATCTGGAGATTTTCACTGCAGGAACGAGCAAGGCCGCAGCCATCCGCAAGTTGGCTCAAGAAGTTGGCGCCGGGCGTGTCGTGGTCTTCGGCGACAACCGCAACGACATCGCCATGATGCAGGCTGCCGATCACAGCGTCGCCGTTGGTAACGCCTTTCCTGAGGTCAAAGCAGCCGCCAGCGAAGTCATTGGTCCCAACACCGCCGACAGTGTCGCCCGATGGATCGAGGCCGACCTCATTCAATCCTAAATATTTGCCCAATTCACAGGAATTCTATAACTTTGCCCTCCGTTACAATCAAGTGACCTACCGCATGGCAAATCTGCGCAACATATATGACTCACGCCGTATCTGGAAGGTGGTGTTCCTCGCCATCTCGCTGGTGCTGGTAGCGCTGTTCCTGTACATCTCCAACAACCTGGTGAAGGACCTCGCTGAGCAGGAGCGTGAGCGTATGGAGATTTGGGCTGATGCGACTCAGGAGTTGGCGACAATGGGCAACGATAGCGGTGAGGTGGATGCCGAAGGTAACCCCGTGGGTGGCAGTGTGGCCGATGTGGATTTCCTGCTTCGTATCATCGAGGCGAACCACAACATCCCTGTACTGCTCGTTGATGACAAGGATAACATCCTGCTGCACCGCAATTTCCGCCTGCCAGAACCCGAGGACAGCTTGGCGTTTGAAATATCGCCAATCAATCTGGAATACCTCAATAAGAAACTGCACCACCTGAAGAACAGCGAGAATAAGATCGATATCAAGATTGACGAGAATACAACACAATACCTCTTTTATGAGGACTCGACATTGCTGCGCCGTCTGGCCTATTTCCCCTACATCCAGTTGGCGGTGCTGATTCTGTTCTTTGCCATCGCCTATTTTGCGTTGATGAGCATCAAGCGCGCCGAGCAGAACAAGGTGTGGGTGGGTCTGTCCAAAGAGACCGCGCACCAGTTGGGTACGCCCATCTCGTCGCTGATGGCGTGGATGCAGTTGCTCGAATCGATGGGTGTGGACAAGAGCATCGTCAGCGACATGGACAAGGACGTGAAGCGCCTCTCTACCATTGCCGACCGTTTCTCCAAAATCGGCTCCATGCCCGACAAGGAGCTCGTTCCCATCAACGAGGCCGTGACCAGCAGCTTGGAGTATATGCGTGCCCGCATTCCCAAGCGTGTGAGCCTTTATATTCACACCAACGACGAGACCAACAATGGCGTGATGCTGAGCCAGACCCTGTTCGCCTGGGTGATGGAGAATCTGACCAAGAACGCTGTCGATGCCATGGACGGCGAGGGCCGTCTGGACATCACCGTCGAGGACAGCCCCAACAATGCCGTCATCCTGGTCAAGGACACCGGCAAGGGCATTCCCCGCAAGAACTTCAAGAACGTCTTTAACCCCGGTTTTACCACCAAGAAGCGTGGCTGGGGCTTGGGATTGACCCTCGTTAAGCGCATTATCGAGGAATACCACAACGGACAGATCTATATCAAGGAATCCGAGGTGGGCAAGGGCACCACATTCGGCATCGAACTCCCTAAAATCAAGTCGGAACCATGATTGCGCCAGGAAACACCACATCAAGCATCACCATGTTGGGCACGGGCAATGCCATGTGTGTCAACTGCTACAACACCTGTTTCTACCTGCGCTCACCGCGTGGCGGGATGCTGGTCGATGGTGGTGGCGGCAATGGTATCCTGGTTCAGCTCCTGAAGGCTAGAATCCCGTTTGAGAAGATTCGCCACATGTTTGTCACCCATTGCCACACCGACCATATTATGGGTGCCATCTGGATGATCCGCAAGATTTCCCCGCTGATTTTCAAGGGGAAACACAAGGGGCCGTTCATCATCTACTGCAACGACGAGGTGCGTCATGCGCTGGAGAAGATGGCCAGACTGATGATTCCCGCCAAAATATTGAGTTCGCTCGGCTCATCCGTTATCCTGCGCGAGGTGCGTGACGGGGAAGAAGTCGAGATTGACGACATGAAGGTCACCTTTTTTGACATCGGCTCGACCAATTTCAAGCAATATGGTTTCCAGGCCGTTTTGCCCGACGGGCAGCGTCTGGTGTGCCTGGGCGATGAGCCTTACAGTATGCACAGCGAGCCCTATGCCCGCGGTTGCGACTGGCTGATGTGCGAGGCCTTCTGCCTGTACAAGGACCGCTTCGTGTTCAACCCTTATGAGAAGAACCACAGCACAGCCCTTGACGCCGGCATGCTCGCTCAGGAGCTGAATGTCAAGAACCTCGTGCTCTATCACACCGAGGACACTCACCTCGACACTAGGGCAGCCGCCTTTACCGCTGAGGCCGCCCAGTACTTCAAGGGCAACATCCTTGTCCCTGCCGATCTTGAATCTTTCAACCTCACTAAAGACTAAAGACTGAACTTGACTACTCGATGGACATACTGGCTGATGATGGTTGCCGTGGGCGCTTTGCTCATGGCCTGTGCCAGCATCGGGTCGCCCGAGGGAGGACCGCGTGATTACACTCCGCCCCAGGTGGTCAAGACGTCTCCGGCCCCGGGAACGCTCAATTTCAAGGGCAACAAGGTGGAAATCATCTTTGACGAGATTGTCAACCTCAAGGATCAGCAGAAGAAAGTCATCATCTCTCCCGCGCCCCGCACCATGCCGCTCATCCGCACAGTGGGCAAGAAGGTAACCGTCGAGTTCCGCGACCCACTGGAACCCAACACGACTTACGTCATCGACTTCTCTAACGCCATCGAGGACAACAACGAGAGCAACCAGCTGGACGGCTACACGTTTGCTTTCTCGACAGGCGACGTCATCGATACGCTGGCTGTATCGGGCATTGTGTTGCGTGCCAATGACTTGGAACCCATGCAGCACGTCATCGTGGGTCTGCACAGCAACCTCGACGACACCGCTTTCACCAATATGCCGCTGGAGCGCGTGAGCCGCACCAACGACCGCGGCCATTTTACCATCCGCAACCTCAAGCCCGGCAATTACCACGTGTTTGCTCTCAACGATGTTGACGGCGACTACCTCATGGCGCGCACCGAGGATATCGCCTTCCTGGACGAGATTATCGTTCCAACGACGAGAGAATACACGTCCCAAGACACCATCTTCACCTTTGACCGCCGCGTCGATACCGTGATGACGGGCACCCACACCCTGTATCTGCCCAACGACCTGCTGCTGTGCATGTTCAACGAGGGCTACCGCTCGCATTACGTCAAGCAGACGTCACGTCCCGCCGACAACAAGCTGCATGTGCTTTTCGGCGCCCCCAACGACACCCTGCCCCACCTCGATGTCATCAGGCCTGCCGAGCATGCCCGCGACTGGTACCGCGTGGAGCGCACTCCCGCCAACGATTCGCTGTTCTACTGGATTACCGACTCGGCGATGATCAAGACCGACACCGTCATCGTCGCCATGACCTACTTGCGCACCGACACAGCCGACCGCCTGCAACAGGTGACCGATACCATCCGTTTCGGCTACCGCAAGCCCTCCTCACAAGTCAAGGAAGAGGAAAAGAAGGCCAAGGAGCGCGAGGAGCGGGCCAAGCGCCTGGCACAGCTGCTCGAGAAGCAGGAAAAAGCCGCAGCCCAGGGCAAGGAGTTGAACGAGGGCGAGTTGGAGGAACTCAAGGAATTACAACGCGTTGATCCCAACGATATTCCTAAACTCACGATGGACTTGGCCAAGGCAGGCACCATCGACGTGGGTGACTCAATCATACTCAAGTTTGACACGCCCATTGCCTCGATCGATCCGGCGGGCATCCACTTGGAGGTGAAGCGCGACACCTTGTGGGTGCCGTTCACTGGCGCGGTGCCCCAGTTCCGCCTGGCCGACGACTGTAACCCCTTGCGCTACTGGCTGCCCGTCACCATCCTGCCCGACTCCACCTACCGCCTGACCATCGACAGCGCCGCGGTGACTTCGGTCTATGGCCTGCATAATGAAAAACTCAGCAAGGAGCTCAAGGTGAGAGGGTTGGAACAGTATGCCAACGTCTTTTTCAAGGTCAATGTCAAGGACGGTGCCTTTGTCGAGTTGCTGGGCAGCAGCGAAAAGGTGATGCGCACCGTCCCCGTCAACAACGGCGCATTTGAGTTCATCAACGTCTCGCCGGGCACCTATTACCTGCGCCTGACCCTTGACAGCAACGGCAACGGTAAGTGGGACACAGGCAATTATCGTGACCACCTGCAGCCCGAGGAGGTCTATTACTACCCCAAGAAGCTGCGTCTGCGCGCCAATTGGGATCTGGACGAGGCCTGGAACATCTACCAGACCGCACTCGACATGCAGAAACCCGACGACATCCGCCGCAATAAGCCCGAACAGGCCAAGAACAAGGTCGAGAAAAAGAATTCCCGCAATGGTACCGACGAGGACGAGGAGGATGACGAGTTCGGCACCGGCATCACCAACACCTATACGGGAAACAAGTACAACGATGCTAAGAACAACCGTCGCGTGAACCGTCAGCCCATACATTAACGCAAGAGCATCGTGCCCCGCGCAAAGGCGCTAAGCAGTTGACCGTGTTACTCTTTAAAATGCGAATTTCGCGAATCATTCTAATTCCGCGAAGTAATATATTTTTATTTCGTCATAAATTAGATAAATTAGCGTAATTAGCATTAGTCCCGCAGGGTTTAGGCCAAGTTCTATATCATTAACTTGATTGTTTTAATCCCCAAAATGCGCCCAATGGAGCATAAAAAGTGTTTTTCCCGCATTTTTTTTGCCAAAATGCTTGTATATTAAAAAAAAGTACTACCTTTGCACCGCTAAACGCAAAACGTATAGCGCAAACCTATTGCCCAGGTGGCGGAATTGGTAGACGCGCACGTTTCAGGTGCGTGTGCCGCGAGGTGTGCGGGTTCGAGTCCCGCCCTGGGCACCAAAGTCCCCGACAATCATCCGATTGCCGGGGACGCTTTTTTTCAAACAACTGAGTTATCTGATTCTTCTGACTTATTTGTAGAAGGTAATCCAGTTGGTGCAGTAGCGGGATTTCTCGGCTACTGGGTGAATTTCGTGTACCTTGCCGTCGTCATCACGCCACCAGGAGTGGTTCCAGCCGGCCCCCATGTCCATGTAGAGGGCATGACGGGGCTCGAACTGCTCGAGCAACGCCACGAAGCGCTCGTAGCTCACCTCGTCGCGGCTGTCGACGATGCACAGGCGGCCGTCTTTCTCGCACAAGGTGCGGTACTGGTTCACACCGTCGCGCCACAGGGGACGGATGCTCTCGCCGTCATGGATGATGATGGCTTGGCCGAAGCCCATGCCGCCGGCAGCAGCCACGCTGTCAAGCAGTTCGCCATACTCACCGTTGACAAACTCCCACGTAGAATCGCCGAACCAGGCGAAGGCACCGCTGTTGTCCTGGCACTTGGCACCGGTGTAGCGCTTGCCGCCGCTCACGTGGTCGCCGTCGATGTTGCTGTGGGCAAACTCGTCGAGCAGCTCGTGGGTAAAGGCGGCTTCGGCACACAGGACGACGCTGGTGTCCTGCTGGTTGGGCATCTGGCCGCACACGAGGTCGATGCGGCTATACTGCGGATAATAGACGATGAGGCCGTTGACGGTAGTGTCGTCGATGCTCACGAGTGCGGTTTGACTGATGGTATCGTTATTGTCCATTGCTTGTTTGGATGTGTTACCGTGGCAGTAGCACAACAGCAGCACTGCCAGCACGGGGATAAGGAAGCGGAGAGTCTTGTTCATTATGTGATTGTATTTAATTGTATTTATTTTTTTCCCTTGGTTTTCTCGTCGGCAAAGCGGTTAGGATACTCCAACGGCACGCGGGGACGGCGCAATGCCCTGATGACGAGCCAAATACCCAACAGGATAAACGGGATGCTCAACAGCTGGCCCTGGTCCAGCCCAATGTTGGCACGCATAGCGACCTCCCACGGCTCTTGCACGTTCTTGATGTACTCGATGAAGAAGCGTGGCACGAAGATGCCCAGCATGAACACGCCGAAGATGAGCCCTTCCCTTTCCTGTGCCCGATAGCGCCAGTACATCACCATGCACACGGCAAAAGTCAGGAGGTAGAATAGGGCCTCATAGATCTGAGTGGGATGGCTCGGAGCCGAGAAGATGGGCTCGGCGCCCTGCATCCACTGGCTCACATTCTCCACAAAGCGGAAACCCCAAGGCTGTGCCGTCTCCCCGCCGTAAATCTCGTGGTTCATCAGATTGCCGATACGGATAAGCGCGGCCACAAAGCCCACAGGCACCACCAGTCGGTCGAAGGTCCACAGCATGGGTTTGCGGGTCACATAGCGGCTGTAGAGCCAAATGGCTATCATGATGCCCAACGTGCCCCCGTGGCTGGCCAGGCCGCCCTCCCAGATCTTGGGAATCTCGCCCAGATGCTGCGAGTAGTAGCTCCAATCATAGAACAGGACGTGCCCAAGCCTGGCTCCCACAATCGTTGCCACGACAACATAGATGAACAGGCTGCCCACCCAGCTCTCCTTGGCTCCCTCATGACGGAAAATGCGGTACACAATCTCATAGCCCACCAGAAAGCCGATGGCGAACATCAGGCCGTACCACCTGACGGTGATTGGACCGGCACTGAACAGTTCAGGACTCGCGGTCCAAGTGATAGAATCCAGTATCATAATCTTGTTATTATCTTAATGTTGGCGCAAATTTACGGAGAATTCCGAGAATTATCAGTAAATTTGCAGTCAAAATACAGACAGTTATGGCAGAAAGCAACTTTATCGATTATGTGAAAATTCTGTGCCGCAGCGGCAAGGGCGGCAGGGGATCGGCCCACCTGCATCGCGCCAAATATGTGCCCAAGGGAGGCCCTGACGGCGGTGACGGCGGTCGCGGCGGCCACATCTACCTGAAAGGTAACCGCAACCTGTGGACGCTGATTCACCTGAAATACCAGCGTCACGTGTTCGCTACCGACGGACAGGGTGGCGGCGAGAACCAGTGCACGGGCAAGGACGGCGAGGACCGCACCATTGAGGTGCCCTGCGGAACGGCGGTGTATGACGCCGAGACGGGGCAGTTCCTGTGTGACGTGACCCGGGACGGCCAGGTCGTGCGCCTGCTGCGCGGCGGCCGTGGCGGCTTGGGTAATCAGCACTTCAAGACGGCGACGCGCCAGACGCCGCGATTTGCCCAGCCGGGTGAGCCAGGAGTCGAAAAAGCCGTGATATTGGAGTTGAAGCTGCTGGCCGACGTGGGTCTCGTGGGTTTCCCCAATGCGGGTAAATCGACCTTGTTGAGCGTCATCAGCGCCGCCAAGCCCAAGATTGCCAACTACCCCTTCACGACGCTGGAGCCTAACCTGGGCATCGTGTCCTACCGCGGGCAGCAGTCGTTTGTCATGGCCGACATCCCCGGCATCATCGAGGGAGCCAGCGAAGGCCGAGGATTGGGCCTGCGATTCCTGCGCCATATTGAGCGAAATGCGGTGCTGCTGTTCATGGTGCCTGCCGACAGCGACGACATCCGCAAGGAATACGGTATCCTGTGCCGCGAGTTGGAGACTTTTAATCCCGATCTGGTGGAGAAACCCCGCGTGCTGGCCATCACCAAGTGTGACATGCTGGATGAAGAGCTCATCGAGCAGATGCGGCCCGAATTGCCCGAGGATGTGCCCAGCGTATTCATTTCCAGCGTTGCCCAGATGGGCCTGACCGAACTTAAAGACCTGTTGTGGCGCACCATCAACGACGAGCGCAACCGCATTCCCGATACCTTGACCCACCACGACCTGGACGAGCGTCACCGCGATAAGTCAGAGGACGACTTCATCTTCGGGGCCGAGGATCTGGAAGACGAGGCACCCGATGCCGGCGGCAAGATGGTGGACTCGGGTGGCCAGCAATGGAGCGAAGAATACTGGGAAAGCGACTTTGAAGACGAAAACAAGGACTTCCAGGTCGTCAGCGATCCTGATGACGCCTAAACGAGAAAATCTACACCTTATTCCATAAAAAAAAGCGGCAATCGCCGCTTTTTTCATTTCCCTTCGTTGCTGAGCAGGAACCGCCGCTTGGGAGCAATGGCGACGAAGTCCTCGTGGGTTAACGGGGCGATGCGGTCCAGCATCGCACCAAGACGTTGGGCGATTTCATACTCTACAGGCTCGCTTTCGGGCACTTCATGCAGCAATTGAGCCACACGAGGCTTGATGGCCGAGAACTCAAACACCATCGACGTGTTGAACCAGGCGTCGGCATGGCTGGCAAACGGCAAAATCCACATGTGTTCGCCACGCAGCACACCGGGCCACCACTGGAGGGTCTGTAATGCGCTGGCACCACGGCTGTTGTAATCGCGGTAGATGCGGCGCAGCAGGCGGTTGTCATGGTCGCCCAGGCCTGCTTTCTCGCCGTAGTAGATGGTTGCTTGGGCGGTGACAAAGAGTTTGAATTTCAATTCTTCATCGATGTCGGGCACCAGCTGGGGATTGAGTGCGTGAAGGCCCTCGAGGAAAAGCAAACTGTTGCTCTCGAGTTTGAGCGTGTTGCCACGGTAGGTGCGCTCGCCCTTGACGTAGTCATAGGTGGGCATCGACACCTGGTCGCCCGCCAACAGGCTTGCCACGTCACGTCCCAACTGTTTCACATCCAAGCCATAGAACGATTCATAATCGATATCGCCGTTCATGTCCAGCGGTCGCTGATCCAAATTGAGGAAATAGTTGTCGAGCGACACCACACAGGGCTGGATGCCGTTGTCACGCAACATGTGATTGAGAAAACGCGAGGTAGTTGTCTTGCCCGAGCATGACGGACCGGCCACGAGCACTATGCGCATACCCTCTTGGCGGAAACGGCGCGTGATTTCGGTCGTGATGCGTTCCAGGCGCCGGCTGTGCTGGTACTCGTCCTCGGCAATCAAGTCGGGGGCATAGCCCTGTGAGATGACATCGTTAAAGAGCGAAATGCCGTCCTGCCCCTGTGACTCCATGCGCCGGATTGTTCCACAAAACTCTTCAAGCGTCATGGGTTGCTTGGCGTTGGGATGCTCGGTGTCGATAGCTGTATTCTCAATCATTTTTTGACAGTTTTGTTGAATAGTCAGTATTTTATAATGGGCGTGGGCCCCATTGCGCAATCGCAATAGGGCCCACGTCAGTCGCTAGTAGTGGAAGGTGCTGCCTCCCAGGAATTCACGCAGCAAACTCGTGCTGGGGATGTCTTTCTCGTCGAGAGGCTCGAAGTAACTCAAGAACTTCATCAGTCGAGAGGCCTCGGCATACTCGGGCGTGTTGGAAGGAACTTGCTGCAGAATGGGCAATGCGTAATTCTTCATGACCGATAGCTCGAACAGCAATGAAGAGTTGAACATGGCGTCGGCATTCTCATGGAAAGGCATGATCCACTTGTTCTCACCACGGCGCACGCTGGGCCACCGCTGAATGGTCTGCAATGCGCTGCTTCCCCGATACTTGTGGTCGCGGATGATGCGGCGCAGCAGGCGGTTGTCGTAAGTGCCTATCCAGTTGTGGTCGTCGATACTGAGCGTTGTCAAGGCCGAGACAAAGAGTCGGAACTTCTGGTTCTCGGGGATGAGCCGCGTGAGCTCGGGATTAAGCCCGTGAATACCTTCCATCAGCAGGATGTCACCCTTCTCGAGTTTGAGTTTCTTGCCCAGGTACTCCCTCTCGCCCTTCACAAAGTTGTAGGTCGGCATATCGACTTCCTTGCCTGCAAGCAGGTCGGTCACATCCTTGTTGAACTGCTCCAGGTCGAGGGCATAGAGCGACTCGTAGTCATAGTCACCATTCTCGTCCCGCGGCGTGCGCTCGCGGTTGATGAAATAGTTGTCCAGCTCGATGACCTTGGGAACAATGTAGTTGGTCATCAGCTGGATGGCAAGTCGCTTGGACGACGTTGTCTTTCCGCTGGATGACGGTCCGGCGATGAGCACCACACGTGCCCCTCCCTCGTGGTAACGGCGCGTGATCTCGTCGGCAATCTGGATGAAGTGCTTGTTGTGCAACGCCTCAACGACATTGATCAACAGTGGGGCGTACCCCTCCTTGATGGCGTGGTTGAGTTCGCCGACATCGCCCAGACGGATGATCTTGTTGAAGTTGATATGGTCAGTAAAAGCCTGGAACAGCTTGGGTTGCGGCTCCCACTTGACAACCTGCGAGATGTTGTTGCGGTCGGGACCAAGCAGCAGCATGCCGTTCTCGTAGGGGACGAGGTCAAAAACTTTGAGCATGCCTGTCGAGGGCACCAAGGGGCCGTAGAAGCTGTCGATGATGTCATCGAGCTTGTAATAAACGGTGTAGAGCTGGTTGACGCCTTCGAGCAGACGCACTTTGTCCTTAAGCCCCTGCTTGCGGAACATCTCGATGACATCGGTCGTGAGTCTCTCACGGCGCAAGAACGGAATGTCCTCGTCGATGATTTCGGTCATGCGCTGCTTGAGCTGGGCGATGACCTCGACTGTAAGGAACTCCTCCTCGTGCTTGATTTGACAATAATGACCGTAACTGATGCTATGCTGGATGCACAGGCGTTTGCCGGGATACAAGTCGTTGAGCGCCTTGTACAGGACCATGCACAGCGACCTGGTGAGCACCCGGTAACCCGTATTGGAAGTGATGTCAACAAATTCGATATGCTTGGGGGCAAAGACAGGATAATGCAGATCCTCGACCTTGTTGTTCACAAGTACACACACGGCGTCACCCTCAAGGCCGACACGTCCCTTGACCGTATCGTAAAGATCAATGAGCGCTTCGCCACCGTCGATGCTCAGGTACTCGTTCGTGTTCTTGCAGAACACCTTGAGTTCATCATACTTCTTCATAATGTGTACCAGTGCTTGCAGGTTTAATAAGCCGCAAAGGTAGTAATTATTCCCGAAAAATAGTGAGTTTTTATCAACAAACAGTTTAAAAAAGCATTTTTCTTCTTTTTCAGTGCTTGGGTTTGAATGGTTTTGTTTACCTTTGGACAAAATGTAAACCGTTTATAGACAATGAAAACGAAATTTTTTGTTATGGCAATGATGATTGTTGGCGCCATGTGCGGCTGCACGGCGCAGGAGAATGAGACAGGTTGTGACGTGTTCAAGACCGAGGGCGGCACAACGGTGAAGATGTACTGCATCAAGCACGGCAGCTTCAGGATGCAGGTGGGCGAGAAGTGGGTCTATGTGGACCCTGTGACAACGGCAGTGAAGCCCGAGACCGACTACTCCACCCTGCCCAAGGCGGATTACATCCTGGTGACGCACGAGCATTTTGACCACTTGGATTCGGTGGCTATCAACCAGTTGACCAAGGAGGGCACCGTGCTCATCACCAATGCCCGCTGCCACGAAATCCTGGGCGGCAAGGGCGATGTTATGGCCAACGGCGACACACGGACATTATCCGATGGCTGGACCGTGGATGCCGTGCCCGCCTACAACAACTCGCCCGAGAAATTGCAGTTCCACCCCAAGGGTCGCGACAACGGCTTTGTGCTCACCATCGAGGGCATGCGCATCTACATCGCCGGCGATACCGAGGACATCCCCGAGATGGCCGACATCAAGGACATTGACGTGGCATTCCTGCCTTGCAACCTGCCCTACACGATGACGCCCGAGCAGTGTGCCCGCGCCGCCACGATTATCAAGCCCGCCGTGCTGTTCCCCTACCACTACGGGCAGACCGACATCCAGCAGGTGGTAAAGCTGCTTGACGGCAGCGGCATTGACGTGAGGATTAGGGACTACCAGTAAGGCCTTTAGGGCCCTTAGGGAAAGTAACTGCCGCCGTGTCTTGAGTGACGCGGCGGCAGTTGCTATTGTCGGGTGACCCGTTGGGCGGGTCAAAGGTTCAGGAAATTACCAACCGGGGTTCTGGCCGATTTCGGGATTCAGGTTGCGCTGATCGTCGGGAATCGGGAACAGGTTGTACTTGGCATCCCACTTGCGGGGTGCGCCGTTGTTGGTACAGTTGATGTAACCGTCGGCGTCAACATCGATTTCGCCAAGGCTGATGGCATCAAATCCTGCAACGTATGCACCACGGCACAGGTTGGGATGGGTATCGGTGTCGAGCAGCGAGAGCTGGTTCCAGCGCACGAGTGACCAGTAGCGGTCGTTCATGCAGTACATCATCTCGACGCGGCGCTCACGGCGAACCTCCCAAAGGATGCTGCTCACGCCCATGTTGTTGGCGGGATCGGCCTCAACATTGACTGAGAGGTGAGGCATGCTCACGCGGTCACGCAGCAGGTTGATGGACTTGTCTAGGTCGTTCTGGGTGATGCTACCCAGCTCGGCGCAAGCTTCGGCATAGTTCAACAGGATCTCGGCATACCAGAAGATGGGAGCGTCGGTCCAGTTACCATAAGTGCTCTGACGGTTGGTGTTGTCGATCAGGTTGGTATCGAACAGGAATACACCGTAACCGGTCGAAGCGGTGGACTGAGCACCGCCAAAGCGGGCGTAGCCACAGCCGGGGAATTGGAGGATCTTGTCCACCTGGGCACTCAGGCGCGGGTCGCGGTTAGCGAGCACGTTGCTGATGTCGATGTGGGGAGCCTCACCCAGGCCCGAGTTGTCGTCGAGGACAACAATGGTACCGTGGTCGCTCTTGTTCAGGCTGGTGGTAGCCAGGGGCTTACCATCCTTGAACAGGTAGCTGTCGAAGGCATCCTTGGTCATACCGTTCACCTGGGTAGAACCGCAGGTGTAGTCGATAGTACCGTGGGCAAAGGTGCTCTGGATGTAGTGCTTGTACAGGATCATCTCCTTGTTACCGGCCAGGTCAAGCGAGTTGAAGTTAGCCTGGTAGTTGCCGTTCAGGGCAAAGTTGCCAGAGTTCATGATCTGCTCGCAAGCGTTCTTGGCCTCGGTGAGGTACTTGTTGGCGCGCTCATTGTTCTTGGTCACATACTTGCTGTAGTCACCCTCATAGAGGCAAACCTCAGCCTTCATGGCCAGAGCAACCCACTTGTTGAAAGCGGTGCGCGAGTTAGCGTTGTCGGTGATGTTGGCGCAAGCGAAGGTCAGGTCCTCAAGCACCTTGTCCATCACGTCGTTGCGGGGCTGACGGGGACCGTACAGGATGTCTTCGTCATTGGGATCGAGTTCCTTGTCCACCCAGTAGCAGTCACCATAGTTGCGAACCAACTTGTAGTGCTGCCATGCACGGTACAGGCGACCGATACCCAGCCAGTTGGCTTTCTTGGCATCGCTCATCGACTCGACGTTGGGCACAGCGGCAATCAGGGTATTGGCGCGGCGGATTTCCACATAGGGCGTGTTCCAAGCGCCAGCGGTACCGGGAACATTCATGTATGACCACTTGGTGATACCGGTAGAGGCCTGGTCATCATTCAAGGTGTTGAAGTAGTAGTCACCACTGCCGCTTCCATAACCCGTGAAGGTGTTATAGAAGTAGTTGGCAAACAGCTGGACGTTGGTCTCACTGGTAAAGTAGTTGTCCTTGGTAAACTGATCATAGGGTTCAGTGTCGAGGATATCATCGCACGAAGCCAAGGAGAGCATGAAAACACCCAGACCAACCAGTATAATTGATTTGAAAAGTTTCATAATTATATTGTTTTATTAGTTTAAAGTCTTTAGTTTTAAGTTTTTAGTATGATTTCTATCGCCTGAAAATGATGAATTAGGTAACAGTACTAAAAACTAGAAACTTACAACTTACAACTGGTTAATAATTACTTCACGATGATCTCGCAGATGGAAACGCGGTTCCAGCTCAGTTCATCAAACATGTTGCTGATGCCCTGACCCTGGGCGTTGATGCGCTTGGCATCGATACCATACTTCTTCACGAGCATATCCTTCACGCTGGCGGCACGGCCCTCAGCGAGCTTGATGTTGTGGTCAGCGGGACCCTCTTTGGAAGCATAACCGTTGACGGTGCAGGTAGCCTCAGGATGGCTCTTCATGTAAGCGGCGATGCGCTCCACGTTGGGCTGCTGGTCGGCAGTAACATTGGTCTTGTTCACGGGGAAGTGGCACAGGATGGTCATGTACTGCAGCGACTTGTCAATCATGTTGCCCTTGCTCTTCTGACAGTCGTTCAGATCCTTCTGGAGCTGCGAGTTGCGGTTGTTGGCAGCGTTGAGCTGGTTCTGCAGGTCGGCCAGGCGGGCATTGTAGTTGTTCTCGGCATCGGCGAGCTGTGCGCGCAGGTCGTTGATCTGAGCGTTCAAGAGACTGTTGTCACCAGGAGCGGCAACTGCAGCGCCAGTGCGGTTGTTGCTGCCGAAGGTCAACTGCAGACCTACACTGTAGGTGCGCATGATAGGATCGGTACGACCCCAAACAGCGTTACCATAGGAGCCCACACCGGTGTTGATCTCGGGATCGAGACCGGTACCGTTGCTGTGGTTGATGATGTCGAACAGGTTGTCGGTCGAAGCGTAGAAGCGCAGTTTCTCGATCAACACCTTGCGGGTCAAGTGCTGCGGCAGCGTGTAACCCACGGTGATGTTCTTCATGCGCAGGTAGCTCATGTTCACCAGATACTTGGTCTGGGGATAGAAGTTGAACTTACCCAGATCGAGGATGTCGCTCGAAGCGGTACCACGGCCAGCGCCACCAGCCCACATGCGGGGGAAGTCGGCGTTCTGGTCGATCTTGCCGGCGGCATAGTCAGCCTCGGTGATATAGTTGGTCTGGTTGGTGTAGATAGCGTCGGCACCACGCATGAAGGGCATTACGAATGCAGACTGGGTCCACATGTCGCGCTTGCCCACGCCCTGCAGGTAGAAGTCAACGTCAAAGCCCTTCCAGGCAGCACCCAGGCGCAGTGAGTACTGATAGCGCGGGGTGAAGTTACCGATTTTCTTCAAGTCACCGTGATCGTCGGGAGTACCCTTACCCCAGTCGATGACACCGTCACCGTTCAGGTCCTTGAACTTGATGTCACCAGGGCCGTAAATGAAGCCGTTGGACTGCAGCTTGGTCTGGTCAGCAACGCCAGAGGCGTAGGTGCCGTCACTGTTGAAGTCCTTGAAGTCGAAGTAGCGGTCAGTCTCGAAGCCCCAAATCTCGCCATACTCCTTGCCAGAGTATCTGGTGTTGATCATGTTGTTGCTGTCCCACTTGGTGATCTTGGTCTTGTAGTCACTCACGATGGCAGTAACATAGAAATCAACAGCACCGAAGCGGTTGTGGTAGTCAGCCTGGACTTCCCAACCACGGGTGCGCATCGAACCTGCGTTCTCCATTGCGGCACTTGCACCGATGACTGCGGGCAGAGCCTTACCGGGAGCGAGCATGTCCTTGTTGGTACGCTGGAACCAGTCGGCAGTCACATTCAGGTGGCCGTTGAAGAAGGCCAAGTCAAGACCCAGGTTGAGGGTCTGGATGGTCTCCCACGTCAGGGACTCAGAAACCAGCTTGGGAGCACCAAAGTAGTCATACTTGGAGTTGCCGGTACCAATCCAGTTTACACCGTTGGTCACCTTACCCATGGTCTCGAGGAACATGTAGTTACCAACCCTATCGTTACCGATTTCACCATAGGATGCACGGAACTTGGCATTGCTGATGGTGCTCTTGATGGGCTTCCAGAAGCCCATTTCACTGATGCGCAAGCCCAGCGATGCAGAGGGGAAGAACGCCCACTGATCCTTCTTGGGGAACTTGCTTGAACCGTCGTAGCGGCCGTTCAACTCGAGCAGCAAGATGCCCTTGTAGTCATAGTTGATGCGGCCGAAGAAGCCTGCCGAACCCCAGTGGTCGTGGCTGTGGCTGTAGCTATAGAACTGGTTAGTGAGAGCCAGTTCGGGCAGGTTCAGGTCCTGGAGACCGTGCTGCTCAAAGTAGAGGTACTCATACTCGTACTTTTCCATGTTGGCACCCACCTTGAAGTTGAAGTTGTGGGCATCGTTGATCGACTTGAAGAAGTCGAAGTAGCCGTTAGCTACGTGGCCATTCGTGAAGCTACGGTCGGTCTCGATAAAGGTTGAACCCGTGATGTCCACGGGACCCTGAGGATTCAGACCCCAAGTGTTGTAAACCACCGAGGGGAGACCGATGCCCTTGTAACGACCTTCCGTCTTGATGAAGGTGTAGTCGGCATTGAAGCTCAGACCATAGCCGAAGTCAATCTTGCCGAACGCGCCCAGACGTGTGTTATGCCTCTTGTAGTAGCAGTCACCACCGGTGTTGCGGCCACCAATCATGGTGCGGGCGTCATACTGCTTGCCGTCGTTAGGATCTACAAAGTAGCCGTAGGGGCCGAAGAATGAACCCCAGCGCCACAGGTACTGGTAGGTACCGGCACCACGCTTGTAAGGAGTTTCATAGGTCCTGTCAACATAGCTGATGCGGGTACCGAGTTCCAGCCAGTCAGTAGCGCGTACCGACAGGTTAGCGGTAACGTTGTAACGACGCAGCTTGTCGGGATTGAAGTTCATCAACGACTGCTTCTGGTTGTAACCAACCGAGGTGTAGAAGTTGATGCGGCCCGAGTTACCGGTTACACTCAGGGTGTGGCTCTGCGAGGGAGCGTGGTTGTTGAACATGATGCCGGGCACATCCCAGTTGGCATAGTAACCGTTCTCATCATAGTCATCACCATAGACCATCTGACGATATTTGTCCTTGATGTCGCCATGCTTCTTGATCCAGTTGTTGATACCATTCTGGAAAGCCTCGCTGTCCATGTACATACCGAAGAGCTCCGATGCAACGCCCATACGGTGGTTCACATCGTTCAGGGCGCTCACCTGGGTGGGCACGTTGGGATAGTCGGGCAAGGTGGTAGCCTGGCTCCAAGCGAAGTTGTTGTTGTACTGCACCTTGACATTGTCCTTGACGCGGGCGGTCTTGGTGGTAACCATGATCACACCAAAGGCTGCTTGCGTACCGTAGATCGAGCTCGAAGCGGCGTCCTTCAGGACACTGATGTTCTCGATATCGGCGGTATTCAGGTCGTTCAAGCTACCGGGCACACCATCAATGATAACCAGCGGGCCTTGAGTGCCGTCGCCGGACAGCGTACCGATACCACGGATCACTACCGAAGCATCAGCGCTGATGTCACCGTTGGCGTTCAAAATGGTCAAGCCGGGAACGGTACCCTGCAGGTTCTTGGCCACGTCGGTCTCGGACTTGGAACCCAGCACCTTGTCAACATCGACGGTGCTCACGGCACCGGTCAGGTTGGCCTTGCGCTGCGTACCGTAACCAACGACTACGACCTCATCGAGTTTGGCGTTGTCCTCGGCGAGAACGACACGCATGCCGTTGCTGGCACGCAACTCTTGGGTCTTGTAGCCGATGAATGAAATCTGAAGCTTAGCGTTGGGGCTAGCTTTGAACGAGAAGTTACCGTCCACATCGGTCGATGTGCCACGGGTCGTTCCAACCTCGACAATGCTGGCGCCGATGACGGGTTCTCCCTGCTCATCGACAACGCGGCCTGTCACAATGCTGGTGGCGGAATTTGCCGACACCTGGGGCGCGGGTGTTGCCTGGGCCTGGTAACCAGTACCGCAAAGCAGCATCAATGCGCCCAAAAGAGCTAAATGTCTTTTCATAAGCACGTTTTTTTGTTAATATAAATGTTGATAATACTTGATTTGTCTTTTGCCGTTGCCATGCATTGAGCATGGCCATTTGGGTTTATATTTTTTTAACAACATGCAAAATTCTATAATTATTTTGAAACGACCAAAAAAACGGGGGAAATTTTACATTCGCAAATGTTAAAAACAATAAAAATCCGTTCAAAAACTCAAATTCCGCGTTATTTTTTTACCGATTTCGGTAGGTTGACGTGATTTTTTTAGCAAATTTTTTGGTCAAGTGAGTTTTTGTTTGCAAATTTGCCTACTTAAAACCCGTTTTGGATGCTGGCTAAAAGCCTTTAGCCGACAGCTGGCATCCGCAAAATTGAGAATTACGACAAATAGAATAAAGTCAGTAAATTTCATTTTTTAAAAACTTAAAGTAAGTGCGTATGAAAAAACAATTAGCACTGTTGGCCGCCTTGGCAATCGCCTGCGGAGCGCCTGTAGGGATGACTTCTCTTCCCAGCACGGGCTTCACAGCCAGCGCCCAGGCCAACAAAGTCTCTGGCGTCATACGTGACGCACAAGGTGAGCCTCTCATCGGCGCGACCGTAAAGGTCAAGGGTACCAACCGCGGTACCGCTACCGATGTAGATGGTAAGTATTCAATCGCCGCCAACCGTGGCGACGTGCTCGTCATTTCCTACGTGGGCAGCAAGCCCATGGAGGTTACCGTGGGCAGTGGCACCATGGACATTGACATGGCTGCCAATGACCAGGTACTCGACGAGGTGGTTGTAACCGCACTCGGTATCCGCAAGGACAAGAAGTCGCTGGGTTATGCCGTTGACGACCTGAAGGCCGATGAGCTGATGCGCAACAAGAGCGCAAACGCCATCAACTCGCTGTCAGGTAAGATCGCCGGTGTAAACATCACCCAGTCGTCTGGTGCCGCCGGTTCAGGCGCCCAGATCATCCTGCGTGGTGGTACCTCGGTTGCTGAGAACCGCGACAGTCAGCCGCTGTTCGTTGTGGATGGTGTCATCTACGACAACTCGGCAGGTATCGTTGGTAACTCGGCATTCGACGGTATGATGAACAGCGCTACCACTTCTTCCAACCGTGTGATGGATATCAACCCCGAGGATATCGAGAGCATGTCAATCCTGAAGGGCCCGGCCGCATCGGCGCTCTACGGTTCACGTGCTGCCAACGGTGTTGTGATGATCACCACCAAGAAAGGTAAGGAAGGCCACACCGAGATCGCATTCTCGGGTAAGATGATCGCCTCGATGGTTAAGGACCTGCCCAAGACCCAGCACGAGTACGTTCGCGGTTACATGAACGACATGTACAACGACGCTGGTGCATGGACCGGCCTTGACATCAAGAACGACAGCTACAACTCATGGGGTCCCAAGCAGAATGTTCCCTTCTATGACAACCTGAAGAACTTCTTCGAGACGGGTATCATCTGGGACACCAACCTGAGCGTTAGCGGTGGTACCAAGAACAACAACTTCTTCCTGAGCGGTTCATTCTACGATCAGGACGGTATCGTTCCCACCACGGGTTACACCAAGACCACGTTCCGCTTCAACGGTGAGCAGAAGGTGGGCCGCTTCACCTTCGGCGCCAACGCTGCCTATAGCGATGCCCGCACGGTGAAGACCCTGACTGGTGCCGCTCTGTACGGTTCCAGTGGTACCGGTGCCCTGTATGCCGCTTACAACTGGGCTCCCAGCGATGACATGCGTCACTACCTGAACGAGGACGGCACCCGTTACCGCCTGTTCGGTGACCAGTTCCAGCCTTGGGACGAGCGTGACAACCCCTACTGGATTGTCAACAAGAACAAGATGACCGATGACACCGAGCGTTTCACCGGCAACTTCAATGTGAAGTGGGATCTGTTCGACTGGTGGTGGCTGAGCTACCGCATGGGTGTCGACAGCTATACCACCCAGAGCCACAACGAGATCGCTCCCGGTGGTGCTATCAAGCAGATCTGGCAGCGTGGTATGTTGAGTGACAACATGTACAAGTATCGCTACCTGAGCAACAACCTGATGTCGAACTGGAATGGTCAGTTCGGTGACTTCAACGTTAACCTGATGTTGGGTGGTTCGACTGACTACACCAAGACCCGCCGCGACTATGAGTCGGCTTGGAACTTCGGTGTTGAGAACTTCTTCAGCTACGAGAATGCCAGCGATGCCGACAAGAAATTCAGCCATGGCAGCAGCAAGAAGCGCATGGTTTCGGCCTTCGGTGAGTTCCGTGTTGACTGGCGCAACGCCATCTTCCTGACCGTTACCGGCCGTAACGACTGGGATTCAACCCTTCCCAAGGAGCACTGGAGCTACTTCTATCCCAGTGTGAGCGGCGCTATCGCCTTCACCGAGCTCTTCCGTGAGAGCCTGCCCGACTGGTTCTCGTTCGGTAAGATCCGTGCCAGCTGGGCCGAGGTAGGTAAGGGTACCAACCCCTACGTGACCAACACCTATCTGTGGCCTGTGGGCACCTATCTGGAGGGTATGGTTGGTCTGGGTAACACCTGGACCCGCGGTAACCCCTATCTGAAGCCCGAGCGTACCCGTTCGACCGAGGTTGGTCTTGAGCTGCGCTTCATCCAGAACCGCTTGAAATTTGACGTGGCTTACTACACCAACAACTCCTATGACTTGATTCTGCAACCCCGTGGTCCCCAGTCAACCGGTTACATCTTCTGCTCGGTTAACTCTGGTGACGTTTACAACAAGGGTCTTGAGATCAGCCTGAGTGGTACTCCCATCCAGCGCGAGAACTTCATCTGGGAAACCGGCATCAACGTTTACGGCAACCGTGGCACCGTGGGTGACCTGGTTAACGGTATCGACGTTATGTACCTGACCGACGTACAGTATGGTGGCGCTAAGGCTGCTAGCTACAACCATGGTAACTTCATGGGTATCGACGGTACCAAGTGGAACCGCAACAGCGATGGCCAGCTCATCCTTGACAAGAACGGCTTCCCCACCACCGACAGCAAGGCTTATGAGGTCGGCGACCGTGAGGCCAAGTTCCAGGGTGGTTGGAACAACACCTTCACCTTCTTCAAGAACTGGACCTTCAACATGTTGTGGGAGTTCCGTTATGGCGGCGACGTCTTCAACGGTACCAAGTATGCCATGTCGATGAGCGGTGCAAGCCAGCTCTCGGCTGACTGGCGCAACGAGACTCTGACTGTTTCGGGTGTTGATGGCGACGGCAATGCTGTTACCAACACCTGGGAGGCAAGCAAGAACTATCTCTTCAACGGTGTTGAGACCAGTGGTTACAACATCATCAAGAGCTACTACACCGGTGCTTACAACTACGAGGTTCGCAACTGGATTACCTACGTGAAGAGCCTGCGTCTGCGCACCATCTCTTTGACCTACGACATTCCTCGCACTCTGCTGGCCCGCACCAAGTACATCAAGCGTGCTGCCATCACTGCTTCGGCTAACAACCTGTTGCTGTTCACCAACTACGACGGTGATCCCGAGGTAGCTGCTTCGGGTGCCGGTATCGGTGGTTCGTCATCGGTAGGCTTCGACTACTGCGGCGTTCCCGCTACCCGCCAGTATGCACTGGGTGTTAACCTCGTCTTCGGTACCGACAACGAGGCTCCCGCCCGCGTGAACAATGTTGAGCTCAACCTGCTGAATGACCAGATCAACGACCTGCGCAACCAGTTGGCTAACGCCAATAACGCTTCCAACGGCCGCATCGCTCAGCTCGAGAACGACCTCGCCGCTGCCAACAAGGCTCTGGCTAATTGCCGCAACGACCTGAATGCTGCCAAGAACGCCGCTCCCAAGGTGGTTGACAACAGCAAGCAGTACATGAACATCCTGGTTCACTTCCCGAAGTCGGGTACTGCCGTTACCGCTGACCAGCGTGCCAATGTTGAGCGCGTTGCCGCTTACCTGAAGAGCCATCCCGAGGCAACCTGTGAAATCAAGGGTTATGCTTCTCCCGAGGGTCCCCAGGACAACAACATCAAGCTCGCTAACGGCCGTGCCGCCAGCGTGAAGGATATGCTCGTCAAGAAGTATGGTATCGCCGCCAACCGCATCAACGCTGCTGGCCAGGGTATCAGCAACATGTTTGACGAACTGAGCTGGAACCGCGTTTCCATCTGTGAAATCATCGTGAAGTAATAATTAACTAGGGACTAGAAACTAAAAACTAGAAACTATAAAACAGATATAATATGAAATCATTGAAATCAATTATACTGTGCGGTCTGGGAGTTCTGGCTTTGTCGCTCACTTCCTGTAACGACTGGTTGGACGTGAACGTCGACCCCGATAGCCCCTCGGCCGAGTCCACGACCTATGACCAGCGTCTGGCCCACATTGAATTCTACACCAACAGCGGTTTGCAGTTCGGTGCATGGCGTACTACCATGGCCATGGGTGACTGGACCCGCAACAACGGTGGTGGTAACTATTGGCACGTATCCTACTGGTATCCCGTTGACGGTCAGGTGACCACAGTTTATCAGTGGTGGTTCGTAGGTGCCTATGCCAACGTGCCCGACATGATTGCTAAGGCCGAGGCTGCCGAGAACTGGCAATTTGCCGGTGCCGGCTACCTGATCAAGGCTTACGGCTTTATGGCTATGACTGACCTTCACGGTGAGATGCCTTATACCCAGGCAGGTGCTGAGCCCGCTACTCCCGAGTATGACACGGGTAAGACCATCTATCTGGGCTGCTTTGAGTGCATCGACAAGGCCATCGAGTACCTCGAGAAGGGCCAGAGCCAGGATCCCAGCCTGCCCACCCTCGCTGCTAGCGACTGGTGGAACCATGGTGACCTGAACAAGTGGATCAAGCTCGCCTATATGCTCAAGGCCCGCTGGATCAACAAGCTGAACAAGAAGGGTACCGGCAGCTATCTGGACGGCAAGTATGACGCCGACGAGATTTTGCGCTGCCTCGACAAGGCCATGCAGAGCAATGCCGACAACACCATCGTGAACCACACCGACGATAACGGTGCTACCCACGATAACCTGGGTTGGGATGAGCCTGTTGACTACTCGCCCCTGTTCTCGGTTAGCGGTATGAACTCCGGTTACATGGCAACCAAGATGCTCTATGACAACCTGACCAACTTTGCTGGTAAGGGTGTTGAGGATCCCCGTGCCGACCACATCCTGCCTTGGGCTTACAGCCCCAACAGGGAAGAGACCGGCATCGATGCACAAGGCATCAAGTGGAATGGCCACTGGCGTCGTACACTGGGCGTTGACATGGCCAGCGATATTAACAGCCAGGGTGGCCCCCTGCGCGCCATGTTCAACACGACAACCAACAGCTGGTACATCAACAGTGCCAACGAGGCCCGTCTGGGTGATACCGTTTACATCGAGGGTACCAGCGACTGTAAGGGTTACTTCGCTAATCCCAGCATCCTGTACTGCCGCGCCGGAAGCGGTAAGTTCGAGTCTGCTGAGTCTGGTACGTTCTACACCCGCGTAAGCTCACCCACCTACATCGGTACCTATGCTGAGTGCTGCTTCATCAAGGCCGAGACCCTCTTCAAGAAGGGTGACAAGGCTGGCGCTTATGCCGCTTACAGGAATGGTATCAAGGCCAGCATGGAACTGATGAACGAGAAGTTGAATGTATGGATTGCTGAGGATCCCAGCCTCGCCGACTGCCCGTCATTCACCCCGATGACTGACGATGCCATCAACAACTACCTGAACAACGGTATCGGCACTCAGGCTGAACTGACCCTGGGTCACATCCTTACCCAGAAGCGTCTCGCCCTCATGTTCTCCTATGAGATCTGGAACGATATGCGCCGCTATGACTTCGACAAGAACATGTTCTTCGGTTGGTCGATTCCCGCTTACCACTACAAGGTGGCTGCCGCTATGCTGGCTATCCCCGAGGGTAAGCAGTATCGCCGCTGGCGTCAGTGCTCGCACGAGTACAACTACAACAGCAAGAACCTGCAGGCCATCGGTGCACAGGTTCCCGGCGCCCGCATGACCGACAGCGAGGGCAAGGAAGTGATGTGGAACCGTCAGGATGACGCTTGGACCATCCCCGTATGGTGGGATAGCGACCAGGAGTAATCCTCCACTCCACTTAATCTATAAAACGTCCGCCGAGGCACCACGCCCCGGCGGCGTTTTTTATCCCACCCAAGAAACCTCACGCAAAGCCTCAAAGTCGCTATGTTTTTAATAGGCCAACATCTGATGCGACAATATATCTTTGCGTCTTAGCGACTTAGCGTGGTGTTTCATGCCGAAATCACCCTGTGTTAATTTTGTCAAAAAAATGCGGTTAATCCATAATCCAAGGTAGTGGAATTTGTGATTTTGAGAGTAAATAATGTGTTTTTGAGGTAAAATTATGCCGAAAGCACTACTTTTTTAGAATTTTTCTTGTGTGAGTTAATATTTTTTTGCACTTTTGCCGTTTGAAAGCCGTTATTTAAACAATGTACCTGCGTGCGTGAAGCGGTTTTCTCTGACCGAGTGATTGATAAGCGAAACATAATATCGATGTTTAACCAATTCATTAACTAATCAATTAAAAGCAAAGTGCGTATGAAAAAACAATTAGCACTGCTCTGCACTTTGGCGATAGCCATGGGTATCCCTGCTGGACTGGCTCCAAGTCAGTATAATACGGGATTCACAGCTGTTGCCCAGAGCAACCGAGTTTCGGGCGTCGTAAAGGACGCCAACGGAGAGCCGATGATTGGCGTTAATGTAAGGGTAAAAGGCACTAACACGGGTACGACCACCGATTTGGATGGTCGATATTCGATTAAGGCCGACCCGAACCAGACGCTGGTCTTCTCCTTTGTAGGCTATGATGCGATGGAAGTTCCTGCGTCACAAGCCGCCAACATCGTACTGACCGAAGGCGCCAACACTCTGCAAGACGTGGTGGTGACCGCTGAGTTCGGTATGAAACGTGTTGCCCGCACCGTGGGCTCCTCGGTGCAGAACGTGAAGGCCCAGGACATTATCGAGTCGGGCCGTACCGACTTTATCTCGGCCCTGCAAGGTCGTGTGTCGGGTATGAGCGTTGTTAGTTCGGGTGGTGCCCCCGGTGCATCAACGACTGTTGTGCTGCGCAGTGCCACGTCACTGAGCGGTAACAACCAGCCGCTGTATGTTGTCGATGGTATCCCCATGAACAACACCTCGTTCAACCCCACAAGCGGTCTGGCTGTTGCCGATGGTGGTTCAGCCCTCGCAGGCAGTGGCCTGACGCCCCGCTCGACCGACTACTCGTCACGTGGTAACGACTTCAACCCCGAGGACATCGAGTCGATGACCGTGCTGAAGGGTGCTGCCGCAGCCGCTCTTTACGGTAGTGACGCATCTAACGGTGCCATCATCATCACCACCAAGAAGGGCCGTTCGGGCCGCGCTCGCGTGACCTACAGCAACCAGTTCACCTGGTCCAAGGCCTATGGTTGGCCCGAGATTCAGGACAAGTACATCAATGGTGCTTATGGTGCTGCCAACTTCTACTACACCAGCCGTTACGGTTCGTTGTATGACGGCTCGATGCCTTTCTATGACAACACGGCTGCTGTGCTGCAGACCGGTTTCATGCACCGCCACAACCTGTCGATGGAAGCCGGTAACGACAAGATGTCAATCCGTGCCAGTGCTTCTTACTTTGACCAGGATGGTGTCATCAAGACCACTAACCTGACGCGTACCAACCTGTCGCTGGCAGGACGTGCCGAACTGACCAAGTGGTTATCGATGGAAGGCAGCATGCAATATGTGAACGCCAAGAACGATAAGGCCCCGCGTGGTCTCTATGGTCCTGTGCGTTACAGCTACCGCTGGCCCAGCGTGGATGACATGAGCATCTATCTGGCCGATGATGGTGCTCACATGAAGTATCCTGCATACTACACCGACACCGACCTCTTGAACCCGCTGTACGGCTTGAAGAAGAACCTGATGCACGATGAAACCGACCGCATCATCAGTGCCTTCTCGCTGAACTTTACACCTATCGTTCACACCTACCTGCGCTTGCAGATGGGTTGGGACGTGAGCACCTCGACTTACGAGACTGGTTCCCACCCCTACTATATGAGCGCCAACCAGAGTATTGATGACAGCAACAACAGTGGTACCTACAACATCACCAAGTACAACACCAACGATCCCACGCTCAACGTGCTGGCCGGTTATAACAACAACTGGAACGACAAGTTCTCGCTGGGCGTGCAGGTGGGTTACCACCAGTTGGAGAATGGCGTGACCAGCCTTTCATCCTATGGTCAGAACTTCAAGGTGATTGACTTCTACAGCATCAACAACTGTACCGAGAGCACCGTGGTCAGCAAGAAGCGCTCCACCAAGCGCCGCGTGCAGGCTATCTCGGGTCAGTTGGAGCTGGGCTTCAACAACATGATCTTCTTGACTGGTCGCTTCCGTAATGACTGGTCTTCTACCCTGCCCAAGGACAATAACCACTACTTCTATCCCGCTGGTGAGCTTGCAATCGTGCTGAGCGAGATGGGCTTCATGAAGCATGTCGGCTTCATCAACTACCTGAAACTGCGCGGCGCTATCGCCCAGGTAGGTAAGGATGCTCCCGTGCTCTCGATCGATCCAGAGCTCGAACCCACTTATCTGACTGGTGGCGGTTACAAATATGGTTACACTGGTCCCAACCGTAGCCTGAAGCCTGAGATGACCACCTCTTATGAGGCTGGTGTTGAGGCTCGCTTCTGGAATGACCGCATCAATGCCGACTTCACTTGGTTCCGCACCCACTGCGCCGACCAGATCGTGACCGGCTTCCGTATGAGTTACGCTACCGGTTTCGTGCTGAACAACATGAACGTGGGTACGTTTAACACGTGGGGCTGGGAAGGCCACGCCGATGTTGACGTAGTCCGCACCCCTGACGTGCGCTGGAATGTGGGCGTGAACGTGTCTCACACCAACAGTGAGGTGGTTTATCTGCCCGAGAACTTGACTGAGTTCTACAACGCATATACCTGGAACTCGGGTAACATCCGCAATGGTGTGATGAGGGGACACCCCATCAGCACCGTTACCGGTCGTGCCTATGAGCGCAACTCCAAGGGCCAAATCCTGATTGATCCGACCACGGGTCTGCCCCGCACCAGTGCTGACTGGAGCATCCTGGGTAACCGTGAGCCCAAGCTTCGCTTTGGTTTCACCACTTCGTTAGACGTTAAGAACTGGCGCCTAAGCGCCATGTTCCAGGGCCGTTACCATGCCGACGTTGTCAACGCTACCATGCGTGACATGTTGGGCACTGGTTTGAACTGGCTGTCGGTTGACATGCGTGAGAAGGGTTTCGTCGTATTCGACGGCGTGCTCTATGACGGCAAGCAGGAGACCGACAATCCCACCAAGAACACCATCGCCGTTAACCTGGGCGAGTATGGTTCATATACCTACACTGGTGGTGATGAGGACTGGATCCAGCACAAGATCAACTACATCCGCTGTCAGGAGTTGCGTCTGGCTTACATGTTCTCACGCAACTGGCTGAGCCGTGTGACCAAGGGTACCATACAGAATGCCAGCATCTATGCTTCGGCCAACGACTTGTTCACCATCACCAACTACACGGGTACCGACGTTGCCGGTAACACCATGTCGGCTGCTGCCGGTGGTACCGGTGGTGAGGGTTACGACTGCTGGTCGCTGCCCACTCCTCGCAGCTACTCGGTAGGTCTGAGTGTGACCTTCGGCAGCAATGACGAGGCTCCCAAGCCCGCTTACGTGAACACGACTGCCCTGAATGACCAGATCAACGACCTGCGTGCTCAGCTCGCCAACAACGAGAACACCTACAACAGCCGCCTGGCTCAGTTGCAGGGTGACCTGGACAACGCTAACCGCGCTCTGAACAACTGCCGCAACGACCTGAACGCTGCCAAGAATGCCGCTCCCAAGATCGTTGACAACAGCAAGCAGTACATGAACGTGCTCGTTCACTTCCCCGTGAACAAGACCGGCATCACCGCTGACCAGCGTGCCAACGTTGAGCGCGTAGCCGCTTACCTGAAGAGCCATCCCGAGGCAACCTGCGAAATCAAGGGTTACGCTTCTCCCGAGGGCAACCAGGAGAACAATATCAAACTCGCTAACGGCCGTGCCGCCAGCGTGAAGGATATGCTCGTCAAGAATTATGGTATCGCTGCCAACCGCATCAGCGCTGCTGGCCAGGGTATCAGCAACATGTTTGACGAATTGAGCTGGAACCGGGTTTCGATTTGCGAAATCGTCGTGAAGTAAGGATTAACTGACTATTATAAAACAGATATAATTATGAAACTTTTCAAATCAATTATATTGTGTGCGCTGGCTTGCGTGACGTTGGGGCTGACATCCTGCGATGATTATCTGGATGTGAACAGGAACACCGACGCTCCCGACTATGTGGAGGGCTACCTCTACCTGGCCGGTATCCAGCAGGCCTATCAGGGCATCTATTGGGACTTGCGTGCCATTGCTCCGCTTACCCAGATGATGGGCACCTCGAGTTACACCAATTTTGCCAACCACTACTACACCAAGGCCAGCGATGCCGGTGGTGAGGCTTGGCGCATGGTGTACTGGAACCAGGGTATGAACCTGGAGAACATGATCAACCAGAGTGTTGAGGCCGAGAACTGGACATTGGCAGGTATCGGCTTGGCCATGAAGGCTTTCTCATGGGATTTACTGACCAAGATTAACGGTGAGGCTCCCATGAAGCAGGCCTATGAGGCAGGACGTCTCGACCATCAGTACGACTACCAGTATGACATCTATCCTCAGGTGCGCGAGTGGGCTTATCAGGCCATTGAATATCTGCAGAAGGAAGACAATTCGGCCTATGGCAACCGCATCAAGAACAACGACTTCATTTATGGTGGCGACAAGGCCAAGTGGGTGAAGTTCGCCTATGCAGTAATTGCCCGCAACCTGGCCTCGTTGACCAACAAGAAGGACTTCAAGGAGAAATACTACAATGAGTTCCTTACCGCAGTGAACAATGCCTTTGCCAGCAACGATGACAATGCTACGCTCAAGGTTTGGGGCGGTGGCGCTGACGCTGCCGAGAGTGGCTACAACAACTTTTGGGGTACCTATCGCGGCAACCTGAGCAACAGCTACTGGCAGCATGACTATGCCGTGCAGCTGTTCACGGGTACCATCCGCAAGTATGACGAGCAGGGCAACTACATCCAGACCGAGGATACGCTTGAAATCAACAAGCAGCACTATCCTTACCAGTTGCTTGACAAGCAGATCACCAGCGACACCCTGCCCGATGCAGGTCACTTCGACCCGCGTCGTCTCGTGAAGCTGGCAACGACCGACAGCAACAACCTGGCTACTATTAGTGACCGTGAGGTTCTCCGCAAGCTCTTCTATGCAGGCTCAGGCTTCACTGGTGCTGCCGGTCCTATCGCCACTGCACCCTCGTTCTGGGGCCGTACTGCCGTGTCCAACACCACCTATGACGGTGCCGGACGCTGGATCTACCACAATGACGCACCCTACATCATGACCACCTATGCCGAGTTGCTGTTTGACCTCGCCGAGGTACAGTTCAAGCATGGCAGCAAGACCGAAGCTTTCGAGACCTGGAAAAAGGCCATGGCTGCCGACATGGAGTTCACCGAGAGTTACATTGTTGCCGGTACGTCCGACGGTACCTACCACCAGGGTGATAAGGTGACCAAGGCCACCTTCAAGGCTCTGGCTCAAGAATACCTGGCAGGTCCCTACGTGGCTGCTCTGCCGATGAGCGACTTCTCGCTGTCGCACATCATGATGCAGAAGTATCTTGCTCTTTATCCTTGGGGTGCCATCGAAGCATGGGTAGACCTGCGCAAGTACTTCTATGACATCGAGTACTCGGGTGAGTATCCCAAGTATGACAACGGTTGGGACAAGACCACCATCACCCAGAAACTGGATACCGATCCTACCAAGGTTTACAAGGGATTCTGGCTGCAACCCGCTCAGGTACAGGGTCGCAAGAGCGCCTTCAATGCCGACAACAACGGCTCGCCCTGCTTCCGCCTGCGCCCGCGCTACAACTCCGAGTACATGTGGAACAAGGGTAATCTCGATGCTCTGTTGCCCATTGGCGGTCAAGAACTTGATTACCAGTGCTCAATCATGTGGTTCTGCTATCCTGGCGACATGCCTACTACCAGATAATTTATTAATGATATTAAAATCCGATAGATTATGAAATTTTTCAAATATATAGCATTATTGCTGCTGGTGGCAGTGACGATGGGCTCCTGTGAGAAAAAGGATGTCTCCTACATGGCAGAGCCTGTTGATGAGTCTGCAAAGGCATATATTCAGGTCGGCTACTATGAGCCCGTCACCGCTGGTGCAGCCAATTATATGTACTTCATCGACATCAATGGTGTCGAGTACGGCAATGACGGTGCCACCTTCCTGGCTACCTTCAACACGGTTCCTTCGGGCGGTACCAACCGCTACTATGCAGTTGATGCCGGCAACGTGAACCTCAAGCTGCACAAGCGTGTGAGCGACGGCAGCGGCGGTTACACCTATCCTGTTGTCTATGACCAGAATGTGAACGTTGAGGCAGGCAAGCGCTATGTTCTCTATGTTCACGACCTGAACAAGGCTCCCATCCCCATCGAGATGACTCCGGCTCCCGAGTTCGGCAGGGCTCTCGATACCGACTCGCTGTGCCGCGTGCAGTTCGTCAACCTGCTCTATGAGGCTGACGGCACCCCCTACAGCGGTTTGGTACAGTATGGCGTCCAGAATCTTGATACCAAGGAGTATGAGCCCGTGGGTCAGCCCATCCGTTTCGGCGAGTGCACCGATTGGTTCACTGTCAAGATTCGTAAGACCGTCTATAACAGTAGCGGTTCGCAGCGTCGCGAGGTATGCCTCTTTGCCGTGGATAACAGCGGCAATGTAACGGGTATGCTGCCTTATACCAAGTCTAACGGTTCCATTGGTGATTTCACCGATTACTGGACCTGGTACATCGGCCGCGCCTATCGTCAGATTGCTGCCGGTAACTGCGACAGCAAGAGCATCCGCTGCACGCTCTATCAGTTCGTGATCGAGTAAGACAGTAGAACTTGAAATATCAGTCAGCCGCAATGGATCTCCCCCACTGCGGCTGACTTTTTTATCATTATTATTGGGATTACTCTTCGATCGGCACGTCGATATCGACTACGGGGGCAGTTTCCAGCAAATGCCGGTACAAGTTGGTCATTCTCTGGTAAAAGCCAGGGTAATCAAGGTTCTGCTGGAAATCCTTCTGAGCCTGTGCGCCCATGCGTGAACGGGTGGCTTTGTCGTTGATCAAGACATTGATGGCAGTGGTTAATGCACTCTCGTCGCCAGGAGGCACAAGCAAGCCGTTGATGCCATCACTGACGTATTCGGGCTGGGCGCCGTTGTTGCTGCAGATGTGAGCTTTTCCGGCCATCATGTATTCCAGGTTTGTGATACCCAGTGCTTCGGGCTGGATAGACGGCAGCACCCCAAAATCGGCTTGGCGCAGGTATTCCAGGATGTTGTCCCTGAATCCCAGTAGCGACACATTGTGCACCATGCCGGCAGCTACGATGAATCCCTTGATTTTCGCCTTGTATTTGGGCTCTCCCTCGCCTATGATGGCTAAGTGGTACTTGGTCTTGTCCACATGGGTCAATGCGCCCAAGAGAGCATCTATGCCCTTCTCGGGGGCTATCTTGCCGTGATACATGATCAGGGCCTGCTGGCTGTCGAGGCCCAACTCGCGGCGCAGTTCAGGCACCTGGGTGCCGATCTTGCTGTCACAGACGCTGTCCCGGAGAACCACCGCCCGCTCGGCATAGGGTTTCTTGGCTTTTCCCAGGAAGGCATCGCGAGCCATCTCGGAAGAAAAAACAAAGCAGTCGATGGACTTGTACAGCTTGGTGTACATGTAATTCTTCTTGGGCGTATAGACACCGTGCACGCTCACCACCACGCGCGTGTCGCGATTCTCGCTGATGCGCCGCGCCATCACGGCCATGAAGGCATCTCTAAAACTGTGCACGTGGATGATGTTCTGGCCCTTGCGCAACAGCCGCGCAAATCGAACGGGCGAGTCGATGTCGGTTACCCCTTTCAACGGCAGGATGGAAATGGGGACTTCCAGGCGCCGGTATTGTTTAAGCACAATGGGACGTTTGCGGCACACCACCTCGACATAGAAATCCGGGTCGTTGCGCAGGCGGTCTACCAGGTCATAGGTGTACTGCTCGGCACCTGTCCAGTGCTTATTAGAGACGATATGAAAAACGTTGATCATTTGGTTTGAATAGTCAAAAGGCTATGGTTCGCCCTGTTGCGCCACGAAATTACTATTTTTTTTTGGCTTGGGACAGCATAAATAAAAAAAACAGTCAACCTTCCCAGGTTAACTGAATTTATTCTTGCTTAACTAGTGCTCTTTTCTGGCTTTCTCAATTAGCCAGACTTTTTCCTCGATAAACACTTAAAGGATACTAATTCTTTTTCGATTGCACAGTCCTTCTATCATAAAATATAAAGTCGATGTTGCGATAAAAGGCTTTTTACACCTTTATCACACTCACAAAGTTATAAAAGATAAAGAATACTGTGACTGAATTTGAATGTCTTGATGGAGATAATTGTTGTGTACCAATTCTTTTTACGAATTAGTACCGCCTAAAACCGAAATTCCTCGATGAAATGGCGATTTTTAGAATAGAGGCAAAATTTCGCTTATTGGTTGTTCCTCCACTTTGCCGGGCTCTCGCCCATCACTTTTTTGAACGTGCTGGAGAATGTAGAGAGCGACGTGAAGCCGACCTGAGAGGCGATTTGCTCGATGGACGCATTGCGGTCGTTGAGCAGGATGTCGCAGGCTTCGCTTATGCGCATCTGGGCCACCCATGAATAGAATGGCATGTGGCGCACCTCGTTCAGGTAGCGCGACAGGTAATTGCGGTTGGTGCCCATTTCATGGGCGGCCTCGTCGATCGTTACGCCAGGTGTGCGGTAGCCGCCCTGCTCACGCCAGCGTTCCTCCTTAGCCCGCAAGACCTCCTGCAGCGAGGCGCTCAAGCTGCTGCCGGCAGGTGTTTGGGTAACTTCGCCGGAAGTGAAGGATTCGGCCGTTTCGATATCTTCGTCTGTCTTGTTGATGGCATGCAGAACCTTCCCGTAGCTGAAGGAGAAGTTGATCGTGCACACAAACGTGTAGATAAACACAATGATACCGAGTGCCAGCTGGTTGACACCCACCCACCTGGGAGCGAAGCAAGTTACAGGGGCTGATAACAGGAGGACAGTGAACCCTACGCCCACGCCTGGCATCCAGCGCATCAGACTCTCGACCACGTCCGAGTAATAGGTCCTCAACACATTAATCGCGCTGCGGTAGATCTTCACCAGTTTATATAGGCTGATGCAGGTGATCAGGAACAGCAGTACGCAACAGCAGAGGATACCGATTGTTTGCCAGCGTCGGTTTTCAATAAAGTAGTTGATAATCAAGATAATGCCATAGGTTGATGCGATGGTGACAGCAATGAGCCATTGTCTGCTGTTCATCTTCCTGGGCGCCAAAACGGAGCAGAATCCATAAGATAGCAGTAGTGCGGCTACACAATAGACAAACAGATAGACCGACACCGACAAGGCCGGATCTTGAAGGTTCAGATAAAAACGTATTAACCACTGGAACAGGATTTCGACACCAAATAGCAGGATGCCCAGCGCCAGGATATTTTTGCCCTTGCGATAAGTGGCATAATTGCTGGCGTTAGGAGGCTTGAAGAACAGCAGGAATGCGCCTATCAAGAAGGCAGAAACCCAGCCGAGCAGCACAAGATGATATTCTATGACCTCAAAGTCCATATTCGATGAAATGGCTCGCAAAAATACAAAAAAACAGCAATAACATGGTTTCAAGGGGTGACATTTTGCAAAAACAATCTATTATTATGTTGTTTTTTTCTATCTTTGCCTGACTTTTTGTAGCCAAATGCTCATGATGTCCGCAACCATATATGAATATGCTCAACTGAGCTGTATTGTCGAGACGCTGGCTTTCGGCCTCACATTGGTGTTTATTGGTAATTCCAAAGTTGCCGAGACACAATGGCTGAAAAAGGTTAAATGGATGGTTTCCATTGTCTTCTTGCTTGTTGGATTGACCACCGCACTTCAGTGGGCGTTGGATTTGAACAAACTGTATCCTATGGTTGATCTGGCCATTGACGCCACTCTGCTTTGCGTAGTGACTTACCTATTGGGCGTCGTCTTCCTGCCTTTTGTCTCATCTTCCTATCAGACATCTACAAGGCTGATATTCAGCTTATTGATAGTTATTGGATGTATTATGCTTGTGTGGGTTGCCGCTCTGCTGTTCACCCCTCTCCTCTCCTACCTCCTTATCTTTATCTCAATGGCGGTTTATTTCATTGAACTGTCCAGGGTACTCATCGTTTTCTTTTATAACTATAAGCAGCTCAAGAGCGTAGATCATGAGGCCGGCTCCGAGGACGAGATGCGGCTGTTCTGCCTGAACTTCATTGTTCGCAGTTTCTTTTTGTTGGCATTGTTTGCGGCATTGTACGTGTTTATTGTCGCCCTGCCAGAGGCGTATAGAGCACTTCATTACCTGGCCATGTTACTGGTATGGGCCTACCTGTTTGTGTCAATCGTGAATCTCATTATCAACTATAACTCGTTGGGTGACAGATATATACATATTGTATCAGATAGCAGTGATACACATCCGACTGTGACATTTATGCCTGAACTGGCTCCAAAAGTGGAGGATTGGATAGAGAACAAAGGATATCTTGCGCCTGGCTTGACGTTGCTGCAGGTCGCTGAACAATTATCTACCAATCGTACTTATCTGTCTCAGTATATCAATAGCAACTACGGCTGCAACTTCAATGCCTGGCTTGCACAGCTGCGCATTGATGAAGCCAAGCATATGCTCCTCTCCTCCCCTGCCCTATCGATTGATAGAATTGCCTATAATGCAGGCTTTTCCAGCAAGGCACATTTCATCAACACATTTAAGTCCTGCGAAGGGACGACACCGGGACGGTGGCGCGAGAAACATTCTTGAAACCTCATTTAGGGGATCTCAAAAACACAGGGCGCAACCCGCAATCATGCGGATTGTGCCCTGTTGGTTATGGATGGATTCGGGGAAATGTGCCCTCCCCTACTCTATTATTCCTTCTTGGCTTCCCCGGCGAACAGTTCCTTGATGCCGCCTATCGAGCCCAGCAGGTTAGTGGCCTCGTAAGGCAGGTAAACCGTCTTGGTCTTGTCACCGCTGGCAACGGTATCGAGCATCTGGATGTACTTCTGTGCAAGCAGATAGTTGGCGGGGTTGGTGCTTTGGCCTACAGCCTCGGTAATCTTGTCGATGGCGATAGCCTCGGCCTCGGCCTTGCGGATGCGGGCCTGAGCCTCACCCTCGGCACGCAGGATCTCGGTCTGCTTGTCGGCCTCGGCCTGGTTGATGCGTGCGGTCTTCTGTCCCTCGGACTGGAGGATGGCGGCCTGCTTCTGGCCCTCGCTGGTCAAGATGGTAGCGCGTTTGTTACGTTCGGCTTGCATTTGCTTCTCCATGGCCTGCAATACGGTTTGAGGCGGCTGGATGTCCTGCAGCTCCACGCGGTTCACTTTAATACCCCATTTGTTGGTGGCATCATCGAGCACGGCGCGCAGCTTGGAGTTGATCGTGTCACGCGAGGTAAGCGTCTGGTCCAGCTCCAGTTCACCGATGATGTTACGCAAGGTGGTCTGCGTCAGCTTCTCGATAGCGTTAGGCAGGTTATTGATCTCATACACAGCCTTGAACGGGTCCATGATCTGGAAATAAAGCAAGGCGTTGATCTGGGTCATTACGTTATCCTTAGTGATCACGTTCTGCTTGTCGAAGTCATATACTTGCTCGCGCAGGTCAATCACGTTAGTGGTGCGATAACGTCCATGCTCATAGGCTACGATGCTTTTTGCACGGTCGATGAAAGGGATGATCACGTTAATACCGGGCTTGAGCGTTGCATAGTACTTACCCAGTCGCTCGATGATCTTGGTCTCGCTCTGCGGAATAATCACAAGGCTGTTCTTTACCAGGATAAGTGCCAGCAAAATAACGACAATAAGAAAAATTGTTAGCGGTGTCATAATAGTAAATTATTAGTTGTTTGTTGATAATCTTTGATCCTTAGCCATCAATTTAAACCGGTTCGACAGTAACGATGATGCTGTCCATCTTGACGACACGCACTCGGGCGCCCTGAGCGATGGCACTGCCATCAGCACTGCAGGCCTTCCAGTCATCGCCGTCGATAGCTACGCGTCCATATCCGCCGGCAATGATATCCTCGCTGACGCGACCTTCCTGACCAATCATAGCCTCGGCATTGCTCAACCGTTCACGATGGGGTTTGTGCAGCTTCTTGATAAGCGCTGGACGCACAAGCAACAGGCTTAAAGCTGAAACGATGG
Source organism: Muribaculaceae bacterium (assembly GCA_017557425.1). Classification (GTDB taxonomy): domain Bacteria; phylum Bacteroidota; class Bacteroidia; order Bacteroidales; family Muribaculaceae; genus Sodaliphilus. Next base: position 79,620 of record JAFYYU010000007.1, on the reverse strand, counting down.
CAAAAATGATGATTTGCCAAGTGAGGGATGCGCCACATCCGGCAACGATGGCCGAGACAGCGGCACCGATAGCGAAACACAGAATGAAGAAATCACCTGATGATAATTCTAGGATGAGGCACACGATGGAAATGATTACCCAAATGAGCCAGAGGTTAGATGAAAAATACTGTATCATAATATCTAAATTTTATATTGTAGTATCGTTAATTTCTGTTTTAAGACTCATCCTAGCATAGGGGGAGGATAGGACTCCACAAAGATACTTATTTGTCATCAGACCTGCAAATTTCATGCCAAAATAATCAAAAAAACCTGCATGTACACACGGGTTACGGCAAATATCGAATTCTCAAGCGGTCAAAATGCGGTTTGTGGCTGTATTTCATGGAATTAGCGGTTTTTGGGTTATTTCCAGAAAAACGGGTAGGGGAGTAAGATGGCACAGGTTGCGCTTTTTCCTCGTTTTGCAACGGGCAAGTGCTCAAAACTTGTCAAAATATGCTTGTTTATCAAAATAATGTGTTATCTTTGTGTCCCGTTTTTCAAGAGTGAACCATTATGACCGAAATCAATTACATGACCCAGGGCAACGTCGAGATGCCACGCCTGAACAGCCAGGCGGTGCAGGACTGGATAGTGAAGGTGGCACAGCATCATGGTCAGCGTGTAGGATGCTTGACTTATGTCTTCTGTGACGACGAGTATATTCTTGCAACCAACCGTGAGTTTCTCGGGCATGATTATTACACGGATATCATCACTTTTGACTACACCAATTCGCGCCACATCGCCGGTGACATGGTCATATCGTTGGATACAGTCGCCAGCAATGCCGAGATGTTGGGCATGCCCTATCAGACTGAGCTCATGCGCGTCATGATTCATGGCGTTCTGCACTTGTGCGGCATCAACGACAAGGGTCCCGGGGAGCGCGAGATCATGGAGCAATATGAGAATGAGGCTCTCGCCATCCTTCCAAATGATGTTTTCCAGGCATGAGAAACGACTATGATGTCATAGTGGTTGGTGCCGGACACGCCGGCTGTGAAGCTGCATGTGCAGCGGCACGTCTGGGTTCATGCACTCTGCTTATCACGATTGACATGAATAAGATTGCGCAAATGAGCTGCAATCCTGCGGTCGGAGGCATTGCCAAGGGGCAGATTGTGCGTGAAATTGATGCGATGGGCGGCCAGATGGGCATCGTGACCGATCGCAGTAGCATCCAGTTCAGGATGCTTAACCGCAGCAAGGGGCCTGCTATGTGGAGCCCGCGCTCACAGAGCGACCGCCAGCAGTTCATCCTCGAGTGGCGAAAAGTGCTGGAGAATACGCCCAATCTGTACATGTGGCAGGATTCTGTCGAAGAATTCATCATCGAGAGTGGGGTAGTGAAGGGGGTAAAAACGGCCCTTGGGCTGACTTTTACGGCTAAAGCGGTCATACTGACCGCCGGCACATTCCTCAACGGCCTGATGCACGTGGGCCAGGTGAAAACGCCCGGCGGACGCGTTGCGGAACCGCCTGCAAGGGGGATTACGGAACAGTTGGCGCAACTGGGATTCATAGTCGGCCGCATGAAGACGGGCACTCCGCCACGCCTTGACGAGCGTACCATCGACTTCTCGCAATGCATCAAGCAGGAAGGGGAGCATGATTTCCACCATTTCTCGTACTTGCCGGGCATCACATCGCAGTTGCAACAACGCCCCTGCTGGATTGTCCACACCAACGAAAAAGTACACGAAATCCTGCACGACGGGCTGCCTCAATCGCCACTGTATAATGGTCAAATCACCAGCATTGGACCCCGGTATTGCCCCAGCATTGAGACCAAGATCGTCACCTTTGCCGACAAGACTTCTCATCAGCTCTTTATCGAGCCCGAAGGCGCTACTACCCATGAGATGTACCTTAACGGTTTTTCTTCATCTCTTCCCTGGGAGGTCCAGATCGAGGCGCTCCGACAGATTCCCGCCTTGCGCGACGTGCATGCCTTCCGCCCGGGCTATGCCATCGAATATGATTTCTTTTCTCCGACCCAGCTCAACCATACGCTGGAATCCAAAATCGTTAAAAACCTGTTCTTGGCAGGCCAGGTTAACGGGACGACAGGATATGAGGAGGCGGCAGGGCAGGGGCTCATTGCCGGCATTAATGCCCACCAGAATGTAACGGACGGCGAGCCGTTCACCCTGGCCCGCAACGAGGCTTATGTCGGTGTCCTCATCGATGACTTGGTGACCTGTGGCGTGGACGAGCCCTATCGCATGTTCACTTCGCGTGCCGAGCACCGTATCTTGCTGCGTCAGGACGACGCTGACATGCGGCTTACCGAGAAAAGCTATCACCTGGGACTTGCGACACAGGAAAGGTACGACCTGATGTGTTCCAAGCGTGAACAGATAGAACAGTTGATCGCCTTCAGTCAGCAATTCACGGTCAAGGCAGCCGCCATTAACCCCATGTTGGAGGCAAACGGATTACAGCCATTAACCCAGGGACAACGACTGCACGATTTGTTGCTGAGGCCACAATTGGGCATCGAGCTGCTTGCCTCAGCCATTCCAGAGTTGCGCGCCCAACTTGATCACCTGGAGGAGGCACGACGTGACGAAATCATTGAAGCGGCCGAAATCGCTATCAAGTACAAGGGCTACATCCAGCGCGAGACGCTCATTGCCGACCGTGTCGCACGGCTCGATAACGTGACCCTCAAGGGCAAATTTGATTATGCCCAGATACACCAGATCTCCACCGAGGCCCGTCAGAAACTGCAGGCCATAGACCCCGAGACCGTGGGGCAGGCTTCCCGCATCCCGGGCGTGTCTCCCAGCGACATCAATATTCTGCTCGCCCTGTTGGGCAGATAATATGTTCCACGTGAAACAATAATTACCTAATACATTGATTTACAATGAATAAGCAAGAATTAGAAAGAGTTAAAAGCGTTGTTCGCAACATTCCGGACTTCCCTGTTCCAGGCATCCAGTTCAAGGACCTGACCACCGCATTCAAGGACACAGAGGCGCTCCAAATCATGACGCGTGCCATGACTGACCTTTACCGTGATAAGGGCGTAACCCGTGTCGTGGGCATCGAGGCTCGCGGCTTTATCGGCGGCGCTATCCTCGCCACCCAGCTCAATGCCGGATTCGTGCCCTTGCGCAAACCCGGAAAACTGCCCGCCGAGGTCATCCAGAAATCCTATTCCAAGGAATATGGAACCGACACCATCGAGATACACAAGGATGCCATCACCCCCGATGATGTGGTGGTCATCCATGACGACCTGCTCGCAACAGGCGGCACGATGCTCGCGGCCTACGAACTGGTGAAGTCCATGAATCCCAAGAAAATCTACATCAACTTCATCTGTGACCTGGCCGATCTGAATGGTCGTGACGTGTTCCCGCCCGATGTCGAGGTGACCTCGCTGTTCACATTCTAGGAATTGTCTGCTCGTTTTTTGTAGCCATGACCGACGACTTGAAGTTGAAACTGTCGCTGCTTCCCGAAGGGCCTGGCGTTTACCGCTACCGCAATCGGGAGGGCGCCATCATCTACGTCGGTAAGGCCAAGAACCTCAAGCGTCGCGTCAATTCCTACTTCAATCGTGAGCATGCCTCGCGGCGCACGACTATGCTTGTGCGCAACATTGCCGACGTGGAGTACACCGTTGTCAATACTGAGGAAGAAGCGCTCGACCTTGAGAATTCCCTCATTAAGGAGTACCAGCCGAGGTATAATGTCCTGCTTAAGGACGACAAGAGCTACCCCTGGATATGCATATCAGGAGATTTGTATCCGCGTGTTTATATCACGCGAGATGCCAGAGCAAAGGGGGATCGCTTCTATGGCCCATATCCAAGGGCTGAGGTGGCCAAGGTGCTCATTGACACCATCCGCCAGATTTATCCGCTGCGTACCTGTCGCCTGCACGTTTCACGTGAAACAATTGATGCGGATAAACACCGCCTGTGCCTGCAATACCACATCCACCGCTGCGAGGGTTGCTGCAAGGGGCTGGTGAGTGCTGAGCAATATGGGGACTACATTAGCGAGATACGCCAGATCCTTAATGGTGACACGCACCAGCTGATGGACCTGCTCATGGAGCAGATGCAACAATTGGCCAGCGAATTGCGCTTTGAAGAGGCTGAAATCATCAAACGCCGGTACAAACTGCTGGAACATGTTAGGCGGCGCTCGGTTATTGTCAGCCCCAGTATCCACAATATTGACGTTTTGGGCTTGTTGCGCGACGATGATGCCGCATGGGTCAGTTACATGCACATGCGGGGTGGGGCAGTGGTGCAGTCGATCACCCTGGAGTACCGCCTCTCGACCCGGGAAGAGACAGATGCCGAAATCATGTCGATGGCTATCTTGGAGGTGCATCAGCGCTTTGCCGACACCTATCGGCGCGACAAGGTTACCGAGGTCGTCGTCAACGTTATGCCTGATGTAGAATTTGAGGGCATCACCTTCTCCATACCGCAGCGCGGCGACAAGAAAAAACTGCTCGACATCGCCGTCAAGAATGCTGTGCAAAAGCGCACTGACCGCCTGCGGGCCATGGAAAAGCTCAATCCCGAGCAGCGTATGACACGTACGCTCACCACGATGCAGCGCGACCTGCGCATGACGGTGTTGCCGCGCCATGTGGAGTGCTTTGACAACAGCAACATCAGCGGATCAAGCCCTGTCGCGTCGTGTGTGGTGTTCCGCAATGCCAAGCCATCCAAGAAAGAGTACCGCCACTTCAACATCAAGACGGTAGAAGGCAGTGATGACTTCGCTTCGATGCGCGAGGTAATCATTCGGCGTTACAGCCGCCTGATGCAGGAAGGTCAGGAGCTGCCGCAGCTGTTGATTGTCGATGGCGGCAAGGGACAGGTAACTTCGGCGCTCGATGCGCTCGAGAGCATCGGGTTGCACGGCCAAATGACCGTCGTGGGTATTGCCAAACGCCTGAATGAGGTGTTTTTCCCGGGAGACAGCGTTCCCCTGTACATCGACAAGAACAGCGAGACGCTGCATGTGATTCAGCGTTTGAGGGACGAGGCACACCGTTTTGCCATCACCTTCCACCGCAAACAGCGCAGCAAGGGCCAGGTGCGCAGTGCCCTTGACAACGTGCCGGGCATCGGCCCCAAGACCCGCACCTTGCTGCTCAAGCAATTCAAGTCATTAAAGCGCATACGTGAGGCCAGTGAGGAAGAACTGGCAGCCCTCGTAGGCCCCGTCAAGGCCCATGCCCTTATTGACGCATTCAGCCAGCCGGAAAGCGTTGGCAAGACTCAACCAATAGAACACAATAATTAGATACTGCCATTATGATAAAACGATTAGTCATTTTTGGAAACACCTATCATCACGATGATACCGCCAAGGTCATGTCACTGTTGGATTATCTGCAGCACCGCGGTCTGGACATCGCTGTAGAGCGAGAGTATCTGCATCACCTTTGCGGTGACAATGCCTGCGGGATTGCGTCATTCGAGGCTGACCGTGTGATAGACGCCGATATGGCGCTTTCGCTGGGGGGTGACGGCACTTTCCTCACCACGGCGATGTGGGTGTCACGCATGGGGATGCCCATCTTGGGTATCAATCTCGGGCATCTGGGTTATCTCACCACCGGAAACCTTGACAAGAACAACAGCATCATTGACGACGTTTTGGCCGGCAATTACCGTATCGAGGAACGTACCATGTTACAGGTGGAGTGCGACCAGGTGGAGATCCCTCATCCGTGGGCATTGAACGAGGTGGCCATCCTACGTCACGACACCTCATCGATGCTCGACATGGAAACCAGCCTTCGCAGCAACAGCCTTACCACCTATCGCGGGGACGGACTGATTATCAGCACGCCAACAGGGTCCACAGCTTATAATATGAGCGTTGGCGGCCCCATTCTGGAGCCCACGACCTCCTGCCTGGTGTTGTCGCCTATCTCGCCCCACTCGTTGACTATGCGTCCGCTTGTCGTGCGCGACGACAGCATTATCGCCGTGCGGACCCACACCCGTGCGACGCATTACGAGGTGAGTATCGATGGCGAAGTCACTTTATGTCCGACCGGCTCGGCCTTGACCATCAAGCGCGCCGCCCATTGTGCCCGTGTCGTCCAATTGACCGGCAACAACTTTGCCAGCACCTTGCGCCAGAAGCTCCTCTGGGGCACCGACCGACGGTAATAGGCCTGGTTAATCCTTTGACATAAAAAAAGCGGCAATGGATGTTGTGTGGTCCATTGCCGCTTTGTGTTGTGTGGTTACGCTGATTACTGTTGGTAGAGTCGACGGTGAGTCAATATCGAGCGGTAGATGTGGATCATGTGGTCGGCTAATACCTTGGCCGTGAATCGCTCGGTATTGGCGCGTGCAGCCTCCAGCAATGCGGCTTTCTTGTTCTCGTCCTCAAGCACATCGCTCAGCATGTCGGCACCCTGATGGATGTCGTCATAGTAGATGGCACCGTCGCCGCCAATCTCGCGCGCCTTGGCCGAATCTTTACAGATCACGATTGCGCCGCTGCGCTGTGCGTTGATGATTTTGTACAGGTCACGCGCACGGTCGGTATTAGGAATAATCACAGCCTTTGCCATCTTGCACACTGCGGTGAGGTCGGCCAGGTGTATCTTGTCCACCTGTTTGAAGCGGTGGAACATGTGAATGTTGTGGGCCTCCTCCTTGATGACGCGGTCAAAGTGGTTGGTGCGGTATCCCAGCATCACGATCGAAATCTTGTTGTTGCGCAATGCATGTACCAGTTGCATGGCCTCGGTCAGGTTGTCATTCTTATCCAAGCGTCCCTTATACAAGACAAAACGCTCGGGCAGATGATATTTCTCGCGCAGGATTTCAAACATGTTATCAGGAACCGACTCGTCACAACCGTCAAAGAAGCAGGGGTGTACCACCTCGACATCGTCAGGCTTAACGTGATAATGGTCGATAATCGTCTGGCGGTCAACCTCGTTGAGGGCAATTATACGCTTGGCGATCTTGCACGCCTTGCGGGCACGGCGTTGCATGAGCATCCGTTCTACCCATCCGCTGGCATTGCGATAGAGAGGATCCGTCATAGTGAACACCGTCGGGAAGTTGCTGCCGGAGAATCCCGAGGCGATGCCGTCGTCGATACCATGGAACGTGTTCACACCATGACCCTTGGCCGAGCGGACGATGCCGTTTTTAGTGTACCAGCCGTTCTTGTTGTGGATGTGGCTGCGCGGGAATTTCACACGCACGCTATCCTCGTTGAATAATGCCGTGAGACGCTTGTTCGACTCGTTCTCGGGAGAGTACAGGATGTAGTAATTATCAGGATAGTTCTTGGCTAATGCCTTGATCAAGATGCGTCCATAATATGACGTATCATCATTCTTCATGATAATCTTGCGTCCACCGTAACCTACTACCATAATTCGTTGTTTTTGATTTATGATTTTGTAAAATATTCTTAGCGTTTTTCGATGCTGTAAATGATTGACAGCCTGCAAAGGTACTATTTTTTTTATATCTATGCCGTTTTGGGAAATGATTTTTGGAAAAATAGCGTTATATTTGCGTCAAAATTTTATGACAATGAGACGTTTTATAGTTTTTTTCTGTGTCATGGCGGCCCTGATGGTGCCCGTGACAACGAGTTGCAGCTCGTCGCGCCACAATGCGGGAAGGGGCCTGCATCCCGATGACGTGTTTACGATGACCGAGGAGGATATCGCCAACGAGACCCTGAGAATCAACCGGGCCTTGCAGGGCGATTGGAAATACAACGCGCCCAGCGTCGGTGTGAGCGGCAAAAACCTCTTAGCGGGCATTGCCAAGCCCATTGCCAAAGGCAAACTGAAGAAGAAACTCAAGAACGCATTCAAAAAAATCGGGCTGGACAAGGCGCGTCCGCAGTTCATGTTCAACGAGGACGGGACCTGCTCGATCAAGATGCTGGGAGCAAGCGTTAAGGGCACCTACAACTATAACCCCTCCACCGAGAAAATCACCTTCAAATGGCATGGCGTGCCCATGAGTGCCAACCTCAAGCGTGACGGCAAAAAGAAACTGCACCTCACGTTTGACTCTGACAAGCTGTTGAAGCTGATATCCCTGGTGGGGCGCTTCAGTGACAGTTCGGCCATCAAGGCGCTGTCGACGCTTCTCGACAATTATGAGGACGTGATGGTGGGATTTGAGCTCAAGAGGCAATAACTGGCCTGTCCCGGACAAGACTACAGGAGAGAACCCCCTCATACGGGAATTCTCTCCTGCTTTATATCTGCCGCTATAGCCTGTTAACGGCGCTTGTTCATCTGCTGCTTGCCCTGGTTGACGGCCTGCTTCTTGTTCATCGTGCCGCCGGTCTGGCTCTTGCTACCGGTCTGGCTCTTAGAAACGCTCTTGTTGCTGTGCTGCATGCCAACGTTGCCGGGCTTGGGCTGCGACTTAGTCGTTACTTCACCATAATTGCGTCCCTTATAGGCACTGTGGACAAAGTAGCGGTTAGAGCCCTTGTAAACCTGGTATCCCGGAGGAGCTGCGCGATAGAAGCGGTCCTTGGAATAGCGGTGGTAGATGGTGAACACAAACTTCTTGTTCTCCCACGAAACGGGGCGATAGAAGTATTCCAGTTGGATGTAGAGTTGGTATTGTGCGGGTGAGAGCACAAACCTCAGTTCGTTATTGCGACGGGTCCAGAAGGTACCGAATACGTCATCAAAAGTATCAAGGCACATGATGTAGTCCATGTTGATTTCATACACGGCATTAAACTGGTCGTCACTCAGTCCGAGCTCAAAGGCCATCTTGTCGCTCAGGAAGAGCGCCTGTTCGCGGGCCTGCTTGTAGCTCATCGCGTTGGCGGCTGCCCCGAGGGTCAGCATTGCCACCATTGTTAAGATAAACCGTTTCATAGTGCTTTTGTATTAAACTGTTTATAAATGCTTGTTGCCTCAAGTTCAGTCTCACTGATGAGTAACTGCAAATCACTACAACATTTATTCATGGCCAGTCGACTGATTACCCTTTAATCTGCATTTTTCGTGCCTGGTAAACAGCCAAACCGCTGTTATCGTCAATTCAAACGGCAAAGCGCCTGTTTTCATCGACGACAGAGGCGGTTTTCTTGATTTTTTCCTTGTTTGTTGCAGCCGTGTTTCGGGGTTTATTACTACTTTTGTAGCCTATGATCAACTTCACGCCACTTGTCCGCAGCCATTTTTTGGATCGCCTGCAAGAGCATGTGCGGTACGTCAACCATGCCGACGCCGTGCAGCAGGGCGAGTTGGTGCGTCTGATCGAGAAAGCGGCCCTGACCCGTATAGGCCGCAAATACGACTTCTCGTCCATCAGGACCTATCGGCAGTTCGCCTCGACCTTGCCGTTGTACTCCTACGAGGACTTGAGGCCGCAAATTATGCGCATGGTAAACGGTATTAAGGACGAGTTATGGCCGGGGCGTTGCATGAATTTCGCCCAGTCCTCGGGTACGAGTGACGGCCGCAGCAAGTACATCCCTGTCACGCGCGAATCTTTCCGGTGGAACCACTATGTGGGTGCCAGCGATGTCGTGTCCCACTATCTGAACTTGAACCCAGGCAGCCGTCTCTTCTCTGGCAAGGCATTCATTTTGGGCGGCAGTTTCGCCAACAATCTGAAGCTGAAGCCAGGGGTTAGGGTAGGGGACCTCAGCGCCAACCTCATCGAGAACATGAATCCGTTGGCCAATCTGGTGCGCATTCCCGGCAAGCAGGTGGCGCTCATGGAAGACTGGAACGAGAAACTGCCCATGCTGGTCGATGCCGCAATAGGCCAAAACGTGACCAACTTGAGCGGTGTGCCCTCATGGTTCCTTACTGTGTTGAGGGAAATTCTCGATAAAACGGGCAAATCGTGCGTTCACGAGGTGTGGCCCAATTTGGAGGTGTTCTTCCACGGTGGCATCGCCTTCGAGCCTTACAGGCATCAGTATGAGGAGATTTGCGACATGACCAAGATGCACTTCCTGGACACCTATAATGCCAGCGAGGGCTTCTTTGCCGTACAAAGCGACTGGGACAGCGAGGCCATGCTGTTGCTGCTCGATGTAGGAGTATTCTACGAGTTCCTGCCCATCGAGGACATGGACAGCGAGACGCCCGAGGTCTATCCCATCTGGGAGATTGAGGCGGGCCGCACCTATGAACTCATCATTACCGCCGCTAATGGCCTGTGGCGCTACCGCTTGGGGGACACGGTCACGATCGAGCAGCTTAATCCCGCGAAAATCACCATTGCAGGCCGCACACGCAGCTTCATCAACGCCTTTGGCGAGGAGCTGATGGTGCACAATGCCGACAACGCTATCGCGCTTGCCGAAAGGGAGACCGGTGCCGAGGTGCTCAACTATACTGCCGCGCCCGTCTATTCCCAGGAGGGAAGCAAAGGCCATCACCAGTGGCTTATCGAGTTTGTCCGCCAGCCCGATGACAAGGACCGTTTCATGCAGTTGCTTGACCAGCATCTGCGCGAGGTGAACAGCGACTATGACGCCAAGCGCACTGGTGACATTTTCCTGGCTCCGCCCACACTGACCGTGGCTCCTGCCGGCCTGTTCGACCGCTGGCTGGCCTCTACCGGTAAACTGGGCGGTCAGCGTAAGGTTCCCCGCTTGAGCAATAACCGCGACATCATCGACCAGATGCTCGCCATGATCGACGAAAGATAGCCCCCTCTTTAAGGCCCTTAAAGCCCCTAAAGCCCTTAAGGAAAACCAATCAAGAGCCAACAATGAAAAAATTGATTCATAGCAATATAGGTGCCGCTTTGCTGAACATGCTGGTGGCCTATCTGGTGTGGATGCTGTCGCGGGTGGCGTTTTTTGTCGAGAATTGGTCCACTTTTGCGCCCTATATGTCATGGCCGTTGTTCAAGAGCATGCTGCACGGTGCGCTGGTGTTCGACACATCGGCGCTGCTGTATGTCAACAGTATCTATTTGGCTCTCATGCTGTTGCCGTTCCATCTCAAGGAGCGGCCGGGCTTCCACAAGGGCCTCAAGTGGCTCTTTGTCGTGACCAATGCCATCGCTATAGCCAGTAACCTGATGGATGCCGTCTATTTCCAATATACAGGCCGCCGCTCAACGGTGACCGTGTTCACCGAGTTTGCCAATGAGGGCAACATCGCGTCCATCCTCCTGACCGAATTTGTGAACCACTGGTATCTGGTACTGGTGTTTGCCGCGCTGGTCTTTATCTTGTGGCGCTGCTATACTAAGCCCAGATTGGAGGTCTATCGCTTTGGTTTTCAGTATTATGTCTCCCAGGCTGTTGCCCTGCTGGTGCTGGTACCGCTGGCCATCGTGGGCATCCGCGGCAGTGTCACGGCAGGCACCCGCCCCATCACCATCAGCAATGCCAACGAGTATGTCAACCGCCCTGTTGAGGCGTCGGTTGTGTTGAACACGCCGTTCTCGATGATACGCAGCCTCGGCAAGAAAGCCTTTGTCACGCCCGATTATATGACCGATGAACAGATGGAGGCCACCTACAGCCCCCTCCACCTTCATCCCGTGGTCGATGAATTGAGCCATCCCGGCAAGAACGTCGTCATCCTCATCGTCGAGAGCATGGGCAAGGAATACATCGGGTCGCTCAACCCCGACCTGGACGGAGGCAGCTACAAGGGCTATATGCCGTTTATCGACAGCCTGGTGGCCAAGTCGTTGACGTTCAAGTACAGCTTTGCAAACGGACGCATCAGCATGGATGCCATGCCCTCGATTCTGTCGGGTCTGCCCATGATGGTCGAGTCGTTTTTCCTCACCCCCGCCTCGCTCAACGACGTGGACGGCATCTCGTCGATCCTTGACCGTGAGGGTTATAGCACCGCTTTCTTCCATGGGGGGCACAACATCTCGATGGGTTTCAGCGCCTATGCCCACAGCATCGGCTATGAGAATTATTACGGCCTTGACGAGTACTGCATGTCGAAAAAATACGATGGAATGGGCGATTTTGACGGAAAATGGGCCATCTGGGACGAGCCGTTCCTGCAGTTTACCCTCGACAATCTGGAGGGCATGAAGCAGCCCTTCCTGGCCACCGTATTCACCGCGTCGTCCCACCATCCTTATAACGTGCCCGACCGGTACCGTGACTCCCTCGTTGATGAGGGAGGCCAGCCTATCCACAAGTGTGTACGCTACACCGACCTGTCGCTGCGCCGCTTCTTTGAACGCGCCAGTCGTGAGCCGTGGTACAACAACACCATCTTTGTCCTCGTCGCCGACCATACCAACCAGGCCAGCCACGACGTCTATAAGACCGACCTGGGCCTCTACAGCATCCCCATCATCTTCTTTGCACCTGATGGCTCGCTGGCGCCCGCCCTGCGCGACGACGTCATCGTGCAGCAGACCGACATCACGCCCACCTTGCTGCACCTGCTGGGCTATGGCAAGCCCTATCTGGCCTTCGGTGCCGATGTGCTCGCTGCTGACCCGAAGGGGACGTGGGCCTTCAATTACAATGCCGGAATTTACCAGCTCGTCTTGGGCGACCTGCTGCTCCAGTTCGACGGCTCCCGCACCACTGCCGTCTATCGTTTCAAGACCGACAAACTGCTGAAAAACAACCTAGTAGGGCAACTGTCCGAACAGGCGCCGATAGAACAGTTCATCAAAGCCCTCATCCAGCAATACATGTCCCGCATGAACGAAAACCGCCTCACCTGTAAAGACGAAGCAGCTTCACCGCGTTGACAAACTAAGCGGTATAGGCGTCTGTAGCAGGGTATTAACCCTCGTCAAGGTCAAGAACGTTTTTCCCGTCACGACTCATCCTCTGGAACGCCGAGGGGGTGAGTCCTACACTTTCCTTGAAAATTGTCGAGAAATTGCTGCGTGACTTATAGCCGACGCTGTTGGCGATGCCCTCAATCGTGTAATTGCCGTAGTTTTCGGTATCCATCAGGCGTCGGCAGGCTTCCTTGATGCGGTATTCGTTCAACAGCACGCTGAAGTTGCACTGCTTGCCGATGTTGATGGCACGGGACACATACTTCGTGTTGCTGCTGACCAGTTCGGCAAGGCGGTTGAGCGAGAACGCTTCGTTGAACACTTCGAGCGACGATTCCATCACCGCAGTAATCTTGTCCAGCAGTTCCAAATCGGCTGTCGAGAGTTCTTCTTTGGTGGTTTTTTCAGGGATTTCGGCGACAGGCCGCAGTTGTTTGTTGTCATTGAGCAGGGCAACATTCTTCTCGTATAGCAGGCGGTTGGTGCGCTTGGTCTTGCGGTAGTTGGCATACAGTACCCCCAGGATGGTGAGTGCCATTAAGGCGATGATGATGGCGCCCCACAACATTAGGGTCTGCATCTGCTGACGGTAACTCATCTCACGGATGCGCTCACGCGTCTCCTCCAGTTCAATGTTGAGCTTTGCCTGATCCATCTTGCCTAGTCGGCTCTTGTTAATGAATTCGTCCTTGGTCTTGTAGTAGAGCAGGCTGTATTTGTCAGCAAACGCCACATTACCCTCCACTTCATAGTGTCGCTTGATGAGTTGCAGCACCTCCAGCAATTCAAAAGGCATCTCATTATCACGCAGAAACTGTTCCTGTTCCAACAACACTTTCAATGCCTCGGTCGTCTTTCCGCTCTTGAATAAGACGGCATACTGGGCTATTTTGATCGTGGCTTGAATCTGATTGAATTCCTTATTGTTGATAAAAGAGGAACGGGAAATAGGTACCTGCAAGGATTCAAACGCCTTATCATAGTGGCCAGCATTGCAATATTCAATCGCATCGCACAGCACGTCGGCCACATTACAACTGACGCCATAGCGTTGTTGCGCCTCACGGTAGAGTTGAACTTCACTGGTCACTTCATTGGTTTGGTCAAACTTGACAGCAAGATACAGCAGATTTGACACATTTAATTCCATGATTAACCTGTTGAATTCCGTATTTTCTGACATGAGTTGTTCAAGTGTGCGGTGGAAGGCGCTTTTGAAGTTATCCATCACAATACTATTAATAACAAAGTTGTTTTCCAGGCTGTTTTGCGTTGCTGTCAACAATGCTTTATCACAAGCTAATTGACAACGTAATTGTTCAAAGCCATATTGCTCGGCTATTTGTTCAGCCTTCAAATTATATTCAGCTGCAATCTGGTAATTATAGTATCTCCATAAATACTCCAGACCCATATGTCGGAAGGCAATACAACATATTTTGATTTCTTCTGTTGTGAGTTTTTCCTTGCCATATTTACTGGCCTGAATGTTGGCACATAACATGGCACTGTCGGCCATATTACGCAGATGATAATCATTGAGTTTATCGACAAATTCCTTAGGGGTGAGACTGTAGAACCTATGAAACGTTCTGTTGTCGGTGGCGTGTGCCGCTCCTATCAAGGCACACAATGCGGTCAACACTATGATGATGTTTCGCTTATAGCTCATGTTGATGTTACTGTTCTTTTGCAACAAAGGTACACAAATCCCGAAACATCCCCAAATATTCGCTCAATATGCACATACTTAGAGTCGCCACAGCCGTTAAACAGCCGTGGCGACCCATCACTCTTTATTTAACTCTCCTGAATCACCAAGCAATTAGAGGGCAAGGCGCAGGCCCAAGCCACCCATATGAGACCACTGGCCTTCTAAATGAAATCGTTGGGCCACACGACTAGCGCTAGCCGGATAATTATAAGGACCACCACGATATACATATTCCTGACCGCTTACTGGGCCCGTCGGGTCGGTTTGTGCCTCGCTCGAGTATGGACCATAGAAATCGTTGCACCATTCACTCACGTTACCACTCATGTCGTATAGTCCTAACTCATTGGGGGCTTTCGTAGCAACTGGTTGCGCCCAGTAGGCATTACCAGCACACCAAGCCACATCGTTATAATTGTTGCTGCCGGCATACTTGTAGCCCTCGCTCAGGTTGCCTCCGCGGGCGGCAAACTCCCACTCGGCCTCGGTGGGCAAGCGGAACTGTTTGCCCGTCATCTCGTTCAACGCGGTAATGAATTCCTGACATTCAGTCCAAGTAACCGCCTCCATAGGGCGCTGCATGTCGTTAGGATAGTCAGTCCTGTCCCCCATGACTGCTTTCCAGAGTTCACAGGTTACCTCGGTCTGGCCGATGCTGAAACTCGACAATGTCACTTCGTGAACGGGATATTCATCTTCCCGATCGCTTTCCTGCTCCTCGGTTCCACCCATCATGAACGTGCCTCCCTCGACGGGAATCATGGTGAATGAAACACCGTTGACTGTAATCACCTCAGGCTCGGGAGCCTCAGGTGGCCATTGCCCACTGAGCAAATAGTCGATCAGGGCAGTCACATCAGCAATGTTGACATTGCCATCCAAATCGACATCGCCGCGAATAAAACCGGTTCCCTCGTCTGCCAACGCAGGAATCGAGAAACACAGCGTTGCCACGAACGCAAAAATCATTTTTTTCATCTTACTGTAAGTTTTTTGTAACCCTTACGGGCAAGTTAATAATATTACGAATTAATAATTTACTTCATTAGCTTGATGGTACTGGTGGAGCCGTCGGTATAGGTAATCACAGCGATGCAGATGCCGTTAGCCTCACGCATCTCCTGACCAGCCATGTTGTAGTACTTCACCCCTACAACGGTCTTGCATTCAGCAACTTCGTTAACATTGGTGTCGTGATCAAACACTTCATAGTAAACAATGTTGGAAGCCTTGCGAACGCCTTCAACTGTATAGTAAACCTGGATGCCGATGCGCCAATTGAAGAAAGGGTCGTAACCCTCGGCATTGGTGCGATAGAATTTAGTGTACCGAGGCATTAAGGCCTTTCCTTGAGTATTGTAGGGTATCTCTGTCACATCTTCGGTTAAGTCATATAGGTAAGTGTCTGCCTCAAAGGTAAATAGCTGATCATCATCAGTGAAGATGCTGTAAGTCACATATTGTTCATCGATGGGATTACCGTCAACATCCTCTAATTTGATGTAGTGATTGAACTGGCTGCCCCCACTCTCATTACCACAGTCATACCACGCATCCTGACCATATAAGTCTGCAGGATCCAGGCTGGGGTTGGCTGGGACAACAGGCGTCCTGACAATCTTATGCCAAACGGTGTTCCATTCCATATTCCCAGTGAAAGCCTTTTCATAGTCATACCGCGGGTACATCCTGCACTCGGCGAGACCGGTTATCTGCATAGGCCATTCGGCATTCATGTCACCGTCGGTGCCGTTCAGGATGAGTTTGTTGCCGTCGATGGTATAGGTCATCTCGGTAACATCCTCGTTGATGTGGTAGTATATTTGACCATCCTCATCGACCAGTATGGTGACATTGGCCAAGACATAGGCCACGTCATTCTCCTCATCCCATCCGAGGCCCTGCCCCATGGGAACAGTGACAGTAGTACCATCTTCACTCAATGTTCCCTCTACCCAACATACAGTCGAAACATTCGGATGCGGACGATAACGTTGATAGTCACCACAGATAATAGGATCCATAATATAGACCTTCCCATCGTCGCCAAAGACACAATATGCCTTACCAAACTGCACATCCATAGACGGGCCATATACACCATTTAAGAGATATTCGCCAGAGCGGAGGTAATCAACCAGTTCGCCCTCTGGCTGCGCTTCAATAACAGGCCATGGGTCAAAGGGGCGCTCGGTATAAACCGAGCCAAAGTCAATACACATGTTCCAATGAGTGATATCATTGCTCCATACCGCACTCAGTCCATAGATAGTGGCATTATCAGGGAAACCAGCCTCCAGATCACCAGCGGTGTTCTCAAGAATAAGGCAGTCGCCATCGATGGTATAAACAGCTTCGTCAATGCTATCATCAACAGTGAAGTCTATCGGATAATAATTATAGTAATCTGGTCCTCCATATTCTGTGGAAGCCCAACACAAGTCAAGGGTGTAGCCATCTTGCTCATAGATGGTCTGGCCCATGGGGACTATGATCTGAGTGCCGTCTTCGCTTAGCCTGCCTTCAACCCATGCGCCTGTTTCAAGGCCATAAACAGGGTTTCTGAGATAAACCTTACCGTCATCGCCATAAACCACATAAGCTTTGCCATCCTGAGGGCCTATTACTAACTGTATGTCAACGAACAAGTTTAGAAAAAACATAGCGCCTCCCGAGCGGTAGTATGTCTTTAACTCGCCCTCTGGCTGATTATAGAAGATAATCTCTGAAGAACGGGATGGGGTGGAATTCTTGGGATTAAAGAACTTTAGTTCATCAGGGATCTTAACACCATCGGCAATAACCTGATAGTCGGGGCGGACAGTGGTTGGTGTCTCCAAAGGCCTAAAACCAGCGGGAATTTCATCGGCTGCCGCCTCTCCTAGGGCAACAACAGCAATTAATAGTAATAATAATTTCTTCATAGATCTAAAAATTTGGATGAATAATTACGAGATTTTCTGCAAAAGTATATGAAAACAAGATAAATGCGGCAATCATTTGAGGTAGGGGTGTTCTAATTCAAGAATACGACCAAAAACGGCGATGAAATGGGGATTTTTTGACGCGTAAGCAAGGGCAGTCAACAGTAAACGAGAGTACAAACAAACAATAACAAAAAGTGTCCCGACGTAGGTGCCGGGACACTTTAATTTGGGGTTGTGGAATCGCTTGATTACTGGAAGGCGTTCTCGCTGAGGCCCTTGCCGCCGATGGCGAGGTCCTTCATGTATTCGGGAACGGGCTTGCCCAGATACTTGTCCACGTAGAGCTTAGCCAGGTACTGGCCGAGCATGAAACCGTGGCCACGCAGACCGGTGAGCAGACCGACCTCGGGATCGATGATGTAGCGCGGCTCGATGTAGTAGCCGGCCCATACGGCATGGAAGCCGACGGATGCCAGGTTGGGTATCCACTGGGCAAACATCTCGCTCACGATCTTGAGGAAGGCTTGGCTGTTGTACTTCAGGTTCTGGCGTGCCTCATAGGCATCGCAGTCGGGCGATGCGCAGCCGATAATCTGTCCGGTGTGCAGGAACTGCTGACCGTAAACGGCGTTGAAGCCCTTGTAGTGACGGCGGTCGATAATCATGTCGAGCGAGTCGCCGTTGATACCCATGTTGGGCAGTCGGCGGGTGATGAATGCCTGGTGCTTGACGGGGAAGAGCTGGGTGTCGATGCCGAGCATGTCGGTAAACTTTTCTGAGCCCCAACCCATGGCGTTAACAAAGTGGTCGCATGTGTATTCCACGTAGTGCTTGTCGTGGCGGCGTACCAGCACGCGGTATTTGTCACCGACGCGCTGTACGTGCAGCACCTCGCAGTCCTCGAGCACCTCGCCGCCATGCTGCTTGCCCACGTTGCGAACGTACTCGATGGTGCGTCCCGGCGTGGCCTGCCAGCAGTTCTCAGAAATCAAGGCGTGGCTATAGATGTTGTCGTTGGGATTCCAGTAAGGCGAAATTACCTTGGTAAAGTCCTTGCGGTCAATCATATAGGCCTCACTCCAGGCGCGTGAAGCGTCAAGGGAGCGGTAGGTGGCGTCGTCGTGCACGAGGTTGACATAGCGCGTCATCTTCAGGTCGATGTTGCAATGCTGCTGGTCGTCGCGGAAGATTTCCAGGTTGTGCATGGCGATGTCGCTGATGTCGGGGTTGGAGAAGGCGGGACGTCCACCACCGATGCAGCGCCATGTTGAACCGCGGTCGTAGTTCACCAGGATGGTGCGCTTGCCGGCCTCGGCAAAATAGCGGAATGCTGCGCTACCGGCCATACCGCCGCCAGCGACGAGGATTTCGGTCTCGGCTTTCTCGATGACGGAGCCGTGCTCAAAGACGAAGGTCTCTTTGGTCTCGCCATTGTACACATCGCCTAAGGTGACTTGGTTGGCCAGCGGTGCACGCGGGGTGCTGTCGCCGGTCACTTCGATACCGTGGGCACGCAGGATCTGCTTGGCTCGCGACACGCAGCGCTTGCCGCGGCAAGGACCCATACCCATGCGGGTGGTGTGCTTGAGTTCGTCCACCGAGATGTATTTGCGGTCGCCAACCACGGCGAGCAGGGTCTGCACATCCACATCCTCGCAGTGGCAGACGAAGGACTTGCCTTCCTCGGGGTCGGTGAGGGGTCGCAGGTTCAAGGGCTCGGGATAGCGCTCCTTGAGGATGAATCCTTTCACTTGGTTCAGGTCATCGACCTCGGTGGCCTGAACACGGGCCACATTGGTCTTGTTGTCTTTCTTGAGCACTTTCTCGATGATGCCCTGGCCCACCTTGGCGCCGTTGTCATCAACGAGGAAGACTTCCTTGCCCTCTTCCACCTCATATTCTACAGGCAGGAAGACCACATTCTTGCGCTTGTCGTAGCCGAAGATGGCCAGACCGGGGCAGTGGTTCACGCACTGCATACAGCCGATACACTTGTCGTAATCGACCATCGGTACCGACGACGTGGTGGGCTTGGTGATAGCGCCCTGCGGGCAGGCGAAGGTACAGGGATTGCAGGCAAACCCGTAGAGGCAGTTGATCTGCACATAGGGCTTCAGGGCCATGCGCTCCTCATCGGGGATGCGCGGCTGGTCAAGCAGACGAACGGGACGCTGCTGTGAGTCGATATACTGACGGGAAACCTCCAGGTAGTCCTCATAGTTGAAACGGAGGCCCAACTCCTGAGCCACCTCATAGGCCACCTGCTTGCCACGCAGCACGGCACTGGTGCCCTCGCCGATGCGGACGGCATCGCCGGCACCATACACGTTGCGGCCGAATACCGAGCGGCCCTTCACGAGCAGTTGGTTATCGGGAATCAGACCCGTGCAGATGTTGATGATGTCGATGTCGTCAATCACCTGCTCGGTGCCGGGAATGGGCTGGAAATTCTTGCACTCGGCAATCACGGCACCCTTAACGCCGGTGTAGTCCTCGTTGGGGATGGCACGAATGAGCACGTGTGAGGTCATGATGGGGATGCCCAGACGGCGAACACGGTTGGCCTGAACGGGGAAGCCGCCCTCGTGGTCCATACCTTCGATGATGGCCTTGATGGTAGCACCGGCTTGCATGGCCTGGTAGCTGGTGAGGTAGCCGATGTTACCGGCACCCACGGTGAGCACGCGTTTACCCAGCAGGGTATGCTCCTGGTTCATCATCTTTTGGAACACGGCTGCGGTGTAAACACCGGGCACGTCGTCGTTCTCAAATACGGGCATGAAGGGCACGGCACCCGTTGCCACTACCAGATGGTCGGCATCGATATAGCTCACCTCCTGGGTGACGATATTCTTCAGGGCGATGCGGCGGCCTTCGAGCAGGTCCCACACGGTGTTGTTGAGCAGGATGCCGTCGTGGCTGTCGCCCGCAAGTGTCTTGGCGATGTCAAAACCACGCATACCACCGAACTTCTGCTCTTTCTCAAAGAAGAAGAACTGGTGGGTCTGCATATTGAACTGACCACCCTCGGTGGCATTGTTGTCCACCACGATGTTGGGAATTCCCAGTGCAGTGAGCTGCTCACGGCATGCCAGACCGGCAGGGCCGCCGCCGATGATGGCAACCGTCGTCTTGTAAATCTTGGTCTCACTGGCTTCACGGGCCTTGCCCTCGGGCATATAGTCCTTGGGAATCTCGCGCACCTCTTTCACACCGTCGATGCTGGTGATGCAGATGCGGCGCACCTGGCCGTCGACGAGCATTTCGCAGGCACCGCACTTGCCGATACCGCACTCCAGACTGCGGTTGCGGCCCGAGGTGCTGTGGCTGTGCACAACAAATCCTGCCTGATGAAGGGCGGCAGCTATGGTTTTGCCTTTCTGGCCGCGAACGGTCCTCCCTTCAAACTGAAATTCCACAAACTCTTCTTTTGGAAGGTCAAGAATAGGATGGTTTTCAATTTTATACATGATAACTAGTTTATATGGTTATTGGTTAAATTTCAGCGATTTAGCCTCTAAAAGAAGTAAACAAAATTCCTTTAACCCGCAAATTTAGATATAATTCCCGATTTATGAGCCAGTAGAGATAAAAAAAGTAAACAAATAACCTGAACTTATCCACTAACCGGAAACCATAGAAGATTCACGGCCACTCGCCCTCCCCCGATCAATCGTCTGCCACTGCATTGAAGCAGAAAACAGAAAAGGTGCCGCAATCGTCGATTGTCGGCACCTTTTGTTTTGCTTGACACCCAGGGCAGGTCTCAAACCGTTGTTCTAGAGTATCGCGATCAATACTTCTCGGTAAAACTGGAGCGACCCTGGTAGTCGACAGTTCCTTTTTTCTCAAGCCATTGCATGATGAGGTCGCTGGTGGTCATGGCTCCACGTTCACCCTGGTCCTCGCGGGGAGAATCGGCGATTGATGCCACATAGTTGTTGGTCACCACGCGGTACTTTTTCTTCATGTTGAGTTTCTTGCCATTCGTGTCAAAAAGCTCCAGTTTCTTGATTGATGACTTGCTGTCGTCGGTATAGGTCACCACGGCACTGCATCCGCTGGTGACGGGGAAGCGGTTGCGATCGGCCTTAAAGCATGCGATGAGCATGTCACTGAGTTCTTTGCCGCTCAGGGTCATCACCACCGGGCTGTTCATGAATGGATCGAGGTTAAGGATGTCTTTTACCGTGATGGGGCCTGCGGGGAAGTAGTCATAGCGCACGCCTCCATAGTTCTCCAGGGCGATGTCACAATTGCATTCCTCTAACCACGCATCGCACATCATCACACCCAGCGCGTCATAAGTGTTAATGTCACTTTGGGAATGAGCTACTACGCGCTCAAATTCAGGACTGCTCATGAAGTGTTTGAGCAGGACATCGGCGGCCTCGCTGCGGCTCTGCGACTTGTTCAGATAGATGTTCTCGGCTTTCTTGCTCACCACTTTGCCGCCTTCAACCTCCAGGGTCGTGAGGGTGACGCGTGGCAACTGGTAGCCGTTCTGGGTAATCAAAACGCCATCGTGAATTTCTCCGCCCTCAAGTTGAGTGTGGCTGTGGCTGCTGACGATGAGATCATAGTACGGGAACTGCTTGGCCAACTCTAAATCGACCTCATAGCCCACATGGGTCAGCAAGACATTGACATCGCATTGCTCGGTGAGCCATTTATACTGCGGAATAATTTCCTCGGGTTGCTGGAACGTCAGCCCTGTCACATTCTCGGGGCTCGTGTCGGGGATGCCCAAAGTTCCCACCTGTGTGATGCCAAGCACGCCCACTTTAATGCCCTTGACGTCAAAGACCTTATAAGGACGCACTTGAATCCCCGTCTCGGGCGGGCAACTGATGTTCGCGGCAAGGTACGGGAAATTGGACAACGTGATTACCCGGGCAAGGCCTTCAACCTTGGAGTCATACTCATGGTTACCCAAGCCCGACGCGTCAAACCCGATAAGGTTCATCATTGAGATCATGGGATATGAGACAGGCTGGTAGAGGTCGTTGTAAGGATTGCCAGTGCGATTATCTCCTGCCGACAAGACCAGCAAAAACGGGTCAATTGCCCGCATGCTGTCCACGATAGCGGCAAGTTGAGGCATCTTCTCAATCGCCGAGTGCATATCATTGGTTGACAAAATCCTGACGGTCTCACCATGAACTGTGCCACAGACCGAGACCAAAACTAATGTCACGATGGAAAAAAACAACTTTTTCATAACATCACGGGTTTATTATTTTTATAATTTGATTCTCACTCAAGGGGGCCGCATTATCCAGTGGATGTCCCCATTTGTCGGTGACCTGGATTGAGGAAACCTTACTGATATCCAACCTGTTGCGCACAGCCCAACGCAGCACAGCGTCACCGACCGTTGCACCGCTGAAAATCCTGATTTTCGATTTGTTTACTATAATCGTCATATTCCTTATCTGATTAAAAGGTTCATCGTGTCCTTAAAAAATGAAGATTATGCTCTCAATTACATCTGAGGCAGTCTTTAATTGTCACCGCCATTGTTATTGCGATGCAAAGATAACCCAAAATGTTGACAATCCCAATGCGCGGCTAATTTTTTAACCCTCGCCACCTGTTGACAAACTGAAAGAGGATGCCATCAACAGCCTGCCATCATTGGAATTGTGACCAAAGATTCTTGCTGGCCAAAAGAAAACACTTTTTCCTTTCGCCAGCAAGTATTTTTAATTCTAGCGAAAGATGAATAAGTTTAGTTCGCATTGCGCATATATAGCAAAGCGACAAACCAAACCTCTGTGCCTCTTGATTAAAAATGTCGTTTATGAACGAAAATCTGTGGGAAAGCTCAGTTTTTTTGTTCTAAATCTCAAGACCATTATGATACAGCAGGATACAATAAACAGTCACTACTATCTAATCCGGACAGTAGTGACTATTTATTGACTCTCGTTACCTCAATATAGGAATCCAAGCATCCATAATGGCAATTTTGCGCCATCAGGCATGTCCCAGTCGTCAGCAAAGATGTAGGAGTTCACCACACCTGCAATCTGTGAAAAGCCCTTGCTGCGTCCTCCTATCTCAAAAGTGTATTTGGCATCCACTTTGAAATCGCCTTGCGCCTTACCATATTCTACGATATGGTTTTCTGAAAGACTACATATTGCAAAAGTTTCACGTAGCGTCCCAATTTCAGCCTTTGTGGGTGTCAATGCATAAAGAATATTTGGATTCTCCAAATAGACTTTATCCGGCTTAGAGAGTTTGCCAATCTTTTTCTTATCCGAATATAACAGATTGAGCACTTTTGCATCACCAAGATATTTCAGATATTCTACCACTGTGTCACGTCCGATCTCAATGGCGGCAGCAATCTTATTTGCATTCAGTTCATATGGAACTTCACTACAGATAAGAGCAATAAGAGCCTGCAATTTTCTGACATTAGCCACATCGACTTTGCAAATTTGAGGTAGTTCAGTTTCAATAATGTAGTTCACAACCTGCTCAATCTTGGTGTAGTATTCGCCTTCGCCCTCCAATAAGAAGGGATAGTAACCTTTTTCCAAATACTCTTTGAACAGGGCAACAGGTTTGCACTTTGAAGAAACCTCATGCCACAAATCATATGGATGAGCCAGTACGTCCTCCAATGTCCATTGTTTGAAGTTCAGCCCATGATAGAAACGAAGTGACTCGCGGAATGAAAGTCCAGGCATCGTGTACTTGACAGCACGACGAGAGAGGTCAGCATCTCCTTCCCTTAAACGAAGAAGGGATGACCCGCTGACAATCAGTTTTAAGTCGGGGTACAATTCATGGATCTCTTTGATTTCACGACTCCAGTCAGTTGTGCCAGATTTGTACTTATGAATCTCATCGATTGCCAATAGTTCGCCACCTCGAATTACAAATTCCTCTGCCAACCCCACAAGTGTTCGCATAGAGAAATCTATAGTATCAGCTGAACAATAGAGTATGCGGCGGTCGCCGAGTCCATACTTCTGCTTTAGATACTGCTTGATGAGCGTGGATTTGCCCACGCCTTTAGCTCCCATAATGGTGACAAGCTGGGCATTCCAGTGTATCTCATTCATCTTGTCACGAATAATCTCCGTCTGGGTATTAGCCAGTAGTCTGTCACTTTTTCTAAATAACGAATCCATACGATTTCTGTTTTACCGACGCAAAAGTAATAAAATTGTTGCGCACAAACAGCGTTTTTTCAAAAAAATGTTGCCTGTGCGCAACAATTTAATCACAATTATGGATGAATAGGTAAGTTGGAGTATATAAATGCTTCTTAAAGAGTGTAGGACCATGCCCAATGATAAGCCTCAAAAACGTGGCTCTAAGTTTTTTTCAAACCGCTAGCTCATAATACTTTTGCTGTATTGACAGAATCCATACTGAGTCCCCGCTAATAATAATAGGCCTGTAAACAATATGCAAAATAAAATATTTCTTTTCATAAGATGAAGTTTTGTTTTTGGGACGCTTGTCATTCCTTCCTCACATGTGACGGGCCTTTCACCGCAATCAAAGAATCAATCAAGGGATTTTGTCATATTTCTTTAGGAGAGATTCATAGCGGAAGTTCGGATTCGTCTCATAGGCTTTATGGAAAAACTCCAGATGATATTTCTGGGTGGTTTTGTTCCTGCCGGTCATGCGTAGGGTTTCGTCGATGAAGTTGTATGAGTTTTCATCGTCATAGGCCATCAGTGCAAGATAGAAGAGACGGATACGACCATAGTTATAGTGTTTGCGTGATACCTCGAAGTCGCGCACTTTACGAAGCGCAGGGAGAAATGCAGGGTCGGGCCAGATGGACACAGCCTCAAGGCCTTGGTTGGTTCTGCCCTCCGGGCCATTTCGAACATGTTCCTTGTCAAGTCCTTTGGAGTATTCCAACAGGCACTCGATTACAGTTGCCTTATCTTCTTCGCGCCGGTAGCGGCAGAGGTTCGGCAATGCTTCAGCAATTCCTTCGTCATAATACATCTGGTGCAGCCGCTCGTAGTAGCATTCTTCTGCGGGTAGTTCCTCGAGAATCGTATATAGCCGGTCGATGTGTTGCATATTGGGAGTGAAGAAGAGCATACTGTCAAGGGTGACACTGTCTTTCTGCGTAAAGATGCGGCGAAAATCTCTCACTGTAGATCTTTTTACCAAGGTATTATAAAGATGCGGAGCAGTTTCCATCAACTTGGGTTCGCTGCGGATAAGACTGTCCAGGTAAATGCTATCTCTGAGACTTTGAAAATCCCAATGTTGGGTCACAGCATTCACCATATAGTTGGCAACATTGGTTGAACCAATGATGTCGAAACCCTGCTCACGGAAACTCGTCGTGTCATTAAGTGAACAATAGAGGATGTCGCGGTAGCGACTGTCACAGCGTGCCAGCAGTAGTCTGAATGCCACGGCACGAGCGGCACCGTTTCGATGACTACGAGCCAATGCCACGAGGTCATCATTGGAGGCCACCTCATTGAGATGTTCTTGCAATGTCCATGCCAAAGGTGTGCCTCCCCAACCGTTATTGTCATAAAGCGAGACCCTTGTCAGACTGTCTGCGATAAGCACAGCCTTGGCGTTCTGCGAGAATGCTGCGGTGACGAAGTTGAACATCACCACACATAGCATTAACCATTTTTTCATCTTCTCTGGTTTCTATGTTATCACATGCAAATATAGAAAAAAATCCAATCTTATAAGCCAGATGAGATAAAGAAAATGTTTTGAATGGTCAGAATTCAATATATGGCAAGCCAAATATGCCAATGTGATAGACTCGTTTGGCATTTAAGAACATGAAATCAAAACACTAAGGAAGACAACAATACCTTAATACGTTGTTTTTATATCTTGATGCAATAATTGTATATATCCACCTGTAATGATAGGAAACAAAATGGAACAATCCCTTCTTTATTGGTATTATTTAACACAATACACATTTTTCTTGTCAGGACTTGTGGAGCAAATGTGGAGCAAATTAACACCCCATACAAAAGAAAAAATCTCGCAAGCGCTTTATTATCAGCATCTTGCGAGATTTTAAATGGTTTTAAAAAGTACCCAGAGCCGCAATTGAAAATATTAAAACCGCTTAAATTCCATGAAATTGAAAGCCCCTTAATTTTGCTTATTACTCATTGATTTACAGTGTTTTACAAAAACATTCGGGTTTAAGCGCATTTAAGCGTTTTGCAAGGTTTTTAGCAGATGTGGGGAAAATGTGGGGAAAAAATTTTGGTCATTTTTAGGATAAGTATTACCTTTGTATAAAGCTATTTACACACTATCCCAACAACCAGAAAAAAACATGAAAGTTACATTTATTATCAAGAAATCGGCCAAACGGTATGACACGGAATCGACAGCTACCATATATTTGCGCCTAAGGGATGGCAGAAGGTTGGATTCAGTTGCCCAGACAGAACTCACCATCAATCCTAATTTATGGGACGAGAAAAATGAGTGTATCAAGTCAAAGGCTATTTGTGATTCAAAGCTTCGTACAGAGACCAATGAAGAACTCCGTAAACTCAAAGGCTTCATCGAGAGGGAATATGACCGGGACAAGGACAACCTGGATAAGGACTGGCTCAAAGCCACCCTATTCAGATACTATAACCCCGACAAATTCACTCCAGAAGGAGAAAAGAAACAAACCTTTGAGCAACTTTTCGATGAATTCCTGGAGAAACACCGTCTTTCTGAAGTCCGTAAGAAGAATTTCAGGGTGGTTAAACGTTCCATGCTCCGATATGAGCTATATGTCAAGAAAACCAAGCGAAACAGGAAAGATTTTGTTCTTGACGTGAACGAAGTAACCAGGGAAACGCTTGCAGATATGTGGGACTTCTTTGAGAATGAGTATAAGTACTTTGAGAAGTACCCTCAAATCTACGAGGACATACCTGAAAAGCGAACCCCGCAGCCAAGAGGCAAGAACACATTGATTGATTGTTTCTCACGCATCAGGACGTTTTTCTTGTGGTGTTATGAGAATGGAAAGACTACTAATCGTCCTTTTGACAAATTCCCCATTGAAGAGTGCCTGTATGGTACACCCGTCTATATATCATTAGACGAGAGGGAGAAGATCTGGAACGCGGATTTGTCTGCACGGCCACAACTTGCCATTCAGCGAGACATCTTCATTTTCCAGTCTGTCATCGGCTGCCGCGTTAGCGACCTCTACAGAATGACAAAACGGAGTATTGTCAATGGTGCTATTGAGTATATTCCCAAGAAAACTAAAGAAGGACGACCCTTAACGGTTCGTGTTCCGCTTAACGAGAGAGCGAAAGAGATTCTTAAACGCTACGAGGATTTTGAAGGTCCCGGTCTCCTTCCTTTTATTTCTGAGCAGAAATACAATAAGGCCATCAAGGAGTTTTTCAAACTTGCTGGCATTGATCGGATTGTTACCACGTTAGACACTCTGACACGTGAGGAGGTAAAGCGTCCCATTTATGAAGTCGCCAGTAGCCACATGGCACGTAGGACTTTCATTGGTAACATTTACAGAAAAGTCAAAGACCCAAACCTTGTTTCTGCCCTATCTGGTCATAAGGAAGGCAGCAAAGCTTTCCAGCGATATAGGGACATTGATGAGGAAATGAAGAAAGACCTGGTCAAGTTGTTGGATTAGTTCAACACGTCTTCAATTGCAATGGTCCACCTCGCGTTGCTTACTGACCAGGCATTGTTTGATGACATCTTTACTGATACTCTTATAAATTATATTTAATAAGAATCGTGTGATTTTATTAAGTTTGGTTTATAAAGTTAGGTATTTTCTATAAAACAAAATTCATAAAACCTCTCCGGATAATTCTTGTCAAAACATAGTTGCATCATTCCCTAATTTAATCGATTTGCATCGTTTTAATGCCTATTAAAATGAAGCAAATGGTCAAGATATCGGATTAATTCAACACTGACCATAAGCCCTACCGAGGAATTCTCGGTGAGCCTATTAGTCTACTCATTATCTATCTCACAACAATTTTCCTTGAGCTCTCAGTTCATCTTTTATCCCTTGAGTTGTCGCTTCCAGCCATAGCTTACATTGGCGTTTCAGCTCTTCTTTCTTTTCGGGTAAGATAGCAAAATGTTCAATCTCATATTCTCTGGACTTCGAGAAAGCTTCTTTCATAATATCTATTTGTTGCTCAGAGATTTTTCCATTTATAAAACCAGACGCTATTGCTGCCCGAAATGCTCCTTCAAGATAAGCTCCTAAATAATTTGTTTCCACAACTCTCTAGATTAATCATTAACATCTGTTTCACTGTGTCAGATATACTCTCCAGCTACCATCCTTCTCGCCCCGTTCCACATACTTCTTGTCAATCAATTGGTCGAGGAGCTTTTGGATAGCGGTAATGCTGATACCTGTCACTTCCTTCATGTCGGCCAAAGTCAGTGTGGGCTCTGTTCGCATGGCATTCAGAATCTTTGTGTAGTTTGGAGTCCTGAATGAAATCCGTTCTCCATCATACCACCACACATTCTCATCCCTCTCGCTCACAAACAGCACATCATTATACACCTCCCTGGCCACGAGTCCATTGAAATACTTCAGGAATGGCTTAATGTCTTTCAACTCTGCATGGGCTCCATCGCTTGGGATGGGACCCACTTCGAGGTCTGCTTGGTGTAGAGCTTCCAGATACTCACTTTTTTGGCGGCTACGGACTACAATCATCGGATAGTCGTGACGGGCCAAGATGAAGTTCACCATCAGTCGGGCGATGCGTCCATTGCCATCTTCGAAGGGGTGGATGCGGATGTATCTATAGTGGAACAATGCTGCCAGTTCTACTGGCG
Organism: Muribaculaceae bacterium; assembly: GCA_017557425.1. Classification (GTDB taxonomy): domain Bacteria; phylum Bacteroidota; class Bacteroidia; order Bacteroidales; family Muribaculaceae; genus Sodaliphilus. The sequence continues at coordinate 50,362 of JAFYYU010000007.1, read as the reverse complement.
AGAGTTTTCCTTCCTGTTCAGATGCGTTGTACCAGTCCACCAAGTCGGTCATCAAACCAGGCGTCTCCTCGGGTGAGGCATACTCAAATCGGTCACCATATCGTGTAATCACGCTATTAGGCCGTGTCTTATACTGTCCAGCATGTATCACGTAACTTGTCTGTACGCCGCCAGGCAAATCTCGATACACCGTATAGTCCTCCCTCAGCAGTGTCTTATGCAGCGTACGGATGAAGTTCTGCGTCAGTGGTATCTCTTTTACGCGAGCCTCTTCGGCCATCATCTTCAATCCAACGTTGCTAGCAGTCATTTCCTGCACATCTCTCACATCGGCTTCGCCAATCACCTTGCCAAACAACAGAAGAATCTCAGTCTGCCCATAGGTTAGCGTATTGCCCTCGAGGTGGTTGCTGTTGTAATTGAAGTCCACAGTGAAGCGGCGGCTAAGCCTCTCCCGGTCCTTCTCCGACAATGGTTGAATCTCTTGCCATGCTGCCAGAGCCTTTTTGATTGTAAGATACTTCATACGGGTATAATTGAATCAATTGATGGCGCAAAGATATAAAAAATTAGATATGGTTGCAACACTACAACCTTTTTAGTGATTTTATTGATGAATTTAGCACTCCATTTCGCAATGGAGTGCCTTCAAAAAATAAATATAGTATGAATAAATTAGATTTAAGATGGGTTCAAAATTACATAAGTCTTTCTGCACTAAGAAATATTTGTTGTTTCATTGTGTTTCACTAAGCTGTCAAATTTTGTCGCAGCCCCTAAAACATATAATTAAGTATGTGGATTTCAGCGATATATAAAAATGAGCATTTTTAAAGTCTTCAGATTGTCATGGACGTTTCTGTGCGTTTCAGTGAAACACAGAGAAACATTTATCACTATATATTTGGCTATCCCCATGATTCTTTCTACCTTTGAATCCGCTTAACATGCATGTGGCTTCAGATGTATTAGAAAAATAGCACTCCGTTTCGCAACGAAATGCCTTTTTGTAAAAAAAATAGTATGAATAAGTAGATTTAAAGTTGCTGCAAAATTATAGTCATGTCATGACATACACAATACCCAAATGGGTCATATTTAGCAACATTGCCAAAACTCTTGCTGAAATCCTTTTACATTGAAATAATTTCTCTATTTTTGTCTTCGGTAAACATAGTGGTTGGTTCTTGCTTTTGCAAAATTAACCTCTATGCTCCTAAATTTCAATTAACTATAATCGAACTCACGTTGGATTAGAGTATGGCAAAACAAGACTTTGAGAAATTCAAGCAAGAGGTCAAGGCTTGGCTTGATACCCATCAAGATGAGTACGATGCTTTTGTCGCAGACATCAATAGCAAATCGTATCAAAGCATTCAGCGCATTTATGCCTTGGGTATTAAAATGACGCCTATGTTAATGGCGAAATCAAGAACCGAAATACATGGGGATATTGTGCCAGGAGAACAAGAACTTGACTCTTTTATCGCAGATGAAGGACTAGCAGCCCAATTGATAGATGAGTTTCATAATGTGGAAAACTCGTCAGTAGTTCCTTGCTTGCTTTCGTGGCTTTATTACGGCAAGTGTTATGAAACGATGGTCGAGCGATTGGAAGCCGACATTAATGATCCCAACTGTGGAAGAGCAACGAAATGGATTTACAAGTTCCTGATAAACTATGTCATCAACGGTAGCATCAAAAACAAGATGCGGACAAAGGAGGATTGGGAACAATACCGAAAGGAAAAGGCACTGATTGATCATGGAAAATTCACAGATAACGTTATTGACAGCATCAATCAAGATGAAAGTGTCCCGTCTCCTGTTCCAGAAGAAAGCCAAACAACCCCTCTGTCCAAAGTGCAATTTGAGGATTATCTGCTGTGCCACGACAAAGCTGAAGTTCTTCAGAACATCAAGCGTATTCTCGCATTAAAGCATTCCGCTCCAGATCTGACATATCTGTATGCAGCACTGCAAGAGTTGGAATACCTGGACAAGTGTGATGCCACGACATTCCACAAACGCCTTCAGGAGCTTGTGCCGACGATAGACCTGAAAGGCACCCGGAACTTCCAGATAGCCCTTCGCAAAATCTTTGATAAGTCGGGTAATCTGACATTGACTTCCAATATCGAGAGAAAGACCATTGACAACATCAAAGCGATGCTCCAGTCAAACATCCAAATCGAGGAATCCAAGCCGAGTTCAGATGCAGATTAAACGATATTAGGCTTTATTCTATTTCTTATATTTCGCTTTTCATTTCGCCGAAATATGAGAAGCGTAAATCATTGAAAATCAGTTATTTTTAGCTATACTTTTGCGCCATCGTTCCAAATGGAGCGGTGGCTTTTTCATCTATAATGCCACCAAGATGAGAGGGTCAAAAATCTGGTGGCTCATGTATAGCTATGACTGATATTATGTCAATTCTTTCAGCAGGCAATGCAAACATTAAGTTGGAGATTACCGGTGAGGACTTGCGCAACTTCTCAGAAGAGCTGATAAGTCGTGCGGTCAATGAGGTAGCAACGGCCATGCAAGACAACAAGGAGGACTGTCTGCTGACGAAAGAAGAAACCAAGAAACGCCTTGGAGTCTGTGATGCCACCCTATGGCATTGGGACAAGAAGGGCTACTTGAAACCTGTCAAGGTAGGCTCCAAGGTGAAGTATCGTGAATCTGATGTGAACAAGATTCTCGGAGTCCAGAACAAACCGTTTGGCGATGATGGTAGGGATTAATCAAGGGTGTCCAAGTGTTTTGGCGCTATCAAACAGAATCCGACGGGAGGCTATAGGTCTGAAAGACATTGGTCTTCCCCTTGATGCCTTTCCTCAGAAATTGCAGGGCATCATCTTCGATGTCACCAATATTGAGCAGTTTAATATGGAATATCTGGCAATGAGTATGCTGTCGGCTGCAGCTACGGCCATCGGAAACAGTTGCCAGATACGTATCCGTGGATCATGGAGAAGCAGCCCTGCCCTTTATGTCATCCTGATAGGAAGGCCAGGGCAGGGCAAGACCCCGCCACTTGACTATGCGTATCGTCCACTTCAAGAACATGACTTCCTTCAGGTCAGTAGGTTCATTGAAGAGAACAAACGCTATGCAGAGCAGAATGCTGGAGCCAGGGATGGTGATGCCTTTGATAAGAACAAACCTGTTCTCATTCAAACCATCCTCTCTGACCTTACTCAGGAGGCCATGATGCGAATCCATAACGACAACCAGCGTGGCATCGTCATCCTAGTGGATGAAATAATGGGGTTCTTCAAGAGTTTCTGTCGATACAATGACAGCCCATTGCTAACCCAGCTGCTCACCGCATACAGCGGAAAGCCTTTGAAGGTGTCCCGTTGCAGCAATCCCATTCCAATCATCATCCCCCATCCATGTATCAATATTGTCGGTACCACCCAGACGCAGCGCATCGGGGAACTCTTCACCAAGGAGAATGTGTCAAGCGGATTGATTGACCGCATCCTGTTCCTTCATCCGAAGAGTCGTGAAATTCCCAAGATGCAACTGATTCAGGATGCAGGATTGCGCGAAGATGATCGGGTTGGTAGTGTATATCGGAAATGGAAACAGGTGATAGATAAGCTGCTTTCCATTGAGCCTGATTTTGACGAGAAAGGAATCATCATGCCGAAAGTCCTTGACATGAGCGCCGAAGCCTATCAATACTTTGCCCAATGGAAAAATACCCTCATCGAGCAAGTCAATATGATAGAGGACGAAAGACTCATTGAAAGCCGGGTGATGAAAGCAGACTCCAACGTGGCCAGACTTGCTCTGGTGTTTCAACTACTAGGATGGGCTTGTGACGAGATCCACATGCAGCACATTGATGTGCGCTCCGTTCAAGCAGCCATTCGTCTGTATGACTATCTGGAACTTTCGTATCAGGAAATCAAGACACAAGTCCAGAAAGAGTCCATGTCACCGCTAAAGAAATCATTCTTGGATGGGGTTCAACCAGATTTCACTACAGCAGATGCTATCAAGGCTGGAGCTGATATAGGACTCTGTGAGAGTGCCGTCAAGAAGAATCTTGCGAAGATGTGCGTGGAGCGAACCCTTCAGAAAACAGGTCATGGCACCTACCGAAAAATACTCTAGTACACCCGATACATTTTACACTTTACACTTTCGAAAGTGTAAAAGTGTAAAGTTCCAAAGTGGAAACGGTCGAAATTCAATAGCCCAGAAAGGAACATAATCATGAGCACTTACCGATTTCATCTTCAGAAATATAAGTCAGGCAGAAACAGCAAACTGACCTGTCCCCAATGTGGCAGGAAGCAATGCTTTGTCAGATATATCGATGAGGAGGGAAAGATAACCTTTCCCGATTATGTGGGACGATGTGACCATGAGGACTCATGTGGTTACCATTATACGCCAAAGGATTTGTTCCAGGACAAGCCGGATATGAAACCCAAGAATGATGACGACTGGAGGAGCATCAAGACCATTGCACAGAATAGGACAAAGGCCGAGCCTGTTGCTCCGTCTTATATCCCGGCTGACCTCATGCGAAAGACACTTTCCCATTACGGCATGAATCCCTTGTACCAATTCCTGTGCGGGACTATCGGGAAGGAGGGTGCCAACAATCAGATTGAACGCTACATGGTTGGTACCGTCAAGAAATGGGGAGGAGCTGCTGTCTATTGGCAAGTTGACATAGAGGGAAATGTCCGAGCAGGAAAGATGATGGGCTACAATCCCAAGGACGGGCATCGTATCAAAGAACCACATCCGCAGGTCAGCTGGGTGCATTCAGAATTGAAACTACCTGATTTCAATCTGAAGCAATGCCTGTTCGGTGAGCATATGCTTACCAAATCATCTTCCACAGTCATGTTGGTGGAGAGCGAAAAGACCTGTCTGATAGCATCGCACTTCATGCCAGATTTTCTCTGGCTGGCAACGGGAGGTAAGAACGGATGTTTCAATGAAGATGCGATGCAAGTGCTTCGTGGAAGGGATGTGATTCTCATGCCAGATCTTGGAGCTATAGAGAAATGGATCGAGAAATCGAAAATCCTTGAACCCATCTGCAAGAGTGTCACAATCTCTGACGTGTTGGATCAGATGGCGACCAACGAACAACGTGAGGCGGGTCTTGACATCTCAGATTTCCTCCTGATGCAGGAGACCAAGCAGATGGTTTTGGCCCGAATGATTGAACGAAATCCTGCCCTTCAGCAGCTCATCGATGACTTTGACCTTGAACTTATCGAGGATGATTCATGAGAAAAAAATAGGACCAAAAGGGCATCCCTTGGCGAGTATTGTACCCTCATCTGCCTGAGCTTGCTCCCCGTAGGAACTCCTTCAGGAGAGGCAGTCAAAAGTGTTAACGAAAGTTAACTCTTATTAGGCTAAGAGTTTTTATAAACTCCCTTCCCTTTGTTCGTTTTTATAACCCTTTTTTCGGTGGAGCAAGCTCCCCCTTGAATGATGGTAGTCCTAATCACCGATAGAACCAAAAACCGTCAAAATGGTCCGGTTTCTATGATTATCAGCCTAACAAAAGTGAGGTGCTCGTTGTGGGATACATAGCTTTATTATTTGTAAAGGTGCGAACCAAACTGCCTTTTTCCCTATCAAAAAGTGGTCAGGAGGGCAATAAAGTGAACGCTTTTGCTAATTTAAGTAATATTCTGCACCGTTTCTCGCTGAAAATGATTACCTTTGCAACATAACATAAAATAATAACGATGGACAAAGACATCAATCGCATCAAAGTGGTTCTTGCAGAGAAGAAGAGAACCAACAAGTGGCTTGCAGAGCAATTAGGTTGTGCGCCCACCACTGTGTCAAAATGGTGCACCAACTCTTCACAGCCTCCAATGGAAACGTATCTCAAGATAGCAGAGCTACTAGAGGTTGAATTATCGGAATTAGTAAGAATTAGGAAAAATGTATAAGATAACGTGGGACAAAGAGACTGGAGGAGTGCTATTGCACACTCGTATCGTGGAAGGCACGCTTGGTGTATCACCGCGGCCTGTGTTCTACGAGGAACTCGATTTACTTGGGCTTGATAAGCTAGGATGGAAATACCCACGATGCAAAGAACCACTGATGTGGGCTATCAACAAGCAATATTGGTATAGAGGTGAACTAATGTTCGAGGCTAAAGGTGCCAACATCTATGATGCTGCTACCATTGTGTTGGCAGAGAGTATAGCAGACATCAAGGTAGGCCTGAAACCCGTAAATATGGCAAAGATGATAAAGCGTAACAAGGAGAATATGTTTACGCTGGAAAGTGAAGCCATCGAATTCATTTACGAGACCTTCAATCAATATGCCAAAGCGCGCAAGAGTACAAACCGAGTGGCATCAAACCAGATGGACTATGAAGCTCTAGTAAGGCGGATCGAGGCTAAACGCAAGCAAAAGATGGCTATCGTGAAGGAGGACTGCGATTCGTTTGACATTATGCCACTTGATGCAGCAGAAGAGCAGGGGCGCAAAATATATCAGACCACCAAGATAGATTATTTCTTGGCTTCCTTTTCTGGCGGCAAGGACTCTCAGGTAGTACTCGATCTGTGTACCAGAGCTATGCCAAGTACAGACTTTGAGGTCATCTATAGTGATACTGGCTATGAGTTACCTCCTTCACTTGAGTTATATGAAGAGGTACAGAGACTTTACCACGAACGCTTTCCAGACCTTAGGTTCCGTATGGCTAGAAACCATGCCTCCGTTTTGGATTACTGGGATAAGATTGGTACTCCGAGTGATTCTCATCGGTGGTGTTGTTCTATCATGAAGACAGCACCTTTATATAGACTGCTAAAAAAAGAAGATGGCAAGCAAGCTAAAGTGCTAACTTTTGATGGAGTGCGAGCAGAGGAAAGCACCAGGAGGTCAAACTATCCAAGAATAGGTCAAGGTAAACATACTACGATCCATAATGCCCATCCAATACTGAATTGGAATACTGTTGAGATATTTCTCTATCTGTTTCAATATGAATTGCCCATCAATAAAGCTTATCGTGAGGGAAAGGCAAGAGTCGGTTGTATTATATGTCCATTCTCCACATCTTGGGATGATATGATAATTCGGATTAAATATCAGTCCGAACTTAAACCATTCGAAGATAGAATCAAAGATTGGGCTGTTAGTCGAAAGATATCTGATATTGAAGGATATTTGCGAGAACGCAGATGGAAGATAAAAGCAATCGGCAACAAAGCTCTGGGCAATAAAAATGTGACATTTATTGAAAAACAGGATAGTTTTATCGCCATTGTAAAAGAGTCAAATTTTGATTTATATCATTGGCTTCATGCGCTCTGTGAATATACAGTCCGTATTGGCGATAGTGAAGACAACGGTTCTTTGAAATACAAGGATAGCATATATGATTTCAAAGTTTTGTATGATAAATGTCGACAAGACTTCACATTGATAGTTTATGGTACACACGATAAGCAATTCATATTATACCTTAAACGAGTACTTTACAAGTGTACATATTGTGTACAATGTGAAGTATGTGAGGTTGATTGCCCTACTGGAGCTCTCAGCATATATCCTAATTTAAATATTGACAAAACAAAATGCGTACATTGCCTAAAGTGTATTACCTCACATGATAAAGGATGTATCGCAGCTGATAGTATAAGAATGATAAACGATATGGATAAAAAGATTAACGCAAAAGTACAGGGTTATAAGACCTTTGGACTTCGCGAAGCTTGGCTTCAAGAATTTGTGGAGTTAGGTGATGACTTCTGGGGTAGCAGCAGTTTGGCAAAGCCGCAAGAAGAAGGATTCAAAGCGTGGTTAAAAGATGCCGAGATAATTGATGCACACTCAAAGTTGACTCCATTAGGTAACGTCATTTGTGACATTTTTATGGATGATGTTTCATTAGTATGGGAAGTCATACTTACTAACCTGGCTTATCACTCATTTATCGTTGAATGGTTTGCCAATAACATTACGACTAATCATGAGTATGATGCAAAACTAATGGCTTCGCTTATTGTCGAACAAGGCTATACTCAATCTGAAAGCACAGCAAAGAATGCTGCATCAGCATTCATACAGACAATTCGTAATGCAACTATCGGACCATTGCTATCTTATAATGCCAATGATGATAGTCAGAAGACTTTGAGAAGGTCTGAATATGAATACATAACACCTACAGGTCTTGCTTATTCTCTATATAAGTATGCAGAAAAAAAAGGTGTTCGCTCCCTTCGCATATCCGATTTTTACAAAGATGAAAGCACGACAGGGCCAAACAAGGTGTTGGGAATATCAAAAAATACATTCTTCAAAACACTCCGCGCACTCAATGCAGCTCAGAACAGGCTTCTTACTGCAGAGCTCAATATGGGACTTGACAGTATAACACTTCGTGATGATATCACCAGCTTAGACATATTGAAATTCTAACCGTCAAAACCAATACTATGGCAACAAAATACAATGATATTGTGACGCTCCGACAAATGCGTCCGGCATATAACATTAAGGCAGAAGCACCTGATGATTGGAAAACATTTATAGCAAACGATCTATTTAACAACCTGCTGAGACAAACCGTGGCAGCTGTGCGCAATAATGACCAAGACAAGCATCGTTCTATATGGATTTCAGGAACATATGGATCTGGCAAAAGTCATGCAGGTTCCGTCTTGAAACATCTGCTTTGCGACCCAATAGAAAACGTAGAGGAGTTTGTCAATGATGAATATCGTGAAGAGAAATATGCCATGTTGAAAAACAGTGTCTTAGAATTAAGGCGCAACAAGCGGTTGTTCCCTGTAAACCTTTACGGGCAGCAATATATTTCACGTGAGGCAGACTTATCACTACAAATCCAAAAGGAAGTGAAGAATGCCTTGCTTCGTGAAGAAATCGAAATCACAGTTCCCACCGACTTCCAGAGTTATGTGAGTCACATTGAAAGCCAACCAAGCTTTTGGGAGATGCTAATTTCGCAGAATGAACTATTAAAAAGCGTTGCACCAGGCATAGAAAGATTAAGGAAAAGACTGAACGAATGCGATACTGAAGTATTCAGCCGTGTCAATGAGGCGCTCAATGCAGGCGGTTACTCTATCAATTTGCAGAATAATGTACTACCACAGTGGTTAGAAGAGGTGCAAAATGAACTTAGGGCAAAAGATCTTGGTTATACTGGGCTGCTGCTTATCTGGGATGAGTTTACTGAGATTGGCACTTCGGAATTGGCACTTCGCATCTTCACACTGCTTCAAGAAGTAGAAGAAACTCTAAATAAGGTGGAAAATGACAGCTACTTCTTATTTATTTCTCACCCCTCAGTGTTTTCTAAACTTGATAACGAGGCAATGAACAAAACAATGGGGAGATATAACTATTTTGTGTATAATATGGCGCCTGTCTCTGCCTACCGCATTATGTCCAAAAAATTCAAGATACTGCATTATGGATTATATAATATGAGACAGGATGATTTTTGCGATAAACACAGAGAACTTATAGAAAAATTCACCACCTCAAGTTCAGATCCAGAGCAAACATATAGAGATCTTTCAAACTTATTTCCTTTACATCCTGCTACAGCGAATTTAGCAACATATTTTGCCATAGTGGCAGGTTCCAGCAGCCGCTCGGTATTCGACTTTTTGGCAAGTGATGGCGTAAAAGCTTTCTTTGATAGCGAAGAAGCGTATTCTGAAGGTAAAGTTATTACTGCTGATTATCTGTGGGATTACGTTCAATCATTCTTTGAAGAACGCACTCAGGAATATGGGGCAGTGACAGAACGATACAATAGCCACCATCTTGCCGTTGATGAAGAAGGTAAGGATACAGTGGCTGTATTCAAGGGAATACTGCTGCTCAATGCGTTGAACAACCGAGCTAATGATGATACGGTAACTCCATCACAAGAGAATATCGCTCTATTGTTTGAAGGGACACCGATATATGACAGACTCATTGAGATACTGGATTGGTTCAATGAAAAGAGCATAATCCAACGCCAACCAAACGGCAATTACTCCATATTGTTTACTGCACTGCCACCAGACGAGATACTGAAGATTAAAGACGATTTACGCACATCCACTTATCAGAGTGCAGAGCAAGTAGCGAAATTCAACAAAACAGGCTTTGTTTTAATGAATTCGTTTGCTTCACAAGTTTTCAGACCAGTTAATTGTGATTTCTTGTCATTATCATCTAATGAATACACTTTGTTAAATAAAGTGGAAAGCTTGAGACGACATACACCAGGTCATCAATTGTGTGTAGCTTATCTTGTTGGCAAGACTGAGCAAGAATTAGCCGAACTCAAAACAATTGCAGCAAAGAATACAACCGATGAACGGTTTAAAACAGTATGCTTCGTGGTTTTAGATACGGCTTTGGGAGAAAAAAATTATGAGCGCTTTATTGAATATCAAGCGAATGCAACATGTGCCCAACGCCACTCGTTGGTAAACCAAACACAAACCTATACAAAAAACTCTACAGAGATTATCGCAGAATGGTTTATGCGTATTAGAAGCGGTAATGTCTCTTTCTATGTTAACGGAAAGCGATTGGCTGCAAATGGTAATAGGATCACAAGTACATTCAATATGGAGGTGTTGCCTTCTATTTTTACTAGCGGTCCAGAGTCCTTACCCTCAATCCTGGAAAAGAAGTCAACAACATACTGGAAGGAACAATCGGCAAAGACTGCAGTACAAGCAATATTAAACTATAACTCCAGATCAGAAATTCTTGCAAAACTCAATGCTCAATATAAACACGTTGAGCTATTGCTTCAAGACAGTGTGGACGAACACTTGAACTGGAAAATGGATTGTGATAAGAGACATCCACTATGGTTAGTTGCTGAGTACGTAAAAACGGCTTTTGCTCATACAAATAAAAATCAGTCATTCAATCTAGGTGAGAAATTGAAAGGTCTTACAGAACCTCCATATGGCTTATTCAAGACTATTGCACCAATGGCAATGGTGGCATTTGCCCTTCGTCCTTATATTGATAAAATATATCTAAATGGTAAACCACGTTCTGCAGGGCATCTTGTTGATGATGTGGTGGAGCTGTTTGACGCTTGGTCAAAAGACAAAGTGTCCTCCAAATTAGAATTTGAACTCGAAAGTCGTGAAGCAGGACAATTGAGTAAGCTGTTAGTTAGCGTATTTGGTCTTAAAAAGCTAAAGGGCGACATTGAAATCAGCAGTTTGAAAGATGCGCGGTGGACTATGCAACATGAATATGTTCAGTCTGTTGGCTATCCATTGTGGTCATTAAAATATGCTACTGATGACGAAGATCTGAAAAGAGTTATTAACGATATCGTGGAAGTTGTTAATGAGGCCGATAGCGTTAAAAAACCTCAGTTGATGGCATCCGCCGTGTTAGGACTATCACAGAGAAGAACTGATTTAGGAAATCTATTATTGCCGCAAGCCGATAGTTTTAGAAAGGGTTTTTCGGCTTATCTTCTATCCTTAGATCGCATAACCTTAAAAACCGAAGAAGTAGATGGTGCCTATACGTATTTAAAGGAACATCTAGCAGGAACAAATAGCCTTTGGTCTGAAGATCAGGTAGAGGACTCTTTGCGCACGATGCGAGAGGAACAACAAAAACGTCGAATAGAAGAATTGGAACGAGAGCGTGAACAACTCAGAGGGCAGGAACAAGGCAAAACACTCGTTTTGACTGAGCCTGACAGCGGTACAAACACAGAACATACCTCTCCACAAGATGAATCCCAGATTCAAGAAAAACGTCAGAGAGCAAAACGTGTATTAGTAATGGCCTCAAGCGATATCTTGAAGGAACTACTGACAGATTTATGCGAAAACGCTGATGTAAGAACACTTGACATCATCATAAAGTATGTATAAGGATATTCTGACACTTGAAGAACTGAAGCAAGAGATAATTGCCGATAAGAATGTTTCTACTGAAGTAGGGGCGTCTAATTTAAATCGTTTCCCTCTTCGCTTTATACTAACTGACAGTTTTGATGCTTGCTTCAAACTCATAGAATGGTTACAGACTGAAAGGCAAGTTCATGTTGAGAGCGTTGACAAATGGATGGACACACGTTATCCTGACTTGATGATGACCTACCAGGAGCTTGGAGAAGCCATTGAAGACTATGTGAAGAGGATCGGATCCGCTGACGGATTGGTTGCACCATTCTCAGAATTGGCCCGCTTTTATGACAATACAAGGGATAAGACATTTGATGCCCTTATAAAATCGCTAAAGGGAATTGAGGGAAGTAATGAAGGTCAGGATGTGCATCAGCGCATCTATATTCCTATTGTAGGATTGGAGGAAAAGATGCAGTCATTCAGAAACGAGAGCCAAATAACAATATGGCATTTGAAAGACTCCGATAGTAATGGCTATCGGGTCGTTATCATGAGTGATACGGAGTGCTACGGAGTTAAGGGCTTGGCCAATGAATATAATGTTGTACATAGCCTTTTTGAATGGCTGAATATCTGGAAGGATAATGATGCTCAAAATAAACACACCATCATAACGACATCAAGGACGATCTATACGGATTCTGTTAATGCTAATCCAGACAACGCTTTTACATACTTTGTACCACAAAACGTATATGAGTTTTTGACGAAAGGCTTGGGACTCTATTTTGAGAATATCATCTATAAGGAGACAGAAGAAGATAAGTGGCGACTATTGGCTCAGCAAATTGATGTGAGTCGCCCTTTTGTCTTCAGTGAATTTGTGCAGCATTATTTTGGAGTGGCAGCAATAGAAGACAGCATGACGTTCTTAAAAATATGGTTTGCTCATAGTGTTTCTTTTGACAGATGGCTGTTATCGTTGTTCTATTATTCGACACACAATTCAGACGAATTTTTGTGTCGTTGCATTAAAAAAATGGCTGACTACAGTAACCGCGCTCTGTTTAATGAAGTTGCCCTTGACATGTCGACTATATCAGCAGAGGTGGTTGAACGACGACAGATATTAAATGTAGCGGCAGACAATAATGTGATCCTTACAGAGGAAGTAGTGAGTCTGATTGGACGAAGGTTAGAATCAATTCCTCAAAAGATGGGCTATAAACAAGCTCTACAATACTTCACTAGACTTACTGCAAAAGAAAAAGAGATAGCATTAGTGTGGTTAGGTAAGAAACTTGTGACAACAAGGGACATCCGACCATTCTTTCCGGAATTGGCTCTTTATTTTCAGCCAGGGCTTACAAGCATATCTGGTGGTAAGGCTTGGCTTGATGATTATTTCCAAGAATACAAACAGGCAAAAATTTCGAACAAATATACTAGTGAAATAGAAAACCATATAAATGAGAAGAATGCTGATAGCGTGGCTTTTGATACGTGGTATCAGTCGTTCAAGACTACGAGAACATTACTGAGTAGCCGCTCTGACATAGAAGTTTTCTTCTGGATTGACGGCTTAGGTATAGATTGGATTCCTTTGGTTTCGGAATTACTGAGGGAGCGTGAGCATGAAAACATCTACCTGAACGATGTGATGATTGCACGTGCATTGTTGCCAACCACAACAACTGTTAACAAGGTAGAACTTCAGAAACTTTCAGATATTGATATACAAGGCATGAAGATAGGTGACCTCGACAGTCTAGCCCATCGTTCAACAAACGTGTATCCACAGATATTGGTTGAAGAAATTGAGATGGTGAAGACCGCCATCAACAAGATTATCTGCAAATACGCAGGGAAGAAAGTCGCCATTGTGAGTGACCACGGCCTCACATATCTTTCACAATTATGTGGAGGATTGAATATGAGTGGAGTGGAGGGCGATCATTATGGGCGGGTTGCTATTAAGAAGAGTGGAGGTATAACGATGGACAAGAATTATATTGTTCTTGAAGATGGGAATACGCTATGCTCACTGAGTCATAAATCTCTTTGTGGTAAAGTTCCTCGAGGACAAGGTATTCATGGCGGTTGTACACCAGAAGAGGTTTTGGTGCCAATCTTTATCGTGTCAGGAAGTCCAAGTGAAATCAGTTGGAAGGCATATCCGTTGACGGATGAGGTGTCGAGTGCAAACCCTGTCGTCAAATTCCATATCTCAGGTCTGAATAGTAGTGATACACCTTATTTGTTATATGATGGTAAACAATATTCTCTTACCTCAATCGGTATGGATGATTATATCTCCGAGACTCTCTCGCTAAACAGCGAGGATGATACTTTCAGTATCAGCGTAGGTAGTCTCATCCGTCCGTATAGAATATCCGTGAATACAGGGACAACTATGAATGACTTGTTTGATTTTTAAAAGAAGAAGCAATGAAAGAAGAACTGCAGCAGAAGATACGGACATACTTCAAGGATATGTCTATTTATAAAGATCCTAAAGCAACAAACAGTCTTTTTGTAGGACGAAACTTACCATCTTTTGTCAAAGACTATTTATTGAAACGTTTTCTGAACCTTGAAACAGGAAGCATAGACGCAATGGGACTGAGTGCTTTCCTCGACAAGGTAATACCTGCAAAGGGGGAGATGGTAAAAGAAAAAGTATTGTCAGGCGAAGAAGTGGTGCTTCTTACTCGCTTCATCATTTATATCGACTTGGTGAAAGGCGAGAAACAGTTCGCCATTCCCGATTACGGCATTAAACTCCGTGAAGGACTAATTCCTGAATATGTATATAAAAAGCATGCCGGAGAACTGGTGGACGGTGAGAAATGGGGCATTGTAAAACTTTGTCTTCTGCCTGATGATAATGGCAAAAAGAATCATGTGCAGATGGTTGAGTATAATCCATTCAAACCGTATAAGACAGTTGACATCAACTTCCTGCGAGAAGCACGCAAAAACTTCACAACAGAAGAATGGATAGACACCTTGCTGTCAGCAATGGAGTATGATCCAGATGGGTTTGTGTCAATGACACAAAAAATGGAGTTCCTTACACGTTTACTGATATTTATTGAGCCGAGATTAAATGTTGTGGAACTAGCACCCAAGGGAACCGGCAAGTCGTATGTTTTTGGGAACCTGTCAAAATATGGATGGTTGGTTAGTGGAGGAAAGGTTACCCGTGCAAAGCTGTTCTATGACAAGACTAAACAACAGAATGGCATAATAAAGAATCACGACTTTACAGTATTTGATGAAATACAGACCATTGTATTTCAAGAGCCTGCTGAAATTCAGGCTGCATTGAAATCATATTTGGAGAGTGGTAAGACAACCATCGACAATAATGAGTTTACGTCTGAATGTGGCCTGATGCTTATGGGCAATATTCCATTAACTGCATCCAATGTGCCCATATCACCAAGGTATTTCGACTCTCTTCCGCAGAATTTCCGAGAGTCAGCATTACTCGACCGATTCCATTGCTTCATTGAGGGATGGCTATTACCGAGAGTCAATGATAGCATGATATTTAAAGGATGGACTATCAATGTGGAATACTTTTCAGAGGTTTTACATTCAATGAGAATACAAAACACATATGGTTTGCTGTTTGACAAAATCACTAGATTTGAAGAAAAGGCCGATGTGAGAGATTCAAAGGCAATCAAGCGTATGGCAACAGCATACATGAAATTGCTATTTCCACAATGGGAGAATGAAGAAGATGTTGATAAAGATGCCTTTGACCTCTATTGTCTGCAACCAGCCCTCCATCGCCGAGGTATCGTGAAGGAACAATGCCACTACATTGACTCAGAATTTAAGGCAAAAATGCCAGAAGTCTGGGTGGTATAAATAAATATAAGTTAACTAAATAATACAACGAATCAAAAATTAGATAGAATATGATTATTAAGAAAGTAAATATTGAAAACTTCAAGTCTATCAGTAAGATAGAAATCCCTTTCGATAAAGTAGGCAATAGCTATACAAAAATATTTGTAGGCATAAATGAGTCTGGGAAAAGTAATATTCTTGAAGCTTTATCTTTTTTTGATGTTCCAGAGGATAAAGTTTCCTTTGATCTTTATTGCAATCAGAAGATGGAGGATAGTGAAAGTTGTGATATTTACTTCTATTTAGGATTTGAAGAAGGAGAAAGTGAAGCCTTGCAAAAAAGTGTCAACAAAGGCGTTTCTACTGAATACAACATCGAATTCTCCATTTCAAATATCATAAAAAACGTATTTTTATCTAAAGACTTTTCCACATTTGATTTCGAATATAACTATGATATTCAGCTACACAACTCAAATTTGTACATAAAGTCTGATAAAGAAATAATATCCATTGAAGATGAGTCGCACAAAACCGATGACTATGTATTATTAAACGAAAATAACTTTGACGATTACTTCTATGATATCATTTCCAATTTTTTAAAAGAAAATGAACCGGTTGTATCTGTATGGAAACCATTAAATGAATACTTGTTATATAATGCTAACTTGATTACCTTTAGAGATAAGCCTAATTCAAATAAACCGCTTTATAATATCTTTAAATTAAGTGGATATAAGGATAAAAATGCTATAATTGAAGCAATAGATAAAGTAACAAATGCTCGAAATAGAAGTCAATTGATAAGCAAATTAAACGACTCGTTGAATGAATATATCGGCAAAGTTTGGAAGAATAGTATTGATTTGATTATAGAGATTACCGAAACGGGTAGTTTTTCTTTGCTCATAAAGGACAAAGGCGATGAGAATAGACATGATAGATTTTCTATAACCGAGCGTAGCCAAGGTGCCAAACAGTTTTTGTCTTTAATACTATCTTTGTCAATAGAAACAACAAATCATGAGAGAAAAAACGAGTTGATCCTGATTGATGAGCCAGAAGTGCATCTCCATCCATCTGGTATAAGAGACTTATCACGTGAATTACTAAAAATAGGTGAAAATAATTATGTGTTTTTAGCAACACATTCCCCCTTTATGATTGATAAAAATCATAAAGAAAGGCACTTTATCGTAAAAAAGAATCTAAGAGCAATAACAGAACTTACTAGAATAAAAGAAAGTGACAGTCTTATTGATGATGAAGTTTTAAATGAGGCTTTTGGAATTAATGTATATCAGGATTTGTTAAATCCGCATAGTGTCTTGGTAGAGGGAGCATCAGATAAGATTATTCTTCAAAAAGCATTCAAACTTTTAGAACGTGAAGATATTGGAATTACTAATGGTCATGGTTCAAACATTGATACCTTAGCATCGAAAATGAATTTTGATGGTATATCGGTATTAGTTGTAACAGATGATGACAAAGATGGACGAAAATATAAGGAAAATATATTGAAAATAGGTGGCGCATTTAACGATGATACTGTTTTCACCATCCGTGATTTAGAAGGTGGGATTATTAACCAAGGAACAATAGAGGATACCTTGGGGGTGAAATATGTTGAATCGCAATTCATTAAGTATTATAAATCAACATTCAATGAAGAACTTTCAGGAATAACATTATTAGAAGATAAACCAGTCATTAAGCAAATTGTCACTATTTTGAAGAATAAAAAGAAGTATAGCAATTGGAATATGGATTCTTTTAAAAAACAATTATCCGAGGAGTTCAATCCATCAAAATCTTCTTTTTCTACTAAATATAAACTATTAAAGGGCCTCACTATAAAAATAATAGAGTGTCTAAAGTAGTCTGAAATACTGCATGAGAGATACTGGTGTCGATAGAAACGTAGTGACTTTATATTAGTATGACGATACAAGAAGTATTCACTCGAAAGGTGATCTGACGTTTGTCTGCAAGATCATTTAGGACTGTCAACAGCGAACTCTTTTGGTGATGTGAATGCAGTCGTATGTGGTCGACAAACGTTAAAAACAATCATAAATGCTTTATGGTGTTCTTGACAATAATATTAAGGCGCATTATTTATAATATTTGAATGAATCATAAACAATAATTAGATAGTCGTTCCTCAAAAAGTCACTTTTCGCCATTGTTATAAAGCAGGCATGGTCAAACGGCCTGTGTGGCGACGGGTAAAATCAGATTCTCCATGCAAAATTCGATGGCTTGGATGAGGTGCAAAAGAAGCCTCATGGCTCTTTTGAAGTTGTATGCCGCTGCTGCAAGCATGATATTGATGTTGTCCCCGAACACACCTTTATAGAAGTTGCGCCCGAGTCTGAAGTCTGACTTGAGGTGTCCGATGGTCGGTTCTATTCCTGCCCGCTTGCAGAACAGGTCGTGCTTCTTCCGTTTCTTGTAGTAGGAGTCCGTGGCTTTAGGTATGTCCGGGATTAGGATCCTCGTGCCATCGACCTGTTTCTTGCCGCGGTAGCCCCTGTCTCCGGCCAGCCGTTTCAGCGTCCTGCCCGTGAGACGCTTCACCTGATCAAGGCTCTGACCAATCGTATGCCCATCGTACTCGTTGCGGAACGAGAGGGCGCCTAGGATAAGGCCGCCCAGCGAGCGAACCACCGAGACCTTGTTGCCGAACTCGTATTTCTTGTGCTCCTTGCCCTTGCTGATGCACTGCACCTCCGGCTCATGGATGGAGTAGACCTTGTCCTTGTCGTGCTTCTTCTGGTTGAGCACCCTGGTGAAGATGCTGATCTGCTCGTCATAGTCATGGTTGCCTTTCAGGTTGCGCTGAAGCTCACGCAGCAGGCGGCCCGCTATCGTCCTGAGTTCGCGGTCGGCCTTCTTGGCCTTCCTGTGGTTCTTGGGATGGTTGCGGAAACGCTGATCGCGGTAGACCGCCTTGAGTTTGCGCTTGTAGCTCCTGCGCATGGGAAGGCCCTCGGCTGCCACGATCTTCTTGATCTTCTCAATGACCTTTTTCAGCAGCTTGGCGTCTGTGGGATACGTCACGTTTTTCTCCTGCACCGTGGAGTCGATGATACCCGTCTTGAAGGTGTCATCATCGTCATGGTCGTCGTTGACACGGATACTCTCGGCCAATATTAGTTCCACACCGCTCTCGCCGATGCGCTTGCGGAACTCCACCAGCTCCGTCGAGGAACAAGGGCGGCAGGGGGAGAACATGTCCATGCCGCAGAAGTACTGGTAATAGGCGTTCTCCGACCACTGCTCCACAACCGACTCGTCAGAAAGGTTGCGCACGTGTTTAAGGATCAGCAGGCCGCACATCAGGCGGATGTCTTTGGCCGGGGCGCCCATGTCCTTGCTGTAAAGTGGCGTGAATGCATCATCAAAACGCCCCCAGTCTATCTTGTCGGCAAGGAGATACAGTTCATGACGCTGGTCGAGCATGTCGGCCAGGGAATAAAACAGCGACGGGCGGTTGACTCTCTTCTTAATCATAAAAATCTGCCAGTTTTTTGATGCAAAGTAACAAAAACCGGCAGATATATCAAAGATATTATCGTTATAATATGTTAATAATCAAATAGTTATAACTTTTTGAGGGGCGACTAATTATCTTTGATAATAACCGTTTAATATCTCCTGATTATGTTGTAGTATTCTAAGTGCTGCTCTCGTCGCAAAGCCTTTGTCTTTAGTAACCGTTTTTCTTGTCAACACATCATGAAATGTTGTTATTGTCCTATCCAACACCAGAAAAACATCTGTAACTAATCTTGGAAATTCCACATTAAGTTTCTTTCTCCCTATATAAAACTTATTCCTTGAACCAGAAGAAACAAGGACTCCTTTTTCATCAATATCTGGCATAACCACAAACGGTTCAACATGTTCTCCTGCAATAATTGGATAATAGATAGCGCAACGATAGTCCCAGGCTCCATTATGCAAGAATTCATCTCTAAAACTACAAACAGTCCTAATACATACAGGTTCACTATACAACAACCCGTCTGTTTTTAACTCGTCAAACCCATAATTGCCTTTATTGTATAATGCACTTTTTTTCCTGCTTTTCATTTTCTTATACTTGTCAAAGCCCGTCGCATCGTAGTGCGAACATTCGTACACTATTTTTGTGAGCAAATCAAATGAGGAGTTCAATGATACAAACACATTGTTGGCGGCTGCATGAACAATGTCCGACGAATTGTCAAGTATTCTTTTACTTGACTCATAGTCGTTATCGTCATATAGACAATAGCATGGAAGGTACTGATAAAACTGTATAAGATGATTCTTTACCGCCATCAACCTATCTTGTAATGCCCCCAATAATAATTGCACATCACTCCAATGGATAATTCGATTAGCCAAGGAGTCGCTATAAACCTGTCTCAGCTTATCAAAACAATTCTTTGAGACTAACGACTCTGGTGAATGCCCTGCATCAACCATCCAAAGAGGAATTAAAGGTTTTAACTTTTGAATGTCTATGTCTTGAAAGAAGTAGTTTTCTATGACTCCATATAGTGGAACTAACCGTTCAGTTGAGTTTTCAATAAGATGATAAAGATTCTGTAGTTCTAATTTGCTTTGTGTTTTAACTGCTTCTATTTCTTCTTTTGATTTGATTGACATTGCCCCCAACTATTAATCACATTTTTTATCATTTTCACCAAACACATGTTCTTGGCATTTCAAGATTATGGTTGCCATTTTGTTATTCTTTTAGCTGACCCTCAGTGTAAACCTATCACTTTTCAATATTTTGTATTCGTTGATTGCGCTTTACTGAGTATCTCAAAAGCGGAAGGACACACCTTAAAGTTTAAAATATGTGTTGCCTAAATCAATAGCAATTCCAACACCTTCAAAAAAAATATTGTAAACCTTAGGATGGTCCTTATATGGAGCTATCTTAATCGTAGCTTGGGCTGTTCTTTTCACACAAGGCATTTTGCCTTCTTCAACACGATGTCGACTAGGTCTCACAAAATGACTAATTGTGTAGTCGATAGAGCTTTTAAGTATACTTTTAATGTCTTGATATTCATCTGATATATAATACTCAACGACACCGGTATATTCATACCAAACATTTTTCTTGAGATGCTGTTTCTTTTCCTTCTTGCTCGGTTCAACATAACTCTTTATCTGAAATTTAAAGAACCAGTCTGAAGGATGATCTTGCCAAAACCCATATCCATCATGATAGTCCCAATAACAAACGAATCCGGAATAGTTACCGTAACATGCTATACCATTAATATTATCCTCCTGCCATCGTCCCCAAAAACCATCATAATAAAAAGAGAAACTTATAGCATAACTTGATAATATTGAAAGTAAACCTAACGACAGAATCATTAATCTTTTCATATTAATTCGATATTGATGATTATAGTTATTCTTTTATATCTATTATAATTGGCTACCGATAGTTAATAATGCAAGTTTTGATTATGGTCTATTTAAAAAGATTTCACAAGTGTCAAAATTGATTTCCCAGTTTCCGTCGGGAAGACTTTCCCAATTGTAGAGGGTCGCCATCTTTTCCCACCATTGCTGGAACTTAGTAGCGGTTTCGCCCATATCTGCAATTAGGCGTTCATAAAGTTCCGCGTTGTCTGCAGTAAGAATTTTTGCCAATTCATTTAGTCCGTTACGCCTCTCAAAAAGACGTTTAATCTCATCTCTTTCGGCGGGTGTCACCTGCCCAATTAATTTCTTTTCCATTTACATATAATATTTAGTTATTGATATTATCAAAAGGATCAAGGTAATCTATTTTAGGAATGTCAGGTGTCTCGGGGAGGAAAGCACCATGTTTTCGAATGTTTAATAACAAGTCACGAGAAGCGTTGCGTTCCAGATGAGCCATCACGCATTGCTCATGACTAGGCGTATTAACTTCAAGCGTCATCTTTCGATTGAGCCATACACAACGCTTGCATTGCCATGAATCACAATTCCGGCATATGGGAGCATTATCCAGCTTATAAAGCTGATTGTTGGGAATGATGATTCCATTCACTAAATCACCAACACTATCCTCATGATTCTCATAGTAGAATGCAGGGCAGATGTAAAACTTGCCGTTAGGAGCCAAAGTGATACAGGAGTTTCCAGCACCACAGTTGTTCATGGTCATTAGAATCATACGGTCAGTCAAGAGATTGAATTGAGGCAACGTGCCATTAACATATAGCCGTTCAACTTCTTGCCCCATCTTGCCGAGCCATTCATTGTATATTACTTGCTGGTCATCGGAGAACCGTTCCACGTCTGTAATAACCACATTAAGGCGCTGCGCTTTTGACAACAATACAGCCACTTCGTCGCCATGCGCAAGCAGGTCATGCAACGACGTGCGAATAACCACAATCCGAGACTCAAGATATTGCGTTTCCACATGCCAACTCCATCCATCAAGAGTCATCACATCAGTTTCTTGCGTGGCATTTGTCAATGGCTTGATATCGCTGTGGTCAATAGTGCGGATAACGTCTCTATATTCTTGGGGCAGATCATAATCGGGATATACGAACTGGATGGTCAAGTTTTCAATCATCGCCATACGAATGCCTGCGCGAAGGTCGTCAAGGTTGATGAGTCGTTTCTTAGCAGTGTTTACGTCATAGTGACAGAACGATGTGCTCGTATCATCAAGCAATATAATCATGTACTGAAGCATGGCATTAACAGATGATATCGTTTAACTTAGGTCTATTGTTTTCAAATTGCTCTCGTTCGCCTTCCAGTTCCAACTTGCGGTAGAGTTTATTCCAATAGTAATTATTTGCGCGCACGCGAGCCTTATGCATTAGGCAGATAGCGGTGGATCGCTGATAAATTGTCGAAGTATCGGCTGCATCATAATTTTCCCCTTGACACCAGGCGCAACCGCTAGCAATCTCGCACTCAATGCATTTTCTTGGGCTTTGAGTCAATCGATCCAATGTCAGGAACGGGCGTAATTTGTTCTTATCAATACCATCATAAACATTGCCTATGATAATTGGATGCTTTTCACGCAACGAATATGCTGCGAAACGAGTGCATGGATAAAAGTTTCCACTCGCATCTACTGCTAGCATCTTTCCTGCACCACACCAGTTTTCATTATGTAATTTCGGGTCAAGTGGCTTGCCTATTATTTCGCTAAAAAATGAGCAAGCATAATCTTTGTAATATTCACCATCAATAATTGCATCAGCCAGTTGTATCAATTGATTCTCATATAGACGGTCATCTCCATCTTTCCAAACATCCTCAAATACACAGTTAATATTTACCTCGTGAATGCCAAGGCTGTATAGATGCAACACACTCTCACAGATATATGGAATATCTGGGCTACTAATAGTTACTTTGGTGCCACCTCCAGGGAACTGTTCTAACCACAATGGGATGTTACGCACCACATCATTATAAGAGCCTTTTTCTATTGGACCATTACCCTTATAGATACGGTTTAAATCATGTTTAGCGTGTGTTCCATCAATGGTAATACCAATGGATAGATGTGTGTGGTTCTTCTCAATAAACTGTTGAACCTTTTCAGAGTGGTAATTTATACCATTAGTCGAGAATGAGAAACGGTAACTGTCAAACCAATGGTGCCCATGTCGGAACATTTCGACCTTGAGGTAGTCGCAGATTCGATCAATCAACTCTATTTCCAGAAACGGCTCACCTCCAATGAATTCCCAAACTACACTCTCTTCGGGGAAATCAGTTTCATGTCCAAGAATATAATCAATAGCTTCTTTAGCAGTGCCCCAAGACATCCGCTCCTTATCGTTCTTACCTACAAGATAACAATACTTGCAAGCCAGCTGGCAGTCCTTCGTTACAATAAACGTGATGTTTTTTGCTTTCCCAGACTGCCACTCTACTGATTCTTGTTTAATCGGATACATCAAAACCTAACGCTGACGCCAAAAACCTGAACAGAGCATCCAGAGCATCCATAACTACATCGGCCCTTGCAAGTACCAGTGCAGTCTCCACGACAGTTGCCGCTACAACCAAACATGCAATCACCCTGGCACCCACTAGAGCAAGTGCCAGAACAAGATGAGATGCAATTATCACGACAAATGGTTTGACATGATGTAGAACATGTATTTCTACATGATCCGCTGCACCCTTGCCCACAACCACTGCCACAGGTAGTTGTGCACCCATTCTCACAACTACCTTTACATCCTTTACAACCGGTCTTACAACCATTATAACACGAAGTAGTGCAAAGGCCAGTGCAAGAACCGCCACATGTTTGAGAGACTTGAGGACTATTTGAGACCTCACTAATTGCGGCTTTAATTGGGCCAGGTAATGCCAAACATCCTAATATAGGAAGGACTGTTTTTGCGACATTCTTAAAGAACCGTCGTCTTGATTGCACCTCGTCTTTCATTTTTTAAAATCAGTGTCTTTTATACTAATACCTATTCCAACACCGTCAAACCAAATATTGTAATCCTTAGGATTGTCTTTATAAGGTGCTATTTTAATTGTTGCTTGTGCGGTTTTTTTCACACAAGGCGTTTCTCCTTTCTCAACTCGATGTTTACTAGGTCTAACAAAATGTTGAATCGGGTTTAAGGCACTTTTAAGTACACTTTTGATATCTTGATACTCATCAGAGATGTAGTACTCAACGGTTCCAGTATATTCATACCAAGTTTTATCTTTGAGATGAGCGTCCTTTATTACTTGTGATGGTTCTATATAATCTTTTATTTGAATTTTTAAGAACCATTGTGAAGGGTGATCTCGCAAGGAACCATCTCCATTGTGATACCAATAACAAATAAATCCAGAAAAATCACCTTTAAGACAAACCCCATACGCGTTGTACCATTCGCCCCAATATCCATCATAATAATAGTTAAAGTCCGTAGCGAAACTTGTTGTTATAGCAAAAAATGCCAGCATACACAATAACAAGACCCTCTTCATATTATACATTATTATAGATTAATGACAATACTAGTATTCTAATTGAGACTAGGCGATACCATCACAATACTCAGTTTGCGAAGGTTATCATGCTTGCAAAAATAGTATTCTTTTTTAATTTGAGCAAAATAATCACAGTTTTTTGAGTGGAAATCATTCTTTATATTTTGAAAAATAGCTATGGTTAGGTTTAATTTGGGAGGGAAATTAGGTCTTATTTGATAATACGAGTTCTTAACCACTTCCCTTGGCGTCGATGCCCACACGGGAGTCTATGATAAAATAATAGCATGACATAAGTAGCACATTTTGGGGGAGCGTGCGCTCCCCCTTTTCGCGCCGTTCTGCGCCTTTAGACGCCTTTTCGCGCCTGATGGGTTTTTCACAAACGCCTCTCGATCAGGCGTTGAGAGGTTTTTAAAGGTTTTGGAGGATGCTACTTTTACACATAGCTGGCTCACAAGAATTAATTACATCAAAAGAAGCGTCTCTTTGATGCAGTTTTGGAAAAAATGTCGATATTTGCATAGTCAATGATTTGAGTATTATGAAGCATCAGTTGTTGTATATGGTCACTTGTGCATTGGTACTGGGGTGTCTTGCCTGGAGTTGCAGAAATGACAAGGGAATCAAGAAAGTTGAGGCAGACTCCAGTGCTGAAGTGGAATGTACCAGCCCGCATTGCCGCCTCCTTATCCAACCTTATGGCGATTTCTCGAATGTGAGGGCGCAGAAGGTGGCCGATGAGTTGCAGAAGAATTTAGCCACCTATGTGAAAGAGCTGGCGGTGACCGAGGTTCGGGTGCTGCCCGCCAAGCCGTTGACCGAGGACCTGATGAATGATGCCAAGACCCGTTACCGCGCCGACAATATTCTGGACAAGCAGGCAAGCCTACAGAGCCAGAAAGGCGATGTCATCATCGGCTTGACCGATTGCGATATCTCAACAGACGCTCACGGATATGACGATTGGGGCATATTGGGGCTATCCTATACGGGAAAGTCCAACTGCGTGATTTCCACATTCAGGGTGAAAGACAAGACCCAGTTCTGGAAGGTGGTCCTGCATGAGTTCGGACACAGCTTCCTGGGACTGAATCATTGCCCCAACAATGACCCGCAGTGCTTCATGGTCGACTGTAACGGCAAGCCTGACCTGGCCAAGGAAAAATACCTGTGCGAGGCCTGCTCCAAAAGCATCCGCTTGTGAGTACAATAAAAGGAAGGTTCTGTTTGTTATGTATCAGTCGCGGGTGAGGACCAGTGTGGCGATGACGGGATAGTGGTCGCTGAGTTCAACAGGAATGACCTGCGAGTCAATGGTGCGCCACGCCCGTTTGGGGCGGGCAAGGATATAATCAATCTTCTCGCGAGGGTCTTTCACACTGAAGGTGAAATCGCCAGGGGTGCTGTCAAGCCATTGGGCGGTGAGCAGCCCTATCACAGGGTCATCGGGCGAGGCATTTAAGTCACCGGCCAAGATAACGGGGTGTGCTGAATCGGCAAAATGGTCAAGTATGAATGGCACCTGGGCCGCCCGGCTGACACTGTCGAAGGCCTCGAGATGCGTGCAGGCAAACATGACGGTGTCGCCATCAGCAAGGATAAAAGTGCCCTCGAGCAGGCCCCGCTGCTCCATGCGGTCGACAGGATGCGGCAACTTGATGTTGTGCACATCAGCGAACTGATGCCGCGTGAGCAGTCCAATGCCGTAATAGCCTCCACTGAACTCGATGGTGGGCCCGAACAGTCCTTGCATGCCGCTAAAATAGGCCAACTCGGTGATGAAATCACGATTGTTCTGATGCGGACAATTGGAGCGCCGCGTATTCTGATCCACCTCCTGTAAAGCGACAAAATCGGGCTGGTATTGCTTGATGAGAAGCCCTATCTGCTGCAGGCTGGCATCATGGCCGGCATGCAGGTTAAAAGTCATGACCCTGATGGTGTCGTTGTGCCCATGGGCAAAGGCCACATAGGCCACCAGGCATGCTGATATGAAAAACAATTGACGAAGTCTCATAATAGATATGGTTAGAGGCACAAAAATACTAATTATTTCATTATGGGGTGACGGTGTAACCCGTTTTCGTGATGAAGAATGCATTCAGACACTTTTTTGTGGGTAAGTAGAGCAATGATTGGGATGATTGATGTATCTTTGTGATAGATAAACTAATGACTAAAGAGATGAGGAGATTGATTAGCATCGCATTCGCCATGTTGGTAACCTTGGCGGTAACGGCACAGACGCACAAGACGCTGCGGGAGTGGGGGTTCCCCACGGGGATTTTTGAGACAGGCCAGTATAACGCCATTACCGATGTGCCCGGTGTGACGGTGGGCCATGTGACCTTGATCGAGGGCGACAGCGTGCGCACGGGTGTCACGGCCATCGTGCCGCACCAGGGCGACATCTTCCGCAACAAGGTGCCGGCGGCCATCTATGTGGGCAATGGCTTCGGCAAACTGTCGGGTGTGACGCAGGTGCGTGAACTGGGCAACATCGAGACGCCGATTGTGCTGACCAACACGTTGAACGTGGCGGCCGGCATGGAAGGCGTTATTCGCTACACGCTAATGCAGCCCGGCCATGAGCGCGAGAACTCGGTCAATGCCGTGGTGGGCGAGACCAATGACGGGCGCCTGAATGACACCCGCGGCATGCACGTCACGCCCCAAATGGTCATCGACGCCATCAACAAGGCGCATGGCGGCCCTGTCGAGCAGGGTAACGTGGGTGCGGGGACGGGTACGATCTGCTTCGGTTTCAAGGGAGGCATCGGCACCTCGTCGCGCGTGCTGCCCGAGTCGTTGGGCGGCTACACCATCGGCGTGCTGGTGCAGACCAACTACGGCGGCATCCTCGAAATTGACGGCGTGCAGGTGGGGCAAAAGCTCCAAAAGCATGACTTCATCAACCATGTGCGTAAGACCGAGAATGTGGACGGCTCCTGCATGATGGTCGTCATTACTGACGCCCCGCTCGACTCGCGCAACCTGGAACGTGTCGCCAAACGTGCCATGATGGGCATGGCCAAGACCGGCGGCATCGCTTCCAACGGCAGCGGCGACTATGTCATCGCCCTGTCGGTCGCTCCCGGGAACCTCATCAGCGACAAGGCCAAAATGATTACCTCTACCGTGCTGGCCAACAGCGAGATGTCGTCCATATTTGCCGCCACCATCGAGGCTACCGCCGAGGCGCTGTGGAACTCCCTGTTCATGGCCGATTCGATGACAGGCCGCAACGGCTACCACGTTGACGCCCTGCCCGTTGAACAAGTACTGGAAATGCTGCGCAACCGATAAATAAAGACTGAAAATGATGAAAACAAGTGCGATTTTGAGAGTTTTGTCCCTTGCGGTGATATGGCTTGCGGTCGGCATGAGCGCCATTGCGGGCGAGGGTGTTCCCGTACGCATTGGCATCGCTTGGCAACCCACCGAAGCCAGTTATGCACGCGCCATCCTCTCCATTGAGCAGGCCGGTGGTGAAGCGGTGATTCTGCCTCAGGTACGACCCGCTGGCTTTGAATACGACGATATGGTATTATGCCCGAAATATGTAGATGAAATGGGCGTTTTGCGTCAGGAATATGCCGACATTGTCAAGCGTGAAACCTACCATGGCACTTCTATAGCCGAACAGCTGCAAGGTGTACAAGCGGTTGTTTTTTTGGGTGGTGGAGACATCAGTCCGACCCTGTTTGCCATTCCCCAGCCGTGGCACGGCATCGCCGACGACAGCCCGGCCAATGCCACACGCGATGTATCGGAATACCTGACGATGGCCTATTGCCTGGACCACGATATCCCTGTGTTGGGTCTGTGCCGTGGCATGCAGTTGCTGGGGGTTGTCTCAGGGGCGCCGCTTATTCAGGATTTGGGCAAATACTTCGATGAAATGGGCAAAAATTATCACTTTTTGCACCGCATGCAGCGCGATGCCGAGGGCAAACGTTATTACATGCCGCACGACGTGGTGGTCACCGATACGACTTCGCTGCTCTATGCCATTGCGGGAACCGATACAATCCGTAACGTCCCCTCGTGGCACCATCAGGCGGTGGGATACGTCACCGGTACGCCATTGCGCGTCACGGGAGTTACCCCTACCGACGGTGTAAACATCATCGAAGCCATTGAGCGTACTGACAAACGTTTTGCCCTAGGTGTCCAATACCACCCCGAGGAAGCCATCCGCAAGGATCTGACCGACCAGCCCGATGCTGCCCGGTTCATGCCCCTTGAGGAGGCGGTCGCTTATTTCCTGGCCTTGATCAAGGCGGCTATAGGTGCTGCAAACTCCGACTGAGCCGTCGGAAAAACACTTTTTAACACGCAATTTCATAGATAATGTGGAAAACGGCACTAAATTTGCATATTAATATTGTTACTTTCAGATTATTATTGGACTAGAGAAACGTTTAGAATGACATATATGAGACGATTACCGTTGCTACTGATGGGCTGCCTGCTGATGGTGGCCTTGATGGGTTGTGGTGGACACGGTCGGCTGGACAAGGCCGTGCGTGGCATTCTGGTGAGTGGCGACACGACACGGGTGGCCTATGACTCGTTGTGCACGCTGATTACCGAAAACCCCGGGAAATATGGCGACATGTTGACCCCCGAGGGTCGTGTGGACCACAAGAAACTGGCCGCCTTTATCGAGGAAATAGGGTCACAGCTGCGTCCGCCGATGCATTGGGACACGCGCCCCTATGGCGGCGTGGAAGACCTGTCGCTGACGGTGTATTTTGAGCGCAGCGGCTCGATGGTGCCCTATGACCAGCGAGGCGGAGGAGGCCAGTTGAAAAAGGCCGTGAACGACCTCATCAACCATTTCCCTGCCGGCAGCAAAGTCGAAATCAACATCGTGAACGACGGCATCTACCCCTACCAGCACACAGTGGACGAGTTCCTCAAGGACCGCGACATCTACCAGAGCACGGCAGGTGTGGGCAATGCCAGCTATACCGACTTCCAGCTGATTTTCAACAAGATTCTGGAGGCTCAGCGTCCCGGCAACGTGAGTGTGCTGGTAAGCGACCTCATCTACTCGCCGCAGGACACGCACGGTGTGAGCCTGGACAAGATTTTCAACGAGGAGAACAGCCTGGCCACGCGCGTGTTTGCCCGCTACAAGGGCAAGAGCGTGGTGGTGCAGCAGTTCATGGGCGACTACAGCGGCAAGTATTACCCTTACAACGGGGTTCCCTTTGAGTACAACGGCAAGCGTCCGTTCTATCTGGTCATCATCGCCGATGGCGACGTGATGGACCAGCTGGCTCAGGACAAGCGTTACAGCGGGGTGCTGGATGCTGCGGGCCTGCGCAACAGTTACCGCTTCAACCAAGCCACCGCCGAACTGCCCTGCCGCGTGCTTCCCGAGTGGAAAGACAATGCGGGCCGTTTCCGTGTCAAGCATGGCGACGGCATCGTGCTGGCCAAGTGTGACGGCGACCGCCAGACGGGCAAACTGTGCTTCTCACTGGCGGCTGACCTGAGCGGACTGATGAAGAACGATGACATCCTGACCAATGCCGACAACTACGAAGTCAAGAGCATCGACGGATACACGCTGACCGTGCAACCCATCGTTCCTGGCATGCTGACGGCCAACAACAAAGAGTATCTCGAAGGCATGACCCATGTGCTGACGCTCGTGGGCGACCTGAAGAGTCCGCGTGACGAGATACACATCTCGCTGCGCAACGAACTGCCTGGGTGGGTGCGCCAGTCGTCAAGCAACAACGACACGAGTGCCGGTGGATCGTTCTCCACGACCACGCTGGGCCTGGAACAGCTGCTGGGCGGCATGTTTGACGCCATGAAGGGCGGTAGCAGCTATTTTGACGTCATCGTGCAACTTCAACGGTAATATTCACCGTCTAACAACAGAAACAGACAAAATAATTGAAATAATGAAACATTTAGGGTATCTGATTGCCGGAATCGTAATAACCGTGCTGTTTTTCATCCTCAGCTGCAGTGACGGTTTCAACATCTGGGAACAAATGTTCTTCAACCAGGGCTACAACGACAAGATGTACAATCTGAACATGTATCCCGTAATTGCCGCCATCACCATCCTTGTGGCATGGGGCGGCGCCGCCATCTACTACTATGCCATCAACTCGGTGAAGTTCGACCGCTGGTACCACTGGCTGGCGATCATGGGAGTAGTGGTGGTTTTGGCTCCCGTGGTGTGCTACATCTACAACGACACGGTGTTTGCCAACAACGGACTGCTGTACGTCGGCGAATCCATCCAGTTCGAGATGCAGACGGTGCTGTTTGCCGCCCTGCTGTATATCGTGGCATCCTACTCGATGCGCTGGTGGAGCAGCAACTGCCGCCACACACCACTGCCGCAATAAACTAACAACCAAGGACTAACAACTAAAAACTCAATAAATGAGACTATTCCTTTTTGCTATCGGAGGTACCGGATCAAGGGTGCTGAAGTCACTGCTGATGCTGTCGGCAGCCGGCGTGCGTCCCCTTGACGAGAACGGCAAGCCGGTAAAGGACTTGGAAATCGTGCCCGTCATCATCGACCCGCACAAGGCCAACGAGGACCTGAAGCGCACCGAGGCGATGCTCAACGACTACCGCGACATCCGCCGCAAGCTGTACGGCAACGAGCCCAACGCCGACGGATTCTTCGCCAACCGTATCGTCACCCTGCGCGAAATCATGAGCAACACCAGCGTGACGTTGAACGACACGTTCATCTTCAACCTAGGTGCCGTGGAAAACAGCAAATTCCGCGAATTCATCGGCTATGACACGATGAACGAGGCCAACCAGGCGCTGACGTCACTGCTATTTGCCAACTATCAGCTGGAGAACAAGATGAACATCGGCTTCGTGGGCAGTCCCAACATCGGCAGCGTGGCGCTGAACGAAATCAAGGACAGCAACGAGTTCAAGGCCTTCAGCAACATTTTCCGCCAGGGCGACCGCATCTTTTTCATCAGCTCGATCTTTGGCGGCACGGGAGCTTCGGGCTTCCCCATCATGGTCAAGAACATCCGCCAGGCAGCCAGTTTGGAAGGCATAGAAAACCGCGACGCCCTGAGCCGTGCGCCCATCGGTGGATTGACGGTGCTCCCCTACTTCACCCTGGAGGGCAACAAGCAGGACCAGCGCATCGCCACGAGCGACTTCATCGTCAAGACCCAAAGTGCGCTTTACTACTACAAGAACACGCTCACCGGCGCTAACGACAGCAACGTGAACAGCATCTACTATCTGGGCGACCAAGTAAGAAGCAAGCCCTACCTGTATGATCCAGGTGAGCACGGGCAACGCAACAACGCCCATTTCATTGAGCTTATCGGTGCTCTGGCACCGCTGGACTTTGCCGGTGTGCCCGAAAACAAGCTGACCGACATGGACGGTTATCCCCTGCCCACCACGGCCTATGAGTACGCTCTGGCCAAGGACGAGCTGAGCATCAACTTCCTGTCGCTGGGCCGCCGCACGCGCCAGCTCATCTATGAGCCCATGAGCAAGTTCCACCTGCTGTTCCTGTTCCTGACCACGGGTTTCAAGGACATCATCGGACAAGGTTTTACCGAAGACGCCCCCAAAATCAAGAGCGACTTCCTGGCCTCGCAGTTCTACCGCACCCTGGTGGACCAGTTCCTGCTGGCCTATGCCCAGTGGCTCACCGAGATGAACGACAACATGCGCAGCGTGGCCCTTTTCAAGCCAGGCGAGATTGACATGTCCCATGCCATCGAGGGCGTGAACGTGCGTAAGGCCCTTTTCGGCCACAAAACCGTGGACAACAACGTGTTCAAGGCCGAGATGAACAAGTTAAGCAAGGACAACCCCAGCTACAGCGACCGCACCGTGGAATTCAAGCTGCTGGACCTGTTCAACAAGGCTGCCCATAAGATATTCACCGAGCGCTTCGAAAACATCAACTAGGCTTTAGGTTTTAGGTTATTAGGCTTTAGAAAAAAGAGAAAATATCATCAACATGAGCGAGATATTATCCTATAGCAACAATACGAGCAAGAGCGGCGAGGAGGACTGGATCGGGCACGCCCCGTACAGCGACGACGACATCGCGCGCATCAAGGACCCCGACGGCGGACTGAGCGAGAACCCGCGCACCGCCATTCCGAGCCCGCTGGCCCAGCTCGACCTCGTAAAGAACGCCTTCAAGCAACTGGCCAACGAGCGGTTGCGCGGTGCCCGCATGAACGAGCGCCTCGTGTCCAACGCCCTTGACGTGGCACAGCTGTTCTTTGACTACGAGAACCACAAGGACTACCTGCGCATCATCCGCTGGAACCGCGAGGAATGTCTGGAGCAGTTGAAGGCTAACCCGCAACACCGCCTCTACGGCGAGACGCTCGACCTGTTCCTGCGCAGCGACAAGGTCTATAATTTTGACCTGCTCAAGGACTGGTACATCCTGATGTGGGACCGTCAGGTGCTTGGCGGCACATCGCCCGCTTCCGTTGTCATGGCAGCGCCCGCTTTGGGCACCATTGACGCCATCAAGGTGGAGCAGGGCGTGAGCCTCTTTGGTGAGGTGCGTCACCTGTGGGAGCGTGACGAGGACTTCGTCTTCTACATGTACCTGCTGATGAACGCCTATCCCACGCTGCGACTGCACTGTGGCGAGGTATATGCCTACATGCAGAAGAACCTGGAGCCCCTGCGCGCCAACCGTCCCGACCTGTACCGCCGTATCGCTACAGTCATCCCCAACCTGGATGCCCTGGACGAGGGCCGTGCCAGCACCGTTCTGGAGCAGCTGGAGCACAACTACGACCCCTTTGGCGGTGGTATTGACGTGAGCGTGCTAGGTGCCCGATTCTATCACAAGCGAGTGCTGGATATCCGCTCTGCCGCCAGCGAGAGCGACTTTGTCATCACCCCCACCCTGCCTCAAGGCAAGAACGAATTGCCGCTCGTGCTGGTCAACGGTTTTAACGGCAACGTGGAGCATTTCTGCTACATCGACAAGGAGTGGGACAGTGCCACACAAGTGTATGGCGGCGGTGTTCCCCTGAACGACCGCAAGCTGCCTGACACCTCGATACAATACCCGTTTGTCACGACCGATGACTTCCTGACCGACACGCTCGTTCGGCTGGACAGCGGTTGCGTCATCGACACCGACCACTTCTTCGACGGCAACCTCAAGCCGCGCACTCCCAACCCCACGTGCGGCTACCTGCTGCCGTTGAAGCCCCTGCTGTTCACCTATTTTGATACTGAGTACATCAAGGGCACCATCGCCGGCCGCCACGTGATGGACATTGAGGAATTTGCCGACGGCAGCGTGATGGTCACCCTGCGCATCCGCGTCAAGAAAGGCGAAAACCGCTATATTGAGCTGTCGCGTAAGTATTTCCCCATCAACGACCACACGTGGACCTTTGACGAGCGCCGCGGCACAGGCCGCATCATTGGCGCCACCTTGTCCACGTCAATATTCCCGTTTGTCAAGACCGAGGCCAACGACGACTACACCGTTGAACTGTTCACGATGATTGAGAGCGGCGGAGCTACGTTGCGGTTCTACAAGAACGGCATCAAGACTGACGGGCTGAATGTGCGTGACGCCATCCGCTCACACTCTGGCTACAGCACCGTTTACTATGACGTGGACGGTTCGTTCGACTATATTGAGGCCAGCATCCAGAACCATCTGGGCCGGGCCGGAGGTGTAATCATCCCGCAATGGAAACCCTACAATCCCAGCGCCAAGGAACTCATCTTTGCTGTGGACTTTGGCACCACCAACACCCACGTCGAGTGGGCCGAGCGCGGACAGCCCTCACAGCCATTCACCTTTGAATACGGTTCGCAGCAGGTGCTCGTCGCCTCATTGCACAAGCCCCATTCGCTGGAATATGCCGAGCAGGTGCAGCGTGTTGAATTCGTGCCCCGCGAGATTGACAACGTGTATGGTTTCCCCTTGCGTTCCACACTGGCACGAAACGAGAACAGCGGTATTGGCAGCAACCTGTTCAGTGACGTCAACATCCCGTTCCTGTATGAGCGCCGCTATTTCCACGGCTATGAGGTGACCACAAACCTCAAGTGGAAAGGCGATACTGAACTGGCACGAGCCTTCCTGCGTGAGCTCACTCTGCTCATCAAGGCCAAGGCTCTGCTTGAGAATGCCGACCTGCGCCGCACCGAAATCGTTTACTTCTACCCCGTGAGCATGGGTGGAGCCGACCGTGACACGTTGGAGCGCACATGGAATGAGCTGTTCAACACCTATATCGGTGCCGACAGCGACCGTCTGCGTTCATATCCTGAGAGCCTTGCCCCTGCCTACTACTACAGTGGTGCCGAGGTGGCCGGCAGCAGCTATGTGTCGATCGACATTGGCGGCGGCACGTGCGACACGGTCATTTACCAGCCCACTGACGACCGCATGAGCAGCGAGCCGGTGGCCATCTCGTCGTTCCGCTTTGCCGGCAACGCCATCTTTGGTGACGGCTTCACCGACAAAGATGCCGACAACAACCCGCTGCTGCAGCACTACACGCGCTACTTCAAGCAGCTCATCGATAACGATAAGGGCAACAGCATCGCCTACCTGAGCAGCATCCTGGCCGACATCATGGCCCAGAAGCGCAGCGAGGACATCAACGCGTTCCTGTTCTCGATCGAGAATGTTGAGGAACTGCGCACCCTGCGCGAGATCGACCGCAACCTGTACAGCTACAACGCCCTGCTGCGCAACGACAGCCAGCGGCGCCTGATCTTCATGTACTTCTACTCGGCCATCATCTACTACATCGCCCAGGCCATGAAGCTGCGCAATTATGAGATGCCCAAGCAGATCTACTTCTCGGGCACGGGCAGCAAGATATTGAACATCCTGGGCTCGCACAGCCGCATCAACATGCTCACCCAGACGATTATCGAGCGTGTTTACGGCAAACAGTACCATGAATTGTTCGAGATCAAGCAGGAAATCCAGTGTCCCAAGCAGATCACCTGCCGCGGCGGCATCAAGCTGGAGAACAAGCGCCTGGAGGGACAGGCCGATGTCGCCCGCTACAACGCCACGAGTGTCAAGCGCATGCGTTACTGCTGCTCGATGCTGGGCCAGGACGACCTGACAATGGAGCAGGTCGAGTCCATCGAGGTGCGCGAACGCCTGGTGGAAAAAGTCAAGGAATTCAACAAGTTCTTTGTTGAACTGTGCGACGCGACCATCAAGGACGAGTTCGGCATCGAGAACAACGTGCTGCGCCTCTTTGAGAGCGTGCTGAGTGATAACCTGGCCAACTACCTCACAGCGGGCATCAATACTTTCTTGAAGGGTCGCTACAATGCCACCGATGTGGTCGAGGATGTTCCGTTCTTCTATCCCATCATCGGCGTCATACGCCACAACCTGCTCAAGAACCTGCGCAACGACGTAATCAGCAAGTTTAACCAATAACAATCATAATATCTCTTAAAGTTATGAAACGTTTTACTTTACTCATGGCAGCCATCGTCTGCCTCGCCACCTCGGCACTGGCGCAAGTATCCGAGAATCAGACGTTGTCGAACGCCCTGTGGAAACAGGGTATCGCACGCTGTGCCCACTACACGGCTTATGCCAAGGGTTTTGCCAAACGCACTGACGAGATGGTAGCCCGCTACCCCCAGGGCTATACCCTGGATGACCTGAACGACGTGTATGGCAACCAAGGCCATAAGTGGGAGAAGATCTACGACGAGTTCAAGAAGGAAGAAGGCAAAGCCGGCAGCATCGCCGACCTCAAGGAATTGGTCAGCCCGCAGATTTGGAAGCTGGTGGAGCCTGACTTCAACGCTTTCATCACTGATCATCCCGAGATGGCACAAGCCACGGCCGACACACCTGAAAATGAGGCGCCCGAGGGTGTACAGGAGGACAAAGGCAATATGCCGCCGCCTCCCGGTGGTCCTCGTCATGACCGCCGACCCGACCGTGCTCATGGAGGCCCTGCATGCCCCATCAACCTGCCCCTTTGGCTGAGTATTCTTGGAGCATTGCTGGGCCTGTGGGCATTGCTCACCGCCCTGAGCAACCGCGGCAAAATCAAGGAAATGCGTCGCAACTTCGCCCGTGAACTTGACCGCACCAACGCCAACCTGCAGGAATTCTCGACCGATGCCGCCGACCAGATGAAGGCGCTCTCGATCCGCTTGACGGGCAAGGGTTACCGCGACTATGAGGCTCCTGAAAACATTGCTGACGAAGTCATTGAGGAAGAAGCCCCCCAGGTTGTCGAAGAACAGATTGACGAAGTAACCCAAGCCGTTGAAGAAGAGGAAGAAGGCGAAGTCATGAACCTGTTCATGAGCAAGCCCGACGAGAACGACGACTTTACCCGCGTGAGCGATGAATTTGAGCCTGGCAACTCCATCTATGTGCTCACCACATTCGATGGTCAACACGGAAACTTTGAGGTCATCGACAAACCCGAAGTTCACCGCTTTGCCCTGATGATGCCGGCCGAGAACCTGATCCGTGCCTGCTCGGGCAACGCTATCCAGATTCCCAGCGGCACCCGCATCATCACTGACCGTGCCGGAGAGGCTGAGTTCATCGATGGCAAGTGGCACGTCGTTGTCAAAGCCATCATCCACTACGAGGGATAAATTTAGAGAATAGATAATAGAGAATAGTTAATAGATGGCATCCGCCAACCCGCATCATGCCACTTATTTAACTATTCTCTATTATCTGATATCTATTATCTGAAAAAGATGCGTTGGACTTGTCCCAAATGCGGTAAAAAGCTGGACATCAGCAACGAGCAGCTTATCGCCAACGACGGCGTGATAGTCTGCCCGCAGTGCTTGTTACAGGCCCACCAGCCCATTCCCAAGGCCCGCATCTCCAGCCGCAGTAACAAGGCTGCAAGCACTCCTCCCAAGCGCAAACAGCAAAACATCAGTTTTGACGACAGCACTCCACCCGAATATAAGGCAACTGCCACGCCTCCGCCACACAAGACACGCATGAAACAGGCTACCACGTCCTACCGCTACACCGGCCTGTCCGGCAGTAACGATACGGGTACACAACGCCCCGCCACTAAGAAAAAAACTACAGGAAAAAAGAAATCCAAGAAAAAGAAACAGGACCAAGGCATGAGCGCATGGGGCTGTCTGGGACGCACAATTGTCTTTACACTCGTCCTGTTCGCTGCCTACGTCTTCTTCGGCCTCCTTCTCGAAGCCTTGCAATAACGCACAGTCAGACGAACAGTTGCTTGAGGATTTCGGGGGAGCGCAGGGTGCCGATAGCGGCATTGTGCAGTCGGTAATAGCTGATGATGACGTCGAGCACCCGGTTGCGTTCCTCACGGCTGAAGCGGAATACCCCCATATTGCTGAAGGTCATGCGCGACAACAAATGGATGACCTGGGCCTCACGGGGCTGCAAGTGCATGTGGCCCTGTACAGCAGCAGGTACAAACACACCGTCGGTCATATCAAACCAGTACCCCTGACGGTAACTCTCCACATTGGGCTGTATGCCCAAGTGAGCACCCAAGTGATAAAGGAAACAGATGTGGAAATTGGCTATACCGTCGGGCATCTGCTCCAACAGTTGTACCGACTGTTCGATGTAACGGAACAACGGGTCATTGCCCTCAGGTTCCTGAATGACATGGGCCAACAATTCGCTGATGAACAAGGAAATTGCGTTTTTCACGGGGTCGCTGTACAAGGTCGCCAAGGGATAATTACGTCGCACCTCCCTCAACACGGCCAATTCCCTTCCCGCGCGCACTCCAGCCTCCAGGTCTATCAGCGACAATGGCATCAACATGGCATTGCGCATCCGTGCTGCAGGAGTCTTTCCCAGCGGTACGGCAAAGGACATCAGGCCGCCTCCGTCGGTATAGACATGCACAATGTTGTGCTTGTCGCTATAGCGAATGGTGTTTAACACTATGCCCTTGAATTTCTCATACATGCCGCTAATTTACTCATTATTTGACAATCACGAGTTACAAAAGTCCAAAAATCACAACTTTTTCAGCTTTTCGAGAGATTAAATTTTGCCAATTCAAAAAATAGTTCTAATTTTGCAGTCGCTTTTGCGGAAAATTCCCGCGAAACGGCCCATTCGTCTATCGGCTAGGACGCAAGATTTTCATTCTTGAAAGAGCAGTTCGATTCTGCTATGGGCTACTTTTAACAACTAAATATCAACGTTTTATATTAAATTATGGCAAACCATAAATCAGCAATTAAGAGAATTCGTCAGAGCGAGGCACGCCGTCTTCGCAACCGTTATTACAGCAAGACCATGCGCAATGCTGTCCGCAACATTCGCAAAATGACCGATGCCAAGGAAGCCGCCGAGGCAATGCCCAAGGTGACCGCTATGCTTGACAAGCTTGCTGGCAAGAACGTGATCAGCAAGAACAAGGCTGCAAACCTCAAGTCAAAGCTCGCTCTGCACATCAACAAGCTGAACCAGGCCTAAGCAATTAGGAGCGCGGCGCCGTCAGGAGCCGCGGTTCAGCAAGGTATGGCCCATTCGTCTATCGGCTAGGACGCAAGATTTTCATTCTTGAAAGAGCAGTTCGATTCTGCTATGGGCTACCGCAGCAAAGCGTAAACGCCAATGGTGTTTAACGCTTTGCCTTGTGTTTTCCACAAGCCGATAATCAATACACACCAAACCGATGAAGAAAAAGGAGACGAACGCAATGTTCATCTCCTTTTCTTGTGGTTGCCTTGCCCGGACTCGAACCAGGAAATGCGGCACCAAAAACCGTTGTGTTACCATTACACTACAAGGCAATCCTGTATCATCTGGACGGCATGCCGCCTCAAATGCGGTGCAAAATTACTGCTTTTTTTTGAATTGCAACTTTTTTAGCAGTTTTTTTTGCTTTTCCATACAAGCGGGAACCGACGGGAATATCGGCCTACTTGCGCTCAGAGAATTGGACTTAACCCCAGATTCTCGTCCTTATTTTCTTGAGAAACATGTCAACCTGATCAGCAGGCAGGTACTTTTGCAGTTCGATGACCATCGCAGCGACCTCCTTTTCAGTCAAGGCATCGCCCCCGGTACGATTCTTCAGCAGTTCCTCAATAAGCTTGTCAATTTCCTCCTGAGTAAGGTTTGCACCCTTTGAATCCTTAAAATCTGCCATAATCATTAAGTTTTTAGTTATATGTTGATTATCATGTATTTAGGCTGTCAAGCATCGATATCTTTCAACTTAAGACAACCCGGAGTTAACGTCCTGCTTAGCTCTTCACGATGAGCAGGAAGTAGTTCTTCTTACCCTTCTGGGCCAGGATGTACTTGCCGTTGAGCAGCAGGTCGGCACTAGCGGGCATGTTGGGGTCAGTGAGCTTTTCCTTGTTGATGCTCACGCCGCCGCCCTGGGTCAGCTTGCGCATCTCACCCTTGCTGGGGAAGACGGCTGCGACATCGGTCAACAGCGAGATGAGCGGAGTACCCTCGTCGATGGCGCTGCGGGGCACTTCAAAGGTGGGCACACCTTCAAACACACTCAGCAAGGTGTCCTCGTCAATCTTGTGCAAGGTGTCCTTGGCCTTGTTCGAGAACAGGATCTGCGAAGCCTCGACAGCGTTCTCATATTCCTCGGCACTGTGAACCATGGTTGTGATTTCCTTGGCGAGACGCTTCTGCAGCGGGCGTAGGCCGGGATCCTTCTCCTGCTCGGCAACGAGCTCGGCGATTTCTTCCTTGGACAGGTCAGTGAAAATCTTGATGTATTTCTCGGCGTCGGCGTCACTCACGTTGATCCAGAACTGATAGAACTTGTAGGGCGAAGTACGCTTGGGATCCAACCACACGTTGCCGCTCTCGGTCTTGCCGAACTTGCCGCCATCGGCCTTGGTGATCAGCGGGCAGGTGATGGCATAAGCCTCACCGCCGTTCATGCGGCGGATAAGCTCGGTACCTGTGGTAATGTTGCCCCACTGGTCGCTGCCGCCCATCTGCAGCTTGCAGCCCTCGTTCTCGTAGAGGTGCAGGAAGTCGTAGCCCTGCAGCAGCTGGTAGGAGAACTCGGTGAACGACATGCCATGGTCGGCATTGGCGGCCAAACGCTTCTTGACGCTGTCCTTGGCCATCATATAGTTCACGGTGATGTGCTTGCCGATGTCGCGGATAAAGCTCAGGAAAGTGAAGTCCTTCATCCAGTCATAGTTGTTCACCACGATGGCGTGGTTGGGAGCATCGCTGTCAAAGTCCAGGAACTTGGCCAGTTGCTGGCGGATGCACTCCTGGTTGTGGCGCAGCGTTTCCTCGTCGATGAGCTTGCGCTCCTGCGACTTCATTGACGGGTCGCCAATCATACCTGTTGCACCGCCAATCAGCGCGATGGGACGGTGGCCCGCACGCTGCAGGTGCTTGAGCATCATGATGCCCACCAGGTGGCCGATGTGCAGCGAGTCGGCGGTCGGGTCGATGCCCACATAACCGCTCGTCATTTCCTTGTTGAGTTGCTCCTCGGTGCCAGGCATGATGTCATTGATCATGCCGCGCCATTTCAGTTCTTCTACAAAATTCATCGTTTCAGTATATAT
The DNA here is from genome assembly GCA_017557425.1 of Muribaculaceae bacterium. GTDB lineage: Bacteria > Bacteroidota > Bacteroidia > Bacteroidales > Muribaculaceae > Sodaliphilus. The sequence goes on along the minus strand of JAFYYU010000007.1, from coordinate 9,053 downwards.
TATAATGTTGGTTATTATTCCTTATTTGAACGGCAAAGGTAATAAAAAGATTTCAGTTGGTAGTCGTCATCGGTCAGTTTTCAGGATACGGGCCAGGCGGCGGGCAGTGCGGACGGTGGCAGGACCCGTCTCGATGTCGGTGGAGTCGAACTGGAATTGGGCCTGGCTGTAATAGGGAGTGCGAGCCTCAAGTTCCTGCTCTACCAAGGGTAGAAAAGCCTCGTCAGGCAGGCCAATGAACTTGGGACGTTTGACCCGCTGCTCAGGCAGCAGCAGGCGGGCGGTGATGCGCTCGGGGCTCGTCGTGAGCCAGACGGTGATGCCGGCCTCGTTCATCAAGGCCATATTGTCGCCGTGACAGGGGGTTCCGCCACCGCAACCGATAATGACATCCTGCATCGTTGCCACTTCACTGACAGCCTGGGTTTCCAACTCACGGAAACGGTCTTCGCCCATTTTATCGAAGATTTCGACAATTGTAGCACCCTGTTTGCTCTCGATATACTCATCCAGGTCGATGAAACGCAACTGCATCTGCCGGGCAAGCTCCACGCCCAGCGTGGTCTTGCCGCAGCCCATGTAACCGATGAGGAAAACGGGTTTCATCACAGCCAGCCTGCCTCACGGTACCATGCGATGGCCTCACGGATACCTTCGCGCAGGGAATATTTGGGATTGAAGTTGAAGTCACGCTGCGCCTCGCTGGTGTCGCATTGCCAGTTGCGCTGCTTGAGAATCTTGAATTTGTCGCGGTTCAATGTACTGGCCTTGAGGGTCACTTTTCCCACCCATTCGGCAACGTGGCACACGATCTTGACCAGCCACAACGGGCAAGTCACAGGAATGACGAATTTCTTGCCCAACTCCTCGCACACGATTTTGCGGAATTCCTGTTGGGTGTAAGCCTTGTCCTCGCTTATGAAGTAAGCCTTGTGCAAGGGTCCGCGTTCCAGCGCGTCCATCACGCCAGTCACCAAGTCCTTGACATAGATAAAGGTGAGCATCTGCTTCTTGAAGCCCACGCTGAAGTCAAATCCCCGCTTGATGCTCTTGATCATCAGGTAGTAGTCCCGCTCGTGCGGTCCATAAACGCCTGTGCAGCGGAAGATCGTATAGGGAAAGCCGTCAACCGATTGCAGATAGGTCTCGGCCTTCAGCTTGGACACGCCGTAATAGGTATTGGGCAAGGGAACATCAGTCGATGAAATCGGCTTGTAGGTATTCTCATCGCCAGGGCCCATGACGCTCAGGCTGCTCATCATCAGGAATACGTCAGGCGTCATGTTGGTCACCTGCAAAGCATCGACAAGTGTGCGCAAGTAGCCATAATTGACCCGTTCAAAATCAAGATAGTTGGTACTCTTGGTCACGCCCAAGTTGTGGACGATATAGTCCCAACGGCCCCATTCGCCCATGTGGTCACGCAGGGTCTCCTCAAGTTTATCCTGGTCGTCATAGTCCAGCTCGATGAAGTGGATGCGCTCGTCCTGCAGGAACTCACGGCTCGTGGTCGAGCGTACGGCAGCCCACGTGTCATAGCCCCGTTTAAGGGCCTCCTCAACAAGAAAGCCGCCAATGAAACCGCCTGCTCCGGTAATAAGAACGCTTTTCATCCTTCTTTATCTTGTGCCTCCTGTTCGGCCTTGCGAATCTGGGCCAATTTGGTTCCCTTGGTCTGATGCTTTACATTATGCTCTACCGCTTCGATGACATGTTGGACAACGTACTCGGGCGGGATGTTCTTCAGGCAACGGTAGTCACCATACTTGCAAACCTTGTCACCCGTGATGGAACAGGGCCGGCAGTCCATGTCGAGTTGGATGTCGTCTTCGACAATCTGGTTATAACCCAGATAGCCGCAAGCAGGACTAGTGGGCCCCCACATGGTCATGGCCTGCAGGTCAACCAACGAGGCCAAGTGCATATTGGCCGACTCCATCGTGAGCATCAGGTCGCACTGCCCCAGCAGGGCATACTCGTCAATGAACTTGTGCTTGACCTCTGCCATCGAGATGACACGCTTGTATTTTCGGGCTATCGTTCTCAAGGCAATTTTTTCCTGCTTGCCGCCGCCCATGAGGAATATCCAGTAATTCTCGTTCTTACTCAGCTCGGCAATCACCTTCTCCATCTGTTCCAGCGGATAGGCCTTATGCGCATGCGACGAGAACGGCGAGATAGCAATCCAGCGCTGGCCCTCTTCCTTGTTAGGTACAATGGGACTGGTGGGCCACTCACGACCGTCATACAGATGGGTAAACGTGTCAGGCGCCTCAAATCCCAGTTCCCTGAAGGCGTTGCGGTAGCGCTCATGAATGGGAGTCACAGGTTCATTGGATTTGTGGGTGACCAAAGCCTTGCGCTTGGGTTTTTCCCGGTCAAGACGCGCAATCTTTGCCCCCTTGAACTTCATATAGGTATCTATGATCTTCGTGCCTTTCAAGTTGTGCAGATCGGCCACAGCATCAATATCATATAGCTTATATAACTGCGCTGCCAACTTGAGCAAACCGAACAATCCGCTATGGTTCTCTTTGACGTCAAAATCCACCACTTTGAGGTTGGCGGGCCGGTCATGGAACATCGAAGCGGGCCACTTTTTGGTAAGCATAATAAACCGTGTGTCAGGGTTGGCTCGGCACACGGGATACAGCACGGGTATGGTCATTGCCACGTTGCCGAGCACCGACAAACGCATGACAAGTACATTTCGCAAGGGTTTATTATTCTCTGCCATAGAGCACAAGATTAGTTATAATCATTGTGCAAAAGTAAATAAAAATAGCGAAATAGGCAACAATTCGAACACTATTTCCCCTCAATGGTTGCAATCACTCGCTCAACGACCTCATCAGGAGTGATGCCCGAGAGGCAGCGGTAGTCACCAAAACGGCACTGGCGCTCACCATAGATGGAACACGGACGGCACGGCATATCCAGCTGGATGTCATCACTTCCATCCTGCCCATAACCCTGGAAACCGCAGGCTGGCGCTGTAGCGCCCCAGATGGTGACAGTTTTGAGGCCCATCACCGATGCCAGGTGCATGTTTGCCGAGTCCATCGTGAGCATGAGGTCACACTTTCCCAGCAGGGCATATTCGTCGATGAAGCCGTGCTTGATCTCGGCCATCGAGATAATGCGCTTGTTCTTGCCCGCCATCTTGCGCAGGGCGATTTTTTCAGTCTTGCCGCCGCCCATGAGGAAAACCCTGTAATTATCACGTTCGACCAGCTGGGCCACAACCTGTGTCATGAGTTCCAACGGATAAACCTTACCCTCGTGGGCCGAAAACGGCGACACGGCAATCCAGCGATGTCCCGGTTCCTTGGCAGGTACTATGGGGCTATCGGGTAAAGGCTTGCCGTCGTACAGGCGGGAGAACTCATCGGGGGCCTCCAGGCCGAGTTGCAGGAACACATTGCGGTACCGCTCGATGGTAGGCGTGACGGGCTCCTGGCTCTTGTGGGTAATGAGGGCTTTGCGGCGGGCTCGCTGCTTATCGAGGCGGACGACGGGGATGCCATGCAGTTTCATGCTCAAGCCGATAACCCAGGAGCGCAACACGTTGTGCAGGTCGGCAACGGCATCGATCTCATATTTCTTGCGCAACTGCGAGGCCAGTTTCATCAAGCCCAATGCGCCCTTATACTCGGACTTGACGTCAATGCCCACCACCATGAGGTTGTCAGGGCGGTCATGGAACATCGAGGCGGGCCATTTCTTGGTCAGCATGATGAAACTCGTGTCGGGGTTGGCGCGGCACACGGGATACAGCACAGGTATCGTCATCGCCACGTCGCCCAGCGCCGACAGACGCATGACGAGCACATTGCGGGGGCTATCGTCACTTTTTGCCATATAACACGGGATTGGTATCAGGGTCGTTATACATCTTCATCTGCCAATAGACCTTCATGAACTTGCGGCCGGCGGCGATGTCATCGAGCAACTGGTCGATAGCAGCAGTCAAATCGACACGCTGCTCCAGCAATACATCCAGCTTGGCCTGGCATTTGGCAATGTGGGCGGCATCAGCGTCGGTACGCTCGGTCTGCTCTCTCATGTGCCAGATCTTGAGGGCGAGAATCGACAGACGGTCGATGGCCCAGGCGGGACTCTCGGTGTTGATGGTGGCATCGTCCTTGACCGCCACTGTGGCATATTGCTGGCGAAAGTAGGCGTCAATCTCCTCGACGAGGTCGGTACGGTCCTGGTTGCTGCGGTCGATGCGGCGTTTCAAGGCCAAGGCCTCAACGGGGTCGATGGCCTCGTCACGAATGATGTCCTCGAGGTGCCACTGCACGGCGTCAATCCAGTTTTTGCGGGCAAGACTGTTCTCGATGCTACCATCGGCATAAGGGTTGGCAAACACGGCATCAACGTCATCGGTGACGTGGTAAAGCTTCACCACCTCGTCAAATATCTCATTACACTTGTTGGCAAAAGTCATATTAATAGTTGTTAGTCTTTAGTTGACCCGTTGGAGGAATTATATGTCTTTGTTTTCGCTTGGTTCGTTGTCGCTGACCTAGATGCGCATATAACTGGAAATGCACCTGATATAATGAGTCTCGATACTCTGGTAGAATCCTATGTCAGCCGCGTCCTCGTAATAGTATTCTTTGAGCCATCCGTTCAAGAAAAACCGGTAAAACTCTTTGACAATGAAATCGGCACCATTGGGCTTCTCGGTTTTCACCGAATCAACAATCTGGTCGAGATCCACATCGAGGCTGTCATTGTCCATGTTGCCCATTATCATTGATAGCACGCCGTAGCCAAGTTTCATAATGTCCTCGACAGGAATGGTCATCGTTGATTGCTTTAAGATGTCATAATCGCCGTTGTGGTCGTAGTCCTCGTCCTCGATGGGAGTGTACCCTATATGGAGGGTGGAGTGCTGGGGATAACCTTGTTCCTCGGTATCTTCTTCGTCGTCGCAGATTTCAAACGAGGAGCCGTGCAGACCGAAGAGAGTCTCCAATTCCTCGTATGAGTCGCGAATGTCCTCTTCGTCTGAGAAACCGAGCTTCAGAAAGTTTTCCAGCGATTTTCGAGGCATGATGCTGTCCAGGCCAGGAATAGTGCTGTACAGTGTGTCGCATGTGACCTTTACACCCTTCTTGAGCTGGTCGCGTATCTCGCGCCAGTTGGTGATGCTTTTGATCGATCCATACTCATCGGTTGTGAACTCGCACACGACCGACTGCATCATCTGCCTCATGGCATTCTTCATCAGGCTGGTGCCCGTGTCGGCATCAAGGATGGTGAAACTCAGCGGAATGAACTTCATCTTGTAACCGTTGCTGGTGGAGTCGGTCACCACTATCATGAACTCTTCCACATAGGAGTCACTAACTGTAGTATCGTTCTCTTGTATCTTGTATTTGTTGTGCGTCAGCTCGTAGGTCAACGTGTCGTTCTTGTAGAAGTAGCCCACCACATCAATCACGTTCTCGGGTTCCGCTTGGTTTAAGTTCTGTGACCATGAAGTCATGGCCACACAGGACAGGCACAAAATCGATAAAAGTAATGTCTTTTTCATATCTGTAATTGATTAATCGTTCTTATTAGTATTGTTCTGATTTGCAAATATACATAATTAAACAACCCGTTGGCGGAATTATTTGCCTTTGTTTTTGGTTGATATTGTCGAGGACGATGTCTCATTTGCGGGAAGTGCACTCGATATAGCGGGTCTCGATGCTCTCGCAGGATCCCAGTCCGATCGCTTCCTCGAAATAGTATTTTTTAGGCCATCCGTTCTTGAAAAACATAAACCCGTAGAAATCGGAGACTAAGACTTCGGCATCATTGGGATTCGCTTCAAAGCTACCATTGACCATTTCACTCACTGTTATTGCCAACGAACCGAAGCCAATATTCATCACGTCATCGAAAGGAATAGACGTTGTTAATTGCCTTGCGATGGAATAATCGCCATAGTCGAAGTCGTTCCCCTCGTCTTCGATGGTGGCGTAGCATACCTTGCTGGATATAATCTGAGGATAACCTTGTTCCTCGGTTTCTACTTCCTTGCGGCCGATTTCATATGTAGAGCCGTACAGACAGAAGAGATCCTCCAATTCCATATATGAGTTGCGGATGCCCTTCTCGGTTGTGAAATGGAGCGCCAGGATGACTCCCAGCTGCTGTCGAAGCATGGTGGTGTCCAGGTCTGGCAGGGTCGCGTACAGGTTATCGCATGTAGCCTTTACACCCTTCTCGAGTTGGTCGCTTATCTCGCGCCAGTTGGTGACGCTTTTGAGCAATCCTTTCTCATCGGTTGTGAACTCGCACACGACCGACTGCATCAACTGGCGCAAGGCAATGGCATTTATTGACATCTGGCTGGTGGCCGTGCCAGTATCAGGGATGGAGGTATCACGGAGGGTGAAACTCTGCGGAATGTACTTCATCTTGTATCCCTCGCTAGTGGAGTCGGTCACCACTATCATGAACTCCTCCCTGTAGTTTTCGCTGACTATCGTGTCGTTCCCTTGAATTTTGTTTTTGTAGTGCATCTGCCTGTAGGTCATCGTGTCGTTTTTGCAAAAGTAGCCCACCACATTTATCACGTCCTCGGGATCCTCTTGGTTTAAGTTCTGTGACCATGCAGTCATGGCCACACTAGACAGGCACAAAATCGATAAAAGTAATGTCTTTTTCATTTCTATAGTTGATTAATCGTTCTGATTAGTATTGTTCTGATTTGCAAATAAACATATTAAACAACCTGTTGGCGGAATTATTTGCCTTCGTTTTCGCTTGATTCATCGTCGAGGACGATGTCCCAATTGTGGGAAGTACACTCGAGAGAGCGGTCCTCGAAGCTCCGGACTAATCCCATTTTAATCGCTTCCTCGTAATAGTATTCTTTGAGCCATCCGTTCTTGAAAAACGAAGAATAGTAAAAATCTTTGACAATGACTTCGGCACCATTGGAATTCGCGGTTTTCTGCGAATCAACAATCTGGTCTGGCGCCAAAACCTTTAAAATGGCATAATCGCCGTTGTCGAATACCCCAGCGGATATGAGCTGAGAATAACCGTAGTCCTCGGTTTCTACTTCCTTATCGCCGATGTCAAATGTGGAGCCGTACAGACCGAAGAGATCCTTCAAATCCATATATGAGTTGCGGACGCCCTCCTCGGTGGAGAAATGGAGCAACAGGATGGCTTCCAGCTGCTGTCGAAGCATGGTGGTGTCCAGGTCTGGAATGGTTGCGTACAGGTTATCGCATGTGGCCTTTACACCCTTCTTGAGTTGGTCGCTTATCTCGCGCCAGTTGATGATGCTTTTGAGTAATCCCTTCTCATCGGTTGTGAAATCGCACACGACCGACTGCATCAACTGGCGCATGGCAATGGCATTTATTGTCATCTGGCTGGTGGGCGTGCCAGTATCAAGGGCGGTGGTATCGAAGGTAAAACTCTGCGGAATGTACTTCATCTTGTATCCCTCGCCAGTAGAGTCGGTCACCACTATCATGAACTCCTCCACATAGGATTCACTGACTGTCTCACTGAGTGTCGTGTCGTTTTCTTGAACTATACACTTGCTGTGCCTCTGGCGGTAGGTCATGGTGTCGTTCTTGCAAAAGTAGCCCAACACTTCAATCTTGTTCTCGGGTTCCTCCTGGCCTAACATCAGGTTCTGCGACCATGCAGTCATGGCCACACTGGCCAGACACAAAATCAATAAAAGTAATGTCTTCTTCATTTCTGTAATCGATTAATCGGTCTTAGTGTTGTTCTGATTTGCAACTAGTTGCTACTTTTTCGCCCTTGAGCGTGGCGCTTGAAGCACTCAGCACGCGGCACATCACCTTGTCGCCGGGCTTCTCGCCGCTGGCGGGGAAGACGATGACCTTGTTCTGCGGTGTGCGACCGAACATGTCGTCACGGCTTCGCTTGCTGAAACCCTCGACCAGCACCTCAAAAGTCTTGCCCACATCCTTGCGGTTGCTGCACAGCGACAGTTCATTCTGCAGCGCAATCATGCGGTTCAGGCGGTCGATTTTCACGTCCTCGGGGACGTTGTCGGGCAGGTTCTTGGCGGCAAAAGTGCCGGGACGCTCGCTATACTTGAACATGAACGACGAGTCAAAACCCACTTCGCGCATCAGCGAGAGCGTTTCCTGGAAATCCTCTTCAGTCTCGTCGTGGAATCCCGTGAACATGTCGGTCGAAATGCCGCAGTCAGGCATTGTGGCACGGATGCGGGCAATGCGGTCCAGGTACCACTCGCGGGTATATTTGCGGTTCATCAGTTTCAGCACCTTGTTGCTGCCGCTCTGCACGGGCAGGTGGATATGGTTGCAGATATTGTCGTGGCTGGCCATCGTCTCGATGATGGCGTCGCTCAGGTCCTCGGGGTTACTGGTGGTGAAACGCACACGCATCCCGGGAGCAGCCTCGGCGACCATTGCCAGCAGGCGGGCCAGGTCAACGGGCTCGCTGCCGTCGGCAGGCTTATACAGGTAGGAATTGACGTTCTGGCCCAGCAGGGTCACCTCCTTGAAGCCGCGCTGCTCCAGGTCGTGCAACTCGTTGAGGATGCTTTGCGGCTCACGGCTGCGCTCACGCCCGCGGGTGTAGGGCACGATGCAGTAGGTGCAGAAGTTGTTGCAGCCCCTCATAATGCTGATGAAGCCGCTCACCTTGCTGCCGCCCACGCGCGACGGGATGATGTCGCGGTAGGTCTCGGTGGTGGACAACTCGGTGTTGATGGCCTTCTCGCCCCGCTCGGCCAAGCCGATGAGTGCGGGCAACTCAAGATAGGCGTCAGGACCTGCCACCACATCAACGTCATGTTCACTGATGAGCACCTCCTTCAGGCGCTCGGCCATGCAGCCGATGATGCCGATGATGAGACGGCGCTGACGCTTGTGGCGGTAAGCGTTCAACTGATTGAGGCGTGAGAAAATCTTTTGCTCGGCATTGTCGCGCACCGAGCAGGTGTTGATGAAAATCGCGTCGGCCTCGTCAAGTTCCTCGCAGGTCTCGTAGCCCGCCATCTTCATCACCGTGGCGACCACTTCGCTGTC
>JAFYYU010000006.1 GCA_017557425.1 Muribaculaceae bacterium | reverse complement strand
GTTCTTGGCGTTCTCTTCCAGGAACTCACGGCCAATGGTCTTGTTGTCCTTGATCTCAGTGCCGTAATCGGCAACGGTATCGGTGGTGTTCTCGGTATCCGAAGCGTTACCGCCGCCGCAACTTGACATAGCAGTCATCAGTATGGCGGCCATAGCTATAGCTAAAAACTTTTTCATTGTCATCAATTTTAAAATAATTAAATGCTTTGTTACTTCTTCTCGACCTTAATCAGCTGCACGTCAAAGATGAGCGTGGAGTTGGGCTGGATGGGGCCGGTGCCGTGGGGGCCGTAGGCGAGGTTCGACGGGATGAACAGCCTGTAGGCTGCGCCCTCGCGCATCAGCTGCAGACCCTCGACCCAACCGGGGATGACCTGGCCGACGGCGAAGGTGGCGGGCTCGCCACGCTCGACGCTGCTGTCAAACACGGTGCCGTCAATCAGCTTGCCGGTGTAGTGGACGGTAACCACGTCGTTGGGGCCGGGTTGCTGACCGTTGCCTTCCTTGATGACTTGATATTGCAGACCGCTGGCGGTAACTTTCACGCCTTCGGTGTCTTTGTTCTTTTCCAGATACTCGCGGCCCAGACGCTCGTTCATCTCGGCACCTTCTTTCTCCAGATTGGTGAAATAGTCGGTAACAATCTGCTTGGCCTCGTCAAAGGTCATTTTTTGCTCCGCACCCTCAAAGATGGCTCTCAGGCCATCAGCAAAGTCATTGATATCCAGCTTCTTGATACCTGAGCCAATGAAGTTTCCACCCATGCTCAAGCCTAAAGCGTAACTCAGTTTATCCATTGAAAAATCTACTTTTTTTGTATAAATTTGGCTTCACCTCAACCATCGAAGCGTTGCTTCATGGTGTTCGGTTTGCGTAAATTTTGTAAAAAACGGTGCAAAGATAGTGATTTATGTGATTGGCTGTACTTTTTTAGAAAAAATTTACTATTTTTGCTATCACAAAATGAGTATTCAGTGATACAACCAAAATTGACAAATGACTATGAATAAGAAGAAATTAGTAATCTCATCGGGCGCAGGCATCAGCGCCGAGAGCGGTATCAAGACCTTTCGTGATGCCGACGGGTTGTGGGAGAATTATCCCGTAATGGACGTGGCCAGCCATGAGGGCTTCCTGCGTAATCCCGCGCTCATCCACAAATTCTATAACGAACGCCGCGAGCAATTGATTAACGCCCAGCCAAATGCCGCCCACCTGGGACTGGTCGAGCTGGAAAAGGACTTTGACGTGCGTGTGATTACCCAGAATGTCGATGACCTGCATGAGCGCGCCGGCAGCAGCAATGTGCTGCACCTCCACGGCGAGCTGATGAAGGTGCGTTCGCTCAGGCGCGAGGAACGTGAATACGTTCTGCCCTGTGACCAGTTGACCGACAAGGGCCTGGTGACCAGTGTGGACACGCGTGACCCCTACGGCGACCCGGTAAGACCCCACATCGTGTTCTTTGGCGAGGCGGTTCCCAACATGGAAGCCGCGGCCCAGTTGGCCCATGATGCCGACATTTTTGTGGTCATCGGCACCTCGCTGGTGGTCTATCCTGCTGCGGCCCTCATCCAGTATGTGAAACGCGGTGTGCCCATCTACTACATCGACCCCAAGCCCGCCGCAGTGCCCGGCTGGGTAACCGTCATCCAAAAGCCTGCCACCCAAGGTGTCGCCGACCTCATCGACATCCTGCGAAAGTAGTTGGTATCTCTAACCTTTACCCTTTAAACTTCGAGGGAGCAAGAATTTTCTTGCTCCCTCGAATGATATCAATCCTTGAACTTGATGATGGTGTCCTCGCCGGCGCGAATCGTGATAATATCCTGATAGAGCAGCCGTTCGTTCTTTTGTCGTATCATGACTTGGCGGGTTCCTTGCTGGGCACCGTAGCGCATTCCCTTGACCTGGCCGTCAACAATCTGTGCCGTCGAGGCGAGGAAAGTCTTGTCTAGGCCCGAGATGTTGACCCACAGGTCGTCATATTGCTTGCCCGACTCGCTCACGAAAACCAGGAAGCCGAAGGTGTCACGTGTCTGATACTCCTTGGCCAGCTTATAGCTGTTGTCGGAACATCCGCTCAGCAACAGACAGGTAAGGCCGAGCAGAACAAGGAGAGAGCGTCTCATCGTGTTTACTGCTTGATGCCGAACTTGATGCGCAGCTTCTCGATCATGTCCTTGGTCATGGCGTCGAGGTCATACTCGGGTCTCCAGTCCCACTCGACACGGGCGCAGGTGTCGTCCAGCTTGTTGGGCCAGCTGTCGGCGATGCCTTGGCGCAAGGGGTCAACGTCATATTCCATCTCAAACTCGGGGATGTACTCCTTGATCTTGTGGTAGATGACCTCGGGGTCGAAGCTCATCGACGCGATGTTGAACGAGTTGCGGTGAACAAGACGTGTCGGGTCGGCCTCCATGATCTCGATGGCGGCGCGCAGGGCGTCGGGCATGTACATCATGTCCATCAAGGTGCCGGCGGCGATGGGGCACACGAATTTCTTACCCTGAACAGCGCTATAATAAATATCCACGGCATAGTCGGTCGTGCCGCCGCCCGGAGGAGTGACATAGCTGATCAAGCCGGGGAAGCGCACCGAACGGGTATCGACGCCGAACTTGAGGGCATAATAGTTGCTCAACAGCTCACCCGCCACCTTGGTCACGCCGTACATCGTGCGCGGCTGCTGGATGGTGTCCTGGGGCGTGCCGTCCTTGGGCGCGTTGGGGCCGAACGAACCAATGCTGCTGGGGGTGAAAACGGCGCATTTCTTTTCACGCGATACCTCTAGCACGTTCATCAGGCCGTCGATGCCGATGTGCCAAGCCAGTTGGGGCTTGTTCTCGGCAACGGCGCTCAACAGCGCTGCCAGATTGTAGATGGTGTCGATATTGTACTTGTCAACCACATCGCCTATTTGTTGGGCGTTGGTGATGTCAACGATTTCCGAAGGGCCACTCTCAGCGAGTTCTCCCTTGGGCTCAGCTCCCGGGATGTAACCGGCGACGACATTTCCGCTGTAAATGCCTCTCAACTTCATTGTCAGCTCGGAACCGATTTGTCCCGTCGAGCCGATAATCAGGATATTCTTCATTGCAGTAAAAGTTTATGTTCAGGTCTATGTTTTCTTACCAAGCCACAAAAATACACCAATTATCAAAAATATGCAATAATGACCCGATATTTTTTAAATCTTTAAACTGCGGGCAAAGCAAGCCTATGTATCAAATAATCCCCCTTCCCCCTTGACAACCGCCCTTAAATGTATTACCTTTGCACCATCGCCACCATCAGGCGGTCGATGTATTGCAAGCTGCCAGCTTGCACAATAACCACCAAATTAAACACATTAAATCAAAAACACCATGGAAATCAATTATTATCGTTATCCCAACGCCCAAGGCGAAGACGAGTCCTGGCAGAACTGCCAATTCACCCACGAGACCGACCTCAGTCCCTTCTCTTCAATCAAGCCGTTGGTCACACTCAACGGCCAGCCCGTCATCCGCCAGCACCACAGCACCTACCTCACCGGCAAGGAAACCTGTCGCGCCCACCACTTCGCCAAGTTCCTCGCCATCAAAGTCTTGACAGGAGAGTCCGTTCCCACCAGCCTGGTTCCCTGTGCCGTGGCACCCTCCACGGCCCCCGTTAGCAATGCCCCCGCCTGCAAGGTCCTCTGGATTGACACCCTCCACGGCCCTCACATCTGCACCCGGATCTACCGTGAGCTCGTCGCCCACGCCCCCGCCAAGGAAAACCTCCATTTCGTCTGCCTCGACGTCCTCGGCTCCCAGCGCGAGAACGTCTACGCCATCAACCGCAACATCGAAGCCCTCATCCGCCAGTTCAAGCCCCAGCTCGTCGTCATCGACGACATCGACCACTTCATGCCCTTCTGCGGCGTACACGTGGCCACAGAGTTCTGCCGCATCGTACGCGACGTCACCAATCACACCGAGACCGCCTTCCTCTTCATCGGCTACAACCACCTCGGCAAGAAAGCCAGCACCACAGGCAACCTCGGCAAGTACCTTTTCCTCGACGCCTCCGACGTCTTCTCCCTCTCCACGCAGCGTGAAGTCACCACAGTCCGCCTCGTCAGGAGCTACGACCTCAGCCGTTCCCCCGACGACACCGAGTACCGCTTCACCATCGGCGACGACAACCTCCCCCACGAAGCCCAACGCGACCCCAAGCCCAACCCCGAGGGCTGCGACTGTAACCACAAGGAACCCAGCGACAACCGCGAGGCTGTTAACAATTCATTAACACTTCCGACCCAACTGCCAAACGAAGCGCCGTCCCGTATTACGCGTTGTCAACGCGTAAAAACCACTCCACCCCAGAGCCGTCAAAGTATTGCAAGCTGCCAGCTTGCACCTGTCCCGTAACCCAAGCGGCAGCCGTGTCCAGTAATGCAAGCGACAGCTTGTAAAGTTACCGCGCCAGGGCCCTTCTCTGCCCGGCTTTACCCCAGCTTATCCAAGTGTTAACAAAATGTTAAAATGGGGGGGGTAAAAGGAATTTCACAAAAAAGTAGTAACTTTGCGGAAAACAATAATATTAACCCAAAACACAATGCTTATGAAAAAGACATTACTTTTAACTATTCTCGCCCTGCTGGGCATGTCCCAAGCAATAGCACAGGAATACGAGTACGTTCCGTTCGTTCGCGAGGGTGTCAAGTGGGTTTGTGATGCACCTTACCGCGACTACTTGGGGATAATCTATCACCGCTATTACAACCTTGAGCTCAAAGGCGACACTGTCATTGACGGCAAGTGCTATAAAGCTATGCACAAATATAGCGGCACAACCATCAACGAGGAGAATGACACAATTCCCGTTTATCTACGTGAAGAAAACAAAGTAGTGTATGGTATTGTACCCGACGGCAAAATCTATGCAGATTTGCCTATTGGAATGAATAGATGGCCCGAAGCACAAGAAATAATCAAGAGCGGTCAAGAGTTTATTCTGTACGATTTCAATGACCCGATTAATTTCATCAAAAACAATGTTAAATATCCTGTTCAAGGTGCTCCTCTTGGATTCTTTGTTGATAAAGTAATCCCTGATCAGATTGTGGTCGCTGGAAAGAAGGTCAACCGCTATATTTTCGGATCAGCATGGTGTTTTATCGAAGGTATTGGAAGTGATGGCAATAATTGTGGTTATCCGTTATCTATTCTTTCCAATCACCTTAGTTATGTTATTGAGAATGGAGATACCATCTACAGCTCTAAATATGAAGAGAGCTGTAACTATGAAGAAGAGAGCTATTGGTCTTATATTAATGGTGATGACGACAGAGAGTTGCCAATTCCACGCCAAGGGGTTCAATGGGTAAACGAACAGGTTACCGTTGACAATGGCGACACCACAAGCTATTACTACAAATACGAGTTTCGTGGCTACGGATCGCAAGGTTATGCTCTATGCTACCATTATAGAGGCGAGTCACTGGACAACTGTACAGGCAAAGGTATATGGGCGCAATATCAAAGCTGGGATTATGGCCTTGATACAAGCAATGGGATGATACGTTATGATGTGCCATACAGGAAGGTCTTAAGTGAGGGCAGGAACATGATGAGTTATTATTGCAATATGGGATATGATTATTGGGAAATGTATCATTTCCATAATTACCCCACTACTGATATAGAATACTGTTATACTCCAAACTGGTATATTTATCATCAATTAGACAATTATTTGAATCGAGAGAATATAATTGAAGTAGAACCTTTGATGATTGAGGGAATCAAGTGCCATCGATATGCCTACATTGGAGAGCAAGGCGACACACTGGCATACATCGTTCAGGGCATCGGTTTTGACAGCCGCAACATGGGTGACTTGTTGACGCCGTTTACTAAACAGCCCAATCCGAATGCAAAGCATCAGGAATGGTGCGGTTTGAGCCATGTGGTCAAGGACGGAAAAATCATCTATAAGGGTATGCGTTATCGTCATGGCGCTTTTGATGGCATTGACGAAGTGGAAGACGACCAGCGGCCACGCCAGTATGATGACAACTACTACAACCTGATGGGCCTGCCCGTGGGCAAAACGCTGCCGACCGCCCCTGGTATCTACATCCACCACGGCATAAAGGTAGTGGTCAGGTAACACCCTTCCTGATTGACCACATCCTGGGCATGTAATTCACAACATCAGTTACTAATCGTACATAAAACGGGAAGAATAGTTTTTTACACGGTGCGGCGCCTGGATTGAATCCATATTGGCGCCGCACATGTATCATGCTCGCTAGCGCGAGCAGGTTTAAAGGATTGATGTTCAAAGGACATCCGATTAAGGAAAGAATTACATCTTGACTGTTTTTCTTGTTGTTTTTTATGAAAAAATAAGGTAGGGTGGAGTGGGTATTGATAGAAAAGTGTTATCTTTGCAGAATAGAGAAACCGACTGTCATTTTTGATATCTGATGAGCGAGAAATATATAGTATCGGCGCGCAAGTACAGGCCCTCGACGTTTCGCAGCGTGGTGGGGCAGCAGTCATTGACCCACACCCTCAAGTCGGCCATCGCCAGCGGCAGGTTGGCTCATGCCTACCTCTTCTGCGGCCCGCGCGGCGTGGGCAAGACGACCTGCGCCCGCATCTTTGCCAAAACCATCAACTGCGAGCATCCCACACCCGAGGGCGAGGCCTGCAACGAGTGCCCGTCGTGCAAGGCGTTCAACGAGCAGCGCTCTTACAATATCAACGAGCTGGATGCCGCCTCCAATAACAGCGTCGACAACATCCGCGACCTCACCGAGCAGGTGCGCATCCCGCCCCAGACGGGCCGTTACCGCGTGTTCATCATCGACGAGGTTCACATGCTCTCTCAGGCTGCTTTCAACGCCTTCCTCAAGACGCTGGAAGAACCGCCTGAATATGCCATTTTTATTCTCGCCACTACCGAGAAGCAGAAGGTCATTCCCACCATCCTGTCTCGTTGCCAGATTTATGACTTTGCCCGCATCACGGTGCCCGACATCGTACAGCAGTTGCAATATGTGTGTGAGCAAGAGAGTATCGAGGCCGAACCTGCCGCGCTCAACGTCATTGCCCAGAAGGCAGACGGTGCCATGCGTGACGCCTTGTCCATCTTTGACCAGGTGGCCGCATCGACCGAGGGGCATATTACCTACCAGAGCGCGCTCGAAAACCTCAACGTGCTCGATTATGACTACTACTTCAGGCTCGTGGACACATTCCTGGCCGGAGATGTCATGCAGGCATTGCTCATCTACAAGGAGATTCGCGACAAGGGCTTTGATTCACAGTTCTTTATCAACGGCTTGGCCCAGCACCTGCGCGACCTGATGGTCGCCAGCACGCCCCAGACGCGCAAACTGCTCGAAATGAACGACGAGGTGGCACAGCAATATGGCGTGCAGAGCGCCAAGCTGGCTCCGCAATTCTATTATCGCGCCCTTGATTTGTGCAACAGTTGCGACCTGAATTACCGCAACGCCAGCAGTAAGCAGTTGCTGGTGGAGTTGACGCTTGTTAAATTGTGCC
Organism: Muribaculaceae bacterium; assembly: GCA_017557425.1. Taxonomy (GTDB): domain Bacteria; phylum Bacteroidota; class Bacteroidia; order Bacteroidales; family Muribaculaceae; genus Sodaliphilus. The sequence goes on along the minus strand of JAFYYU010000006.1, from coordinate 69,647 downwards.
AGTTGGTCGTCGCGCCGCAGCCACAACAGGCTGTCCAGCAGCCCATTTCTAAAATCGATCCAAGCCCCGCTAAACCGGTTCAGCAGTCTGCTCCCGCAGCCTCTGAGCCACCGCTCACTGTCACTCCTCCGACATCATCCCGGATCATCCGTCCGGCAGAACCTGTCCAGGCTCCTCACCCCGCCGAGCAGGCGCCTCCCCCTGCTCCTGCCCCTGAAGTGCAGGCGCCCACTCAACAGCCGCGTCCTGCCGCCCCCTCACCAACTGCAAGCCGTCCAATGCCTCGCGCTGTAGGTAATACGCCGCGCATCATGGTGAATGTGTCAAATGATGCGTCGGCACAACAACAGGCGGCAAACTCAACCAACGCGTCGCTGCGCACGATGCCTTTTAGTGCCGAGCAGTTGAATGCGGCTTGGCAAGGTTACATCGACCAGCATCCCCAAGAACGTGCATTGTGCACGACCATGTCTTATGCTCTTCCACAACAGGGAGATAATGCCGAGCATTATGTGATGATTGTGGGTAGCTCCACCGAGCTGAAGAATGTCGAGGAACACAAGGCGGCATTGATGGAATACTTAAGCGATCAGTTGCAGAACGACCGCCTCACTCTTGACGTCAAGGTGAGTGAAGTGCCAATCGATACCCCAAAAATCCTGTCTCCCCGCGAAGTCGTTGAGCAGATCAAGCAACACAACCCCAACTTCAACCAGTTCCTCAAAGACTTCGACCTGGGCCTAGCATAAAAAGCCCGAAGGGCTAATAAGAATTTAGGCAGGTGGTGGAGTGAGCTTCAGCTCACGAAACCCCTGCCTATGGTTTTTCTAGCCCTTCGGGCTTGTATTCATTGCTTTTGGGCGGTTAGTTGAGGGCGTTGATGCTGGAGGCTTTTACCGTGAAAAAGTTGTCGCTATTGTTTTTCAGCAGGTTGTACTCGCCGTGGTTCCCCCATGAGGCGGGTTTGTCCTCGATGACGGTGTCCTCGCCGGTGTCGTTATCGACGTATGGCTCGATGCGTTGTTGCCACGAACGGATGCGGGCCTGGGATGAAGCACGGTCCATCAGCGCGTTTTTAGAGTCTATCAGTTCTTTGAGATAGGCTACATATTTTGCCTTGAAATCATTAAATTTGAGAATCCTGGCAATCAGGCGGTTGTTGTCGTTGCCCCAATGCAGGGGATCCTGGCGTCCCGCATCGCTCTGAACACCGCAGCGCAGGCTGGTGCCCAGCGTGTTGTCGTAGTCGTAGGGGATAAAGAAGAACTGGTAGTCGTTGAACCCTTTTGCATTGAAGTAGATGTAATAGTTGTTGGCATTGTTCCAGTAGTCGTCCCACATGCCCACGGCAACGTTCACGGCATAGGTCTTGAGCAGCAGGTCCACATCGGTAGCCTGCTGGATCCAGGTGAAGAACTCATTGTCGCTCAAGTTGCACACTTTGTCCATGAAATCCACCAGTTGTGCACGTGCATTCTCAAATTCCTCGGTTTGTGTCTTGAGCGTATAGGCGTGGCGGTCGTCACTGTCGTCGTCATACCAGATGTCACCGTTCGGATTGTTCAGGCCGGCAGCACCGTTACGGCATTTCCACAGGTAGCCCTTATTGGAGCCGAATAGGTCTTTGCGGTCCTTGAGGTAGCGCTTGTCGATTGGCTCCATCATTTCATACACTCCATAGTATGCTTCCTGGCTGTCACCCTCGACATGCAGCCACAGGCGGCAGTAATGGTTGCGCACGGCAGTCCAAACACCTGCCCGCCTGAAGAGTTCATAACAGTACATCTCGCGCACATAGGCCGGGTCGTCCTTGAACCACTTGAGGTGCAGTTTGCGCACGTCCTGAATGGAGTGATCATCGTCAGCCACGAATTTCTGCAAGTTTATCCCGAAGTGGACATGGTGCCAGTCAGTGTTGTCGCGCTCGTGCATCTGCCCATTCCATCCCTCGGGGCGGCGGCGTGAAGTATTGCCCTTAAGGCGCAGTCCCACACTGTCGATGACTGTAGTCTCACCATCCTTGACAAACGAGAGCGTTGCGGCCACATACTGTGTGGTGAAAGCATTGATATCATATAATGTCAGCAGCCGGTTCCACTGGACGCGGCTCACATCGATGTGAATCTCAGGGATGACATCGTCGTCCCAAACGTAATCATAGCCCTCCTTAACGGGTTCAGGCAAATCGCCCCCCAAGATGTAGTGGATGATTGCATTGACGTCGGCGATATTGATTTCGCCATCGTAATTGGGGTCAGCGCGGTGCCTGGTGTCGTAGTTGGCAAATCTGCCCAAAAGGATGTCAATCAGGCCGTTAACATCGGCGATGTTGATCTCGCCGTCGCCGTTCACATCACCCACTTGCAGACTGAACGGATCGGGAGCGGGTGGCTCCTGATACTCGTTGATGCTGAAAGTGAGATTTCTCAAATTAAAGGTAAAAGTGTAACTCTCACCGCTACCAACGAACTTGTAAGAGTGGTTGTTGTTGCTTTTCTGGGTGGTATAGGTGTTGCCGACGGTAACTTCCTGGCTACCACCCGTGGGGCCGTAGCGGTAGTTGGCGTTGAAAGTGTTCCAGTTACTGTCTTGTCCGTCGGCGAACACAAACCATACGGTTCCGTTGATTGTCGCGTTCAACGTATAGGTGCCATTGCCCTTGTCTGTCATCTCGACGCCGCGTCCGGGATTCCAGTCTCCAAAGGGGTTGTTGCCCACCATGTAGATGGCTGCCCGTGCCGTTGTTGCCGTCAGCACGAGAGCCATTATCGTCAAAAAACAGTAATACTTCTTCATCTTGAATTTTGGTCTTTTTTTCGTCAGTCGTCAGCCGACGGCTAGTCTTGGTCGTACCAGGTGGAGTACATCAGGTAGTTTTTGGCGATTTTCACATTGATTTCGCTGGCCTGGCTCGGGTCAACCATCTTTTTGAACTTCGCCGGACTACCTGCCCACAGTTCGTGGGGACCCACCTTGGTGCCGCCAAGCACGACGCTGCCTGCGGCTATGATGGCGCCCTCGCCGATTTCGGCATGGTCCAGAATGATGCTACCCATGCCGATGAGTGCCATATTACCGATTTTAGCCCCGTGCACGACCACGTTGTGGCCGATGGAGACGTCATCGCCGATTTCGGTGACAGATTTCTCGTACAGAGTATGAATTACACTGTTGTCCTGGATGTTGACGCGGTTGCCGATGGTAATGGTGTTCACATCACCGCGCAGCACGGCATTGAACCAGATGCTGCAATCGTTACCCATGGTCACGTCGCCGACAACGACGGCGCTGTCGGCCAGGAAGCAATTCTCTCCGATTTTGGGGTCAAAGCCCCTCACTTTCTTGATAATAGCCATTTATAGAGTTGTAAGTTTTTAGTTCTAAGTTGTAAATGATACCTAACGCCTAACACCTAAAGCCTAAAGCCTAGATTTCCTGTGTTTTGGCGGCGAGCCAAGCGGCCTCGTCGGCATTGAGCAGGGGGGTGATGCGCTCGCGCACCATGCGGTGGTAATCATTGATTTGTGCAACCTCTTCGCTGGTGAGCATCGAGCGGTCAATGAGTTGCAGGTCGTAGGGGAAGAGCGTCAGCGGTTCGAAAGCCAGGAAATCGCCAAAATCCTCGGTTTTTTCGGCCTCGACTACAAGAACGAGGTTCTCGGTACGGATGCCGTACTGGCCCGTCTTGTACAGGCCTGGCTCGTTGCTGATGACCATACCGGGAGCAAGCTTGACATCAACCAGGTTGGTGCGGATGCTCATGGGACCCTCATGGCAACCCAGGAAGTGTCCTACGCCGTGCCCCGTGCCGTGGCCATAGGTCATCGCCTCCTGCCACAACGGCAGGCGGGCCAGCACATCGAGTTGGCAACCGGTCGTGCCCACGGGGAACTTGGCGCGTTGCAGGGCCAGATGGCCCTTGAGCACAAGGGTAAAATCATGCTTCTCCTGTGCAGTGGGATTGCCTAGGGTGACGGTGCGGGTGATGTCGGTGGTGCCGTCGAGGTATTGGGCGCCGCTGTCCACGAGCAGGATGCCCTCGCCATGCAGTGTCGAAGCACTCTCGTCGGTGGCCTCATAGTGCACGATGGCGCCGTGCTCCTTGTAGCCGCAGATCATCGCGAAGCTGTCTTCGCGGTACAGGTCTTGCTGGGCGCGGAACTCCATGCCCTTGTTCCATACGTCCACCTCGTTGATAATGCCCGTGGGGGCGGTTTCCTCAATCCACTTGAACAGGCGAACCAGGGCGGCGCCGTCACGCTCCATGGCATGGCGGAATCCCTCGATTTGTACCTCGTTCTTCATGCATTTGAGGTCGGTGATGGGTGAGCGGAAATAAACTTTCTGGCAGGGTAGGGCATTGGCCAGGGTGTCGCTCACGCGGTTGGGGTCGATGAGGACGACCTCGTGCTCACTCACACGCTCCAGGAAGTGCACGATGTCGTCATAGTTGCGAACTCTGACACCGCAGTCTTTGAGATGCTGGCGCACCTCGTCGGTCACCTTGTTCTCGTCAATGAACAGTTCTTTGTTTTTGCGTGAAATATAGGCATAGGCGATGGCAACAGGGGTAAATGCTATGTCGTTGCCGCGCAGGTTGAGCAGCCAGGCGATGTCGTCGAGGGCGGTGACGAGCATCGCGGTGGCATCGTTGTTCTCCAGCACGGTGAGCAGGCGCTCTATCTTGTCGTTGGCTTCCTCGCCGGCATATTTCACGTCATGGACAAAGGCGGGCTCACTGGGTCGGGCAGGACGGTCGGTCCAAATCTTGTCGGCGGGATAAAACTCGGTGGCGAGCATGAAACCGTTTTCGCCGCAGAAGCGTTCCAGCAGATTGGCCTCCTGGGCATTATAAAGTCTGCCGTCGATGGCGATAACGGAGTCCTCCTCCAGCACCTGCAGCAGCCATTCGTGGATGGTGGGGTCGTTGCCCATGTTCTCCTTCATCATCACAAAGCCGCTGTCCTCGAGTTCGATGCCGGCTTGCAGGAAATAGCGGGAGTCGGTCCACAGGGCGGCATGGTCAAGGGTCACCACGGCGGTGCCGTTGCTGCCCGTGAAGCCGCAGATCCAGTCGCGGAATTTCCAGTGGTCACAGATGTATTCACTCTGGTGGGGGTCGGTGCCCGGAATGATGACGGCATCGACATTCACACGGCGCATTTCCTCGCGCAGCGCCTCAAGATGAGGCAAAGTCTCTCTACTCATTTTCTATAGTCGTTTAGTTTTTTGGTTTCATATTACTGACCTGCAAAGTTACAATATTATCCCCAAAGATTACCATGCTTCCAGTTTTTTTTCAATCCTGCGTCGGATGGCAAATAAACAGTAGTGCCGGCGCGGCGATGCGTCGGCACTACTTGAATCAGTTGTCAGCAAGCCGTTGTGCTTGCCGTTTGAAAACGTGTTTATTCGGCGGGGGTGATGACACCGTCGCGAACGGCCTTGTTGTAGTCAGTCTCGCGGGTCGGAATCATGAAACGCCACTCGTTCTTCTCGTTGGGCTGGATGGTCACTGCCAGCGTAGCCAGGAAGTTGCCGCCCTCATCAGGATTGTGACGCACGAGGGGATCTTTCCAGCGCTTCATGTCAAACCAGTCGAAGCCCTCGCCCCACAGCTCGACGCGGCGATACAGCTTGATCTCGTTGAACAGGTCGGCACCCGTCTTGTTGCAGCTGTACTCGGGATCGCGGCCCGAAGTCTTGTTCAGCGCAACCAGGGCTGCCTGAGCGGCGCTGGTGTTGCCCATCATGTACTCGGCCTCAGCCTCGATGAGGAGCATCTCACTGGAGCGGAAGTTGTTCAGTTCACCCACACCGGGAGTGTCGTTGCAACGTACCTTGAACTGCATGTAGGCAAATACCTTGGCATTGCTCAGCAGGTCGGGATAGTTGGCCTTGGTGTCCTTGTAGAGGTCGGTCTTAGAGGTTGCCTCACCGGTCGATTTGGTGTAGGTGTAACCCGTAGGATCGAGCCACCACTGACGGCGCACGTCGCTGGCGGGAATCTGCTCAAACAACTCCTTGTTGATGCACTTGGGATAGTTGCGCACGTTACCGGCATTGCTGTTATAGGCAATGTAAGCATGGTAGCTGTAGTAGTACAGCGTCTGGTCGGTTGCGCTGTAACCACCCCAGATCCACTCGCTGTTGTGGGTGCAGAATCCGTCATACAGCAACTGGGCGTTGCTCATCAGCGGATAGTTGGCGCGAGCCAGCTTTGCATACTTCGAAGCGTTGGTCCAATCCTGGCGGTTGAGGGCCGCGCGGGCATAGGTTGCATAGGCTACCTCGATGTCGGGCAGGAAGAACTCGTCAGCGCCACGCTTGCGGCCGGAAGCCTGATAGAGGCTGATAGCCTCGTCCAGGTCGGCATAGATCTGAGTGTAAGCATCGGCCAGCGAGGTCAGAGGCAGGTCACCCACGCTCTCGTCAAGACGGAGCACCAGACCCGGGCAGTTGCCGTTGTCGCTATCCACCCAACGCTTGCAGTAAATCTGGGCAAGCATCATGTAGGCATAGGCGCGGAAGGTCAGACCCTGGGCTTTCAGGAACTGCTTGTCGGCCTCGATGCCTTCGGCCTCGTCAACATGCACGATGACACTATTGGCGTTGCTGATGAGCTTGTAGTAGTAGAACCAGGGATAGTAGGTGTACTGGCTGGTGGGCGTGTCGTGGTTCTCCTGGTTGATCAGCAAAGCCCAACCGGGAAGGTTCACATAGAAGTCCTGGCCGGGGTAGTTGCCGAACCACATCTTGATGCAGCCCTCACCGCACATACCCTGTGTGCTCAGGTACTGGTTCATCATCACGCGGGCGCAGCCGTTGATGGCCAGCTTGACATTATCGGTAGTCTCGAATGCAGTTGCGGTACCGGTCTCGGCAGTCGGCGCGGTGTCCAGGAAATCGCTAGAACAGGATGACAGTCCCAGAGCGGCAATACCTGCAATCAGAAAATATTTTAAATTCTTCATAATCTTATTCTATATTAAAATGTTATGATTGTTTAGTCGGGTATTGCTCAGCAATTAGAAACCGAACTTGATACCAAATGAATACACACGAGGAGTAACCAAGTAGTCACCCACATAACCGCTGTAGTTCTGCTGGGGGTTCATACCCTTGCGGGCAGTCTTGGTGTACAGGTTCTCTACCGTTGCACTGAGCGAGATGTTGGTAAGGCCGATCTTGTTCAGGACGACGCGCGGCAGACGATAGGTCAGACCGATGTTCTTGACGATGAAGTAGTTCGATGACGTGATGTAACGGCTGCTGGATGCTGTGTTGAAACTGTTGTCAGCCGAGTAAACAGCGGGGGTGCCGTTCGGGTTAAGACGGCTTGCGGGATAGCTCACGTAAGCGTTCTCGAAGGCATCCTTGACGGTCATGCTCTTGATCTGGTCTTCGGTGTAGGTGACAACAGATCCGTCAAGGTCCTTAACCCAAGCGTTGGTCATGTCGGCATGGATGGCGCTGGGAGTACCGCCCATCGAGGTCAAGCTCTGGTAGGTCCAGTCGATACACTTGCCACCGAGCTGGAAGTTGAAGATGGCGGCCAAGGTGAAGTTCTTGTAATCGATGGTGGGATTGAAGCTACCATAGAGTTTGGGAACTGCACTGCCGTGCCACTCGCGCTTACCATAGGTCGTGGCCTTGTAAACATAGGGTACACCGTCGATGATGACATACTCGCCCTCGGGGATGGCTTCGCGGTCACCTACCAACTCTTTATAAGCTTCAACGCTCATGTTGTCTACGTCCTTACCCTGGAACAACATGCCGGGAACGTAGTAATCGTGGTCGTTGAAGGTATAAAGTGCTTTACCGGTCATGTCATCGATGCCCTTATAAGTATAGGTGTAGAACGAGTACATCGAATGGCCCTTGCGGTAGTTGTACTGACCGCTCTGCAAACCTGCGTTGTACTCATCCTTCTCGCCGCCTACATTGTAGATTTCCGGCATCTTGGTGATCTTGTTCTTCAAGTAGGTCAGGTTCAGACCCAGGTTGAAGCGGAAGTCGGTGGTCTTGATGAGGTCGGCGTCGGCCGAGAACTCAATACCCTGGTTCATCATGTTGCCGATGTTAACCTGTACCTCAGATACAGCGCTGCTGGTGCTTGTGGCACCTGCTGACAGCGGCTGGTTGAGGCTGAAGATCAGGTCATGGGAACCTTTGGCAAAGTACTCGATGCTGAAGTTCAAGCGGTTGAACAGACGGCCTTCGAGACCGATGCTGGCGTTCCTGACGGACTCCCAGCTCAGCAGCTCGTTGGTCAGCTGGCTCTTTACCAGAGCACCCATGCCACCGTTGACGGTGATGTCATACAGTGCCATGTAGCTGTAGTAGTCGGCAGCGCGGTCGTTAGCGGCCTCACCGTAAGCAGCGCGGAACTTCAGGTTGTTGATCCATTCATACTGACGGATGAAGTCCTCACGGCTCAGGATCCAGCTGGCACCCACGCTGTAGAAGTTACCCCAGCGGTGGTCGGGATGGAAGCGTGAGCTACCGTCACGACGGAAGGTTCCCTCGAATGAATACTTGTTGTCCAGGACGTAGCGAACGCGGCCCAGGTAGCTCTCCCTGCGGTCGTTGTTCTCGTAGTCGTAGAGGTTCTGGATGTCGGCGAAGTTGATCATGTCAACGTGGCCTGCCAGCGTCTCGTTGGCCTTGTAACCATACAGGTAGTTGTACTTGTAGTAGTAGCACTCATGACCGAGCAGCACCTCAAAGGCGTGGCGGTCGGCATAGGTCTGGTTCCAGTTCAACAGTTGCTGCAAGGTGAAGTTCTTGTAGCGATAGATGCTGCGCTTGGTGCGGGCATTGTTACCCATACCGTCACCGATGATGGCATTGTTGTAGGTGCGGTTCTCGGTGTTGCGCACGTTCAAGTCGCCATTAAGCGTGAGGTCGAATCCGTAGGGAAGCACAAAGGTGACGTAACCCTGTCCGTCCAAGGTATTGCGGTAGGTCCTGTCCATATCCAGCTCGGTCTCCCACAGGTAGTGGCGGCCCGAGTACTGGGTGCGGCCGTAGGTTTCGCCGCTGTCATAGATCTTGTTGCCCTGCTCGTCCAGCAAGAATTCGCCGTTAGGACTCTCCATGTCGTGGAGGTAAACGGGATAGATGGGCGCGATGTTGCGGCAGTAACCGAAGGCGTTCTTGTAGCTGCCCTCACTGTCGCTGTGGTAGTTGATCAGCTGGTGAGATCCTGCAATGGTCAAGCCGGTCTTGAACCACTTCACGGGCTCCAGGTTGATGCGGGCACGGCCGTTGAGGCGCTCAAAGCCCGACTCCTTGGTATAACCGTTCTCCTTGATGTAGCCGACGCCGAGGTAATAGTTCGAGGTCTTGCTGCCACCGTCACCGCTCAGGTTGTATTCCTGACGGAAACCGCTGCGGATAGCGGCTTTGAACCAGTCGAGGTCATCGGCGATGCCGCTCTTGATTTGGGCGTCATCCCTCAGCGAGAAACCACTGAACAGGTTGTCATCAGGCTGGTTAAAGATGTTGTAATGCAGATAGGAACCGATGATTTCACTATTGGCTTTGGCCATGGCTTCGCTCCATGACATGGTCTTGGGCGAGCCGTCGGCATTGGTACCGCTGTTACCTGCAGCATAGTGCTCGCGGGTATAGCTCTGCATCATGGCGTTCATCCACTGACGGGCATCCATGCGGTCATACTCGGGAATACCGCGGTTGTAGGTACCCATCATGACTGATGCGTTGATACGGGCCTTGTCGTTACGGCCTTTCTTGGTGTTGATCAGGATCACACCGTTACCGGCGCGGTTACCGTACAGGGCTGCCGAGGTAGCATCCTTCAGCACGGTGATGCTCTCGATGTCGGCGCTGTTCAAGTCACTGATGTTGCCGCCGAAGGGCACACCGTCAATGACGTACAGCGGCTCGTTGCTGCCGTTGATCGAGGCGAAACCGCGAATGCGGATCGAAGCGTCGGTACCGGGCTGGCCGTAGGTCGAGTTGACCACCAGACCGGTCGTGGTGCCCTCCAGTGCCGAGGTGACACTGGTCACGGGGCGTGCCTCGATCTGCTGTGAGGTAACCTGTGACACAGCACCGGTGAGCTCGCTCTTCTTGGCGGTACCATAAGCAACAACCACCACTTCGTCAAGGTCTTGGGAGTTGCTGTACAGCTCCACGACCATGCCGTTCTCGGCCTTGACGGTTGTGGGTGCCATGCCGATGTAGGTAATCTGCAATTGGCTGTTAGCATTGGGCACGGTCACGGTAAAGCGGCCATCTAGGTCGGTGGCGGTTACCGTCTTGGTGCCAACAACGGTGACTGTCGCACCGATGACAGGTTCATTGTCACTAGCCTGCACTACAGTGCCGTGGACAGTGACCTGTGCAAGCGCTGCCATGCTTACAAGCAGCAGGCTCGCTAGCAGTGAATAGAATCTTTTCATACGTTGTCTAAGTTTATAGTTAATATTACAAATAAAAGTTGTTTCAATCATTCTGATACTAGATGTGTTGTGTTCTATTCGGGCTTTTTATGCTCGAAATACATGATAAAATGATATAAGATGCAAAATTACAATAAAAAGTTTAAAAAAGTATAATTTTCTGTCATAAAATTGTGAGATTCTGCTTTTCGAACGAGCTTATTCGAATATTGGAGTGCCAATGCAGCCGTTGGGCGCCTGGATGTGGAGCATGGCGCACACGGTGGCGGCGATGTCGGTCATGTGGGTCAGGCGCGACGTCTCACCGGGGGTGATGTGCCATCCCATAAAGATGAGGGGGATGTGGGAGTCGCTCTGGCTCCATGTGCCGTGGTTGGAACCGGCATATTCGGTTTTGCCCAGTTGCACGCCGGTGCGGTGGATGACGTAGATGTCACCGCTGCGGCCGGGGTAGTAACCCAGCTTGATGCGTTCCTTGACAATAGAGGGCATGGGGCTGTTGTCGAGGTCGGCCACTTCGACGGCCCATTCCACTTCATCGGCTTTGGCTAATTCGCGGCAGGCTGCCTGGGCAACTTCATGCGTGTCAAGGCCTGCGCTGTCAATGGCGTGATGGTTCAGGTAGAAGGTGAAGCCGTGATCCTTCATGATAAGTCGGTCCACGCCGAAACGTGCCTTCAGCACTTCGTTGGCAGCCTCACGTGCCTTGCCGTTTTCCCAAGCTCCGTTAGGCAGGTGATGTTCTTCCATGCGGGGGCAGCCATGTGTGCCGCCGTGGTCGGCAGTAAGGAATAGCAGATAGTTGCCTAGGCCGATGCGTTGGTCCAGAACATTGATGAAATGGGCCAACTCCTTATCCAGCTGCCAGTAGATGGAGTCCAGCTTGGGTGAGTGGCTGCCAGTGTTGTGGGCACACATGTCGGTGTTGGAAACACTGATGGTGAGCATGTCGGTCGCTTCACCCTGTCCCAGGCGTTCGTTGATGAGCGCTTGCTCGGCGAGGGCAAATGTCAGTGTTGTCCCCACTGGCAGGTTATAGATGTCGCTTTCGAGATCTTTGCGGTTCCGTTTGTTGAAGTCAGCTACCCACTTGGGCAGTTTGTCGCAATAGTAGGTGCTGGTAATGAAGGACTTGCTGTTGCTGTCAAACCAATAGGCGCCCGTCGGGGTATGGCCCGACGGGAGGATGGCGGCGCGGTCCTTGAGGGCGATGCCCACAGTGCGGCTCTTGTAGTCGGTCGCCAGGTAAAGCTGGTCGGCAATATTGGTGGCAATCAAGTTGCGCGGTGACTTGCCGCGAGATTGTTCGTTGCCGCCGACGGCTTTCTCGGTGTCATCCTGGACACTTGACACGGTCTTGCCGTTAATGGAATAACTGTTGCCGGCGATGCCGTGGAATGCAGGCGTTGTGCCTGAAAAAATGCTGGCATGACCCGCAGCGGTCACCGTGGGCACATAGTCAATGATGGTGTTGTTGCACCGGTAGCCGTCGTTAAGCAACGTCTGGAAGCCACCTCCATCTTCCCAATCATAGGTATAGAGATAGTCCCACCTCATCTGATCAACAACAATACCCACAACCAATTTGGGCCTCTCCACCTGGCCAGCAGCACACAACGCAATCGCAGCCAACACTACAACTAAAAATCTCTTCATATTCTTCATTTTGTTAAAACAACTTGTATTTCATTCGCAGATTGTGTTATTTAAAGACAACTTAAACAACTCAAACAACTATTTAACGACTAGGGATTGATCGTTTGAAATTATAAAAAATGTCTCCATCAATTGTGATGATATTTTTAGTTTCGTTGTCATAAAAATAGCGTTCGATGTCGTAGTTTCTTGGGGCAAAATTAACAAGAATTCCACAAGGTTTATTCAATAGTCGCATATAATTGAACAGTTGTGCACGATGCGCGGGTATTAATTCGCTCACAGACTTACATTCTACAATGATTTGTTCTTTGCACAGAAAATCAATGCGGAATACTGATTCCATCTCCTTTTCATGGTAGAAAGGATGAAATGACTGCTCTCGTGTAAACGGTATACCTTGCTCCTCAAGTTGTATTTGCAATCCTTCTTGATAGCATACTTCATTCAACCCCGCTCCTAATTCGCAATGAACCTCATGAATTGCGCCAATGACATCGTACATGCTTGCTTTTAATTGTGCGATATTTATCATGTAGACAGTTGTTTAAGTTGTTTGAGTTGTTTTATAAAAAGAGGGGGTTAGGGGTGGCGGGTGGTGCCGCGGACGACGAGGCGGGTCTTGACGATGCGTTTCTCGGCGTGGTTGCGGTTCAGGGTGCCCTCGACGAGGCCGATGAGGATGTCGGCGGCCTCTTTGCCCACTTGGGAGCCGCGTTGTTCAACCGTTGTGAGCATCGGGTCGCACACGGTGGCGCGGAAGCCGTTGGTGAAGCCGCAGATGCTTACCTCTTCGGGGACGTCAAATCCCATTCTCTTGACTACCGTGAGGATGCCGATAGCTGTCTCGTCGTTGACGGCAAAGAAGGCGTCGGGACGATCCTTCATGTTCATCATTGCGGGCGTAATGCGCTCAGCATCAGCGCGGTTGTCGCAGATGCGTACCAATGTTTCGTCCAACTCCAGCCCATGCTTATACAGGGCGTCGCGGTAGCCGTTGAATCTGTTTTTGGCGATTATCATGTTCATGGGGGCGCCAAAGAAGGCGATGCGCCTGCAGCCCGTCTCGATAAGGTGTGACACGGCGTTCATGGTGCCCATATAGTCGTCCACCACCACGCGACTGGCGTTCAGGGCAGGACAAATGCGGTCATAGAAGACCAACGGCACGCCCGCCGCTTCCAGATGCTCAAAGTGGTCATATCGCTCGGTGTCTTTGGCTTGGGAAACGATGATGCCGCACACCTTGTTGCGCAGCATGGCTTCGCAGATCTGCACTTCCCGCTCATAGCTCTCGTTACTCTTGGCGACCAGGATCTGGTAGCCGCGAGCCGATGTTTCGCTCTCGATGCCGTCGAGAATTGACGAGAAATAATAGTGCACCAGCTCAGGCACAATCACGCCAATGGCACGGGACGGATTACGGCGGCTGTGACGCAACTGCTCGGCGATGACGTTGGGGAAATAGTTGTGCTCACGCGCATATTGCTGGATAGCCTGGCGGCGCTCACGCGAAATGCTGGGACTGTCACTTAAAGCCCTGGATACAGTGGCAACCGATACGCCCAATTCACGGGCAATATCCTTCATTGTCATGTGTCTGGAATCATCCATTGGTGGTCTGAGTTTGCTTGAATCAAATTGATGGTAAAAACGATGCAACTCGTGCATACTGCGGCGAAGATACAACAATTAACCGGATTGCGCAAACGATTGCATGTATTTAATGGAATTTTTAACATTATAAAAAAAGAAATGTTTAGGCAAAACCTATATTTTTGCATTGTTTTAATTGCCTTAATGCGGCCATTTAAGACCAACTGACGACTGTCGAAAAACCGGTATTCGTTATTTGTTGAAACCTAATTAATTGATTAACAATATAATATTAACTTTAAATTTTTTAAAATGAAGCAGGTAAACATCAGAATTCCATTTAGGATTCTTACCCTCGTGATGGGACTGTTCCTGTCACTGGGAGCCTATGCACAGATTACTGTGAATGGTATTGTGAAGGATGCTACCGGCGAGCCTGTCATCGGCGCGAGTGTACGTGTCGTTGGCTCACAGCAGGGTACGGTGACCGACTTTGACGGTCTCTTTACCCTCGACGGTGTGCCCCAGGGCGCCAAGCTCCTGATTACATCGATTGGCTACGAGGACCATGAGGTCACCGCAGCCAGTGATTTGGTAATCACCCTTGCCGAGAGCACCCAGATGCTCCAAAATCTGGTGGTCATCGGTTATGGCGTAGTGAAGAAAAACGACTTGACCGGTTCGGTAGCGGCACTCAAGCCCGATGCCAAGAACAAGGGTGTTGTCGTCAGTGCTCAAGACATGCTCGGCGGTAAAATCGCCGGTGTGAGCGTTACCAGCAACAGTGGTGAGCCTGGTGGCGGTGCAACCATCCGCATCCGTGGTGGTTCGTCACTGAACGCCAGCAACAACCCCCTGATCGTTATCGATGGTATCGCCATGGATAACAACGGTGTGAGCGGTCTGTCCAACCCCCTGTCACTGGTTAACCCCCAGGACATCGAGAGCTTCAACGTGTTGAAGGACGCTTCGGCCACCGCCATCTACGGTAGCCGTGGTTCTAACGGTGTCATCATCATCACCACCAAGAAGGGACGCCGCGGCCAGAGCCCCAGCGTTTCTTACAACGGTAGTGTTACCTGGAGCAAGAAGAAAAAAACCATCGATGTGATGGACGGTGACGAGTATCGTGCGTTTGTAAAGGAAATCTTCAAGGGCAACACCCGTGAGGAGAACGCCCTCTCGCTGCTGGGTAATGCCAACACTGACTGGCAGGAGGAGATCTATCGCACGGCTTTGAGCCATGACCACAACCTGACCGTGGCCGGTTCGCTGGGCAGCTACCTGCCTTACCGCGTGTCAGCCGGTTACACCGACCAGGAAGGTATCCTCAATACCTCAGACTTCAAGCGTTACACTGTGGCTTTGAACCTGAACCCGTCGCTGTTTGAAGATCACTTGACCTTCAACCTCAACGGTAAGATGGCTTGGACCAAGTCACGTTGGGCCGATACCGGCGCTGTGGGCAATGCCGTGCGCATGGACCCGACCCAGCCCATCTATGCCAGTGGTGACATGTACAAGGGTGTGGGCGGCTACTTCGAGTGGCTGCAGGTGAACAACGCCGATCCCGCATGGCCCTATACCAAGAACACCAACGCCCCTTATAACCCCGTGGCTATGCTCGACAACCATGACAACAGTGGTAAGACCCACTCGTTCATCGGTAGTGCCGACATCGACTACAAGATCCACGGCTTTGAGGACTTGAGACTCCACCTGACCCTGGGTGGTGACTTCACCGGTGGTAATGGCCACAACATCAGCACCAACGTTTCCAACACCTCCAACTACTGGGGCAACACCAGCTGGTACACCCAGAGCAAGGAGAACCTGCAGTTGAGTACCTATGCACAGTACTACAAGGACTTCAACGACAAGCATCACTTCGACATCATGGCAGGTTACGAGTGGCAGCACAACTGGCGCAAAGAGTACAACGAGTCGTGGGGCACTTATCCCACCAACTCGGCACTCGTCTTCACGGCAACAGATGCCGAGAACGGTGCGCTCATCGTAACTCCTGGCCAGTGGATTCCGTCGGCCCGCTATAATATCGATCAATCTAAGGCTGGTGCCATCCGCGCCGAGGGCGTTTATCGCCAGAACAACGGTCTGGGTTACCGCACCGAGAACTATCTGGTATCGTTCTTTGGTCGTATGAACTACAGTTACGACAGTCGTTACCTGTTGACCTTCACCATGCGTTATGACGGTTCGTCACGCTTCAAGAAGCACTGGGCACTGTTCCCCTCGGCAGCTTTCGCTTGGAAGCTCAACGAGGAAGCTGCATTGAAGGACGGCCCCTTCAGCGACCTGAAGCTGCGCCTCGGTTGGGGTAAGACTGGTCAGCAGGAAGGCATTGGTGACTACAACTACTTTGCCACCTACGTGATGAGTAACGGTAGCATGGGTGCGTTCTACGACGTTTCCGGCGATGGCTCCAAGGCTAGGCCCAACGTTTACAACCCCGAACTCACTTGGGAGACCACTACCACGACCAACGTCGGTCTTGACTGGGGTGTCATGAACCAGCGCCTGAGCGGTAGCATCGACTGGTACTATCGCAAGACCACCGACCTGTTGAACTGGGCTACTTTCTCGGCCATGACCAACTTCCGCAACGCGTTCTACAAGAACATCGGTTCGTTGCGCAACACCGGTATTGAGATGTCTTTCAACTGGAAGGCCATCTCCACAACCGATCTGTTGTGGACCATTGACTATAACTTGACTTACAACAGCAACAAGATTATCGAGCTCATCAGCGACGATCCTGATTACTTCGTAACTACTGGCGGTATCGGTATCAACGGTTCCGCACAGGCTCACGTAGCAGGTTATCCCTCCAACAGTTTCTATGTTTACCAGCAGGTCTATGACCAGAATGGCAAGCCCATCGAGAATCAGGTCGTTGACCGCAACGGTGATGGTGTGATCAGTGATGCCGACAAGTACCTGTACAAGTCGCCGTGGGCTCCCGTGACCATGGGTCTGGCCTCACGCCTCGACTGGAAGAACTGGGACTTCGGCTTCAGCCTGCGTGCCAGCATCGGCAACTACATGTTCAACAATGTGATGCAGGGCTATCACAATGTGAGCCCCGCAGCCGTATTCGAGGAGGTTTCCGGTTTCTATCTGAACAACCGTCCCAAGGCTTTGGTAGAGCTTGGTTGGCAGACCTATGACAACAAGTCTATCTTCAGCGACTACTGGGTACAGAACGCTTCGTTCCTCAAGTGTGACAACATCACGTTGGGTTACAGCTTCAACAACCTGCTCAAGCATGGCAGCTACAATGGTGTCGGTGGCCGTATCTATGGTACCGTCAGCAATGTGTTCTGCATTACCAAGTATGATGGTATCGATCCTGAGGTCTTCGGTGGTATCGGCGGTGACATCTTCCCCCGTCCCATCTCGTTTATCCTTGGTTTGAGCCTGAACTTCTAATTGAGTTGACACATTAACATTTTAATTAGAATGATCACTATGAATAAGATTTTCAAATATATATTGTTTGCTGCTGCAGTTCTGCTGATGGGTGGTGGATTGACATCATGTATCAACGACCTGGATGTGGAGCCCATCGATCCCTCTCTGAAGAGTGACGTGACTCCCGAGCAGTTGTTCAACAAGTGCTATTCTGTGTTCGCCACCTCGGGTAATAATGGTGGTGACGACAATGTTGACGTTGACGGTCTTGACGGCGGTTTCCAGCACAAGTTCCGCCAGATGTGGAACTCCAACGAGTTGACGACCGACGAGGCTATCTGCGGTTGGGGTGATGAGGGTATTCCTTCCTATTGCCACAACACCTACGATGCCAGCCACCCGATGCTGCGCGGTTACTATTACGGTCTGTGTATCGGTATTACCTTCTGCAATCAGTACCTTACTGTGTTTAGCGACTATGATGCTACGATGACTGCCGAGATTCGTTTCCTGCGTGCCATGCAGTTCTATCTGTTGACCGACGCCTTTGGCAATATTCCTTTTGCCACCACCATCTCGGGTGAAAACCCCGAGCAGTACAGCCGTGCTCAGGTGTGTGAGTTTATCGAGAATGAACTTAAGGCTATCCTCGGCGAGGACGATACCGACAATGCCACCATCCTCAATGACCCGAAGCCCAAGAAGTATGGTGAGAGCGGTTATGGCCGCATCGACAAGGCTGCTGCCTGGATGCTGCTGGCACGCCTCTACCTGAACTCTGAGGTTTACACCGGCACTCCCCGTTGGCAAGAAGCTGCCAACTATGCCAAGAAGGTGATGGATTCAGGCTACAAGCTGCACACCGTGGGCTACAATGCACCTGGTGCTGACGGCGTTTACCGTGAGTGGACCGCTTATCAGATGCTCTTCATGGGTGACAACAGCAAGACTGATGCTGCCTATGAGGCCGTATTCCCCGTTATTCAGGACGGTTTGCGCACCACCTCGTGGGGCGGTACCAACTTCCTGATCTGCTCTACCGTTGATGCCGACG
This sequence comes from Muribaculaceae bacterium, assembly GCA_017557425.1. Lineage (GTDB taxonomy): Bacteria > Bacteroidota > Bacteroidia > Bacteroidales > Muribaculaceae > Sodaliphilus. The sequence continues at coordinate 51,476 of JAFYYU010000006.1, read as the reverse complement.
TTCACCCCAACCCCTATGATGAGAGTGAGGTTAATGGTCTGTACAACAACAACACTTGGGGTGGTAACCGTGCCCGTCCCGAGCTGATCCGCTTGTTCTTCCCCAACGATGACGCACCTGCAGGCCACGCCTATGCAGTGGCTTGGGCCGCTGGTGACGACCGCGCTCTGTTCGAGACCGAGGGCCGCTACCTTGACGTGGAAGATGAGTCCAACTTCAAGTATGGCTATGCTATCGCCAAGTTCAACAACTTCAAGTGTGATGGCACCAAGGGCAGTGACAATACCTTTGCTGACTCTCACTTGTTCTACATGCGAGTCGCCGAGGCTTACCTTACCTATGCCGAGGCACTGACGCGCATGAGCGGTGGTACAGCACCTGCCGAAGCAGTGGCTGCTATCAACGCCATCCGTGGCCGTGCTCACGCTACCCAGCGTTCGACCTATACCCTCAACCAGATTTTGGATGAGTGGGCCCGTGAATTCTACTTCGAGGGTCGTCGCCGTGTGGATCTGATCCGCTTTGGCAAGTTTGGTGGCACCACCGACTACAAGTGGCAATGGAAGGGCGGCGCTTACGCTGGCCGTGACTTTGAGGCATACCGCAATGTATTCGCCATCCCCACCGATGACCTGATTGCGAACTCCAAGCTGCAACAGAATCCCGGTTATTGATCGGGCCGCAATGTCTAACATATAATAAATGACAATAAGAACATGAAAAAGATATTATTTTCATCACTGATGCTGTTGAGCATGGCACTCGTGTTCACGGCATGCGAGGATGACCGCGATTCCAACCCCACGCTGATTCAGCCCACAAGCTTTGTGCTGAACAACCCGGTGAACACGCTGGTTGACCTGGCTCAATCGACGGCTATTCCTTTCGCCTGGTCACAGCCCGATTACGGTGGCTGGCCCGCTGCCGTGGAGTATCAGCTTGAGGTTTCTCCCACCAACAGTTGGAACATTTCGACCGATGAGGCCGCTGCCGACGAGAGTGGTGCCACCATCGCCGACTTTGCCATCCTGCCCTCGGTGTTCGCATCGTGCACGGGTGAGATGTCTGCCACTGAACTGGCCAAGGCACTGGTAAGCATTTGCCAGTGGACCGAGAGCGATGTTCCCGAGAAACAGACTGTTTATGTACGTTGTAAGGCTACAACTGCAGGCACCAAGACCATCTACTCTAATGTGGTGAGCCTGGAGGTTAATCCTTACTACATCGAGCTTGCCGACGCTCCCATCGAGATCTGGTACCTTGTTGGTAGCGGTATCGGTTCATCTGACTGGAACAATGCAGCCGATGCTGTCGGTTCTGGCGGTCTGATCCCGATGTATCCCATCATGGGCAACGAGTATGATTCACGCACTGGTCAGGGCGAGATCCAGTACGCCGGTTACTTCAATGCAGGTCAGCAGTTCAAGCTGATTCTGGTTCCCGGTGATTGGGGCGCTCAGTTGAACTTCACCAATGTGAAGAATCCTGCAGGCTTCCTCTCGGATGAGGACGGCGACAACCACAATATCGGTATTGTCGAGGCCGGTTACTACATCATCCGCCTGAACACCGCCACCAGCGAGCTCGTTATTGAGCAGTACGAGGGCGTTCCTGGCGTTTACACCCAGATCGGCATGCCTGGCGCTTATCAGGAGTGGAATCCTGCCGAGAATCTGATGAACGGCATGAGCACCGCTGTCGAGAACCACGACTGGTACTTGAAGAATGTGACCTATGAGGACACTGAGCTCAAGTTCGCTGCCGATGGTTCTTGGGATGTGAACTGGGGTGCTGGTAACTTCCCCTATGGCATTGGTACTCAGGGTGGCGCTAACATTCCTGTTAAGGCTGGCACCTACAATGTGTTCTTCAACGATATCTTGGGCACTTACAACTTTGTCCTGGTAGAGTAATTAATCAATGCAGTTGTAAGTTTTGAGTTTTTAGTTTTAAGTACGATTACAATCGCCTTGAAGGCATGAAAATGTGGATTTATAACTTAAAACTTAAGACTTACAACTTAAAACTAAAAAGAATTATGAAGAAGTTTTTATATATTGCCGCAATGACCTTGTTGCTGGCAAGCTGTACCGAGGATTACAAAGATTGGGCTAACCCCCAGAGCAATCCCCAGGGCGAAGTTGTGACTTTCGGCACTGGTTCAGTCGCTGCAACTGGCGTGATTGACTTTGCCGAACTCGCTGAAGATGTTGAATGGGTAAAGGTGTGTGACATCAATGCACCCGCATCCAATGACACCGCTTATGCTCCCAAGTACACCATTATTCTGAATGGTCAGGAGTTCCCCTTAAATGCTGATGGCACGATGAGTGCCAAGGATCTCGAGGCCTATGTAGTGTCGCTCTTTGGCCAGGCTCCCGAGGTGCGTGAGCTCACCGCCAAGGTGAAATGTGTGATGACCAACGGTACCACTGCCACGAGCATCATGAGCGATGAGTTTACCGTGAGGGCTATTCCTAACACCCCCAAGGTTTCGAGTGCATACTATTACATCGGTTCTAGCAATGGCTGGACTCCCTACGATGCCACCTATATGCTCAGCAATGGCGGTGGTGACGTATATGCCAATCCCGTATTCACCGTGGTAGTTCCTGCGGCCTTTAATGCCGAGACCGGTGCCCGTGAGGACAACTGGTTCAAGATTTATTCTCAGGAGACCATGGATTCTGAAGACTTCTGGGGTTCAGATCTTATCGGCTTTGCCGAGAACGGCGCTAATGAGATGAGCGGTAACTTTGTCGAGGGTGCTAATGATGTAGTGGCCTTCGCCTTCAAGATTCCCGGCGACATCCGTGCTGACAAGTATCGTCTGACCTTCGACATGCTGAACCGCACCTTCGAGTTCGAGCCGATTATCGAGCTCGGTACGCCCGACTTGTGGTACCTCGTTGGTAGCTGCGTTGGTAACGGCTCGTGGGGCAATGCTCCCGATGCCCTTGGCACCGCTCTGGTTCCCCTGTATCCCGCTAAGGATAACTACTCGATCCTCAGCTATGTGGGCTACTTCCCCGCCGGCCAGGGCTTCAAGCTCATCCACACTCCCGGCAACTGGGACCAGCAGTGGGGTATGTCCAATGGCGTCCTCGTGAAGAACGATGGCGGCAGCGGTAATATCGAGGTGGCCGAGGACGGTTACTACCAGATTACCTATGACATGGAGATGGACGCTGTGACCATTACCAAGTACACGGGTGCTGTAGGCGTTTACTCCGCTATGGGTATGCCTGGCGGCTATCAGGACTGGAATCCTTCAGGTACGCTGATGACCGGCATGGGCACCGCCTATGAGAACCATGACTGGTACAGGAAGAATATGACCTTCGACAATGACACCGAACTCAAGTTCGCTGCCGACGGCAGTTGGGCAGTGAACTGGGGTAGCTCGCTCTTCCCCGTAGGTGTTGGCGAGGGTGGCGGCCCCAACATTCCGGTGCCCGCAGGAACCTATGACATCGTCTTCAACGACATCATGGGCGCCTATTACTTCATTGCCAAGTAAACAGCTGTGATGTAGAGACGCAAAGCAAGTCTCTCACCCGATATTCAATGGCGGGGATGTGCCTGGAGGCATGTCCCCGCTGTTTTTGTCTAGGCAGTGCCCATAGATGGCCCTATTGCTGTCATTGTTTTTACTTGAGGCTCGGAATTGAGGATAATTGGCTGAATTTTGCCATTCAGGCCAGGATAGGCCTCGCCTCAATATAAAAAAAGAATGAAATCTTTTGTTTTGTTTTCGGTTTGCACTATCTTTGTGGTGAATATAACCGCTAAAACGATATTGACTATGAAAAAGTTCTTTACTACAGCACTTGTCGTGATGTTGCCGTTGTTGATGCTGGCCCAAGGTTGGCCTGCCAACTTTAACGGCGTTATGTTGCAGGGCTTCTACTGGGACTCCTTCAATGAGACCAAATGGCCCAAACTCGAATCCCAAAGTGATGAGTTGGCTGAGTTCTTCAAACTTGTGTGGATTCCCCAAAGCGCTAACTGCGGCGGCACCTCGATGGGCTATGACGACCTGTACTGGTTCACCAACTACAACAGTACCTTCGGCAGCGAGTCGCAGCTGCGCTCGATGATCAACACCTTCAAGAGCAAGGGCATCGGCACTATCGCCGACGTCGTCGTCAACCACCGCAAGACCATCAACGACTGGGTGACTTTCCCCGCCGAGACTTATAAGGGCGTAGCCTATAATATGCTATCCACCGACATCTGTCGCAATGATGACGGCGGAGCTACCCTTTCTTGGGCCAACCAGAACGGCAAGTCGTTGAGTAATAACAACGACACCGGCGAGGACTGGGGCGGCATGCGCGACCTGGACCACAAGAGCGCCAACGTGCAGAAGATCGTCAAGGCCTATGTGAAGATGCTGATTGACGACCTGGGCTATGCCGGTTTCCGCTATGATATGGTAAAGGGCTACTCGGCCGAATACACCGGCATGTATAATGCCTACAGCGGCACCGAGTTTTCGGTGGGTGAGTACTGGGACGGCAACCAGGCTGCCGTCAAGAAGTGGGTGGATGGTACCAAGGTCGATGGCGTGGTACAGAGCGCGGCGTTCGACTTCCCCTTCCGGTATGTCATCCAGGCTGCCGCCAACAACAACAGATGGACCAACCTGGCCTCGAGCACCAAGGGCTTGAACATGGACAACAACTACAAGCGTTATTCTGTGACTTTTATTGAGAACCACGACACGCAGTACCGCGATGCCAACAACCAGCAGGACCCCATCCGCGACAACGTCGAGGCCGCCAACGCGTTCCTGCTCTCGATGCCGGGAACGCCCTGTATCTTCCTCAAGCATTGGATGGATTACAAGGAGAGCATCAAGCAGATGATCTATGTGCGCCAGCTGGCCGGATTGACCAACACCAGCGCATCCTATAACATGGCCAACAGTGCAGCCCAGAACTATTATGCTCAGCGCACGGTGGGTAGCCGCGGAGCCGTATTGGTGGCCATGGGAAACGAAACTTATACGATTCCGGCATCCTTTGTAGTTGTTGCAAGCGGCACCAACTACCGCATGGCATTGAGCAAGACCACCGAGACCGCATGGGTGAACAAGCCCAGTGGCGAGTATGATGCAGCCATCGCTGTAACCCTCACTGCTGTTAGCCAAACCGAGGGCGCCAAGCTCGTCTATACCCTTGACGGCAGTGAGCCGACCGCCAGCAACGGCACCAAGGTTAATGATGGCACCACCATCGACTTAGTCGGCAATACCACCCTCAAGGTGGGCCTGCTGATAGGCAATACGGTGAGTGGCGTGATTACCCGTCATTACACGATCGACACCAGCGTGTTCGAGCCTTATCAGATCACCGTTTTCCTCAGGGATCCTACCGTGGCACCCAATAACTGGAGTCAGGTTAACTTCTTCTCCTGGGACGACACCTCTTCGCCTAATGGCGGTTGGCCTGGTGAAAAGATTACCACTACCAAGATGGTCAACGGCGTCAAGTTCTACTATGACGAGTACACCATCAAGAGCAAGGATTACGTCATTAACTTCGTATTCAATCAGGGTTCCAGCAGCGGACAGACCGAGGACGTGACCTATATCAACAAGACCTCATTCTTCGAGATTGCAACACAAACCAACAAGTATCAGGTAAGGGATATCACCAATGAATTCCTGCCCTATCTTGAAGGCATCAAGGGTGACGTGAACGGTGACGGCGAGGTGAATATCGCCGACGTGAACGCGATCATTGACCTTATCCTCTCGGGCAACATGGATCCCAAGGGCGATGTGAACGATGACAGCGAGGTGAATATCGCCGATGTGAATGCTGTCATCGACATCATTTTGCGCTCTTGAACAAGATTAGACTGAAATGAACAGGTTTTATAGGATATTTTGTTTGGCATTGGCACTGATAGCTTTCAGTGCCAATGCTGCTGTGTATGGCGACGTGAATAATGACGGTGAGGTGAACATCGCCGACGTGAATGCCGTCATCAACATGATTCTTACCGCTGAACCTGACCTGATAGGGGACATCAATAATGACGGCGAGATCAATATCGCCGATGTGAACGCTGTCATTGACATCATCTTGGGAGGTCATGAGGAGCAGCCTTATGACGGCCCCGTGGTCGGCGGCGACATCTCGATGCTGACCAAATATGAGGCTCACCAGCGCATGGCGTTGCGCTACGGCATCACTAATGCGCACTACTATGACGTGAATGGCAAAGTCATTGACGATGTCATCACCTGGACGAAGCAGCAGGGCTGGAATGCGGCACGCGTGCGCCTGTTCGTGAATCCTGAGAATGCATCTGCCGAGCACAGGGGACAGGGCGTTATCCAAAACCTCGACACCGTCAAGGTGCTGGGCGCACGCATCAAGCAGGCCGGCATGCAGTTCATGCTCGACTTCCACTACAGCGACACGTGGGCCGACCCCGCGATGCAATACACACCGGCAGCGTGGGCAGACCTTGACGACGAGGCGCTGACGCAGCAGGTCTATGTTTACACCCGTGACTGCTTGCGGTCCCTCAAGGCGGCGGGCGCAACCCCTGATTATATCCAGACAGGCAACGAAATCAGCTACGGCATGCTGTGGGGACCCGTAGGAACCCCACAGAGCCAACTCAAGCAGTGTTTCACTACCAGCCCTGAGGAAAACTGGGTGCGCTTCGCCAACCTGCTCAAGTCCGCCGTCAGGGCATGCCGTGAGGAGTGCCCCAAGGCGAAGATTGTCCTCCATACCGAGCGTGTTCCCCGCACCAATGTCCTGCTCAACTTCTACAACCAGATGAAGAACCGCGGTGTGGATTATGACATTATCGGTTTGAGCTACTATCCCTATTATCACGGCAACTTATCAACATTGGCAGCTGCGCTCAATACCGTGAACAATTCCTTCCAGGATAAGGAAATCATGATTGTCGAGACGGGTTATAGCTATCACTACAAGGTTGGCGATCAGGATTTCTCGTCAACGTGGCCGTTGACAACCGAAGGGCAGCGCAAGTTCACTGCTGACCTGATTGCTAAACTCAAACCCTATAGCAAGGTCAAGGGCCTCTTCTGGTGGTTCCCCGAGGCTAATGAATATGGGTTGGGCGGCAGCTATTGGAACACACTCCACGTCACCGACAACTGGTACAACGCGGGATTGTGGAACCACGAGACAGGCCGTGCGACACCAGCCTTGTACGAGCTCAAGTCATTTGTTGAATAAAAATAAGTTGAGCATTTTGGTGCTCAACTTATTTTTTATGGTATAGTGGGCGTGGGCATCACGCCTTTGGCTTATTGGCGGTTACGCAGATAAATCGGCGACTCTCGTCATGACGGGCTTTGATGTTCTTGAAACCTGCATCTTCAAGGCTCTGTCTAATTTCGTCAGAGGTATAAATGCGAATTCCTCCCACAGCCTGCTCGGTGGTACGGTCGTCCTCGCTCAGACCGTCCATCTCGTTGGCAATGACTACCATGCCTCCAGGTTTGAGCACTCGCAAAATCTCGGCAGCGCCATTGTCAAGGTCTGCCCAGTAATATATCGTTTCAAATGCTGTTACCACATCAAAAATCTCTCTGGAAAGCGGCATTTGGGCGACGTTCCCCCCTAAGATATAGCATTGTTTATCGGTAACCTCCTTGAAGTTGAAATCAGTAGATACTTCAAGGGCTAGATTTGACAAATCGAGACCTGTTACTATGCCTTTGGGGCACATGGCAAGCATCCGTTTGATGTTAGCGCCTCCACCGCAACCGACGTCAAGTATGTGGGCATCTTCATTGATTTTCACTTCCTCGAAAACCCATTCAGGCATGGCAGAATGCCTTTTGCCGTTCATGGCTTTTAATGCCTGATTACCCCAAAATCCTTTAGGATGGCGGCCTCGTGAATAATATCTGTAAAGTTTTCCCATAACTTGAGTGATTTGTCGCCTGCAAAGTTACTTCTTTATTATTGATTTTGCAATAGAACGTTTTAGAATTCCAGTACAAGAGTGCCGCGAGCAGGCAGCGACAGCACGCCGTCGGCAAGGTTGACATTCTTGCCAGTGGGCACGTCGCGGGCAACTGTAACGCTGCCGAATACCTCGCTGTAGCGGTCAAGTTTCATCCAGCGATGGTCGGTCGTGCCGTTGATGATGGTCACGGCATGGCGGCCCTTGTATTCACGGGCAATGACATAGATGCCGTTGTAGGGGATGAACTGTGTCATCTTGCCCTTGGAAATTACCTCATTGCCCTGACGCCAGTGCAGCAGGGCGCTCAGCCAGTTGAACATGTCATTCTGGACTGGTGTTCGGCCCTCGGCAGTGAAAGCGTTCTGCATGTCACCGGGGAAGCCGCCGGGGAAGTCCTTGCGCACATTGCCGTCGGTCACCTCCTTGGTGCCGTTCATCAGTACCTCGGTGCCGTAGTACAGTTGCGGAATGCGTTTGATGGTCAACAACAGGGCTAGCGCCTGTTTCAGGGCGGGCGCATCCTGTCCGTTGCGCAGGAAACGGTCGGTGTCGTGGTTCTCGATAAAGGCCATCACGCTCGACGGGTTGGGGTAGAGGTAGTCATGGCACAGGCTGTTGTACACGCGGTTGTAGCCGCGCCACCAGCTGTCGGTCTCCTCATGCTTGGCGCTGTCGATTTTCTCATAGAAGGAGAAGTCCATCACCGTCTTGAGGTAACTCTCGGGCTTGCCCATCTTATTGCCTTTCTGCCAGGCGGCGGTATAGGCGGGATTCTCGACCCAGGTCTCACCCACGACGTTGAAGTTGGGATACTCTGTGTCGATACGTTTCATCCAGCGGGCCATCGCATCGGCGTAGGCATAGGGGTAGGTATCCATGCGGATGCCGTCAATGCCCACGGTCTCGATCCACCAGATGCTGTTCTGGATCAGGTAATTCATCACGTGCACGTTGTGGTGGTTCAGGTCGGGCATTGAAGGCACAAACCAGCCCTCGACGGTTTCCTTGAGGTCTATTTCGCTGGCATAGGGGTCCATCACGGGCGTCAGCTTGTAGCTGGTCTGCAGGTAGTTGTTCTTATAGTCGGGCTGGTTGAACCAGTCATGGCTGGGCATGTCTTTGAGCCAGGGGTGGTAGTCGCCGCAGTGGTTGAAAATCATGTCCATTACGATCTTCAGCCCGCGGCTGTGGGCCTCGTCACACAGGCGACGGTATTCCTCGTTAGTGCCGAAGCGCGGGTCCACCTTGTAGTAGTTGGTCGTTGCATAGCCGTGATAGGTCGAGACGTTGCCGTTGTGGCTGTCGGGCGAGTTGTTCTCCAGCACGGGGGTGAACCACAGGGCTGTCACGCCCAGTTGGGTGAAGTAATCCAAGTGCTGGCGTATGCCCTCGATGTCGCCGCCGTGGCGCAGGCTAGGCTTTGTCCTGTCGTTCTTGTAGGCCTCCATGCCCGCAATCTGGTTGTTGGCAGGGTTGCCGTCGGCAAAGCGGTCAGGCATCAGCATGTAAAGCACATCGGCATTTGTGAATCCCATGCGCTGGTCGCCGCTCTTTTCACGGGCGAGCAACCGGTATTTCACTTTTTTCTTGCTGCGCCCCTGCTTAAAGGTGATGTCCATTGTGCCGGGCTGCGCACCGCGCGTGTTCAGGTAGATGAGCAGGTAGTTGGGCGAGTCCAGGCGCACCAGGCTGTCAATCGTCACGCCGGCATAGTCAATCTCCACTTCCGCATCGCGGATGCCCTGACCATAGACCATGAGTTGCACACTGGGATCCTTGAGACCCAAGTACCAATTGGTGGGCTCGATGCGGTCCACCTTAACCGCAGCTTGTGCGATGATGACTGTCATCATCGCAACGAGGAATAAGTACTTTCTCATTTTGGCTTTATTTTCTTGTTGTTTTCTTTAAAAAATTACAGCAGTTCTGGCAGTTGGAACAGGCGGGTGCCGTTGGAACCCTTGATGAGGATGTAGCGGCCCTCGGGACGCTTTTCGGCAATGGCGGCCTTGACCTGCTCCACGTCGTCAAACTTGCGGTAAGGGCAGTCGATTTCCTTGAACTCCTTACCCACGAGCCACACCTCGTCAAAGGGGCAGTCCTTCAACTTTTCGACTACACGGACGTGCTCTTCGTGACTGCTCTCGCCCAGCTCGCGCATCTCGCCCAGGATAGCCATCTTGGGACTCACTTCCATGAGGCTGAAGTTGTCGAGTGCCGCCGCCATCGAGGTGGGATTGGCGTTGTAAGCATCTACCACGAGGTGGTTATGTTCCGTCTCGGTGAGTTGTGAGCGGTTGTTGGACGGCGTGTAGTTCTCTATCGCGTGGCAAATCTGTTCGGGTGTGATGTCAAAGTGCAATCCCACGGTCACCGCTGCCAGCACGTTGTCGATGTTATAGCTGCCGATGAGGTGAGTCGTTACCTCATGCCATTCGCCGTCTTTCTTTCGCCATTTCAAACGCAGGAACGGGTCGCAGGCGATGATTTGGCCGAACACGTTGGCGTCATTCTTGTTTTCGTCACAAGTATAGCGCTCGGCTTTGACACCATGGGGCAATATGCCCATCAGATACTCGTTGTCGGCGTTGACAAAGATGACGCTGTCTTCTCGTGTCGCCAGGTTGTCATAAAGCTCTCCCTTGGTGCGGATAACGCCCTCAAGTGATCCGAAGCCCTGCAGGTGGGCCTTACCCACGTTGGTGATGAGGCCACAAGTGGGCTCTGCCGTCTCAGCCAGTGTTTTGATGTCGCCAGGGTGACTGGCGCCCATCTCTACCACGGCGATTTCGTGCATGACATTGAGGCGGAACAGCGTCTTGGGCACACCCACGTCATTATTGAAGTTGCCCTCGGTCGCCATCTCGTCATAGCGTTCGGCGAGGACGGCGCGCACGAGTTCCTTGGTCGTCGTCTTGCCATTGGTGCCGGTGATGGCGATAACGGGGATGTCAAAGCGGCGGCGGTGCTCACGTGCAAGGTCCTTGTAGGCTTGTAGCGTGTCGGACACGAGGACCATCTGTTTGTCGCCAGAGTAGTTGTTATAAACTTCTTCATCGTCCACTACAGCAAGGATGCAACCCTTGTCCAAAGCCTGGGCAGCAAACTGGTTGCCGTCAAATGATTCGCCCTTCAAGGCGATAAAGATGCTGCCCTCGGGGCAGTCGCGGCTGTCGGTGGTGATGACAGGATGTTGCTGATAAAATGCGTACAGTTCTTTAATGTCCATGATACAGTCAGTTATTTTGCCACAAATATACTCATAATTTGGCTTTTTTGTGTAATTTTGTCCCTGATTTTTAATGTGCGCAATACAATTCAAGAATAACTGATGGAAACAATCAAGAGAACCATAGCCATCGTGTGTGGTGGCGACTCCTCGGAATATGAGGTCTCCCTGCGTTCGGCACAGGGTATCGACAGCGCTATGGACCACGAGCGTTACAACGTCTATATCGTTGTGCTGAGGAAGAATGACTGGCATGTAAATCTGCCTGGCGGTGAAACGGCCCAAATCGATAAGAATGACTTCTCGTTCATGAAGGACGGCGAGAAAATCCGTTTTGACTACGCCTATATCACCATCCACGGCACACCGGGCGAGGACGGCGTCCTGCAAGGTTACTTCGACATGATTGACATGCCTTATTCGACCTGTAACGTGCTGGTCGAGGCACTGACGTTCCAGAAGTTCGCCCTGAACAACTACCTGCGTGCCTTTGGCTGCTCGGTGCCTGACAGCATCCAGGTTCGCCGCGGTGTGCCGCATGACTGGAATGCCGAGAAGGTAAAGGCCTATCTGGGTATGCCCTGCTTCGTTAAGCCTGCTGCCGACGGTTCCAGCTTCGGCGTAACCAAGGTGAAGAGTTGTGACCAGTTGGATGACGCCATGGAGTTTGCCTTCAAGCAGTGCGACAATGTGATGATTGAGCGCTTCCTCGACGGCACCGAGGTCACTGTGGGCTGCTATAAGACCAAGGAGAAATCGGTCGTTTTCCCCGTGACCGAGGTAGTTACCGACAACGAGTTCTTTGATTACGACGCAAAATACAACGGCCAGGTCGAGGAAATCACGCCTGCCCGCATCAGTGACGAGCTGACCGCCGCCCTGCAGGCCGAGACGTCGCGCATCTACGACATCCTGCACTGCAACGGCATCATCCGCATCGACTACATCATCACCAAGAAACCTGACGGCTCAGACCACATCAACCTGCTGGAAATCAATACCACACCAGGCATGACAGTCACCAGCTTCATCCCCCAGCAAGTGCGTGCCGCAGGCCTTGACCTAAAAGACGTCCTCACCGACATCATCGAAAATCAGTTCCCTGGCTGAAAAATCGGAGATAACGGATAAAACGGATGCGACGGATATCACGGGCCTTAGCCCACTCCGTTGCATCCGTCATGTCCGTTCTTTCCGTCTAATCCGTTTTATCCGTTTCTCTCGTCGAGCAGTGCTGTCAACCTGGCGATTTCCCGCTTCAGGGTGGCGATTTCCTGGGCTTGCCGCTCAATGATTTCTTTTTGCGTTCCGCGTTGCTCCAGTCTGGCTGCCGTCATGCGTTCGCGGATGCCTCCCTCGGTGGTGAATTCGCGGTCTTTCCTCTCAATATACTTGTTCATAGCGGCATCCACTTGGTGGCACAAGCAGATGGCCATGTTCGCCATTTCCTCATCATTCATCTTCGGGAACAAGTCTTTGTAATCTTCAAATTTCCAATGCTTGCTGCAAAAGTCATGCATGGCCTTGAATCGGGGGTGCTGATTATACCATTCAGTGTAACCTTTGCGTTTGATGTAATCCTGATAATCTTCCAGTAATTCCTTGTTGCTGCCACGGGCAATGCCCAGCAACTTCAATTCACTCTCCAGCGAGGTCTCCCCATCGCTACTTCCCTCAACGATGTTCTGCTTAGTGCTGCGAGCCGCTTGTACCATTTGGTCAACAGTGCGGTCGCCATAGGGCTTCAAAAAACGTTGGACAAAGATTTGGGTCAACTGATACAGCACATCACTACGTTGATAGAAACGCAGAGCCGTATAATTGGTTTTCTTCCTCAACACGCTTGCCGTCCCATCTTCATAATGGCTGATCTGCTGTCTCTTCTTGCCCTCCATAAAAATCTGTCTAATCCGTTTTATCCGCGGGGAGTCAGTTGTGGATGATTAATGCGCTCTGGGCGGGGATAGTGACTTTGCCGTCTTTAGTCTTGACGGTTCCTATGCCGGCTTGGTCGCACTTGATGTTGCGGCAGACGACGGTGTAGGTGCCCTCGGGGACCTCGATGGTGCGGGCACGTTTGTGGGCATTGAAAGCCACGTAAATGTCGCCCCACTGTTCGCCAGGCACGTTACGGCCGTTGATGTGGTATGCCACGAGGCAGTTTCCGCCAGGCAGGAAATCCAGATTGCGACGCACCATGTCGGCACTGCCCATGTGGAAGGCGGGATGTGCCTTGCGCAGGGCGATGAGGTTCTTGTAGTAGTCCATCACTTGCGGGTAGCGCTCCAGGTTGTCCCAATCCAGATGGTTGATGCTGTCGGGGCTCTCGAAGCTGTTGTGAACTCCCTTCTTGTCTCGCAGCATCTCCTCACCGCTAAGCATGAACGGTACGCCCTGTGAAGTCATCACAACGGTTTGGGCCATCAGGTCCAGGCGGATGAGTTCGTCTTGTGTGATGCCCTTGACACTCGCTTTGAGGCGGTCCACCAGACACATGTCGTCGTGGCAGCTCACATAGGCAATCATCTGGGTGGGCTCCAACGCGTAAGGCTCCTTGCTGTAATTTACCTTGCTGTAATCCACACCGGGATGCTGGATGGCGCCCACGATGCCGAACTTGATGCTCTCCTCGTTGCCTTTCACGCCGCCCAGGAAGGCAGCCTTGCTGTTGCTGTCCCAAGGGCCGCGCAGCGCGTCGCGCATTTCGTCGCTGAAGGCGGCGATGCCCGGCATGTGGCTGATGTTGGCTTTCATGGCCAGTTCTCCCGAGTAGGCGCAACTGCCGGCGCTCCAGCCCTCGCCATAGATGAAGATGTCCTGAGGCAAGGCTGCGCGGATCGCATTCATTGTCTTGGTGTCATGCACTCCCATCAGGTCGAAGCGGAAGCCGTCGATGTGGTATTCCTCCACCCAGTATTTCACACTCTCAATCATGAACTGGCGCATTCCCTCGCGCTCGCTGGCGGTCTCGTTGCCGCAACCGCTACCGTTGCTGTAGGTGCCGTCGGCGTTCTTGCGGTAGAAGTAGTCGGGGCGGGTGCGTTGGAAGTTGCTGCCGTCGATGTTCCATGTGTGGTTATACACCACGTCGAGGATGATCTTGATACCTGCCTTGTGGAGTGCCTGTACCATCTGCTTGAACTCGTTGATGCGCACCTCGGGCTTGTAAGGATCAGTCGAGTAACCGCCTTCGGGCACGTTGTAATTCACGGGATCATAACCCCAGTTGTACTGCGGCTCACCAAGGCGGGTCTCATCGACTGAGGCATAGTCAAACGACGGCAGGATGTGTACTGCGTTCACGCCCAGCTCCTTCAGGTGACTGATGGCGCGCGGCTCGGTCAGGGCGAGGAACTTGCCCTTGTGGTTAAAGTCGCCTGATTCATCAATGGAGAAGTCGCGGTGATGCATCTCATACAGGATGAGGTCCTTGGCGGCAATAGCCGGGCGCTTGTCGGCGCTCCAGCCCTGCGGGTCGGTGTCGGCCATGTCAACGATGGCACCGCGCTTGCCGTTCACGCCCACGGCTGTGGCCCAAATGCCTGGACACTCACCGTAGAACTTGCCACCATATTTTACATCAAACGTGTAGAACTTGCCCTTCAGGTCGCCCTTGACGGTGGCTTGCCACAGTGTGCTGCCCGCCTTGTCGCGCTTCATGTTGACGGTCTTGACAGGTTTGCCGCCCAGGCCGTCCTTGTAGATGCGCAACTTGACCTGCTGGGCATCCTCGTTGGTCTCTACAGAAAAACGGCTCGCGCCGGGGGTGTAGTTGACCCCGGTGCGAGCGTTAATGGATTGCGGTACGATTAATGCCATGATTATCGCTACCAATAATGACGTGAATAGTTTCATTATCGTCCGTTTTGAGAAATAATATCTTTCACATGGGCATTGAAACTGTCAGCCTTCATCAGCTGCTCGATAGTCATGTGCATGCGGTAACGCCAGTAATGGCGGGGATTGGCCGGGATGTTGATGCGCTCGGCATCGGCATCCGGGAGCCGCATCTTCTCATCGATAGCGAGCCAGTCCTGTAACGAGAGCAGGCACAGCATCGACGGGCATGCCAAATGATTGCGCACGATGTCATCGGCCAGCCAGCCGGGCAGCGGGTGGGGAGCGGCCTCACTGTGCCACAGCGAAGTGTTGAAGTAGTCCTGGGTGCGGTCCCAATCCTCGTCCCACCATTGACGCATCGTGGGCATGTCGTGGGTAGAGATGGTGGCCACGCTGCGGTAGGGATTATTGTTCAGATTGCCGAACTTGATATGGTTGTCCTTGGGCATCGACTGGATTTCGAGGCTCAGGATGCGCAATTCGTTCATCACCCATGCCACGCAATCGGGCACCATGCCAAGGTCCTCGGCGCACACGAGCATGCGGGTAGCCTGTACCAGCTTGGGCATCTTCTTCATTGCCTCGTGGTACCAGAAGTCGTTGTTGCGACGATAGTAATACTCGTTATAGAGCTTGTTGAAGGCAGCCTTGTCGTTGTCGTAGAGCGCCTCGTAAACAAAGTCGAACTGTACCGAGATGCGCGGATGATACAGGGCCGGATTCTTGCGGTCACGCACGAAGAGCACATCGCTGATGAGGGCATACAGGCCGTCACGCAGCCAGATGTCCTCGTCGCTGTTCTTGCCCTGGAAAGCGGCTTCGATTTTGCGCTGCGTGTCATATTCAGGCTTCATGCGGTAGATGTCGTCGTGGACACGCTCAACATATTTCTCGCGCACGGTATTGGCCAGCTTGCCGAAGATGCGGTCCAGTACCCAGTCGGCGATAAACGGCTCGGTCATCAGCTTCTCCTGGAAGTTGAGGCCATAACTGCGGATCTCGTCGGCACTCATGCCCAAAGAGGGCGAGAATTGGCCTAACAGGCCGTGAACGGCATTGATGGGAATTTCCCAGATGCGGAAGAATCCCAGCACGTGGTCGATGCGGTAGGCATCGAAGTATTGTGACATCTTGCGGAAACGTTTTACCCACCACTTGCAGCCGTCGGCAAGCATCACATCCCAGTTATAGGTCGGGAAGCCCCAATTCTGACCGTTGGTCGAGAATGCATCAGGCGGTGCGCCGGCTTGACCGTTAAGGTTGAAGTATTTAGGCTCTACCCAAGCCTCCACGCTGTCGCGGCTGATGCCGATGGGGATGTCGCCCTTGAGGATGACATGCTTGCTCTGGGCATACTTGTGCGCGCCACGCATCTGCTTGTCCAGGTAGTATTGGATATAATACCAGAGGGCAACCTCCTTGAATGCCTTGGTGCGGGGATTGGTCAGTGCCGCGCGCTCCTCATCGGGGAAGATGTGATGGCTGGGCCAGCTGGAGAATGATGCGGTGCCATACAAGTCACGGTAGTGGCAGAAGGCGGCATAGGGCACCAGCCAGTCCTGATTGGCGGTGAAGAATGCCTTGAAATCATCACTCTTGAGCACATCGCTGCCTTCCTGCTCGAATAACAGCTTCATGTATTCGCGCTTGGCATTGTTGACGCGCTCATAGTCAATCTGGGGCAGGGCGTTCAGCTCCTTGCGCAATTTCTCAAACTCGGTGGCGCGTTTCTTGTCCTCGAGTGCGGGCAACTGCCTCATGTCCATGTATTGCGGATGCAGGGCATAGATGCTGATGCTGTTGTAAGGATAGCTGTCGCTCCAGGTGTGGGTAATGGTGGTGTCGTTGATAGGAAGCACCTGCAGGGCACGCTGGCCTGTCTTTTCCACCCAGTCCACCATGAGTTTGAGGTCTCCGAAGTCGCCCACGCCAAAACTGCCCTCGCTGCGCAGCGAGAAGATGGGTACCACGGTGCCCGCCAACTTGACGGGATACAAGGGGAAATAAGCCTGCTGCAATTCATATACGATATGTTCACCCTCCTTGAGGACGGGCAGCAGCACGGTGCGGTTGTCGCCGGTTTCCCATATAGTGGACTTGCCCTTGCCGCCCATGATGACGAACTTGAATTCGACAAAAGCCTTCTTGAAGGCGGAGCCATCCAGCGAGATGACCCACTCGTTGTGGTTGTGCTCGGTCATCTTGAGCGCCTTGGCCTCGTCCCAGTCGCCAAGGGTGGGTTCATTGCCCACCACGCCGAGCACCTCACCCGTGCGAAGCTGCGGAGCTCGTACCTTGAGCTGCACGATGGTGGAATACTTGCACTTGGCGGGATCCTGCAGTTTGCGCAGGGCCACACAGTCGGTGAAAGCCGAACTGTACAGGTAGCTGTCATCAGGCATGTCGTTCCAGTGGTCGTAGGTGATATAGCGTGTGGCCTTGGCGGCATTCAGGTCCAGGCGGTGGGGAATAACCATCCACTCGTGGCGGTGTTCCTTGCCGTCGCGCTCCACGCTGTAATAGTAGTTGATGTGTCCGACCTTGGCGGGGAAATCCATGTCGCATTTCCATGATTTATTGGTCGCGGGTTTCATCACGTTGCGTGACACTTTCCCTTCCTCGGCATCATTCACGATATTGAGTACGAGGTTCTCACCATAAACTGTGCTGTACTCGATGTTGAATCTTACTTTCATGATTATAAAGATTTTTAGTTCAGGTCTTTACTTTATTAGTTCTTGCGCTTCTTGTCCTCGATGATAAACACGCAGATGGCACCCACGAACAGGAAAATACCTGCCAGCAGGAGCATGTTGCCTTGAACGCTGTTCATGGCAGCCAGCAGCACGCCACCCAGTGCGGCAGCGACAATCTGCGGGATGCAGATGGTGCAGTTGAACAGGCCCAGTGCGGTGCCCATGCGGCTGCTGCCCTCAAAGGCGTTGGTCACCATCGTGAACGGCATGGCCAGCATAGCTGCCCAGGCAAAGCCGATGAGGAAGTAGGGCACGAAGAGCATGTACTGGTTGTGGATGAAGGGTACCATGGCAAAGCCGATGCCGCCGATGACAAGACTCAAGGCATAGGCCACCTTGATGTTCTTGAAACGCGGCAGTACAACAGCCCACAGCACGCTGCCGATAGCCTGTACGGCAAAGAGGATGCCCACCCAGTTACCGGCCAACTGATAACCCTCGCTGGAAGCGTCGGTCGTGTTCCATACGGTGTCGGCAATAGTGCCGTTGGTATAGGTCCACATGTACATGAATGCTGCCCAGCAGAAGAACTGTACCAGGCCGACCTCGAAGAAGACCTTGTAGGCATGCTTCTTTTGCTCGGCACTCATCTCGGTGGAGGCGGTTCCGTTCTGGCCTTCGGCATTGGCGGCAGCATTGAACTCGGCCATCTCCTGCGGCGTGTATTCTTTCACATGGCTGATGGTGTAGATGACGCACAGGATCAGGATGGCGGCACCCACATAGAACGACCACTTCACGCTGTCGGGCACAACGCCCTCGGGAGCCACATTGGCAATGCCGATAGCGGTGAACAGGAACGGGAAGATGTAGCCCACCAGTGAACCTGCATTGCACAGGAACGACTGGATGCTGTAGGCCTTGGCCTTCTGCTTCTCGTTGACCATGTCGCCCACCATCATCTTGAAGGGCTGCATCGCCATATTGATGCTCGTGTCAAGGAACATCAAGGCAATCAGACCGAAGGTCATCGCGCCGGCGATGGTCAGGCCAAATGAGCCGGCGTTGGGCAAGAGGCACATCACGATGATGGCGGCCAGTGCACCGATCAGCAGATAGGGGATGCGGCGGCCCCAACGGCCCATCCACGTCTTGTCGCTGAAGTAGCCCACCAGCGGTTGAACAACCATACCCATCAACGGGGGCAAGATCCAGAAATAACTCAGGTTGTGCGGGTCAGCGCCCAAGGTCGCAAAGATGCGGCTGATGTTGGCACTCTGCAGAGCGTAAGCAATCTGCACTCCAAAGAATCCAAAGCTGATGTTCCACAGCTGGTTGAATTTCAAATCCGGTTTTGTTTTCATCATAGTTGTTTATTATTTGTGTTAAGTGATAATTTCAATGAGGATTAGTTAAACTCCTACAAAAATAACACATTGTCGCCCAAATTTATTATAAATAATGTGTTACAGGCCAAAAAAAACAATGCAACCGATTGCACTGATAGGGTATGTTTGGCAGTGTGCCAAGAAAAGTGTAATTTTGCAGGCTAGAATAAAACAAAACAACGATAAAGAACTATGTCATTACAATGTGGAATAGTAGGCTTGCCCAATGTGGGTAAATCAACCTTGTTTAACTGCCTGTCGAATGCCAAGGCGCAATCGGCCAATTTCCCCTTCTGCACAATTGAACCCAATGTGGGTGTCATCACTGTGCCTGACGAGCGCCTCAATGAACTGGCCAAGCTGGTGAATCCGGCCCGCATCGTGCCCACCACCGTCGAAATCGTCGATATCGCGGGTTTGGTCAAGGGTGCCAGCCGTGGCGAGGGCTTGGGAAACAAGTTCCTGGGCAACATCCGTGAGACCGACGCCATCATCCATGTGCTGCGTTGCTTTGACGACGAGAACGTGACCCATGTTGACGGTACCGTGGACCCCGTGCGCGACAAGGAAGTCATTGACCTGGAACTGCAGCTGCGTGACCTGGAGACCATCGAGAGCCGCATCAACCGCATCCAAAAGCAGGCCCAGACCGGTGGCGACCGCGAGGCCAAGGCACAATACGAGGTCCTGAAACGCTACAAGGAAGCCCTGGAGCAGGGCCGCAGCGCCCGCACCGTGGAACTGATCAACAAGGACGAGGAAAAAATCGCCCACGAGCTGTTCCTGTTGACCAACAAGCCGGTGCTGTACGTCTGCAATGTGGACGACAAGAGCGCCGTGACCGGCAATGCCTATGTTGACGCCGTGCGCGAGGCTGTCAAGGACGAAAATGCCCAGATTCTGGTTGTGGCCGCACAGACCGAGAGCGAGATTGCCGAACTGGACGATTATGAGGAGCGCCAGATGTTCCTTCAGGAGATCGGTCTGGAGGAGAGCGGTGTGAACCGCATCATCAAGGCCGCCTATGCCCTGCTGAACCTGGAGACCTTCCTCACGGCAGGCCCCAAGGAGGTGCGTGCATGGACCTATCGCCGCGGCAGCAAGGCCCCGCAGTGTGCCGGCGTCATCCATACCGACTTTGAACGCGGTTTCATCCGTGCCGAAATCATCAAGTATGACGACTACATCCACTATGGCAGCGAGGCTGCTGTCAAGGAGGCCGGCAAGCTCCACATCGAGGGAAAGGACTACGTCATGCAGGACGGTGACATCGTCGTTTTCCGTTTCAATGTATAATTAAGGCTTTAGGTTTTAGGCTTTAGGTCAATGACTAACGCCTAACGCCTAACGCCTAACACCTAACACCTAATGAAACGAGTACTCCTGGTCAATAAGTTCTATTACCCTAGGGGCGGCGATTGCGTCGTCGTCCTCAACACCGAGGCGCTGCTCCGTGACAACGGGGTGGACGTCCAGGTGTTTGCCATGGAGTACCCCGATAATCTGCCGACCCGTTACCAGCAGCAGTTTGCCAGCGAGGTGAGCTTTGCTGGCGGCTTGGGCAACCAGTGGCGCGCCATGAAGCGCACGCTGGGCATGGGCGACGTGCGCAGCCGTTTCGAGGCTGTGCTTGACGACTTCAAGCCCGACGTGGTGCACCTGCACAATATCCACAGCTATCTCTCGCCCGTGGTGGGCGAACTGGCACACAAGCGCGGCATCCGCGTGGTGTGGACCCTTCATGATCACAAGTTGCTATGCCCCCGCTACGACTGCCTGCTTGACGGCAAACCCTGCGAGCAGTGCTTCACGGGCGCGAAACGCAACGTGTTGACCCACAGGTGTATGAAGGGTTCGTTGCCCGCCAGTACCGTGGCATGGTTGGAGGCAAAAAAGTGGAACCGGCAAAGGCTCGAAAAGAACACCGACCTGTTTGTTTGCCCCAGTGAATTCATGGCGGACAAGATGCGGGTTGGCGGTTTTGCGCCCGCTAAACTCAAGGTGCTCAATAATTTCCTTGATCCCGTCAAACGTGTACATTACCAGACGGTGGACAATGTCACAACGCGGGAGGATTTCTATTGTTTTGTGGGTCGCCTGTCCAAAGAAAAGGGTGTTGCCGACTTGCTCGAGGTGGCTTCCCGCTTGCCTTATCGTCTTAAGGTCGCTGGCGGCGGGCCGCTGGCCGATGAGTTGAAGAAAAAGTATGCTGATTGCCCTAATATTGAATTCCTCGGGATGCTTGACGCTGAGGGTGTGGCAAGCCTGTTGACGCATGCACGGCTAAGTGTGGTTCCCTCGCAGTGTTACGAGAATAATCCCTTGAGTGTGATTGAGTCGCTATGTGCCGGCACACCGGTGGCCGGAGCACATATGGGTGGCATCCCTGAACTCATTGACAGTGAGAGCGGTGTAACGTTCCAGGCCTTTAATCGAGAGAACATGGAAACGGCCATCACCATGTCGATGGCTCGTGAGTGGAACCATGCCGAAATTGCCCGTCAATTCCTGGACCGTTTCGGTCCCGATAGGCATTTGAATAAGCTCCTGAACGATATTTATCTTTTTTAATCTGCCCCTTACGTTTTTTTACTATCTTTGCACAATATTTTACAACTCTAGGAGTTAAAATATTGTAAGATCTTATTGACGATAGCAATGAAGAATGTGATTCAGGGCAGTCTGATCACCACTTTCAGGTGCAATGCGCAGTGCAACATGTGCAATATCTGGAAGTTCCAGACCAGCCCGAGCGAAGAAATCGACGCCTCCTACTATGAGAAACTGCCTGCTGGGTTGCGCATCAACATCACGGGCGGGGAGCCGACGTTGCGTCCCGATATCGACAAGATTTTTGAAATCCTCTATCCCAAATCACGACTTCTCGAACTCAGCACCAACGGTTACAACACGCAGAAAATCGTTGAACTGGCCAATAAATATCCCAATATCCTGATCCGTGTCAGCGTTGAAGGCCTGCCCAAGATCAATGATGCCAAGCGCGGCATCAAGGACGGCTTTGACCACGCCCTGCGCACGATGCTGGAACTGAAAAAGACCAAGTGCAAGAACATCGGCTTCTCGGTGGTAATCTCGCCCGACAACTATAAGGACCTGCTCTATCTTTACGACCTGTGCGTGGCGCTCGACGTGGAGTTGGGCAACAGCGCGGTGCACAACTCGTGGTATTTCCACAAGGAGGACAACCAGATCGAGAGCGAGGATGCCCTGCGCCAGCACGAGCTCTTTGTCAAGGCTCTGCTCACCAGCAAGCGCCGCCGTTTTAAGGACCGCCTCAAGGACTATGGCCGTGCCTACTTCAACCGCTCGATCCACCGCCGCCTGCGCGGGGACACCGACGAGTACCGTCCGCCCTGTGGCGCTTTGAGCGATTTCTTCTTCATCGACCCGTGGGGCAATGTCACGCCCTGCAACGGCAGCAGCGAGGAGTGGAAATTGGGCAATATCAAGGAGGACTCCTTTGAGAGCATCATGAACAGCGACAAGGCCCGCGAGGCCATGGAGAAGGTGCGCAACTGCAAGCGTAACTGCACCTTTATCGTCACCGAGCGTCATGACATGGTGCGCCGTCCCTGGGTGCCCATCATGTGGGTGCTCAAAAACAAGTGGCGCATCCGCAAGGGCCAGGACCTCTGCTGGGACTAATCATTTAAAGTTTTTAGTTTTAAGTTGTAAGTTTTTAGTAAAGTTACTCTTTTCAGGCGTTACAAATCGTACTTAAAACTTAAAACTCGCAACTTAAAACTCAAGAAGAAAATGAAGACGATAGCAGTCATCGGCACGCGCGGTTTCCCTGGCATTCAGGGCGGTGTCGAGGCCCACAGCTATCATCTTTACACACGCATGCAGGACGCCCATGTGCGTCTTTATCGCCGCCGTGCCTATCTCACTGAGCAATCTTCCCAGACTTTCCCCAATATTGAGTACATCGACCTGCCCTCGACCCGCATCAAGGGCTTTGAGGCCGTTTGGCACACGCTGCTCAGCGTCTTGCACATCATCGCGCACCGCCCCGACGTGGTACACATCCACAACATCGGGCCGGGCATGTTCGCGCCCCTGCTGCGGCTTGTGGGTCTGCCCGTAGTGCTGACCTATCACAGCCCCAATTATGAGCATGCCAAGTGGAGCGCTCCCGCCCGCTGGTTGTTGCGCCAGTGTGAGCGCATCTCTCTGCGCTTCAGTAACCGCGTCATCTTCGTCAACAAGTTTCAGATGGAGAAGTGCGGTGCCCTCGACAAGAGCGTTTTCATCCCCAACGGCATCGACCCTGTGACCCGCAGCACATCGACCTCATTCCTGGCGCAACATGATATCACTCCAGGCGGCTATCTGCTCGCTGTGGGGCGCCTCACGCCCGAAAAAGGCTTGGAATACCTGGTTGAGGCCGCTAACCGCCTGCCGCAGGTGTCCCAGGTCGTCATCGCCGGGGCCAGCGACCATGACAGCGCCTACAGGCAGCAGTTGCAGCGCCTCGATATCAACAAAAAAGTCATTTTTACGGGATTTACCAGTGGCGAGGACCTGCGGCAGCTTTACAGCCGTGCCCGAGCCCTGGTGCTGCCGTCGGTCAACGAGGGCTTCCCCATGGTGCTGCTCGAGGCTATGGCCTACGGCCTGCCCGTCCTGTGCAGCGGCATCCCTGGCACTCGCCAGGTCGATTTGCCCGAGCATAGCTACTTTACCGTCAAGGATGTGGATTCGCTGTCCACTGCCATCACCCGATTGCTCGACACCCCGCATGAGCCGTGTCACTACGACCTGCAGGAATATGATTGGGAGACCATTGCCCGACAGGTCAATATGATATACGATTCAGTGATTAAGTAAACGTGAAGTGCGGCTTTTCGCTTTATGGGTCAATCTCTTGCCCATCGATGTCGATGTTCGCGTTAATCCCCCATTTAGAATCGAGCCATGTGATCTTTGAATGAAGATAATTCTTGAATAATGCAGCCTCTTGGTCAAGTTTGATGCGGGACCATCGTGCAGCATCACATTTGATAGCTTCTCGGATGTGGTTTGTGAAATCTTCAATGAACTGGTCGATGTCCAGGCCGTTAAAATCTGACTTATAAAACTCACGCCAGTGTTTGCGAACTACTAATTGAAAATGCGGGTATTTGGCAATTTCTTCGATCCAATGGGTATGGAAAGAGCACTCTTGATAAACAAAATACTCAAAATTGGTCGCATCGGTTCGTTCAAGTCTTCCAAACGCTTGTCCGAAGTCCCATACCGGGCCAAAAATCAATTTAGTCGAATCCCCTCGGTGTTTGTATAAATAGCAGCTGCCTGAGAAGGCTTCTATATTATCCATAATTTCGGCAATGATATAAAAACATGCCAAAGAATCAATATTAATGTATTGTTCCCACTCATTATTGATTTTGCAAGGATTATAAATAGCGGCATTGACTGTCTGAAGAAATTGTTTGATATATTGCCGTTGCTCAGTGGATAAATCTTCGGGAGAATGTGATGTGAACCAGATCCAGTCATACCAGTTTTGACCATTATTACGCTCTCTGAAATATATTAGTCCTTCGTGCGAATAATTGTCAATTTCCAACAACCATCCTCCCGTTATTAACGCTGGATTAGTTTCTTCATCTTCCTGTTCTTCAATATTAACGCGATTCTTTTCAATGCGGATTTTCTCAGTAAGGAAGTATAGGCCAATATATTGGCCATTAAGCACCACCTCGACAGGCTCTTGATCGGGCGTATAAGCCATGCCGATGCGGCGGCTCAATTCAAAGCCTACTGTGTTCTTTAGTTTCGCATAATGATCATCGGGATGTGCCAACAGACAAAAGTGCCGATCATTGTGCATCCCCAACAGAGGCTGTTTGGAATCGAGTTTGATACGGAAAGACTTTTTCTTATAACTAAGCCATGTGTGGTTCCCGCGTCCCTTGATTTGCATGCTTTGGGGATTATCGGATGATCCAATAGACTCATAGCCTTCGATGCCCATATTGTCAAGCCACCAGTCGGCGTGCAGGTATTCCTCCTTGCTGTCGATATTGCGATAGCCCTCAGTATTGATGAAAAGAACTGGCATGGTGCCCGAGTAGGAAGGCATGGGCGGCAATTCTTGCCCCAGAAGGGCATCAATTATCATGATTGCGTCCGCAATGTTTATACTCTTGTCACCGTTGATGTCGCAGGCATAGTTATAGAATGAATGATACTTGGTATGGCACAGGATTGAATCAATAATTGCACTGAAATCGTTGATGGTCATTTTCCAGTCACAGTCCACGTCACCGCGAGGTCTGAGCCCTGCTTGGGAGTGCACAGGCAGATATGAAATCAAGAGTATGAGAATGATAATGTATCGCTCAATCTTTTTCATAATCTGCTGGTTTTGTTGTCAAGATAACTGATGAAGCGCTTCACTCCTGCCATTGCGATTGAAGCCAGGCAACCTTCTTGTCAAGACAATACCTCTTAGTAAAATTGATTCTGTTCATGATATTCTCGTTCTCTAACTCAGGCCAACGGATGTAATCATAATTGCCTGCCGTCTCAATTTTGGTACCAAAATCATAAAGAAATTGGTCAATGTCGGGGTAGATGTCATTGTAAAAATGCTGCCAGTGTTTACGAACACACTGCTGGAAATTGGGGAACTTGGCAATCTCGGCTATCCAGCGCAGATGGAGACCATCGGGTTGGTTCTCATAGATGAAGTTGTCAAACTGATAGGATGATGAGTACCGCGAGAAAGAACTACCACCGTCCCACAAGGGCCCAAAAATGAGTTTTGTGTCATCACCACGATGTTTGTGGAAATAGCAACTACCATGAAAGGCTTCTACGTTATCCATAATCTCGCTAATGATATAGAAAACAGCCAATGAGTCAATATCGATGTATTTTTCCCATTCGGTGCTTGTCTTATCGCTCGTGTAGATGGCAGAATCGGCTTGCATCAGTAAATCAGTGATGTAGGTTCGCTGTATGCTGCTAAGATCTTCTGGAGAATGAAGAGATGCCCAGAAAACCCATCCATTACCCTCGATAAACTCGATGTGGTCTGGCTCATAGTAATTGTCAATCTCCAGCAGCCACCCGCCGGTTATCATCTCGGGATCGGTCTCTTGGTCCTTTTGCTCAATGATGTTGACGCGTTCTTTATCTACTCTAATCTTCTCGGTTAAGAAATACAATCCGATATATTGTCCGTTGAGCACTACCTCAACAGGCACTTGGCGAGGGTTCCATGCCATGCCCATGCGCCGTCCGATTTCAAATGACAATGCATCGTTATAATTTCCTATCCAGTAGTCGGGATTCGACATGAGCACCCAATGACGGTTTGCCGGCATTCCTAGTATTGATTGCTTTACATTAAATTTGAGTCTGTATGCTTTCTTCTCGTGCATGGTCCACGTTGCATTGCCTCGTCCCTTGATCTGCATTCCCAAAGGTGATCGTGACGATCCGATGGACTCATATCCGTCGATTCCCATGGCGTCAAGCCACCAGTCGGCGTGAATGTATTCCTCCTTGCTGTCGATGTTGCGGTGTCCCTCGGTATTGATGTAAAAAACGGGCAGCGTGCCTGAATAGGTGGGCATGGGCGGCAATGCTTCACCATGGATGGCAGCGATGATCATGTTGACGTCGGCAATGTTGATTTCATGGTCACCGTTCACGTCGGTGGCGTAGCTGTAAAGCCCGTGGTACTTAGCGTCACCAAAAATGGAGTCAATCATTGCATTGATGTCTGCAATATTGACTTCCCAGTCACAGTTCACATCACCGCGCGGACGCAATCCGCTCTGTGCCGATAGATACAGGGCAGAAAGCAACAAGCATAGCAGGCTGATGTGAAGCTTCTTTTTCATGAAAACGCGTTTCTCAGGTGAACAATTAAATAACGATTTAAATCGTTATTTATTGCTTGGTTTTTTACTGAATAAGATGGGCTATTGCTTTTTCCCAGAATGGATTATTATCATCTTGCGGGCACAGGCCACGTTGGTCAGTTCTTTGCCTTCACTCACGCAGGCTTCATGCATCTTGTCATAGTTGTTGATGACCTGGATGAGGTCATTTTCGTCCCAGTTGTCGCGCACGATGCCCAAACCGTGTGAGGCAATGAATGAGGCTGTCGAGGGCACGGTATTGGTCACCACGGGCGTGCCGCTGGTGATGGCCTCGGCTGTGGTGAGCATGTTCAGGTCGTTGCTGGTGTTGACCAGCAGGGCGATAGAGCGCCTTAGTGGCTCGGCCAGCTGCTCATGCGAGAGAAAACCATGGAAGATGACCTTGTCCCTTACACCTAATTCTGCCGCCAAGTGTTCCAGTTCTTGCCGCTGGTCGCCGTCGCCGATGATGTCCAGGCGATAATCGCTGTAGGGCCCTTGGTTGACCAGGCGGGCAAACTTGCCGATGATGCTGTCCACATTCTTGCCTGGCACAAGGCGGGCGATGACAATAAACGACTTGTCGTGCTCTTCGCCGGGATACAGCACTGATGCGTCAGTGCCGTGGTCCACGATAATGTCGCTCACGTGACGGCTGTATTGGCGCATGAACTGTTTGGCCGGCTCACTGCGGGGCACAATGGTCACTTGGCGCATAAACGTGGGAACAATGACGTTGTACCAGAACTTTGACGGCAACTTGAACAACAGCCGTTGATGCCGCACCATCTCTTGCCAGATGAGCAATTTGGAGGCACAAACTCCTGACGCGATGAGGGTGGAAATCTGAAACGACTCGCTGGCGATGACCAGATCATAGTCGGGGGCATTGCGTTTAAGCCATGAGCGCATCCCCTTGGGCCACGGCAGCAGGTCGGGTTTGAACACCTGGGGTAGGCGGGAGGGAAAATACACCACATCAAAGGGGAGTTCCTCGTCCTCGGTCGGCTTGAATTCCTGTGAGGCCAGCAGGGTGACGCTGTGTCCCAATTCGATAAAGCCACGCGCGAAGGTACTGATCATGCAGTCCCAGATGGATTTCTTGGGAGTGATGACACCCTTTTCGGCCGTCGATAGTATGCAATTAATGATCAGTATCTTCATGCTCGGTGTTGTCTGTCAAATGCAAAAGTACAAAAAAAGACCGATATAATAGGATTGCGTCACTAAAAATCATGAAGCTCGGAAATAAGAGTCTATCGTGTTGGCCATTTTGACAAAAAGAAGTACATTTGCCACTGTAAAAAAAGCAGAATTGTCATGCGTGAAAAGTTCTTTTTGTTTCGTGCCTATCTTTCCCTGCCAGTTGTGATGCTCCTTTGGCTCACCTTGAACGGAGTGCAAAAGAGGCTCATTTCGGCTGACCGTAACCAGTGGTACCGATGGCAACACATCCGGGAGGGTTGGAAAGGTTTTGCCTACCTGTTTGCCAATTATCCAGAGTATAGGTCGGTACTATACAGGCGCATGGGATTGAAACGCCTACTGTTCAGCTGGTGGATGAGGCCCCTGCGTGACCTGTATATCAACACCAAGGATATAGGCGGAGGACTGCTTATCCAGCATGGCTTTAGCACTATTATCTCAGCCGAGAAAATAGGCGAGAACTGTAAGATTTATCACCATGTCACCCTGGGATACAGTCATAGCCTGGAGGCTCCAGTGATTGGCAATAACGTGGAAGTGTGCTGCGGGGCCAAAGTGATTGGCGGCGTTACCGTGGGTGACAATGTGCTCATCGGCGCCGGTGCTCTGGTCGTCAAGGACGTGCCCGCTAATACTGTCGTGGGAGGGGTGCCAGCCAGAGTAATCAAGACGCTTGATCATCAACGGGATCTCACTTTGTGAGACGATGATTAAGGGAATAGAATTCTTAGATATGTTTATTCTCGAAAAACATCGTATCTTTGCCGAGAAAAGCAATAAAACGTATTAATGTCGCCACTGGTATCTATACTTATTCCTGCTTATAACGCGGCGCCTTTCTTGTCACGAAGTGTGGCAAGCGCTCTGTCACAAACCTACGATAACATCGAGGTGGTGATTGTGGATGACGGCTCGACCGATGACACGGGCGCTATCGCCGATGCACTTGCTGCCCAGGACTCTCGCGTCAGGGTCGTTCATCAGGAGAATCGTGGACTTGCCGAGGCGCGCCGCAGCGGTATCAAGGCCGCCACGGCAGACTTTCTGGTTCACCTTGACGCTGATGACGAACTGTTGCCCAATGCTGTAGCTTTCTTGCTGGAGAAATGTGTCGGGGAGCGCTTGGATGTGGCTTACGGCTCATTTATCAAAGTGAATGGCGAAGAGACCTTTGAGGTGCCGCATCCCATGGAGGGAGTGCTCACGGGCGACGAGTATCTGCATTTCCTGTTCGACCGCCGTTGCATGTGCGCTTCATGGGGCAACCTGTTCCGCCGTGAGGTGTGGAATGACGATATCTATCCGCCTCGTGGTCGTGTGCTGCCCAGCGAGGATGTGCTCATGAACATCTGCATGAGTGCCCATGTGAACCGGGTGGGCTTTTACAACAAGCCGGTGGTAAAATATTACTATGTGCCTACCTCATTGTCGGCCACTAATCGCCTGTCCAGTCTGGATAGTTGGGAAACGTTTTTCTCGCTTGTTGAGGAGAACCTTCAGCAACGAGGCAAGTTGGAGGCATTGAGACGCGAATTGCTGTGCATGAAACTTGACCGTCTCGCCTTTTATGTTTATCCCTTAGACACAAGCCGACCCTGGGTCAAAGAGGTACTTGATGACCACAATTACCGTCTTCCTCGCAGTCATGCCATACTGCAACGGTTATTGCGCTATCCCAAGTTGTGCCACTGGTGTGTCATCAATAACCGCAGGTTGAAAAAACTCTTCAGATGATTCCTGGGCAGGTAGTTAGTACTTGCTGTATGAGTTGGATTTGATGGACTTTTTACGCACGTTATAGATGCGCGTCGTCATGTCCTTTTCACTCTTGATACCATGAAACTCGTTACCCTTGATTTCCAATTTATCAATTTTCAGTTTTGAAGCGGGAATGCCGGTATCATCGGTCATAAATTTGCCGTTGCCAGTCGAGACGGTGACCTTGTTGTTGTTGAAGACAACAGTCCCCTTGCTGGCAAAGCCCTGCAGGAAGAATGAATTATGGTTGCAGTCAAAGGTGTTATTCCTGAAGTCAAGATCTAACCGGTCAATGACCTTACAGTAAAGAGACGTGCGTCCCTGGAAATAGTTGTTCGATGCCTTCAAGGAAAGTTGCCCGATGCCGCTCCCCGATTCGAGGGTGATGATACGTGCCAGACCCTTGCAGACGTTGTTGCGCAACGTCACTGCACCGCCTTCTTGACCGCTCCACAACAGGTTGATGCCATAATCCTTGCCTTTGGGGCCTTTTGAGATTCTGTTCGTGATTTTGTTGCCCTCGAGCAGCACATTGCCACCGCGCACCAGCAGGAACGTGTATCCCGACCCGTTATAGGGGTTCATGATGGTGTAGTTGTTGGTCATTGTGTTATTCCTCACAACGATGGTGTCCTGCTGGGTAGAACCATCCCACACGTCAATATCCATGCGGTAGAAGGTCTCGGCCGAATTAACTTGGTTGCTGATGAACTCGTTGTCGTGTATAGTGAAGTCGGTGTGGGTGTCAACGGGCTGGAACTGGAAATGAAGTATCCGCTTGCACAGGTCGTTGATCACAAACTTGTTTCTTGCCACCTCAAAACCACGCATGTCGCAGCGATGCTCATTGTCTTCGAGAGAGGTCAGCACCGAGAAAACCATATCGTTAAAGAGGCCGTCGATGAGCTTGCCGTTGTGCTGGTAGTAAACCTCGTTATCGTTGAATCTGATATTGGTGCGGCTGACGTCGCTCTTGATGTTTTTATTGGCATTGACCATCTTGGAAAAGAATGCGATTGCTTCATCATTGCCATACTTGTAGATCTTGTTGTGGTGGATGTTGATGTTGTGCATCTCGCCACGCAGCCACAGATTGCCGCCAGCCGTACAATTATTGTAATTGCTGATAATGC
The DNA here is from genome assembly GCA_017557425.1 of Muribaculaceae bacterium. GTDB lineage: Bacteria > Bacteroidota > Bacteroidia > Bacteroidales > Muribaculaceae > Sodaliphilus. Next base: position 20,354 of record JAFYYU010000006.1, on the reverse strand, counting down.
AGTTCTCAACAGTTACGTTTGAGCATACGCGCAGGTCATAATTGGTAATCACGGCATTGGACATGGTGCTGTTCACATGGTTGATATCAACTTTTTTGGCATGGTAGATTTTAACGGCATGGAAAGGTGATTGCTCCCACCAGATGCCGTCATGCTCCTTGAGTTTGATGCTCAGGTCGTGGATGGATACCGTGATGGGGTGTTCCAGTGTGCCACGGAATGCCATGAAAGCATCACTGCCTTTCAGCGGTTTTTTATCATCCTTGTTGAAGACGAGCACGGTCTTCCCGGTCCCTAAACCTGACATGACGGTATTACATCTCAAATCCACTGTCCCGTCCAGGACAAAGGTGCCCTCGACGTCAAAGTTGATGATGGCCGTGTCATCATGTGTCAGCCCCTTGATACTTTTGTTCAATGCTGTTGCAAGGTTATCGTTCTTTCCCAGGGAACTGGCCTTGAAAGTGACAGTGCGCGCTTGAATCGTTGTGTTGGCTGCCAGTAAGGTCACTGCAAGCGTCAAGGCTTTGATGATGGATATATGCTTCATGTCTTTTGGTGATTATGGTTATGTCGTTGCAAGAGTTGTATTGTTCTGATTGTCTGCGACTTTCTCGTCGGGCAACCATGCGCCGGCCAGCAGGCCAAAAAGGACGATGCCGAACACGGGATCACGCATAGATTCGATATAGAAGAAATTGATGCCGATGAGAATGGCAAGGAAAAGCTGCATATTCAGATCCCGCTTGGAATAGCCGTCGGGGTGACGACGGAAAAGCGAGATCAGGAACACGAATAGCCACAGCACTCCCGCGATGCCCAATTGCAGATAGATGTGGATGAGGTAGGGAATGGTGCCAATCAGGTACCACTCATATTGGTCATACAACTCGGAATGTCCCAACTTGGTGCCGCCCTTGAAGTGACCCACACCGAAGCCTAGAGGGATGTGGCCCGGATTGTTCTCCTCAAACATGGGCAGCAGCAGGAACTTGGTGGCACGGGGGATATCGGCAACCCCCGTTTCGCTGTTCTCCATATTCCAGTTCGCGTCTTCTTCGGCGCGCTCCACGTCCATGAACATGTATTCGAGCAGGTACTCTTCACTGAAGATGTCTAACCTGTCGGCTGTCTTGCTCACATCGCCTGTATAGGTCAATTTGTAGGTCATGTAACCCACCATAAACAGTAATGACATGACTGGTATGACTATCAGGGCGCGGGTGAACATGCGCTTGTCGATGGGCACCAGCAGCACAAAATAGAGCACCAGCAGCACAAAACTGATTTTGGTCTCGTTGAAGAAGGTGGGTGTCAGCAACAGGACATATTTGTAGTTTGTGGCGATGGAAGCCAGAAAGTGCTTCGGGTTGATGCGTTTATGCATCAGGTAGAACGAGATGAGGTAAATCATCATCGAGATGGTGCCCGAATACCAGTTGCCCAATGAGCCGCCACCATGGTCACCGGCGCCATAGACTATGAATTGATAGCCGATACACGGCACCTGCAGCCAGAGGAAGATTTCCATATTCTTGTCAAACGTCCTGATGAAACGGGTGCGTCGGTTGGGCTCATCCCAGAAGTAGCGGAAAATCGGGTAGCAGAACATCAAGCCGATGAACACGCGCATGCCGTTGACGGTCATGGTGATGGACAACTTGTTGAGCACAAGACTGCTTGTGAGTGCGATAAGAAGCAGTGACCCGACAGACAGGATGTCGGCGCGGTGCCTCAGGCAAGCCAAACCGATCAGTATCAGAACGGCGTCGCAGCCCAGCAAAATATAGGTGCGCACCGATTCCAGATCCGGAATGAATTCATCACAGATGAAACCAACAGTGGCCAAAACCCAAAACACGCCCATTAAGGCGCGTTCCAGGAGTATGGACTTGGTGATTTTCATCCCCCTGAATCAGTTAGTCCTTGTCTTGGCCGTAACCGTAGCCATAACCCTGCGACATCTTGGGGTTGCTGTCGTTGAGCACAACGGCGACGTTTTGCAGCTGGCGGCGGGAAATGGCGTTGTTCATGTACCGTACCAGGCTCCGCTTGGTGTAGTTGGAGCGGGTGACATAAACGGTCACGTTGGCAAAGCGGGCCAGGGAATAAGTATCACTCACCATCGCGATGGGAGCCGAGTCGATGATAACGTAATCGTAGCGTTCCTTGAGCTGCTCGATCATGTCCTGAACACGGGTGGTCAACAACAACTCCGACGGGTTGGGGGGTATGGTGCCGCCGACGATGATGTCGAGATTCTCCACTTCGGGACAATGCTGTATCACGTCGTCAATGACCACGTTGGGCTTGGCGAGGAAGGCGGTGACACCGGGCGCATCGTTGATATTGAGCATCTCGGCCAGTTTTGGGCTGCGGATATCCATGCCCACGAGCACCACGCGCTTGTCAAGCAGTGAGAACGATGAGGCGAGGTTCAGGCTGACAAATGATTTGCCCTCACCCGATACCGAGCTGGTGACGAGAATGGTCTTGTCTTCTTCGGTGGGCAGCATGAACTGGATATTGTTGCGCAGCAGGCGGAACAGCTCGACAATGGACGAGGACTTGCCTTCCTTGACCACAAGCTGTGAGCGGTGCCTGTTGTGGCAGATTTCGCCGATGACGGGCGCTTTGCTGATGTTCTGAAGGTCTTCCTGAGACGAGAACTTCGTGGTGAACAGGTTCTTAAGGAACAACAGTACCAGCGGCAGGAGCAGGCCTGCAATCAGTGCCAGGAAGTAAATCTTGTATTTCGCCGGCTTGATGGGGTTGATCGAGGCGTAGGCGTGGTCCACAATCTTTCCTTTCGGGGTAGTGGCGGCCAGCACCAGGGAGTTCTCCTCGCGCTTTTGCAGCAGGAAAGTATAAAGTGAGTTCTGGATACCCTGCTGGCGGTACAGGTCTTGGGCTTCGCGCTCCACGGTGGGTACCTTGCCCATGGCGCTGTTTGTAGCGTTGGTCTGGTTCTGGGCGCGGCTGAGTTGCATGTCGATGGCTCTGATTGAGGAATTTACACCTTTCAGAATGTTGTCGTGCATGCTCTCGATTTGCTCATCAATGCGCTTGAGGGCCATGTTGTCGCCCTTGGCCGACTGCTCGAGTTCCTGACGCTTGATAAGCAGGTTGTTGTAGGCCTTGATGGAGCCGGATGCCGCACTGGAGTCCACGTCAAAGGGGATGTAGCTGTGCTTGTTGGCGGGGTCGTTGACAAAGTCTTTGACCATGCCCAGCAACCGCTTGTTGGTCTCCAGCTTGATGATGGATCGATCGGCAAGTTCCTGCTTGGCCATCTCGCTCTTCATCTGCAGCTCATAATTGATCATGTTGTTCCTGCGCCTGAAGGCTTCGATGTCGGCCTCGCTGCTGGTCAACCCTTTGTAGATGAGTGCCAAGCGCTCGTCGATGAATTTTGCGGTGTTGATGGCTTGTTCGTCTTTCTCTTCCTGACCGCGCTCATTGTAAAGATTGATGAGGGTATTCAGGATATCCCGGCCGCGGCTTTTCACGTTCTCGTTGATGCTCAGGTTGATGCCGTTGGCCTTCTTGGTGATGAGCTTGACCTTGATGCGCTTGTTCAGGCCTTGGCCGCAATACTGCGAACCGATGAACGACGCCGCGATGTGGCATGGCTTCTTGGGGTCGTAGTTCTCTGTGGCTTTGATGGAGAAGGTGCCGTAGGACGTCTTGAAGGTTGCAGGAAGCCTGCAGTCCTTGGCATTGATCAGCTTGGTCTTTCCGCTATTGGCCTTGATGTTGGCAAGCCCCTGTTTGTTGACATCGATCTTGAAACTTATCGAGGACAGCGTGTCAAACATCTCCTCGGGGGCGATGACCTCGATAGGAGAGTTGTTATAGTGGTCAACAGTGGGTTTGAACCACCCTTTGTCCTCGATATAACGGCGATTGAGCTTCAGGCGTTTGGCTACCTCGGTGCACAGCTCCTGGGACGAGAAAACGATCATCTCGTCTTCCACCTTGCCGCCGCCGCTCATGAGCTTCATGCTCTTGAGCAGGTTGGCTCCGGCACTGGAGCTGTTGTCTTCCTGTGCTACAAGCACTACCGCGTTGACGTCATAGACGCGGTTAGTGACTCTCACATAGTAATAGGCCAGACACAGGCAGGCGATGAGTGATAAAAGGAAAAGCCACCAGTAGCGTTTGTATTTGTCAAAAAGAGCCCCTAAGTCCAGGACTTGCTCTTCTTGTTGATTGTTTATGTTGTTTTCTGCCATGACAATTGATTATCTGGTTAACGCGATGATGAGTGATGCAATGACCGACACGCTGCTCACGACGGTCGAGATGACTGAGAGCTTGTAGGCGTTGTTTTGGTTATATTTCGAGTTGTCGATGCGGATCTGGTTGGGCTCAACATACACGACGTCATTCTGACGCAAGTAAAAATACGGTGAGTTGAATACTTCGCTGCTATTGAGGTTGAGCAGCTGGTAATTGCGCTTACCGTCCTCGGTGCGGATGACAAAGACGCGGTCACGCTTGCCATACTCGGTGAGGTCCCCACAGGCGGCAAGGGCATCCAGCACGGTGTAATACTGCTGACCGGTCACGACTCGGTGAGGATTCGTTACTTCACCCAGCACATCAATGCTGAAGTTCACGATATCGACGCGTACAAACGGGTCCTTGACGTCCTGGCTGACCAGATTGGTGATCATGCTCGAAATCTCGGGGAGGGTTTTGCCGCCCACCTGCAAGCGCCCCAATACGGGCATCATGATGTAGCCGTGCTCGTCAACGACGTAGGTCTGGGTGCGCGGCTGTGTCACCGACAACAGGGCATTGCGCGTGGCGGGATTGTCCATCGGCATGTTGTAGGCAGCGGTGGCCTGAGGAACCGATGAAGTCACCGAGATGACCAGTTCGTCGTCGGGTTGGATGCGGATGGGATAGTTGCCTTGAGCGTTGGCCAGCGCGCCGCTGGGCGCTGCAGCCAGGTCTTTGAAGTAGGCGAGGGTATTGTCCTTCGTCGATGTGCATGACAAAAGTGTTGCCGCTGCAATCATCATGATGAGTAATCTTGATTTCATACGGTTACAATAGTGTTTCGTTATTTTACTTAGTAAACGAAGAACTGCAACAATTATTATATGGAATCGTGTGTTTTGATGAATTTTGACAATAGCTGGTCGCGCAACTCTTTGCCAGATGCCCAAATGATAACGCCCAGGGCAATAAACATAAAGGCTATGTCGACTAGCCAGTTAGGACTGGTGTAGAAGGGAATTGCCCAAAGTAGCATCAGGGCCACAGGAACGATGCAACGTCGGTCGATTCTCAAGACAAAATAGCGGCGCATGTCGTGCCAGCGGTATAAGAACAGGACCAGATAGGTCACCAGCTGGGTGGTGATGACGCCATAAACGCCCAGGGGCTTAATCAAGGCGAAATTCAGAGCCACATTGATCGCTGCGGCAAGCACGATGGACGGTAGGGTGCGCGGCGTGTCCTTGGCGCACTGGTAGCCCATGTCGAAGAATGCCGCAAGGGCGAAAATCACTGCCGACACCCCCATGGGATAAATGTAATTGAGGCTGTCGCGGTATTCCGGGGCAACCAGCCAGTTGTAATTGGCCTTGAGCAAGAAAGCATAACCGATCAGGATCCCTGCCAACACAAAAATGTAGCTGTTGAACATCTTGGAGAAGAACCGGTCGCGGTCAGGACTGTGGTATTGCAGGATTGCGGTCTCTTGCCATGCCTGATAGAAGATGATGGCCAGCGTGCTGATGATGCTGGTGAAACGGATGGCTACAGCATAGATGCCATTCACGTCCAACCCCAGGAAATGACTGATGAACAGGCGGTCGCTGCTTCCGGTGAGCCACCAACACAGGGAGCCTGGCAGCAAAGGCAGCGTGTAGCGGATGATGTCATGGCCCACATGGAGGGAACTGAGCTTCCACTTGGTGTTGCGGGTAATGAGACGCACCCGGCACTCGACCAGTAACAGGGCAAGTATTCGGGCAACGATATTGGCCAGGAATATACCCTTGATGCCCCATCCCAGGAGTGCGACAAAGAGGATACTGAACACGCCGATACCCAATGCCGACAAGATGCCAGTGACAGCAAATGCACGGTTATTGCCCAGTCCGCGGAACACTTGGGAATATACCTCCTGCAGCGACATGGCAATGAGCAGTCCTGTCGCATAACCAAGGTAATGGATTTGGGTCGTAAAGGCCAGCACAATGGCCACCAGAATCGCCAGGGACAGGGTGGTGAACATGCTGCGGGACACAAAGGTGACGATGCGTTGGCGCTTGGTGGTGTCGTCGCAGTCCAGCAGGAACCTGAAGGCGCCGTCACGCAGTTGCAGGGTCACAAATGGCAAGAGCAGGAAGCAGACAGTCAGGCAGAGGTCGTAATAACCAAAGTCGGACGTGTCGTGCACAAAATAGGTGTACAGCGGCACCATCAGGAACGTGATGAGCTTGGACCCGATATTGCCGATGGCATAGACGCCCACGTCCTTGATGAACTTGGTGCCTCGACTGCCAGACCTGTTATTGTTTTCTGTCTTTGTCATTTTTTGCGGGTGCAAAATTATCAAATAATTTGGATTTATAGCCTCTCTTTCACTAATTGTTTGTAATTTCGCCACACAATCGTGCTATTGCAGGTGTGGCCGCAGTTGAATAGCCGATTGCCTAAAAGTCTGATGATCAAGACAATCAACTCATGGCGTGGACTCATGGCTATAGCTGTGGTGCTGTTCCACTGTAATGTGGCGTGGATTTATAACGTCGCCGTGTCGGGTGTGACGTTCTTTTTCCTTTCCAGCGCCCTGTTATTGGCCATGAGGCATCCGTTCAAGCGGTTGAATGCAAGCGCTTATGGCCGTTTTGTCGCGAAACATGCCCTGCGGCTCTATCCGCTGCACTGGCTGGGCTTGGCTCTGCTGGTGGTGATAGCCTTGACGCTTTATTCCGGCCACATCGACTGGGGTGCCACTGCGTTGAGTGCGTTGCTGCTGCACGCATGGTCTCCCCTTCATGATGTCCACTATGGCCTCAATCCCGTGGCTTGGTACATGAGCGCCCTGCTGTTCTGCTATGCTGTTTTCCCTCTTGTGATGCGTTGGCTGGGGCGCTGGCGGCTACGTTACAAGGCGTTGCTCGCGTTGGCGCTCGCTGTCATCCTTGGCGCCATCATGCTGCCGCTCGACATTCCCGGTCGCGAGGCGGTCTTCGTCAACCCCCTGTCCCATATCGTGGATCTGGTGGTTGGGTTGATGCTCATGCACTTGTGCCTGGTGCTGCGGTCACGTTATCCCCGTGTAAACTTTGTTGCCGCAACATGGATTGAGGTCGGGGCGCTAGCGCTGTTGGCAGCAGTGATCGCGCTGAACATGAATACGACACTCGTGCGGCCTTGGGAAGACGATGTGCTGTGGTTGGTGCCTCAGGGCGCTATCCTTACGGCTTTGGTCTACCTCAATGGCCAGGAGGGAGCGGTGGGACGCGTGTTGCTGTGGCGCCCGCTGCAGTGGCTGGGCAGCATCAGCTTTGAGGTGTTTGTGCTGCAGTTTGTGGCGTTCCGTCTGTTCGGATTCGTGGTCGCTCCCGTAGCAGGCCACCTGGGTTGGGACATCTACGATGACTATGCCTGGTTGGTGATGGCTTTGCTGTTGCCGCTCTCATGGTTGGTCAACCGTCTGTTTACCAGGCCTCTGGCATCTATAGTAAAGAAAAAGTTCAATTAAAGACAAGATATGATTAAATCAATAACAGGTTGGCGCGTCTTTTTTATCCTGCTGATTATCCTGCATCATGTGGGCTTGGATCAGCTGGACATGATGAGCCTGGGCGTGTGTTTCTTTTTTATGTCAAGCGGTTTCTTGCTTGCCTTGAAGTATCCTTTTAAGGAGTTGGATGGGAAATCTTACCGCTCATTTGTTTGGAAACGTGCTTTACGCATCTATCCCCTGCACTGGTTCACGCTGGCCTTGTGGCTGGTAGCGGCGGCCCTGTTGGGCACGTTGGTCATCGAGCCATTGACGCTGGCCCTCAATGCCACGCTGCTTCACCCTTGGTCGTTGACCTATCCTGTCTATTACTCTTACGTCAAGGTGTCATGGTTCCTCGGGGCACTGCTTTTCTGCTACCTGTGTTACCCCTTGCTGGCCCACTGGTACTTGCCGTTGCGCTTGAGACACAAATTGGTGATTCTGGCGGTGCTGGCCCTTGTTGCCATCATCATCCTGGCGGGCACTGACGATTACAGCCGTACGGCCTTGTACGTTTTCCCGCCCATGCGCATTATCGACTTCCTGATCGGCATGTCATTACCCCATATCTGTGAGGCCTTGAAGCGATTGCCTGTCATCGGCAAGGGGGAGAACGGCACCGACGCCGAGCTGGTGGCCGTTGCTGTCCTCTCGTTGGCCGTGATGGCTCACGGTCTTTATCCGGGACTCAAGCCCTGGAGCGACACGGTCATCTGGTGGATTCCTCAGGCCTTGCTCATCATGGTATGCTACCTGTATCACCGTCGTGAGGGCTTCATCGGCAAGGTGATGGCGGCGCGTCCGCTGCAATGGATCGGAAGCGTGTGCTTCGAGTTGTTCATGCTGCAAGGTATAGCTGCGCTGATCTACAACTATACCCTGGCTCCCGCCCTGGGCCACCTGGGGCTTGACCGCCTGGGAATTGACCCCTATGACCTGCTGCCGTGGATGATCATCCCGCTGGGCATTGCGCTGGCCTGGGTGGTTAACCGCCTGTTCACGCGGCCCGTCAACCACTTGCTCAGGAAAAGCTGAAGACGGGGTACCAGCAAAAACGTGTGTTAGGTCAATAGAAGATTTCACCCGTAGGGTGTCATTTGAGTAACCGGCGGTAATGTTGGCGACTGAGCGTAGCGAAGGAGTCAATTACCGCCGGCAGTGCCACTCGACGCCCGTCGCTGAAGGCGACCCCTTGAAGTGTCAATCTTTCAAGAAATAGGTCTCGTCGATTTCTTCTCCATTCTCGATAATAAATTGCCGGTATTCCTCGGCAAAGGTTGTCTTGTGATGATGTTCCTTCTGATTGATGATGTACTGCTTCACAACTGGAATCTGATCACGGGAATAGGTGAAGGCGGCATATCCTTCTCCCCAACCAGAAAACAGAGGAAATGAAGGGTTTTGTTTCAGCCAGCTGCTGGATGCAAATTTCAATCCACGCACAAACTCTGATACCGAGATTGTAGGAGGTATTGACACGAGCATGTGGATGTGATCGGGCATACCGCCTATGCGGTAGAGTTTAGCCTTATGGCGCATGGTATAACCATGAATATAGGCATATAGCTCACGTTCATGCTTCTCATCGAGAGCCGGTATGCTGTGATGGGTGCGAAACACGATATGATATACGAGATGGGTATAGCTCATAGCGGCACAAAGGTAAGCATAATACTCCGATTACACAACCCTCGGGCCAGGCAATGGGGTCGCCTCCAGCGACGAGGTTACACGATGCATTACCGGCAGTGCCGCCGCTCCCCTTCGCTACGCTCAGGTTCGCGGGCGGTACTGCCGGTTACTCAGTGGTCACCCTTTGGGTGAGATATTTCTTATATACAGTTACAGGGTTTTGCAGGTGACCTGAAGACGCATTAATTTAATGTATAAACAAGGTCAGGCGACAGTTTTTTCCCGATTTGCGCAATAATGGATGTGAAATTGCGTTAATAGGGTTAAATGGACCTGCCTAAGCTGAGACATATCGCATGTGTTTTGCTGTTGTTGATGGGGTGTGCGCTGTCACATGCCCAGGACAATGACATGATCCTGAACCGCCCCTATGCCGACGCGAAGCCGTTGCATTTCGGCTTCTCGGTGGGCATGAATTTTCAGAATCTTGCCATTACCAACAACGGCCTTATCACTGACGACGGCGAGGAGTGGTATGCCGACATACCGGCCCACTCGCCAGGCTTCAGTGTGAACGTGCTGGCCGACCTGCGCCTTGCAGAGCACTTCAACCTGAGGGTCTCGCCGGGCCTGTACTTCGGCAACAAGCTGGTCAGGTTTCTCAATCACCGCGGCAATCCCGAGTGGGTGGAGCAGAGCCATTACAAGCAGAGCCAGAACATCAAGTCCACCTATATCGTGGTGCCTGTCGATGTGAAGATGTCCGCCAAACGTTATCACAACATGCGCCCCTACTTTACCGGCGGCGTGATGTATGCCCATGACTTGTCCAAGGACCGCAGTGAGCAGCTCAAGCTCAAGGATGCCGACTTGATGCTCTCCGTAGGTATGGGTTGTGACTTCTACATGCCTTTTTTCAAGCTCTGTCCTGAAATTAAGTTCTGCTTTGGTCTCAAGAACCTGCTGGACCGCAACCGCCCCGACTTGGAGGATAATCCCGATTTGATGCGTTTTACCGAGAGTGTGAACAAGGTGACGAGCAATATGGTCGTTGTTACGTTCTACTTTGAATGATGAAAAAACTGTTTCACAACATACGTCACCTGTTGGCCGCGGCAGTGCTGAGCACCGTCACGGCGCTTGGCGTTCAAGCACAGGTAGATGCCGCATTTTCCCACTTCTGGATGGGACAGAGCTATTACAACCCTGCTGTCGCCGGTGAGTTGAGTGCCATCAGGCTCAATGTGGGAAGCCGCATGCAGTGGGTGGACTTCAAGCATGCGCCCATGACATTCTATTTTGGTACCGATATGCCTTACAAGTTGCTGGAGCAACGCTTTGGCGTGGGCGCCAAAGCCGAGTTTGAGCGAATCGGCCTTTACACCAACACCAGAATCGGTGCCCAGTTGGCATGGAAGCGCAAGATCGGCAAGGGCACCTTCAGCGTGGGCGTGCAACCCGGCATTATCTCCCAGACGTTCCGCGGAAAAGAGGTGATCATGCCTGAGGACGAGGCCCATCAGGGTAACGACGAGGCCATTCCCAAACAGGATGTTTCGGGAACCGTCTTTGACGCCAATGCGGGTGTTTATTACACCCATCCCAGGTTCTGGTTAGGCTTTTCGGTGACGCATCTTACCTCTCCCAACATTGAATTGAAGGTGAGCCGTGAGTCAATCGATTACTATGAATTTCAGGTGAGCCGCAGCTATTATTTTATGGCTGGTGGCAATATTCCAATCAATAATACGTTATTTGATATACAACCCTCGGGGATGTTTGCCTATACGCAGAACTTCTGGACTGCACAAGTGGCCGCAAAATTGCGCTACAACCGAATGCTCAACATCGGTGCAGGATACCGGTGGAAAGATGCTGTGACAGCTTTCATAGGAGTGAACCTTAAGGACGCCTATATCGGCTATGCCTATGATTATCCCGTCTCGGCGATCAGCAAGGCCACCTTTGGCAGCCATGAGGTCTTTGTCACCTATCATGTGAAGTTGGACCCCAAGGAGAAGAACAAGAACAAACAAAAAAGCGTACGCTTAATGTAGAATATGAAGAAACTAGTATTGATACTGTTGGTCGCTGTGGCGACCGTGTCGTGCGGTTCCATGCGCAAGGGAGGCACCAGCGGCGGTGAGGTAACCGGTGTTGGTGGTACCTCGTTTAACGAGACTACGCCGTTTGGCATGGTGCTCGTTGACGTTGGCTCGATGCGTGAAGGACCGGCCGAGAGAGACTCCATCTGGGGAATCGATTCTACGGCCCATGGCATCTCGGTAGATGCCTTCTGGATGGATGAAATGGAGGTGAGCAATTCCAAGTACAAGCAGTTCGTATATTGGGTGCGTGACTCGATTATCCGCGAGCGCCTTGCCGACCCCGCCTATGGCGGTAACGAGGAGTTCAAGATCGAGGAGGATAAGGAGGGCAACCCCGTCACCCCCCACCTCGATTGGAGTAAGAATATCCCCTGGAAGAACCCCAGTGAGGACGAGGAACGTGCGATCAACAGCGTCTACCGCATTAACCCCATCACGGGCGTGAAAGAGCTTGACGCCTCTCAAATGAATTACCGTTACGAGGTTTATAACCTCACCGAGGCTGCCAAGCGCAAGCACCGTTTCGACCCCACGCGTCGTGACTATAACACCGACCATGATGTTGACATGACCCCGCCCACCATCAGCAAGGATACCGCCTATATCGATGACGAGGGTCGCATCGTGCGCCAGACCATCACGCGTGCCTTGCAGAGTGACTATGACTTCCTGAACACCTACATCGTCAACATTTACCCTGACACCACTTGCTGGGTGAATGATTTCGAGAACGCTTATCAGGAGCCGTATGTACGCATGTACTTCGCCAACGGTAACTACAACAACTATCCCGTCGTCGGGGTGAGCTGGGAGCAGGCCAACGCCTTCTGCAACTGGCGCACCGACTTCCTGAAGAAATCGCTGGGCAACCAGGGTGTCTATGTGGAGCCTTTCAGATTGCCGACCGAGGCTGAGTGGGAGTTTGCCGCCCGTGCCGGCAAGAACAAGAACAAGTACCCGTGGGACGGCGATCTGCCGCTGACTGTGGACGAGGGTTGTTTCTACGCAAACTTCAAGCCCGACGAGGGTAACTACGTCAAGGACGGTTACATCATCTCGGCTCCTGTGGGCACCTATGAGCCCAACGACTACGGCCTGTATGACATGGCCGGTAACGTGAGCGAGTGGACATCTACCGCCTATACCGAGAGCATTGACCGCATGACCGACGATATCAATCCCGAGTACCGCTATTATGTGGCACAGGAGGATCCCTACAAGATGTCGCGCAAGATCGTGCGTGGCGGTTCCTGGAAGGACGTGGTTCACAACATCCGTGCCGACCTGCGCATGTGGGAGTACCAGAACGAGCAGAGGAGTTACATCGGCTTCCGCTGTGTGCGCTCCAAGGTGGGTATCGTCAAGGGTAAGCGCAAAAACTGCTGCAAAGACTGATTGGCGCTTAGTTTAAGAAAATAAGTCATCTTACTCTTTCAGTTCAAACAACAATGAACATCGTCAAGAAATATAGAATAATAATCCTCTGTATTATTGCAGCATTCCTGATCTTGGGTGTCGTTTTCAAGATCTTACACATCCCAGTAGGTAACTACCTGCTTTGGATTGCTATGATAGCCGGAGTGCTCATGTTCTTGTTCGAAGCTGTTAACCGAACTATGGAGGACAATCATTGACACGAAAACAACATAACTGAGAAAAAACAAATCATCACACTCATTATTTATAGTTCAAGCAACAATGGGTAAAATCAAGAGATATAAAAAGAAAGCAGGCCGGTTCCTGAAGAGTGACAGCGGCCAGCGTTTTTTCAACTTTGCCTACAGTATCGGTGCTGCCATCGTTATTTTGGGTGCCTTGTTCAAAATCCTGCACATGCCGCTGGGTAACTTGCTGCTTAGTGTCGGCATGGGTACCGAGGTACTCATGTTTGTGCTCACTGCATTTGATAAACCCGAGAAGGAGTACCACTGGGAAGAAGTCTTTCCCGTGTTGGCCAGTCAAGATCCTGAGGATCGTCCCGACTTCAACACCGGTGGCGGTATCTTCATCGGAGGTTCAGGTGGTGGTGAAGGCTACGAGGACTATGAGGGCGGTGATATCAATATCAGCGCGTCAGAGGCTAAGGGCGCCGTTGGTCTGCCACAGGGTGTGAACCTGAGTGAGGAAGATACACTATCACTGAGTGAGAGCATCGCCAAGATGGCTGCCGCCAGTGACCAGCTCTCACGCATGGCCGAACTCACCGATGCCACCCAGCAGTACTTGAGCCAGATGGCTGGCATCAGCGAGCAGATGCAGAAGCTCCAGGTTACGACCACTGCCTTGAACGAGGTGAGCGAGACGTTGCTGGGCAGCTACCGTGCCATCACCGACAACAGCCAGAACATTACCGAGAGCTCCACAGGCTATGTGGACCAGATGCAGGCTCTGAACCACAACATCAGCGGCTTGAACACCATTTATGAGATCCAGCTCAAGAGCATCTCGTCGCAGCTCGAGAACATCGACCGCGTCAACCGCGGCTTAAAGGACATCCGCGACATGTACGAGAAGAGCGCTGCCGAGAGTGCCCACTACTGTGATGAGACAGAGAAAATGGCACGTTACATGAAGCAGTTGAACAGCGTCTATGAGAAGATGATCAAGGCGATGACCGTCAACATGTACCGTCCCATGCCCGGCATGCCCGGCATCGAGCCCGACAATGACGACCAGAACGCCTGATCGCCCGATGAGATAACAAATTATTGACATCAATCCTATTCTAACCGATAGAGAGAAAATAATAGATGGCAACCTCAAAAAATAAGAGCGTCAACCGCATGTCGCCGCGAGAGAAGATGATTAACCTCATGTACATCGTCTTGACGGCCATGCTTGCCCTGAACGTGTCGAGCGACGTGCTCAACGGTTTCAGTCAGGTGCAGGACGGTTTGACGAGGTCCAACCGCACCATCACGGCACGTAACCAGGCTCTCTATGCCCAACTCCAGGCTTTCAACGAGAAGAACCCCGAGAAAGGCAAGATCTGGCTGGATAAGGCTGGAGAGGTGGTCGGACAGACCGACAAGCTCTATAATTATATCGACTCGCTAAAGTTTGAGATCGTCAAATTCGCCGATGGCGAGGAAGCTGATGTGAACAACATACGCAACCGTGACAACCTGGATGCCGCCAGCGTGATCATGCTCTCGGCACAGGGTGGCAAGGGTAAGGCCTTGAAGACCCGCATCGACCAGTACCGCCAGTATGTGACCTCGTTCCTCGAGGATCCCGAGAAGCGCAAGAACCTGGAAACCGCTTTATCGACAACTCCCCCCAAGACTGCCGGCGTTCAGCTGGACCAGAAAAAGACCTGGGAGGAGACCATGTTTGACAACATGCCCACCATTGCCGCCATCACGCTGCTCACCAAGCTGCAGAACGATGTGCGTTATGCCGAGGGCGAGGTGCTCAACCAGTTGTTGACCAACGTTGACCTGGGCGACCTGCGCGTGAACCTGGTCAACGCCTTTGTGGTGCCTGACTCCCGTATAGTCATGCGCGGCACCAAGTATAGCGCTCAGATCGTGCTCGCCGCTATCGACACCACCCAACGCCCCATTGTTTATGTCAATGGCAGCCGCTTGGGCAACAACAACGGCCTGTATGAGGTGGGTACCAGCAAGGCCGGCAAGTATGATTACTCTGGCTGGATCGAGGTGCTGGGACGTGACGGAACGGTGACGCGCCGTGACTTCAAGTCGAGCTACACCGTCATCGACCCGCTGGCCACCATCAGTGCCACGATGATGAACGTGCTGTATGCCGGTATCAACAACCCCATCAGCATCGCGGTGCCCGGTGTGCCCCAGAACAGCATCAGCGCCACGATGACCAACGGAACGCTCACCAAGAGCGGTGAAGGATGGATTGCCCATCCTACCAAGGTGGGTGCCGAGTGCGTCATCTCGGTCACTGCCGAGATGGACGGCCAGCGTACCAACGTGGGCAGCACCACTTTCAGGGTGCGCAAGTTGCCCGACCCGTCCCCCTTCATTACCTATAAGGACGCTAACGGTCAGCCCAACCGCTTCAAGGGCGGCAAGTTCTCCAAGGTCTTGCTCATGGACGCCAAGGGCCTGGATGCCGCTATCGACGACGACATGCTGAACATCGACTACAAGGTCGTCTCGTTCGAGACCGTGTTCATCGACGCCATGGGCAATGGTATTCCCGAGGTGTCCAACGGCTCGCAGTTCTCGGAGCGCCAGAAGAACCGCATGCGCGGTCTGCAGCGCGGCAAGATCTTCCTGATCCGCAACGTCAAGGCCACCGGCCCCGACGGCATCACGCGAACCATCTCGTCGATGGATGTGACCGTAAATTAATTTATCGTGATTAAACTTGAACAATAAGAATATGAAAACTCTTAGATTGATCATTGCCTTGTTGCTCGTGGGCCTTGCCCTGGGCACTAATGCTCAGGTGACGCGTCGCTCGGGCGACGAAGCCCGCAAGAAGGACAAGAAAGAGGGTGGGGTGGCCATCACCGACCGCCAGCAGTCCTTCTATGAGGTCAAGGAGCCCCATGATGCCGACCTGCAGTGGATGAAGGTCATCTACCGTTCCATCGACTTGACCAAGGGAAAGAACGCTGCGCTCTACTACCCTGAGATCCCCAACGAGGACGGCGCTAACCTGTACTTCATCATCATGCGCCTGCTGGCCAAAAACCAGCTCGCCGCCTATGAATATCTGCCCGACGGGCGCGAGATGTTCACCGAGGAGTACCGCATCAAGGATGTGGGTGAGATGTTCACCCGTTTCCAGCTCTACTATACCGAGGCAAAGGGCAGCACCGAGAAGAACCCCCTCTATGAGTTCGAGGATGCCGACATCCGCGGCAACGAGGTGCTGTGCTATTACATTATCGAGAAGTGGGAGTTTGACACCCGCAGCAACCAGATGAGGCCCCGCGTCGAGGCCCTGTGCCCCGTGATGGTGCAGGTCGACGACTTCACCGGCGAGTCCATGCCTTATCCCATGTTCTGGGTGAAACTGAATGATATCCGCCCCTATATGGCCCAGCAGTATGTCTTCACCGACGATGACAACAACCTGCCGCGTTACAGCATCGACGACTTCTTCAAGTTGAACATGTACACCGGCGAGATCATCAAGACCAAGAACCTGCGCAACAAGCCGCTTAAGGAACTGTTCCCCGACGCCGAGGCCTACAAGCACGCACAGGACAGTATCGAGCAGCGCCTGCGCAGCTTCAACCAGGACCTGTGGGTACCGCCACTGGAGGTGCTTCAGGCCCGTGCCGAGGCCGAAGAGAAAGCTCTCGCCGAAGCCGAGGGTGAACTCGAGGAGGGCGAGGAAGGCGCCGAGCAGGTCGAGGGCGATGCCGCCGACAAGAGTGGCGACGAAAAGGTGACCCGCACGACCAAGCGTGGTGCCAAGTCCAGCAGCAAGTCGTCCAAGTCCAGCAAAACCAAAGCAAAAGAGAAGAAAACCAAGATCAAGGAGCGCAAGCCCAAGACCAGCACCCAGACAGTCAATACCGGGGTGAGGTCGGTGCGCAACCGCAAGCATTAAAAAGAATCAGAATAAGTGCTTTTCATAATTAAGAAAAGGGTTTTATGGTGATTATTGCATGGGCTACGGCTCATGCAATAATTTTTTGCACCCGCTGTCTTTTGCAGACATACAAACCCACGCCAAGGCGCTAAGACGCTAAGATACTATTATTCAATAAATGGATTCAAACAACTATAAAACAAAAACTTAGCGGCTTGGCGCCTTAGCGTGAGGTATAGAAGCAACTGATTCACTGGATAGTTACTTTTTGGGCGAGAGTCAAAAAAATAATCGATTTTTCTTTGTCGGTTGTGGAAGAAATGCGTAACTTTGCGGCGCTAAAAATCGAAAGGGGGTTGTAAATCCTGCTTTAAAAGACTGATTATCAATACATATCATCTGATTTGGCATCGCACGGCACGTGGCTCGCTGGCGATGTGTCATCCATATAGAGCCGCAACACGGAGAAGAAATTCCAAACAATTAACAAACAAATAAAACATTTAAAACAAAACAAACTCATTATGATTATTGTACCCGTTAAGGAAGGCGACAACATCGAACGCGCCCTCAAGAAATTCAAACGCAAAACTGAAAAAACCGGTGTCATCAAGGAATTGCGCAAGCGTCAGGCTTTTGAGAAGCCCTCAATCACCAACCGCAAGAAGATGATGAAGGCCGAGTATGTTCAGCAGCTGCGCGCTCGTGAGGAGTAATTAAGCTGCATTGCATTTTTCAGCATCATAAACGGCGGAAACCGGGAAAAATCCGGTTTCCGTCATTTTTTTGGCCCAAAATTTGCAATTCACAAAAATAGTTGCTAACTTTAGCACCTCATTCCGGCACATGTGCCTTGAGCGATCAGGGACTGCCGGATGCCACACACCAGAGCATGCCTATGAACGCAACAGTTGAACGCTTCCTGCAATACCTGCGCCACGAGCGCAACCTGTCTTGGAGAACGGTGGACCTGTACCGCCGCAACCTCGATCAGTGGGACGCGTTCATGAATGCTGGCGGCCAGGCCCTGGATCTGTTGTCTGTCACCGAGGGCGACATCAGGACGTGGCTGATGCATCGCTCCAGCCAGGGAGATTGCCCCGGGACCTTGCGTCACAGGTTGCAGTCCGTCAGGGCACTTTACCGATACCTGCTGCGGCGTGGCGAGGTGACGGTCAATCCTGCGGCACAGGTCGAATTGGCCAAGCTGCCCAAGCCCCTTCCCAAGTTTGTGCGTGAAAAGACCGTCGATGCCGTGCTGGATGCCGACATCGACATGGATGACTTTGTCCAGGTGCGCGACAGGCTAGTCGTGATGCTGTTCTACGAGACGGGCATCCGCCTGAGCGAGCTCATCGGCCTGCAGGATGCCGCCGTCGATGTGGACAAGCGCGAGCTCAAGGTCAGGGGCAAGCGTGACAAGGACCGCATCGTCCCCTTTGGCGACGAGCTGGCGAGATGGGTTACCGATTACCGCCGCCTGCGCGCCGATGTGCCCAACGAGTGCGGCAACCTGCTGATTACCCCCAAGGGCAAACCCCTGTATCCCTCGCTCGTCTATCACGTCGTCCACGACTCGCTGGCCGACGCTGGCGCCACCGGCAAGCTCAGTCCCCACGTGCTGCGCCACACCTTTGCCACCGTTATGCTCAACAACGGGGCCGAACTCAACAACGTCAAGGAATTGCTGGGCCATGAGAGCCTGGCGGCCACTCAGGTGTACACCCATGTGACACTGAGTGAACTAAAACATAATTATGAACTCGCCCATCCACGGGCACTTAAAAAAGGAGGTTTATATGGAAATTAAAATCAATGCCATCCACTTTGATGCAACCGAGAAACTCAACGACTTCATCAACAAGAAAGTCGTGAAACTGGGTAAGTACAACGAGGAGATCTCTAATGCCGAGGTGATCCTCAAGGTCGTTAAACCCGAGACTGCCATGAACAAGGAAGCGTCGGTGCGGCTTAATGTGCCGCGCAACGAGGACCTGTTTGCCAACAAGGTCGCCGACACCTTCGAGGAAGCCATCGACAACTGCGTTGACGCCCTCAAGCGCCAGCTCGAAAAAGGACGCCGCGACAGGTAACACACGCCCCACATATTAACTAAAGGAAATTTCTCGCTCCCTGCCCGCACGCCGCTGCCGGCAGGGAGCGTCATTTCTGAGAAGGTTTTTTTAATGCGAATTACGCTAATTATTCGGATTGGACGAATCAATAAGAAACGGTCCCACCCGGAGGGCGGCCCCCTATACTCCTTCCTCCTCTGCTCGCGTCAGCGAGCAACCCAAATTCTAGCGGTTTTACTGTTTTTTTCGGTGATTTTTTGGGTTTTCTCAAAAAATCACTAAATTCGCACATTCAAAATCATACCTCGCCTCGACGGCGAGCCGTCGAGGCATTATTCATATACTGTACTATCTATCAACCAATAAACATATCTATTATGAAAAATCGAACATCACTCATTAGATTTGTCGCCCTGGTGGCGGCCATGATGTGCGCCTTGGGAGCAAGCGCCTACGACTTCATGTACGCTGGCTATTACTACGACATCTTGACAGACAGTACTGTCGCAATCACCTATCGAGATACTAATGTTAACAGCTACAGCGGCAATGTGACCATCCCTGAAAGTGTTTACAACACCAGCAATCACAATTACTATACTGTTACGCAAGTCGGCTTCAGAGCGTTCGAAGGGAGCACGGGTTTGATTAGCGTGACAATCCCTAACACGGTCACCACGATACGTTCACGAGCTTTTTATAATTGCGCTTCGTTGCAAACCATCGTGATGGGCACGAATTGCTCATTTTATAATCCAGAGAGTCATGCGTATTCGACCATGGCCTTCCAGTGTTGTCCGAATCTTATTTCCATCACTTGCTGGATGTTTAATCCAGATAAGTGGTATGAAGAAAGTGTTTCTGGTAAAATGTTTGACCAATCGGTGCTCGACGACGCAACCTTGTATGTTCCTCGCGGTGCCATCCCCAACTATCAGGCTACAGAAGGCTGGAGGCTCTTCGCCCACATCCAGGAAGCCCCAGGTGACTACAACTATGACTTCGAGGCGGACGGCATCTATTATAAGTTCTTTGGCGGCAATCTGGTGTCCGTGACCTACAAGGACGATACCTACGGCACCTACAGCGGCGAGGTGGTGATTCCCGAAACGGTGACCTATGACGGCTGGTGGTATATCGTGTCCTGCATCGACGAGCGGGCGTTCTACCGCTGCCCGTATCTGACGAAGGTGACCATCCCCGCCTCGGTGGACCTCATCGAGAACGAGGCTTTTTCAGACGCATTCATGGACCAAAACA
>JAFYYU010000001.1 GCA_017557425.1 Muribaculaceae bacterium | reverse complement strand
TGTTTTGGTCCATGAATGCGTCTGAAAAAGCCTCGTTCTCGATGAGGTCCACCGAGGCGGGGATGGTCACCTTCGTCAGATACGGGCAGCGGTAGAACGCCCGCTCGTCGATGCAGGACACGATATACCACCAGCCGTCATGCTCCACCGATTCGGGAATCACCACTTCGCCGCTGTAGCAGCCGTAGGTATCGTCCTTGTAAGTCACGGCCACCAAATTGCCGCCAAAGAACTTATAATAGATGCCGTTTACTACGAAGTCGTAGTTAGTGGTCGCGGTAAAATAGCCCGGGTTGCTCGTGCCGCCGTCAACATGGGCGTAAGCAGCATCCGTGTGGTTGGCATCATAGGTCGTGCCCATGCCGCCAACAAGGTTGTCGCAGTCCTCAAACATCCCATTTGATTGCACCACGGCAGCGGTGGACCACTTATCGCCAACATAGATGGTAGTCAAGTTGGTGCAGCCCCTGAACATCCAGGTCATTGTTTGCACTTTGGCAGTATTGAAACTGCTCAGGTCAAGGCTGGTTAAGCCGCTGCTATAAGTAAACATATAATCCATATCCGTCACTTTGGCCGTGTTGAAATGGCTCAGGTCAAGACTCGTCATTTTTGGACAATAAATAAACATGTAACGCATGCTGGTCACCTCACTGGTATTCAAGTAGGCCATTCCCGTGATCGATTCGAGTTTAGGCATTGATCCAAACCAATATCGGGTTGACGTTGGGCGGGCATTGGCAAACGTCGGGTCAAAGACCACCGAGGAGACATTAGAGTTGGTGCCGTCATTTTTCCACCCTGGATCACTGTTGACTGTGTTCAGGTCATAGGTCGTGCCCGTGCGGGTGCTGCGCAGGGTGTCGTAGTAAAATGTGAGTGTCGTGTTCGATGGCGTGTAGCAGGCATAGGCCTCAGGGGTTACCCACGGCTCAGCACCCTCAGCAGTGAAGTAGCCTGGGTTGCTCGTGCCGCCGTCGATGTGGGCATAAGCCTTGTCCACATGGTTTTCATCATAGGTCGTGCCCTGGCCGCCCACAAGGCTGGTGCAGCCCCAAAACATTTGATCGGAACTTGTCACGGCTGCCGTGCTCCAGCCGCTGCCGACAAAGATGGTCTTTAAGTTTCTGCAACTTCTGAACATCATTGTCATTCCTGTAACATTGGCCGTATTGAAGATGCTCAAGTCAAGGCTGGTTAAATTAGCGCAGTTACAGAACATTTGCGTCATGTCTGTAACCTTGGATGTGTTGAAGTTGCTCACGTCAATACTTGTCAATGATTGGCACGATTGAAACATATGACTAAAAACGGTCACCTCACTGGTGTTCAGGTAACTCATGCCCGTGATGGATTGAAGATTCTTCATACCATAAAACCAACAACGGGTTGATGTGGGGCGGGCATTGGCAAACGAGGAGTTAAACACCACCTTGGTGACGTTGGCATTGGTGCCGTCGGTGTACCAGCCGGGATCGTTGCTGCCTGTGTTCAGGTCGTAGGTCGTGCCCGTGCGGGTGCTGCGCAGGTTGTCGTAGTAGAACGTCAGCGTCGTGTTCGACGGCGTGTAGTTGGCATAGGCCTCGGCTGCGCTGGCGCCCAAGGCGCACATCATGGCCGCCACGAGGGCGAACAGTTTAAAAAGAAGTATTTTGTTTTTCATAACTTATATGGTTTAATTGGTTAATATCTGCCGCAAATATAGTAAAAATATCACCAAAACCAAACACAAAACTACTCTTTATTTAAAAAACAACTCAAACAACTTATACAACTTTTTATATTCGTCAAATTCGCGGAATTCGCATTTAAAAACCAAAAGGAAGACAATAAGATGGTCAATTATTTAGAATTGTGCTTGTTGTGTTTATTGTCATTGTTTTGTTATTCGTTGGCGGGGATAGTGCGTCAAGTTCATTTTTTTTGACTACTTTTGCAGTGTAAAACGAGCCAACACGATGAAATACCTGAATAAACTATTGCTCATCTTGACGTTGATGGCGGGAACGGCCTTCGTTGCCTCCGGCCAGATCGTTACCGTGGAAAAAACAGACAAACAGATTGCCGACAGCATCCGTGCCGAACTGGACCGCCGGCCTTACTTCAGCCTATATAAGGACACCTATTTTGTGGGCGGTACCGTGCTGGGCGGTGAGCCCACGATCCATAACAGCGATGTCAAGTTCCAGATCAGTTTCCAGCAACGCCTCACCAAGAGTACTCTGCCCTGGAACACCTATCTGTACCTGTTTTATACCCAAAAGGCGATGTGGAATGTGCTGGAGCGCTCCCTGCCTTTTCATGACCTGAATTTCAATCCCGGTATCGGCCTGTCGCGCTTTATCATCATGAAAAACCGCCTGGTGGGCAAGGCTACATTGATATTTGAGCATGAGTCCAACGGCCGTGACGAGACGGCATCACGCAGCTGGAACAAGATATCAATAGCTGCCGAAGGATACATCTCTCCTTACCTGATGGCTCACGCCAAATATTGGATTCCCATTGTCGATGGGCAGTATAACCGCGACATCCTGCGGTACAGCGGACTTTATCAGGCCGGTTTCCAGGCTGTCAGCTATGATAACAAGTGGGTGCTGGACATGACACTGGTCAAGCGCAAGGGCTGGGATTTCAATTTCAATACCATCGTGCAGCTGGGCTACCGCATCAACCACAACTCCAACCAGTTTATTATGCTGCAATATTACAACGGATACGGCGAATGCCTGCTGGACTATAACCAGTACCACTCGCGTCTGCGCATCGGCCTGCTGATCAGGCCCAAGTTCTTCAGCGACTTCTGATGAGTTGACGGCCTGCTGCACATGACGGCCTTTAGTCGCTTGAAAATAATATAATTGAGTCCCTTGTGCGGATTGTTGGAAAAATATTACTATCTTTGCGACACAAGAATCTCAAACATCAAGAATTATGCAGTATTGGATTAACCATAATGGAGTGCAGTCGGGGCCGGTGGACCTCGATGGACTCAAGGAAATGGGCCTTACTTCAGCGGCCTATGTGTGGCATGAGGGCTTGCCCGATTGGGTGAAAATCACTCAATTACCCGAATTACAAGGCGTGTATGAAATGGTGGCGCAAGATGTCGAGCCTGCCGTGGCGGGACAGCCCGTTCAGGCTCAGTCTGTGGAATCTGCCCCCGCGGTTCAGCAGCCTGAGTACAACAGTCAGCAACCCGCAGCCACTGAGCCGTGTCCGCCCACCAACCTTGTCTGGGCCATCATCGCGACCGTGTTGTGCTGCATTCCCTCGGGCATTGTGGCCATCATCTATGCGCTCAAGGTGACGAACAAGTATAACGAGGGTGACATCGAGGGCGCCAAGCGCGCCAGCGAGACAGGTGCCTGGTGGTGCATTGCCTCGATTATTTTGGGCATCCTCACCATGCCGCTGATGTTCTTGATGTCGTCGGCCAGCGTCGCATAAAAGTGTCGTGCGCCGCTCGTTGATCATCATTCTGGTGCTGGCGGCACTGCTGGTGCTCGGCGTGGTTTATTTTGCGTTGGACCCCTCGACATCCGGTATCTTTCCCCGATGTGTGTTCCTGTCGTTGACAGGCTATAAGTGCCCTGGCTGCGGTAGCCAACGTGCCATTCACGCGTTGCTGAACGGTGACGTGACAGGGGCTTTCAGGTACAACGCTTTTTTGCTGATAGCCATCCCATGGATTGCCCTGTGCCTGTTTGCCGAGTCACGGCGGGTGCGCAATCCCCGGCAGTATGCCCGGCTCAATGCGCCGTTGCTCATCTGGCTTTTCCTGGCCGCGCTGCTGATCTGGTGGCTTTTGCGCAACATCTTTGACTGGTAACCAACTAAAAACTAAAGACTAGAAACTAGGGACTAGAAACTAAAAACTAAAGACTATAACAATGAAACAATACCTTGATTTGGTGCGCCATGTGATGGAGCATGGTGTGGATAAGGAAGACCGCACGGGGACGGGCACGCGCAGCGTGTTCGGTTACCAGTTGCGCTGCAACCTGGCCGACGGTTTCCCGCTGTTGACGACCAAGAAGGTGCACCTCAAGTCCATTATCTACGAGTTGTTGTGGTTCCTGCGCGGCGACACCAACGTGCGCTGGCTCCAAGAGCACGGCGTGCGTATCTGGAACGAGTGGGCCGACGAGAACGGCGACTTGGGGCCCGTGTATGGCAGCCAGTGGCGTGCCTGGCCCGACGGCAATGGCGGCACCATTGACCAGATTGCCCAGGTCATCGACCAGATCAAAAACACGCCCGACAGCCGCCGCATCATGGTCAGCGCATGGAATGTGGCTGAGGTGCCCACGATGAAACTGCCGCCCTGTCACTCGCTGTTCCAGTTTTACGTGGCAGAGGGCCGGTTGAGTCTGCAGCTGTATCAGCGCAGTGCCGACCTGTTCCTGGGCGTGCCGTTCAACATTGCGTCCTACGCCCTGTTGCTGATGATGGTGGCCCACGTCACGGGACTGGAGCCGGGCGAGTTCGTCCACACCTTTGGCGACGCACACATCTACCGCAACCACTTTGACCAGATAAAAGAACAACTGTCGCGTGAGCCGCGTCCGCTGCCCCGCATGGTGCTTAATCCTGAGGTCAAAAGCATCGACGACTACAAGTATGAGGACTTTACCCTCGAGGGCTATGACCCCTGGCCTGCCATCAAGGGAGAGGTCTCAGTTTAGTTAGTAGTTAGGAGTTAGGAGTTAGAAATGAGGTCGATAGAGGCTATAGTTGCTGTTGATGAGAACTGGGCCATCGGGCGCCAGGGCGACCTGTTGTGCTATCTGCCTGCCGACATGAAGCACTTCAAGCAGGTGACCATGGGCTATAGTATCGTCATGGGACGCAAGACGTTTGAGTCGTTCCCGCGCCGTCCCTTGCCTGGCCGTCAGAACATCGTCATCACCCGCAATAGCGAATGGCAATACCCTGGTGTCACTGTTGTCCACAGCCTCGATGAGGCTATCGCCGCCGCTGAGACCGACACCGTCTTCATCATTGGCGGGGCCCAGGTCTATGAACAGGCATTGCCCCGAGTGGATGTCTTGCACCTGACCATGATTCACGCCCGCTGGGCGAGTGCCGACGCTTATTTCCCGGCTCTTGACATGAACGAGTGGCAAGAGGTGAGCCGCGAGCATCACGAGAGCGACCACCGCAACGCCTACGAGTTTGATTTTGTCACCTTAAAACGCCGCAAACCATGAAATACTTCCTCATCGCCGGCGAGGCTTCGGGCGACCTGCATGCAGCCCACCTCATAGAATCGCTCAAGCAGGAAGACCCCGGGGCGGAATTCCGCTTCCTGGGCGGCGACCTCATGGCGGCTCAGGCGGGCGTGGACCCCATCATCCATTACCGCGACATGGCCTATATGGGTTTTGCCGATGTGGTGAAGCATTTGGGCAAAATCCTCGGTTTTTTGGGCACTGCGCGCCGTGCCATCGACGAGTGGCACCCCGATGGGGTTATTCTGGTCGATTATCCCTCGTTTAACCTCAAGGTCGCGAAATATGCCCACAATCTGGGCATCCCTGTCCATTATTTCATTTCGCCCAAGGTGTGGGTGTGGAAGGAGTGGCGCGTCAAGGATATCCGCCGCTATGTCGATCACATGTACTGCATCCTGCCCTTTGAGCCCGATTGGTATCAGGAGCGGGGCTACAAGGCTACCTACGTGGGCAATCCCACGGTCCAGGAAGTGGCACAGGCAAGCAAGGATTTCCCCGATTTTGCCCATTTTATCGAAAAAAACAATCTTCCAGACCGTCCCATTATCGCCTTGGTTCCAGGTTCCCGTGTGAGGGAAATCCGCGACAACCTGCCCCTCATGCTGCAGGCTGCGGCACGTCATCCCGAATATCAGCCCGTCATTGCCGGAGCCCCGAGCATCGACGACGACCTCTATCGCACTGTCATGGGCGACAAGGCCGTTCCCGTGCTTCGCGACGCCACCTATCCGCTGGTGCATCATGCCCGTGCCGCCCTCGTCACTTCGGGCACCGCTACCCTCGAGACCGCCTTGCTGGGCACGCCGCAAGTCGCCTGCTACCGCTTTAACGGCAGCAAGTGGTCCTACAATTTCTATCGCAGATTGCTGTCTGGAAAATACGTCACTCTGCCTAATCTCATCACCGACGAGCCCGTCATCCCCGAGCTGCTGATGCACCTCTGCACCGTGGACAGCATAGATGAGCATTTGTCACAACTGTTAGGTGACACCCCTGAACGCACTGCCATGCTCGACGGCTACCGCCGCCTAGCCGATCGCCTCGGCACCAACGTCTGCACCGCCACCGCCGCCCACCTGATTGTGGACAGCCTGCCCTCTATTTCTTCTTAGGAACCATCCACTCCGGATTGGCCTGGAATTTTTCCCACGCCTCGAGCAGTTGCGGCTTGCAGGCCTTGATCAGGTCGTGGGCTGGTGTCAGGTTAGCCTGTTTTGTCTCGATTTTCTCGATGTAGTCGAGCAGGTTGTAGCACAGGGTGTACTGTCCGCATGCGAGGATGGCTTGCGGCATGCCCGCTTCTTTATCTTCGTTAGTGAACCACAGCGTGGTGCCCATACTGGAAGCCAGTGTGCTGTTCTGCTGCATGGCTTCGCTGGGAACAAGGTATTTGGGCAAATTGTTATGTTTATCCATGTCTTGCCAATCCTCACCGGGCCGCAATTCGTAGATGGTACTGGTCACGATACGGTTATCCCACCCTTTGTCGTCATAGATGGAACTGTAACTCATCTGGCGCAGGCGTTTCAAGAACACCACGCTGCTCATTTCCACCACCGATTTGGCGCGATTCATCAGCATGCTCTCGATGGTAGCAAACTTCATGTGGCTGATAAATGTCGCGTTGTTGCCGATAAAGGTCCTGGCAATGCTGCTGAACATCTTGTTTTTCAACAAGGCTCCCGCGAAATTGGCCAGTGTGACGATAGCCAGTATGACCGCCATCACACCCAGCCAGAACTTGTTGCCCAGCACCAGTGCGATGATGAGCAGTGTAATCATCACGGCCTCACTGATCAGGCCGTAGTTGCGCAAACGGCCCAGGGTCAACTTCCCCACACTCTTGGGTAACAGATGCTCGCTGGGAGCGTAGCCTTCCATATACGGGCTGGCGACATCGCTGATGATGACCAGATCCAGGGCCGGGTCGGTACGTCGATTGCCCTCCGGCGCTTTTTTGTCGCGGTACCTGCGCATGCGTTTCTCGGCCAGCAGGACCGATTCGATGCCCTGATTGTCCGACACGCCACCGTCCATGATACCGAACCGTGTTGTGATGGTCGAGGCAATATCTTCGATTTGTGAGACCTTGAAATCATCAGGGTACATCATCGGCTCAAATCCGCTGGGGAAGCACGATGAGCATGCCAGCGCCTCGCCTGGTGTGATGTGTTCCACCACACTGCGCCCGATGTTGTGCTTGTTATTGCCGAACACACCGTATGTCAACCTTTCGCCGGTTGTCTGGAAACCGCTGGTGATGCGGAACCGGAACGGGAGCGAGTTGTCGAAATCGGTAGCCAGCGCTGTGTAGTCCTTGACACGAATGCGGTCAATGTTGTCGATGATGTCGCTCATCTTGGCATTGCCGAACAGGCACGAGTCATAGATGCCCGCCATGATCTTGATGAGCGATGCGTCGGGGTTGGCCTTTTGGGCACTCATCTCGCGCAATGCGCGCGTCACCAGGTCTTCGTTGCACAAGAAGTCGAACAATTCCTCGACCATGTCGCCGACCGCCTGATTGCGCACCTGGGCAAGCATATATTTCATCGCAGGAATCGTGCCTCCCGAGACTGACGAGAGCACCGACACGCAGTCCAGCAGCGTGCGCCCGTCCTCAAGGCGAATCGTGTTCAAAAACGAAAGCGCACCCAGGTCAAAGGTGGCAGCACGGTATCCGCCTCCCGAAAATGACAAGCCAATGTTCAGCTCTTCTTCCATTGTCTTAAGTGTTTTATTGTTTCCCGCTCACGTTCAGGATGCTTCTTCCTCGGTGAGGCAGGCGGTGAAGCCCATTTCCTGGGAACGCTCTTTGTCGAACATGTAGTAGGTGACGTTGCCCTCGTCGCACAGGTTGCCCTGGCTGTCGTGCAACGTGACGTGGACGGTGTAGTAGTTGCGTATGTTGCCCGTCAAGTGGCCACGCAGGGTAATCTGCGGGTCGCGCGTGGAGACGGGACGGCGGAATTTGACTTCCAGCTTGGTGGTGACTCCGGCGGCTTGCAAGCGGCGCGAAAGCACCCAATTGGCGATTTCGTCGATGAGGGTGCTGATGATGCCGCCGTGCAAGGTCTCGACCCAACCGTCATAGTTCACGTTGGGCGACCAGGTAGCGACGATGTCCTCACCGTCCTCCCAAAACTCCAGATGCAGGCCGATGGGGTTCGTGGGGCTGCAGCCGAAGCAGTTGTAACCCTCCTTGTCGAGGTATGGATTGATCAATTTCTTCATATTGTAGAAGTGGTTTTAGCCAGTCGTTCTTGTTGTTTGCGGTGGTGCCATATTTCCAGGCTGTTGATGGCATTCTGCCACAGGATGTAACAACCGGGGCCTGCTACCGAGAGGGGGCTGAGGTAGGTGTAGGCAATCCACACGGCAAAGGCGGTGTTCTTTTGTCCCAGGCCCTGGCCGCTCTCGATGACGGTGCCGAAGAAGTGCCCGATGTAACGGCCCACGGCGAACTGCGCCAGGCAGATGAGCAGCGACACCAGGGCAATGACGACGAGGAACGTCAGCGGGGCGCCGCTGTTGATGATGTTTTTTACCGTACAACCTGTCACGATGGTCAGCGAGATACCCCACATATAGAATGACAGGTCCTGTATGGCCACCAACCGCTGTTGCACGCGCGGCAGGTAGTGCTTAACCAGATAGGCAGCGATGAGCGGCAGCACCAGCACCAGGAACACCTTGTACATAATCATGCCGAAGGCGACCCAAAAGCTGATGTTCACATTATTGTCGATGAGAGGGAATACTACGGGCACAGCGACCACAGTCACGAGGTTGGACAGAAATACATAGCTGGTCATCGTTTCCAGATTGCCGCCCAGTTTGCCCGTCACCACGGGTGCAGCGCTGGCACCGGGACAGATGACGCAGGTCAGGATGCCCTCCATCAGAATCAGGTCCTTGCCCTTCATGTCAAAGCCGATGATGAGTCCCACAAGCAACGCCACCAGCACTACCTGGAAAATTGACACCCACAGGTGCCACATCGCCGGCCGCATCTTGTGGAAATCGACCCTGAGAAACGTCGTGAACAGGATGAGGCTCATGAACAGCGGCAGGATGGTGTCGAAAATCGGCTCCATCACTTCGCTCACCGGGTCCAAGGCGGGAATCCAATAGAATATGAGATAGATGACCGTGCCCGACACAATCGCGCTGGGCAATGTCCAATTCTTCAAAAAAGTGATTACGGCCTTCATAGCATCCGCAAAATTACTACTTTTTAGTTCAGGGTTATTGATTGGTTGTTGGAAAAATGTTGTAATTTCGCAGTCGCTAATGAAAAAGATATTCAACAACATTGCTTTTTGGGTGATTTATGGCACGTGGTACGGGCTGTCGCTGTTGCCGTTGTGGCTGCACTACCTGTTCAGCGACATCCTGTTTGTGTTCATGGCCTATGTGCTGCGATACCGCCGCCGTGTGATCAGCAAGAACCTGCGCAACGCCTATCCCGACAAGAGCGAACAGGAGCGCAAAAAGCTGCGGATGCAGTTTTACCGCCACTTCTGTGACATCCTGGTCGAGACTATAAAATACACCTCGATTACCGACAAGAACATCATGCGCCGCATGACGTTCAAGAACAGCGAGCAGGTGGCCGAGATCCTCAACAGCGGCCAGTCCATTGCCCTGCTGCTGGGGCATTACGGCAACTGGGAATGGGTGTCGTCGCTCGTGCTGTGGGTGCGCCCTCTGATTACCAACAACACGGTTATGGGCCAGATTTACCATCCGCTCGAGAACGAGGTCATCGACCGCGTCGTGCTCAAGACGCGCGGGCGCATGAAATCGGACAGCGTTTCCATGAAAGAGACCTTGCGCTGGATCTTGGGCAACAAACGTGAGGGCCGTCCCACGATACTTGGCTATATCAATGACCAGGTGCCCACATGGCACAACATACACCACTGGCTCACCTTCCTCAATCAAGAGACTCCCGTGTTTACCGGCATCGAGCGCATTGTCCACTCCCAGAATCAGGCTGTGGTCTATGTGGATGTCAAAAAACTGAAGCGCGGCCACTACGACTGTGAGTTCCAGGTCATCACGCGTGACCCCTCGACAATGGGTGAGTTTGAACTGACCGACATCTATTTCAGCCGCATGGAGCAGACCATCAACTGTGCCCCGCAGTACTGGCTGTGGAGCCACAACCGGTGGAAACGTACTCGTGAGGAGTTTGACCGCCGTTTCAAGGTAGTAAACGGCAGGGTAGTGGAGAAGACTCCCGAGGC
The DNA here is from genome assembly GCA_017557425.1 of Muribaculaceae bacterium. Classification (GTDB taxonomy): domain Bacteria; phylum Bacteroidota; class Bacteroidia; order Bacteroidales; family Muribaculaceae; genus Sodaliphilus. The sequence continues at coordinate 91,358 of JAFYYU010000001.1, read as the reverse complement.
TTGAATAAAATTTGTGCATTCAATAAATAATGCCTACCTTTGCGGCAATAAAGGACTAATTAACTTACAAAAAACTGTACAGAACAATGAACCGACTTTCGGACCGTATCAACGCACTGGCACCGAGTGCCACCCTGGCCATGTCACAAAAGAGTAGCGAGCTGCGCGCTCAGGGCGTGGACGTGATTAACCTCTCGGTAGGAGAACCCGATTTCTTCACCCCCGACCACATCAAGGCCGCCGCCCGTCAAGCTGTTGACGACAACTTCTCGTTCTATTCACCCGTCCCCGGCTATCTGTCGCTGCGTCAGGCCGTGTGCGAGAAACTGCGCCGCGAGAACGGCTTGGAATACACCCCCGACCAGATTGTCATCGGCAACGGTGCCAAGCACGAGTTGTGCAATGCCATCATGGCGCTCGTCAATCCCGGTGAGGAGGTAATCATCCCCACTCCCGCATGGGTGAGCTATGTGCAGATGGTCAACCTCGCTGGCGGCAAGAGCGTGTTGCTGCCCTCGAGCATGGAGAAGAATTTCAAGGTGACCGCTGCTGAACTCGAGGCTGTCATGACCGACAAGACGCGCCTTATCATCATTTGCTCGCCCAGCAACCCCAGCGGTGCCATCTATACCCGCGACGAACTGAAGGCCATTGCCGAGATGCTGGAGCGTCACCCTGAGGTGATGGTCATTGCCGACGAAATCTATGAACACATCAATTATGTGGGCCACCACGAGTCGCTCGCCCAGTTCGATGCCATCAAGGAGCAGGTCATTATCATCAATGGTGTCTCCAAGGCCTATGCCATGACCGGTTACCGCATCGGTTACATCGCCGCCCCGCTTTGGGTAGCCAAGGCAGTCAACAAGATGCAGGGACAGTACACCAGCGGCGTTTCGTCGATTGCCCAGAAAGCTGCCGAGGCCGCCTATAACGGCTCCCAGGACTGTGTCGAGGAGATGCGTGTCGCCTTTGAGCGCCGCCGCAACCTCATTGTTGGACTGTTGCAGGAGATTCCCGGTCTTGAACTGAATATGCCTGACGGCGCATTCTATGCCTTCCCCAGGGTTGAGCACTACTACGGCAAGCGCTGTGGTGACACCGTCATCAACGATGACAACGACCTGGCCCTCTACCTGCTTAACGAGGCACACGTCGCCACCGTGGCCGGTAGCGCCTTCTGCTGCCCGGGCTACATCCGCCTGAGCTACGCCACCAGCGACGAGAACCTGCGCGAGGCCGCCAAGCGCATCGCTGCCGCCCTCGCCAAGCTCGCCTAAAACTAAAGAATCACATAGAGATAATGACAATCCCGCTGTTGATTACAGCGGGATTGCCATTTATAAAGAGTCTTGTTACAAGCTTTTGACGGCATCGGCCAGTTGTTGCATGGCCTGCATGAGAACGCTGCGGGGCACGGCGACGTTGAGGCGCATGAAGCCACTGCCGGCTTTGCCAAACATCGCGCCGTCGTTCAGGCCCAGTCGAGCTTTGTTGACGAACAGGTCGATGAGCGCGTCATGGTCAAGGCCTAGGCCAGTGCAGTCAAGCCACACCAGGAACGACGCCTGTGGCTTGATGGCAACGATGCCGGGGATGTTGTCGCGGCAGTAGTCAACCACCGCATCAATGTTGCCCTCGATGTATTCAAGGCATTGTCGCAGCCATTCTGCCCCGTGGCGGTATGCGGCTCGGGTGGCGGTCATCGACAGGAAGTTTGGGGAACACTGTTCATTAGCCTCCAAGCGGTGGAAGAACGGTTTCCTGAGGTCCGGATTCTTGATGACGCACCATGAGCTCACGATACCCGCGATATTGAAAGTCTTGCTGGGAGCGCCCATTACCACGCCTACAGCACGGGCATCATCGCTCACCGTGAGGAACGACGTGTGGCGGTGTCCTTTTAGGATCAGGTCGCCGTGGATCTCGTCACTGAAGACCACAACACCGTATTTGCGTGCCAATGCTGCCACTTGGCGTTGAACATCGGCAGGCCAGGCGATGCCGATGGGGTTATGCGGGTTGCACAGAACCATCAAGGGCGGACGTTCCTCCTTGAAGATACGCTCCAGCCCCTCAAGGTCCATGCGGTAGAAGCCGTCATCGGTTCTTAACAGGGCGTTGTTCACCACCATGCGGTTATTGCCCGAGATGAGCATCCTAAAAGGGTGGTAAACCGGCTCCTGGATGACCACTTTGTCACCGGGGCGGGTGAAATGGTTGAGCACCAGACCGAAGCCGTTCACGATGCCGCCGATGAAACAGGCCTCGTCGGTGGTAAATTCCAAGCCGTTGCGCTCGCGCTGCCAGTCAATGATCGATTGCCAGTAATCGTCAAGAGGCACACTGTAGCCGTAGATGGGGTGGTCGGTGATGCGCGCCGCAAGCGCCTGGGTGATGTCAGGGCAAGCCGCAAAGCCCATGTCGGCGACCCACAGGGGCAGGATGTCCTCGCGTCCGAACATCTCCTTGCAGCGGTCAACCATCACGCTGCCGGTCCCGTGGCGGTCTATCACTCGGTCAAAATCATATTTTTTCTCCATATCGGTCGTTTTGTAGGGTTTTTCTTCTACAAAAATAGGCATTTTTGAGGCGATTGAGGTGGAAAAAGCACATTTTTTCAAAAAAAATGGCCAAAATAGTTGGTGGTTCAGAAAAAAGCAGTACTTTTGCAGTCGCAATTGAACAAACGATGACTCCGTAGCTCAGTTGGTAGAGCAATTGACTCTTAATCAATGGGTCGAGGGTTCGAGCCCCTCCGGGGTCACTCCAATTGGAAACGCAATGGCTTGCAAAGGCTGTTGCGTTCTTTTTTTTGCTTATCTGCCATTTTTTGATTATTTTTGCGTCATCATAACCATAATGGGGCATTCTTTGCTCATCTCAACTCATATTAACCCTATAATTGATTAAAGCTATGAAAAGATTTTACGTGATTCTTACAGCCATTGCTGCACTGACAATGACGGCCCAGGCCCAGTTCCTAAGTTGGATCGAGGTAGGAGACTATTATAACCCCACCGAGATTTACAACGGCTCATACTTTGACATGGCGCCGACCAACTTCTATATTGCTCACACCGGTGTTCAGATGATTTACACACCCGACCTGCTGCCCGGCATGGAAGGCAAAGATGGCGTGCAGATCAAGTACCTGAATTTCAAGTTCTATTGTGAATCCTTTGAAGAGATTGTCCGCAATGCGAAGGTTTATCTTCAGGAGATTGACGAGGTCGAGTTTGCCGTCAATGAGGATGGTAATAAACAGTTCTTCACTTTCGGGGAGCTTGCTGCCGAGGGCCGCTATGACATTGATTTGCTGGAAAGCTATGGCGAGGACCAGGTGCTGGCTATGGAAATGGAAGAACCGCTCGCCTTCACGCTAGGCAAGAGCTTGCTGGTGACCATCGTTTTTGATGCCGAGGATGACGACAACTGCACCATGGGCAGCGACTACGCGCCCTTCTACACTTCGGGCATTCGTGGCAAGGCAATGACCTACACCAACAACTTGACCAGTTTCGTTGACTATGCCACAGGCCTGGACTTCCCCAATGCAAGCGCCATCCTGGGCTGCGGCACCAACGTCGAACTCCCTGTTACCGAAATCGGTTATACCTATGAGCGGATGCTTGGCGATGTCAACGGTGACGTCGCGGTGAACATCGCCGATGTGACCGCCCTGATCGACTACCTGCTGGGTAGCGTTTCCGGTGATTGTTACGAGGTGAATGCCGACGTGAATGAAGACAGTTCCATCAACATAGCCGATGTCACCTCGCTCATCGATATGCTGTTGAGCGGGAATTAACCCGTTATCAGTAGTCAACACTTTTCAAGATATCCCTCATTCTTAATGGTGTGAGGGATGTTTTTGTCGTGGGAAACGTCAAATTTACACGTTGTGCTTTTTTCTTGTTTCTTTTTTTGTTTTTCTGTCGTTTTTTGTAACTTTGCGGGTGATTACTAGTTGCACTTTATTCTAGATGTTTAGCCTAAGATGAACCTGTTTGTTATTCACATAGTTAATCTTTAATTTGTTTGGTTTTATGCAGAAATTTTTATCTCTCCTCTTCTTTGTCGCCGTGCTGGCAATGTCGGCATGGGCAGACACGGTTGTCACCGTTGACTTCAATGCCCAGGGCTGGGACACAGGCACCCTGGTCACTGATTTGACGGTTGATGGTGTGACACTGACCTTTGACAAGGGAACAGGCGGCACCAAGCCCACTTATTACACCAACACCTCTGGCGGCGCGTTACGCCTGTATGGCGGTAACACGATGACCGTCAGCGGCCCCCAGAATCTCAAGAAGATTGATTTCACTTTTGCTTCAGGTGAGGGCAGTAACGATATCTTGAGCAATGTAGGCAATTACAACAAGGCAGGCAAGCAGTGGACTATTGGCTCATCAGATCCTTCGTCCGAGGTTGTGTTCACCATTGACGGCTCTACCGGACATCGTCGCGTGCAGAAGCTGGTTATCACCATGGAGGATGCTGATCCTATAACCGAGCTGGTTCCTCCCGTATTCCACCCCAATGGAGGTGAGTTCACCGGCAGCCTGGCTGTTACCCTGACCTGCGAAACCCAGAATTGTGACATCTTCTACTTCGAGGGTGATCCTGATGGCGATTGGGCTGGCTTCACTCACTATGATGGCGAGTTCTATGTGACTGAGACCAAGACCTATACTGCCTACTCCAGCAAGGGTGGTGAGATCAGCGACTATGTTACCGTTACCTTTACCAAGGTAGAGCAGACCGTTGCAGCTCCCGTCTTCCATCCTGCTGCCGGCAATTTCTATGAGCTCGTGAATGTGACCTTATCCTGCTCAACTCCTAATGCCAAGGTTTACTATAGTCTGGATAACGAATTGTGGAGCGAGTATGTGAATCCCATCCCCGTGACCGAGACCACCACCATCTGGGCCAAAGCCAAGGTGGATAACTTGGAGAGCGAGGTTGTCAGCGCCACATATACCAAGCTGGATGTCACGACCGTTGACGTGACCTTCGACGGAGCTGTTGACACGGGTGATGGCGACGGCAACCGTCATCACTTCACTGTAGTGAAGGATCCCGTGACGATGTATGTGGGCGACGGCTTGGTTCACGCTAACGGCCATTACCGCATCTACGGACCGAATGATACGTCGGGTATCGTCTTTACTACGGTTAATCTTCCTATCATCAAGATTGAGTTCAACGGTATGAGCGGCTACACAGCCAGCGGTCTCTCCAAGGCTGAGGGCAATGAGGGTACCTGGACTACAGGTGGAAACGACGGCGTTTGGGAAGGCAATGCCACTGAGGTAGCCTTCAAGGTAAACCAGCAGTGCCGCTTTACCACCATTACCGTGACCGTGGCAGGTGCAGTCGAGTATGAGCGTGGTGACGTGAACCACGATGGTGTAGTGAATATCGCTGACGTGACCGCTTTGATCGACTACCTGTTGACTGATGTGAGCGCTGCTCCCAATGAGGCTGATGTCATGGTTGACGGCGTCGTGAACATTGCCGATGTGACCGCGTTGATCGACGTCCTGCTTGCGCAGAATAAATAATGTCCCCCTCGGCTCCGAGGAGACATGAGGAAAAGAAACAGGCCCGCACACTATGGCGCGGGCCTGTTTGGTTTTCATTGGCTATAATAATATTATAATGTGTAGAAAAGGTATATTGTAAGTGAATTTTCTCTACCGAATATGATGAATATGTCATTTAAATCGGTGATGTGAGTTTTTTTCTCGAAAAAAATCAATAAATATGTTGCTGAGTTTGCAAAATTGTCTTTACCTTTGCATGACTAACCAATTTTTTAAGTATATATTTCAAATGGATTCAACAACATTAACAAAAAAACCAAGAAAAAAGAAAGTACTCGTGAAAAGAAAACGTGACCGTTTACAGTTGATCACCGACCTGATCAAAACGAATTGCATCGGCAGCCAAAGTGAGTTGGCAGACATGCTGCGTGAGCACAACATCAATGTGACTCAAGCCACATTGTCGCGTGACTTAAAAGCCTTGAAGATTTCAAAGGTGGCCACCGACCGCAATACCTACATGTATATAATACCTGATAGTAACCAGTTGCAAGACAGGTTGCTGAGCATGCGTCAAACCGATGCTCATGCAGCCAAGCAGGTAGGACTCGTTTCTGTGACTTTTTCTGGAAACCTGGCTGTTATCAAGACGCGCAACGGTTATGCGCCTGGATTGGCCTATGATATCGATATGAGCCGTCCTCCCGAGATTCTGGGAACGATTGCCGGTGCCGATACCGTTGTAGCCATCCTTGCCGAGGGCGTAACCCAGGAGCAGGCTAGGGAGGTGTTCCAGCAGTTCATGCCCAAGAACTCCCCGTTAGCCTTCAGCATGTCTCAAACTCCTGTTGTCGATGATTAAAGTCGGTGTCAGTGGATGTGACACCTTGCGTGCTCAAGAGTTACTGCGTGTGCTTGTGAACCACCCCGACGTGGAGTTGAAGTGGGTGAGTGGACGAGCGCAGTCTGGAGTGCGCGTTGACACTATTGTGCCTGGCCTCATGGGCGAGAGTGATTTGACGGTAGTTGCTGAAGAACCGCTTGCCGATGTGGATCTGGTATTCCTGTGTTCCAGTCGGGTTGATGTTTTATCGCGCCTCTCATCGGAAACACTGCTAGACAGCCTGCACGTCATTGACTTGAGCGGCAGCCATAATCTGGATCATGGCCCGGGTGAGCAATGGAGATATGGGTTAAGCGAGATGCAGCGCCGTTATCTCGTGCACGACTCTCCCATGGTGACCATTCCTGGCAACGCTGCCGCCGCCTCGTTGCTGGCATTGATGCCGATGGCCCGCAACCTGATGATCAACAGCCCGTTGACATTGCACGTGACGACAGGCTCATCGGCTCTGCCCCTCGATGGCAAGACTGCCGACGGCATGACGCTCGACGAATGGGCGAGCGACCAGCGCAATGAGGTGGAATATGCCTTGCGGCAATGCCAGCCCGGTTTTGACCAAGCCGTTGACATGGACATCACCCCGGTGGGCGAGCCACGCACTCTGGCTGTTTCTGCACAAGTAAAGAGCGGAGCTGATGTCGAGGCCTTGAGGGAGTTGTATGAGCAATATTACGATGACCACAATTTTGTGTTTGTTGTGGACCGGCCCGTCACCATGGCTGATGTCGAGAACACGAACAAGTGTCTGATCGCTCTGGACAAGGACGAACTCACAGGAGTCGTGACGATTCATGCAGTGATGGACGTTTTGCTCAAGGGCGCTGCAGGAACTGCAGTACACGTGATGAACTTGATGTACGGCCTTCATGAGCGCGTGGGCCTGGCCCTTAAAGGTACAGGTTGCTAATAGAACGATTATTAACATCATACTACATTATAATATAATATCATATCAATCATGTCTGTAAATAAAGTCATTCTACTGGGCCGTGTGGGCCGGGACCCTGATGTGCGTTATGTTGCACAAAACCAGCCCGTTGCATCGTTTACCCTTGCCACTACCGACAGGGCATATACCAACGCCAACGGCGTGCAGGTGCCCGAGCGTACCGAGTGGCACAATATTGTCATGTGGGGCAAGAACGCTGAGGTTGCCGAGCGATATATCCGCAAAGGCACGCAGATTTATCTTGAGGGACGTTTGCGCACCCGTGCATGGGAAGACCGTAACCAGGTGAAGCGCTACATCACCGAGATATATGTCGATAGCTTTGAACTGCTGGCGCGTCCGCGAGAAAATGCGGCGCAACAGCCGGATGATGGCTCTGACAACATCGGATAACGGTTACCTGAATAATAACATCACGGGACTCCTGCCAGCAGTGCAAGGAGTCCCGTGATGTTGTGGTTGGGAATAGTGGGAAACAGTGATTTACAAGTACTTGTCCCCAAATTTGGATTTCACCTCGTTGACGTAGGTCCTGATTTTCTGCTCTTCGTCCAGCGGAACGATCAACAGGGCGTCATCGACGTCGGCCACGATGTAGCCCTCCAGTCCTGATGCGACAATGAGCTTGTTGCCCTTGAGAGCGACAATATTATTGTGGCTATTGAACATGAGCGCATTGCAATTCTGGGTGACATTGCCCTCGCTGTTCTTGGGGGAATGGTCATACAGTGACCGCCAGGTGCCCAGGTCGTTCCATCCGAAGTCCACGGTCTCCACATAAACGTTAGGCGCCTTTTCCATCACGGCAAAGTCGATGCTGATGCTTGGGCAGGCCTCAAAGTTGTTGTTGATGTATTCCGTTTCCTGTGCTGTGCCAAAATAGGGCTTGCCTTGGTCAAAGACGGCGTTGACCTCGGGCGCGCAGGTGTCGAGAGCCTTGAGGACGCTCTTGGCGCTCCAGAAGAACATGCCCGAATTCCAAAAGAACTCACCAGACCTGAGGAACACGCGCGCCAGATCCTCGTCAGGCTTTTCGGTGAAAGTTTTCACTTTCGAGAAATGGCCCTCGACGGGTTCTCCCACTTGTATGTAGCCATACCCGGTCTCTGGCCTGCTGGGCTTGATGCCCATGGTCACGAGGGCATCGCGAGTCTCGATGAAATTAAAGGCGTCAATAACGCTTTGCTTGAACCGTTCGGTATTGATAATCAGGTGGTCGCTGGGGGCAACCATCATCTTGGCGTCGGAGTTGATGGCCTGGATGTGGTGTGCGGCCCACGCTATGCACGGTGCGGTATTGCGGCGCACCGGCTCCATGAGAATCTGGCTGTCACCGATTTCGGGCAGTTGCTCCTTGATGAGTTCGCCATAGCTCTCGTTGGTGATGAGGATGATATTCTCGTTGGGGACGATGCCCTGCAAGCGGTCAAACGTCATTTGCAGGAGGGTGCGTCCCGTACCGAAAAAGTCGATGAATTGCTTGGGGCGTGCGGACTTGCTGAAGGGCCAAAATCTGCTGCCCACACCGCCGCACATGATCACGCAGTATCGGTTATTCTCCATGATTATGATGTCGTGTAGTTATAAATAGGTATGGTCACCATGGTGGTGTTGTCAATTACTAGAGCACAAAGATAATGTAAAAAAATGATTTGCCTTGTAATTGACGGGTTTTTCTTTCAAGGCAGTATCCTGTGAGTGCCGTCCTGGCATTACTCGTCGTAGTAGATGGGCAGCGTGCGGTTGATGCTCTGCTCCAGCGAGATGAGCGTCTCGGTGGCAGCGACCCCGTCGATGTGCTGGATGCGGTCGTTGACCAGGGACATAAGGTGCTCATTGTCACGGGCATACACCTTGATCATCATCGTATAGTGCCCAGTGGTGAAATGACATTCCACAACTTCTTTGATTTTCAAGAGTTCAGGCACTACGGTACGGTACATTGAACCGCGCTCCAGGGTGAGTCCGATAAAGGTGCAGGTCGAGTAACCAAGCAACTTGGGGTTCACATTGTAGCCCGACCCGATGATGACGCCATCGTCGATAAGCCGCTGGATTCTTTGATGGACGGCAGCCCTCGACACCCCACATACCTGTGCGACATCCTTGCTGGGGATACGGGCATTATTCATCACGATTTCTAAAATCTTCTTGTCTAGAGTGTCAATCCTTTCCATTAAAATCAAAATTTGGTAACTCTTGCAAAAATAAGACTTTTTTTCGATGTTGCTACAGGATTTGGTGAAAAATTATTGATTATTTTAGTGTAATTCCCTTTAATTGTCTGTTTTTCATTTACTTATATCTTTACTTAGGAGCATGAAGAGTTGCCCCAAGGTATAACCATAGGGTAAATGAGGGTATGGATGGGGGTGTTATTCCCGTGTGGCAAAAACGCTTGACGGCAGTGGCCGCATGTTGTAGCGTGAGGACATGGACTCGCCGTAGGCCCCTGCCGAGCGAATGGCAATCAGGTCGCCACGATGGGTGGTGGGCAGGCTGCGGTCGTGTGCAAACACGTCGCTGGACTCACACACGGGACCGACCACGTCGTATGTCTCCTGCGTGCCTGTGTCGGCCGCTGTCAGGTTTTGTATCTCGTGGTGAGCCTCATACAGCGCTGGTCTGATGAGGTCGGTCATGCCGGCATCCAGGATGATGAACTTCTTGTTGCGGGTTTCCTTGACAAAAACGACCCGAGAGATCAGAGAGCCGCATCCGCCTACAATTGAACGGCCTAACTCAAAGTGCAGCAGTTGGTTGGGCCTAAGCTGGAGGTGCTGCTTGAAAGTGTTGAAGTAGCTCTCAAAGTCGGGTATGGGGTGCATGTCGGGGTCGTTGTAATTGATGCCCAGACCGCCTCCCACATTGATCATCTCAAAGTTGATGCCTCGTCCGCTATAGTAATCGAGCAGCTTGTTGATGGTCTCGCACAGCATGACGAATGGTTGCATGGTCGTAATCTGGGAGCCGATGTGGAAATGCAGTCCCCGCAGGCAGACGTGTTGAAGTGTCAAGGCGTGATTGATGACTTGCTCAAGCGCCTCAAGAGTGATGCCGAATTTGTTGTCGGCCGTACCGGTGGTGATGTATTTGTGGGTGTGGGCGTCGATGTCGGGGTTGACCCTGAAGGCAATATTGGCCTTCTTGCCCATTTCTCCGGCAAGCTGGTTGATGATGTCCAGTTCGGGGACGGATTCCACATTAAAACATCCAATGCCGTTCTCGATGCCGAGCCTGATTTCCCAATCGGTTTTTCCCACGCCCGAGAAGGTCATTTCCCGAGGGTCGAAACCGGCTTCTATGGCGGCTTTAACCTCGCCACCGCTCACCAGGTCCGCTCCCAGGCCATGACTTGCTATTGTCTTGAGGATGTGCGGATTGCCATTGGCTTTGACCGCATAATGAACCTTGAACGGGTGGCCGCCAATTTGTCGGTTGACCTCGGCCAGCGTCTCATGCAAGATATCCATATCATAATAGTAGAATGGCGTTGGGGTCTTTTCCACAAGATCCGTTACAAATCCATGCTTATTCAAAGTTCTGCTCATCATACCTTAATCATCAATTATTTGTTTTGTCATCACCTTGGCCTTTGTTAGGTCGGTAATGATATAAGTTCCTCAAATCAAATTATTTATCCATTAGAGTGATGGGGCTTCACTCCAGATGCGCTCACAAAAGTATTAAAAAATGCATTAAAAAGCTGTTTATAATCCCTAAAATATGAAAAACAGTGATCTGAGGCTAAAATATCGCTGCTGTTCTGTTTCGTAAACTGCTGCGATAAATTGCTGATTTATAGTGTGTTTAAAGTTATTAACAAGGCCTGTTAACAATTTTTATTTTCAAATTTGTAAATAATTCATTTGTATTTGCAAATTATTCAAAAAAAAGCAGTACCTTTGAAGTCCCTAAAATGTGGGGTAGCTGAGACACACGAGATAGCATAAACGATAGCAATGGAACAACCTGTTTATCACATACCTGCGCTGCTCGCCGAGACGATTGCGGGACTCGCAGTGAAGCCCGATGGCACCTATGTTGACGTCACTTTTGGCGGTGGCGGCCACAGCCGTGCCATTATGGAGCGTCTGGGCCCTGCCGGCAGGCTCGTGGGCATGGACCGTGATATGGACGCGTGGGAAAATCGCCTGCAGGATGACAGATTTACATTTGCACACGGGAATTTTGCTTATCTCAAGAACTTCCTGCGTTATTACGGCATCGATGGCGTTGACGGCATCCTTGCCGACCTGGGTGTCTCGTTCCACCATTTTGACGCTGTTGAGAGGGGCTTTACTTTTCGTGCCGATGCTCCGCTTGATATGCGCATGAACCGCAGTGCCGCGTTTACGGCCCAGGAGTTGCTCAACTCCTATAGCGAGGAGCGCATCGCCGACGTGTTGTACCTCTACGGTGAACTGCGTCAGTCGCGCCGCCTGGCCGCGTCTATCGTCAAGGCGCGGCCCCTGTCCACGACGGGTCAACTGGTTGATGTCGTGCGGCCGTTGCTCAAACCCTCTCAGGAGAAGAAGGAATTGTCAAAGGTCTTCCAGGCCCTGCGCATCGAGGTCAACAATGAGCTTGATGCCCTGCGCCGCTTGCTGGCCCAGTCGCTCGAGGTGCTCAACCCCGGTGGCCGCCTGGCCGTCATCACCTACCATTCCCTCGAAGACCGGCTGGTCAAGAATTTCATGCGCTCGGGCAACATGGAGGGTAAACAGGACAAGGATTTCTTTGGCCGTGTCAACACGCCGTGGCGTGTAGTCACCGGCAAGGTTATCATCCCCAGCGCCGAGGAGGTGGAGCGCAACCCCCGCTCGCGCAGTGCCAAGTTGCGCGTGGCCGAACTTATCGCATGCCCCACAAACGACAAAAAATAAATCATCGAGAATAAACCACTATAGAACCTATGGGTGAGAAAAAGAATTATACGGCATCTACCGGCAAGAAGGCGGGCAAGGACATTATCCAGGGCCGCTTCCTGTCGCTGGATTTCTTTAAGCGGAATGCAGTTTACATCATTGCGCTGGTCATCATGGCACTGGCTTACATTGCCAACAAGTTCGTCTGCCAGAGCAGCATGGAGGAGGTCATTAAACTTAAGACCGAGCTGGCCAATGCGCAGACCGACCTGGTTGATGCCAGTGCGAGGTATAACTCGATGATCCGTGAGAGTGAGATGACCAAGCTGATGCGAGAGAAGCATATCGGTTTGGCTGCTCCTCAGGAGCCGCCCTACGATTTGAAGTCAAAGTAAGCGCCCGTCCAATAACCGAACAATTAAGGATCCACAACAATGAAACAGAACAACAAGCGGCATATCCTCATGCGCTACGCCATCGTGGTGGGCATCATGTTGCTGTTCTCGGCAGCGATTACATGGAAACTGTTCAAAACGACAGTGGTCCAGGCCGCCGAGTGGAATTTGAAGGCAGACCAAGTGCTTACCGAGACGGTGCCCATTGAGCCCGAGCGCGGCAAGCTGCTGGCCGATGACGGGTCGGTGCTTGCAGCCAATCTGCAATACTATGTGTTGCGCATCGACTGGTTCACCGATGGCATCAAGACCGACACGCTGATGAAGGATATCGGCCCGTTGTGCGACAGCCTGGCTGTTTTTGACAACTCGATGGACGCTGCGCAGTGGAAAAGAAAAATCCTGCAGGACCGCAAGGACATTCTGGATGCGGCCAACAATCCCGCTCCAGGCAAGAAGGCGCGCAAGAACCGTGCTTACAAGTTGTTCCCCAGAATGCTCACCCACAAGGAGTATGAGCGTGTGCGCCAGTTCCCTTTCCTGCGTCGGGCCAAGAACAAGAACGGCTTCTACTGCGAGAAGCATAGCCGCCGCATGAAACCGTTTGGCGGCATGGCGGCGCGCAGTATCGGCAACGTGGGCGAGGACTCCCTCAGTTCCAGCATCCATGGCCGCTCGGGTCTGGAGATGGCATTGGACTCGCTGCTCTATGGCAAGCCGGGTGTGGCACAGAGCACCCAGCTCACCAACGGTATCGTGCGTGCCGAGAGTGTGCCTGCTGTCAAGGGCTATGACATCACCACGACCATCAACGTGCAGTTGCAGGACATCGTCGAGAACGAACTCAACGACATGTGTCTGGAAACAGGCGCCGAGTGGGCTACCTGTGTGCTCATGGAGGTCGCTACCGGCGAGATTAAAGCCATCAGCAATCTGGAGCGCAGCAAGACCACTGGCGAGTATGTCGAGAGCGTGAACCATGCTGTGCTGGGTTATGAGCCCGGCTCGGTGGTAAAGACCATCTCGATGATGGTGGCCCTTGAAGACGGTATCATCAGCAATATCGAGGAACCCATCGCAACGGGTTCGACATGGACCTATGCCGGCGGTAACCCCATTACCGATGCCCATGGCGGTGCCACGCGCACGCCGCGACAGATCATCGAGACGTCATCCAATATCGGCATGGCTAAACTCATCGTCAGGAAATATGGCGACAACCCGCAAGGTTTCCAGGAGCGCCTCAGGGAGATGGGTTTCTTTGAGCCCTTCCATTCGGGTATCGCCGGCGAAAAAGTGCCTTGGTTCCAGGATGCCCAAATCAAGAACGGTGGCCGTGTGACGTTGTCGCGCCAGGCCTTCGGTTACGGCTCGCGCATTCCGCCGCTTTGCACCCTGGCGATGTACAACGCTATTGCCAACGACGGCAAGTATGTGCGTCCCCATCTGTTCAAGAAACTCTCGCACGAGGGTGAGCCCGACTCGATCATCCCCGTGACCTATATCCGCGACCAGGTGTGCTCGCCCGAGAATGCCCGCAAACTGCGCATCATGCTGCATGACGTGGTGTGGGGCGCCCATGGCACAGCACGCCACTGGGTGCAGGACGATAAGGTGGAGATTGCCGGCAAGACGGGAACGGCGTTTGAAGTCATCGGCGGCAAGTACAGCGGCAAAAAGCGTTTGGCCTTCTGCGGCTTCTTCCCTTACGAGAAGCCCAAGTACTCTTGTATTGTGCTCATGATGAATGCCGACCGCGGAGCGGGAGCCAGCAGCGGCATGGTGTTGAGGAACATCGCCCACAAGATGTATGCCCATGGCTTGCTGGGAGAGATGCAATATCATGTTGAGAAGGCGGATGAAGCGAAGAACTATCCCACGCTGTTTGCCTCGATGGGTGACAATGCCGCCAACAACATCCGGCGCGGTCTGGGCCTTCAGGCACCGCACTCTTTCGCTCGTCCCAAGCGGGTTGAGAAGGGAGTGCCCAATGTCGTTGGGCTGAACGTGCGTGAAGCCATCAAGATGCTGGAAGATGCCGGCTTGAACGTGACTTTTACGGGCTCGGGCTATGTCTCGGGCCAGAGCCTTGCGGCAGGCAGCGAGTATGCCCGTGGCCAGCGCATCAATCTGAGATTAAGAAACAATTAATACGATAAATACAAATTGTTATCATGAAGAAATTATCACAACTGCTCATGTCCATCCAGCCGCTCAAGGTGGTTGGGGAGACCGACGTCGAGATTACTGACCTCATCAACGACTCGCGGCAGGCGCGAGACGGTGTCATGTTTGTCGCCGTCAAGGGTGTCGCCGTGGATTCTCACCGTTTCATCGGTGATGTGGCTGCTGCCGGAGCCCGTGCCGTCGTGTGTGAGGAATTGCCTGAGACGTTGAGCCAGTCTGTTACATACATTCAGGTCGAGAACAGTGTCATTGCGCTTGCACATCTCGCCGACGAGTGGTTTGACCACCCCTCCAAAGCTCTGCGACTGGTGGGTGTCACTGGAACTAACGGCAAGACAACGACCGCCACGCTGCTTTATGAGATGGCGCGGCTCATGGGTTACAAGGCGGGCCTGCTCTCCACCGTCGAGAACATCATCGACACCGTTAAGCAACCGGCCAAACAGACCACGCCCGACCATTTGACCCTCAACCGCCTGTTGCACGAGATGGTGCAGGCAGGATGCCAGTATGCCTTTATGGAGGTGAGTTCCCACGCGTGCGTGCAACGCCGCATCGAGGGCATCACCTTTGCCGGGGGTATTTTCACCAACCTGACCCGCGACCACCTGGACTTCCACAAGACGGTGGACAACTATATCGCCGCCAAGAAGATGTTCTTTGACGCATTGCCCAAGGGCGCTTTTGCCCTGGTCAATGCCGATGACAAGGTGGGCGAGGTGATGCTGCAGAATACGGCAGCAGGCAAGTACCGCTATTCGTTGCGCTCGATCGCCGATTTCAAAGGCCGCATCGTGGAATCCCGCCTGGATGGTACCACGCTGGAGTTGAACGGCAATCAGGTGGAGGTGCTCTTCACAGGCCGTTTCAATGCCTATAACCTGCTGTCGGTCTATGGTGCCTCGTTGCTGCTGGGCTTCGACCCGCAGGAGGTACTCGTGAAGATGAGTCTGCTGGAGCCTGTGGCAGGGCGTTTCCAGACCCTGCGTTCCTCGCGCGGCTATACTGCCATTGTGGACTATGCCCACACCCCTGACGCACTGGTCAACGTGCTCGACACGATTCGCGAGGTGGTGGGTACCAGTGGTCACATCATCACCGTGTGCGGCTGTGGCGGTGACCGCGATGCCGGCAAGCGTCCCATCATGGCGCGTGAGGCCGCTGTTCGCAGCGACCGTGTTGTCCTCACCAGCGACAATCCCCGCAGCGAGGATCCTGACGAGATTTTGCGGCAGATGGAGGTCGGAGTGCCTGATGACGCACGTCCCAACGTGTTGACCATCACCGACCGGCGTCAGGCCATCCGTACTGCGTGCCAACTGGCTCAGCAGGGCGACGTGGTACTCATAGCCGGCAAGGGACACGAAGACTATCAGGAAATCATGGGCGTCAAGCATCATTTCGATGACCGCGAGCAGGTGCTTGAGGTCTTTGACGGCGAGTCTAAATGAGATTATTAACCAACCAAGAGCAAAGATATGTTATATCATCTTTTCCATTACCTCGAGCAGTATCACCATGTGAGTGGTGCCCGTCTGTTTGAATACATCACGTTCAGGTCAGGCTTTGCCTTCATCCTTTCGTTGTTCATCGGCATCGTCATCGGCCGTCGCATCATCTTCAAGCTCAAGAGCCGCCAGATGTGTGACAAGGAGCGTGAGGAGAAATTGGGCGGCAATTCGGCCAAGCAGGGAACCCCCACCATGGGTGGTATCATCATCATCATCTCGATTTTGATACCGTGCCTGTTGCTGGGCAAGCTCAACAACGTCTATATGCTGCTCATGATTGTGTCCACCCTGTGGTGCGGCGCCCTGGGTTTTGCCGACGACTACATCAAGGTGTTCCACCACAACAAGCAGGGCCTCAAGGGCAAGTTCAAGATTGTGGGCCAGGTGGGTCTGGGCATCATCGTGGGCCTGACCATGTATTTGAGCCCCGCTATCGTGATGAACGAGAATGTCCATGTGACAAACCGTAACGAGACGCCCGAGTTGGTGGAAATCCACAAATCGCAGGCCGTGAAGGCGACCAAGACCACATTGCCCTTTGTCAAGAACCACAATTTCGACTATGCCTACTTCACCAAGTGGATGGGCAAGTACAAGCAGCTGGGCGGCTGGATCCTGTTCATCCTGGTGACCATCTTTGTCATCACGGCAGTGAGCAACGGTGCCAATCTGACCGACGGTGTGGACGGCTTGGCGACAGGCACATCGGCGATTATAGGCGTGGCCCTAGCCATCATGTGCTATCTGGGAGGTAACGTCATCTATTCATCCTACCTGAATATCATGTACATCCCCGATAGCAGTGAACTGGTAGTGTATGCCGCGGCATTCATTGGAGCGACAATCGGTTTCCTGTGGTACAACTCCTATCCGGCCCAGGTGTTCATGGGCGACACGGGAAGTTTGTGCCTGGGTGGCATCATCGCCGTGTTTGCGGTACTTATCCGCAAGGAGTGGCTCATTCCCCTGTTGTGCGGCATTTTCCTCATCGAGGAGTTGTCGGTCATCATGCAGGTGTGGTATGTCAAGCGTCACAAGGGCAAGAACATGCGTCTGTTCAAAATGACGCCTCTGCATCACCATTTCACGGCAGACCCCGAGAAGTTGACCTGGGATTATAAGATCAAGACCCCTGACCACCGCATCCCCGAGGCCAAAATCGTGATGCGTTTCTTCTTGATAAGCATCCTGTTGGCGGCATTGACCTTTGTAACCCTCAAGATCAGATAAATTCAACCCTGAAAAACTGACAACGATATATATGGCAAAACGACTAGTAGTATTAGGCGGAGGCGAGAGTGGCGCGGGTGCCGCGGTGCTGGCCAAGGTGAAAGGTATGGACGTGTGGCTGAGTGATGCCGGAAGCATCGGGCAGGATTACAAGGACTTGCTCGACCAATATGGCATTGCCTGGGAAGAGGGCGGTCACACCCCCGAGAAAATCCTCAACGCCGACGAGATCGTAAAAAGTCCCGGTATCCCCGATACAGCCCCCATGGTGGCCCAAGCCATCGAGAAAGGCATCCCCATCGTGAGCGAAATCGAGTTTGCGGGCCGTTACACCGATGCCAAGATGGTGTGCATCACCGGTAGCAACGGCAAAACCACGACCACCAAGCTCACCTACCATATTTTCAAGAAAGCCGGCCTGAATGTCGGCCTGGCTGGCAATGTGGGCCGCAGCCTGGCGCTGCAGGTCGCTACCGAGCACCATGACGTGTATGTCATCGAGCTGAGCAGTTTCCAGCTCGACAACATGTACGAGTTCAAGGCCAACGTGGCCGTGCTGCTCAACATCACCCCTGACCATCTGGACCGCTATGACTACAAGATGGAGAATTATGCCGCCGCCAAGTTCCGCATCACACAGAACCAGACGGGCGACGATTCGTTCATCTTTTGGCACAACGACCCCGTTATCGCCTCGCAGTTGCGCCAACACCACCTGGAGTCTCGTTTATTGAGCTTCACAGCCGACGATGACAATCGTCAGGCAGCATGGGTGCATGACGGAGTGCTCTACTTCAACGTGGACGGCGACCGCTGGGACATTGCACGTGATGACCTTGCCCTCAAGGGTTTGCACAACGTCTATAACACCATGGCCGCAGGCTTGTCGGCCCAGGTGTTTGATATCCGCAAGGACGTCATCCGTGAGGCATTGGCCGACTTTGAGGCCGTACCTCACCGTTTGGAATATGTCGATACTGTTGACGGTGTGCGCTATATCAACGACAGCAAGGCTACTAACGTTGATGCCTGCTGGTATGCCCTCGAGAGCGTGAACGAGCCTTGCGTGCTCATTTTGGGAGGCATTGACAAGGGTAACGACTACAGCCAGATTGAGCCGCTGGTCAAGCAGAAGGTTACAGCCATCGTATGCTTGGGTGTTGACAACGCCAAGCTGCATGAGTTCTTTGACGGCAAAGTGCCCGTTGTGACCGATGCCCGCAGCATGCCCGAGTGTATGGACAAGTGCCGTGAGCTCGCCCATAATGGCAGCACTGTGTTGTTGTCGCCCTGCTGTGCCAGCTTTGACCTGTTCAACGGCATGGCCGACCGCGGCAACCAGTTCAAGGAGTGTGTAAAGAAAATGAAAGCCCAACAGTAACCATCCTGACTAAACATCGACCGAGTTATGTCTCCGAGCGAAAAGACAAACAGATATACCGAGATATCCCAGAAATATGGCGATCCATGGATTTGGGGCATCTACATCATGCTGCTCATCATCTCCATTGTGGAGAGTTATAGCGCATCCAGCCGCGAGATTGCCGCTCAGGGCATCTACATGCCCATCATCAAGCAGTGCATCTTCTTGGGGTTGGGCGCGGCGTGCGTGATAGGCCTCCAGCGTGTGGACTACAATAGGCAGGCTTTCCTGTATGCGATGATTCCTGGACTTGCCGTCGTTACGGTGTTCAGTCTGGTGTATGTCATGTTCTTTGGCGAGGTCATCAATGGCGCGCGCCGTGCGATGACGATTGTGCCTGGAGTCACACTCCAACCCGCTGAATTGGCCAAATTGTCGATCGTCACCATCCTGTCCTATATTTTTGCCAAGTCCCAGAAGAACCAGGACATCAGCACCAACGGCCTTGTGGCTGCGGCGTTGGTTGTGGCGCTCTATGGCGGCTTGATGATACGCAGCGGCTTGACAAACACGTTGTTGCTGATTGCCATAAGCGGCTCAATGCTGCTTATTGGGGGCGCAAGGTTCAAGAAGATCGGCATCCTCATGGCTTTCTTCCTTGTCATGTTCGGTTTCTTTTTCATCATCAAGAGCAACAATGACAAGAAGGAAGAAATATTCAAGGATACGCAAAAGGAAATAATGGCTACAACCGGTGTGGGAGGTGTTGTTGTCGAGGAATTGCCGTCAAGCGGCTCAGACAGCAGAAAAGAGGGAGACCGTCTCAGATCGGGCACCTGGAAAAACCGTGTCAGGGAGTGGTGGAACAGTGACTCGCTGGTGTACCGCCCCATTACTGCCAAGAACCAGCAGGAGATGTTCTCGCGCATGGCCCAGGCCAACGGCGGCATAGCCCGCTTTGGCGTAGGAAAATCCAGGGAGTGCAGCCGCTTGCCGCTGGCTTTCAGTGACTACATCTACTCGATTATCGTTGAGGAATGGGGTTTTGTGGGCGGCATTTTTGTCATGCTGCTCTACCTGTCGTTGCTGGGTCGCGCCGCGATGATCGTGCGGCGCAGCAAGCGTGTGCTGCCGTCGCTGCTCGTCATCGGAATGGCGTCATTCATCACCTTCCAGGCGCTGTTCCACATGGCCATCAACGTTGGTGTGTTCCCTGTCTCAGGACAACCGTTGCCGCTCATTTCCAAGGGTGGTACATCGATTCTCGTGATTAGTGTCGCCTTTGGCGTTATGTTGAGCGTGAGCCGCACTATCGCCAACTACGGCAATAAAAAGAATAAAGCTGAAGAGACCCCGATTATCGAAGGTCTCGATGCAGAAAATCCAACTGAAATACCTGTAAGAAATGTCTGGAAATAATCAACAACTCAAAGTACTGGTGAGCGGTGGAGGTACCGGTGGACACATCTTCCCGGCCTTGTCCATCGCCAACGAGGTGCGTCGCCGTCATCCCGATGCCAAAATCTTGTTTGTAGGAGCCGAAGGGCGCATGGAAATGGAAAAAGTGCCTGCTGCGGGCTACAACATCATAGGCCTGCCTGTGAGCGGCTTTGACCGCAAGCACCTTTTGCGCAACTTCAAAGTGGTGGCCCGCTTGTTCAAGAGTATGGGACTGGCCAGGAAAATCCTCAAGGATTTCAAGCCCGACATCGCAATCGGCGTGGGTGGCTACGCCAGTGGTCCCATGCTTAAGGAAGCGCAGAAACAGGGCATTCCAACGCTCTTGCAGGAGCAGAATTCCTATGCCGGCGTGACCAATAAACTGCTGGCCGCTAAGGCCGACTGCATTTGCGTGGCCTACGAGGGCATGGAGCGCTTTTTCCCGAAAGACAAAATCGTGCTTACGGGCAACCCCGTCAGGCGCAACCTGCTGGAGTGTGGCGCAACCCCTGAGCAGGCTCGCCAGGCCATGGGCATGGATCCCAATAAAAAGACTATCCTCATTATCGGTGGCAGTTTGGGTGCACGCAGCATCAACAACGCCATTATCGACGGTCTGGCCAAGATAGGGGAAGCGTATGACGTGCAGGTCATCTGGCAAACGGGTAAGATCTATGATCAGCAGTGCCGTGAGGCTCTGGAGGCGTCAGGTGTGAAGAATGTGGCGCAAATGGCCTTTATCAGCAATATGGACATGGCCTATCGTGCAGCCGATCTGGTTGTTTCGCGTGCAGGTGCCAGTTCCATTTCCGAGTTGCAGCTGCTGGGCAAGGCGGCCATCCTGGTTCCCTCGCCCAATGTCGCCGAGGATCACCAGACCAAGAATGCCATGGCTCTCTCGACCCGTGATGCGGCCATCCTGGTGCCTGATGCCGATGCTGCTGCCCAACTTGTGGATACCATGCTCGCCACCGTAGCCGATGGCAGGAAGACCGACACCCTGGCCAGCAATGTATTGCAAATGGCACTGCGTGACGCTGCTGAGCACATCGTTGACGAGGTGGAGAGAATTATCGAGAGTAATAAAGCGTAACCCACTCACAAACAGGAGACAATGAAGGATTTTGATGCATTATATTTCGTAGGTGCCGGTGGCATCGGTATGGCTGCCCTGGAGCGTTATTTCCTGGCTAAGGGCAAGCGTATTGCCGGCTATGACCGCACGCCCAGCGAACTGACCGCGGCACTCCAACAGGAAGGCGTTCACATCGACTTTGACGAGAACCCCGACCTCATTCCCGAGTATTGCCGTGACCCGGAGCGTACGTTGGTGGTCTATACACCCGCTGTGCCTGACAGTCATCAGGGATTGACCTATTTTCGTGAAAACGGCTTTGAGGTCCTCAAGCGCGCGGCCTTGCTGGGCGTGGTGACTTCTCACAGCAAGGGCCTGTGCTTTGCAGGCACCCATGGTAAAACCACGACATCGAGCATGGCGGCCCACATCCTGCATGATAGCGGCATTGGCTGCAACGCTTTTCTGGGTGGTGTGTTGCGGAATTATAACAGTAATTTTTTGCTGTCATCGACCAGCCCTTATTCCGTCATCGAGGCCGACGAATTTGACCGCTCGTTCCACCATTTGCGCCCCCATATCGCCGTAGTGACCTCTACCGATCCTGACCATCTGGACATCTATGGCACCGCCGAGAACTACCTGGAAAGTTTTGCCCATTTCACCGAGTTGATACAACCTGGTGGAGCACTCATCATCCATACTGGCCTGGCACTCAAACCCCGTGTTCCTGAGGGTGTTAAAACCTATACCTATGGCCGTGAGGCAGGTGATTTCCATGCCCAGAATATCCGCAAGGGCGATGGCGAAATCACCTTCGATCTGGTGACTCCTTGGGAGACCGTGAGCGACATCAGTCTGGGTGTACCTGTCGATATCAATATCGAAAACGGTATCGCGGCAATGGCGGCCTGCAGGCTTGTCGAAGTGCCCGTTGATGCGATGCGCAAGGCGATGGCCACGTTCATGGGGCCCAAGCGCCGTTTTGAGTTCTGGCTCAAGGAGCCGGGCAAGCAGGGTAGGGTGATGATTGACGATTACGCACACCACCCGGGAGAGTTGACGGCCAGCATCAAATCGGTGCGCGACCTGTACCCTGACCGCCGCTTGACGGTCATTTTCCAGCCCCATCTTTACACGCGGACGCGCGACTTCGCTCCAGGATTTGCCGCAGCGCTCTCGTTGGCCGATGAGGTAATCCTGTTGCCCATCTATCCCGCCCGTGAGGAACCTATCCCGGGAGTGACCAGCGAAATGATACTGGAACAGGTCACCAGCACAAAAAAATGCATTTACTCGAAAGAAAATTTGATTAGGTCAATAGAATTGAGTAATTTTGACGTCTTATTGACAGCAGGTGCCGGCGATATCGCCAACTTGTTGCCACAAATATGCTTTGAATTCAAGAAACAACAGCGTTGAAACGACTGATACAGAATACTATCCTGATAGTACTCGCGGCAGCTCTCGTCATTGGTACCCTATGGGCGAGGGACAAGTCGCGGGGCGAGCAGTGTACGGGTATTGAAGTGCAGGTCATCAATGCTGACAGCACATCGTTTGTCACACCCCAGGGTGTGCTCAACGACCTCAAGGGGCAAGGGATCAAGCTCGTGGGAAAGCGCATGGGCGACATCGATGCCTCGGATATCGAGGAGGCGCTTCGTCTCTCTCCCTATTTGGAGAATGCCGATATCGTCAAGTGCCAGGATGGCAAGATCCTGATCCGCGTGAGCCAGTTGGTGCCCGTGTTTCGGGTCTTTGACGGCGAGAGTTCCTATTACGTGAACCGAGCCGGCAAACACATGACGGCCACCAATTTCTATCACAGCGACGTGCCTGTGGTACAGGGGCATTTTACCCGCAAGTTCCCGCCGACACGCCTGCTGCCGCTCATCGATTATGTGGAGAAGGATTCTCTGCTTCACTCTCTGGTGACGATGTTTATCGTGCGTGATACCAACAACATCATCTTGGTCCCCGACATCAGCGGGCACGTGATCAACATTGGCAATGTCACCGGTTTGGACAATAAGTTTGCCAAATTGAAGTTGTTCTACAACAAGGTGATGCCCAAGCGGGGGTGGAACACGTTCGATACCATATCAGTCAAGTGGAACCATCAGGTAGTGGCTACACGCCGAACCAAAGCTGTGCCGCAAGTCATGGATTTTGACCCCGATGACGATGAGCAGGCTCCAGACATCGAAACGATGACCATCGGCACCGCTGCCGATGTCAAACGCGAGCAGCAACAAGCTGCCGAAACCGCCAAGAACGATGTCAAGAAAGAGGACGAGAAGAAACAGAAGAATAATTAAATTTATAAAACAATAAAACTAAAATATCGCAATCACTTTTATGGAAAAGAACCAGTACATTGTAGCACTTGAAATCGGTAGCTCTAAGATTGTTGGAGCCATTGCCGAGAAGACGCCGTCAGGCTACCTGAGTGTAACGCATCTGCAGGAGGAACGTCACGTCAATAGCGTGAGGTATGGCATCGTGCAGAATGTTGAGAATATCAAGAGCAGTGTGAACCGCATCCTCAAGAATTTGGAGAGTATGGTTGACGGTCGCATTACCCAGGTTTATATGGGTGTGAGCGGCCGCTCGCTGCACAGCATTGTGAGTGAGGTGAACCGCAGCGTTGACAACACCGAACCCATCACCAATGAACTGATCGACCGCATCATTCATGATGCCACCAGCACACCCATCCGCAACCACGACACCGTGGATATTGTGCCCAGGGCTTACTACGTTGACAAGCAGGAAACCTTGAACCCTGTGGGCACGTTTGGCTCCTCAATCAAGATCAAGGTCAACCTGATTGTTGCCAAGCCATCGCTCAAGCTCAACCTCAACCGTGTGATGAGCTTTGGTGTCCCTGTAAAGGACTATATTGTTACCCCGCTGGCTGTGGGCGAACAAATCCTGAGCGATAGCGACCGCGAACTAGGCTGTATGCTCGTGGACATGGGCGCCGAGACCACCACAGTAACCATCTACAAGAACAAGGCGCTCATCTACCTGAGCACACTGCCCTTGGGTGGCCGCAATCTCACCCGTGACGTGATGAACGGTAAGAATGTGCTTGAGGAAACCGCCGAGAATGTTAAGAAGAACATCAACAACCCGCTTGATCCTGGCAATGTGAGCAACGTGGTCATCGAGGGTGTCAGTGCACGTGATGCCGCCAATTACATCAGCGCCCGCACTGGAGAAATCATCGCCAACATCAACCAGCAACTGGCTGATGCAGGCATTTCCGCTAATGATATCCAGAGCATTGTCCTCATTGGAGGCAGTGCGCACCTGGGAGGTTTACAGCAGAAGATAGAGGACACCATCAAGGTCAAAGTGCGCAAGGGTCAGAACCCCTTCGGGCTCAATATCCTTCCTCCTGACATTAACCGCATGGAGTATATCGAGGTATTCTCGTTGCTGGCTAAAGCCGCCGAGATGATTGAACCGGGCGAGAACTGTGTTGAGCTCAATAAGTATGCTGATGGTCCTACGTTTGAAGGTCCTCAACGCCCAGTCAGGGATGATTCTGATAATAAACCTGAACGTCCGGTCAGGAATCCTGCTCCCCGTCCAACCAGACCTAGCCGCTGGGATAGAATCAGGAAGCAGCTTTCTAACTTGATGTCGGAAGATGAACCTAGCGAGGATGACCAGTAATTCGCTTGTTACCAAACATTAAAATAAATAATTACGCTATATGAACGAGAATAATATCAAATTTGGTGGGAGTAACCAGGGCTCACGTGAGTCGGGCCCGGACATCATGTCCACCTTGGACCAGAATTCCGGTTTCCAAGATAAAGAGAAGGCCCGCACCATCATCAAGGTGATGGGCGTTGGCGGCGGCGGCAACAATGCCATCAACCACATGTACATGCAGAATATCGAGGGCGTGTCGTTTGTCGTATTGAATACCGACCGTCAGCAACTCAACCAGTCACCGGTGCCCAACCGCGTGCTGCTGGGTCCCAATACGACCCATGGTCTGGGTGCGGGTAACGTGCCTGATGTGGCACGCCGTGCTGCCGAGGAGAGTGAGAGCGAAATCGCTGCCCTGTTCGATGATGATACCAAGATGGTGTTCATCACCGCTGGTATGGGCGGTGGTACCGGTACCGGTGCCGCTCCCGTAGTGGCTCGTATCGCCCATGAGAAGGGTGTCCTTACCATCGGTATCGTGACCATTCCCTTCTTGTTCGAGGGTACCAAGAAGATCCTCAAGGCAATCGCCGGTGCCGATGAGATGGGCAAGTATGTAGATGCACTGCTTGTCATCAACAATCAGCGCCTGACAGAGATTTACAAGGATCTTGACTTTACCAATGCTTTCGGTAAGGCCGATGATACGTTGACCATTGCTGCCCGCAGTATCAGTGACCTGATTACCGTTGAGGGTAAGATCAATCTGGACTTCAATGATGTGAACACGACCCTGCGCAATGGTGGTGCTGCCATCATCAGTTCGGGCTATGGCACGGGCGAACGCCGTGTGACCAAGGCCATTGGTGACGCACTCGAGTCGCCGCTGCTCAAGAACCGTGACGTTTACGGTTCACAGAAGATCCTGATGAACTTCTACTATAATCCCAATAGCGAGTCACCGCTTCGCATGGAAGAGATGAACGAAATTCAGGAGTTTATGGCCAACTTCGACGAGGCGGTTGATGTAATCTGGGGTATGGCATTTGATACTTCGCTTGAGGACCAGATCAAGGTGACCGTGCTGGCTTCGGGATTCAATGTGTCACTTGAGGGTGAAACAGATAACACACAGACTCAGTACGCGCCGACAAAGCGTGTGGCTGCTACAGTCGAACCCGCGGCTTCTGCTGCAAAACGACTCGAGGAAGAGTATGGTGTACAGGCTATTAACGATTTTGCCCTCAATCAGAACCGCGCTCGATATTTCGTTCTCACCCCTGACCAGATGGATGACGATGACGTTATCGACTTGCTGGAGAAGACTCCTACTTATGGTCGCAAACAGGACTTCCGCAACCAGATCAAGGAGCGCCAGCAGGCATCGAGTCTAGAGCGCCCTGTTGAGGTGCCCAAGGCTGCCAAGCGCACCAACTTAGGTGACTCGCAGACGATCAACTTTGATGACATGAATTAAAAAACAGGAGAAATGAACTATGAGCATTTTTGATCAGGTCAATAGTGGCATTAAGGAGGCAATGAAGGCCCACGACAAGGGGCGGCTTGAAGCCCTCAGGGGCATCAAGGCCGAATTCCTGCTCATCAAGACCGCTCCAGGCAACAACGGAGAGGTCAGTGACGAGAATGCCCTCAAAGTGCTCGTGCGCATGGCTAAGCAGCGCAAGGAAAGCGCGCAGATCTACATCGACCAGCAACGTCAGGACCTGGCAGATGTGGAGCTGCTGCAAGCCTCGGTAATCGAGGAATTCCTGCCCAAGCAGATGAATGACGAGGAACTCACGGCTCACATCAAGTTCATCATTGAGCAGGCTGGCGCAACGAGTATGAAGGACATGGGCAAGGTTATGGGCGTTGCCACCAAGCAACTTGCCGGACGCGCCGAGGGACGTGCCATCAGCGCCAAGGTTAAAGAACTTCTCTCCGCCAACCAATAAAAACTAGGGATTAGAAACTAAAATATGCTGACATTACAACTCATTAACCAGGACCCTGAGGAGGTGATTCGCCGCCTTGCCGTCAAGCAGTTTGACGGACGCGAGCCCATCATGCGAATCGTGGATCTGGATAAGCAGCGCCGTGCACTGCAAAAACAACGCGACGACAACGCCGCTGTACTCAATAAAATGGCCGCCCAGATCGGTGCCCTCATGAAGCAGGGCAACCGTGACGAAGCTGAGAATGTCAAGGCTCAGGTGGCTGACCTGAAGACTGCCAACAAGGAAATTGACGATAACCTGACGGCCGCTCAGGACGAGATTACTGAAATCCTGCTCAGCATCCCCAACGTGCCCTATAGCGGTGTACCCGAGGGCCGCACTGCCGAGGACAACGTGGTCGAGAAGACCGGCGGCAAGATGCCCGAGCTGGGCGAGGATGCTCTTCCCCATTGGGACCTGGCCAAGAAATATAACCTGATTGATTTTGACCTGGGTGTGAAGATCACGGGTGCGGGTTTCCCTGTCTATGTCGGCAAGGGAGCACGCCTGCAACGCGCATTGATCCAGTTCTTCCTCGATGAGGCAGGCAAGGCCGGTTACCTCGAGATTGAGCCGCCACTGGTGGTCAACGAGGCTTCGGGACTGGGAACGGGACAGCTGCCCGACAAGGAGGGTCAGATGTACCATTGCCAGGTGGACAACTTCTACTTAATTCCAACCGCCGAGGTGCCCGTCACCAACTTGTACCGTGACGTCATTATCCCGCAGGAGGAGTTGCCCAAGAAGAATTGTGCCTATTCGGCTTGCTTCCGCCGCGAGGCCGGCTCCTACGGCAAGGACGTGCGAGGCCTGAACCGCCTGCATCAGTTCGATAAGGTGGAAATTGTGCGTATCGAGAAACCCGAGGATTCCTACGCCGCTCTCGAGGAGATGAAGGACCATGTTCAGGGCTTGCTTGAGAAGCTGGAGTTGCCCTGGCACATCCTGCGCCTGTGCGGCGGTGACATGAGCTTTACCAGCGCCATCACCTTCGACTTTGAGGTGTGGTCGGCTGCCCAGCAGCGCTGGCTCGAGGTGAGCAGTGTTTCCAACTTCGAGACCTATCAGGCCAACCGCCTCAAGTGCCGCTACCGTGGCGACGACAAGAAGACCCACCTGTGCCACACTTTGAACGGTTCGGCATTGGCATTGCCCCGAATCGTGGCTGCACTGCTCGAGAACAACCAGACGCCCGAGGGCATCCGCATCCCTGCGGCCCTGCAGCGCTACTCTGGTTTTGACATCATCGACTGAGTAAACACAGAGTCTCACGCTAAGGCGCTAAGCCGCAAAGTTTTATTTATTGATAGAATCTTAGCGACTTAGCGCCTTGGCGTGAGTTGAAATTGACAAGTGAATGAAACGGCAAGCTTGGCTCGACTATATCAAGTTGATTGCGATGACGCTGGTGGTGGTTTACCACACGCCGCCGCGCTATGACAATGCCCATGAGGCGGCATTGTTTAACATGGGCGCGCCGGTGTTCTTCTTTGCTGCGGGTTATTTGTTCAACATCGCCAAGCAGAAGAATTTCTTTACTTTCCTGCGTCACCGTGCCCGCCAGTTGCTGGTTCCTTATACCACGTTCTTCGTCATTTTTTATGCTTTGTGGCTTCTTGTTGGACGTCGCATGGCGGGTCCCGAGGAACAGGCGATAGACACGCTCACCCCGTTGTGGCAGTTCATTCAGGGTACACCCGACGTGGTGCTGGGACCTTTCTGGTTCATCGCTGCCCTGTTCACGATGCAGGTCATCTATTACCCGATAAAAAAGTATCTTGGAGGATATTGGCCTCTAGTGGTTGCCCTGCTTCTGAGTCTTTCTCTGCTTGTCATGCCTGACCTGCCGTGGTTACGCTATTGGAACCTTGACAAGGCTTTCCTGTATATGCCCATTTACGCCTTGGGCAACTGCAGCCACAAGCAGGTGGACCGATTCGATTTCTCCACTCCAGCCCGTTCTTTGCTGTGGATAGTGTTGGCTGTGGTTGGCTTGGGCTTCCTCATCATTGCCCCGTTGACCATTGACCGTGGTGTGGCCTATGTCCTCGCCCCCGAAGCCGTGATCCTGGTGCTGCCCTTCTACACCGCCGTGTGCAAGTGGCTGGAAACGCTTTTCGGCACCAGCCGCGTCGCTCAGACCGTCGCCATTACAGGTATCACTTACCTGGCTTTGCAGAATTACCTCATCGGCATCATCAAGATGCTAGTTGCCAAATTTGCCGGTCCTGAAGTATTCGATGACAATATTATATTAAAGGTATTTATCGCCCTCCTTGTCATGGCCATTCTTTATCCCCTTGCCCTGATTGTGGAACGCTATTTCCCCTTCCTCCTGGGCAAACCCTACAAGAAACTGAAAACGGTCAACTGACAAGTGAAAACTTTTTACTACCTTTGCGCTCTCAATCGAGACATAACATCAAAAATCGACATAAGGAATGAATGTACTTGAATTAAGCGAACAAGAGATTATTCGCCGCAACAGTTTGGAGACGCTCAAGGAGATGGGCATCAATCCCTATCCCGCTGACGAGTATGTGGTGAATGCCTATAGTGACGAGATCATTGCCGACTTTAAAGACGATGCTGAGCCGCGGCAGGTGAGCATCGCCGGACGAATGATGAACCGCCGCATTATGGGCAAAGCATCTTTCTTTGAGCTGCAGGACTCTCATGGTCGTGTGCAGGTATATGTGAGCCGCGACGATTTGTGCCCTGGTGAGGACAAGGAGTTGTACAACACCGTTTTCAAGAAGTTGCTCGACATGGGCGACTTCGTGGGCGTGCAGGGATACGTGTTCCGTACCCAAACGGGTGAGATCAGTGTCCATGCCCAGTCGCTCAAGCTGTTGAGCAAGTCATTGAAACCGCTGCCCGTCGTCAAGGAGAAGGACGGTGTGACCTATGACGCATTTGAGGATCCTGAGATGCGTTACCGCCAGCGCTATGTCGACCTGGTGGTCAACAAGGGCGTCAAGGAGACCTTCTTGAAACGTGCGCTGGTCGTGAAGACCATGCGTCAGGTGCTGGATGATGCAGGCTATACCGAGGTTGAGACCCCGACATTGCAGGCTATTGCCGGTGGTGCTACGGCTCGCCCGTTCATCACCCACTTCAATGCGTTGAACATCCCCATGTACATGCGCATCGCTACCGAACTCTACCTCAAGCGCCTGATTGTGGGCGGTTTCGAGGGTGTGTATGAGATCGGCAAGAACTTCCGCAACGAGGGCATGGACCGCAACCACAATCCCGAGTTCACCTGCATGGAGCTGTACGTGCAGTATAAGGACTATAACTGGATGATGTCGTTCACCGAGCATCTGCTTGAGACTATCTGCGTAGCTGTCAACGGCAAGCCCGAGACAGAAATCGACGGTCAGGTCATCAGTTTCAAGGCGCCCTACCGTCGTCTGCCCATCCTCGAAGCCATCAAGGAAAAGACGGGCTATGACCTGGAGGGAAAGACCGAGGACGAAATCCGCGAGGTTTGCAAGCAACTCAAGCTTGAGATTGACGACACGATGGGCAAAGGCAAGCTGATTGACGAGATCTTCGGCGAGTTCTGCGAGGGCTCTTTCATCCAGCCTACCTTCATTATTGATTATCCTGTCGAGATGTCACCGCTGACCAAGATGCATCGCAGCAAGCCCGGTTTGACCGAGCGATTCGAACTTATGGTCAACGGCAAGGAGGTGGCCAATGCCTATAGCGAGTTGAATGACCCCATTGACCAGGAAGAGCGCTTCAAGGAGCAGATGCGCCTGGCCGACAAGGGTGACGACGAGGCGATGATTATCGATCAGGATTTCCTGCGCGCCCTGCAGTACGGTATGCCGCCCACGAGCGGCATCGGCATCGGCATAGACCGTCTGGTGATGCTCATGACAGGCAACAGCTATATCCAGGATGTGCTCCTGTTCCCGCAGATGCGTCCCGAAAAAGTGCCCGCCCGCGACAAGGAAGAGGCATTCACCGCCCTGGGTATCCCCCAGGAGTGGGTCGCTCCCATCCAGAAGGCAGGTTTCCTTACTGTTGCCGCCCTGGGCGCATTGGAAAAACCCGGTAAACTGTTCCAGGATTTGCTGGATATTAACAAGAAATTTAAGCTGGTCTACAAAGTGCCTGTCGTTGACGAGGTGAAGAAATGGGTTGAGGCTGCCGCTGCCGCGTCGCAGCAGTGAGAGCCGTCAGTATAAACCCCAACATGAATCTGGGGGCAAGCCGCCGTTGGGCGGGGCTTGCCCCCAGTTGTTTTTGCTTTTTGCATTTTTTCAGAATTATTTTCGTTTCTTCGACCTGAAAAAGACGCAATTATCCGTCATTATTTTATATCTTTGGCAGTTGTTTCAGTGGGTTTTGTGTGCTTTTATTCACATCTCGCTGTAAATCAACGTATTAATTATAGACGACAAATAATATTTTTACGCGATATGGCAAAAAAACATCTAGTTTTCTTGATGCTCTTGGTGATGACAGTGGCTACTGCCAGTGCGAGCACATGGAAAATCCACAATTACTATGTGACCTCAAAAATCCAGAATGTCTTCGATACTGGCGACAAGATCTATTATCTGAATAGCGACCGCTTGTTCCAGTTTGACAAAGCGACGTTGACGACTGTGGCATTAAACCGACAGAACAAGTTGTCAGACAACCAGATATCCCAAATTTATTACGATTGGGAAAACAAGTTGCTCTTTGTCGCCTATGCCAATTCTAACATCGACGTCATTGATGAGGCCGGCCATGTGACCAACATCAACGGTATCAAAAATGTGCCGGTTTCGGTTCAGTCTTTCACGTTCACCGATGATAAGGAATTGTCATCTTATGTGGGCAAGGAAATCCGCGATATCACCTTCGCTGATGGCAAGGCATACGTTGCCATGGGTTATGGTTTTGCCGTTATCGATGAAGAGACATTATCGATGGTCAGGAGTCATTGGGTGCGCCGTCCTACCTGTATTTATTCGGCCGCCAAGGTGGGTGATAAGTTGGTCTTGCTCTCCGGCAATTACATGTATTATGGTGATCCGGAAAGCCAAGACCCGATTAGTACTTTCCAAAAGACCAGCGGTGCCTTCTCTAACGCAAAGATGTATCCCATCAATGACCATGCTGTATTTGTGTTGGGAAGCTCTAAACTAAACTACTGCGATTTTTCGTCCGGCACACCCGCATTTACAGATTTAGTGAGCGCAAAAGCAACCAGTGTGCAGAAGACCACCACTGGATATATCGCCAATTTTGCCGGCCAGTCCTATTACTACACGATTGACGAGACTGGACAAACAGCAACCAAACAAGGTTCAGCAGTGGGATTTGTTACCTCAGATCCCAACGGTGACGGCACTGTATGGATTAACGATGCCAATGGTTTGCACGTGAGCGGATCAACAGTATATTATAAGATGAACTCTCTGACGACCGATCAGCCCTATTGGCTGAAGTACAATGCGGCCATGAACCTGCTGTATGCCGCCGTTTCTGGTCCCATTGCCTATATCAACAACAACTCGACTAGTATAGCTAACGTAATCAACACCTATGACGGAGAGCAATGGGCTGGTGCAACAGCATATTCAGCCCCAGGAGCAGGCTATGCTTTTGAGTTCAACCCGCTGGATCCCACTACCTACGTGCGTTCCAGCTGGAACAAAGGAATCTTCAAGGTGACCAATAATACGTTGAAATACACCTATACCAGTTCTAACTCAAAGATTGGAAAATATAAGCCCACTCCCGCTTTTGACAAATATGGTAACTTGTGGGTTGTCACTTCTTTTAATTATGCTTCTTGTCCAGTGGCCGTGCTTCCCGCTGACAAGTTCGCTGCATCATCAGTGACCAATAGCGATTGGTTCCAGCCGAGTGGACTGCTCAGCCTCAACACGGGAGATATGCAGCGGTCACGTCTGCTGGTGAGCATGAAGAATAACGTAAAGATGTATACTGATGGTGATTATCCCAGACCTGATGGTTCG
Organism: Muribaculaceae bacterium; assembly: GCA_017557425.1. Lineage (GTDB taxonomy): Bacteria > Bacteroidota > Bacteroidia > Bacteroidales > Muribaculaceae > Sodaliphilus. The sequence continues at coordinate 58,231 of JAFYYU010000001.1, read as the reverse complement.
GGGAAATTATTCTGTTGGGACAACGGTCAGGTTGACCCCACTATCGACACCTATCGCTTGGTAGGCTTGTCCCGTTTCATCGACCAGAACGACCGCCAGGTGGATTGGACGTACATCAACCACATGGAACAGGACAAGGATGGTAACGTCTGGGTGGGACACACCAAGGGCGTGTTCATGTTTGACCCCGATGTGGTCTTTGACGAGCAGCCCAGAGCAGTGCGTCCCTTTGTGATGAAGTCCACCGAGGGCAAGGGCATCTTGTGTGAGGGCTATAGCGTCTATGACGTGGGTGTTGACCGTGATAATAACAAGTGGCTTGCCACCGACGACGGCGTTTATTTTGTGTCGCCCGACGGCAGTGAGGTTTATAATCATTTCACTTCTGATAACAGCGATTTGCCCAGCAACACCGTCTATTCGGTAGAGTGCGATACCGTCAATGCTCGCGTCTATGTGTATACCGACAATGGCTTTGCCGAGTACATCGCCCAGGGTGATGCCGCGGCGCTCAGCTTCGATGACGTTTACGCTTTCCCGAATCCTGTGGAGCCTGACTTTACGGGTATGATCAAAATTGCGAACCTGATGGAGAACACCTATGTGACCGTCACCGACCGCGAGGGCAACGTGGTGACCCAGTTGGGTCCAGTGATGGGTAGTGCCCTGTGGGATGGCAGCGGACCTGACGGCGAGCGTGTTGCGACGGGCATTTACAATATTTATGCCGCCCAGGGCGGTCAACCTGTTGTGACGGGGACACCACAGGCAACGGTGATGATTATCAGGTGACCGCTTGCAGAATAAGGAACAATTTGAATATAATAATAAAAATTTACGCGATATGACTAAAAAACATCTAGTTTTCTTGATGCTCATGGTGATGGCTGTGGCTACTGCCAGCGCGAGCACATGGAAAATCCACAACTACTATGTGACCAAGAAAATCCAGAATGTCTTTGACACGGGCGACAAGATTTATTATTTGAACAGTAACCGCTTGTACCAGTTCGACAAGGCGACGTTGACGACTGTGTCATTGAACCGCCAGAACAAGTTGTCAGACAACCAGATTTCCCAGATCTACTATGACTGGCAGAACAAACTGCTGTTTGTGGCATACGCAAGTTCCAACATCGATGTCATAGATGCGGCAGGCAAGGTAACCAACATCAACGGTATAAAGGACGTGCTGGTAAGAGTGCATGGCTATACCCTTACTGACGGTGAGTTGACCGACTATGTGGGTAAGGAAATCCGTGATATCACTTTTGTCGATGGCAAGGCCTACGTTGCTATGGGTTATGGTTACGCAATCATTGATGAGTCCACTTTTATGGTTACCAAGAGCATGGAAGTGCGTAATACGGTTTGCGTTAACTCGGTGACAATGATCGGTAACAAGCTGGTGATTGTATCCAATAGTTATACTTATTATGGTGACCCGAATAGCGAAGACCCCATCAATACCTTCGAAAAGAAAAGCGGTTCTTTCACGGGCGCAAAAATGTTCCCGATTGACGACCATTCAGCCTTCCTGATGAGCAATTCCAGGTTGTATTATTATGATTTCTCGTCGAGCACACCCGCATTGACCCGTCTGGTGAGTGCCCTTCCCACCAGCGTCCAGAAGACTCCAACGGGTTACATAGCCAATTTCGCTGAACAGGCTTATTACTACACCATCGAAGAGGATGCCCACACGGTTACCAAGCAAGGCTCATCAGTGGGATTTGCTACGTCAGATCCCTATGGTGACGGTACGGTGTGGATCAACGATGCCAACGGTTTGCACGTGAGTGGCTCAACCGCTTATTATAAGATGAATTCGATGACTACCGATTACCCCTATTGGTTGAAGTACAATGCGGCTATGAACCTGTTGTATGTCGCCAATACCGGTGCCATCTTTGGCATCAACCCCACGACTGATGTCTCCAACATCATCAACACTTATGATGGTGAGCAATGGCACAATGCAACGGCTTATACAGCCGAACAAGGCGCCTATGCTTTTGAGTTCAGTCCAATAGATCCAACAACCTATGTACGTGCCAGTTGGAAAAAGGGTATCCACAAGGTGACCAATAACTCGTTGAAATACACCTATACAAGCACTAACTCGAAGATCAGCACTTATAAACCGACACCCGCGTTTGACAATTACGGTAATTTGTGGGTAGTTAGTTCTTATGGTAATGCTGAAACACCGGTTGTGGTTCTCCCCCTGGAGAAGTTTAACAAATCGTCAGTATCCAAGTCAGACTGGTTCGCGCCTTCAGGTATGCTGAGTCTTAATACCGGTGATATGCAGCGATCCCGCTTCCTGGTAGCCAAGAAAAACAATTTCAAGATTTTCATCGATGGTGACTATCCAGGAGATCCAGGCAATGCAGAGCTTTTCTGTTGGGACAACGGTGAGGTTAACCCCAAAATCAACACTTATCGATTGGTGAACCTGTCCCGTTTCATCGACCAGAACGACCGTCAGGTGGATTGGACCTACGTCAATCACCTGGAACAGGACAAGGACGGTAACATTTGGGTGGGACACACCAAGGGCGTGTTTATGTTTGACCCCGACGTGGTCTTTGACGAGCAACCCAGGGCAGTGCGTCCCTTTGTGACCAAGTCAGCCGAGGGCAAGGGTATCTTGTGCGAGGGTTATAGCGTCTATGACGTGGGGGTTGACCGTGATAACAACAAGTGGCTTGCTACCGACGACGGTGTGTACTTTGTGTCGCCTGACGGCAGTGAGGTGTATAATCATTTCACTTCTGAGAACAGTGATTTGCCCAGCAATACGGTCTATTCGGTAGAGTGCGATACCGTCAACGAGCGTGTTTATGCGTTCACCGACAATGGCTTTGCCGAGTACATTCTTCAGGGTGATGCGGCCTCGCTTAGCTTTGATGACGTTTACGCCTTCCCGAATCCTGTGGAGCCCGATTTCACCGGCTTGATCAAGATTGCGAACCTGATGGAGAACTCCTATGTGACCGTCACCGACCGTGATGGCAACGTGGTGACCCAGATAGGCCCTGTGATGGGCAGTGCTTTATGGGATGGCAGCGGACCCGACGGCGAGCGTGTTGCGACGGGTATTTACAATATTTATGCCGCCCAGGGTGGTCAACCTGCTGTGACGGGTACACCACAGGCGACAATCATGATTATTAGGTAACAGAAACGCGTTAGGGGTGACCCTTTCCTAAAGAGATTTTGACCAAGAAGAGGGTGTGCCGCTCAAGCATGCCCTCTCTCGCAAGCGGTTGCGCTATTTATGCTTTTTAACTCGTTCACATTCATGGTCTTCTTGCCGGTAGTGTTCTTGCTCTACTGGTTCGTCTTCAAGAAGTTGAGGTGGCAGAATCTGCTAATCCTCGTGGCGAGTTATGTCTTTTATGGATGGTGGGATTGGCGTTTCCTGATTCTTATTGTCATCACCTCGCTCAGCAGTTTTTTCAGCGGCCTGCTTATCAAGCATTATGAAGGGAAGCGACGGGTGCAACGGTCAATTAGCGCTGCCAACATTGTGCTCAATTTGGGCATTCTTGCCGCTTTTAAGTATTTCAACTTCTTTGCCGGCAGCCTTCAATCTTTGCTTTCAACGGTGGGTGTCACAGTGGACTGGCCCACGCTTAACATTATCCTGCCGGTAGGCATCAGTTTCTACACCTTTCAGGCTTTGAGCTACTCGATTGATGTGTATGTCCGCAGGATTGAACCCACACGCAACGTGGTGGCCTTTTTTTCGTTCATCAGTTTCTTCCCGCAATTGGTTGCCGGCCCCATCGAGCGGGCCACCAACTTGTTGCCGCAGATGCTCACTGCCCGCCGTTTTGATTATTGTCAGGCAGTTGACGGCCTGCGTCAGATGTTGTGGGGCTTTGTCAAAAAACTCATTGTCGCCGACGGTTGTGCCGAGGTGGTGAACCAGACGTGGAACGGATTGGGCTCTGCAACGGGCCTGATGCTGCTGGTGTGCTCGTTGCTGTTCACATTCCAGATCTATGCCGATTTCTCGGGTTATAGTGATATCGCTATCGGCTGTGCCAAACTGTTCGGCATAAAACTGACAACGAACTTCAAGGTGCCTTATTTCTCACGCAATGTGCGCGAGTTTTGGAGGCGGTGGCACATCACGTTGATGGGATGGTTTACCCAGTATGTCTATTTCCCGTTGGGCGGCAGTCGTTGTTCCCGCTCCAGGACGGTGATCAACACCATCATCGTGTTTGCGTTGAGTGGTCTGTGGCATGGTGCAGATTGGACATTTGTCCTGTGGGGCTTATATCACGCCTTGTTGTTTATTCCGCTCATCGTGTTGGGATCCAAGCGGTACAAGGACACTGTGGCCCATGGCCGCCTGCTGCCTTCGTTCAAAGAATTTGCGGGCATGTTGGTGACGTTCTTGTTGGTCAATTTTGGATGGATTCTCTTCCGTGCTCCGGATTTCGCTGCTTTCTCCCGTTTCGTTTCCAGCTTGTTCTCGCCCTCACTGTTCAATTACCATGGGTTGACCATGAAGATGGCTACTATGCTCATGTGGTGTGCCGCCCTGTTATTGGTCGAGTGGATACAACGTGAGCGACAGCATGTGTTGATGATTGACGGCTACCGGATTTTCTCAGCGCAACCTGCCAGGTTGGTTTTATATGCCCTGCTCGTGTTCCTGATATTCTATTTTGCCGGTCAGGTTCAAACGTTCATCTATTTCCAGTTCTGACGATTCCAGTTATGCGCAAGTTCCTCATCAATATATCATACACCGTGTTGCCTGTCTGGCTGTTCTTCGTCGGAATGGCCATTTACCTATGGGTAATCAATGACAATTCTGGTGACTTGATGCGTCTGGGATTGATCAATAGCGGACCGGAATACACCGATAGCATCCGTTCTGCCCTGCTTCCTGAAGTGTATTACTCAAGTCAGGATGATGAAAGGCTGTTGCGCCTTGATACTTGTGGCGTGCTCGTGATCGGTGACTCTTTCTCGCATGGCGGAGGCGTTGGCAAGCAGGGTGATTATGTGAATTATCTTGCTCATGAGAGCGGACGCAAGGTAGTAGTATATACGCCTAGCGACCCGTCTTTGTCGAGCCCGATGCAGGTGGCGTATGACGTGCTCAACCTGGGTTTTGTCGATTCCTCCAATGTCAAGAACCTGGTGGTCCAGGAAGTGGAACGCTATCTTGTAGGACGTCACTGTAGTTTTACGACCAAGCATACCTCGATACCTCGAATAGAGAAAAAAGAGGAGCAACAGGAACCGGCTTCCAAGCCCTCACCAAGTCCCCTGCTGCGTGTGAAGGATTACCTGTTTTACCACTTGTTTGGCGCCAATCCTATCTTGAAAGCGCGCTTGTCGCGCCCGGTTTTTGGTGGTGTGCAGCCCGATATGCTATACTTTTACAACGAGGACGTCAAGATGGGCTATGATGCCACTGACGAGCATCGCGGGCAGGTTGTGGATTGCTATCGCCAAGTGATTGAGGCGGCCCGCCAGCGCGGTGTGAACCTTATCCTGCTTGTCGCTGGTGACAAGTATGACATGTATCAGAACTACATCGTTGACAATCCCTATCCCGCTAAGACGCTCAATGAGGATTTGCAGCAGTGGATGGCCCCTGAACTGGACTATTTTGTGTTTTCCAAGCAGGTGCTGCAACCCTATATCGAGCAAGGAGTCAAAGACGTCTATTTGTTCAACGACACCCACTGGTCTCCCGCATCTTCCCATCTGATTGCCGGCGAGATTATCAAAAAACTCAAGTAGCGATATGGACTTGAATTCCCCCGAGTTTTACACGCTGGCTTTTGTCGTCGCTATGGCACTGGTGGCCTTGTTGATGGGAACTCGTGATAAAGGGCAGGCGAGTACTCACATCGTGCAGTTGATCACTTCGCCGGTCGAGGGTGATGACGAGCCTGCCGATGACGACGAACTGCTCTTGCGCCATGAGGGAAACGGCAAAGTGCTTATCTGCCGTCAGGGCATGACTCTGGGTGCTGAGGAGACAATCAATTTGGTGATTACAATTCGTGACGATGAGTGCAATATCCTTGAAAAGAAAGGCGTGAAGCGCCGGGGTATGGTAGGCGAGCCTGTCAAGGGCCAGGTCACCGTTAAGTGCCTGCGGCCCATAAAATACCGCGTCCGTTACGAGAGCCAGGTGACCAGCCGTTGGGCGTCGTTCACTTATGACGCCGCGTCTTCACAAGAGAAGCGGGTATCCCTCAATTATTAGTTGTCACGAGGCCGCTTTTGCCTGTGGCTCGGTAGTACACACAATTTCCAACAGGTCTTTACGTTATATATAATATATTACAAGCAGATTAACATTCATGATCATGAAGAAGATAATAACACTGTTAGCCATAGCACTGTCGTTGAACGTCATGGCGCAGAATGCCGTCGGTGACTGGATGATCCACACATCGTTTGCTGGCGATGCGGTGACCGCTGTCATCGAGAGCAATAAGTTTGTGTATTACCAGTCGGGAGCCCATTTGTTCCGATTGGACAAATCCACTGGCGAAAACGAGTCACTCAGCAAGATCAATGATTTGAGTGACATGGGCATTTCAAATATTTACTACAACTGCGACAAGGATTATGTCGTTGTGGTGTACAAAAACACCAACATCGATATCATCCTGAGTGATGGAAGAGTTGTCAATATGCCAGAGATTAAAGATGCCGTGTTGACTTCGAGCAGAACCATCAACGATGTCACGTTTGCTCCTGGCCTGATGTATCTGGCCACAGACTTTGGCTATGTTGTCATTGATGACAGCAAGATGATTGTCAAGGAGTCGCATCTGTATGATAAGTCGTTGAAGTCGGTGGCACAGGTAGGGAAACTCCTGCTTTTGTCAACAACGTCCAAAATCTATTATGGCGAGGCTGGCAAGTATTATGAGCATTTAACTTCGTTCAAGGAGGGAGACTTGTCGGGTAATTGCCGTTTTTGGCCCATCAATGACAACACTTTCTATAGCATCAACGACTCGACGGCACTTGTCTCAATCGAGCTGGATGAAGAGGATAATGCAATATTTTCATCCAGTCAAGTGCTTGAACATGAGGCTACTGTGATACAGCGCACATCTGGAGGTATCTTGCTCAATGTTCCTGCCGACACCGCGTGCTATAAGGCCGGCGAGGATGGCCTGAATCCGCAGAAGGTCTGCGACAACGGTGAGTTGTGCAGCGCTAATCCTGGTGGCGACGGAGATTTGTGGGCCGCTGGCTCTCGAGGCCTGCACCTGTTGGAGTCAGAGAATTACTACCTCCCTAACGCACTGACGTTTGCTACACCCTTCTGGATGACCTATAATCAAGAGCAGGACAAATTGTATGTTTCCTCCACCGCCGCTAACGGCATCTGCAACACGGCATCACCCACGGCAGTGAATACCTACGATGGGGTGAAATGGGTTGACGTGACACCTAAGGATGTCCCACTAAAAGGCAACTCACAAGATGGCTCATTCTGGCTGGAATTCGTTCCAGGTTCCCTCAATACCTACTTAATGGGCACATGGTTCTTTGGCTTGCTCAAGGTGGTGGATAATGAGATCGTGATGGCCTATGACCTCTCCAACAGCCCCATGGCTAAGAAGTGGACCATACACCCTGTTACCAGCATTGACCGCTATGGTAACGTGTGGGTGGTGCAGCCCCATGAGAACGAGGCTCATCCTGTTATGGTGCTGCCCGCAGCCAAGGTAAAGTCTAACGAGACCACTGCCGCCGATTGGGAACTGCCCTCCATCGATGAAACCTTCCAGCCCGACCCGAATGCGTCGACATATTGCAGCCGCTTCATTTCGACCCGCTACAGCAACTACGATATCAAGTTGTTCACCGACGGTAGTTTTGAGAGCCCCATTGTGATCTGGAATTCGGGCGGTGAGATACCGTCGCGTCCGGATCAGGTGTCTTTTAGAAGATTATTCGACCAGGACGGCTTGGCCGTCTCGTGGACCAACATTAAATGCCTGACTGAAGATCTGAACGGCATGGTGTGGATGGGAACCAGCGAGGGTATCTGCATGTTCAATCCTGCACAGGCCTTCTCGGGTAGCGGATTCTCGGTCGTCAGGCCGAAGGTGCCCCGTAACGATGGCACAGGATTGGCCGACCGTTTGATGGATGGTATTCAGGTCAATGATGTCGCTGTGGACGGGGCTAACCGCAAGTGGATTGCCACCCAGTCTTCGGGACTGTTTCTTGTCAACAGTGACGGATCGCAGATTATCAGGCGCTTTAACACGACTAACAGCCCTCTTGCATCCAATACGGTGTACAAGGTGTGCTGCAATCCCAACAGCAACTCGGTGTACGTCACTACTCCCGATGGTTTGTATGAGTACTTCAGTGACTCTAGCCCTGCCGAGTCCACCTATGACGACATTTATGCTTATCCCAATCCTGTGCGTCCCGACTTTGGCGGTGATGTGACCATTATGGGACTGATGGATAACTCGCTGGTGAAGATTGCTGATGCAAGCGGCAATGTACTGGCACAAATGAAATCGACCGGAGGCATGGTGACTTGGGACTGCTGTGACCAGTATGGTAACCCCGTCAAGAGCGGTGTGTATCTCGTACTCTGTTCACAGGCCAATGGAAGCGGTGAAGCCGTAGTAACCAAAATCGCTGTTATCAAGTAATCAATGAAAAGACAAATGAATAAGGTTATTTTTACTGCTGTGGCACTGTTGATGGTGTTGCTCACAGCATGCAGCACGGGTAATCGAATGGCAAAAGCTGAACGTCAAGCCGAAATCTCTCGACAGGTGCTTGCGTCGATCGATGAGCGCCATTTCACGATTGCCGTTGACTGGATGAAGCCTTTGAGGGGGACGTCCAAGCACCTGAGCTATGGTTATGAACTCAAGCTCAATGGTGATGAGTTGGATTCCTACCTTCCCTATGTGGGAGAGGCTTACCGCTTGCCTTACGGCGGTGGCAAGGGATTGAATTTCAAGGCCCCTGTCTATAATTATTCCTGTGTTCAGACGAGCGGTAATTGTTTTCTCATCGAGTTTGATGTGACCAACGACGAGGATACTTTTCATTATCGGATTGATTTGTTCTTGAGCGGTAAAGCATTGATCGACGTGTGGGCCCGTGACAGGGATGCCATTTCGTTTCAAGGCGAGATGGTATTTTGAGTCGTGATTAAACTTATGACGGAAATTGGAGTCTAAATTATAGAAATTTTTCTTTAATGAATAACCCTAATTTGATTGGCACTATGAAAAGAGTTTTATTCTTGCTTTCTATATTGATGTTGATGCTGGCGGCATGCAATACAAGCAATAAGGTTGTAGATGAGCAGCGAACCGAGGCCATCAAGTCGTTGCTGGAATCTCGCCAGTTTGTTGTGATGGTAGGTTCAATGCGTCCGTTGACTGCCCCGACGACACCAGTCAGTCAAGGTCATAAGATGATTTTGCGTGACGGTATGGTGACTTGTTATCTGCCGTATGCCGGTTCCGGGCAAAATGTGGGCTATGGCGCCAGCGGTTATAAGGCGATGAATTTCTCGAGCGCGATACTCGACTATAAGGTAGAATATCCTAAGTCCGACAGGGCTCGTATAACCTTCAGGGTGGATAACGGCGATGATAATTACCGCTTCCACGTCGAGGTCTTCATGAACGGCAAAACGACCATCGACGTTGACCCCCGCGGCCGCGACGCTATCTCCTACAGCGGTATGATTCACGGTATGGAGATCCTTAACTAAACATACAAAACGTAACTCTGGGTAAAAAAATAGGGGCGGCGCTTTTCGATGGCGTCGTCCCTGATTCTTTTTGACAGGTCAGACGACTCTCACGCGGCTGACGGTATTGTCTTTGGGGTCGCGTTCCACCTGGATTTGGGTGGTGATGCGCTCTTTGAGCATTTCCACGTGGCTGATGATGCCGACCCGGCGACCGCCCATGTCGTAGAGGCGGTTCAGTGTTTCCATCACATTGTCAAGGTAGCCGGCGCTTAGTGAGCCGAAACCCTCGTCAATGAAAATGGTGTCCACATTAAAGACTTTGCCAGACATGCTGGAGAGCGCCAGCGCCAGCGCCAACGACACCATGAAACTCTCGCCGCCCGAGAGGGTCGTGACCGCAGTCCTGTCGCCTTGCAGCAGGTCACGCACCAGAATGGTGAGTGTGCCGGGGTTGGTCTCCAGCTCGTAGCGGTCATTAAACTGTCGCAGATAGCCGTTGGCCAAACCCAACAATTCTCCCAGCAGATAGCTCTGGGCGATTTTTCTCAGGGTTTTGCCGTCGGCGCTGCCCAGCAGATTGCTGAACTCCGCCCATTGGCTATAGACGGCTTCGGCCTGCTCGAGTAATTGCTGTTTCTCGCCCGAGAGACGTGCATACTCCTCGTCGGTTTTGAGGCGTGCCGTGCGGTTTGAAACCTCTTCATTCAGCGCTTCGATTCGTTTGTCGGTTGTCTGGATGATGTCGGCGAGACGTTCGAGATTTTCCTCGATGAAATCGGGCTTTTTAGCCATAATTTCGCCTTGGAGCGTCTTCAATGCCTGTACCTCACCCTGCATGAGGGCGATGTCCTGCGCCAGCGTCTGGTGTGCCTGTTTGATGGCAGTGATGTCTGCCTCGTTGTGACTGGCAATAGCGGTCAGCCGTTCTATGGTCAATAGCGGCTGGCTGGCCATGCAGGAATCCAATGCCTGTTGAGCCTGTTGCGCATTCTTCTGCTCGGCGTCAAGACGTGTGTTCCATTCCAGCGATTTGTTCTCCAGGGTATTCCACAAGTCACTCAGGTTGTCGGGGATTAAAGTAGTGGCGTGGCCGTTGTCGGTCAACCCCTTGATGTTTGCTTTGGCGGTGGCCATGGCTGGCAAGTGTGCCTTAATCAGAGCGATGGCGTGGTCGAGCTGCTGGGCTTCGCTCTCTTTGGCTTTGTAGTTTTTGGCCTCGTTTTCTAAATTCTCGATGAAATCGGCATTTTTTGCCCGTTCTTGCCAGTCGCTAAACATGAATAATTGGTCCAACTCGGCAGTCGCTTTGTTGAACTGCTCTCGGCTGGCTTGGATGGCATCACGCTGCTTGCTGATGCTCGCATTGATGTTGTTCAGGTCAATCTGCGCCTGATTGTGGGCCTTCACTTTCAGGGTGCTTGCCTCACGTTGCTGCTTAATCTGCTCGTTGAGGTTCTGCGCTTGTTTGATGGTGCGGTTCAGGCGTTCGATGTCATCATCAATGTCTTTGATGAGGGCTTCGATATGGCTGGAATTGGCCTTTTCATCGCTTTTTTTGCCGCAGTTTGCCAGCAATTCCTGAATGTGGCGCCATTGCCTTTCTCCCTCATCGTTTTTTTGCTTGAGGTCGTTGTCTTTGTCTTGGATTTCCCGTTGCAGCCGTTCAGTGAGATTTCGGGCGGACTTGATGGAGCTCTCGGCTGTAATGACGGCTTGTTCGGCCGTCTGCAACTCCGCCTGCAGCTGTTCCAGTTCACTTTGTGCCTTGGGGGCCAGCAAAGTGTTGATGACGTTGCCGCACACGGGACATGTGTCGCCCTCATGCAGTGTTTTGTGGGCTTGGTTGATGAGTGCGTTCCAGTCCTTTTGGCGCTCGACGGCGGCACGGGCCTTTTGCTCCAGTTCGCGTTTGCCTTTAATGCCAGCCTCTTCCTGCTCGAGGGCTGTCTGTTGCTTTCTCAGTTCGCCTTTGAGTTCTTCCAGTTTTTGCTTGGCTTGAACATTATCATCTAGCCTGTCCTTGTAGGTGCTGAGCTCCTGCTTGGCATTAAACAGGTTGTCCTTGCGGTTGATGATCTGGTCGATGCGCAGGTCGTCATATTCCTGCTGTGATTTCTCGACAGCGGCTTCCTGTTGCTTGCTCTCCTCCAGAGTCCGTTTGAGGGTTTCCTCTGCTTTGGGCAGTCGGCCTGTTTCGCGTTCGAGGTCAGTGGTATAGGCTGCTATGTTGTCACTTGCCGATTGGCGGTTATTCATCACCGACTTGATGGCGCCGATGGCATTGTACATCTCACGGTTTGGCTCCTGCTGGCGTAGAAATCCCCTGATTTCATCGAGGTTTTTCTCTTTTTGCGACAGATCGGTCTCGGTGGCACGCAGGGCAGCGCATAGCCTGTCGAATTCCTGCTGTAAGGCGGGACGTTGCTTGTCAAGCGCTTCTATTTGGCTTTGTGCCTGGTGCAGCGACAGGAGTTCGCGACGGGCATCGGCAGAGGCATCCCAGTCGTTGATGAGTGTCTGTTGCTCAAGGTAATCCGGGTGCTCGCGCTGTTTCATTTTGCCTGCGAGAATGGCTTGCTTGTCGGCCAGTTTCTTTTCATTATCGGCTTTTTCGCCAAGCCATTCGGTCATTTTCTTGGCTCCGTCGTGCTGCTGTTGTTCAATGGCCGATTGTTTCTTGAAATCGGCAATTTCATCGATGATTTTGGCTTTCTCTTCGTCGCTGAGCAATGTGATGTTCTGGAGCTGGTCTCTCAGCAGGTCCCGTTCACGCTCTTTCTCTTTGCAGATCTCGTAAATCTTCTTGCCGATTTGGGCATAGATCTCCGTGCCTGTCATCTTCTCGAGCAGGGCGGCCTTGTCGTTGTCGTCACTCTCCAGGAACTCGGCGAATTTGCCCTGGGCCAGCACAACGGTGCGGAAGAACTGGTTCATGTCCAGACCGATGGCCTTTTGAACAAACTCATCGATTTCCTTGATTTTAGTGTAGTGGTGGGATTGGGCGACACCTTCGTCGGTCATGATGACGCGGACGGGTTTCTGGATGGCCCCGTCGGCCTTGTTGCGGGAGCGGTGGACGTGCCAGGTGGCAACGTAAGGGGTTCCGTCGTTGTCGTCAAAGGTCAATCTGACGTCGGCACTCACGGCACCGCGGCGCAGGAGCTGTCTCACGTCATCGGTTTTGAGATTGTCTTCGTTGGCTCCCTCCTCACGGCTGGTGGTGTAGTCAGCACCTTTTGCGGCATTCAGGCGCGGTGTGTCACCATAAAGGGCCAGGCACAGGCAGTCGATGATGGTGGACTTGCCAGACCCCGTCTCGCCAGAGATGAGAAACAGGTGCTCATCGGCCAGCGGTGCGGCGTCAAAGTTGATTTCGGCGTGCTCGATAGACGCTATATTGTCGATAATAAGTTGCTTGAGTTTCATTGTCTGTTCTCCTTTTCTACTGCTTGGTAAGCATAGTTGAACATTTCTTGCTGCTGCTCGGTCATGGGGCTGCCGTTCATGTCGATAAAGAACTGGTTGGCAACCTCGATGGGAAGCATCTTGTTGAATTGTTCCACGGTGAGTTGGGTGGTGTGGCGGCGTTCCTCGGCGGTGATGGTCTTTTTGATTTCGCAGAAACGGCACTGCTTGTCCTTGACGGCTTGGGCAGCGCGCTGCAGGGCTCCGTTGGGCAGGAAGCGGTCCACCATGACGTTGAGACGGATGTAGGATTTCTCGTTGGGGTTGTGGCCTTGCAGCAGACCGATGGCGGTGTCAATATCGACGGGTTCACGGGCCGGTAGGGTGTGCAGGGGCTTCAGGTTCTTGATGACCTTGGTTTCGATGCGGGGCATGGTGCCATGGTCATCAATTTCGACGATGCTCACCGAGTGCTCGCACTGCTCGTCAAAACTCACGGGGATAGGCGTACCGCAGTAGCGGGCACGCTCGCCCACGTCCTGTGGGCGGTGGATGTGCCCAAGGGCTGCGTAGTCATAGCCCGAGCCTAGGGCGTCAATTTCAACGCATTCCATCATCATGTTGCGGTCATGGCCCGTGAAGTCGCTGTTGTTGACAGCCAGATGGGCCATGAGCACAACGGGCAGGTCGTTGTCGTTGTGTGAGTTGGCATGGTCAAGCAAGGCTTGAAAATAGGCTTGTTGGCGCTGGCTGCGGTCAATGTCGCTTGCGCCGACTGTCAATGGGAAACTGGCGGGATAGGCAAACGGAACGGCGGCGACGATGCCCTTGTTGCCCACTTTGATGATGTGGCGTGACAGGTCGGCGTGACCGTCGCCATCGCGCGAGATGCCTCCCAGCACGGTGACATTGGCCAGTTGCCATAAGCGTTGGTCACTGTCCAGGCGCGAGGCGCTGTCATGGTTGCCTGCTATGACGATGATGGCCATGGTGGGGCAGGCCTTGTGGATGTCGAGCATCGCGTTGACGTACAGGTTGACAGCCGCATTGGATGGTGCGGCCGTGTGGTAGATGTCGCCGCTCACGAGCAGCGCGTCGGGCTGGCGTTTGCGCACGATGTCGGCAAGTTGGCTCAGGAAGTCGCACTGCTCCTCAGAACGGTCATAGCCGTAGAAATTCTGACCCAGATGCCAGTCACTGGTGTGAATGAATGTGAACATGAATACTAATCGTTTTCTTTAGTTTGGTTTAACAATGCTTCATACTGATTTTCTCCTTGATTGAAGAATAATTCGATAGCACAAAACTAGGAAAAATCCTTGAATTATGCAAGTTTTTGGTGTTAAGAGTTGTTAGGGAGTGTGCCAGCCCAGTTAGTTTTGGCTGTATCGGGTAGAGATTTTCTTGCCGTTCTTGTCCCAGGTGTAAATCCAGCTGCCCTTGCGGCTGGTGAAGGTGTCGCCGGCGGCATTGAGCACCTCGCCCACGCTGCTCGCCGAGAAGGTGTGCAGTTTTTTGCCCTTGGCGTCACAGGTGTAGTACCATGAGCCGTTCTTGAGGACGTAGAACGACTCGCTGTAGGCCACGACCTGACCTTGGCTGGTGCTGAAGGTATGGACTTTCTTGCCGTTTTCGTCATAGACGTAATGCCATGCTTTTGTCGTTTCGATATAGCTGATCTTCTGGGCCTGCAGGGCATTGGCGGCCATCAGCGCAATGAGTATGAAGAGAATTCGTTTCATGATTGGTTATGTTTTATTTGATAAGTTTCAAGAGTTGTTGTTCGCTGGCTCGGGGAAGCAGGCGTTTGAGGTGATCCAAGATGCGTTCCAATGATTCCTGGGGTGTTCGGTCGCACTGGCAGGCTTTCTTGCCAAGCAGATCCTCGGGAGTGGTGAGCAAGGCCCATCCCCAGCCGTATTCGTGGCCGTGCTTGTCGCGGGGATAGATGAAATCCTGGGTAATGATGCGGCACGACATCTGCAGGCGTGTGACATAGCCGTCAAAGCGGCTGCGCATCTTTGTTCCCGTAAAGCCGCAGGCAGCGCGCAGCTCCCGAGTGATGAGGCTGCCGTGTTCCCGCAGGGTCAGCACGATGGCCTCTTCGATGGAGCCTGCCGGTGGGGCAGGGTAGGCATGGCGGCGCCAGTTCATGAAGTCAGGCCACCAGTCCATGCTGATGTAACCCGCCTTTTTGTCGAAGAACTTGCCGTAAACGCAGTTGCCTTCGGTCACGATGGGGCCTTTCCACTTCCACATGGGCCAGTCCCATCCGCCATCGTCATATACCACATACCGGCAGTCGCTGTCAACGACCTCCTCGGCCGAGAAGCCGTTCGCACCGCTATACAGCAACGGCAGGAACCCCACCTCCTGGATCAGGTCCACCATCTCGGTCGCATTATGTATCAATCCCCGTTTTATCATAAAGTTTGCGCTGATTCTATCTTTTCTTTTGAGCCAACATTTTTACTTCATTGACTTCATTGATTAATTGTTCGGTTGTTGGCAAATACAGTTGATATTGGCTTGCGAGAATGGTCTTGTTGTCTTCGGGTAATGCCATTTTAACTGCTGTGTCGTTCTTGCTGGTGCAAAGTAGAATGCCGATTGTGGGATTTTCTTCAGGCATTTTCTCAAGCCGATCATAATAATTGACATACATCTGTAATTGACCAAGGTCTTGGTGCGTGAGTTTGCCTGTTTTTAATTCGATAATCACAAAGCATCGCAATAGTCTATTATATAGCACAAGGTCAATGAAGAACTCATCATCTTCAAGCATAATGCGTTTTTGCCTTGATACAAATGAGAATCCTTTGCCCATTTCAAGCAGGAAGTCTACAATGTGGGAAATAATAGCGCTTTCCAGGTCCTTTTCGTAATATGATGCTTGCTGTTTTAAACCAAGAAATTCCAAGACCATCGGGTCTTTGATGATTTCTTCAGGACTTTCAGGAACGCGTTCGCGCCGTGCGACCGCAAGAACAGATTCTTTATCGTTACTGAGCAATAAACGCTCATAAAGCATGGAATTGATTTGTCGCTCAGTCTCTCGTGCAGTCCAACCATTGTTTACTGATTCCAACTCGTAATATTCGCGCTTGTCGGGGTCATCAATCTGTATAAGTCGTCTATATTGACTCCAATTTAATTGCGAACGCAGTGTGTTCGCAATTGGATAGGTACGATAAAATTGTCGACTTTGTTCCAATTGTCTAACGCCAAATCCGCTGCCATATTCTTTCTCCAGTTCCTTAGCAAGACTCTTCACAATATAGGCGCCATAGTCAGCACGGTCTTTTCCTTGTTGTTCTTCTTCAAAGATGCGTTTCCCAAGGTTCCAATACATCTGGACTCTGCTATAGTCCACGCTGCGGATGGCGTTGTTGCGTGCCGTGTCGATTATTCTGCGGGCATCACGCAAGATGTCGCTCGATGTAAGGTTAGATGATTCGTTTTTCTTCATGATTGTAAGGAAAAATATGATAAGCAAAGATAAGACAAAAAATCTAGAAAAACAATTATATGCCCATAGAAAAAGACGAAAATACTATCAACGATTAAGGATCTCGTCCAGCAGGGGGTAGATGTCTTTCTCCCGTTCGTAGGGGTGGATGTGGAAGTAGGGATTGCCCGTGAGCATGGCGGACAGTTGCGTCTTGCCTCTGTCGTAGAAGATGTGGCAGGGGATGCCATGGGCCTCGGCGTAGGCCAGTTCGTAGCCCACACCCAGCGAGGGGCAGGTGCACTCGCCGATGAGCAGGTCGCTCTCGCGCAGCCATGCCGTGTCCTGGTCATAGATGCGGGCATCGCCAAGCCCCTGTTCTATAAGGTTCAGGTTGCTCATGCCCACATGTTCGGTCAGCACCACGTCGGTGCGCTGGATGTAAGTGATGATGCGGTGATACAACTCCGCATCCACGCGCCCGCCACGTATCGACCCCGCAAAATAAATCTTCTTCGCCATATCAATCTCAGTTTTTTCAACTCACAAAGATAAACAAATACTCTCATATATGCAATTTTAGCATCCTACACCTTGGGCAACAACTCCAAAATACTTGACAAGTGTAATGAAGCAGACGCCCAAATGGCCATCATCTCTCTATGTCGCCTGATGGGCGACCCCATGTCGTCAGAGTGTCGGGGTCGCCTTCAGCGACACAGCAGGGGAGCCCAAGTCCCACGGGTGATGCAACCCACCTCGCTAAAGCTCGTTGAATTGCATTACCCGCGGTTATTCAAAGGCCACCCTTCGGGTGTTTTGCAAAAATTTTGGAGCGGTTGCCACTTGCTTTGCACCTTCAAGTATCAATAGCTTGTGATGAGTGTTATTCTTCCACTCTATCAGTGAGTTATATAGTTTCCTTTTTATTGACTTTACATTTTTTCGTGGGAATAAACAAGTGTTCATGACATGTTTTCCCACGAAAAATCGTAATTTGTATAGGAAAGTAATATGTTTACAGGCGGATGAGGGCGACGCCGGCTAGCATGAGGAGGATGCCGACGATCTGGAGCCACGAGATGCGTTTGCGCGGGGCGCCGAGCCAGCCGTAGTGTTCCATCAGCATGCTTAGGGCGAGTTGGCCCACCAGCAGCGCCATAGTAAACACGCCGACTCCGACCTTGGGGACGAGCCAGGCGTTGCCGAATACGATAACCGCACCGCATAAACCGCCAGCCCACATCCACCAGGGATAATCGCGGCTGAAGCCTTTGGCGATAAGTTGCGTCTTGCCGATGCAGGTGCAGAACAGCAGCAGCGCCATCGTAGCGACGAAGAAGGCCACCGTAGTGGCTTGGACAGGATTGCCCACAATGCTGGACAACTGGGCATAGGCGCCGGTAATGCTGGCCGAAAGACATCCCGAGAGGATTGCCATGAGCTGCCAGAACGTCTGCCGTGACCCGGTGCTGGTGCCAGCCGTTGGTTGGCCTGCTTTCAGTCGAGGCAGAACGACCACGAGTATGACACCGATGATGAGCAGTAGCGCGCCGATGATGCGGTTGGTGCCCAAAGGGATGACCTTGGCGCCAAACCACCCGAAGTGGTCAATCGTCAGACTGAAAATCAGTTGGCTGAACACCGGGATAATCAGGGCCTGCAACTGCCCGATTTCCTTGAACAGATGGATGGCGATGGTAATGGTCACCACAGCGACGATGCCGACAAACCAGCTCCAGCAGGGCGCCTCAGCGAGCATCTGACTGGTAGGCAAAATGGGAATTCCCGCCAGCAGCGACACCAGCAGCAGAGCCAATGTGGAGACCGAGAAAGAGACAAGCGTCGAGACATAGGCCGGCCCAACGACCCCGCGCAGCCTAGAGTTGGCCGCGGTCTGGAAGGGCATCAACAAGCCCATCGCCAGTGTTATCAGTAGGAAAAACATGATGTAGAGATTTCTGCTTTACACGATTTCTTCCAGGGCGCCGGTCACCGAGTCGATGATGAAGCCGCGCACGGTGATGTCACGGGGCATCAGCGGATGCGTCTTGATGGTCTCGACGGTCTTGCGTACCGATTCGGAGGTGTCCTTGAATCCCTCCAGCCACTGGTCGAGGTCGATGCCGCAACGGCGGATGGTATCGAGCGTCTCATCGGTCACGCCGCGCTGATTCATCTCGTGGTGGAAATGGTCGAAACTCATGTGGCAGGCGCCGCAGTTGGAGTGCGCTACCACCATGATTTCTTCCACGCCCAGCTCATAGACGGCAACAACGAGGCTGCGCAATGCCGAGTCAAAGGGCGAAATGACCAGTCCACCTGCATTTTTGATGATTTTGGCATCACCGTTTTTCAGGCCCAGGGCAGCGGGCAGCAGCTCGGTCAAACGTGTGTCCATGCACGACAGCACCGCCAGTTTTTTGCTGGGGTACTTGTCCGTCACATACTGTTCATAGCCTTTGCTGGCGACAAACGTTTTGTTGAATTCGATAATCTCGTCAATCATGATTTCTTCTTTTTCTTGGGTTTGGGTTCGGGCAGGACTTTGCAGGTCTCGCGCACGAGCATGGAAAGGTAGTCGCTGTCATCGACATCGGCAATCAGGAAGTAGTCCTTGGCGCCGTCATAAGGAGGCCGCAGCTCCACCATGCGCAGCAACGGCCGCACCGCCTCGGTGGGTTTGAGGTAGAGGCAGTCGTCACAGATGAGCCCGAAAATCTTGCCGTCACAGTAGATGCCGTAGTCGCCGAACATCTTTTTCGTCATAATTTCGCCGGCTCCAGCGCACTGGTCAGCGATGTATTGCACTAAATCGGGGTTGCTTGCCATAATCGGGTTGTATTATTCACGCACGGCTTTTGGGGTCCAGTTTTTAAAGAATCGCAGCACTTTCTCTTGGTTGTAGCTTTGACCTTCCTCAAGGAAACTCGAGTCCTGGATGTGAAGGATATTGCCTTGTTCGTCCAGCACAACAAATACGGGAAAGCCGAAACGTCCGGCGTTGTTCAGGCGTTTCATGAGGGCCTTGCCCACTTCTCCCGCCTTGCGGGGATGGTAGTTCACGTGGATATATACGAAGTTCTGCTCAATGACGCTGTTGATGGTGCTGTCGTTGGTGATGTAATCGGCAAAGCGCAGGCACCACGGGCACCAGTTGCCGCCCACCTGGCAGATGACGAATTTGCCCTCGGCTTGGGCCTGGACAATCGCCTGGTCAATCTGCTCCAGCGGGTTGATTTCCTCGTTATAGACCTTTTTTGGCGCCGTCTGTTCTTGGGCATTTACGGAGAGGCTGCATAGCATGAAAGCCAGCAATGTGATGCAAAAAAATATCTTTTTCATAATCTCGACATGAATTTGTTACGGTCAACAATAAAACGCAGATGCGTGCCCTCGCCCAACAGGACGTCGCCGCAATGTGCCTGAACTTTAAATTCGATTTTCTTACCGTCAACACCGGTGACGATGGCAGTGGCGGTGACAGTATCGCCCAATTTGCTGGGCTTGAGGTGGGACGAGGCGATGTGCCCGCCTACGGTCGTGCACCCCTCGGGCAGATGGCCGGCTACGGCAAGCATGGCGGCATTCTCCATGAGCGCCATCATGGCCGGTGTGGCGAGCACGGGCATGTCACCCGAGCCCATGGTAACGGCCGTGACGGCATCGGTCACCGTCAGTTGGCTGGTATGTGTGAGTCCTATCATTCTGCTGTTTTTATTACTCCATGCAAATATAATCAATCTTCTGGTTATGCCGGCAATGATTCGTTCTTTTTCGGCGCTTTTACCATAAATTAATCGATTTTTCAAGCAATTATTTGCAATATGCAAATATTTTGTTGTAATTTTGCCGACAAATAACCATAGAACACAATTATCAATGGAACAAGAAAAGAATGCCGAAATCATCGGCCGCATCAAGTACCTGATGAAAGAAATGGGCTTGAAGCAAGTGCAGTTTGCCGAGCGCATCGGGGTGGATACCTCCAACCTGTCAAAGTATCTCAATGCCCACATGCCGCTGAGCGAGTCGTTCCTGAACCGCATGGTCGTCAACTTGGGCGTGAGCAAGGAGTGGCTGCTGGAGGGCACCGATTTGCCTTTTGGCAAGAATGTGGTGCGTGTCGATGGCGACAATACACGGGCCGGTGGTGCCGATGCCACGCCGGTTTATGATGTCGATGTGACCGCTGGGGTGGCATCGGGACGGAATGAACTGTTCGCCAGCGAGAATATCGTGGGTTGGGTCAATCTGCCCAATATGAGTCCCGATTGCCGCATCGTGCGTGTGAGCGGCGACTCGATGGCTCCGGTCATCAAGGACGGCGACTTTGTTGCCGTGCGCGAGGTGAGCAATCCCAACCAGATTTATTGGGGCCAGATATATGTCATTCAACTGGATGACTTCAGATTGGTAAAATACCTGCGCCGGCACACCGATCCCAATATGGTCGTGCTGCGCAGCGAGAATCCCAACTACGACGATATGGATGTGCGACGCAGCGACATCCACGAGATGTTGCTCGTCCAGCATGTCCTCCACCTGAACACACGTCTTTAAACATTAAACTCTAAACTCTAAACAGAAATAGTGACAACCTACTATCATACATTGCCCAACGGCCTGCGACTGGTGCACATTACCACTACCAACCAAGTGGCATGGTGCGGTCTGGCCATCAACGCCGGTAGCCGCGACGAGCAGGACGGGCATCATGGCCTGGCCCACTTCGTGGAACATACCATCTTCAAAGGCACAAAACACAGGCGTGCCTGGCACATCCTGAACCGCATGGAGCGTGTGGGTGGCGAGTTGAACGCCTATACCACCAAGGAGGGCACCATGCTCTACTCCGTTTTCCCGCACCAGCATCTGGCGCGGGCCATCGACCTGCTGGCCGATCTGGTGCAGTGGTCGGTATTCCCGCAGGAGGAACTGGACCGCGAGCGCGATGTGGTGCTTGAGGAGGCCGCCAGTTACCGTGACACCCCCAGCGATGCCGTCTATGACGACTTCGAGGACCTGCTGTTTGCGGGTAGTGAATTAGGGCACAATATCCTGGGTAAGAAAGAGGACTTGGAAAACCTCACCCAGGAGGATTGTATGCGTTATCTCAAGACACTTTATGTGCCCGGCAACATGGCTTTCTTCTCGGTAGGACCCGAGCGCCCCGAGCGGGTGTTCCGCTTGGCCGAGAAGTACTTTGGCGGCATGAGCCATGCCATAACTCCCCGTCACCGTTTGGTGCCCTCAATGAATACCCCGTTCCGCCAGACTATCCAGATAGGCACCCATCAGGCCCATACCATTGTGGGCGCCCGAGTGCCTGATTTGAATCATCCCCTGCGATATGCCCTGATGCTGTTGAACAATATCCTGGGCGGTCCGGGGATGAACTCGTTGTTGAACGTGGAGCTGCGGGAACGCCGCGGCTACGTCTATACCGTCGAGTCCACCCTGACGCTCCTGAGCGACTGCGGATGGCTCGAAATCTACCTGGGCTGTGACCACGACGACGTGCGGTCCAGCCTGCATGTGATTGAGCGCATCACCAACCGCCTGAGCCAGGACTTGTTGCCCGAGCGTCGGTTGGAGGCCTACAAGAGGCAATATTGCGGCCAACTGGTCGTGGCAGCCGACAGCACCGAGTTCATTGCGATGCGCGCTGGCCGTGGTTTGCTCTATCATGGTGAGGTGGCAACCATCGACGATACCATCTCGCGCATCCGGGCTGTCACGCCCGACCAGATTGCCCAAGCAGCGGCCTATCTCAAGAGTGACTGCCTCTCATCCCTCACGTTCCAATAAATTGAATGTAACCGCTTAACAAGATTATGAAAAAGATATCAATCCTGATTCCGTGCTATAACGAAGAGAAGTCCCTGCCGTTGCTCTATCCCGAGCTGGTCAAACTCATGGACGCCAATTCTGCATATGACTGGGAACTCATGTTCGTCAATGACGGCAGCACCGACGGTACCCTCATGGAACTGCAGCGCCTGCGTCAGCAGGACCGCCGCGTCAACTATGTGGACCTGTCGCGCAACTTTGGCAAGGAAGCGGCCATGCTGGCCGGGTTTGACTATGTGACCGGTGACTGCATGGTTATCTTGGACGCCGACATGCAGCACCCGCCCACGCTCATCCCCGAAATGATCAAATGGTGGGAGCAGGGTTATGAGGATGTGTATGCCAAACGCAAGTCTCGGGGCCGGGAGAGCTGGTTGCGCAAGCGCCTGTCCCAGATGTTCTATAAACTGCTGCAACGCGCTTCGCGCTTTGAAATCTTGCAGGATGTGGGCGATTTCCGTCTGCTGGACCGCAAGTGCGTTGACGCTCTGAAGAAGATGCGGGAGAGCGAGCGTTACACCAAGGGGATGTACAGTTGGATCGGATTCAAGAAGAAAGAGGTGGAATTCATGCAGGGCGACCGTGTTGCAGGAACGTCATCATGGAGTTACCGCCGTTTGTTCTCGTTTGCTCTCGACGGCATCACGTCGTTCACTACGGCACCGTTGCGCATTTCCACCATTGTCGGCTTTGTTGTTTCGCTGTGTGCCTTTATCTATATGATCTACGTGTTCATCAAGGCGCTCATCTGGGGCGACCCTGTACAGGGATATCCCACGCTGGTTGTGCTCATCCTGTTCCTGGGTGGCATCCAGTTGCTGTCGTTGGGCATCATCGGGGAGTATATCGGCCGCATTTACAACGAGACCAAGAACCGGCCGGATTACATCGTTCGTGAATTCAACGGTGAGAACGTGTCGGCAAAGGGCAATTTTTGATTTTTTGGATAAATTTGGCTGCACCTCAGCAAATCAAGCAAGCTTGTTTGCATTCGGTTTGCACAAATTTTGGCAAAATATTTGCAGGGTTGTGGCAAAAACACTACTTTCGTGACCAATAAAACAACAAATCAACATCAAAAACAATAAAACACAAGACAATGAAAGACGTGAAATTCTATCTCGACGCAGCCGAGAAAAAGATGCAGGAAGCCGTGGATTTCCTCGATGACACCCTGGCACACATCCGTGCCGGCAAGGCCAACGTGAAGATCCTGGACGGCATCCGTGTGAACTACTATGGCAGCCCCGTGCCCATCGACAACGTGGCCAACGTGAGTACCCCCGACCAGCGCACCATTGCCATCATGCCCTGGGAGCGCAACATGATCGGAACCATCGAGAAGGCCATTATCGACAGCAACGTGGGTATCATGCCCGTCAACAACGGTGAGGTAATCCGCCTCAACATCCCGCCCCTGACCGAGGAGCGCCGCAAACTGCTCGTCAAGGACTCCAAGGCCGAAAGCGAAAAGGCCCGCGTGAGCATCCGTAATGCCCGCCGTGAGGCCATCGAGGGCTTGAAGAAGGCCGTCAAGGAAGGCATGAGCGAGGATATCTCAAAGGACGGCGAGGACAAGGTGCAGAAACTTCATGACAAGTTCATGAAGAAGATTGACGAGATCTTTGCCGCCAAGGAGAAAGAGATTCTTACCGTATAATCGCTTTGTGGGACTTGAAAGCATCGCGTAGCGGACGCTGGCACGACGTGGCCTATTGGGGGCTGCTCGTTGTGGCGTTTGCCGTGATGCTGGTGATGAATGCACTCACCACCTTCAAGGAGGATGATTTGGCATTCACGCTCATCGAGGGCGTGTGGACGCCAGTGCGTTCATTTGCCGACCTGCTGCAATCTCATTTGACCCATTACACAGGCACCAACGGCCGTCTGGCCGAGTTGGTGCCTGAATTGTTTGCCGGCCTGCTGGGCAAAACGGCCTTCAACGTTTGCAATGCGTTGGTGTTCGTCCTGCTGGCCCATCTGGTGAGCCTGTTGGCCACGGGCAGACGTTCTCTGCTGGCCTTATCGGCATTTCTGGCTATCGTGGGCACTTGTTATCCCGTCCCTGGAGAGACGATGCTGTGGATGGCAGGCAGTGCCAACTACATGTGGGCCATTACCTTGTCACTAGCGTTGGTGTATGCGCTGAAACGCGCTCAGGGCAAACCGCTGGGGTGGGGCAAGGCATTGTTGTGGCTGTTGTTCGGTTTTGTGGCTGGAGGTTTCAACGAGGCTACTTCGCTGGGTTTCTTGGGCGGGCTCATGCTGTTTTATGCCTTTAACCATCGTTTGTTCGACCGACGGACGGTGGTCACGATGATGGGTTATGCCCTGGGCATCATGCTCATTGTGCTGTCGCCTGGAGCATGGAACCGCGCGACAACCGATATCGCGCTCAACCTCAGCCCTGACGACTTGTTGTCGAGCCGATGGTACATCTTCATGGAAAAGATGTGGCGCTTTTATCTACCTGTGCTGGCATTAATCGTCGGCATTTGCCTGCTGGTGATGCGTCGGGGACGGATTGTGATGCGCTCTTTGTGGACTTACGTCTTGTTATGTCTGGCAGCGGTGATGTTTGCATTGGGATTGAACCACGAGCGTGCCTATGCACCGCTTGTGACCGTTGCTGCGATCATCGTGATTATGGCAGCCGATGCTCTGCTTTCCGGGCGGTGGCGGCAATTGCGTCTGGCAGCGGTTCTCATCGCCCTTGGGTTAAGCGTGTTCACTTATGCCCGTGGCATCAGGGTGTTAAGCCAATATAAGGCTTATAACGAGCAGGTGGAGCGTGAGATTTCTGAGTCGCCGGGTCAGGCCATCCTGCGGGAATGCCAGTTTGACGGCTATAGCCGTTTCATCAAACTGATGAATTACACGTCCACCAATTACTTTGCCCACGAGGTCATCTACAGGGCCTATTATGGCAAGGATAACGTACAGTTCGTCAGCGACTCGGTCTATGTGCGCTTCCACGAGGGACGCTTGCTCGACGGTGCACAGGAATTATCCGTCAAGTTCGATAAACCTGACGTTGCGGCCGCTGTTTACACCTTTGCCGATCAGGATTACATCGCGGTTTTGCTTAAGGGCAAATCTCTGCCATGCACGTTCCAGACTGCCCGGTATTATGCTCATTCCGATGATACCCTCGACCCCGAGGAGGCCCAACGCCGCAAGGATTACGGCATCAACATCGATTATGAGCCACGGGGATTCTATCCCATTGAATATCAAGGCAAGTGCTACCTGATAAGCGCTTCTTTGGGTGCGGACGACCACAAGGTGGTTTTCCCCATGAACCTCCCTCCAGATCCCAAAGAATTTTCCTTCGAAATCCAGTAATTGCTTTTTGGAAAACGCTATTCCAGGTTAGCGGGGCTTGGTGACTTCGTTGACCAGATAGATGATGCTCTGGTAGGGGATGCCGCCGTTGGTTTCCAGACCCACCTCGCAGGTGCGGCTGTTGCTGTAACCCATCTCGATGCGGTTTTCTTCCAGCTGCTTGCGCAGTTTACGCAATGCCCAGCGGTTGACTTCGGGATGCGTCCAGCCGCGGTCACCGGCAAAGCCGCAGCAGCCAACGCCCTCGGGCAGGAAGACGTTGTTGCTGCACAGGCGTGCTAGACTGGTCATTTTGTCCACCAGGCCCATTTCGCGCGTCGAGCAGGTAAAATGCAGGGCGATGTGGCGATCGATGGGGGAGAATTCCAATCGCTCGCGCAGGTATTCCCAGATGAATTCCACGGGCTCATACAACTTCATGCGGCTGATGCACTTGCGCATGCGGTGCAGGCAGGGGCTCTGGTCGCACATCACGGGGTACTTGCCCTGCTCGCTGGCCTGCCACAGCGCCTCGTCGAGTTCGGCGGTCTTGCGGTCGGCGATGTCAAGCATACCCTTCGACTCCCAGATGGTGCCGCAGCACATCTTTTCCAGCCCTTCGGGGAAGATGACCTCATAGCCTGCCTTGCGGCACAGCTGCACCATCTCATCAACAAGGGTGTTTTTCACGGGCGAGCCCTTTGACAAGCCCATCGTCTGGTTGATGCACGAGGGGAAATAGACCACCTTTAGGTCGCTCTCGCCCACCTTGCCCGCTTTGGGCTGATGTGCTTTTCCCGGCATCGCAGGAGTCCACAGGGGCATTCCCGCCTTGTGCATGGCTCCGGCAATTCCCTTCATGGCACCTGAACCCAGTACGTTGTGTCCCAGTCGCGCCGTGTCAAGCACGAGACGCAGTCCGCTCTTGATACCCGCGAAATGCCGTGCCGCCCAGTCGCCCGTCTTGTAACCCATGCTGCCCTGCGGCAACGCTTCCTGGCGCACCAGGTGGGTCAAGTCTGCAACATTGATGCCCATGGGGCACGAGGTAGCGCACAAGCCGTCGCCGGCACACGTCTGGTCGCCTTGATAATGATATTGCTTGACAAGTGTCGAAAGACGATCGGGGTCGCTTCCCGTCTCACGCAGGTGGGAGATCTCGCGCTGGATGACGATGCGTTGGCGCGACGAGAGCGTCAGCCCGCAGGTGAGGCAGTTCACCTCGCAGAAGCCGCACTCGATGCATTTGTTGGCCTTGAGAACCCCTTCAACGGTTTCGAGGGAAGTGTCGTGTCGGTCACCGGCTGGCTTAAAATCCGTCTTCAGACCCTTCATTTTGAGTTCGGGAAGGGGCTTGAAGTGCTTGATGAAGCACTCGGGGTCGTCATTGAAAATGACACCGGGGTTGAGCAGGTAGTTCGGGTCAAAAATCTCCTTCAACTCGCGCATGGCTGCAAAAGCCTCCTCGCCCCATTCATATTTGACAAACGGCGCCATGTTGCGGCCCGTGCCGTGCTCGGCCTTGAGCGAGCCGTCGTATTCCTCGACCACGAGGCGCGCCACGTCGCGCATCATCGCGGCATAGCGCTGCACCTCGCTCTCGTCGCTGAAGATCTGGTTGATGATGAAGTGGTAATTGCCCTCAAAGGCGTGGCCGTAGATGCAGGCATCCTTGTAGCCGTGGTCGGCAATGAGTTTCTGCAGTTTGACGGTTGCCTCGGGCAGGTCCTCGACGGCAAAGGCGACATCTTCGATGAGGCACGACGTGCCCACAGGGCGGGCGCCGCCCACGCTGGGGAAAATGCCCGAGCGGATGGCCCAATACTTGCCATAGACGGCAGGGTCATCGGTAAACTTGACAGGTATATAGGTCTTGAATGGCGACAGGCACTGCGTGATGGCATCGATACGCCGTTGCAGGTCTTCGGGAGTGACGGCCTTGGTCTCGGTGAGGATGGCGGTCAGGTTGTGGTAATCGCCGGGTTTCACGCCCTCGATTTTTCCAGCATCTACATCCTGCTTATATTGCAGATAGACGGGATCATTGACCGAAGCCAGCGAGAGGTAGTCGAGCATCTCGGCGCTCTTGACCATCAGGTTCTCCTCGCTCATGGCGATGTCGTCATCGCTTGATTTCAGTTGCTTGAGGGCCACAACGGCCTCACAGCTCTCCTTCATCGTGAAGAAGTAGAGCATTGCCGAGGCCTTGCAGGGATAGTCATGCAGTGTGCGCATCGTCACCTGGCTGATGAATGCCAACGTGCCCTCGCTGCCTACCACGCTGTGGGCGATGATGTCAAACGGGTCGTCGTAGGCGACAAAAGGCCTCAGATTCAGGCCTGTCACGTTCTTGATGCTGTATTTCTTGCGGATGCGGTCGGCCAGCGGCTGATTGGCGCGGATGCGGTCACGCAGCGACTCAATGCGTGCAATGAAGTCGGGATGTGACTGCTTGAAGGCCTCACGGCTCTTCTCGTTGCCAGTGTCAAGGATAGTGCCGTCGGGCAGCACCAGGCGAACCGACAGCAGCATGCGGTCGCTGTTGGCGTGGGTGCCGCAATTCATGCCCGACGCGTTGTTGGCGACGATGCCGCCCACCATGGCCGAGCCGATGCTGGCCGGGTCGGGCGGGAACACGCGGCCCAGCGGTTTCAAGATTTGGTTGACCCTGGCGCCCACGATACCGGGCTGCAGGGTGATACTCTCGCCATCAGGGGCAATGCTGTAGTCTTCCCAGTTCTTGCCAGCCACGATGAGAATGCTGTCACTCACGCTCTGGCCTGACAATGATGTGCCAGCAGCGCGAAAAGTGAACGGCAGCCCATAGCGGTTGGCCGTTTTGACAATCTGCGACACCTCGTTCTCGTCCTTGGCGCGGATGACGACTTGGGGCGTCAACCGGTAAAAACTGGCGTCGGTGCCCCATGCCAATGTCCTCAACTCGTCGGTGTAAATCCTCTCCTCGGGCAGCAGACCTTTAATTTCGTTCAAGAACCGTTTCATAGCAGGTTAATAGTACTTGATGGTGAAAGTGTCGGTAATGCTCATCTCCTCGTCCCACTGGTCACGATAGACAATGGGCACGCCACGGTAAGCCTCGGGTACTTGGAGCACGCCAATACGGTCCCAACGGGGCGCTCCATAATCAAACGACTTGCCCGATAGAATCAAGACATTACTCGCATAGTCGTACTCATAGAACCCGCCTCCTGTGCACAACTCGTGCGGCAAGAGCAGTTCGCGGTGCAGGGTCACCTCCCCCAACCGCAAATGCCCGCCATTGGTTAAGATAAATTTTAAATGTTTCATCATCTGCAAAGATAGTGCAAGTTGAGTGAAATTCCAAATCTATTTGAGTTTTTCCGAAGCGCCCCCAAAATTATCCGAAGTTTCTATATAAAATGCTATAAGACAACACCTGCAGGGCTTTTCCCCGCAGGTGTTGTCTTATCAGTTAAAAGTTAAAGGCTGATGCCTAAACTCTAATCAGCGAGCATTACCAGTGTCCGCTCAACAGGTAGTCGATGAGGCCAGTCACATCGCTGATGTTCACAGCGTTATCCTGGTTGCAGTCGGCTGCGCTCAAATTGATGCCTGAAGCGTTGCCGCTGAGCAGGTAGTCGATCAGTGTAGTCACGTCACTGATGTTCACGCTGCCGTCGCCATTCACATCGCCACGCGTAACTGTTGCGGTCTGCTTGCTGATGACTACATTAGTGCCCGCAATGGTGCTACCAGTGGATGATACCACGGTTCCCGACGAATTGAACTTCGCACCCGCAGGCTCAGTGATGGCCAGTCCGGTGCCCAGTGTGGTTACACAGGCCGAGTAGCTTGCCGTCATGCCCAAGGCAGTGAGCTTAGTATTCTCACCGGTAATATAGATCTTGCCACTGCTTGTTCCACGTACACCATAGGTCTGTCCGCTCGCACTCAACTGAACACCGTCTTTGATGGTCAGTGTCGTATTACTGTTGCTCACGCGTAATCCGATATTGGCGGTACTCAAGAAAGTAGCCGTTCCTGTACCGTACATGGTGGCATAGGATTCAATCGATACAGCAGGGTATGAGCCCTTAGACTTAATGCTGCTGGTACCTATGAAATTGATCTTCAGGCCAGGTATTGAGCTGCGGATACCCGGGGCGTCGGACGAAGGTTCAATAGTGCCATCTTTCACTGTAAGGATGTTGCTTGACGGAGAATAGTATACAAGAGTTCCACTCACGCCGTCGATAACCGTCAAGTCGTAGCAGTTGCGGTCCGACACTTGTACACCGGCGATCCAGAGGTCGTAGACGTTGGTGCTTTCGCTATATACCGTCGTAGCTCCACCTGTCACTGCATCTGTCAGTTGCAGATAGGCCTCGCCGGCATACATGGCCTTAGTTGAGGTAATCTTGGTGAAGTTATTGTCAGCGGGGACGAAATAATAATTGTCGTAAGTGGAATTGTCTCTCACTGTCTGAGTATTGGAAGTATAAGAAGTGGGATGGGCACCTTCCAGATAGTTGACTGACGGGCTATAGTAAGCTACATTATAGGGAGCGCTGCTATTGATCTCGGAGGTTTGCCTGAAGCGATACACGGTTCCGACAGTACCCCTAAACAGCATACCCTCAAATCCCTTGATGCCCATGTTGTTCTCCAACTTCTCCTTGCCGATCGCCTGAGTGGTTGCATTATAGGAAGTAGCGATATAGAAATCGCCAGAGGCGGGAAGACCGACGGCATCCTCGCTGGGTACCGAAATGGCCGACCACTCGGTAGTGGGCTTGATGTAAGGCAACAGGTAGTTATAGGTGAATCCGGTGGGCAGCCAGTCTTTAGTCTGTCCATACAAGTTCCAGTACTGGCTTAGCGGCATGTATAGCTTGATGCGATCATAGGTGTAGTCGTCATAACTGTTCCAGGCATAATCGGCGATGGTCGTCGTGCTGGTGCGGTTCAGGAACAAACTGGTCAATTTGTTACAGTTCCAGAAAGAGTACTGGCCGATTTCGCTCACGGTAGCGGGTACCGAGATCTCTCCGGTCAGGCCTGTGCAGTCCTTGAAGGCGTAGGGGGCAATTTTGGTGATGTTGCTCGTGCTCGGGAAGGAAACTGTGGTCACGGCGGGTCGGTTCACCCAGCAGCTGTCGCCAATCTCCACCATGGTGTAGGTGATGCCGCTGTTGTGGTCGGTCTTGGTGTTGGCCACGGTGATGGACGTGCTGCCGGTGCCCCAGTTATAGACGTACTTGGCCTTCTTGTTGGTGGCATCGACCACCGTCATGCGGTACATCGTGCTCCAGAAGTCATTACCTGTCGTGAAGTCGAATGCGCCGCACTGGATATCGCCTCGGCTCCAGCACTGCTTGATGCCCGAGTCGTTGCGGTACTGCTCCAGTTGCCCTGCGGGCACATACAGTTTGTGGCCGCTCCAGTCATAATCGTTTGTGGCCGACGGGGCAAGGCGGCGTAGCCAGTCGCTCTTTGTCGAGGTAAACACACCGTAGTTTACATTCAGGAAGATGGCATCGAGGTGGCGGGCCAGTGCAAACGCGTCAGAAGCAATTGTGGTCACCGAACTGGGGATGACTACAACATTCTCACGCACGGGCTCATCCAAGCCAGCGCCATATTCATCGCTGAAGAAGGCTTGGCTACCGATTTTCTTCACACCATAGGGGATAACGATCCAGCGGGCACTACACCAGCCCAATCCACAGTTGGGAATCTCGGTGATGTTAGGCGAGAGCTTGATAGAGTCAAGCTGGTGGACACCTGCTACGATGCGCGAGCCGATAGAGGTCACACTGGGTGGCATGATGACTTGACGAACCGCACTCTGGCGGAAGGCATCATTGCCGATGCGCTCCAAGCGGTCGCCCAGGGTGATGGTCGGCGTCCAGCAGTTGAACAGGGACGAGTCGCCAAATTCCACAGGATAAGGGATGTCAAAGCCCTGGGTACAGCCCGTCAGGCCAGCGAACGATAGGGCTCCGATTTTCTTGATACCCGTACCGCCCTGTACCTTGGTGATACCCGTCTGGTCACGGAACACCTCGCGCTCTACCTCGGTGATCAGATATACCTTGTCGGTATTTCTTTCTGACCAATAAACGGGGAGGTTGAGATAGCCGGTCTTGGTGCCCATAGTGCCCTTGACAATCTTGCATTGACCACTATAAGTGGCGGTGGATGACACCTTCGGGTCGGTATAACTGCTGGTGCTGGTCATAGTGACAAAGATGCCTAGGCTCTCTCCATTGCTGTTGTATAAAAGGGCGTCGTAGGCCTTCTCGTTGATGGTCGTAAATGTGGAAGACCAGGGCGAGGTGGTAGCGTATTTGTTGGCGCACCCGTAGGGTACGCTCAACTGAATGGACGTTCCTCCCGAGGTGTTTGTCACGCTGCTGAACGAGTAACTGTAAGTGAGGGTTGATGGAATGCTCGTCTTGTTGAAATACAGATGGTTGGTTTTCATCGCACTGAATGTCGTGCTATGGAATGACGTTACCGAACTAGGAATCAGAATATAAGAGCATTTGGCATTATAGAATGCGTAGGCACCGATGCTGGTCACACCATAAGGAATCTCGATCGCCCTCTGTACACCCGCAAACGCATAAGGATTGATCGCCTTTAGTTTCAAGCCGCTAACGAAGCCAACGTAAGATGCGCCAGCCGGGAACTGCAGGAGCGTGCGGTTACTACTATCCTTGTTATACAATGCTGTGACATATTGAAAAGAGGAAGTGGAGAAGTAGTTGTTAGAGGATGAAACAGAAAAGTCCGTCAAGTTGGGGCACATGGCAAAGGCACCGTTGCCGTAAGTCGATAACGATGCGGGGATGTTGACAGTGGACACCGCGGTGTTGGCAAAACTTAATGTGCCCAATGTCTGCACACGCTCGCTCAGCGTCACCGAGTTCAAGCTCGTGCAGTTATAGAAGGCATAGTTGCCGACTTTGGTGGCGGTAATATTGGCTGTGGTCAGCGCCGTGCAGCCATTCAGAGCATTGTCTTCAATCTCCTCGATCTTGCTCGTCTGACTTAAGTCCAAAACCTTGAGGTCGGTGGCACGATAGCGGAACGACTTGTCGATAGCAGTGACGTAGTAGTAGTCAGCGTTCATAGAGAAAGACTCGTTGTAGCCTAATTTCAGCGTCTTGCTGGTGTTGCTGCTGCGAGGGGTGGCGCCCAACAATTTGACCTTGCCATAATATGCAGAGGGGTTGGAGGCCTTGACGGGCGTGACAACGTTCATGTACACATCACACAGCGTGCCCTCATTGCTTTTGCCTATCACATGGTTGTGGAAGTCGGCTGCCGTGTGGGTCCACCCGCGATTGAAGTTGTTGCAAATCAGGGTTACCGCATCGGCGGCTGTTTTGCCGTCGGGGGTGGCGCAGTTCCAGTAGCGTGAGCCGCTCACTGTGCCCATCTGATAGAATGCGTTAGAGCTGATGGTGGGCATTGTCTCGGCAGCGCAGTTGATGACGGTGATGGGATCTTGGTAGAAAACATAATCACCGATGCTCTTGATGCTGCTGGGCAGATATACCGTTTTCAGCGATGTGCATTTATTGAAGGCATAAGACAAAATGGTTTCCACGCCAGGCCGAATCTCAACTTGGGTCAAGGTGGTCTTGTTGTAGAAGGCACTTGTGCCGATGTGAGTCACCCGATAGTACTTCTGTGTACTGGCATTGAAGGTATAGCCTGGAATCGTCAGCGTTGTGGGCGAGCCCGTGTAGCTGCTCTTGAAGCCTTCCAGACGTACAGTCGAGTCAGTCAAGATATAGTACTCAAAGTCGCCTTGCTCAAACGCGTTGACAGCTATCGCCACCAACGCCAGTAGTAGTGTTGTTAGGATTTTTTTCATAGCAGTAAGTATTAAAAGTTAATGATTATGTTTGTTCATCTTCATATTTTTCACAAAAATACGTTATTTCCTGATAAAAACCTCGCTTTTTCCTGATTTTAACTTTCATTAACGAATTATATTGATAGATTAGCTTTTCAGCAAAATGGTGTGGAGAAAGAGACTGTAGGGCCTCGCCTTGGCGTGGCCATAGGCGGCATATACCTGGAATATTGGCCACGCCAAGGCGAGGCCCTACATCATCGCGAATAAGAAGGGTATTTGATGAACTGCACCTGCAAGGAAGAAATCCCTGCAGGTGCCAGAAAATGATATCTCAGACCTAAAACCTAAAACCTAAAGCCTAAAGCCTAAAACCTAAAGCCTAATAATGCCTCAACTCACCAACTGCCGCTCAACAGGTAGTCAATCAGTGTCGTAACGTCGCTGATGTTGATGCTTCCGTCCTGATTGCAGTCGGTGGCGTCGAGTTCGATGGTATCGGCATTGCTGCTGAGCAGATAGTCGATGAGAGCCGTCACATCGGCAATGTTTACATCGCCGTCGCCGTTTACATCGCCGCGCTGGATGGCATTGGGGTCAAATCCCAGCTGTTGGTCCATCCATGCGATGCGGTCGTGGAGCCATTGCTTAAGCCAGGCCACTTCCTCGGTAAAGTTGTTGGCAATGTAATAGTTGGGCCACACGTACTGCCCCCATCGCGGCCATGCCTTGCTGTTGCGACTCTCGGCGCCATGGGATGTAAGAACAGTTGCCATCGAGTCCACGGTCGCCATGATGCGGTCCTCGCGCAGGTTGCCGCGTCGGTACTGTGCCCAACGTGCCTTAAACATGGCTGTGAATTCGGGGTCAGTGTTGAGTTTGTACCACCAGAAGGGTATCAGTTGGGAATCACCCTGGCTATAGAGGATGTTGTTGTTCTTGTACATCCACGTGTCGGTGCGCCAGGCATCATAATAGTCGGCGTTGCCGTAAGACAGGTTGTTGTCCCACACCACCATCTTGAAGCGCGGGTCCTCGCTGTCGCGGCGTTTAAAGAACTTGCCGCTCAGGCGGTAACCGTCCACGTTATGTCCCAGCTCCATGGCAATCTGGTAATCGATGAAGTTCTGCATGTCAAGGTATTCCCGATAAGTGGTGGCACCAGTGGGGCGGTAATTCCACAATGCAGCCTCCATCTGGTCGATGCGTCCCGTGATGTAACTTATCTGATCTTGTGTCAAATCCGCATAATCGGGCGACTCATACTGGAAATAGATGTAATAATTCGTGTAACGCACTCCCGTGTTGCTCACGGGGTGATATTTGGAAGTGTAGGTGCCCTCATAGTCGTAGCGGTCCACCTCCATGATGTAGCCGCCGGTGAGTTCGTCGCCGCTCTCGCCGGGGTCGGACAGGTTGATGCGGTGTTTGCCCTTGGAAACGACCTCGGTGAGGATATAAACGCCATAGTACATGCCATCCAGGAACAGCTCGCAATAGCGGCCCTTGGGCGTATATTCCATCCATGGCCGGGATACCTCAAAGGCTAGCAGGTCGCGCATCATGCTCTTGTCGGCATAGGGTGCCAGCAGGGCCCAGTTGTTGTCCTTGCCCATGCCCAGAATGTTGACTTTCTTCTTTTCACCGCCTTCCTCTAGCGGTTTGTCCAATGGGCGGAATGAATAAGGCTTCTTGTCGCTCATGCTGTAGGATGAACTGCCACGGTAGCGCAACGCCACGTAGCCCTCATAGTCTATCGTCTGACCGGGATGGGCCACGGTGTCGGCGTAGTTAAGCTGGCCTTCGCCGTTGTGGATAATCTTCATGCGGGCCGTGATGCGCTCGTCACGGTCGATGATGTTGCCGTTTACTTCAATCCACACGATGGGCAGATTGGTGGACGTGAGTTTCACGTTTTTGTTGTCGGGTTGGTAGTTGTTCCACCAGCTATTGGCTTGTGCCGTTCCGGCTATGGCCATCATTGTTACTGCAACCAGTAAAAATCGTTTCATTTTATATTTCAGTTTTCAGTTGTTCTGTAGGGTGATTATTGCGGGGGTGGTGTTGCAGGATTTCGTCCCGCAGGCGTGTGCGGTCGATGTGGACGTAGATTTCGGTCGTGGTGATGCTCTCGTGACCGAGCATCTGCTGGATGGCGCGTAGGTTGGCGCCGCCTTCGAGCAGGTGGGTGGCAAAACTGTGGCGCAGGGTGTGCGGGCTGATGACCTTGCGCACTCCGGCCAGTTCGCACAGTTGCTTGACGATGTGGAAAATCATCTGGCGGGTAAGCATCGCTCCGCGGCGGTTCAGGAACAGGATGTCCTCGCTGCCGCGTTGGGCGACCTGACGAGAGCGCGTCTGTTCCAAGTACAGGTTGATCTGCTCGATGGCGACAGGCGAGATGGGGACGACGCGCTGCTTGTTACCCTTGCCCTGGATGAGGACATAGTGCTCATCCAGATAGAGCTGGGAGAGCTTGAGCGTCACCAGTTCGCTCACACGCAGGCCGCAGCCGTAAAGCGTCTCGATAATGGCACGGTTGCGCTGTCCCTCGGCCTTGGACATGTCGATGGCATCAATCATGGCGTCAATCTCGGTGATGGTGAGCACCTCGGGCAGGTGTCGCCCGATTTTCGGTGTCAGCAGCAGTTCCGTCGGGTCGGTGTACATATAGTGCTCCATGCGCAGGAACTTATAGAAACTTTTTACGCCGCTGATGATGCGGGCCTGGGACCGCGGCTGGATGCCAACGTCCTGCAGGATGCAAACAAAGCCTTCCAGGTCATCAGTCGTGGCGCGTTCTATGCCTACCCCTGCATCAGCGAGATAATGGATGAGTTTGTCCACATCATCGCTATAGGCAACGGCGGTATTCTGGCTCATGCCTTTCTCCAAGGTCAAATGCGCCAAAAAACGCATTTTCACGTCACTGATGTCGATAATATCACGCATCCCTAATTCTAAAACCTAATGCCTAACGCCTATCTCCCCAATAATCGTGTCGGTCAGCAACGGGTCAAAGTTATCACAAGCGATGACGGTAGCCTTGTCGTCATGGGCGATGATCTTCAGCCGGCGGTTATCGCCTCCATCAATCCAGTCGAGGCGCATGGCAAGCGTGTCGCCTTGCCAGGCATAGGCCGCAGCACTGGTAAAGGGCCGCGGTGTGCCCACCAATTGCTCACGGCATTCGACAATGTAGATGGGGCGCTCATCGCTGGTAGTGATGCGCCACTCGCCCCAGGCCGCAACGGCATGCTTCGTACCGCGATTGTCAATCATCGTAAAAAGGCGGTCATTTCCCTGCTTGTTTACCTCGATGGATTGCAATCCTAGCAGATTGTCCTCGAGCACAATGGTGGTGCCCAACAGACGCTGTTCCAGCGGGTGGGTGGCATCACCTTGTGGCATGTCAATAGCCAGTTGTGAAGGTGCTGCTTTCAACAATTCCTCCTCGTCAAGCATCGGCTCTACCAGTTTATAGTAGAGTGTGTTCAGTTCGTCTCCATAGTTGGCGGCACGGCCGTTGATGACGACGACCATATCCAGTTTGGGCACTACATAGATGAGTTGTCCTCCATAGCCCGCAGCAAAGTAACACTCGGCACGCGGATGCTGGATGGACTTGGTCTGATAGCCATAGCCCAAGTAGTAATCGTCAACATTGTAGCCCGTGAACCAGGACCGTATCTCGTGCCACACGCGTTGCAGGAAGCGTTTGATTTTTTCTCCCCATGAGAGTTTGGGATTTTTGTCGTTTTCCTGAGTGCTGATCAGGCGCTGCGTCATGTCGTGAATCCACTGGGCGCTGATGAGCTGCTGACCGTTCCACTGACCTTCTTGCAGCATAAATTGGCCCAGTTTGGCTTGACTTTCGGCATGCAGACGCAGGCCCCAGGCACCGATTTCGACGCTGTCGGGCGCCAGTTCCCAGTCGCATTGTGTGATGTGCAAAGGCGTAAAAATGCGTTCCCGCACATACTCCAGCAGCGGCTTGCCCGTGAGCCGTGTGACAATCATTGCCAGCACGTGGCTACACATCGAGTCGTAGTTGAACACTTTGCCCACACCCTGGAACTCGCTGGCAAACCAAGTACTCAGCCAATCCTGGTCACCCTCAAAGATACTCAAGTCCTCTTCCCTGCCTGCCGCCATCATGAGCACATCGCGCACGGTAAGGCTGTCCAACGCGGGCGACAACGTGGCTGGCATTTTGTCGCGCAGGTATTTGGATACCTTGTCATCGACAGTGAGCAGCCCGTCTTCAACGGCAAGCCCCACAGCAAGCCCCGTAACCGTCTTGCTGGCGCTGTATAGCGTGTGTACATCGGTGGCTTGGTAGGGAGCGGCATGCAGCTCGCCGATGACCTTGCCGTGGCGCAGCACCATCAAGTGATGGACGTCCACATTGGGCAATGCCGTCAATTCGTTGCAGAAACTCCTTAGCAACATGGTGCTTACACCCTCGTCCTCAGGCGTGGAGCGAGGCAACTCACCTACCTGGGCAACAGCGGTCAGGCTTAAGGTCAACAGCAGCAATATTGAGAAGACGCAGCGCTTCATTGTACAGTGAACGGAATGGTCGCAGGTTTGGAATTGGGATAGGTATCAACGATGGTCACCTCGCTCTTCTCAAAGTCAAAAACGAATTTCATTCCGCTGATCCAATCGACATAATGTACACGAACCTCAAGCGTGGTGGGCGAAGTCCAGGCATATGCCGCTGCAGCCTCAAAACCATGTTTGAAACCTTGCATGCGGTTGATCGAATTAATCGAGTAATATGGGTAACCGGTCATGGGGCTGTAATTCCAAGTGCGGTAGCCCATGGCAAACGTCTCATGGGTGCCGTCCTCGCTATCAAGCGTCAGCATATTACGATCCACCTCGATACTTTTCAGTTTGAAACGATTAGCGTCCAATTGGAGTTGACGACCCATAAAAGCATCCGTCTTTTTGCTGGTGCGTTTACCCTTCGGCAGTTGCAGAGAAGCATTGGCAGAAAGGCTTTCCAGCTTTTTCTGCAGCTTGTTTTCGGGCTTGAGGGGTTCGGTTTTCAGTCCCGGCATCAACTGGTTCCAAATGCAGGCCAGTTCTTCGTGGCCGTAGAGTTTCATGCCCAGAATGACCACCACAAGGTTTTCCTGAGGTACCACGACGGTGTATTGGCCCATCGCCCCGTCGGCACGATAGGAGCCGGGCCACTTGCTTTGCCACACCTGGTAGCCATAGCCCTGATTGCCGTCGGTTGCAGGCACCGTCTCCTTGGCACCGCCGTCGATGAGTCGTGAGCACGCAGCTTTCACGTAGTCAGCACTGACCAGTTGCTCACCGTTCCAGTTGCCCTCGTTCAGGAGTAGCAGACCCAGTTTGGCCATCGTTTCGGCTTGTACGCGCAGTCCCCAACCGCCAGTGTTGATGCCGTCGGGGCTGGTTTCCCAGTCAGCTATGGTGATGTGCATGGGATTGAACAATTTCTTCTGCAGGTACTCCAACATCGTGTAGCCCGTCACGCGCTGAACGATGGCGCTGAGCATAAACGTACACATCGAGTCATACTGGAAAAGGCTGCCCGGCTTGTCATCAACGGGTTTAGCCAGCCAGTCCTTGACCCAATCGGTGCTGTTGTTGCGCATTGTCCAGTCGGGTTTTACGCCCGAGGCCATCATCAGCAGGTCACGCACGGTCATGTCGGCCATGTTGTCGCTGACGCGGTTCGTACGTTTGTCGGGGAAGAAAGTCATCACCCTGTCATCGAGCCTCAGCAGGTTCTCGTCGATAGCTATGCCCACTGCCAGCGAGGTAAATGTCTTGCTGGCCGAATAGAGCGTGTGGCTGTCTTCGGCGCGGAAAGGAGCGGGATGCAGTTCGGCCACCACCTTGCCGTGGCGCACGACCATCACATGGTGGATATCACACTCGGGCAACGCCATCATCGAGTCCATCATGTTGATGACCGCTTGGGTGCTGATTCCTTCGGCAGCAGGCGTGCTGCGGGGCAGGTCGCCCGTCTGTGCCGCCAGCAACAGCGGCAACAAAGCCAGTAATATAAGAATTTGCCGTTTCATTTTTATTGATAGTTGTTGAGTGCTTGTTCGAGTTCGGTGCGGATGAGAGTTTTCAGTTCTTTGGGCTCCAGCACCTCGATGCTGGCACCGTGGGACATGATTTCCTCCTTCAAGTCATAGGTGATGCGCATCGTGTAGGTGAAGATGGAGTAGTTGTCGTGTATCTCCTCCTTTTGGGAACTGTGTAGCGGCAGGGCACGGAAGTATTTAGCCTGGGTGGGTTCGACTCGCAGCACGATGCGTTTGGGGCTGTTTTGGTTGGTGATAATGCCGAAGCAGTCCTTGAAGAATTCCGACGGCTTCACATTCTCGGGCATGGTGAACGTCTCCTGCAAGAGATTCAATTGACTGATGCGGTCCAGCGAATAGGTCTTGATCTGGCCGTCCTTGACGTTAAGGCCGATGACGTACCACAACTGCTTGAAGATCTTGACGAAGTAGGGCTCCAGCACGATTCCGTCGGTGGGGCGGCTGCGCGTGTAGCTTTTGTAGGAAAAGCGGATGCAGCGGTTTTGCTTCATGGCGTCGATCACCACTGGCAGATATTCGCGTGCTGAAGGCACATTCTCAAGCATGATGCGGCTGCTGATATCACGTGCGCTGCTCAATGTACCGCTCATCGATACCGAATCCACCAGCCACGAGCGCAGGCGCGCATTGTTTTCCCCGCCCGAGTCATCGATATAGTATTCAAACGTGGACTTGTCGCACTGGATGTTGATGTCGAACATCTCCTCCACGCCGTCGCGGTAGTGGAAGAAGGTGCGTCGGGCCAGCGGCTTGCCTTCACTGATTTCGCTACGCAGCCATGCGTCGTTCAGGTCCTTGAGGGTGATGCGACCGTAGCGGCTGATGGTGTCCACCAGCCAAACGTAGCGGTTGATCAGGTTGCGTGCCATGCTATTTAAAGTTAGAAGTCTTATCTAGACACTCAAGATCATCTAGGATATCTAGATCAGGGACTTACAATTATTTCCTCTTGATGAGCAGTACCAGGCCAATCATGGTCAAAGCGGCATTCAGCAGCAGCAACTCAAAGCCCAGCGTGTAGTCAAACTGGTTTTTCAGCCACATCTGGATAAAGAAACTGAGGATGGGCGCTGCGATGCAGACAATAGGCACCAAACGGTCGCGAACGGGCTTCTTGCACATCATGCCGAAGGCGAACAGGCCCAGAATGGGACCGTAGGTGTAGCTGGCCAGGGTATAAACCATCTTGATGGCACTGTCGTTGTTCAAGGCATAGAATACAAGGATAATCAGACCCATGACAACAGCCATGCCGACGTGTACCAGGCGGCGTGTGCGGGCCAGTTGGGCCTCTTCCTGCTTCTTGTCGCTCTCGAGGATGTCAACGGTGAATGAGGTAGTCAAGGCCGTCAGTGCCGAGCCAGCAGCCGAGTAACCTGCCGCAATCAGTCCCAGAACAAAGAGAATGAGCATGATGATGGGCATCGAACTGTCTTTGGCCACGAGGCCGAACAAGGCGTCGTTCTTTTCGGGCATCTCAAGGCCGGCATGTTTGGTGTACATCACCAGCAGGGTACCCAACACGAGGAACAGTCCCACGACGAAAATCTGGGTGATACCGCTCACGATAAGTCCCTTCTTGGACTCGGCCACATTTTTGCTGGCCAGGGTGCGCTGCATCAGGTCCTGGTCAAGACCGGTTGTGGCAATTACCATGAAAATACCGGCGATGAACTGTTTCCAGAAGTAGGTGCCCTCCTTGGGATTGTCAAAGAAGAAGATGCGCGACGAGTCGTCGGCAGCGATGGCCTTGACCATATCACCGGCGCCATAACCCAGCGCACGGGCGATGAACACGATGCACAGCACCACTGACAGGATGAGGCAGAAGCTCTTCAAGGTATCGGTCCAAATGACCGTTTTCACACCGCCTTGCAGCGTGTAGAGGAAGATGAGGGCAATGGTGACGATGACATTGAATACAAACGGGATGTGCAGGGGCTCAAACACCAGCATCTGCAACGTGACGCAAACCACCAGAAAGCGGACCGCGGCACCCAG
Source organism: Muribaculaceae bacterium (assembly GCA_017557425.1). Lineage (GTDB taxonomy): Bacteria > Bacteroidota > Bacteroidia > Bacteroidales > Muribaculaceae > Sodaliphilus. Next base: position 16,505 of record JAFYYU010000001.1, on the reverse strand, counting down.
CATCTTGCTGATGAAGAAGAACCATGCACCGCTCTTGTGGGTGCTGCCGCCAAAGCGCTGCTCCAGATAGCCGTAGATGGATACCAGGTTGCGTTTGTAGAACAGCGGCAACAGCACATAAGCGATGACAAAATAGCCCACGGCAAAGCCGAGCACCATCTGCATGTAGCTGTAACTGGAGCCGACCACATAACCGGGCACCGAGATAAAGGTCACACCCGAAATGGGCGCACCCAGCATGGCGATGGCGACAATGAACCACGGGGCCTGACGGCCGCCGCTTAACGCAGTGGCGGTGTCGCTCTTGCGCGATGCGGCCCATGAGATGATAAACAGTAGAATGAAATAGCCAACGATCGTGGCGAGTACAATCCAGGGAGTCATATTTTTTAGTCTTTAGTCTTTTAGTCTTTAGTTATTAGTTCTTTGCCTGAAAATTATTCGTCGTAGAGGAGGTAGGGTTTGCGTTGGGCCTTGAAAAGTTCAACGTCGCCTTGCCACGTGTCTTTGATTTCTTGGGCGGTCTTGCCCTCGGCAATCATTTCCCGCACACGGGTGGTGCCCATCAGCAGGTCAAAGAAATTGCTCTTCAGGAAGAATTGGTGGCCTCCGGCGGTCAGGTTGCGATAGGCATCGATGACATAGCCCAAGTTGATGCCCTGCGCAATGACTTCCTCGGCATCGAGGTTGTGCAGGTCCACGCCGTGGCACAGTTTGTCCATTTGGGGCGGTGTCTTAGCGCCAAAACGGCTGGTGGGCGTGAACTCAAAGTCATAGCCTGCCATGTCGGGGTGGCCATAGACTTGGAACGGCCAGTCGGTGCCGCGGCCCAGACTCACGGTCGTGCCCTCGAAATAGCACATCGAGGGGTACAGGTAGATGGAGAGCATATTGGGCAGGTTGGGGCTCGGGGCGATGGGCAATGTATAGCGCGTCTGGTGGGTATAGTTCAGGCAGGGAATAACGGTGAGGTCACACTTCTTGCCGTCTTTCAGCCATTTTTCGCCATTGGCCATCTGTGCCAGTTCGCCCAGCGTCATGCCGTGTACCGTGGGGATGGGCAGACGTCCCACGCCCGACTTGAGCGACATGTCCAGAATGGGGCCGTCAACATACATGCCGTTGGGATTGGGACGGTCCAGTACCATGAACTGCTTGCCGTAGGTCACGGCGGCGTCCATCAGATTAATCATTGTCACGTAGTAGGTGTAGAACCTCAGTCCCACGTCCTGGATGTCGGTGACGATGACGTCGATGCCGTCCATCACCTCCTTGCTGGGCATGGGTGACTTGCCGTCATAGAGCGAAGCGATGGGAATGCCAGTTTTCTCGTCCACACTGCTCGACACGTGTTCGCCGGCATCGGCATTGCCGCGGAAACCGTGCTCAGGCGAGAAGATGGTCACCACGTTCACGCCGTTTTCCAGCATCAGGTCCAGGGTGTGCTTGTCGCCCACCATACCCGTCTGGTTGCTCAATAGCGCCACGCGCTTGCCCTTGAGCAGGGGAACATATACACTCGTGCGTGCAGCACCCAACACCACACCTTCGCTGCTGACGGTGCCCGTCGGCTGGTCAGTGGCCGGTGTCGTTGTGCTGGCTGTGGCGGTTGTTTTGTTGGTGGTGCAGGCATTCAGTGTCGTCATCGACGTGAGCGAAAGCCATGCCGACATCAACAATAATGAGATTTTGGTTAAGTTCATCATTCTTGTCCTCTCTTATTAAATATGGCATTCCTCAGGCCATTAAGTGACCTTTGTGGCCCTGTGGAACGCAAAAGTTTTACTATCACAACGCAAAATTAGGCCATTTGATTTAATAAACCATCATTCAACCCTGAAAAAAGAAGTCCCGGGATTACAGAGTGGGGGAATTCGCTCAAGAGATACTGTGAAAATTTGCCCATCCTCGAAAAAAACGGTATTTTTGCGGCGAGTTGTTTGGCTGGAGGTCATCGCAAGCAAGTGCAGTCCGCTCCAGTCCCCATGGCGATGCACTTGCCGCCCCCCTGGAGTTTTAATTAATTAACCGCAATCTGATATGATCAAAAACGTAACCTGGATAAACATACTGTTATTGTGCCTGCTGCCTGTGAGTGCAGGGGCGCAAGTGACCATCAATGGCAAGAAGGCCGCTGTCGATAACTTGAAATCGACCTGGCTCTTCTCTGTGCCGGAGGCAGTCTTCGGGACCGATTATCAGGCCCTGGTGACACTGGACGAAGGCGTGTCGCAATGTTCAATCGACGGCGTTGAGGTGACCGACTGTTTCACCTTCGTCGACGTTGAGCCCGGAGCGACCTATCACCTGCATGTCATCAGCGGTGAAGACACCATCAATGCCAATATCCAGTTCACTTATTGGCCCGTGATCCAGATTTACGGGAATTACAAAAAAAGGCCCTATGCGACAGGAACGGTAGTATATACCCATCCCGACTCATCCAGTCAGGAAACCCTGTCATCGCGCGTGCGGTGGGCCGGAAGTTCAACGGCGGGATCCGACCGTAAGAAACATAATTTCCACCTGAAATTCTACAACGAGGACGGCAGCAAGAAGAACATGTCGTTTTTTGGCCTTCGCAGTGATTTCCATTGGCGGCTGGATGCCGGTCAGGTCGATTTTTCCCGTGTCCGCAACAGGGTTTCCAAGGATATCTGGGTCGATTTTGCCAATCCGCCCTATTATGCCTCCTATGAGCCGAAGACACCCTACAACTATGTGCGCGGGGATTTCGTCGAGGTCTTCCTTAACGACGAGTACATGGGCATTTATAGCCTGAATGAACACATGGACCGCCAGCAGTTGAAACTCAAGCAATATGATTATGAGCAGGGCGAGTTCCATGGCGGGCTGTGGAAACCGATGTCGTTGACCAACGTCACCTTGTTCAGCGCTCTTGCTGATGTGAATGCCAACAAGAAGAATTGGGACGAATTCTACGTGAAATATCCTAATATCGACGATGTCTCCCCCACCAATTTCAGGACACTCTATGATGCCATATCGTTTGCTGTGAATGCCACTGATGCTGAGTTTAAGGATAGTGCCGAATATTACTTCGACATCCCTGCGTTTCGTGACTATTATTTGTTCACGACATTGTTGCAGGCTCCTGATAACGTCGGCAAGAATGTGTACTATGCCTGTTATGATGTGGCTACCGACAAACGGCTGACCGTGGCCGTCTGGGATCTGGACTGCACACAGGGGCAGTTCTGGAGTAATGTGGGGTCCAACTATCACAATGACCTGGTAGGGCCCGAAGTGGATTTCTGGACCCAGACCCTGTCGAGGCACAAGGTCTTGAAACGGCTCAGGGCAACTGACGTCAGTTTTCATGGCCTGGCCACAGAGCGCTACTGGGAACTTCGCTCCACCACGTTTAATCCCGACAGCATTGTGGCCCGATACAGCCGCTATTTTGACCGGATGAAGAGTTGTGGCGCCGACCAGCGGGAGATTGCCCGATGGAGTCGTGGAACGGACCTGGGTGGGCGTGTGCTGAATTTTGATACCGAGCTGGAGTACCTGCGTGACTGGTGGTCTCGCCACATTGCCTATCTGGATGCCAATGTCTTTATCCCTTATCCGCGTGGTGATGTGAATTTTGACCATGTGGTAAACATCAAAGATGTGACGACTCTTATTGATTATCTGCTGGATATAGACGGGACGGTCATCAACCCTTACAAGTTGGATGTGAAAAAAGATGGCGCTGTTAATATAGCCGATATCACGGCCCTCATCGATATTCTGGTGTTTGAGGACTGACGTGTGTTGATGTTTTTTGATGTCAACCATGTTGTTGTGCCGAAAAAGTGTTGTAACTTTGTGACCGCAATATAATCGCATACTGTTTGGTTACAAGCAAAGCAATGGAAACCGCCAATCTTTCACCTTCTAGAAAAACCATCGTGGGCATTCAGTTCCTCTTTGTAGCCTTTGGCTCTACGGTTCTGGTACCCCTTCTCGTTGGTCTTGACCCTGCAGCCGCTTTGTTCACGGCTGGTATCGGCACTTTTATCTTTCACATGGTTACCAAGGGCAAGGTGCCCATTTTTTTGGGCTCCAGTTTCGCCTTTATCGCCCCCATCATCTCGGCGTCCCAGCAGTGGGGCATGCCGGGCACGCTGGCGGGCATCATGGGCGTTGCGCTGGTCTATTTCATCATGTCGGCGCTCGTTAAATGGCAGGGCCGGCGACTGTTGGATAGGCTGTTCCCGCCCGTTGTCATCGGCCCGGTGATTATCTGCATCGGACTCTCGCTGGCGCCTGCCGCCGTCAACATGGCTCAGGAAAATTGGCTCCTGGCTTTCGTTTCACTCTTGACCGCGATTGTCGTCTTGGTCTTTGGCAAGGGGCTGCTCAAGTTGGTCCCTGTTGTGTGCGGTATCATCGTGGGATATGCCGTTGCTTGGCTGATGGGGCTGGTCGATGTGTCGGCCTTGAGCAACGCCTCGTGGTTTTCTCTGCCGCAGAGCGTTTCTCATTTCCGGTTGCCGCAATTCGCTTGGCAACCCTTCGTGTTCATGATACCCGTTGCCATTGCGCCCGTAATTGAACATATCGGCGACGTTTATGTGGTGGGCGCTGTGGCCGACAAGGATTTTGTCAAGGACCCCGGTCTGCACCGCACCATGTTGGGCGACGGACTGGCTTGCCTGGCGGCATCCCTTTTTGGCGGCCCTCCCGTGACGACCTACAGCGAGGTAACGGGCGCTATGCAGATTACCCGCATCACCTCTCCAGTGGTGATCCGCATCGCTGCGGGCACAGCCATCGTTTTTTCAGTCATCGGCAAGCTGAGTGCCCTGCTGCAGAGCATCCCCACAGCCGTCTTGGGCGGTATCATGCTGTTGCTGTTCGGCTCCATTGCCTCGGTGGGCATCCAGAACCTGGTGCGCAGCAAGGTTGATCTGAACCAGACGCGCAGCATCATCATTGTCAGCGTGACGTTGACGCTGGGCATCGGCGGCGCCGTCATTCCGATGGGCTCCTTCTCGTTGAGCGGTATCGGCCTTGCCGCAGTAGCGGGTGTTCTCCTCAACCTTATCCTCCCCAAGACCAAAGAAGCATGAACCGTCATCTCTTATCGGCTCTTGCGGCTCTGCTGCTGCCGCTGTGCTTTCTGCCTTGCCGCGCGGGGACCTTTGTCGATGACTCGGTCAAGGTCGATGGCCACATGCGTCACATGGCGGTGTACCTGCCCGACGGTCTGAGTGCCGGCGCCCCGCTGGTTTTTATCCTGCACGGCTATGGGGCGGGCATCTGGCGCGAGAATCCCATGCTTGCCGCTGCCGACCGCCACGGCTTTGCCGTCTGCCTGCCTCAGGGACTGAAAGACCCCCAGGGAGAGCCCAGTTGGAATGTGGGTTATCCCTTCCAGCAAGGGTGGAAAGTGGATGACGTCAAGGCCTTGTGCCGCATGGCGCGTCATGTCCAGAAGCGTTACCGACTGAGCCGTGAGAATACCTTCCTCACGGGGATGTCCAACGGCGGTGAGATGTGCTACCTGATGGCCTACAGCAAGCAGTCGACCTTCAAGGCCGTGGCCCCTATTGCCGGCCTGACGATGGCATGGATATATCAGCAGCTCGACGCCCCGCATCCCATTCCCCTGATGGAAATCCACGGCACCGAGGACCGCGTGTCGGAGTGGACGGGCGATATGGAAAACCAGGGCGGCTGGGGTGCCTATCTGCCCGTGCCTGTCGCCATCGGCTACTGGGTGGCCAAGAACCGTTGCACCCACGAGCAGGTGGAGCGCGTCAAGAGTCTGCAGGGTGACGAAGGGCATCCCGTCATCAAGCACCGCTACACCAGCCCCACCACAGGCTGCGACGTGTGGTTATACGAGGTCGTGGGCGGCGTCCACAGCTGGCACACCGCCGACATCGATACCGGTGAGGAAATCTGGCAATTCTTCTCCCGCTACCTGAAATAAAGCGTCCCAGGTCTCACGCCAAGCTGCCAAGATTACAGGCAACAGGAAAGCGGATGCCCCCTAAAACCTAATGCCTAAAACCTAACGCCTAAAACCTAACGCCTAAAACCTAACCTTTAGGTTTCTCAGGCGTATTTTTCTTGATGTAGATGGCTGCTGCATGTACCACGATGGACAATGCATAGAACATCACGCCGCAAGCGATGTCGGCGAAACAGTTGCTGAAGATAGTACTGCTTCCCATAATTAAACCGGCAAAAAAGCTGATCACGCCGCATGCAATCAAGACAATCGAGATGTACTTCAGGATCGTGGCAAAGGATAATTGAAAATCTTTCATAGCGAATACCAGTTTGGTTAAACAATATTGCAAATTTACAACAAAAACCAGTAGATGTCATGAATTCTAGGTTTTTTTGTATACTTTTGCCCATGACAACCAAAACGACTATGACGATGAGACGACTTTTCACTTTACTGATAGTGTTGGCACTGGCGGTTGACGCATGGGCATGGAAACCGCTGTTTGTGGGCCATCGCGGCTGCAATATCGGTGTGGAGAACACGGCTGAGGCCTTCCGCAACGGTGTCGATGTGTACGGCTATGACGGGCTGGAGTGTGACGTGCGTGTGACCAAGGACGGCTTCTATGTCATCAGCCACGACGAGACGACCAACCGTGTGGGCGGCAACCTCACCGTGGCCAATGCCACCCTGGCCGAGCTGCGTGCCGAGGAATATCGCCAGACGCGCGGCGGCGTGACCTACACGGGCCACATCTGCACCGTGGACGAGTATCTGGCCATCTGTGTCGAGAAGGGCGTCTTTCCCGTCATCGAATTGAAGTGGACCACGGGCATCAACAGCAACGACATGAGCAACTTCGAGGGCCTTGCCCACCTGGTCATAGACCAGGGCTTGGCCGACAAGGTCATCTTTCTCACGTCGATGAAGAATTCCCAGGAGTATATCGCCGAAAACTATCCCCAGTTCACCCGTCAGTGGCTGTGCAACGCCAACTGGGCCGGCAACGAGGAGTGGTGCCGCCAGTACGGCCTCAACCCGAGCATCTCGATCGGCAACTTTGACGCCTACACCGTCAGGACGTTCCACCGGATGGGGCTCCATGTAGCCATGTGGACCGTGGACAGCAAGGCCAACTACCTGAAGTATGGCAACATGGGTGTACACATGATGACCTGCAACTCGCTACGGCCCGACGAGATGCCCGAACTCGAAGACATCGATTGGGGAGACGACGGGGTTGAAGAAACCTTGCCTGACGACGTCACCGTCACGGCTACCGACCGGTACACGATGACCGGCATGAGCGTGGATAAGGATAACCTCCCGGGTGGCATCTACATCAGCGTCGAGCACTTGAGCGACGGCACCACCCAAGCCCGCAAAATCCTTGGACAATAATCTTCCCGAACTTGGAAATATTCACTACTCTCTGTCGAACCGCATGCCGTTCCACACCAGCTTCACCGTGTCGGTACGGTTGGCGCGATGAATCTCGGCAATGATGTCTTTGCCCTGTTTGGGCAGACGATAGACCACAACTGGCCTCTCATCGAGCCAGCGATAAAATTCTTCATCGGTCAATGTCAGCGGCTCTCCCGTCTCCCGATCCCTGACGTAATACAATTTGGTTTCTGCGTTATATTCATAGCACTCGTCGGTTCCCGGATCCACTTCGGCCCCAAGGTCTGCCTCAGGAATGTCCCACATGACGTGCCGGGCGTTATCATAGAGGTGGAGAGCCATCCCTGTGGTTTGACCCTCGACATAACGGCCGTTTTCCATAGAATTGCAAGTCATTGCAAACAGCTTGTGTTTGCCATCGGCACAGTTCCAGTAGCACATCTCATAAAATGATGTTATATGATGGGACTCGCCCTCATCTTCATCATCGTATTCAGAAGCCTGGTACACATACCCGTTCTTCTTATCCACGATAATTTCAGAGTTCTCTTCCTGCTTCTCGTTGTTCAGATAGTGGAACCAGGCATCGATAAAATCCCCGCTATCCATAAAAAACAGGCAATCATCTTCGGGGAACAAGGACGTTATGAAATCACAGATACCGGGTGCCTTACCCTTGAATGAAACTGTTATGGCGCTGGTTTCATCATATGTCAACAGTTCCTCGGGATAGCCCTGCTGGGCGTAGCCACCCAAGGCCATCATGCTCATCAATATCAAACAGATTTTTTTCATATCCATAACTACTCTTGATTAAAGTTCTCTAGCCCCGAGTTTCTCAAGGGGGCTCTTTTTCAGGCGGCTCCACTTTTCGTTGTCGGGCGCGGTGTCGTCAAAGGCATTGCTCTTCGTCACCTGCCGCTTCCAGGCCAGATAGTTTTCGCTCACGGTAGTACACTCTCCTGTGTTGCGCATCATCTCCTCCCGGTCCATGCCGATGAGGAAGAAGTCGCCGTCCTGGTAGCGGTAGGTGTAGGTGTCGGTCGAGGTGCCGTAACTGCCCGCACTGCAGAACAATCCGATAGTGATGCGCAGGGTGCCGCGGCTCGTTATCTCCAGACTGACCTCGTGGCTGCAGTTCTCGCTTTCATTGGCGGGAATGACGTTGCCATATTGCTTCCACAGCCGCTGCTGGCCTTGCTGTGTCCCAAAGTAGATGGCCAGCACGGGCTGGTTAAAGTTATAGACGTAGCCATCGTCGCGAGTCTTGAGGTTCTCCTGGAAGTCAGGTGTCGCCACCACCACGAGGTCCGCGATGCCGTCCTTGTTCAAGTCGCCCGTTGCCTCGTGGTGCAGCCACCCTGCTGGCACGATATCCTCGAGCGAGGTGCCCTGTTGTGCCAGACTCTGTGCCTGGACATGGAAAAAGGTGCCGAAGCATAGAAAACCGATGGCTGCCAATATCCTGATGGTTGATGTTTTTGTCATGATTCAAAGGACCATTATTGATAACAATAGGGTAGGGATATCATGCTACTTGAGCATCTCCTGAACGGCGCGCTCAAGCTGGCGGTCATGGCCCGTGAGGTAGTCTTCGGGGGTGTTATAGATCTCGATGTCGGGCAACAGCGGCTGGTTCTCACAGTAGTTGCCCCGCATGTCGCGGCAGCCCACTTGCGGGATGCCGAATACCAGCGAACGGTCGATCAGCGTCTCCCACCACACGGCGGTCATCGTGCCTGCCACGGGTGTGCCGATGAGTTTGCCGATGCCCAACTCTCGATAGACGAAGGGGAAGCCGTGGCCGTTGCTGTAGTCGTCCTCGCACATGAGCACGCACGAGGGCTTGGTCCACTTGTTGAACGGGTCAGCGCCCACATACTGGCCGTGAGGCACGAAACTTTGGTATTGCTTGCCGCCTAACAGGGTGCACAGGTCGTCGTGCAGCCAGCCGCCGCCGTTGTGGCGCTCATCGACGATGACGGCCTTGCGGTTGCGGTTCTTGTCGTTGAGCAGTTCACGATAGACGGTGCGGAAACTCTCGCTGTTCATCTCCTTGACGTGGACATAGGCCAGCTGACCGCCCGACAGGCTGTCAACCAACGCGCGGTTGCGGTCTACCCAGCGCCTGTAGAGCAGTTCCTGCTGCTCGCCCTTGCTGATGGCCTTGACGTTGACGTCAAAGCGTTTCTTGGTCGCCGGATTGTACACCGTGACGCGGATGGGCTTGCCCGCCTTACCGTCGAGCATCCAGTTGTAGTCGGCGTCGGAGCCAATCTCGTTGCCGTCGATTTTCTCGATGATGCATCCTGCCGTGACGCCCGTCTTCTTCACGTCAAACGGGCCGCGCTTGATGACCTCCTCGACGCGCAGGCCGTTGCCCGTGTAACTGTTGTCAAGGAAGAGGCCCAGGGCCGCCGTTTTGAGGCTCGGACCCTCGGGGTTGTAGCGGGCGCCGGTGTGGGAGCCGTTCAGCTCGCCCAGCATCTCGCTCAGCATGTCGCGGAAGTCGTAGTTATTGTTGATGTAGGGCAGGAAACGCTTGTAGTTCTCGCGGTAGCCCTCCCAGTCCACGCCGTGGATGTCCTCGACGTAGAATTTGTCCTTGACCTGTTGCCAGATGTGGTTGAAGATGTATTCGCGCTCCTCCTGGGGGCGGTAGTTGAAGTTGGCCTCGAAGTTGACGGCCTCGGGTTTGCCCTTGGCCAGATCAATCTTCTTGATGCCCTTACCGGTGCACAGGAACAGGTTTTTGCCGTCCTTATCGGCCATCATCGGTCCACGTCCCACATCCTTGAGGACGATTTCGGTCTTGTTCTCGCGCAGGTCGTGTTTCCACAGGTCCATGCCGCCCTCAAAGGCCGCCTGGTAATACAGCGTGTCACCGCCCTTGGAGAGCACAGCATCGCCCAGGCGGGAGGAATTCACCGTCAGGCGCGCCACGCGGTCACGGCAGTTCTCCAGGTCAAACTGCAAGGGCTCCACAGCGGGTTTTTCCTCGCTGGCGCCTTTTTTCTTCTTGTTGTCTTTTTTCTTGGCAGGCTTTTCGGCCTTTTCCTTGTCGGCCTCTTTTTTCTTCTCTTTCTCGGCCTCCTCACGCAGCACTTTCTCCTCCTTGGTCATGCGGAAATGCTCATAGGCGTCCAGATCAAAGAACATGATGTACACGTCGTCCTCGCTGCCCCAGCTGCCGTGGCTGCGATAGCCCGCGCGGTCGCTGGTGAAAATCATGGCTTTGCCGCCCAGCACCCACTTGGCGTTACCCTCGTTATAGCCGCTCTCGGTCAGGTCGTGCACTTCGCCGTTGCCGCTGGCGTTGACCAGGGCGACATCCTGGCTGTTCCAACCGCCGGTGCCGATGTAGGACGAGAGTAGCCACCGGCTGTCGGGACTCCACTCATACCACACGTCGCCGTCGCTGTAGGAGTAGATGTACTTGCCGTCCATCAGCGTGCGCACAGCCTTGGTTTTCACGTCCACGGCCCGCAGTGTGCCGCGGTCTTCAAGGAAGGCCACGCTCTTGCCGTCGGGGCTGTATTTGGGCTGCAGCGAGGTGTGGCCCGTGTTGGTAAGTTGTTCCTCTACCAGGTCGGTCGAATAGGTAAACAGTTTTTCGTCCTTGTTCTTGATGGTGGTCTGATAAATCTGCCACATGCCGCCACGCTCGCTGTCATAGACGATGCTGCGGCCGTCGGGCGAGAAGTCGATGGTGCGTTCCTGCTCGGGCGTGTTGGTGATTTGCTTGGTGGTGTTGTACTCCACTGAGGTTACATACACGTCGCCATGCATCACAAAGGCCACTTCCTTGCCGCCAGGCGACACGCAGATGGCGGTGGCGCCGTTTTTCTTGATGTCCCTTACCAGTTCCTTCTCGATGCAGTCGGCAGCAATGGTGATGTTGACACGCTGAGGCTCGCCGCCCTCGCGCAGGGTGTATATTTCGCCGTTGTAGCCGTAGCATAGCGTGCCGTTCTCAGCCACCGTGAGGAAACGCACGGGATTGTCCTTGTGGTGGGTAAGCTGCACAGCCTTCCCGCCGATGGTGCTCTTATACACGTTGAATGTGCCGTCCTGCTCACTCAGGTAGTAATAGGCGTTGCCGTCGGCACTCCAGCGCGGGGTGCGGTCCTCGCCGTTGAAGTCGGTGAGCTTGGTGAACTTGCCGTCACGGTTGAGCCAGATGTCACGCGTGATGGGACTGGTATGGTGCTTGCGGAAGGGGTCCTCATAGCCCTTGATGTCATGGTACAGGATGTCTCCCTTGGCATTGATGCTCAAGTCCTGCATGGGCAAGGCCGAGAACAGACGAGCCCTGCCGCCGCTGGTGCTCACCTGATAAACCTGCGGGAACGAACGGTCGGCAAACAGGATCGATTGGGCTGTTGGCATGCCGGTGGCTTCAAAGAGCACCGTGCCGTCATTGAGGAAGCAAAGCGGTGTCTCGTTGCCGCTGTCGGTGGTCAGCCGTGTGGGCGTGCCGCCGTTCTTGCCGACGATATACACGTCCAGGCTCCCTTCGCGGGCCGAGGCAAAGGCGATTTGCTGCCCGTTGGGGCTCCACACGGGGTAAGCGTCATAGGCGGCATTGCTGGTCACTTGATGGGCCGTGCCACCCTGGACGGGCACAGTGAACAGGTCTCCCTTGTAGGAAAAAGCGATGGTCTGGCCATCGGGTGAAATGGCGCTGAAGCGCATCCACAACGGGTTGGTTTGTGCTGTGGCGCCGCTGACTGCCAGCAGTGCGGCAATTCCGGCAAATAGTTTCTTGATATTCATGATGGTTTATATTTTTGGTTAGTATTTATCAATAATGGTGTTTGCCCCTAACGGCTCATCCAGTGCTCGCGCTCGGCGGGAGACATCTTTTCGATGGCGTAACGCAGGGCGGTGCGTGGCATCTCATGGGCATGGCGCTCCAGGAATTGTTGCAGCAGGTCCATGCTGCAACGCTTGCCCATCTCACGCAGCATCCAGCCCACCGCCTTGTGCATCAGGTCGTGCGGGTGATGCAGGTGCATCTCGGCATAGCGCAGGCACCACGAGGGGTCGCCTTGTTGCAAAGTTTTCCAAGTGCACACCATGCTCATCCGCTGCTTCCACAGGCATGGGCTTGACGCCAATCCGTCAAGAATCTGCTGCTTGTCGCCCAGATGCGTGGGCAGCAAGAGCCAATGGCCCAGAATCTTGGGTGCTGACAGGTCCACCAAGTCCCAATTGTTGGCCTGCTCGGCATATTGCAGGTACATCGACACGATGGCATCCCGGGTTGCGATTGCTTTCTCGTCATTGGCCAGCCGCTTGGTGGCCTGTTTGCTGAACTGATCGACCAGAATGAGCAGTCCGCACAGTCTGACCTCGTGCCACCGCGACATCAGCAGTTCGGGCACCTCATCAAGAGGAGTGTCCCATGCTGCGAGTTTGACGACTTCACGTGTTTGCGGCACCTTCAGCCCCAGGAACTCGTCGCCGTGGCCATACTCGCCTGGCCCCGTCTTGAAGAACCTCATCAACACCTGCCGCTGCTTCTCGTCCTGCAGCGACTCCATGTACTTGATTATTTCCTTTGCAGTCATTATTCTGCAAAGATAATGAAAGCCTCGGGATAGCCCAAACAAAAATGTGTTTTTGTTTGGCTCTCCACTCGACTTGCACTATCTTTGTTCCGTAGTTAATCGAAATCATCATTATTACCGCAATGAAAAAGAGAATATTGGCTATTGCCGGCCTGATGGCAGTGCTTACCTCGCTGACGATGTCGGCACAGAGTGTGTATGAGAACGAAGTGATCAACAACATCATGGCGCGGCGTTCCGTGCGGCAGTATCTTGATAAGCCTGTCGAGCATGAGAAATTGGCGGTGGTGGTTCGTGCAGGCATCAATGCGCCTAGCGGCATGAACCGCCAGCCGTGGATCATCCGTGTGGTCGAGGACCAGCAGCTGATAGCCGACGTGAACGAGGTGTTCATACAGGAGAATCCCGAGCAGGTAAAACGAGATCCGAACTTCAAGAACATGTTCCGTAATGCTCCCAACCTCATTTGCGTCTGTACACCCGCCAAGGGCGGTGGTGAACTCGATGCCGGTCTGTTGGGCGAGAACATGATGCTGGCGGCACAGTCGTTGGGACTGGGAACATGCTGCCTGGGCGGGCCGGTGCGTTTCCTGCTGTCGAATGAGCGCTGCAAGTTCTTTATCGACCGCCTCGACATCCCTGAGGACTACAAGCTGAACTACATCATCGCTATCGGCTATCCTGACGAGCAGCCCGAAGCCAAGCCGCGTGACGAGTCTAAAGTGAAATACATCAAATAACACGATTATGGGTGACAATAAAGAACAGATAGCCCGCATCCGCAAGATGGAGCGGCGCCTCGACCGTGCCACGGCTGCCGTGAAACGCCTCGCCACAGCCCTCGACAAATATGAGACGGCCCAGCAGGACATTGCAGCGCTAGACGAGTATTACGGTAGCGAGGCATGGCGCCAAGACTATGCCGACGACGAAATGGGACTCTTACCCAAAGACCTGAAACGCGGTGTGCTCAGTGAGGACGGCATCTGGAACCTGCTCACCGACTGCCGTGAACTGAAAATCCTTTTAAGGAAATTCGGTAAATAATCCATTCCCTCCTGGTTCAGTGTGCCGTGACTATGTCACGGCCAACAAAAGAATAAAACAAAAGAATGTTTAAATCGCATATCATCGGTTATCTCTTGGGGCTGCTGATTTTTGTCATCGGCATTCCGGCTCTCATGTGGTGGGTGTCGGGGCGGCCGTTTCCCTATGTGCCCGACACGCTCATCCGCTATATGGTCGCTGCCCTGTATATCATCGGTGGATTGGGTCTCAGCATTTACAGTATCGTCTATATACGTGTTGTCGGCAAGGGTAACCCCTTCGATGCCTATAACCATGAAGTAGCGCCCCGCACCCGTCGCCTGATGACCGAGGGCCCGTACCGCCTGTGCCGCAACCCGATGCTCGTGGGCATCTACCTCTATGACATAGGCGTTCTCGTTTGGCTATGGACGGCCCTTCCGCTGCTCGTCTTCCTCGTCGAGGTCATCCTGCTCACTTTGCAGGTCCGCAGCGAGGAAAAGCGCCTCGAAAAAGACTTCGGCCAGGAATACCTCGACTACAAACAACGCGTCGGCCGCTACTGGTGAAAAACGACTAAAAACTAAGGACTAGGGACTAGAAACTAGAAACTAACACATGAACCCCGTAGCCATCCGTCTTCTCAACCAGCAGCTTGTCGCGCCTCAGTTCAGCGACCCTGCCCAGGTGGTCAGCCACATGGGCGCCATGCAGGCGCAGGAATACCGCATGATGCGCTGGGCGGTGGAGATGCGCACCCGCAAGCCGTCGGCCCGGGCATTCAAGAAGGCCTTTGACAGCGGGCGGATTATCCGTCTGCACCTGATGCGCGGCACCTGGCAACTGGTCTCGGCCGATGACTACTGGACTTGGCTCAGCCTGTGTGCCCCCAAAGCCATCGCTGTCACCAAGGGGTGGATGAGCAGCAATAAAATTAGTATTCCTGACGAGGAACTGATGAGCATTCGGGACATCCTTGCCCGGACGGCTGCCGACAAGGGCAGCGTGACCAAAGAGGACCTCGTTCAGGCGTTGGCCGAGAGGGATATTCGCATGGATGACCATCGGCTGTCCTACCACATCCGCATGGCCGAAATGTCGGGAACCCTGTGCAGCGGCGATCTCTTGCCCATGAAAGCGACCTACGCGCTCACTGCAAACAAGGTGAAAGCTTCAGGCAAGATAGACCGAGACGAGGCCCTGATGTGCTTTACCCGCAAGTATTTCCAGAGCCATCAGCCCGCCACGCTTGAGGATTTTGTCTGGTGGTCGGGCCTGAACATCAGCGACTGCCGCAAGGGCATCGCCATGTTGGGCAACGGGATTCACACCGTGAAATGGAAGGGTAGGGAATTCTACCTGACGGATGATTGCCGCACTCGAGGTTTCCGCAAGGGCAAATACCTCCTGATTCCGCCCTACGACGAATACCTCATCGGCTACAAGAGCCGCGACATCGTCCTCCCGCCCGAGCACACCCACCGCGCCCACAACAACAGCGGCATCTTCCAACCCGTCATCGCCCGTGACGGCATCATCTGCGGCAACTGGTCCCCCTTCAAGCCCACCTGCCAAGCAACCTTCTTCGATGCCGGCCACGACACGACCGCCCTCCACCCCGCCTGGCAAGCCTACCAACGCTATCTCTCCCGATTTGCGATACTGTTTTAAAACAAAAGGCTTTGAAATCAAGAGTATCTTTCTAGAAAAATAAAGACATCAAAGGGACGGTTCTTTTGATGTCATTTAATTATTTTATTTCTCGATGTAGTCAAATAGGTCGATGGTTCCTGCTTCGTTTTTGACATCAAGCGTTGGGACATATTCAACCATTCTTGTGGTGCCAGTGGTTTTATCGACATAAAAATTTACTATGGCGCCTGTATAACTTCGGAATATCACTTGATACTCCGTTTCTGTCTCTTCTCCCATCGTTAAAGACATCATGGAAGGATTCTCTTCTGCCACGCTCCAGTCATAAGCGCTATGGCAATAGTTGTTTACTCCTTGATAGGCCATATCGGCCGTTATGGTCAGATGTTGAGATACGTCTTTGCCGCTAGAATAGAGGGTATCGTTCATCCAAAGATAACCTCCGATGATACCCAATACAATCAGGATGACAAACCACAATTTCTTCTTATTCATAAGGGTTGAGTATTATATCTGGCAAAAATGGAATTTATTCACTTTTTTACTGTGGCAAAGGTAGCGAATATTTTCTCTAAGCGCTCACTTTCTCTTGGATTTATGACGGACTAAATAGTATTAGCTTGATTTGTTCTAGATTTGTTTCAATTATTCGTGCGCAGCACGATCCATATATTTTGATGTGTTTTTGAATCAAATGAGTCCTCGCAGGGCAGAAACCTCTAAGCCCTAATCTCTAAACTGCTCGCGTCAGCGAGCACAATTTTGCCATATCGGGGATTATGAGTATTTTTGAGACGTGAAATAAAAATGACATCGACAATGACACTACAAGAAGCCATTCAAGCCCGCCACAGTGTGAGGGCCTATAAAGAGCAGCC